>NZ_FOLL01000003.1 GCF_900112315.1 Parapedobacter composti | reverse complement strand
ACCGTGGCCAGCGACCCGTATGAGGCAACTAACAGCGCACATGCCATCGCACTGCTCACCGAATGGGATGAGTTCACAACCTATGACTGGAAACGCATCAAAGACAGCATGATGAAGCCCCCTTTCATCTTTGACGGAAGAAAGCTCCTGGACGGCAATTATCTCCGAAAAATCGGATTCAAGTATTATGCTATCGGGGAATAGCTAATCCGTTACCCCAATTATGGCTCTCCTTATGACTTGCGCTGCGGCTTTGCCACTGTTAACAGGATATTGATGATGATTAGACAACCCCCTGTTAAACCACTATTAACTTTGACCGGAATGAGAACAAGAGCCAATGGAGAGCTTAAGCACAGCGAGCGCATCAGCAGCACGCAAACCGAACGCGCTAACGACAGACTGCTGAGGACAAAATCACTGCACTTTGTAACGAATACCGATAGGCAACTGTCGGAAACAAACCAAATTGCAGAATGCCATCACCGTAAATTGCATATCACAACAATTTTATCTAAGTTTGCCTTCCAAAAATTTGGTATTCTAACACTTTGAAATGAGTTCGACACCGATAACAAAAGAGACCTACTTGGAGTGGTATAAATCCATGCTGCTCATGCGTAAATTTGAAGAGAAGGCCGGACAATTGTACGGACAGCAAAAAATAAGGGGATTTTGTCACCTTTACATCGGTCAGGAAGCCGTAGTGGCCGGGGCCATGTCGGTGTTACGCCCCGAGGATTCGATGATTACCGCTTACCGCGACCACGCTCATGCACTTGCTAAAGGCGTTTCTGCCAATGCAGCCATGGCTGAGCTTTTTGGTAAGGCAACCGGGTGCTCCAAGGGCAAAGGTGGGTCGATGCACTTCTTCAGTAAGGAACATAAATTTATGGGCGGGCATGGCATCGTGGGCGGCCAGATACCGCTTGGCGCCGGCATTGCGTTTGCTGAAAAATACAACGGAACAGACAATGTGTGCGTATGTTACATGGGTGACGGAGCTGTGCGGCAAGGCGCATTCAACGAAGCGTTGAACATGGCTATGCTGTGGAAACTGCCTGTAATTTTTGTTTGTGAGAACAATGGATATGCCATGGGGACGTCAGTAGCCCGTACTACCAATATGCTTGATATCTACAAAATGGGCCTTGGTTTTGACATGCCCAGCGCACCGGTAGACGGCATGGACGTGGTAGCTGTACATAACGCAATGGACGAGGCTGTACAGCGCGCCCGACGAGGTGATGGCCCTACGTTCCTGGAAATGCGCACCTACCGTTACAAGGGACACTCCATGTCGGATCCGGCAAAGTACCGGACCAAAGAAGAACTGGAAGAATACAAAGGGCGTGATCCGTTAATTACCACCAAAGCAACCATCGCTGAAAAGAAATACGCCGATGAAAAGTGGTTTGCCGAAGTGGAGGCCGAAGTAAAGAAGACCATCGACGAATGTGTCAAATTTGCCGAGGAATCGCCTTATCCCGAGCCGGACGAACTATACAAAGATGTATACGTGCAGGAAGATTATCCATTTATCACTGATTGATATTAGAAGTAGCTAACTAACGTTTAAGTAAGTATTAACCGCAATACAACATGGCTGAAGTAGTAAAAATGCCTAAAATGAGCGACACCATGACTGAAGGGGTGATCGCCAAGTGGCACAAGAAAGTAGGCGATAAGGTCAGTTCCGGCGATTTGATAGCGGAGGTGGAAACCGACAAAGCCACCATGGATTTTGAGTCCTATCAGGAAGGAACATTATTATATATAGGCCCTAAAGAGGGTGAAGCGGTGCCTGTAGATGCGGTTATAGCCGTATTGGGCGAAGAAGGAGAGGATTACCAAGCGCTGTTAGCGGGCGAGAGCACCGACAAAAAAGACAGCAAGGATACCGCCACAGAATCAAAGAGCGCTGAAAGCGACAAGGCCGAAGAAGCTCCGGAGGCCACAGAAGAGACCGACGAGAGCGAAGATGATGAAGTAACCCCCGAATCTTTGGGCGCCACCGTCATCACCATGCCCCTGTTAAGCGATACCATGACCGAAGGTGTCATTGCCGAGTGGCATTTCAACGTAGGCGATTCCATCAAGAGTGACGATGTCATTGCTGATGTGGAAACCGACAAGGCGACAATGGAGGTGACCGCTTATGCAGAAGGCACATTGCTATATATCGGCGTGGAAAAGGGCCAAGCGGCGAAGGTTAATGATATTATTGCCATTGTTGGCAAAGAAGGCACCGATGTAGCTCCATTGCTGAAACAGCACGGAAAACCCAAAAAACAAGAAAAACCAACGGAAAAGGAGGAGAAAAGCGCCGAACCTGCGCAGCAGGCTTCTGAAAACTCGCAGGCCAATGCAACATCGGAAGACGCCCGTGTGAAAGCCTCTCCGTTGGCCCGCAAGATAGCCAAAGAAAAGGGCATCTCCCTGCATGAGGTTAAAGGATCGGGCGATGGCGGGCGGATTATTAAAAAGGATGTCGAATCCTACACACCTGCTGCTAAGCCCGCTGCGGATTCCGCTCCGGCTCCCGCAGCAGCGGAAACGCCTGCCGCCGCCACCATCAGCATCCCGCAATTCGTTGGCGAGGAGCGCTATACGGAAAAACCTGTTACACAGATGCGGAAGACCATTGCCAGACGCCTTTCAGAGAGCTTGTTTACGGCACCGCATTTCTACCTTACTATCCAGGTGGATATGGACAGTGCGATCGCTGCGCGCACCAAAATTAACGAGGTCGCTCCACTGAAAGTGTCATACAACGATCTGGTTATCAAAGCTGCCGCGGTGGCATTAAAGCAGCACCCGGCCGTCAACGCTTCTTGGTTAGGCGATAAAATCCGGTATAATGAGCATGTCAATGTCGGGGTAGCCGTGGCTGTTGATGAGGGGTTGCTGGTGCCTGTGGTACGGTTTGCCGACGGAAAAAGCCTATCCCATATATCGGCTGAAGTGAAAGATTTTGCACAACGTGCCAAAGCCAAAAAACTGCAGCCTTCAGACTGGGAAGGCTCCACATTCACGGTTTCAAACCTTGGCATGTTCGGCATCGATCAGTTCACCGCCATCATCAATCCACCCGATGCCTGTATTCTGGCCGTGGGTGGCATACAGCAAGTGCCGGTTGTGAAAAACGGCGCAGTGGTGCCTGGAAATATCATGAAACTGACCCTTAGTTGCGACCACCGCGTGGTGGACGGTGCAACAGGGGCTGCTTTCCTACAAACGCTTAAATCGTTGCTGGAAGAGCCGGTAAGGATTCTGGCCTAGTTCGCTGTACAGTTTCCATAACGCCATATAAAAGTCGCCTCCGTGCGGCTTTTTTTGTTGTGCGTAAATTCCGTATCTTTGCGGCCTAAAACTACCGCTTGCTTGACATCAATCACCATGGCTGCACCCGGTAGTGGCACACCCTCATGAGCAAAGTACATTTTCAGGAAAAATTTGAAGAGCGGCACATTGGTCCCAGCGCCGATGAAACCGCAGCGATGTTGGATACATTGGGTCTCCAGCACTTGGATCAACTTATTGATGAAACCGTTCCGGCAAAAATCCGGACGAAAAGGCCGTTAGCGCTCCCGACTGCCATGGGAGAAACAGCTTATTTACGCCGGATGAAAACCGTCGCGGCCAAAAACAGGGTTTTTAAATCCTATATCGGCCAGGGATACTACGATGTCATTCTCCCGAGCGTTATCCAGCGGAACGTATTTGAAAACCCGGGCTGGTACACCCAATATACTCCGTATCAAGCCGAAATTGCACAGGGACGCCTACAGGCATTACTGAATTTCCAGACTATGGTGATTGACCTCACTGGCATGGAAATCGCCAATGCCTCATTGCTGGACGAAGCCACCGCGGCTGCAGAAGCCATGTTCATGCAATATGGTCTCCGTAAAAACAAAAATGCAAACACTTATTTTGTTGACAGCAATATTTATCCGCAAACCCTTGATGTGTTGCGCACGCGGGCCCAGTCATACGGGATCACGCTGCTCGTGGGCAGTCCGGAAGAAATACCGGACAACGACGACATTTTCGGAACGCTCGTACAATATCCGGGTGCTGACGGCACCATCGCTGATTTCGGGGATTTAGCCGAACGGCTCCACAACAAAGGAATTACCACATGCGCCGTGGCCGACTTGCTCAGCCTTACCCTGCTCACGCCGCCCGGCGAATGGGGAGCCGACGTAGTCGTTGGGTCGACCCAACGTTTCGGTATTCCCATGGGTTTCGGAGGGCCCCATGCAGCATATTTTGCCACTAAAGAAGCGTACAAGCGAAATATCCCCGGGCGTATCATCGGGGTAACTGTGGATTCAAATGGCGAATATGCATTGCGTATGGCGCTGCAAACCCGCGAACAGCACATCCGCCGGGACAAAGCTTCTTCCAATATCTGCACTGCGCAGGCCCTTTTGGCCATCATGGCAGGCTTCTATGCGGTTTATCATGGCCCAAAAGGACTTTTAAATATTGCTGGACGCATACATGATCTGACGGCATTGCTGGATAGCTCGCTACGCCAGTTAGGATATACCCAGCTCAACCGCACATATTTCGATACGCTGCGAATAGAACTTGGAGAATTGGCAGGGCCGCTACGTGCCGAGGCCCTCAACCAAGCCATCAATCTTCATTATCAAGGCACCATTGCCGGCATTTCCATTGACGAAACCACAACATACCAAGACATCGAAACGCTGGTAGGCATTTTTGCGAAACTAAAAGGCAAAACTATCAGTGATGTAAACGTGGCTGCTGCACCTGTTTCTTCCGGTATTCCGAGGGCCTTACAACGCACATCGGATTACCTAACGCACCCCGTGTTCAACAACTACCATTCCGAGCACGAGATGCTTCGCTATATCAAATCATTGGAAGCTAAAGATCTTTCGCTCTGCCATTCAATGATTCCGTTGGGCTCATGTACCATGAAACTCAATGCTACTACGGAAATGATTCCGGTTACTTGGCCGGAGTTCAGCAATTTGCATCCGTTCGCACCGGCCGACCAAGTTGGCGGGTACATGGAAGTTATCCACGAACTGAACCAGTGGCTGTGCGAAATCACCGGATTTGCCAAGGTGAGCTTCCAGCCGAATTCCGGCGCGCAGGGCGAATATGCCGGGCTGATGGTGATACGCGCCTACCACGAGAGCCGTGGTGAAGGTCATCGTGATGTGGTGCTTATTCCCGCATCGGCGCATGGAACCAACCCGGCCTCAGCAAGCATGGCCGGGTTAAAAGTGGTTGTGGTCAATTGCGATGAGCGAGGCAATATCGACGTTGCGGATCTGAGGGCCAAAGCGGAGTTGCATGGAGCGAATCTCTCTGCGTTGATGGTTACTTATCCTTCTACGCATGGAGTGTTTGAGGAGCCTATTACAACGATTTGCGATATTATTCATCATTATGGTGGCCAAGTCTATATGGACGGGGCGAACATGAATGCCCAAGTAGGGCTTACCAGCCCCGGTTTGATTGGAGCAGATGTATGCCACCTGAATCTCCACAAGACTTTCTGTATTCCGCATGGCGGCGGAGGACCGGGCATGGGGCCGATCGGTGTAGCGGAGCATCTTGTGCCTTTCCTGCCGAACCACGCAGTGATCGAAGTAAGCGGATCAGAGGGCATCAGCGCGGTATCTGCCGCACCCTGGGGGTCGGCATCCATCTTGTTAATCTCCCACGCTTACATTGCCATGATGGGTGCCGAAGGACTTACCAACGCTACTCGCTTTGCTATCCTGAATGCCAATTACATCAAGGAAAGACTGCAAAATCATTATCCGGTACTTTACGCCGGTGCCAACGGACGGTGTGCGCATGAATTGATATTGGATTGCCGCGCCTTTAAGGCCTCCGGCGTGGAGGTGAGCGACATCGCCAAGCGTCTTATGGACTATGGCTTCCATGCGCCCACTGTTTCGTTCCCCGTAGCCGGGACCTTGATGGTAGAGCCTACGGAATCGGAATCGAAGGCAGAACTCGACCGTTTCTGCGATGCGCTCATTGCCATTCGCGAAGAAATCACGGCCATTGAAACAGGACAAGCGGATAAGCAACATAATCTTTTGAAGGGAGCCCCTCATACGGTGGCCATGGTAAGTGCCGATGTATGGGACAAGCCTTACCCTCGGTCGCAAGCAGCATTCCCCCTTCCGTTTGTGCGGGAGCATAAATTCTGGCCAACTGTTGGGCGTGTTAACGACTCACAAGGTGATAGAACATTAATTTGTGCTTGCCCGCCCATGAGTGCTTACGAAACGTCCGAAGTCTAAAACCTACGCCAGCAAAAAACCCTATTCCAGCCATAGCCGGAATAGGGTTTGTACAACTCTCGCTGTACCGATGTGCTTTTCCTGCGCTGGCATTGTCCAGATCAGGTTCGGGGATGTGATCTCAGCCTGATTGACTCAAGCACTCCCAGCACTCTCTTACTGATAACGACAAAGAACCGGAAAAAAGTTTGGATTTTTTTATCGTTCACAATTTCTCGCGTTTTTTGTTAAGTTTGGTTTGCTAAGTTACCTCAAAATGAAACTGTTCAATATTGCATTCTGTATCCTATTTGTAATCAGCGCGGCCGTTCAATACAATGATGCAGATCCATATATCTGGATCCCGCTTTACCTGTACGGGGCTTGGCTATGTTATGAAGCCGCCAAAGGCCGCTGCCGGCCCCGTGCTTACGGTGCCGGAATTTTCGTTTATCTATTGTTCATTCTTTATTTTCTATTTTTCAAACAAGGGGTAATTGATTGGTTTCAATACCACCCGGCCAAGGATTTAGTGAAAAGCATGAAGGCAGACCGACCTTGGATAGAAGAAACCCGGGAAGTAATGGGACTGACGATATTAATAGCTGTACTGGCGATCAATTGGATCGCCTCAAAGCCGCGCCGTATACCCTCTGCATAAGGACCAATTTCACCTAAAAAAATAGAATTTTGGGTACTGCCAACACCATTGTTGAGAATTTTTGAAGCCATACATTTTGCGCTATAATTTTACACAAAAAATAGTGCAACTTGCTGATTTTCAAAATCGTATTTGATATTTTTATTTTTAATTTTTTAGCTGATATTTTTTTGCCATCTTCGTTTCACGGAGAAGTTATCAACATTTTTTCGGTCATTTATTGTAAATCAACTTATTAAGAAATAGCGAATGGAAAAAACGAGCACGAGTGTATGGAATAGCTGTCTTCAGATTATCAAAGACAATATTCCGGCACAAAGTTATAAGACCTGGTTTGAGCCTGTGAAGGCCGTACGATTGGAAGGCAACGTTTTGACTATTCAAGTACCGAGTTTGTTTTTTTATGAGTGGCTGGAGGAGCATTATGTGGGGTTATTACGCAAGACCATAAAGAAGCATTTAGGGGAAAACGGGCGGTTGGAATATAATATTGTAGTGGAAAAATCCTCCACAAGCAACCCATACACCACCAACATTCCTTCAAGCGGTAATGGGGCCGAAGCTAAAAAGCAGTCAATCCCGATACCTGTAGCCCTAAATAAAGACATCAAGAATCCGTTTGTAATTCCTGGGCTCAAAAAGCTGCAGGTTGATCCGCAGTTGAACCAGCATTACACATTTGATAACTTTATTGAGGGCGAGTGTAATCGTCTGGCGCGGTCGGCAGGCTATGCGGTAGCAAGCAAACCAGGCGGCACATCATTCAATCCGCTGATGGTATACGGGGGCGTGGGCTTAGGCAAAACCCACCTGGCACAGGCCATAGGGAATGAAATAAAACGCAACCTGCCCGACAAACTCGTCATTTACGTATCGTGCGAAAAGTTCTGCCAGCAATTTGTAGATTCCCTTAAAAACAATACCATTAATGATTTCGTCAACTTCTATCAAGCGATGGATGTTATCATTATGGATGATGTACACAATTTTGCGGGGAAAGAACGGACACAAGACATTTTCTTCCATATCTTCAACCATCTGCACCAATCCAATAAGCAAATTATTCTTACATCGGACAAACCGCCTAAAGATCTGGCCGGTTTGGAGGAACGGTTGTTAAGCCGGTTTAAATGGGGGCTTTCAGCAGATATACAAGCTCCGGATCTCGAAACACGCATGGCCATCCTCAAGAAAAAGATGTATACGGATGGGATAGAGTTACCTGATAATGTCATTGAATATGTTGCTAATCAAATTGACAACAGCGTTCGGGAGCTGGAGGGTGCCATGGTATCATTGTTAGCCCAAGCAACCCTGAACAAAAAGGAAATCGATCTCAATCTGGCCAAATCCATGTTGAAGAATTTCATTAAGAATACCCAGAAAGAGATCTCCATGGATTATATCCAAAAACTGGTATGCGATTATTTCGAAGTGCCTGTGGAAATGGTCAAATCGAAGGTTAGGAAGCGTGAGATTGTACAGGCGCGCCAGATTTCGATGTATCTAGCCAAAAACCACACGAAAACATCGCTGAAATCCATCGGCGCGTTTTTCGGGGGCCGGGATCATTCCACGGTGATATACGCTTGCCAAACGGTGGAAGACCTGATTGAGACGGACAAGAAGTTTAAATCCTATGTGCAGGACATCCAGAAAAAACTAAAAACAAACTGAAGGAACTCAATACTACTAAAACCACAAAAAACTAAGAGGGCAATCATTTAACGATTGTCCTCTTAGTTTTTTGCTATTAGCCGTTGTTTCCGCTTCCGCCCCCACGGCGGCCGCCTTGCCGCATGCGGCTTGCCTGTTCTTCCCGCATTTTTTCAAATGCCTTCTTTTGGCTATCATCCAGCACGGCACGGATTTTTTCATCTGTCTCCTCGCGCAGCGCCCGCATTTTACCCATCATCTGCTGCCTATCCGCGTTCTGGTTGGCCTGAAAAGCCTGCTGCATCGCCTTTCCTTGTTCAAGGGTATAGGCATATACCGAATCTTGTTGTGCCTTGGAGAGCTTTAATTGTTCCGCTAACCGTTCGGTGGTACGTTTCGCATTCTCTTCAGGTGTACCGAACCCACGGCCTCCCCGTTGCTGTTGGCCAAAAGATAACCCCACTGCCATCAGCAGTACGGCTACCGTGAATAAGATTTTTTGTTTCATGTCTTAAAAATTAAGTTTATGACAGAGAAGACCAACAAAGAAGAATAAAGTTTAACCAATCAAAGTAACAATTCGGCTACGTCTCGCCAACTGTTTACCCGTTCGTAACCCGTAATCAGTACATTGTGGGGCGACGTATACAGTAATTTCCGTCCCTGGAAATGAGCCAGATTTTTTATACGGTCGTCAATCATGACATCAGCCGCTATAATTTTCTCTCCAGTAAACAAAATGTTGGTCCATGGAATAAACGGGAAGTGCTCGTCTAACCAGTCCAATTTGTCTTCTAAAGAATTCCGAAACTCAATTGCGGCGGAAACCACATAAACGTTGTAACGCTCCTGTAAAGCCTTCACGGTTTCGATAGCATCACGCATCGGAGGAATATCCCTGAAGAACCCTTTTTGGTGAATATAAACCTTCCACTGCTCTCTTAGATGATCCGGCAGATTTTCATGTAATTCCTTACCCGGTTCTTGATAAATATCCATCGCTATCCCGTAGTCCTGATGGTAGAGCGCCAGAAATTTCTGGTGGGTGTCGGCCAATACTTCATCCATATCAATGGCAAGCCGCGGTCTTTTGTCGTTTTGCATAGATTAAGTTTCCGTTATGATCCCAATACGCGGGCACAATAAGTAAGTACCAATTGCCTGAAAAATTCCTCTTCCTTACCGTCAAACAGCGGGTGGATAGGCACAACATATATCGGCAAAGTAACCAAGGCGCCAGAAAGCTCGGGCATCAACAGGCGCTGAGCATCTTTTTCAGTGGTAATGATGAGCTTATGCGGATTTGCGATTGCCTCAAACCGATTGATCATATTCCGAATGTCGGCCTTCGTATACTGATGGTGATCCGGATAACTGAGCTGCACCACATCGCCAGCCCGTGTGGCAAGATATCCCCGCAATGGCGCTGGATTAGCAATGCCCGTAACCAACAAAACCGAAACCTGAGCCGTCAACGTAATCCCTTCCCGCTCTTCTCCGGGAAACAGCGGTACAATAGCACCATAGCCGATTTTGGAAAACAGCACCGGAATGTCCCTGTGTTTAGAACGCAACATACGGCGGATATCAGCCTTATCCTGCTCAGTAGCCGTGCCAGGCATTTTTGTCACAATCATGACATCCGCACGGCGGCGTTCGCTGAACCAATCGCGGTAGTCGCCGGCCGGAAGCAGCCATTTGGGCCGTTTCATACGTTGATAATCGAAGAGCAGAATTGCCAACCCGGGTTTCAAGGCCCGGTGCTGGAACGCATCATCCAAGACAACCACTTCCTTACCGCTTTGGATTAACCGCCTCACCCCGTTTACCCGATCTTCGCCCACCGTTACGGTAACATGCGGGAATTTCCGTTTGAACTGGAGCGGTTCATCCCCGCAATCAGCAGCCGTGTCAAGTGGGCTTACTTCGAAAAAACCACGTGTTTTGCGACCATACCCTCGGCTTAGCGTAGCCACCGTATAGTGCTCATGCAACAGGCGGAGCAGGTATTCTGTCATCGGACTCTTCCCTGTCCCCCCTACGGCTAAGTTGCCCACCACAATAACCGGGTGATTAAATGACCTGCTTCTGAACCAACCCCAATCGTAGCATCGGTTGCGAACCCAAACGGCAAAGCCGTATAAAACGGAAAAAGGCAGCAAAAGCAGTCTGAGATAAGCCATGGACAACAAAAGTAGCAAATCCATACATTTTACGTACATTCGTTGGATGGATATATTGGTTGCAGCAGCGACAAAAGCGGAGATTTTGCCTTTCCTCCAATTACCTGAGGAGCAGCGACAAGGTTTTGAAGCAATAATAACGGGGGTGGGGATGGTTGCCACAGCATTTGCCTTGGGGCGGCAACTTGCCTCCAAACCGTATAAACTGTTGCTCAATGTGGGCATAGCAGGAAGTTTCGACCGGTCGATAGCGCTCGGTGAGGTCGTTTATGTATATCAGGACACCATTGCCGAATTAGGAGCCGAAGATGGGGAGCATTTTCTGGATAGTGAAGCCATGGGACTGGCAGCCCATACGTTCCACAGCACGGCAGAAACCGCAGTTTCAGCGTTGCGGAAGTGCCGGGGCATTACGGTAAACACCGTGCATGGCCATGAACAGCACATAGAAATAACCCTTAAGCGTTTGGCCCCGCAAACAGAAAGTATGGAAGGTGCCGCTGCATTATATGCGGCGCAGCAGGCAGGAATTCCAGCAGCGCAAGTACGTGCCATTTCCAACTATGTAGAACGCCGTAACAAAGCAAGCTGGCAGATTGGGCTGGCTATCGACAACCTGAACCACTGGCTGAAAAATTTTGCAGGAACAACCGGCTGACGAACCATTAACACACAAAATTTTGACAACCAAGAGTCAGAAATATCAATAATTTATAGTAGGTTTGCGTGCTGAAATTTTTTTGACACGACATACAACTGATGAGAGAAATACAATTCAGAGAAGCGCTTCGCGAGGCCATGAGCGAAGAAATGCGCAAAGATGCTACGATTTTCTTGATGGGCGAAGAAGTTGCCGAGTATAACGGCGCTTATAAAGTAAGCCAAGGCATGCTTGATGAATTCGGCCCCAAACGTGTTATTGACACTCCCATCGCCGAACTGGGCTTTGCAGGCATCGGCATCGGCGCAGCCATGAACGGCCTTAAGCCGATTATCGAATTTATGACATTTAACTTTTCATTAGTTGCCATTGATCAAGTTATCAACTCAGCAGCAAAAATGTATTCGATGAGCGGCGGCCAGTTCCCTATACCTATTGTATTCCGGGGGCCAACGGGCAATGCCGGCCAATTGGCGGCGCAGCACTCGCAAAATTTCGAAAACTGGTATGCGAACACCCCCGGCCTTAAAGTAGTGGTGCCGGCCAATCCTTATGATGCGAAAGGTTTGCTGAAACAATCCATCATTGACCCTGATCCGGTCATATTCATGGAGTCGGAGGTGATGTATGGCGATAAAGGCCAGGTACCCGAAGAAGAGTATTACCTGGAATTGGGCAAGGCTCACACCGAAAAGGAAGGCAGTGACGTTACCATTGTAACCTTCGGTAAAATGTTGCCGAGGGTAGTATTGCCCGCCATTGAAGAACTCACTAAAGAAGGTATCGATGCCGAAGTGATCAACCTGCGGACCGTGCGCCCCATAGACTATGGAGCCATTATCAATTCAGTAAAAAAGACTAACCGCTTAGTAGTGGTTGAAGAAGCATGGCCGTTGGCATCCATCTCGTCTGAAATTGCCTATAAGGTGCAACGGGATGCCTTTGACTACCTCGATGCGCCTGTGATACGGCTGACATCAGCAGATGTTCCCTTACCTTACGCGCCGACGTTGCTCCAGGCAGCGTTGCCTAACGTTGAACGCGTGGTTAAAGCAACCAAAGAGGTGATGTACATCAACAAATAAGCTGTTAATTACCCTTTCATATAAAAGCCTGTTCTTAAAACAAAGAGCGGGCTTTTTTGTTGCTGTATTAATAGTAACCTGAAAGGAGGTTAATGATGAATCTTATCCAACGAATCGAACATTGGGGCGACACCCATCATCCCCGGTGGTTGGACATTCTCCGCATCGGATTGGGCATCGTTATTTTTCTCAAAGGGGCCACATTCCTGGCAGATACCGCTGCCCTGAGGCAACTTATCGAGGAAACGCATATCCAAATCTATACATGGGGAGCCGTCCACTATGTAGCCTTTGCCCATCTGGTGGGCGGTATACTCATTGCGATTGGTCTTATCACACGCGTTGCAGTGGCGGTCCAATTGCCGATATTATTCGGTGCCGTATTTTTTGTGAATGTCACCCGCGGGCTTACTTTTCTCAATTCTGAATTATGGATTTCCATTGTGGTGCTTCTTTTGCTGCTCTTTTTCCTGGTGGCGGGATCCGGCCCTTATTCGCTTGACCACCAAATGAAGGAAAGAAAGGGATAAACCGCTGTTTGCATATCACTCCAACTTTGGCTAAGTTTGTGCGACTCAATTTTGACATGAACGAACAAACGAAGGCCATCCGGGAGCAGGCCGACCGCTCCCTCTACCGTGAGCATGCTGTGCCCCTGTACTTAACTTCCAGCTTCATCTTTGACAGCGCCGAGCAAGGACGGGCGATTTTCGCAGAAGAGGAAGAGGGCAACGTATATTCCCGGTATTCGAACCCTAACACCACCGAGTTTATCAATAAGGTGTGTGACCTGGAAGGTGCAGAAGCGGGTTTGGCTTTTTCATCGGGAATGGCCGCTGTGTTCGCATCCTTTGCCGCCCTGCTCAGAAGCGGTGACCACGTGGTAGCCTGCCGCGCGATCTTCGGCTCCACGCACCAGTTAATCACCAAACTATTTCCACGTTGGGGTATCACGTCTACTTATGTAGATGCATCTGAACCAGAAGCGTGGGAAAAAGCCATCCAACCCAACACACGGATGATTTTTTTGGAAACCCCTTCCAACCCGGGGCTGGAGCTGGTCGATTTGGAATGGCTGGGAAGATTCAAGGAAAAATATCCCAACATCATTCTCAACGTAGACAATTGCTTTGCCACGCCTTACCTTCAAAAACCGATGCGTTATGGGTTTGACCTGGTGAGCCATTCCGCTACAAAATACATGGACGGACAAGGCCGCGTATTAGGCGGGGTGGTAGTGGGCAAAAAGGCCCTCATTGATGAGCTGATGTTTTTTATCCGCCATACCGGCCCCGCTCTCTCGCCATTCAACGCGTGGGTACTCTCGAAGAGTATAGAAACCTTAGGCCTGCGGATGGATCGCCATTGCAGCAACGCACTGCGGGTAGCCGAGGAACTCGAGCAACACCCTCAAGTAATGCAGGTACGTTATCCGTTCCTTCCGTCGCATCCGCAATACCATCTGGCAAAAAAGCAAATGAAAGCGGGTGGCGGTATTGTCACCTTCGTGGTCAAAGACGGGTTCGAACAAGCCAAACGGTTCCTTGACGCCTTACAAATGATACGGATTACGTCCAATTTAGGCGACTCGCGCAGTATCGCCACCCACCCGGCGTCAACGACCCATTCGAAGCTCACGGAAGAGGAGCGGCAACAGCTGGGTATACAGCCCGGAAGCATCCGTATATCCGTGGGGTTGGAAGACGCGGAAGACATCATAGCCGATATTGTCCAGGCATTGAACAACAGTTAGACGGCCGGCCGCGTAAGCCACCGTTCCCAAAAAACTAAATAATATCAAATGAAAGTAACACTGAATAGGCTTAACGATGCCGTCCATTTTGAAGCCATCAGCAGCAGCACCGATGTTACCGTACATATAGACGGCTCTCCCGATATCGGTGGTGAAGGCCTTGGAGCACGCCCCATGGAATTGGTACTCATGGCCTTAGGATCTTGCAGCGCATTGGATTTAGTGAACATACTCAAGAAGCAGCGCCAGCAAATTGACGACATGAAAATCGACGTTGAAGCGCAACGCAGAGACGAAATTCCGCGGGTCTTTACGTCGGTGCATATTTCTTTTTTTCTTAAGGGCACAATTGACCAGGCCAAAGCAGAAAAAGCAGCCGAACTGGCCGTGAAGAAATACTGCTCTGTACATGACATGCTGGCCACAGGAGGTGTGTCTATCACCTACAGTCTTCACATCAGCTAATCTTTTTCCGCCTTTGATTGTTTTACATAAAAAATTAATGTAGTTCAATGTTTGTTTAAACATGAATCTACTATTTTTGTAAGACAAAACAATATAACTATGGCAACTACATGGAAATTAGATCCCACCCACTCTGAGGTGGCGTTTAAGGTAAAACACTTGGTTATCACGACCGTTACCGGTTATTTCCGTTCCTTTGATGGCACGGTCGTTACAGAAAACGAGTCGGATTTCACCACTGGCAAAGTCAATTTTACCATTGACACCGGGAGCATAGACACCAATCAGTCGCAACGGGACGAGCACCTGAAGTCCGCTGACTTTTTCGACGCCGGCAAATATCCGACCATCACGTTCGTATCCACCTCCGTTGAAGAAAAAGGCGCTCAGGAATTTGTGCTCCATGGCGACTTAACCATCGGAGAAACCACCAAACCCATCAAGCTCGACGTCGAATTCGGCGGCACGGTAACCGACCCCTACGGCAATTTCAAGGCCGGTTTTGAAGTTACGGGCAAAATCAGCCGAAAAGAATTCGGCCTGACCTGGAGCGCCGTTACCGAAGCCGGTGCCGTGGTCGTAAGTGACGATGTAAAAATCCAGGCAAGCGTTCAATTCGTAAAACAGTCCTAACCAGACACTTTTCCGGCAGAATACCCCATAGCACTTAACTTCTATGGGGTCTTTTGCTTTGTGCCACTGCCCCAAACCCGCTCTGCCCATCTTCCGATGTACCAGAACGAAGCGGCCAGCAGCAAGAAGAACACTGCACGGTTGATGTTATCCCACAGGTATTCGAAAAACCGTGTATAGATATTAAGCACAAAAAAGACAATGCCAAATTCCCGGGCAATATTGTCCCGTCGTTTAAGGCCATACCAAGCCAGCCCAAAGGACACGGCTACCGACAATAAACCCCAATAGAAAATATGCCATTGCCGCACCTGAGACCATTTATCCAAGTCGCTGTAATTGCCAAAAATCGACAGCAGCCATAAAGCGACCATCAAATAAGTAAGCCCAATGACGTAACTCAACTGCCGGAACGGCTTGAGGGGTTTAAAACGGTGTTGCCAAAAGACGGAAAAAGCAGTGATGATAGCCCCAAAGATCGTAAATCGCAGCGGATAATTCATCCCCCAGAAGCGGAACCCCCAATTACTATGATAAGCTGTTTCCGTAGCAAACCATATCCCAAAGCTCACCAGCGTAAATACCCAGATCAACTTAGATGAAAGCTTAACCGCTAAAACACCATAAATGATCACCGACGCCAGAAACAACAGCGAAAAATGGCCGGATCCTTTATCAATAATTTTTCCGAGATACCCGATAAAAGCCGCGGTTGCAAACACCCCTAGTGCCATCAACGCCTCGTTGCTGAACGTTTTATCCGGATATCTTCGTTTATGCCTAAACCCCCAAGCGTAAAAAACCACGGCTGATACCATGCAAAATATACAAATCACGGTATCCGGGGTGTCATACAGTCGCTCAATCCACCGGAGCACCATTTTATCCGCAAACAATGAAAGGAAAGCAAGTACCACACAGGAAAGCGCTATCCAAAAAGCGTATTGCGCCAACCGTTTCCAATCAAAGCCTTTAACTTCATAAGAATCACGCAGCCGTTCAGCCAGTCGGGCATCCAGTATATCCAGCTTGAGCCAATGGTCGATTGCGTCATCCAACGTTTCCTTCTCTTGCCTACTTACGTCCAATTTTCTCACAGGAATGGCTTTTACTAATAAGCTAAGATAGCAATACTAAAGCAGACTATGTAACTTCAACGGAATTTCCAGCAACTCGTCGCCTCGGCTGACAATCAGTTTCACCCGTTTTTTTGCCATCATCAATACCCGCTTATACTGAACGAAATCCCCATTGGCCACGTTGTCAATGGCAACGACAACATCCCCTACCTTAAGCCCCGAACGATCTGCCGGAGAACCGCTTATGATTGAACCGATAATAACCGAACCGTCGATATAATAAAGCTCCATGCCAGAATAAGAGTAATAGAAAGGCTCCCGGTAAAGCGTATTGGGTTCGAGGTAAATCTCCCGTTGTTCGTAATTAAAAATTGCATTAAAGCGTTTCAGGAGCTGGTTTCCTATAAGTCCGCCCAAGTACGGATAGGAAGTCACATTATGCTCATCATCAAACACCATAGCAGGCACTTTCCGGAAACGGTACGGCCCCAGCCGGAAATTCCGTACCAAGGTCATTTCCATTTCCAGTTTGCCCCCCACTCCATGTGCCTGCAGGGGAAAGCGCTTCCGCTTCTTTCGAATAAAGGCGCTGTCCTGATCAAAATCCCGTGAAAACATCAGCGACATTCCGGCCCCGATATCAAAAAGGTAGCGGGAGGTTACCGAGCGATGATCGGTCACCTTTGCCGGCAATACCGGCAACGTCCGGATAAACGGCTTCAGCAGATACCCGCCCCTCGGGTATTTGATGGCACCTTGCGAGCAGATCTGCACTTCATTAAGGTCATAGTTGATTTTAATGATATACCGGCTGAATAGTGAATACCCGATTACACCATCTATCTTTTTGCCATAAACATACGATAGAAATTCGTAATTATTCACATGAAAATTCAGGCTATCTACCACGAGTCCGTTCAGTTTGAGCGACATGTTATAAAGAAATTCCGCACGCCGTACCCCCGCGATTCCCCGTATATTGATGTCAGACAACTCAGGCACAAGCCCTAACGAACTGACTGTTGTAGAATCCAATGAAATGCCGCTGCTTCCCGTATCCAAGATAAAAGTAAGGGTATCCGGATAGCCCACCAAAACGCCATTTATCAAGACAACGCTTTCCGCCACCAATGAGAAGGGAACAACGGTAAGCGTCTCGGAAGGCGGTGCAATATATTCTTCCTGCGCTTGCACCTTCGCTACCGGAAATAAGCAGGCGATCGTCAAAAGGAATATAATTGGCAGGGCTTTCATCACAGCGCCTTTAGTATTTCCAAACTTAGCTAAACTCGTTTACAAAAACAAACGGCAGGTACTTTCCCAGCATTGATAACAATGGATGTTTCTCGATTTCGGCTGCAATCCGTATCTTCATCCCCAAATTAAGTAACCCTATGGCCTCACGCCCTGTTTCCCACGGCTTCCAAGGTGAAAAACACCCAGCAACGTCGTTGATCTTGCTTCTCGCCTTGGCGTTTGCCGGAGCCGTTATCATGGGTACACTTTCTGCGTTCATCGGTTTTATCACTTTAAATCGCGCAGGCAGCCTCACCGGATTGGAAGATCTCGCGTCTGCAACCACCCATACCGGTTTCTTAAAAATCTTGCAGGCAGGTTTCAGTATCGGTATGTTCATCCTTCCACCACTCCTTATGGAAGTGTTTGATAAGCCGCGGCAGCGCTATCTCGCTTTTACCACTTCAGTAAATCCCTTATTATGGCCAATGGTACTGGGGATTATGTTCTTTGCAGGACCGTTGTTCGAACAAGCCATTTTGCTGAATGAACGCCTGCAACTTCCGGAAGCCCTGTCTGGGCTTGAAAACTGGATGAAAGCTAAGGAAGCCGAACAAGAGCGGTTGACCAAGTTGTTACTTTCAGATACCTCCTACTGGGGTATGGCCACCAGCCTGATCGTAGTAGCCGTAATAGCCGCTATCGGTGAAGAGTTTTTCTTCCGGGGTTGTCTTCAACGCCTTCTATCCCGTTGGTTTAACAACCCGCATACCGGCATTTGGGTTACCGCCGTCATCTTCAGTGCCATCCACCTCCAATTTTATGGTTTTTTGCCCCGCATGCTGATGGGAGCGCTGTTCGGCTACCTTTTGCTGTGGGGCAAAAACATCTGGTTGCCGGTGCTGGCTCACTTCATCAATAACGCAACGGTAGCATTGTCCGCATTTTTCCTTCTCCGGCGGGGTCGTTCATTTGAAGAAATGGATGCCGGATTGCAGATTCCAGCTTATTTTTATTTTATTAGCTTTGTGCTTACCGCAGTGCTGTTGTACCAATACCATAAAACCGCCACGGCACAAAACATACGATATAATGGAGAAACATTGGATTAAGCTACTTACCACCACCAATCCCTTTCAGGCAGAAATCACGAAACAGATGCTTGAAGAACACGGGGTACCGGCAATAGTAATCAACAAACAGGATTCGTCTTACCGCTTCGGGCAAGTGGAGGTATATGTGCATGAGTCAGATGAAGCCTTCGCACAACGTTTAATCGCAGAAAACGAATCGGAAGATAACTAAGCCTGAACTGCCATGAGAACCCGTGCGATTACCGGCCTTTTTTTTGTGATCGTCCTACTAAGCGCCATGTTTTTAGGCCAATATGTGTTTGCAGTTTTTTTCATAGTGCTGAGTATCTGTTGCCTCGATGAATTCTATCGCATCATCGCAGACGACGCAGCTAAGCCCAGCCGGCCGTTGGGTTTGCTCGTGGGCGGTGTACTGTTTGCAGCCTATGCAGCGCTCCGGCTTGACATATTCACTGCACATTATCTGGGGCTTATTGCCCCCTTAATAGCCTCCGTATTTATTACCGCCCTTTACAAAAAACAGGAAAAACCATTCGCCGGCATCGCCTACACCCTACTGGGGGTGCTATATGTAGTCTTACCATTTGCCTCGTTCTTTACATTGGGCATTATGGGTGGGGTGTATGACTACCGCTTACCCTTAGGATTCATGCTTATTCTATGGAGCAATGATACCGGTGCCTACCTGGCGGGGAGGCGCCTTGGCAAGCACTTACTTTTTGAACGCATTTCGCCCAAAAAAACTTGGGAAGGTTTTGCAGGAGGGGTTTTATTAGCGCTGGTTACCGCCATGGCCATAGCCCATTATTTTCCCGTAATTGCTCCTTGGCAATGGATAACCATCGCGCTAATTATTGCCATATTCGGCACTTTCGGGGATCTGGTCGAATCGATGCTCAAACGCAGTCAGCGTGTCAAAGATTCAGGCGCACTATTACCCGGCCATGGAGGCTTGCTCGATCGTTTTGACGGGTTGCTGCTTGCCGCCCCCATTGTATTAGCCTTTCTCCATACCGTATTAAACTAAACGAACGTTAAGCGTTATGCAATTATCCATACATCCCACTACCTTTGATTTCCTTTCGGCAATCAAAGAAAACAACGACAGAACCTGGTTCCAAGCCAACCGCGATGCCTACGAACAAGCCTGGCTAAACATGAAGGAATTTACCGCGGCCATAATCCACGGCCTCGCGCAGACCGATCGGTATATTACCGAAGACATCCCCGTAACAAAATGCTTATTTCGGATATACCGCGACACCCGGTTCAGCAAAGATAAAGCACCGTATAAAACGTGGCTCGGCGCGGGAATATCCACGGCAGGCCGCAAGCTGAACGGGCCGGAATATTATCTGCATATACAGCCGGGAAATAGTTTTGCCGCCGGCGGATATTGGCGGCCCGAAAAAGATCATCTGGCGGCCATCCGGCAAGAAATCGACTACAACGGAGACCAGTTATTGGAGTTGTTAGCCGACCCCGAATTTAAGCAGCACTGCCAACTAGACATGCAGGATCAGTTAAAACGTCCACCCGCCGGCTTCGATAGTGATAACCCCTATATTGAATACCTGAAACTGAAAAGCTTTACGGCCTTTCAGGCCTTTACGGACGAAGAATTGGCACAGCCCGACGGGCTGGATCGTGTATTAGGAGCGTTCCGCCGGATGTATGATTTCAAACTGTTCCTACACCGGGCATTAGGCGACGATTAATAAACTATTCCGGAAAACTGATTTTTCCCATGCACACCGCCGGGGAGTTCATGATACCGTTCACATGAATGGCATCTCCCGCCACGGTTTCATTGGCGAGCAGCGCAAACAATGCCGCTTCCTTGGCATCCGGCACCAGCCCCAACTCATCAAAAGACAACACGCTGACGCCGGGAAGCCCTTCTTTAATGAACCGTACCAACAACGGATTATGCAGCCCGCCGCCACTGATATAAACTTTGACCTGCCTATGCGGCTCCATAACCCGGTTGACAGCCTGTACAATTGCAGAGGCCGAAAAAGCACACAACGTAGCCATCACATCGTGCTTGGAAAGACCAACCGTTCCCGCTTTATGCTGAGCATCAGCCAAGTACTGCAGATTAAAAAGTTCAGGCCCCGTCGTTTTAGGAAAAGGCAAAGCAAAAAAATCATGACTCAGCAGGGTGTCAAGCAGTGGACGATTCACAACGCCCGCAGACGCTATGGCCGCATCTTTGTCCATCGCCTGCCCCATAACCGCCTGCATATATTGATCCATTAAGGTATTGCCCGGCCCTACGTCAGTGGCGAAACACGGCATCCCTATGTTGCCTGCCGGAAGACAGGTAAAGTTGGCTATACCGCCGATGTTAAGCAAAATCCGGGTTTCCAGCCCATCGGTAAATAATAGATGGTCGCCATAGGCAGCCAAAGGCGCCCCTTCGCCACCCGCCGCAACATGTTTTTGCCTAAAATCCGAGACGGTAATTATACCCGTTGTGACGGCCACATGATCGCCATCCCCTATTTGCAGCGTACTATTGGGATACTCGAGATTGCCCGTAAGCGACTGCGGCGCATGATAAACTGTTTGCCCATGGCTGGCCAGCAAGTCAACCTCATGGTTTGGCACTCCCCAAGCGGCAAGCATTTCATTCACCAAACCACCATGGGTACGCCCCACCACCGCATGCAACCCGGTGAGTAACTGCTGATCTACCTCCCGTTTAGCGAAAACCTCCCGGATGCGGTTGCGAAATTCATCCGTATAGGGTGTGGTATCGAACTGCAGAAGCTCCAAAGCCGTTTCCTTTCCATAGCCGGTAATCCTACAGAGCGCTACGTCGAGACCATCCAGCGACGTACCCGACATCAATCCAATAATCAATCGAGTCTCCTTGCCTGCAATGGCATACAGTTTTTCGACATATTTATTCATGGCGGATAAAGGTAATGCTATTTTGCGATTTCATCATATAATCCTATTTTTGAGGAAATTTCACCATGTCAGCACATGGTCATATTAAAACAATAGTTTAATGACTTTTCCTACAGATTTAAAGTACACGAAAGATCATGAATGGATTCGTGTAGAAGGCGAAGAAGCCGTCATCGGCATTACCGATTTCGCACAGCGTGAATTAGGCGATATCGTCTTTATCGACATCAATACCATTGGCGATGAAGTACCGCAAAACGAAGTGTTTGGCACGGTAGAAGCCGTAAAAACCGTATCTGACCTATTTATGCCGGTTACGGCCACCGTATTGGCGGTGAACGATAAAATAGACGCATCGCCCGAACTGGTCAATCAAGACCCTTACGGAGACGGTTGGTTAGTACGTGTGAAACTAAGCAACGCGGCAGAAGTAGCGGAGCTACTTTCAGCAGCTGATTATGAAGCGCAGGTATCGGCCTAAAGCCATCGCATAACGGAGTACGGCGCCCCTGCGCGGGACGCCGTATTTTGGCATTATAATCGCTCCATAACGGATAAACACGATGAAGCATTACATTTGGGCTATACTATGGGCAACGATTATTCTGGTATTGTGTAGCTTACCGTCAGAAACGACCAACAATGTTCCTCAATTCCCTGGCATAGATAAACTCGTACACACCGGTTTCTTTTTCGTGTTTACCATCTTGCTGTATTATGGTGCTATCAGAAGATCTGCAAACACTGAACCTTCGTGGTCCATTACGTTCCGGGTAGTCAGCTTTTCAACATTGTTTGCCCTATTTACGGAATACATCCAATGGAAGATATTCACCTATCGGTCTGCCGAGGCTTGGGACTTATTTGCTGACATCGCCGGTACCGGCATGGGCGTTTTTGCCTACCTCGTATTGACAACTGCCGTAAAATGGACGTTATGCCGGGAACAGGCAACGCCATGATAACAACAGCGAATACCCGGATGAAACGCCGTAATACCTTCAGAAAAACATCCCTTCTCATTTTAGGACTCGCGCTTATAGCGCATTTGTCGGCCTGCGGCCTGTTTCGCAACGGATGCAAATGCCCTCGGGTACACCGGCATTCGGTCCAGCATATGCATGGTCATTCATACGGTCTTAGCGATGGTGACAGCGCTTACATCGGCCACACCGCCCGCCAATAATACGCTTGCGCAAGCCTCTATAGTAGCGCCGGTGGTCAGCACATCATCTACCAGCAGGACATGCCTGCCGGCTAAACCGCGGGAGTTATTCATTGCGAAAGTATTTAAGACATTTTCATGTCGCTCATACCGGGTTTTCCGGGTTTGGGTATCCGCAGCGCGATTTCTTACCAGTCCGTCGATTACCACCGGCTTCTGCATGACCTGCGAAAGCCCTCGGGCAAAAAAAGCACTTTGATTATACCCACGCTTCCGCAATTTTGCGCGGTGCAGGGGGACAGGAACAATTACGTCTATCTGGTTGAAAGGAGGCGTGGCGATGAGCAGTTCGCCATACCGCAAACCCATAAGGGTACCGATCTCGGGGCAGCCGCGGTATTTATACCGGTGCAATATCCGTTGCACCCGCGAATCATCCATGAAATAAAGGTAAGAAGCTACAGCCGCCAATTGCACGCGCCCCCAGAATAACCGTGCACTGCCGTTGCAGGAATCGCGGTGCCCATTGGTATAAGGCAGATGAAACCAGCAAACCGTACAGATTAAGTGCTCGCCATACGTCAAAGGCATGTCACACCCGGCACATGTCGGCGGGAAAAACAGGGAAATCAAATCGTCAAAATATTGTCTGATAATCATGCGCGTCAAACAGCAGGGCTTGCCGTTTCCTTGATGGCCAATTGCCCACATGCCGCGTCGATATCCTTTCCTCTGCTCCTGCGGATATTGGTAACTATCCCGCGGTGGCGTAAGAAATCAGCAAACCGGTCTATTTTATCCTCCTCCGCATTCTGAAAGTCAGCAAACGCTATAGGATTATACTCAATAATATTCACCTTACAGGGCAGGTGTTTGCAGAAAGCCGCCAGTTCATGCGCGTCGCTGAGCTCGTCATTAAACCCATTGAAAACGATGTATTCATACGTTACCGGATTTTTGGTCTTGGCATAATAATATTTAAGTGATTCTGCCAAAGCCCGCAGCGAATTCTGCTCGTTAATGGGCATAATCTCGTTGCGTTTCTCGTCGTTCGCAGCATGCAATGACAGGGCCAGATTAAACCGAACGCGATCATCACCCAGCCGCTTGATCATTTTGGCGATTCCGGCCGTAGACACCGTTATACGCTTTGCTGCCATATTCAATCCATCGGGTGCCGTGATGCGTTGTATTGACTGCATCACGTTAGCATAATTGAGCAAAGGTTCGCCCATCCCCATATACACGATATTGGTAAGCGGCTGCCCATAATTGTCCTGTGCTTGTTTACTGATAAGCACCACCTGGTCATAAATTTCGTCGGCATTCAGGTTCCGTTTCCGTTCCATATAACCCGTGGCACAGAACTTACAGGTCAGACTGCAACCCACCTGCGAACTCACACAGGCCGTCATGCGATCCGGCGCAGGAATCAACACCCCTTCGATGATATTACCATCGAAAAGTACAAAACTACTTTTGATCGTGCTGTCGGCACTGCGCTGCGCCTGCTTTACTTTAGCAGCATAGATAGCGAACACCTCCTTCAGTTTATCACGCAGCTGTTTACTGAGATTGCTCATCTCATCGAAATCCGTACACGATTTCTGCCAGAGCCAGGCATAAATCTGTTTAGCCCTGAACGGTTGCTCTCCCATAGCCATTAAATGGCTCTGGAGTTCATCCAGCGACAATTTACGAATATCGATTTTAGCCTTGGTACTCACCACGTTGCAAAGATACAGCTTTTTTAAACGTATTTTTGCCGCAAGTTTGGTCAAACACAAAAAAAAAACACATCTTTGCTTATGCTCAGAAACGAGCCCTAAACTGACCGGCATGCTATCCGTCAGTTCAGGCGGTTTCAATTAAGCCAAGGCATCAACCAGGCATAACCAATAATACGATGAACACTTTTTTCTCGGCAGATTACATACTACCCGTTGTCGGTGAAGCCGTCAGGAATGGTGTTATTGAAATAACCGAAAAGGGCGTCATTGCCGGCGTCCATGCTCCTGACAATCCAATTCTTAACGGCAAGAAAATCGTCAAGCACACCGGTATTATCACCCCCGGCTTTGTCAACACCCACTGCCATTTAGAATTATCCCACATGGCCGGTGTTATTCCCCGGCTCACCGGACTGGTGCCTTTCTTGCAACAGGTTATATTTCAAAGAGCGGCGTCCGAAAACCATATGCTGCAAGCCATGGAAGCAGCCGATAAGCAGTTGTATGACAACGGCATCGTAGCTGTAGGCGACCACGCCAATACAGCAGCCTCCGCTCCTGTCAAAGCCAGCAGCAGCATCCATTACCATACGTTTGTAGAAACCCTGGGATTTGAACCCGAATCGGCCGAGCAGAAATTTTCCGAAGCGTTGGCTATCGCTGAGCAGTTTAACCCCCATACGACGTCAGTTACGCCTCATGCCCCATATTCAGTATCTAAAGAACTATTTAAACTGCTCAATGACAATGCAACCGAGCATCAGATGCCTTTGAGTATCCATAACCAGGAAAGCGAAGAAGAGAACAAGCTCTTCCGCTACAAAAGCGGCCGGTTTTTAAACTTTTACCAAGTATTAGGCAGAGATATCTCCGGTTTTAAGGCGCAGGCAAGGAATTCACTGCAAACGTTCATGTCCTACCTATCGAAAGACACGCCGGTATTATTGGTACATAACACCTATACATCGTCCAAAGACATTTATTTTATCGAACGGCAAGGAAGGAATGTCAGCTGGTGTTTCTGCCCCAATGCTAATTTATATATCGAGGGTTCACTACCTAAGATTCCGAACTTCGTCCGCTACCACCACCGCATTACTATCGGCACAGACAGCCTGGCCTCCAATAATCGGTTGTGTGTATTGTCAGAGCTAAAAGCCATTCACCGGCATTTTCCAGAACTGCCCTTCACCGAAACCATAAAATGGGCTACCATTAACGGAGCTTCTTTTTTGGGTATTTCCGAACGATACGGTTCTCTCGAAAGAGGCAAAAGGCCAGGATTGAACCTCCTAAAAAACACCGACGGGCTATCTATTACGCCCTACACCGAGGTAGTGCGGCTGATTTAGTACCTTTGGCCATGCCCATACCCCATTACGACGTTGTTGCCGGAATCATCCAGCATGAAGGAAAAATCCTGTGCACCCAAAAAGGCCTGGGAAAACACGTATATACGAGCTTCAAATACGAATTTCCCGGAGGCAAAGTAGAGCCCGGCGAAACCGCCGACTCGGCTCTGTATCGGGAAATCAAAGAAGAAACGCGGCTGGAGGTCCAGATTGGCAATCGTTATCATGTACTCTTGCATGATTATCCCGATTTCCGTATTACCTTAACAGCCTATCTTTGCCGCGCCGCCCACATTGAAACATTGAAACTTACTGAACATATCCATCACCAATGGCTGTATCCAGCACAGCTCCGTGAGCTGGATTGGGCAGCGGCAGACTGGCCTATCGTGGAGAAAATTAGCGGCGACACCTCGCTAAGGCCTTAACTCAACAGCCAAAATACCATACCAAAAACAACGCCCAAGGCGATTCCCACTACGATTTCCTTATTTACATGGCGCTTTAGATGTAGCCGCGACCAAGCCAGCAACGGCGCGAACAACAAAAAGCACAACCCTGCATACCAATTGAAATATAAGATAAGGAAGCCTAAAAACGTGTGGAAGGCCAAGTGCATGGACGCTTTTACCCGAATATTAACCGCTTGTGCAACGAGCAGCAGCATTAAGGCACACGATAGCGCCAGACGCAGCGTCCAGCCTTGGTTTGTTAACCAAATAATTGCCGTGACTATCAACAGCAAAACCGAGGTAGCAATAAACCATTCCTGGCGCTGCCCCTGATCCGATACATCAAGGTTTGTGTATGTTCCCTTTCTTACTCCCAAAATGGTCTTTATCCCAATAGGCACGAAAATCCCGCCGATGATTAAAAAAGAAAGATAAGTTGCCTGCCGTGCCGGTTCGATGCTGAATAACAAAAAAACAACAAATACCGGAACTGTCAAAAATGGATGACCGAGCGTAGAAATTAGTTTTGCAATGGTTGTTTTCAAGTGTCTATCATTGGATGAACGGTGCGCCAGTATATCGTGCGAAAATAATCAAACTTTCAGAGGCAAACAATCGTCAATCTTCAAACCGAGTACGCACCATTATACTCTTAACTGATCGCTACCTGTCTGCATTTTAGGTAATCTTCTGCTAAGAACGGTAATATTTTAGTTAACGGCGAATTGTTTTAAGAAAAAACCATTTTTTTGCCCGTTATTGTTGCCATCAACTGAAAAACTTTGCATCTTTATCCGCATACATCTACCCGTATCATGACTTTATACAACTACTTAAACTTAGGCCAAGTGCCGACAAGTATTACACCTGGCCATCCAGTATACCTATACAGCGTTTTTAGTACAAATGCAATGCCTGATTTGGAAAAAAGGTAATACCCAGCCGCTATCGCAATTCCAAACGGTAATCAACACAGCCTATGAAAGTCAACTTACTATTCGTAGTATTAATAACTTCCGTATTTTATACCCCCATCTTTGCCCAGCAAAAAGTAAGGGACAATACCATTCAAGGTACAGTGTTACCCAATAAAGATGCATTGCTGGAACTGGAAAGCAACAGCAAAGGCCTCTTGCATGCACGGGTGCAATTGCGCCGCGCGGATGATGCTGCTCCGTTGTCGCAGCATCGCGCTGGCATGATGGTATACAATACGGCTACTGTCAATGATATTGTACCTGGTATTTACTACAATAACGGTAGCCGATGGGTGCTTGTTGCAGCGATGGATGATATCAAACCCATAAACTACGATTCGGTTACATATGAACTCACTTTTGTTGATGGGAATGACGAAACGCAGGTGATTAATTTAGAGGAAGTGGTGAAGGCAACGGAGACCCTGACCGCCATCCAACTCAATGCGGATACCACGGCCATCCTCTACACCGACGAGCACGGGAAGACCACCACGCTGCAACTCGACTCGCTCGTACAGAACCTGGAGACCCTGACCGCCATCCAACTCAATGCGGATACCACGGCCATCCTCTACACCGACGAGCACGGGAAGACCACCACGCTGCAACTCGACTCGCTCGTACAGAACCTGGAGACCCTGACCGCCATCCAACTCAATGCGGATACCACGGCCATCCTCTACACCGACGAGCACGGGAAGACCACCACGCTGCAACTCGACTCGCTCGTACAGAACCTGGAGACCCTGACCGCCATCCAACTCAATGCGGATACCACGGCCATCCTCTACACCGACGAGCACGGGAAGACCACCACGCTGCAACTCGACTCGCTCGTACAGAACCTGGAGACCCTGACCGCCATCGTGGGCGAGGTTACTCATTTAGGGGAGGATGGCGATGGACCAGCCGTTTACCGTATAACCTACACCGACGAGGGCGACGAGAAGACGGAAATAGACATCGCCGCCACCAACGGCCTCCATATCGATGGTACTTCCGGTGCGATAAAACTCGGTGGAGCCTTAGTATATGAAGAAACAGAAATCATAACAACCGCCACCAACACCCTCGCCATCACCGGCCTACAAGAAGGCGATGAAACGGAAGACCGCATCGTCGTAGTAGATAGAGACGGCGTGCTGAAAACCATTCCGGCTATTATCCCAAGCGCCATTGTAAAGAAAGACGCAAACTACACCGCCGTAGCGACCGATGAAACCATATTGGTAGATGCTTCAGGAGATGCCGTTACCATCACCTTGCCCAATGATGTACAAACAGGAAAAAAATACACCATCAAGAAAATCGACACCTCCAGCAATAAGGTTGTCCTTGACGGAAATGGCAGCGATATCGACGGGCAAGAAACCATTACCGGCACACTTCCCTATCAAGGTTGGACCGTGCAATTCGACGGTGAAAATTGGTGGGTCATCAATAGAATCTAACATGGCTGAGATAGGATGAATGCAAATAGACATACCATGAAAGCAAAAATCAAGTGTTTTAGTATACTCCTGTTCTTTATGGGATTATTCCATGCCGTCCACGCCCAACAAGGGTTTGGTACAGCGAACCCCAACCCCAACTCGGTCATCGACCTAACGGCCACGGATAAAGGACTGCTCCTGCCGCGGCTTGCCCTCCAAGCTACTAATCTGGCCACTCCCTTAGGCGAACACGTAGCGGGGATGCTGGTATACAATACGGCCACAGATGGCACTGGTGCCACAGCAGTCAGACCAGGATTTTATAGTAATGACGGCACGAAATGGGTGCGAGTAGATATCACGGCCTCCAATGGCCTACATATCGGCGATGAACACACCAGTGGCCAAGTGCAACTCGGCGGCGAACTCACCAAGCCCACCCAAATCGCTACAAATGCCGACAATACCATAGCCGTCACCGGTCTACAGCCCGGCAATCCAGAAAACGACCGCATTATAGTGGCCGACTCAACAGGTGTACTCAAGACGGTATCCGCCAACAAGTTTGTACGGTTCTTTTATATGCCCTCCGTCATCTTTGATACTTCTACCAACGGCACAGGGCGCACCAAAAATCTCTACGAAGAATACATCAAACAGTTCACAGGATCAGGTAATCCAACTCTGGTAGCAAGCGCCGGAGCTCCGGAACAAATCCCTTATCTTCCCAGGGCCACCGATCTCTACTATTATGTCACCTATTATGACACCGATGTATTTAACATACAAAACATCAGTGCAGAGGGCATCCTCACCTATGACGTCAAAGGGCCCGGTACCCCTACATCATTCATGAACATTGTGTTTGTCATCAAGGGAGAGGAGTAAGCAAACAAGTAGGAAAAGCAATGAATATACGTACCACCATACTTGATTTAAAGGTTTTCTGCCGGTTCACCGCACTCATCATAACCAGCTTGATTGTTTGCCACACCAGCCGAGCCCAATTCACCATCGTCGATGACTTGCGGGGTAACAACTATCCTCACATTAAAGTAGGAGGGGGAGATGTTCAAGCGCAGGGCGAAGCCTATTTTACCTCCGGTATTGACGATCCCGTCGGTAGCGGATGGTTGCGGCTAACAAAGGATCTCACCAATCAACGGGGCTTTGCTTATATCGACCGCTCTTTTCCGTCCGGCATGGGGGTGTTGGTTGATTTCGAGTATAAAATGTGGAGAACCCGCAACGACAGCTATGGCGGCGCGGATGGGCTATGCGTATTCCTCTTTGATGCTGAAGCCGACTTTCGTTTAGGCGGATACGGAGGATCGCTTGGCTATGCACCAAATACAGCAGCCTATATCAATGAAGGTTTAGCCGGGGGATATGTGGGCGTAGGTTTCGATGCTTACGGAAACTTTTCAAATCCAAGCGAAGGTCGTAATGGTGGACTTGGAGAGCTGCCAAATTCGGTTGTCCTCCGGGGGCCGACAACCAACAACGCGAATACAACCAACGAATACCTCGCCGGCGCACAACTAAGTCCGGACCGTATGTCTAACGAGGTCGATTATGATATCACAACTACCACACGCCCTTCCAGCGACGAATTTTACCGGCGGGTCCAGATTACCATCATGTATAATAATGCGGAGAGATTATACGACATTACCGTGCGTTGGACTAAAAAGCCAGGTGGAACGTTTACCGACCTGATCACCTATCAAACCACTGAGCCGCCCCCTCCGACAATGAAGGTAGGTTTTGCGGCCTCCTCCGGGGGTGGTTTCAATTACCATGAAATCCGCAATATTCTTGTCACTACACTGGGTAACCTGCGAACCGTAAAATTAGCAAACAGGGATTACCTAATCCCCGAAAACGCAACCGGAGGGGAAAATAACAAGGAAATCACCTATACCATTGAGGTAGTCAACGATACCGATGCGCCCATTGAAAGTATTGAATTAAGGGATACCATCAAAGATGCTTATGGAAACACGTTGACTCCGTCAACGTTTAGGATTGACTCCATCCAAGTTCTTGACACCAATGTGTTAACCGCTACGGAACCGATCCATCAGGTGTCCCCGAACGTATTGCGCGGAACCCTATCCATTATTTCCAACAGCACAGGTCGCATAGAAGTGAAGGGTACGCTCCTCCAGACTCCGCCCGGCAACCACATTGTCAACACGGTTAAATTGCATGTGCCCGCTGGAACCGATCAAGACACGCTCAATAACATTTCTTCCGTACGGACGCCGGTATACGCGCAAGGCGTAGACCTTATCTTGGGCGACATTATTGCTGATGGAAGGTGCATCGACTACGTGAATGGCAATACATTTACTGTGCAAGTATCTAACATGGGGACAGACGATGTCAATGTTCGCTCGAACAACATCACCGTTGAGATTAACCATCCAGCAGGTATTACCTTTTTGCTATTGCCCCCCACTGCGTCACGGTGGACTGTTGAATCTAATAGCCCCACGAGCCATACCTATCGACTCACCAATCCATCACTGGAGACATTACGAAGAGGCTTTACGCACCCAGATGCCATCCGTTTCCGCTTAAGCCCGGAACTAACGGACATACCTACCCGCTCTACCTATACAGTAAGTGCAACAGTAACGCAACAGAAAGACGGTGAGCACAACAATAACGAAAACAACACCAGTACGGCGCCACTTCACAACTGCACCGTCACCGCTAACCCGATGATTCGCCAGCGGGCGAAATGGTAACATAAGATGAACCGGTCAACAAAAATAGCTGTAAAGAAAATTGTGGCGTATGTCGGGGGTGTGCTTGGTATGTTGCTAACAGGGCCATGTACCACATTCGCCCAAACCGGCGAAGGGAGCACCACTGCAGACAATTCCACGGTACTCATCGAACCGGAAACCGTGGAACTGCGCTTTGCAGAAACTTGCTATTTCGGTCCCAATTCCCATTGGATCATCAACGGCACACTTGAAATCTGGAGTCCGAATATCTGGATTGCGCCAACGGCCACATTCAGCGGCACGGGGCGGATTATCGTCCACGATCCAAGTACGAACCCATTTCATGAAGATATGCCCTCCGGTCCTACCCGTGTCGACGGCAACAACGGTAATCCCATCGGCGTTGCCGTGGAACTACGCAATCCGGCTAACTTGATATTGGAGGATATAGACAATCCCGGCTATGATATTGATACGCCACAAAATAAGGGACCACAGTCCGCAGCGTTACACCTTAACGGTCTTTTCGAATTCGCTGTAGACAGCGGCGACATCCTGCTTAATGGCCACAACCTCTATTTAGGCCCGCAAGGGCGTTTTGCCGGTTACAATCGCCACCGGATGATCGTCACGGGCAACCGCATTGACGGCCATGTTGTCAAAACATATGCCTCGGCCCGCCCTTTTACATTCCCCATAGGTATCGCAGAGGGCGATTATACACCTGCCACCTTATCGCCCGCAGGCCCCACCCGGTTATACGTCAGCGTGCAGGATTATGACGCCGCTGAACCCAGCATCGCTCTCCTTAAAGATGGTGGCATGGATCGCATGTGGCATGTCTATGCAGACGAGGCCGTCCATACCGCTTATACGTTGCAACACAACAGCATTACCAACGGCAGCGCTTACGTAGACGAGCAGGCGCAAATTGCCCAATATGCGGGCAGCGGCAACTGGATGGGCGGCAATACGCAGCGGCTTGCCGAGGGGATACATGCCCGCGACTGGGTCACGGCCGCAACTGCTGCTGCCGACGATAGTTGGCTGACCAAGCTGGTATCAGCCAATCTGGGGCCAACGGCATTGGACGACTGGGGAAGCGGCCCTTCCGGAAGGCCCATTACCGTACTCGTTCTTGAAAACGACTTGCCCGGAAATAGCCCTATCCTGGTAAATCGCGTACGAGTAGCTGTCCAACCGCGCAACGGTTTAGCGTCTGTCAACCTCGATGGAAGCATTACTTACCGGTCGAACCAAACATTTGTTGGCGAAGACTCGCTTGTCTATGAAATTGTAGACCAAAACGACCTTAAAGACATCGCTACTGTCCGTATAACGGTCAATTATGCGGAACTGGTCATCCCCAATGCGCTCACCCCTAACGGAGACGGCAAAAACGACCTGTTTGTTATCCAAGGGCTGGAAAATTACGAGCACGCAGATCTCACCGTTTTTAATCGCTGGGGCAACGAAGTCTACCGCTCCCGCCGCTACCAGCAAAATTGGGATGGCGCCGGGGTTAGCGATGGCACTTATTATTATCGGCTGGTACTCAGAAAAGACGGCATAGAAACCATCCATAAGGGATGGATATTGGTAAAAAGGCTGTAATGGCAGATGAAAAGCTTGATTGATGTTAAATAACCCTATCAAATGGAAAAGATAAAAAAGTTATTGTTTACGCTGACGGCTTGGTTGATGGTTTTTACCGCACAAGGCCAGCAAAATATCCAGTTTACGCAATACATCTTTAACGCCATGAGTGTAAATCCAGCGTATGCGGGCTATAAGGAAGAACTTTTCGCCCAGCTGGGCCTAAGAAGCCAGTGGGTCGATTTGGAAGGGGCTCCGCAAACAGGACTGTTGTCGGTGGATGGGCTCCTTGACCTCCATGGTGCACGGCGCCATGGTGCGGGAGTGCAGATTACGGCAGATCAGCTCGGTCCGCAAACCGCTACGTCGGCTTACCTCAACTACGCGTACCGTATCCAGCTTAACAGGGAGGATACCGAACGGCTCAGCTTTGGCGTCGGTGCAGGAGTAACGCAGTACAGCCTGGACGGACGCTTAATCCATGTGTTGGACGACGGCGATCAGGTACTGCCGCCCGGTAAAATCAGCAACTTTGTGCCGGATATTCGCTTTGGCGTCTACTACCATAATGCCAAATGGTATGCCGGTGTTTCCATCATGGATCTGCTTTCAGGTACGGGTGCCGATAATCTCTTCCGGTGGGATCATACTACCGTCGATCGCATCCGTCGGAAACGGCATATTTATGTTATAGGCGGCATGCTGATAGATTTAAGCGAATCGGTAAAGCTGAGGCCCAGTTTGCTGTATAAAGACGATCTTATGGGACCGCCCAGCATGGATTTCAATGCGATGGCCATCATAAGCGATCAGTTGTGGCTTGGCGGCGGCATCCGCACAGGAGTGTCGGCATTTCGCCGCGACTACCAGCGTTATACCGGAGATCGCCTGAGCGGACTAAACGCTATCTCGTTTGTCATGCAGGTCTTTGCGACGGATAGGTTACGCGTTGGATATTCGTATGACTATATGATTAGCCGGCTCAACGGCCTGCAAAACGGCTCGCATGAAGTTACCCTTGGCCTTACCCTTGGCAGTCCGCTCAACCGCGTCAAGTGTTATTTTTAGCCGGCGTTAAGCTACCTTTTCCTGAACAACAGCATGCCACTATAGCCCAACCCGCGGGAGGGTTGCTTGTCAACCGAATACAGGTCACCGTTGAGTTCATCTATGAGAAACACCACGTCAAATCGCCTGTTCGCACCCGTTAAGCGCATGCGCTCAGAAGAATAGCTATAGGTGCTCTTGCCCCGGCTGGTATCCCGTTCCAGCGTTCCTGCTTTGTGTGCCGCGAGAATTTCCAGTGTCAGTGGTTTCAGGTCAAAAGCAATGGTACTATCCCCTTCAAATTCGATTTTTACCTGCTTGGTCTCACCATCGATTTGGATGTCGCACTGCTGGCCTCCCAGGTCGACCACCGTGGAAATCGCTTGATGCGATTCGATTTTATATCCATAATCATACCCCGTTAGCGGTATCACGTTCCGGTGCTCGCGGTTGACGTAAAAATACTGCCGCTGTGCCGCCGCGGGCGACACGTGCAATAGCTTAAATGCGGTATCCCGTTTAAGTTCAATGATTTTATACCGCGGTTCATCGGTATGACTTTGTAATATCGACTGTTCCACGGCGGTGAGATCCACCTCCGTAAACCGCTGCAAGGTCGGTAGCCCATGCACCTCCACCAAGTAGCTGACAATGCTTGCTTTCTCACCGGATGCACCCTCGCCTGGTTCGGCATCCATCAGTTTGGCAAGGCGGCGCAACTGAGACTGCCGTGAGACACTTGCCGCCCCCTGCGGTCCGTATGTACCCAGCAACACACATATAAACAAACTCACAGGAATAATTTTGATATTGTCTTTCCGAAACACCAAGAAATATATACTTACACCCGTCAGCCAGACCCCCAGTATGATAAGGATGTATCGCTCTTCGGTAACGCCATAATCAGAAACACGTTTGTAGATGGCAAAACCCAATAGAATAATAAGGGGAATCATTGTGAGGTAGAAAAAACGGGAAAATAGCTGCACCCAGCGGTTGCCCTTGTCGTCCTTGATAGGCCATATCAGTAACAGCGAGAGGATTCCGAATACCGCATAACCCAATATCAAGGTCGCCACCATTCCTTTAGGGAGTTGCCATTCAACCAGAATTTTGATTTCATAGACCAGCAAAATGCAGAGGTAAATGGTCATCAACGGCACCAGCACATACTGCGTAAACACCTGGAGCCCTTTTGGGTATCGCATATCCAGTGAGCCCGCATCAAACGCTTTAGGCACCCCAGCCAAAAAAAACAATGTGTTGAAGCCAATGCCCAGCACTGCAAACAACTGCCCGTAAATCGCTGAGCTCAGGTTCAGGTTAAATAACTGTTCCACACCAAAAACAGCAACTGCCAAACCTGCAAACAGTGCAGCGGAATAGAATACCGCCGTAAGAAAATGTAAGAAAATCACCTTATTGAAGTGCCAGAACTCCACGCTGCCTGCCCGGTTTATAAACGGTGCAAACGCCACCAATTGATGGAATGCAAAAGCGAACAGTCCAAGCCGCACAATATCCGCCCCCCGATAATCCGGTTTGAGCAGGCAATACAAGCCTACGCAAACCCCTATCGCGGCCAGCCGCATCAGCCATTTACGCGCTGGCGTATACCCTCGCGATTCTGAAAATAAATCGGCTGAAAGCCCGAGGGTAAACAGGAGATTACACACGGCAACAGCCAGCCATAGGTCATTTTGCCATTGCTGGTCGATGGTAGGGTCGTCGATAAGGAAACAACACAACGCGGTGGCAACGATTGCCGTTACTGCAAGCGTGGGGAACCGCACGAATATGGCTCCAGCGTTCTTAGATAGATGATTAAAAGTAGGCAGCTTCATCGGTCTGTGTGCTAATGGATTTGCGATCGAAGATAGGCAAAGTATCCTAATATTTTTTTATTTTAATGCTGTTTTGCGTGCAACATTATCGTAGAGATGCCGACTAAAAGATGAATCACAGTTTAAAAGGACTTGCGACCTACGGAAAAAATTGACGAAACGGAATTAATTGCCTTATGCCGGGCAGGGCATGATACAGGTTATACCGGATTGTACAACAAATACGCCAAGGCGGTTTACAATTCCATCTGCCGTATCATTTCGCATACGGCCGAGGCGGAAGATATCCTGCAAGAAGCATTTTACCATGCCTTTGCAGACATCCATCGTCTTAAGAACGCCGCAAGTTTCGGCGCCTGGGTAAAGCGTATTGCATTAAACCGTTCCATCACCCATTTGCGTAAGCGTAAAATCCAGTTTGCCGAGGTAGCCGATCTGGATGTTGCCGACGATGTGGGCTATGACCCCGAAGAGCATGAATTGTTTGATTGCAAAGTAGACGACGTGCGGAATGCCATCGATCGGCTGCCGCCGGGTTACAAGACCGTATTAAACTTGTACCTATTCGAAGAACTCCCGCAAGAGGAGATCGGCAAGATGCTGGGCATTTCGCATGCAACTGTCCGTACGCAGTATCACCGAGCCCGAAAAAGAGTAATTCAATCGTTAAAAGACAAGATGCCATCATGAATGATCCGTTAAAGAAATTTGTGCAGGAGAACCGCGAGGCCTTTGATCACTTGGTGCCACCCACAGATGTGCTTCAAAGGTTGAAAGCTCAGTTGGTGCCGCCGCCCGTGGTAAAGAAACCGTTCATGCAGCGACATGGAAAAGCGATATGGCTCGTTGCAGCATCTTCGCTTGTGGGTATTGTGTGCACTTACGTACTGCTTAGCCGGCCCGATATGCCGCAAGGTGGCGGGGCTGAACCTCGAATTGCCCAGCAGGCCGATACCGAAGTGGTGGCGCCGCGGTCGGCTAAGGGCATGCCGTCAGCCGCAGATTCTTCCCTGTCCAATGAGCCGTCCCCTCAGGTAGCTATTGCGCAGCGCCCTCAGCCAAGCCCGAGCAAAAAAGCCGTACGTCCGGCTTCCGCCCAGCCGCATACACCCTCGCTTTTTTCAAGGCTTGCAGACAGCACTTCGGCCAGCATCCGGCTGGCTGCCATCTTGGAAATCGAGCAGTCAAACAAGCTGGATGATCACACCCTGACCAAGCTGTTCAGTACCATGAACCACGATGCCAATACCAATGTACGCTTAGCCGCCTTAGACGTGCTAAGCCGGCAGCTGCACCGTCCGCAGGTTGCAGACAGGTTCGCAGATGCATTGGCCGTGCAAAGTGACCCAGTGGTACAACTCGGTCTGGTCAAAATTGCCGCCCAATTAAATCACGTAGCAGTAGAAGAAGCCCTTTTTGCGTTGGCACGCAGCCCGTATACCTTTTCGGCTGTAAAAGACGAAGCCTATGCCATATTGTTGAACCAAGACAAACTGTAATAACAAGACAAACTGTAATAAAACGATATAGAGAAATCATATGAAAAAGCAAACAATCACTACGGCCATTATCCTATTCCTATGCACGTCCGCGTGGGCACAAAAGGAATATAAAATCGCGAAAAGTTCAGGGAAGCTCCACCTCAACCTGCACGGCGCCATCATTGAAGGCTATAAAGGCAATGAAATAATTTTTACCAGTCAGCGTGCGCCTGAAGAAGAAGATGAGCGGGCCAAAGGCCTGCAAGCGCTCAGCAGTTCAGGTTACCGAGACAATACGGGCTTAGGCATCAACGTCACGCAAAACGGTCAGGATATAATCGTCAATATGGTGGGTAACCGTTCGGTCGGCGACCTGTTGAAAATTCGGGTTCCCGAGCAACTTTCGCTGGTATTTAGCAATAACCAATCGGTCTTTGCCGATAGCCTCGCTATCAAAAACATGAAGGGCGAAATCGAGGTATCCACCTCATATAATACCGTTACCCTGGAAAATAACAGCGGCCCCATGAGTGTCAAAGCACTTTATCGCGATGTGGAAGCCCGATTCGGCAATGACATCAAGGGCCCTATATCTATCGTCTCGGTATACGGGCATGTCGATGTAGCGTTGCCCACAGCGGTCAAAGCAAACCTCACCCTGTCTACGGGGTACGGTAAGCTGTATGCAGCCAATGATTTTGACATTGCGGTCTCCCCTCCAAAACATACGGCCACCGGAACCGACGATTCCAGCGAGACGGCCACAGTGGAAATCGAACCCCGTCCAACGCGCCGGTATACCGTAGCAGGCGTAGTACCTCCGGCTGCCCCGGCAGCACCGGAACCAGCGAGAACCATCACGGTAAACTGGTTAAGCCATGGCGGCAATAAGGAAAATATTGAAGGAACCATCAACGGCGGTGGCCTTGATTTGATCCTTAAATCCACATACAAAAACGTTTACTTACGCACCAAATAAGAAGCACAAGGGGCCTGCGCTTGCCCTCGGTATTACCGGCAAACTTTTCGCTTCGCGGGGTGTTTATCTTAAACACGAATAGGAGTTAACATGGAAATACCTGCAAACAAAAAGCCCCTTACGGACGAAGAAAAACGGGAGCGTGGCATCGAAGAACATGAACGGGCGAACTATAGCGCTTATCCGCCTGACGAAGAGAAAGAGACAGCAAGACGCAATCCGTCTGATATCCGCGAAACCGATGATGCCCAAAAAACCGATACCGGGGCAAGTGACCTCGCGGGCACAGCGTCTGGCAATCTGGAAGAAGACGACCTTCCGGATGACGAGAAATAAAGTACGCTGTGTGCGCAGTTACCTGCCCCTCCCTAAACCTAATATTTCGTAGCTTTGCGATAATGCTCAAATAAAAAACAGCATTGCGCTGAGCCATGAAAATCGCATATATTATTTATCAATCCCAAGAACGGTATACCATCGGAGTCAGCAACGACGAAGACCGTGAATTACTCTATTTTTTACAAGGCAAAGGTTTAGACATTGTTCCAGCCATCTGGAACGATGCCACCGTCGATTGGACCGTATTTGACGCCGCCATCATTAAATCGCCCTGGGATTACCATGATCATATAGCGGCCTTTTACCAATGGCTTGATTCCATCACCCACCTGGGCATACACCTACTCAATCCGGTAAACATCGTAAAATGGAATAGCAATAAGCGTTATCTGCAAGATATAGCCGAGGCGGGCCTTCCCGTAATCCCCACCACTTACCTCTCAAAAGGCACTACCCTGCCTGTCGACGATACCCTTTTTGAAACCTTAGCGGCACTTCGCCTCGTAGTGAAGCCCTGTATCAGCGCAGGGGCGAAGCATACGTTTATCCTCACTCCGGAAACCATCGGCGACCAAGCCGCGCATATCAACCAGCTTCTTGCAAACGAAGGCTTTTTGGCACAACCGTTCGTGGACGAGGTCGCTCAGGGAGAGTGGTCATTCCTCTTTTTCGGCGGAGCATATAGCCATTGCGTACTGAAGGTGCCTAAGGCCGGTGATTTCAGGGTACAGCATCAATTCGGGGGCACCACCGTCTATCCCGAGGTTGATCCAGCACTTGTGATGCAAGCCCACGAATACGTCAAGCGTTTTGCCGAAGGAACGTTATATGCCCGTGTAGACGGCCTCATGAAAGACGGTCAATTTTACCTCATGGAACTCGAACTGATCGAGCCTTACCTCTTTCTTAATGCAGATACCGCCCGACAGGAAAATTATTATCGCGCAGCCACCAAAATGCTGCACGCTCCGCAACCCGGCCGGCAACCTGGGTCCGTATCGAATACCGCAACGATGATGGAACGTACCAAATGAGGTGAGTGATGATCAACGGAGACACTTTTACAGAAATGGCACTGTCGTTCCCGGGCACCGAACAGCGTCCGCATTTCGACCGGCAAGGGTACCGCGTTGCAGGCAAGCGGATGTTTGCCTCATACTTAGCTGCAGACAATACCGCCAACATTTTCCTCACGCCCGAAGAACAAGCCTTGTTTTGTGCCATGGATTCGGCTAACATCTATCCCGTACCAAACAAATGGGGCGATAAAGGAGCCACCACCTTTGCCCTTGATAATGTCGCCCGCGAACTGGTATTCGAAGCCCTGTTATCCGCCTATCATGCGGTGGTCAACCCGCCGCGGCGCAGTTAATGAAAGCCCTTGTAGCGATAGCACCGAAATATCCGTCTTCCCCGAAAGCTTATAACCCGCTATGAACAGGATCTGGTTAGCCTTATTGTTGTGTGCCACGTTTTTCATCCGCTGCGACCGGCAGGAAGCATTCACGTCCAACCAATTCATCGTTACCTATTTAGGAGCCTCAAACCCCTGCACAGAACAGCAGATACGGTTTGAAGAGCGCGACTTCGCGCGGCTGCGCGCGGTACTGGACAATCCGGAAATCCACGACGGGTGGTTCGGCACGCGCAATCTTACCGATTCGTTTCAGGCCGGCCAAAAAGTACGGGTTACCATACGTCCGCTGAAGCCCGAAGAAGACCAACCCTGTCTTGCGCTATACCTCATGCTGCGCCGGGTCTACGTCATTGAGGCTGTGCCTTACCAAGCAGGATAATAACCGCGGCATTGCATTTGTAGGTGCGGCTATTTATCTTTACTTCATGAAAGTCACCTTTTTTTCCGCCAAGCCCTATGATAAGGCATTCTTCGACAGGCTCAATGCCAACTTTCGGTTTGAACTGGTGTATTACGAAACCCACCTTGGGCCGCATATCGTCAATGCCGTTGAAGACTCCACGGCCATATGCGCCTTTGTCAATGATAAACTAAACGCCGAGGTACTGCAGGTTTTGGCAGAAAAGGGCGTGAAATACATCGCCTTGCGCAGTGCCGGTTTCAACAACTTGGATCTTGACGCCGCCAAAGCGCTGGGTTTACGCGTATGCAGGGTTCCAGCCTACTCGCCCGAAGCCGTGGCCGAACATGCGCTGGCCATGATCCTCACCCTCAACCGTAAAACGCACAAAGCCTACAACCGGGTGCGGGAGCAGAACTTTTCGCTCAATGGACTGATGGGCTTCAACCTGCACGGGAAAACCATCGGCATCGTTGGCACCGGTAACATCGGCAAGGCATTTGCCCGTATCATGAGTGGCTTCGGTTGCAAACTGATTGCGCATGACATCCATGAAGACGACACCCTCAGTGCAATCGGCGTTAGTTACCGGCCCTTATCCGATTTGTTCGCCCAGGCAGACATCGTTTCCTTGCATTGCCCATTGCTGGAAAGTACCCGCCACCTTATCAACAGTGCATCCCTCCGGCAGATGAAGCCCGGCGTTATGATCATCAACACCAGTCGTGGCGGACTCATCGACACGGCAGCCATATTGGAAGGCCTACGTTCCAAGCATATCGGCTATTTAGGCATTGACGTTTACGAGCAAGAAGACAAACTGTTCTTCCGCGACCTTTCCCAGACCATACTCAACGACGACACCATCCAGTTGCTGATGAGCTTCCCTAATGTGCTCGTTACCGGCCATCAAGCCTTTTTTACCATGGAAGCGATGGAAGAAATCGCTACCACCACCCTGCAAAATCTATCACGGCTATCGCAAGGCCTTGAGCCCGAAAATCCTGCCGCCCTGCTGGTGTAACCATAAGAAAGGCCTGTACTGTACCACTGTCGTCACTTCTTCGCCCTTCGCCTGATGGCTTTCTGCGCTTCCTTGATTCTAATGTATACGTGTTTGATTTTGGTTTTCTCGGTACTTTTTTCTTCCACCTCAAAATGTTCGTCCAGCGACTTAAACAGCGGTGTAAGCTTGGAAAACCCATACACCCTGGGGTCAAAGTCGGGCTTCCGTTTATTAAGCAGGCCACCAATGGCCGATAACGGCGCCCATCCCCCTTCGTCCGCCACATCATTTACCGAAGCTTTCAGCAGGTCAAGCAACTCACGGCCAATGGGTTCATATTCCGGCGTACCTTGGCTTGCAGGCTTCAGCACCTTAGTAGCCGTATCCACCGTTTCCGCAGGCACCTTGGTTTTAGGCGCAGGTTTAGCATCTTCCTTATCCAGTATTTCGATGTAAATGAATTTATCACATGCCGCAATAAAAGGTTTGGGCGTTTTCTTTTCACCCACACCAATCACCAATTTGCCAGACTCGCGCAGCCGGATGGCCAGCCTCGTAAAGTCACTGTCGCTCGAAACAATAGTAAACCCATCCACCTGTTGACTATGGAGAATGTCCATCGCATCGATGATGAGCGCTGAATCCGAAGAGTTCTTTCCGCTCGTATAACTATACTGTTGGATGGGCGTTATCGCATGCGTAAGCAGCGGTTCCTTCCATCCCACCACGTGCGATTTCGTCCAATCTGCATATATCCGCTTAACAGACGGTATCCCGTACCGCTTCACTTCGTCCAGGATGCTTGCTATCTTCGAGCTTGACACATTGTCTGCATCAATCAGCACCGCAATTTTTAAATCTACCTCCTGCGCCATAAACATGTTTACATTTAACCAATACGAAGGTAGTCAATTTAATCGCAGTTAGGGTTCGGCAATTTTTCGCCCTGTGTCAAAAGCTGTTCCAACAAGCCCCAAACCATATCAGTCGTCATAATTGCGTATCAGGTATTCGTCTACCACGCCCCGCTTATCTGCCGCAGAATTCACCGCGCGGGTTGCTTTCACCGTACGGACATCATAAGCCGCATACAGCTCCTTGATGAGCGGTACCGCCGAGTTGGAAAGCAAAAATTTCACGCCACGCGCGTGCAACCTATCGCAAACATCCCGGAGGCGCACCTGGTCGTCTGCATTCCACCCACCTTGCACATAGCCCGTAAAATTCGACGTCGGCGATACGGGGTGGTATGGTGGATCCAGGTAAACAAAATCATTCCGCGCCGCGCCGGCCAGCGCGGTTTCATAGTCGGTGTTCAACACCGTAATCTCCGCATCGTTAAGGTAGTCGCTTACCGCCTTCAGCGTGGGTTCATTCACAATGTTAGGTTTTTTATACCGCCCAAACGGCGTATTAAATTCCCCCGCGCTGTTCACCCGGTATAACCCATTGTAACAGGTCTTATTTAAGTAAATGAACCGCGATGCCCTTCTCAGGTCGGGCAAATCAGCATATGCAGGCTGGCGGTCCAATGCCCGCAGTGCATAAAAATAATCCGCATTGTTTTCGTGCGTTTTCAGATCGGCCACCAAATCGTTCAGTTGAGTCTTGATAACATTGTAGACATTAATTAACTCCCCGTTTGCATCGTTGATTACCGCACGGCGCGGCTGCAGGTGAAACAGCACCGCCCCACCGCCCACAAACGGTTCGTAATAAGTGCCAAATCGGGCAGGCTTTAACGCCATGATTTCGTAGATGAGCTGCCGCTTGCCGCCCACCCATTTCAAGAATGGGGATACTAACTGATTTTTGGCCACAAAAACTTAACTAAAATAGTTAGCTCCAAAGCTCGTCATTTTCCATCAAAATACCAATTAAGCCCTACTATTGCCGCGGCCGCGTGGCTTGCTGCGGTTTACCGGTAGAAAATTGGGTGGTTAACCCCTTCAATACGAAGCAGCGGCGGCCGGGGACCGAAATGGTTATTGGTCCGCCTAACTACTTCCCTGATATCGATGTGGCCTAACTTCGCCAACATCGCCTCATAAAACCGCTGGTACGCCAGTTTCCGGCCCTGATAACCCCTATCAGGCGGATAATTGATATCCTCCTGCAAGGTTATCCAGTAAATCAGCTCTTTTTCGTCCTGCCCGAAAAACGAATACCGGCTGGTCAGGCCCCGCAGAAACAGGTCTTCCAACGCGGCCATTGCACTAGGTGCATTTGCTCCGGTAGTTTTGTGGTACAACCGCCATACCATTTCCTCATGGGTGTAGGCCTTTCCGTCAATAGACAGCCGATAGTCGCCTACGGCTTTATACCCCGGATATTCTATCAGCAACTTGCCCACCCAGAACGAGCAGGGGCCGCGTCCCCGCCGCTCCGTGCAAAGTTGAATCATGTAACGTACACCTTCTTCGTAAGTCATTTCAACGAGCTTATCCGTTCAGATGCCATGTCAATTTAGACGGTTAGCTGCGTGTTAAAGATAATAATTTCCGGCAAAACGTTATCTTAGCTACCGTTGAAAGAAGGAACCATGGATTATCACTTTGACGAACCCGTTGACCGTAAAAACACCGATAGCATTAAATGGGATGCCGCGGAAGCAGACGTGCTGCCCATGTGGGTGGCCGATATGGACTTCAAAGCCGCCCCTGCCATTGTAGAAGCCTTGCAAAACAGGGTTGCCCATGGCGTGTTTGGGTACACGCAAACCCCGCAGCGTTTTTACGACGCCATCGTCTCCTGGTGGCACAAGCGGCACGGTTTTACCCTCCAGCCCCATTGGCTACTTCCGGTTACGGGCGTCATCCCCGCCCTGTCGGCCACCATCCAGGCACTTACCGCCCCGGGCGACAAGATCTTGGTGCAGCCCCCGGTATACAACCATTTCTTTATGAGCATCAGCAACAGCGGGCGCCAGGTGGTAGAAAACCCTTTGCATTTCCAGGGGGGGCATTATCAGATAGCCTTTGATGATTTGGAAGCCAAGGCGGCAGACCCCGCTGTGACACTGCTCCTGCTCAGCAATCCGCACAATCCCGTGGGCCGCGTCTGGACGGCCGAAGAACTTCGTCGCATCGGCGACATTTGCGCGCGGCACGGGGTGGTCGTCGTGTCCGATGAAATCCATTCCGATCTGGTTTTCGGCAATCACAAACACACCCCGTTTGCGTCCTTAGAGCAGGAGCATAGCCTGCGTACGGTTACGATAAGTTCGCCCAGTAAGACCTTCAACTTAGCGGGGCTCCAGGTGGCGTACCTGTTTTCTGAACGCGAGGATTTCAGGAAACGCATCCAAGAGGTATTCAACACCCGGGAGATGGCCCTGTTGACCCCGTTCGCCATCGAGGCCCTTATCGCCGCTTACGAGCAGGGCGACGATTGGTTGGAAGCACTCAAAACCTACCTCACAGGCAACCTGGCCCATTTAACGGCCTTCTGCGCAACGCACCTTCCGCACATTGCGGTCGTTCCCTTGCAAGCCACCTACCTGGTTTGGTTAGATTGCCGCGCCGTCATCACCTCGACGGCGGCTTTCGCCGATAAACTGCGGCGTCAAGAAAAGCTGTGGCTTAACCCGGGCACGCTATATGGCCAGGCGGGCGAAGGTTTCCTGCGCATCAATATTGCCTGCCCCCGTTCGCTGCTCAACGACGGACTGTCCCGGTTAGTGCGTGGCTTCCGGTTGGCCGATCAACCTTAGCGGCATACCGCTAAGAATGGCTTTTCATTTTATCGGTACGGGTCCTCAGCAGTTGGGCCACTTTGTCCACCGCTTGTTTGAATGCCACGTCAATATTATCCGCTGTCGCGGTTACGGCCTCCGGCGCAACGCCCTTTATTCGCACTTCTATCGTGCAGCGCTTATCGTTGCTGCCTTGCCTTTCACTATTTTCATCGGCCAAAAATACTTCCAGCCGTGTAATGAATTCCTCAAACCGGGCCAGGGAATCGTTCAATTGCTCGGTAATCCGGTTAGCATAACTTTCGGTTACCTGAATGTTCTTGTCTGAATTTACTTGTATCGTCATGTTCTTATCTCTTTGCTGCCATAATACAAAGATGGATCCAGAATTCAGCGACCAGCATAGTCCAGCATGGTTAATTAAAATAATATCCGGATATTTGCAGCATCATAATTTAGGTTTATAATTGGTTAGTAAAGGTTTCCATTCTCCCCGTTTGGAAACCTTTCGTTTTTTACCAGAAAGGCAAGACTTCAGCACTTTCAGCCATCAAAACTGCTTCGGCTTTTTGTTTTGCGCTGCCAACACCGCTATTTCGTTTACACGTTTTTGCCGGGTATCAGGGCGTTTAGCCAATACCACCCACGTCAAGATAGCCTTCCGGGCAGACCTACTTAAGCTGTCAAAATAATTCTTTGCACCGTCATGCAGCAAGAATGCCGCTTCCAAATCTTCCGGAATCGTTAACGCCTCCACCTCATCCAGTATGGTCCAGCAGCCATTTTGCTGCGCTACCTCCACACACGCCAAGCCAGCGGGTGTCATCCGTCCTTCCTCAATTAACCGGCTTACCTTTTCTTTGTTAATTTTAGACCACGTGCTCGTTGGCTTCCGTTTGCCGAAAAACTGCATCGCACGCTCTTCGTCCAATTTCTTTTTAATACTATCTATCCAGCCAAAGCACAAGGCTTCATCCACCGCTTCGCTCCAGGTCAACGTCGGCTTGCCTGACTTTTTGCTGTACGTAACCAGCCATACCCCTTGTTTTTCGCGGTGGTTTTCGCTTAACCACCTTCTCCATTCTTCCCGGGTGGCTGCATACAGTTTTTCATGATCTTTCATCGCGGAGTAGCCTTTACGAAAGCGGTTCAGGGTTAGGCGGTGTACCTGTCGGCCTCGAACGGTCTTCCGGAAGCGGGATGAAGACCTCGTTATCGTTCGGGGGCAGGATAAACCGGCCTTGCTTCCAATCCTCTTTGGCCTGTTCAATGCGTTCCCTCCGCGAAGAAACAAAGTTCCACCAAATGAAGCGTTCACCCAAGGGTTCACCCCCAAGGAGCATCAATGTCGTATCTTCCTTGGCTACTATGCGCGGATCCACCCCTTTTGTGAATACCAGCATCTTGCCGCTGTCATAGGTAGTTCCCCCGATTTCCACCGCCCCTTTGACAATGTAAAAGCCACGCTCCGAATGCTCTTGCGGCAGACCAAAATGCGCTCCTTCCTGCAACATAACATGCAGGTAAAACAACGGCGAGTTGGTTGTTACATCGCTTTTCAACCCATAAGCGTCGCCCGCGATAAGGCGCATCCAGAGGCCTTTATCGGTAAAAACCGGCAACTGCTCGGGTTTATAGTTGGCAAACGTAGGCGCCGCTTCCTCATCCTTTTCGGGGAGGGCCACCCAGGTCTGCACCATTTCCAGTCCGCCCGCCAATGCCGACGGACTTTCAAACCGCTCTGAATGCGCTATGCCGCTACCCGCGGTCATCCAGTTCACTTCACCCGGGCGGATCACCTGTTGTACGCCCAAGCTATCCCGGTGTGTGACCTCACCACCGAACAGGTAACTGACCGTAGAAAGGCCAATATGGGGGTGCGGCAATACATCCATATCCGATGGATTGCCAATCCGGTTTTCAATGGGCCCGGCATGATCCATAAAGATAAAGGGGCCAATCATCCTGCGTAGCCGGAAGGGTAGTATGCGCTTCACCTTCATTTCGGCGCTTATCGCAGCGGGGCGGGATTCGATAACTAAATCAAGCATAACAGCGTCGTTTGTTTTCTGACAGGAAATATACGCAACTTTTTAGATAAATGCACCTTGGCTGGCCACCGGAATAGCGACACTGTGCCTTGGTGTGATGGTTGTCAGAAAAAAGGAGTAGCTTTGCTGCAAATAAGCGGCATGAGGGACTACAAAGCGTATTTTATTATCCCGGCAGAGCCGGAAATGGTGTACTTGGCGCTCACCACCGCAGAGACCATACGGCTGTGGACCGGCGACGAGGTGGTGATGGTGGCCGAGCCGGAAACGGAGTTTTCCCTTTGGGATGGTGCGATAACCGGCAAGAACCTGTCATTCGAACCCGGAAAGAAAATCGAGCAGCAATGGTACTTCGGCGACCAAGAAACGCCTTCCATTGTCACCATTAAACTGCACGCCCATAAGCGGGGAACCTCCATGGAAGTACGGCAAACCAACATACCTGATGAAGCGTATGATGAAATTGTGGACGGCTGGCAAACGGTATACGCAGCGTCACTCATCGAGTTTTACACCGAATAAGGAATAACGCCTGCACGGAAATCGGATACGAATGAACTATATCACCATCGCCCCCTGCGAAGCACTTCGCGATGTGGTCAGCCATTTTTGGTCGGGCGAGTGGGCCCCGCAATCCCTGGCGGCAAGCTCAACGTATTACATGACCGCAAATAGCCTTACGGAAATCGCGTTTGCCTTCCGCGGTTCGGATCTGGTCTTTTCTTCCGTTCAGGGGCACACCCATCGCCATGGCCAGTTCCCTGCCGGTGGCTTTTGCCAGTTGTTCGGCGTTTCGCTGTATTCGCACGCCGTCCCGTTCCTATTCCATATGCCCGCCCCGGAAGTCAACGGGCATTTTTTTTCGCTTGAAACACTGCTGGGCAATGATGGAAAAACGCTCATCGAAAAAATTGCTTTAGCCCGTTCAACACCAGAGCGTATCCGCATCCTATCGGACTATTTCGTTTCATGCCTACGGCGGCAACGCCTCAGCGATCCCCTCATCAAACACGCGGTGCAATTCATACGGCAGCGCAAGGGCAATGTCAATATTGAAGCCCTGTCCGGTCATTTCTGCCTTTCGCAGAAGCAGTTTGAGCGAAGGTTCAAAGCAGCTTCAGGGTTTAACCCCAAGCTGTTTGCCAGAATCGTCCGTTTTGAAGCGGTTCTGAACACCTATTCCAACTATACGAGTCTCACCCACGCGGCCTATGCCAATGGCTATTATGACCAAGCCCACTTTATAAACGATTTCAAAGCGTTCGCCGGATACAGCCCCCATAAGTTCCTTGCCCTGAGCGGCTATTAACGATCCCACCGTTCAGGCGCCGAAATTGGATAAATCACTGCAATACGTTTGTCGAGCATCGATTTGCCCGCGAAAGAGCTCTGCGCGTATATAGCCAAGCATTGTCGTTGCAGTGATGCCGTTCAACGAGGCGGGGTACGGCTAAATGAATGGATTTCGGTTTTTCGGTATCGACACCTATTCTAAGACGGATTTTATATCAATCACTTCAAAATCAGGATTCGATTCAAAAAAATGCTTGAGCAAGGGAATATGCCCCTGCCCATAAATCACCAATATTGCCTTATCTGTTGGCTGCACTTGCCTTAAAATATTGGTATATATATGGCCGATTGGATAAAACGGCCATGTCACACGCTGCCATATTCGCCCGGCACCGCTCGATCAATTTCCTGAGATTTTCTTTCGTCGGCTTATCCTTCTTTGGCGGTTGTGTTTCTCCAAGGTAGTCCGACGCTGTATAGGTGACTACCGTATAACTGTCTTCTATCCGTTGGAAACATAAATACGCATTACAGCGAATACCCCAAGCTGATTGACCAAACGCTATTCTTTTGCGTATGGTTGTAATTGAATTCGTTGCGCGGCGCGAGGTTGGCCAACCCTAAGCCGTAACCGCCAACGAGGTGAACACCAAGCGGCAACTGATAGCCCAACGAGAAGTTAACGCCATAATCCAGTCCACGGAGCGAGTCGTCCCTCCCGAACTTGAAGCCCGATCCCTGTTCGGTTATTTCCTCGCCGTCAATCGTATTTTTGCCACTGAGGCCAAAACCAAGATAAGGTCCAAGCCCTGCAAACACAAAGCCCCCTGCGGGTATTTGCAGCTTCCCGACAACATTAACCGGAATATCCAGCCACATGGTATTTTGCTTGAAATCATCAAGCGCCGGATCATTTGGTTCCCCTGCATTGAAAAACCACTCGCCTCCCGCAGCTCCTTTACCCTGCAGTGATAAGCCCGGCTGGAGCGACAGGAAATCGCCGACCAACGGAACGTCTACGAATGCTCCTACCTGGAAGTTGACCGTGGAACCAGCGGAAAAATTATTGGAAAGTGAATAACTCGGAAAATTAACGCCTGCACGAAAACCATAGCCCAGTTCCTGGGCAAAAGCGGGAGAACCCAGCGCAAACGCAGCGATGGCAAGAAATAAACGGAAAAAATCCTTTTTTGAAAAATGCATAATTTTTAGAACATGGAAGTTACCTTGGTTAAGTCAGTTCAATAATTTCCGCTATTTTAACCATATTTCTCAAAGATCGCAAATTGCATCTCCAAAAACCGATTAAAATCTTTTGAAAGCTCATCGCCAAAGACAATCAAATGACGACCATAAAGCTGGCCTTTACAAGGCGTTGCTTTCGAAGTCTCTTCTCTCGATCACAAAATCCCGTTCGATACCATTCAGGCTTATGGCAGTTGCATGTTTCATCAAGTGAGGAGCCTAATTAAACGCCTGCCTGAACTCCAAAGGCGATTGGTTTGTTTTTGCTTTAAACAGTTTGCTGAATGATTGCGAGTGTTCAAACCCGAGTTCATAAGCAATTTCGCTGACCGATAAATTGGTCGTTGATAATTTCTCTTTCGCTTTTTCAATCAGTTTTTCGTGAATGTGCTGTTGGGTACTTTGCCCCGTTAGCACTTTTAACAGACCACTAAGGTAATTCGGCGACACATGCAGTTCATCCGCCACCGATTGAACCGTCGGCGCCCCTTTCTGCATGAGATCACGGCTGTTAAAATAATCATCCAGCAAATCCTCCAACCGATTTAACATTTGGTGATTGGTTATTTTCCGCGTAATGAATTGCCGTTCGTAAAAACGCTCAGCATAATTCAATAAGGTTTCAATCTGCGAAATAATAATACGCTGGCTGAATTTATCAATAATGGCCTGATATTCCTGCTTGATGTTGGCAATTATCCCGTTGACGGTTGCTTCTTCCCTTTCCGAAAGAAATAAAGCCTCACTTACCGAATAATCGAAAAACTCGTATTGCTTCATGCTTTTCGCAAGTGATGTTCCCCACAAAAAATCAGGATGAACCAGCAGAATCCAACCAGAAGGATGGGCGTTTTCATCAGGAGCCGGAGAAGCCTGTAATACCTGCTTAGGCGCCAAAAAATACATCACCCCTTCATCGAAATCATATGCTTGCTGGCCATAACGCATTTTTCCGCTCAACCCCCGTTTTACCGAAATAGAATAGTACTCCGCAACCGTGGGAGGCATCGCGTTATTTCTTTTAGCCAACGCCACCTCCGCATAATCCACAACGCTGATGAGCGGATGCTCGGGTGGCGCCAGCCGGTGCAGCTGATGAAATTCGCTGATGGTTTTAATCGTTAACGGCTTCATCTCACTAAAGTAAAAAAATCACAGCGATTGCCCGCCCGAAACTTCAATGCGCTGTGCATTTATCCAATACGCCTCTTCGGTACAGAGAAAGGCCACCACGCCACCGATGTCATCGGGCAGACCCACCCGGCCGAGGGCTGTATACCCCGCAATCATCGCATTAATTTCTTTATTATCACGCGTTCTTCCACCGCCAAAGTCCGTCTCAATTGCCCCCGGAGCAACCACGTTGGCTCGGATTTTCCGTTCGCCCAATTCTTTCGCCAGATAGCGCGTAAAGGTTTCCACGGCAGTTTTGGCAGAAGCATAAACTGACGAACCCGGTAAGGTCATCCGGGTCAATCCTGACGAAACGTTGATAATTCCCCCGCCGTTATTGATAAAGGGCAGCGCTTTCTGCGTCAAGAAAAACACCCCCTTATAGTGTATATCGAATATCTCATCCACTTGGCTCTCGCTAACCTCAGCAATGGGCGCATACAGCGCCGTTCCGGCGTTGTTGATAAGAAAATCGAAATTCGGACTACCTGTTTTTTCTTGCAGTTGGCCGGTCACCTCGTTGATAAATGCATCAAAGGCGCTTACATTTCTCGTGTCAAGCTGAAAGGCAAAAGCCTTTTGCCCCAACGACCCGATTTCGCTAACCACCTCGTCAGCCTTTTCTTTGCTGCTGTTGTACGTTATCACCACGTCTATTCCTTTTTTGGCAACAGCGATGGCCATGTTCTTTCCAAGCCCGCGGCTTCCGCCCGTTATTACTGCTACTTTGTTTTCTGTGTTCATGATGCTAGACTTTTACTTGTGAATCTAAAGACGCCATCGCGCTTACGGTTACAGCGTGTGCTTTCATAACGTTGTTTTTGTCAAAACAAAGTTCAGGCAACTTCACCAAATAGGTGTAGCCAAATCTAAGATTGTTGTAGTCGTTTTTTGGGATTTACAGATCATGAACTGTGTATTGGTTCGTGGCCTGTGACGCCCCCCGGGTTATCCCGTGCCGAGCAGCGCATTTCAAAGCAGGGCCTCCTCTTCCGGGCTAATCTCGCCGATCATGTACTGGTTGATGCCGCAGATACGCATTTCGTCCAACGCGTCCACCAAGCTGGCGTAAGCCGCACGTGCACTTGGCCGTATCACTACGATGAGCCCCTTACCGTCTTCGGTCAGTTTCGGCACCTCGTCTTTTTTCTGCAGTAGCACCTCCCGGATACCATCTTTGCCCATTACCGTCGAGTGCGGGCCAGCCAGCGGTTCCGTCAACACACCCCAATACCAGTCTACACGGCCATCCTCTCCCAGCAAAAGTGTTACGGTGCGGTTGTCTGCCAGCGGAGCGAAGTCCGTGGAGTCTGAGATGTCTGGCATGGCTACATCGAGCGCTTGCTCTTTGTTGAGGGTCGTGGTAAGCATAAAGAAGGTAATCAACAAAAATGCCAGGTCTACCATTGCCGTGAGGTCAACCCTGGGTTGCAGCCTCCGTCCGGTGTTCAGTTCCGCCATGATATTAAGGTTTATACTTGTATCTATCAATAGGATGAAAAACCGGACTGATTTCCACATCTGACGGGTTTAAATCATGCTCCGCACACCTAAAAATCTCGCCCGTATTTCTTTCTAATTATGCAGACACATTGTTATCCGTACCGAGTTTTTCGCCGCCTTCCTGCCCATTACCAAATACGCCACGCTGCCAAGCACAGGAATAGCCAAGATTACCAGCCCCCAAATCAAGCGGTGCAAGCCGGGGATATTTGTATTTGTAGCCGCATGGAAAAGGCTGTAAAACATGAATGCCAAAAGCGGCAATACGATGACCAGTTCCGTGGTTCCCAAGTTTAAAAAAAGTAAGCTCATATTTCTTAATTCTTGTGTTGCATATTAATACATTTTGTTATCGCCTCTAAAGTAAGCGTTTATTATATACCTTAACGAATCCGAACAAAAGTAACACTTAACCCAAGAAACTCGAAAGTAAACGGTGACGTGGTACACAGCTATCTTCAAACAAAGATAAGGGCATGGCCAGCGGGCGTATCACGCAAACGAAGCTGTCTGTAGGTAATTTAGCGACATGAACGGGCTCCTACTCGAAGCCCGCGACGCTATAATTTGGATTCAGCGATGCGGAAGGCAATCGATACATCAGCAGTCTTCGCGGCATTGCACCGAGTCCGGTTATCCCACAAAGTCGCTGTCATCGTGCCTTCGAGGAAGGTCTCACCGTTGGCCGTCTCAATCTTGGAGATCGTGATGCCTCCTTTCGATGCCTGCTATCTAGTGTGCCCGCCGGGTTCACATACTTTCCGCCACGTATCTGGGCGAGAATAAGAATTGCCATGAATAATTTGCTGCAGGATGGCTTTACCTTTCTGCCCTGTATAGGAAGATCCGTCGTGCCATGCAAAAGTACCCGTCCGGGCGGTGGGTCCCATGCCGTTTATCCATGCGTAAAACATTTCGCTTTCCGAAAAATTGCAAGACAGAAACAAATCTTCGCCTGCAAACCAGTAGTGGAATTCGCCGGGCCTGCCGGTGAATTTTTTTCCGTTGAGCGTACCGTAAAAATAGGTGTCAGCGGTCGGCAAGGTCACTTCAGGAGTTGTTTTTCCGCTTGTCAGCAAAGCGGCATAAAGTAATAGCAGTGTTTTCATCGCCACAAAGGCAGCGTGCGGTTAGTGCGCATTTCTCCGTACCACACAGCACTCGGTGTTTTCCGTAGTGCTACGAGGAAATTGAACAATCGTAACTACGGTTAATTTTGTGACCAACGCTAGTACGTTTTTATATTCAATTTCCAAGCCCCGGTACCCCGCACCCTCCTGCAAACAGCCATACTCGATACTTACTATCCCGAGCAAAAAGCCTACTTCTACCAAAGCACCTGCGCGTTCACGGTATGCGTTTGGTATCACGGCATGGCCATAGTTTCGTTGACGTGGGCCATATTGTGCCGTTCAGCGTAAGCCATGATGACCGCATTGGCAACGGCATTGCTTTATGTCCCAATATGCATAGGGCATTTGACTGCGGGTTACTTAGCGTGGATGAAGACTACCGGATTATTGTGTCACCGCATTTTATGGAGGATGAAACTCACGATTACAGTCTACGAAAATTACAGGGAAAGAGAATCAATGGGCCGCAGTCTGCCAAATACTTTCCTCAATCTGATAAGTTGACTTGGCATCGAAAGCACATTTTCAAGACTTAGCATTGCATTTGTATAACAAATATTGTACATTTGTATCGAACCAGTGAAAACCCGAATGGGTCGTAGCTGGTGGTTTATAAGATATTGGCCGCTTCATTTATTTGAGGCGGCTTTTTTATCTGGGGAAGGATAGTATACCACTCCATATTCGTCTTTGTGGCTGGCCTTAAGATTGAGACAAGGTTTAAGGATACTCATCAGCTGAATTTCGTCGCCATAATCAACCACATTCAACAACCGTTTACCCCAGATTAAGAAAGTTTTCAATCTTGATTATTTCCGTGAATTAGCAAGCTACTGTCCCAGTCTTGGTGAGTTTTAGCCGTCAAAGAATTGTAAATACAGCAACCGCTCTACATCATAGTTGCCTTACACATATTGAAAAAGTACTAATCACTTATAACTATCTTTAACACCATTAAAGTATCCCAGAGAATATGCAGCGTGTGGGCTTCGGTGTCTTCTTTCTCCTTTTTGACTTTCCTCTAAGCCCTCTAAAATATTTCCTAAATTTATATTTTCAGCTTTTTGTAATCCGTGCTGATAACCAATTTCATAAGCACAAGATGCACATTTATGTCTACCTACTCCTTCCTGTCCAATAGGCAAGTTTTTGACTATATTATCTGTTTTACTGTGATTTTTACTACAGGCCATAATCGTTTGATTTTTTAAAATTCTAAAATTCCTTCCTAATCACTTCATCACCCCACTTCCTCCTGACTACCCAGTACGCTACCCCGCCAAGCACTGGAAAGCTCATCACAATCAAGAACCAAACTAATCGATGCAAACCGGGAAGGCCATTATTAGTCAGTGTATGAAACAACGTATATAAAATAAAGGCAAGTCCGGGCAGCACGATTATTAGTTCCGCTATACCCAAATTCAAAAAAGTGTCATCATACTCATTCAGTTTTTATCAGTGCTTACTATTTATGCAACCGCTGGTTGCACAAATTCAACTCCCCGTTTTTATAGCCCCCAAAATTATGCAAGCATCCCTTGCACAATGAAAATTCCTGCCCCAATCGTATCACAAATTATGACACCTATATACACTATTCATCCTCTTGACCATAAACCGCAGCCTGTTCCCTGAAAACCTGCTTCTCCCGTTCTATTTCCGCTACCAACTCTTCTTCGGTAGGAAGATAGGGCAAATACTTACTGGCGAATAATTGCTTGCTCTCATTCAACACGGAATACTTTGCAATAGTCCTGTCTGTTTCAGTGCAAAGCAGTATTCCAATTGTAGGATTGTCGCCTTCTTTCCGCTCCAAATCATCAAACATTCTGACATACATGTCCAGCTGCCCGATATCTTGATGCGTGATTTTATCCGTTTTCAGCTCTACGATCACGAAACATTTCAGGATGTAGTTGTAAAACACCAAGTCAATGAAAAAATCAGCCGTCTCGGTACGGATGTATTTCTGTCGAGCAACGAAAGCGAACCCCTTGCCCAGCTCAAGCAAAAACTGCTGGAGGTTATCGATCAGCGATTGTTCGAGTTGCTTTTCAGTATATCCGTAATTAGCTGGTATATTCAAAAACTCAAGTACAGCTGGATTTCGGATGAAATCGCGCGTGCCCATCTGGTATTCTTTTGTTTTCTCTACCATTTCTTCCTCTACTGGTTGTTCGTCCTGTGAAGAAAGGAGGCGCTGGTAATACAAGGTGTTGATGTTTCTTTCTAACTGTCGGGTACCCCAATTCTGGTCTGCTGCTTCTTTGAGATAATATTGCCTTGCTTTTGGATCAGAAACACGTGTAACCGCCCGTATATGAGACCATTCCAATTTGGCACACGCGTGTGCCAAATCTTCCCAATCGGGGAAAGTCAAGTAACACTTTCTAAAATCCCGTAATGTTCTTGGGCTATATCCCCTGCCGAGACCAATGGACAAATTTTGCAGGATTTCTTTACCATAAGCAGCTCTATTCTGTCCTAATTGTTCCCTTTCTACGATACGCTTTCCTATTTGCCAGTAGCATTCAATCATAGCCTGAGCCGTAGCGGTGTACGCTTTTCTTCTCGCTTGATCTAATAGCTGTTTGATTTCTTCGACAAACTCCTGCATTATGTTACTCTTTATTGTTGCCTCAATTCGTCACTAAACCTTCCCCACACCGTTCGGCTCAAATAAATCTTTAAATATTCAGCCACTAATAGTCATTGGAGATCACACACTGTGATGTCCAGTGACGTTCTTTTCCTTCTTTGCGTCTTTTGAGTCACAAATTGCGACCTCAAAAGTTGTTGACAGGTTATCACAATCTGTGATAACCCACGATCACCCCTCTTTCATTTGTCCTCAGAACTGCTCAACATTCATTTTGCACTCGGCACAAAATAACGATACGCACTCCCTTCCTTTTCTCTTGTTAATGCACCTTTATCACAAAATCTACCCATCTCCGTAGAAAAATCAGACTCATCAAATCCCTTTCCCAAATCATCGTTAACTAATTTTGTCAACTCTGCTGCAGTTAGCCCATTATCATCAAAAATTCCGTTTTCAATATATTCATTAATAAAAAAACTTGGACCTGGAGATTTACGCAACTTCTTCCCATCCTCATTCACTTTTTTACCTCTCAAAGGAGGATATACTGGAATTTCTATTTCGAAGTCCAAGATTTCAACTGGTTGAAACTCGGCTGCTCTAATCACTGCAATCACATTACTAAACGAGGTATTCTTTTTGCCTCGGACTATACGATAGATCTGAATGTAGCTTAACCCTGTTCTATCCGCTAAATCTTCTAACGTTATATCCTTTTCCTTACATTTTCTCCAAAATATCTCTCTGAATGCAGATAACGCTACCGGATCTATGTATTGTTTAGGGCTTGCTTTCTCTAATGACATAAAGATTTATTACAAATTTGTAATATTCAATAAAACTGCTTACCTTTGCTTCTCAAACCTATCAGCTATAAACATCTTGTACAGTTCATCCAGTTCCGCCCATGACTTCGCGTAATAGCTAATCTCCGTTGGTGAAATTCCCGGAAGCACTACGACTGCCTTCAAATCTTTATCACATTCCAATACAAACTCTTCATCTTCTGCCATACCTGCCCAAAAAGGCACCTTGCTCATCACCCCTACTTTGCAGCTGCATTATGACCTTGCGCACCTCACTAACGACATCGTCAAATGAGCCTCCTCATGCAGTCTGGAGATAGGTGTTGTATTCAGCTTTAAGACTCATTCTGTAGTAAATTTTTATCAATCCTATTCTAACCAATCTTCGCCAACTTCCGATATCGCCTTTCCTGCTATTCCTGATGGTATGTCCTGAGTTAGTTTAAAAACGTGTTCTGATTTGTTCTCTGAATTGGTTACTTCTTTGACCTTTTTAACGTACTTCCTCAATCTATTTTTATTCCATTCAATCGAGTAGTTGGCAAATTCGGCGGGGATTGATTTGATAATATCTTTTTTAGTGAACTCATCCTCTAATGTGTATTTTCGGTAAAGCAAAACTGTAATATACGATACCGGGTTATGCTTTGGGCTCCCGACACTTGTATCCGTATTTTTTGTCAATTTTACATCAGCCAATCTTTCAGATAAATCGTCTATTTCCGCATTATCGAGAATTTTAGTTAACAGATCGGCTATTTGTAACCCCAATAATTTTCTCACACTTTTAGCGTCGTCAATAAGGGGTGCTTGGTTATAGCCTAAAATGTTTCTCAATTTGTTTGTTGGCCATTTTAACTTGCTGTTTAATTTGGCTTTACTTAAATGAAGCCTTTCAATTATGTTGGTCAAATTTTGAACAAATAATTTCGCTTCGTCTATATCCTCGATTTTATTCATTTAGTCGATTAATAAAATTTGTATATATCGAAATTATTGTTTACCTTTGTCTTATATTGTAAGCGACAACAACGTATGTGCCTTTGGTACATCCGTAACGATGTCTCTCTTTTCGGAAAAATCCGCCAAATTTGCCCGAGAGAGTACCGTAAAGTCGCCCATCTATTACTGGAAGTTATATCTTTGCATATACACCAGTAAGGGCGGCATTTGCGTTCGTACTTCTAAGGGCCAACAGTTCTCTGTTGAGAGGTTTCCAGGCGGATTTTCCTCCGAATTAGAAGGAGCAAGGCCGTTCCTGCTGGTTTTCAGCTTGAACACTCTCTAGGCATCGTTTTCATAAAAAACAAACAAATTATGAAAACGAAAACACCAAACCAACTAACCACATTCCTCAGCAGCACTGTTGCCGAAGCTACACGACTGCGCTCCACCTCACGGCTGAGCATTGTCACTTTCAAGGCACGTACAAAAAATATCATATGTGCCCCCGAATAGGGGCAACCGAAAGAAACATCGGATAGCTAAAAGCAAGGCACTAAGCCATGCTTGCCAACGGCACAAAAAGCCACTGGCCGCTGCCCGGTAGTACCGACCCTGTGCCATAAGGAAACTGCATGGTTTGCTTAGGTGGGATCGGTTGTTTGCCTTCGGTTAATAACTTGCACCCTAAAGGTAAGCGCTTAACCCCACTTTTGCAAATTTTTGTACTCGTTTTTGTTGGCCCAGCGGTCGGTTTTTGAAACAAAAATTTCTTAAATCACTTATAGCCAGCAACAAAATGAAGAAATTTTTTTGCTTATGGGTTTACTTTTATCAATTTTTTAGTACCTTTAGATGCCCAAGGATAAGATATGGCCTATTGGCCATTTTAGGTTTCATGTGTTTGTATACCCGCGCGCAGTCCCCGCAAAAACTCGGGGCTGCGATGCCGGGTTTTTTACCAGACTCCATCGCCCCCCTGCAGATAGGCGATACAATCCCCGAATACCTATGGCACCTGCCATTGCAGGTGGCCAACCATCCGGAAGGGAAGGAGATGATTACGCTTGGCGAATACAGAGGAAAGCCCATTCTCCTTGACTTCCTATCCACCGGATGCGGCGGATGTATAAAAGCGTTGCCGAAAATAGAATCAGTTACCCGCAGTGCCGGTGGCGATATCGTCGTCATACCCGTTACCGCCGAAAAACGGAGCAGGGTAGCTGCTTTCATCCCTAAGAATAATTTTATCAATGACACCAAACTGCCGTTCATTGTGGCGGACAGTGTTTTGAAACAGCACTTCCCGCATACATATATCTCGCATGTGGTATGGATAGATGCATATGGCATCGTTCGGGCAGCCACCAGCACGGGGCAGATCACTTCCCGCACGATCCGCGAATTTCAACATGGTGGCCCGCTTGACTGGCCCATTAAAACAGAAAACACCCGTTTTTTCAATGCTCCCCTGATTACCTTGGATGCGGAGGCCAACGTTTTGCCCAATAATGCCAAGCGGTCGCTTTACTATTCCGCCGTTATCGGTTACACAGAGGGCGTTGGCCCATACGTTGCGACTGAATCGGATAGCTTGATGGGCATTGAGCGGGTTTCTTTTCGAAACAAGGCAATATTGGATTTGTACCGAATAGCCACGAACAACAGGATCGCACCAACGCATGTGATATTGGAGGTTGCAGACCCAGCGGCATACACGGCTCCTACCGCTTCCAATCAGCACATTGCAATGGATAGCTGGTATCAGCAATATGGCAAGTGCTACGAAGCTACATTTCCATTAGGGAAAACGGAAAACTGGAAAGCCCGTATGCTGGCTGACCTCAATCACTTCCTTAGCCTCAACGGCAGGATTGAAACACGCGACACCACATGCCTGGTACTAACCCAAGTTGAAAATGCGCCGGACATCGCGTATCGGGAAGAACATGGGGAGCGGACGAGTACGCTCACAACTTCAAACCCCGTAAAAATACTGAGGGGCGCTACATTGTCGAGCCTGGTGCATGTACTCAACACGGCATATCGGGATAAGCTGGTTGTGGATGGGACCGGTTATAGTGAAAAGGTTTCTCTAACCTTAAGATTGAACGACATAACCGACCTCCGATCGCTTAAAAAGGCGCTCTCTCCCTATGGACTTGACCTCGTGGAGCAGCAGCGGGAAGAAACGTTCTTAGTAATAACCGAACGGTAATAACCGGAAACCACAACTTAAACGTCACATAAAACACGAAAATGAAAACCTACATCAGCTTGATTTTTTGTTTTACGGCCCTCCAAGCGGCCTTCAGCCAAACATACACGGTCGCCGGCCGGGTCGTGGCAGAGCAAGACAGCACGCCCATACCGAACGCGAGCGTCTATGCCGCGCAGCAAGAGACCTCCGTACGCACGGATGCTTCGGGCAGCTTCCAGCTGCGGTTGCAAGGGAAAGGGGCAACCCTGAAAGTATCGCATATCGGTCACCTGTCGCGAGAGGTCTCCGTCACGTTTCCGCAGCAACAACCATTGGTGATTACCCTGCCCGTTGCCATGCATCAACTCGATGAAGCGGTCGTATCTACCGGATATGAGACGCTATCCAAGGAAAGGGCAACCGGTTCTTTTGAAAAGATAGACAACGCCTTGCTCAACAGGAGCGTGAGCATGGATGTGCTGAGCCGGATAGAAAACCTCGCAACCGGAATACACTTCGAAAAAGGCGATGCCAATTTCAACACTGCTGGCCGCCGTCCAAACCACGATATCTATATCCACGGCATCAGCACGCTTAACGCTGGCACCCTTGGAGGAAATGCGCCGTTGATCGTGTTAGACAACTTCCCGTACGAAGGGGATATCAACAGCATCAACCCTAATGATATCGAAAGCGTCACCGTATTGAAGGATGCGGCAGCGGCTTCCATCTGGGGGGCAAAGGCCGGAAACGGTGTCATCGTCTTAACGAGCAAAAAAGCAACCTACGAACAGCCGGTACGCGTGAGCGTCACATCCAACATCAATGTCATCGAAAAGCCCGACCTCTACCAGCACCGCATCATAAGCACCTCCGATTACATTGACGTTGAGCAGCTGCTCTTCCAACAGGGTTTTTACAACAACAAGGAAAACAGCCGGGCCAAACCAGCACTATCTCCTGTGGTGGAAATTCTAATCAAACAGCGTGACGGCCTGCTTTCGGCAACCGAGGCCCAACAAGCCATCGATGCGTACCGGCAAAATGATGTGCGAAATGACATGCTGCGGTATATGTACCGCGAAGGGCTGCAACAGCAGCACTCATTGCAGATAAGCAGCGGAACAAACAGGCAAAAGCTGATTATCGGAGGAGGATACGACCAATCGCTGCCTTCACGAGTCGGCAGCCAAAACAGCCGCATCACACTGCGGGCAGAAAATAACCTCAAACCGACACGTAACCTTGAACTGGCTTTGGGAGTAAGATGGGCGGCAAATCGGTATCAAGAGGCATCGGCGGCGGAGACCTACCAAAACTCAGGTTATCCGTTTCCCTATATTGCATTGGCCGATGAAAATGGCCGACCAATTCCGGTACCCAAAGACTACCGCATGGGCTTCCTGGACACCGCGGGAAATGGTCGGTTGCTTGATTGGCATTATAGGCCACTCGACGAAATAAAGAATCCACCTACCTTGGTTTCCAGCGAGGAATTGCTGCTCAACTTGGGGCTTAACTATAAGCTGCTCCCATGGCTAGACCTGGACGTTAAATACCAGTTCAGCCAATTTGGCACGAAAAACGAAACACACCATAATATAGACAGCTACTACGCAAGAAACCGCATCAATAGAGGGTCGGCAATCAGCGAAGCAGGTGTCAAATACCATTTTCCGTTCGGCGGAATACTTAATACATCGCGGCAGACCTCCAGCGGCCATCGATTCCGTGGGCAGTTCAACCTCAACAAACAATGGTTAGACGCGTCGCATCAACTGCACGCTATCCTTGGCGCGGAAGTGCAGGAGAGCAACAACCGGGGCGATGGGTTCATTGCTTATGGATATAACGACGAACTGCTTACCTACGCCGGACAGATTGACTTTACCTATTGGTATCCGGTTTATGGAAATCTGGCATCCTCCGAATCGATGCCTTTCGCCGTGATGGATTTCACCGAAACCACGAACAGGTTTGTCTCCTTCTTCTCCAATGCCTCATATAGCTATCGCGATCGGTATACGGCTTCTTTCAGTGCACGGCGCGATGCTTCAAACCTTTTCGGCGTCAATACCAACGACAAGTGGACGCCGCTTTGGTCAGCCGGATTAAGCTGGTCAGTGCATCGCGAACCGTTCTTCACCGCCCAATGGTTGCCAAGGTTGAAAATAAGGGCAACGTACGGCTACAGCGGAAACGTGGATAACAGCATGAGCGCGCTTACCACAATCAACTACAGCAACCAATCGTCCACAGGTGTAGACCTGCCCGGCGCGGGGCTGCGGAACCCTCCAAATCCTTCCCTGCGGTGGGAAAAGGTCAGGAACACCAACCTCGGTGTGGATTTCGCCATTTCAGGCAATCGGATGCGGGGCAGCGTCGATTACTACTGGAAACATACCGAAGACCTCCTGCACTTCTATCCGATAGACCCAACCGTGGGGGTCACGTCCATGACGATGAATGTAGCAAACACTAAGAGTAGGGGACTCAATGTAAACATCAACACGCAAAACCTGTCGGGGAAACTGGCGTGGGCTACGCATTGGCTTTTCTCCTACAACAACAATTGGATAACGCATTCATTTGTCGAGTACACCGGGCCGACCACCTATGTCAGGGGCAGGGGGATGTCGCAGATTCCCGGTACGCTTGCTTTCCCCATATACAGCTACAGGTGGGCAGGCCTGAATCCAGAAACCGGCGAGCCGATGGGCTACCTGGGTGGCGACGTGAGCCAGGACTACCGGAGCATCACTTCTGCCAATACGAAACTGGAAGACCTCGTCTTCCACGGGTCGACAAGGCCCCTTTATTTTGGTTCACTGCGAAATGATTTTAGCTTCAGGGGCTTCTCCCTTTCGGTCAATATCAGCGGATATTTCGGCTACTACTTCCGGCGGCGGGGAATGGACTATGCGCAGTTGATTAACAACGGCGATGGCCACATCGATTACTACGCGCGGTGGCAGAAGCCGGGAGACGAAAAAACAACACACGTACCGGCTTTCCAATACCCCATTAGTGCTGGCAATTCGTTCTATCAGAATACCGAGCCATTGGTGGAAAAAGGAGACCACATACGGCTTCAAGACTGCCGCTTCGCCTACACATTGCCATCCATGGGAAGCTGGCTTAAGAGCGGACAGGTCTACCTCTATGCCAATAACCTCGGCATTATCTGGAGGGCCAACAAATTGCGGCTAGATCCACAAGTGAACGGGAACATCCCGATGCCTGCCAACTTCGCAATGGGAGTGAACCTTAATTTCTAAAATGCAATCATAACCATCATGAATCACAGCAATAGATACAACATAAAGAAAACTTGCCTGATCTGCCTTCTCTCCGTGTTTACAGGCGTCTCTTGCGAGAAATACCTCTCTATCAAACCGGATAAGAAACTGGCCGTGCCCGCTCATGCAGACGATCTGTATGCGATGCTCGACTACGTTCCGGTAATGAATTATAATTTCTCCGCTGCGGCACTCTCCGAAGTTGGATCGGACAACCTGTTCATCCCCGGTCCAGCGTGGAATTCGATTACATCCGAAGAAAACCGCTCGACCTATGTATGGGGTAAAATCCCGGTTGAAAATGTCTACTGGAACTGGCCATACATGAAAATAGCCGTGGCAAACACCGTTTTGGATTTAATCGAAGACGTTCATTTCGACAATACCAGCCAAATATCGGAAATAACCGGGATGGCAAAATTCTTCAGGGGATATGTCTTCTATGAACTCACCCAGGTTTTCTGTGCGTTCTACGACGACAGTTCGGCCGATGACAAACTGGGTATCGTTTTGAGGCTGAGTTCGGATATCAATATCCCATCTGTGCGCTCAACGTTGCGGGAAACGTATGACCAAATCATAGCTGATTTATCCGAATCCGCCCGGTTGCTTCCCGCCACAAAACCCCGCTATCCGACAAGACCATACAAGGCGTCGGCATATGCGGCGTTGGCGAGGTGCTTTCTTTCTATCGGAGCGTATGACCGGGCGTTGGCATATGCCGATTCCTGCCTGGCACTGCAAAACGAATTGATGGATTTCAATGAAATAGACGTTCAACAGTCCTATCCTTTTGAGCGGTTCAATAGAGAGGTGATATTCTATTCGCAGCAAGGAGGTTCCGGAGGGATGCTATCGGAAAATACGGCGCGTATAGACACCGCGCTTTTTGCGTCGTATGCGGCAGACGACCTACGGAAACTTGCATACTTCAAGCAGATGCCCGATGGCTATCAGGCATTCACCGGAGACTTTAGTCAAAAAACAAACATGGAAAAATTCAACGGGCTGACTACCGCTGAAGTGTTGTTAATTAGGGCAGAAGTACATGCCAGAAAGGGTTCATTGGAATCAGCCAAGAATGATTTAAGTAAGTTGATGAAGGCTCGGTATTCGACTGACCGATCGGATGAAATTTTCAATATGGAACAGGCCGAGATCATGGCACTGGTCCTTAACGAACGGAGAAAGGAATTGGTGTTTCGAGGAATACGATGGTCGGATTTGAGGCGACTAACTCATGAAGGAAGCATTGCAGTAACACTGACCCGCCGAATCGACAAGGATTTATACACGCTCTCACCGGAAGAAATTGGTGCATTTGCCTATCTAATCCCGATGCAGGTAATCGAAAGGAGCGGTATAGACCAAAATAAATAACAAAAAAGCAACAACCGGCCATGCTTTGGCATAGCTGGTTGTTGCAACCTCTGTTAGATTTGTTCGAACCTGAGCAAATCCTCATCGTGAGTGTTATTGGCAATATCCGCCGCCAATGCATCCAGTGCATCCTGATCCGGTTGTCCCTCCACATCGCCCTCAATAAGCTTCACCGCACAAACGCGATTGCCAATCAGACATTCAGGATCACCGGCTCCCGTATATGGGCTGTAGTTTTCGGCCTTCAATGCCTCCTCGGCATAATTCCCCTCGGCAGGCATATTGAATACCCACCAAGTGGGTTGAAGCATAGTAGTTTCATCCGACCCCTTTTCACCTGCGAGTACTTGATAGCTTATCACACCTAACGTGATCATAACCGCAGCTATTCCGCTGATAGAAATTATCTTTTTCATGTTATTTTTTACTTAAGTTAAGAACTGAATATTTCATATGATGCTGCATAAGTTTCCCTCACATTACCCTCGGCAATGTTCAGACATCGTATTTTCAAGGCCCCATATTCTTACCCCCTTTCTGTTTAGCCGTTAGAAATGCTGTTTCTTCCGGCAGTGATTATCGTATGGTGGTTCAACATAGAACCACTCGTAAACTCCGCATTCAAAATTATAGCTGACGTGAAGGCAGGTATTGACTTATCCGACACGAAGTTTATTGATTTATTTGATAGAATACTGAAAATGACTATTTTAGCATGCTTAACGAAGCGTACTATAAGCTCACTAAAAGATGAAATCGATTCGCTTTCTACTACTGGCGCTTTGCGGCTGCGCTGCCATTTCATGTGAAAAAAGCAGTAGCGGTGATAACAACGACCCTGCCCACATATTGGCAAGTACACACTGGCGGGCCACACTTACGGATGAGAACCCGGCGACAAACCCGCCCGGCGAGTTCGGCGACGTCAATGATGTTGACTATAATAACCTGAAGCACCACCAATATTACCTTTGGCAGGACTGCCATATGGATGACACATTTACGTTCAAAAACGGGCGGTTTAACGTGGATGACAACAAAACGGTGTGTCCGGACGGGATGGACCTCATCCTGGGGCTGGCAAACCAGCCGTATGTTTATGATGAAGCGTCAAAGAAATTGACCATAGGCACCGGGGATGACAGCGCAACCGTGCAGGTATATGAGCTGAACGAAACCCGGTTAAAACTTGGCGTCGCGTTGAGTACGACCAGCGGATTGAAGCATATCATCTTTCTGTTTAAGAAGAAATAAAGTTTCCATGCTGCCCTGGCGGATGTCCGTATTTTGCCCGGAAAGCCCGGCTAAAATAAGCGGGCGTCCAGCAGACATACCGCGCCACCTGCGCGGGGCTATCCCCCGCTTCGAGCATGCGGCGGGCCTGCTCCAGTTTGCACCCGCGGATGTAGCCGCCGATGGGCCGGCCTACATGCCTGCGGAAAATCACCTTGGCATAGGCGTAGGATACGGCAAACCGCCGGGCTACGGATGCCACGCCTACATCCTGCCCGTCAACCACCTGCTCATCAATGTATGCGCGCATGCGCGTGGCGAGTGCCGCCCCTACCTGCCCGGCAGCAAACTGCACACGCAACGCCTCGCAGGCCTGCAATAACAGCGTGATAACGAGGGTCTGGATGGCGAGGTAGCGCCGCAGGTAGGTGCTGCCGGGATGGCGCAGAAACCGCTGGATGCTATCGCCCGCCACACCGGCCATGGAGAGGTTTGCACTCACCGCTGGTGTGGCCAGCCTGGCCCGCAGGGCCTCCACCGGCGCTATGCTGTCGGCCAGCTCGGGGCTGGGTTCGCGGAACAGCACGCTGTCTTTGGCTACGAAGTAAAAAATATGGTGTATACCGGCGGCAAAGGAGCAGGTATAGGTGGCTGCAGGGAGGTAGCTGAGCCGGTAGTGCCCCGCGTTGGTATGCAGCACAACGGCGCGCGCATCCGTGGTGCCGATGCGGATGCCGCCGGCTACCATGTAAAACCCATACAAATCGTGCAGGGGGCAACGGATGGGGATGACGGTATCGCCGCTGGCCTCCACCTCTACACTGCATACATACACATCAGGCAGGTCATACCCCTGCTCCAGCACCTGCCATCCCGGCGCTGCCCAATACCGCGCCTCGGCACCGGCCAGCGGATAGGCGCTGCGCGCCACGGCCGCGCGTATGGCGGCCTCGCTGTGCACGCGGGCATCGGGCCGGTCGATATGGAGGGATAGCCGCATGCCTCGAAACTAGTCAATGGCATGCCCTTAAGCCAATCCGTTGGGACGAGCGGCCGTTTTCTGGGACGAGCAATCCTATACACTGCCGTTGTTTAAAAGTTTATATTACTAATGCATAATTTTGTACATTTATAATGCACAAGATTCATCAATGATAACACAGGAAACGCTCAATCGGGTTATTACGGCCCAAAAAAGCAATTTACTAGCCAAGGGAATGGGGTTGAAAAGGGCGGCGCGAGATACTTTGCCAGACCTTTCTGCGCTGGCATTGATTGTATCAGGGGTGAGAAGGTGTGGAAAAAGTACGCTGCTTTACCAATTACTCCAGCAGCGATACCCCGATGCGTATACCTTAATTTTGAAGACCCAAGGCTATACGGGTTTGACCTGAAAGATTTCGCCCGGCTGGACCGGATCATCACTGATGCAGGGACGGACATGCTGCTGTTTGACCATTATGGAATACCTATCGTATTTGGAAGATAGCCATTTGCTGCACTTCGTCCCGAAGTTTGACTATTCGCAAAGGAAACAATTGGTAAACCCAAGGAAGGTTTATGCCATCGATACCGGGCTGGTCAATGTAAATTCGGCGTCTTTTACGGATGATAGTGGGCGATTGCTCGAAAACATGGTTTACCTCCATCTGCGCAGGCAATACAAGGATATTTTTTATTTCTCCGGTAAAGGTGAATGTGACTTTGTTGCTTTCCATAAAGGCAATATGCAGGTGGCCATACAGGTATGCTATCACCTAAATGCAGATAACCTCGACCGGGAGCTGAACGGGATGGTAGAGGCGCTTGATTTTTTCAATTGTGCGGAGGGGTTGCTGGTTACCCACGCGCAGCGGGATGAATTCGAAAAGGCTGGTAAACGAATCACGGTGTTACCTGCGCACGAATACCTGATCTAAACAAAAGCCAAATCCGCTGGGACGGATGGCCGTTTCTGGGACGAACAGCCTCTTTTGCCGGTTGTCGCTGATTAAGGCGGCCAAGCCGGGGGGCGTAGTCTCCTCGTGTATATCGCCGAGCACACGCATCGCGACGTGGGTACAATTGCTATATATCACGGGCTTTATCCTACTAACCTGTTTTAACAGGGGCGACCGTAAAGGGAAACTATAGGGAGGGCATGAGCACCGTACTCCATATGGGCGCAACAACAGCCATTACATGGTATTAGCGCGGAAGCGGTATGTTTTACCTGCTTTGGTTTCAAACTCAACCAATTTCGTAGCAGGCACATCAAAACCTTTCAGGTTAGCTTTTGCCGATTTCAATGGCGCCTTGATATCATGCACCTTGTAAAAAGGGTTTGAATTTTCGCCCTCCGCTATGGAAAGCCCGCTTTTACCCGTTAAATTAATCCCTTCGGCAATACGCAGCCGGCAATTGCCGCCAAGGTTCGATTTGATGGTCAACCGGGTTAGCCGGCCTCCATCCCACGCCAAATCTACCACAAAACCACCGCGCACCTTTAACCCGCTCACGCTTCCTGACGGCAGCGCATCCGGCAATGCCGGCAAGATAAAGATATTGCCGTCGTAACACTGCACGAGCATTTCGGCTATACCCGCCGTGCAGCCAAAGTTGCCGTCTATCTGAAACGGCGGATGTGCATCCAGTAGGTTGGGGTAGGTGCCCCCGCCCTGACCGGATTCTCCGATAGGCGGGCTCAGCTGCTCCTGAATCAGTTTGTAAGCCTGGTTACCGTTTAACAATCTCGCCCACCAATTTACCTTCCAGCCCATAGACCAGCCGGTGGATTTATCGCCCCGGTATATCAACGAGTTAAGGGCAGCTTCCGTTAGATCCGGATGCCGGAAAGGCGAAATTTGCCCCGAAGGGTACAAGCCATACAAATGCGAGATATGGCGATGCTTGTCTGTGGTCCGGTCTAAATCATCCAGCCATTCCTGCAGCTGACTGTGCTGCCCAATCTGCATCGGCGGCAGCTGGCTGAGCGCTGTTTTGACCGAATCAGCCAACGGGCTATCGACACCGAGCCGTTTTGCCGCATCAATGAAATTATTAAATACGTCAAAAATCAACTGGTTGTCCATGGTCGTCCCGGCCGAGACGCCCACCCCTCCGTCCATATAGGAATTCTCTGGCGATATCGAGGGACTGACCACCAGCCACCTGCCGGAACGATCTTTGTGTAGCACATCCAGGTAATACAGCGCTTTGCCTTTGAGGATAGGGTAGTGTTTTTCCAGGAAATTCGCATCCCCGTTGTACAGGTAATGCTGCCAGATGTGTTGCGACAGCCAGGCGCCTCCCATGGGCCACATCCCGTAGAAGCCCCCATCCACGATACCGGTAATACGCCACAGATCGGTATTATGATGCATCACCCAGCCCCGTGCCTTGTACATTTCACTGGCGCTTTCCTGGCCGGTAATGGCCAGATCTTCCAGCATCGCGAAAAGCGGCTCATGGGTTTCACTGAGGTTGGTCACTTCCGCAGGCCAATAATTCATCTCCGTATTGATATTAACGGTATACTTGCTATCCCAGGGCGGTGCCAGCTTGTCGTTCCAAATGCCCTGTAGATTGGCCGGTTGCCCCCCGGGCTGTGAAGCACTGATGAGCAAATACCTCCCGAACTGGAAATACAACGCCACCAGATGGGGATCATGCGAATGGGCAAACTCCTGTACACGCACATCCGTTGTCTTGTCGGCCTGCGCAGAGCGGCCCAGAGTTAGCTTTACCCGGCCGAATTGCTCTTTATATTTCTTGCTATGGGCGGCAAGGGCCTTTTTGTACCTGACCGTTACCGCTTTGTTCAGGATGCTTTCTGCCCGCTGTTCGGGATGGCCGGTAAGGTCGTTATACTTTTTAAAATTGGTTCCGATGGAAATATAGAGCACCACCTCATCGGCACCTTCCACGGTTATGGCATCCTCACCTGCCATCAGGCGCCCGCCTTTCACGACCGGCCGCACGATGCCTTTGAAGCCTACTTTACCCACTTTGCCCTCAAAATCGCCGCTGGTTCCGGCCAAGGCCAGCTGTCCGTTTTCCACGGCTACCCGGTGGGTTTTATGCGGGCTTGTCATGGTGATACGAAACGATAAGCTCTTTTTTTTCGAAGCCGTGAGGCGAAGGATAATCACGTCGTCCGTAAACGAAGCAAACATCTCCCTGCTAAATCGGGTTCCGCCCACCGTATACGAGGTGCGCGCCACGGCATTTTCGATATCCAGTTCGCGATAAAAGTCCGTATACTGGTCATGCCCCGGGAAATCCAGCCAGAGGCTCCCAAGCGTCTGATAAGGCATTCCGTAGTCCAGCCCTTCAGGTGCAGTGCGTGGGAACACCTCATTAGCTAACCGCTGGGCTTCCGCCGGTTTACCCGCAGCAAGCAGCTCCCGGATCTCTTGGATTTTATGCGCAACGTTTTTAGGTACATTGTTTCCCGGTTCGCCGGCCCATATGGTTTCTTCATTGAGCTGGATTTGCTCTTTTAACGGCCCGCCAAAGACCATGCCGCCCAGCCTGCCGTTTCCAATGGGCAACGCCTCATTCCACTCCGACGCCGGTTTATCATAAAAAAGTTTCAGCTTTTCTTGGGCTATCAGCGGCGCAATGGCAAACAGCACCAAACCTGCAACGGCTATTAAGACTACAATCGGTTTTCTCATGGCGTAAATCCGTTCTTGGGGTTACAAAGATAAAATTCAGCCCGAAAAGGCAAAATTTATCCAGTTGTCCTGATGAATCGGAAAACTGCTGTTATGGACTAAAAACAGCAGCGGGCCGTAATGGCCCGCTGCTGTATGGTGATTAGTTTGCTTGCAATGACCGGAGCTCTGCCGCAATGTTTTTGCGGGCTTGCTTTTCAAACCGATCAAAAAACAAATCGGTCTTAAAGAGCCGGTCCATATCAAGGAAGTGCTGCAGCACACGCTGCCTGCCCCGGTCAAACTGGGGCGACGCCCCGTATTCTTGCCGGATATTGGCTACGTACCGCTGGTATGCGGCGGGATCCGCGCCAAGAATGGCCATATCCGCATCCACGAAGTAATTCGTGTCGCTATCGGTGCTGCCGGCATGGGTCTTGGTAGCCATAATCAAGGCGTGGCAGCGCGCTACCTTATCTGCGGGATAGCCCAACAGCGCCAGGTGGCGGTCGGCAAAGGCCGCGCTTTGGTCTTCGTTCGTGCCGTCGGTGGTGAAGTATACCACATCGTGGTAGATCATCGCCAGGTAGGCCGTTTCGAAATCTTCGAGGCTGTCCTTGCAGCTGTGCAGATGCCGCTCAAAGTTGGCCAGGTGCTCCAGGTTGTGGTAATGCCGCCGGGGGCCGGTATAGGCCTCCACCACTTCCTCCCAGCACCGATCCAGCAGCGCCTCATCGGCCCCGTAAGGCTTTAATATCTCCAAATAAGTCGCTTTGAGCCGGGCGCCATCGTCTGCCACGGCATTTGCCAATGTGGTAGCCATCACCAGCAAAAATAGGAATGCATGTTTCATCTTCGTCTTCTTCAGGTGGATTATTTTACCAGCGGCAGTATGCCGGCACTGGCCTTATTTGCTACCAACACCCGGTTTATATCGTGCAGGATGGTCACAACGCCCGCAGCCTCGTCGTGCTCAAAGTCGTCCATGCCCAACTGGCCGGGGATAAAGGGCGGTATCGTGGCCCGCGTGTCCTGGGCGCTGACGTTGGGATTGTTCTGCTGCTCGATGGTTGATATCGGAAACCGGATGCCCAGATCGGTCATGCGCCGCCCCTCGGACATGAAGATCTCCTGCCGGAGCAGGCACAGCAGGTACAGCAGCGCATCGGCATCGCCGGCAGCGGCAATCTCCGCTTCCGTCACGGAGGTGCCCGATACGCGGTGCACGGTAATGTTGCCATCGCCCCGGCCCAGCACCAGCCCTTCCCGCAACGGGCCGCCCGGCGCAAACCGCACCTTGGTGGCGGCCGACAGGGGGTAGTCGCTGCGCGTACCCTTGCGCTCGGCATGGCGGCCATCGACAGACGCCACCGGCCGCGCCGACACGACCTCGCCGACTAACCGGGTCAGCAGCGCCTTCGCTCCGGGCAGGTCGCCGTTGCCGATGGCGGCCTCCGCGGCGATGAGGAAGGCTTCCTCGCCTTTCAGCAAAGCTATCGGCTTCTGGTCGGCACTGGCGTTGCCGACGTGGAAGTACTTGGGATCAAGAAAATCAAGCCTCGGCAGGGGCGCCAGCGTATTCGTGGAGCTGCTGAAGGTATAGGTCTGCATCAGGTTCGATGCACCGTTGAGCCCGTCAAAGACGGCGTTGCGCAGCACCAGCGGATCGGCCGCAATGACCTCCTGTGCCAGCTGTGCCGCGCGCTGCCGGTCGCCCAGCCCATGGTAGGCCCGCGCCAGCGCGAGCGTATAGACCGTACGCCGGCCTGCATCGGCGGTCAGCGACAGGCCCTGCTGCAGGTAGCCGACCGCGTTTTCAAGGTGGGCCGTAGCCGGCAACACGGGGCCCGCTTCTACGGCCGGCAGCGAGGCAAACAGCTCACCGCTCAGCAGGCTGGCATAGGCCGCATAGAAGTACATCTCGGCCAGCTGTTCGCGGGTGCCGTCCGCGGCGGCGGGTACCACCCTTTCCACGCCGTACACGGCCATGGCGCGCAGCCGGGCAAGCTCGCGCTGCACGTTGTCTATATCCAGGTCTTCGGGCAGCAACGTGGGGATGTCAAACACTTGGTTGGACAACGAGCTGTTGTTGTAATAATTGTCAGACACCATCTCGGCAAACACCACGGTCTGGTTGAGCGTCTGGGCAAGCTGCTTCTGCAAGCCGTTCAACCATACTTCGGCCGACTCGGGCGTGCCGAGGAATGTCTCGTCGGTAATATTGGGGTTTTCGACTTCCACCAGCGAGCACGACGAAACCGTCGCGGCAAGTGCTAGTGTTATCCATGTGAGGGTCGTTTTCATCGTATTTTTTTGAGGTGGTTACAAACTGAACTTGAGCGAAAGGAGAAACTGGCGCGCCGCCGAATGTGCGGCATAGTTGATGCCGCCGGTGGTTGCTGAGCCTTGCCCCTGCGCCCCGCCGGGCATTACGGCTTCGGGATCGGAGGCCGATGCGGTGAAATTCAGCGGATTTACGGCCGTAAAACCAATACTTGCATTGTTTATGCGGCGGAGAAGTGCTCCGGCCTTGAGGTTATACACCAGCCCGATGGTCCGCACCTTGATGAAATCGCTGCGCTCCACGAAGAGCTGCGAGTAATTCAGCCAATTCATGGACCCGTTCTGCTCGATTTCGGCCGCCGGAACGCCTGCGGTGGAAGCGCCGTAGTTGATGCGGAACTGCTTATCCCAGTTGTGGAGGTACCCGCCATGCTGGTAGTCGGCGTTGGCAAACAGCGAAAGCTGCCGGTAGCGGAGGTTGAAACCGAAACTTCCCGTGAGGGTGGGTATCGTAGACCCGAGGAAAGACAGCGGTATGGTCTCGACCATCAACCCGCTTTCGTCAAACACCCCGTAGTTGCCGGAGATGTACCCCACCGGATAGCCTTCGCGCACGACAATCTGCACCGTACGCGAGGTGAGTCCGTTGATGTTGAACGCCGGGGCACCGCCCGTGCTGGCAACGATGTTGTCTACCGTATTGGCCGACGCACGGACATTGAGCCCCCACTTTTCGCTGTCGACCACCTGCGCGTTGGCCGCAATTTCAAACCCTTTGTTTTCGATGCGGCCGATGTTGCGCAGCGAGCTGCCTACGCCTGACGAGGCGGCGGGTGGTACGTTGAAGAGTGCGTCGCGCGTTTCGTTGTTGAAATAGTTTGCCGAGAGCGAAAGCCGGTCGCGGAAGAAGCCCATATCCAGGCCAATCTCCAGGGCGTAGGTTTTCTCCGGCCGCAGGTCGGGATTGCCGGGATGGCCAAACGTGGCCGACTGGCCGCCGCCGAAACCGGAGAAGGCGATGGTGCGCTCATGCGCAAAGGGCGTGGGGAAATTGCCGGAAACGCCGTAGTTGGCCCGTATCTTCACCGTGTTGAGCACCTGTTGGCCCATGGCGGCGAAAAACGGTTCGGCACTCAGGATGTAAGACAGCCCCACCTTGGGGTAATACTGGATGCCCACGGACGAACCGAACGCGGAGTTGCCATCGCCCCGCACACCGAAATCAATGAAATAGCGGTTGCGGTAGCCGATGTTTTCCTGCACGAACACCCCGTAGTTGGCCACCTCGGCATAAAACTCGTTGCTGGTACGGGTGGCCGCCTGGCCGATGGTCTGGGCGCCATCACGGATATCCTGGCCGATGTAGGCCACCTGGCGGTCTTCGGTGCGGAAGAGCTGGCCACCCACCGTGGTGAGCAACGAAAAGTCGCCTACCTGCCAGTCATACTGGGCATTGAGGTCAAAGGTGAGCCCCAGGAAGCTGCGCATGAAGTTGGACAGCGACCCCGTGTTGTTCGAGCGGATGTGCCGGTTGTAGGCCATGGTCACGGCAGATCGCTCGCGCTGCTGGCGGAAGTCTACGCCGGCCGTGCCCTTGAGCACGATGCCCGATGGCGAGCGGTAGCTGACCGACTGCGAGGTCTGGAAACGATTGACCATGGAGCGGTTGTCTTGCAGCCGCTCGGCCGAGTCGACGAATGACTTATACACTGCAAAATCGGCATCGGACAGCTCGTCCAGCACGGGATTGAAACCCGGCCCGATGATTTTTGAAGCACCGTCTTCTACAAACCAAAGCCCCGAGTACCCGCCCGAGTTGCCGTTGCGCACGCGCGACAGCCCCTGGTTGCTGTAAGAAAACGAACTCTCGTAGGTAAGCCCCTCCAGCAACTGGGCATTCATGCCCAGGCGGAAATTGAATTTACGCTGGCGGTTCTGATCGTGGATGAGCACCCCGTTGGCGTCGCTGAATGAACCGGTCAGGCTGTATCCGAAGCCCGCCGTGCTACCGTTGAGCCCGAGGGTATAGCGGTTGTAAAAGCCGTTTTGGTAGAGTACGTCTTTGGTGCGATCGAAATAATGGAAATCGGCCGTGGGGGTCTCCACGCCCATATCCGCCCCAACGGAGAAGGAAGCCCTGCCGGTGCCGTTTTTCTTGGTGAAAATCTGCAGTACGCCGTTTGCAGCGTCAGAACCGTACAGTGTGGTGGCGGCACCGCCGTTGATAAATTCGATACGCTCGATGTTTTCCACCGGCAGGTCGGACAGTGCGCTGGTAGAAGCTCCCTGCGAGATACCGCCGGAGAGGTTCATGCCCAGCGTGGGGGCGGTATTGAGGTTGTCTACACGTACGCCATCCACGTAGATGATGGGCGTGGAGTTGGCAAATGCCGAGTTGAACCCCCGGGTCTGGATGATGGATGTAGCGCCGCTCTGCCCGCCCGACAGCTTGATCATCGCATTGGGCAGCTGGCTTTGCAGCAGCTGGTCGATACGGGTGGCGGGCACATCCCGGATCTGGCGTTCGCTGACCACGGCGGCATTGGTAGAAAGGCGCCGCTTGGAGACGCTCAGTCCCTGCCCGGTGACGACGACCTCTTCCAACCCAAGCAGGTCGGCCTCCAGCTGTACGTGCAGCGGCTGCTGGCGATCGCCTTCGACGGGCACTTCTTGGCTGCGGTACCCCACATGGCTAAACAGCAGCACCGGCTGCCGCTCGCCCGCGGGCAAGGCAATGGAAAACACGCCGTTGGCATCGGTCTGCGCGGCCGCGGAGCTGCCCTTCGCTTTCACCGTAATGCCGGGAAGGGTGCGCCCGGTGTGCTTGTCGGTGACCTGCCCCCGTACGGGCCCCGGCTGCTGGGCTTCACCGCCGGGGCCTGCGGCCGGCTCGATAAGCACATACCTTTCAGACACCTGCCGGAACGATACGTTGCGCGGCCCGGTAATCATCGCCAGCACGTCGGCCACGCTGAGGTTGTTTGCCTGCACGGAGATTTTTTCGTCGCCGTCCAGCACGTCGCTGCTGTAGCCGATGATGAAGGGCGTTTTCTGTTCGATAAGCGATATGACTTCGTTTAAAGCCTTTTGCTTTACATGGATGGACAAGGTCACCTCGTTGAGCGTCTGCCCCGTAAGTGGGTTGGCCAGCAGCACCGCGGAGGACACCAACACCATGGCAAGTGTAAGTTTCATCCTGAATAAAATATTGGTATAACTTAAAGTTTTTTGCATTTTTGATTGTCTTTAGTGGATTCGCAATTTCATTAAAGTACATCTTTGAAAGATTCCGGGCGAGCGGCACTTCGCCCGGTTTTTTTTAGTTGGGCTGTATCAACAATTTACCTCCTTTCTCTTCAAAATTTGCATGGGTCATTTCGGCAAGCACGTCCATGATTTCCCGTAGATTTTCGTTGGCGAAATGTATCGTATACCGTGTATCATCGGTCAACCGCGGGTCGATGACGAGCGTGCGGTTGAAATGGCGGGCCAGCTTGTGGCCCAGCTCGGGCAGGGTGAGCCTGTTAATATCCAGCTCGCCCGTTTGCCAGGCGCTGATGAGGCGGCTGTCTTCGGTCCGGATGGCTACCGAACCGTCGTCTTTCCGGAAGGTAAGGGTCTGGTTTCTGGCGATGCCCCCGGACAACAGCGAATCGGGTTTGCCGGCCGTGGCTTTCGACACCTCGACAAGCCCGCTTACCACGGCGACCTTCACCGTTTTATCTTCGGCATACCCCTCTACATTGAAGGACGTGCCCAGCACCCGCGTGGTAAGCAGGCCGGACCGCACAGAAAAGGGGCTTTCCGGCATCCTGGCGACATCGAAGAATGCCTCGCCGGTAAGCGCCACATGCCGATGGCCGGCGTTAAAGTCTTCGGGCACTTCGAGCTGGCTGTGTACATTGAGCATCACCACGGTGCCGTCCGGCAGCTCGATCCGTTTGCGGTGTTCGGCGCTGCTGAAAAGGCGCACGGTGGCGCTATCGTTGCCCTGCGGCTCGTGGCCACTCCGCAACAGCAGCGTGCCGCCCCACCATACGGCAACCAGCAGCGATGCGGCCACCGCCCACCAGCGGTAGCGCCGGAAAACACCCGGCCGGGCTGGAGGCGTAGCCGTTGCGGCCCCCGTGGCGCGCGGCCCCTCCGCCTCTTCTGCCTGCGGCGCCGGGGCCTGATCGACAAAAAGGCGGTACCAGGCATCTACTGCCCGGCGCTCGGCATCGCTGGCCTCGCCGGCTACGTAGCGCCGCAGCAGATCCCGGATCTGCTGGTCGTTTGGTTTGTTGTCTTCCATTGCCCTCTATATCTCGCAAGTGGGCAGGAAGTACTTTAAAGCAAGGTTAAACAATCGTTAAATAACTGGATGGCAAACCGGAGGAGGATCACGGCGGCCAAAACGCCCTCCTTATACCGGCGGATGGCGCTGCGCAGCTGGTACAGCGCGGCCGAAATGTTGTTCTTTATCGTCTGCTCGGACAGCATGAGCTGAAGGGCGATTTCTTTGATGGAAAGGTTTTCTTCACGGCTCAGCTGATAGACTTGCCGGAGCCGACCGGGCATCTGTGCAACTTCATGGCCGATGATGGCCTGCAACTCGGCGACCAGGTAATCCGTATCGACCCGCTCATGCGCCGCAATATCGAGAATCTCGCCGAGCATATCGCCATAGGGAACTTCAGCCCTGCGCTTGGCATAGCAGTCAATGACGGTATATTTGGCAGCGGTATAAAGGTAACCCGCCAGGCTGCCCGAAGGGTCGGGGCCGACCTGATGCCTGTTTTGCCATAAGGAGAGAAAAATGTCCTGCACGTGGTCTTCGGCCTCCTGACCGCTCCCCACCCGCTTGCGTATATAGCCTACCAGCGCTGCGCGGTATTTTCCCATCAGCCGGCTGAATGCCTGATGATCGTCTTGCCGAATCAACGCCAGCAAATCGGCGTCTGTATGTCGCTCCATTACACCGGGCAAGGATACAGCAGCAACATCAAGCCGGCATTGACCTAAGATTAGCTTATTGTGAAGTTTACTGCCCGAAAGGCCGTTACCAGCTCCCTCGCGAGAAAGCGCTGGTAACAGCACAACATGCGGGCCTATCGGGCGTTCGGCTTCCCGAAATGCCTATCGGCGAAATCAAGGAAGGCCTGCCAATCATAGTCAGTAACATCGTGCTTGCCCGCACGTATATGATAGCCAATGTGGTTGTGGATGGGCTGATGAACAGGGAGCGGCGTAGCCGAGGGCAAGCCTTTCAATCCGTATAGCGCATACGCCGGGCCGGCATGGTAAGCAGACAGGTACTCGCCCTTAGGGTCTGCCCAGCGATCTTCCTCGGCACTGGCCACGTATACGGGCCGTGGCGCCATCAGCGCGATGAGCTGGTGCTGGTCAAACGGCATGGCCTCTTCGCGGCCGTGGTATTGGTTAAGTGCAGGACAGAACCAGGCGGGCTTAATGCCGCTCACGATGGCAATGGTTTCTCCATACTTACGCCGGGATAGGGCCGCGCCGCCCGCACCGGAATCGTTGGATATAACGATTTTGAAGCGGGTATCTTGCGCCCCTGCCCACAGCGCAGCTTTGCCCTGCCGGGAGTGGCCCATGATGGCAATGCGCTCCATCGCTATGCGGGGTTCTGTAGCCAGGTAATCCAAAATACGGCTGGAACCCCACGCCCATGCGCCGATAGCCTGCCACTCATCTGGGGCTTCCTCGCCCTCGCCATAGCCGGGAAAGAGCGACACGGCGCTGTGGTCTTTCAAGCCCGGTTTATCGGGGAAGATATCGTGGTAACACATGGTGGCCACGCCGTAACCGCGGGCAATAATATCGTCAAACGGCCACCGGTTGGTCTGACAGCCCCGCTCCCAATCGGGGTGGCCGGGTTCTTTCACCAGGGCAAAGTTTTTTGAATAAAGGATGGTGGTGTCTAACGTGGTGCTGTGATTGCCCTTGAAATTGTAACCTACAAACACCGGCACCTTACCTGTCACCTGGTTTGGCAAATACAGCAGCAGGAGGGCTTCCAGCGTCTTCTTCCCGTTGCTGAAAATAAACTTAACCTGCCGGCTGGTAGCCTTGCCCCCCAGGGCCTGGGGATTCTCGGTAAGCACTTCATAGCGTACCGGAATAGCATGCGTAGGCGTACGGCCGTACATCTGGGCGGCGAAAAGTTCCAAAATCTCGGGTCGCCGTTGCCGCTCCCATTGTTCGGCAGTGGTAACCCGCTGGCCACGCTGGGTAACCAACAGATCCGGCAAGGTATAGGCCGGCACTTTTGACTCATCGTAATTGACGTCTCTTCGCTGCGCTAATGCTCCCGTAGAAAGGACAAAGGCCGCAGCGGTAACATATATCGTTTTCTTCATGGCTTTAAATTAAGGCTTTTACGCTAACTCCAACAACAAAGGCTAAAACTGGTTCGCAAACATAGGCAAAAAGGAAAGCTGCGCAAAATGCACATGATACATTGGCCGGCCGCATGCTGAAATTTCCCTGCAACTTCGGAAAACCGTACCTTTGGGGCATGAAATTTATCCACACCATCATATTCGGCGTCTTAATGGCGCAAGCCGCTGTGGCACAACAACCCCCGGCGGTTTCCAAAACGGCATTTCCGGATAGTGCACTGCTACAGCCGCTGTTTGCGCTGGACGGGCAGGAAACAACGGCGGGCTCAGTATTGGAAGCGAATAAGGGCCAAACCGTGTTGCTGTACATCTGGGCCACGTGGTGCCCCGACTGCCTGAAAGGATTTCCCGAACTTTACGCCTTCCAACAGGCCAACCCCGATGTGCGCACGGTATATTTTTCGCTTGACCGCGAGGAGCAGCAATGGCGAGACGGCATCCAGAAATTTAATTTGAAGGGCGAACACTACTGGTTTAAGACGGGCTGGAAAAATGCCTTCACCAACGCCATTGACCTGAACTGGATACCGCGGTACCTCATTATCGCGCCCGACGGCCGGATTGCCAAATATTATGCCGTGAAGGCGGATGACCCGGAACTGCAAAAAACCGTAAATACCCTGTGACAACACCTGAAAATGACGTAAAATCCGTAAATTTGCCGCGATACGCTGGATGGAGTGTGGTGGATGGCAAAACGGATACACAACTTGATTGACGACTCGGAACTCTTTGCGCGATTGGCCCGGGGCGATGAGCGTGCGTTTGAAATTATCTTCCACCATTATAACCGGCGGCTTTACCCCTTTATACTGAAGATGGTTCGCGCCGAAGAGGCCGCCAGGGAACTCGTACAGGATATTTTCGTGCACTTATGGCTCAAACGCGAACTGCTCGCCGATATTGAACACCCCACGTCTTATCTCTTTCACGTTGCTTCGAACCGCACACTGAATTTCATGAAGCAGGTGAGCCGCAACGCTCAATTGATGGCGCAGCTTGCTGCAGGGGCCACCGAGCTGTCGTACCCCACGGAAGAACGCCTGGCCTTCCGGGAAACCGCCGCATTGATTGACACTGCCGTGGACCAACTGCCTACCCAACGGAAACGCATCTGGGAGCTAAGCCGCCAAGAAGGGTTGTCGCACGAGGAGATTGCCAAACGGCTGGGCATCTCGCGGGAGACGGTTAAAAAACAAATCACCCACGCTAAGCGGTACATCCGCCGCTTCCTTGCCGACCGGGGCAGCATGCTGTCGCTGGCGGTGTTCATGGCAATGTCATAATAATTTTTTTCATGCCGGATACCCCTTTGGCTGCGGAGGGGTGTCACATCCCATAAAAACAACCCACGTGGAGACGAACAACAACGGAAATGACGGCCAAAGCAACCGCTTGGCGATACTATTGGACCGGTATGCCGATAAAACCGCCACTCCGGCAGAGACGGCCGAACTTTATGCCCTGCTTGCTGCTGGCACCCATGATGAGGCGATTAGTAACCTGCTGGCCGACCGTATGGCGGCTGCCGAACCGTTGGACAGATATGACGAAACCGAATGGGACGATATGCTGGGACAAATCCGGCAAGCCCATCCGGTGAACGTGCGCCCTATCCGTAGATATGCCCGGCAACAACGCTTAGCGGCCTGGCTGGGCGCGGCGGCGATTCTGTTATTGGGGTTCGGGTTTTTCATGCGGCAGCAGCGGCAAGCGGCAGCGCCGATGGCCCAGGCGATGGATGTGCCCCCCGGGCAGACGGGCGCGACACTGACGCTGGCAGACGGCAGGAAAATTGTGCTGGCTGATGCGGCAACGGGAACGATAGCCGATGAGGGAGGTATAGTCGTCAGTAAAGCACCGGACGGAAGGCTGTTCTACGACGCCCCACGGCAAACGGGCGATCCGAACCGCATCCACACACTGGCTACTGCCAACGGTCAGACGTTCCGCATAGCGCTGTCTGATGGAACGACCGTTTGGCTGAATGCGGCGTCGACACTGCAATACCCCAGCACATTCGGCAGACAGCAGCGCATCGTCCATGTCACCGGAGAAGCTTATTTTGAGGTAGCCAGCGACCCTGAAAGGCCGTTTATCGTCAAGAGCGCAGCGCAGCGTGCGCAGGTGCTGGGCACCTCGTTCAATATAGCCGCCTACCCGGACGAACATGAGACCCGGACAACCTTGACCGAAGGGGCCTTGCAAATCGTTAACCTGCAATCCAACAGCGTGAACACGCTCTCGCCCGGGGAGCAGAGCACGGTAGCAGGTGCCACCACTACCGTAGCCAAAGCCGCTGTTGCCGCCGCAACAAGTTGGAAAGCGGGGGATTTCGTTTTCGAAAATGAACCCCTGGAGACCATCATGAAAAAGCTCGAACGCTGGTATGATGTGGAGGTCGTATACGAGGGTGACCCCACCGGCATCACGTTTTACGGCATGGTGTCACGCAATAAAAACATCCGGTCTGTGCTGCGCGTCATGGAAATGACCGGCAACGTTAAATTCAGAATTGAGGAGGGTGCTAACCGCGATGAAAGGAGGGTTGTGGTGATCATATAGACTTACCGAACGCGGGTAAACAACAAAGCCGGGCGTGCGCCAACACGCCCGGCCAAAAAAAGTAGCTACCCATCGACACCTGCGTCAGGAGCAGGTTAATTGAAGTTATAACCAAACAAAACAGGTAACCTTGAGGTTCAAATTTATGTATTTTAATTATGTTATGAAAAGGCTCCGGGCTTCTGCCGGAGGACATTATTTTCCATTATTTATGCGGCTGCAATTAACCATAATTGGTTTTCTATTGGTGGTATCGCAGGCTATTGCGCTACCCGGATTCGCACAGCGGTTCACCTTATCGAAAAAGAATGCCTCGCTGGAGGAAGTTTTTGCGGAAATGCGCAAACAAAGTGGCTATGATTTTATTGTGGACGGTCAACTGCTGCGGAAGGGGCACCCGGTAGATGTACATTTGGTTGACGTTACCGTAACAGAAGCACTGGATAAGCTGCTGAGCGACCAGCCCTTGACGTATACCATACACGACAATACCGTTGTCATCAAGGCACGCGAAATCAGCAAAACCACGGTACGGTTGCAAACGACCGTAACCGGCCAAGTAACTGACGCCGCCGGAAATCCGATAAACGGGGTATCGATAGCCGTGAAAACAGGCGGCAAAACCATCGGCGTGCAGCAACAGGCGTTTACCGCTGAAAACGGCAGCTATAGCATCCGGGTGCCCGCCGAAAACGCCATCCTTGTGTTTTCGCACCTGGCCTTTACCACCGCGGAAGTGCCAATAAACGGGCGCGCACAGATTAACATCAGCCTGCAAGAGCGTTCCAACGAGCTGGATGAAACCGTGGTGATTGCCTATGGCAGCCAACGCCGCAAAAACATCACGGGCTCCGTAGCCACCATTTCTGCCGACCAGTTGCAGGACTTGCCGCCGGTGGTGAACCTGGAAGAATCGTTGAAAGGATTCGCTGCGGGCGTGATGGTGCAGCAGGAAAACGGGCAGCCCGGTGCGGCCACCCGTGTGCGTATACGGGGCTCGGCGTCTCTGCTGGGCTCAAACCAACCGCTGTATGTGGTTGACGGCGTGCCCGTGCTTGCAGAAAGCAATATACCGGACGATGGCAGCGCCCGCAATACGGAAATGCTTAACCTGGGGCTCAACAGCCCGCTGAACAACCTCAACCCCGCAGATATCGAATCAATCAGCGTGCTGAAAGATGCGTCGGCCACGGCCATCTATGGCTCCCGGGCGGCGGGAGGTGTGGTGATCATCACCACCAAGTCGGGCTCGGCGGCCGGCAAACCGGTTTTCCAGTTCAATTCATCGCTGGCCATCCAACAGGCCCAGGTGGCGGATGCGCTGAACGCCAACCAGTTCCGGGATATCTGGACCGAAGCGGCCAACAACAGCACGCTGAACAACCCGTTTATTAATTCCGTCCGCGACGGCAGCTATTTCGGCACGGCCAACACCGACTGGGCAAAAGAAGCGGGGGTAAACAACGCGGTGACCCGGCAGGTCAATTTTTCTGCGAGCGGGGGTAATGAGCGCTTGCGCTATTTTACAAGCCTGGGTTATACCGGGAACGACGGCGTTATCCGCAATTCGGCTTTTGACCGGTATAACTTACTTTCGAAGATTGAAATTTCAGCGACCGATTTCCTGAAGATAGGGGCTAACATCAACCTGTCTACGAGCGACCAGCTGAGCACACCGGGTGCCAGCCTGTCTAACATTTATACCTACCGGCCGGACATTCCGGTATATAACCCGGATGGCAGCTTTACTTACTCGCCTTTCTCTTCACAGGAAAACCCCGTGGCGAGAACCAATATATTGAACACCAACCAAACCAACCTGTTGGTGGGCTCGATCTTCGCCGAGGCAAACTTCGCGCGCTACTTCGTGCTACGGTCTGCCCTGTCCATCAATTACAACAATGGCAACCAGCGCAGTTATTACCCCGGTTATACCAACCTGGGCGGTTATCACATGACCAATGGCCCGGGGGATGGCTACGCTCAGGAAAGTAGCAGCCGTGGGATATCACGGCTATGGGAAAATACCCTGAATTACAACCAGCGTTTTTCAGACATCCACCACGTGGATGGCGTTGTGGGAGCGTCTTGGCAGGGCGATAGCAACAGCTACCTAAAGGCATCCGGAAGAGGGTTTGCACAAGATGAAATCTTAACCAACCTCTCCAGCGCAACACGCGACCTGTGGATAGGTTCTCACGAGACCCAATGGGGCTTGATATCATTTTTCGGCAGGGCCAACTACACCCTGCTGGACAGGTATCTGTTTACCGCTTCGGCCCGGACAGACGGGTCATCTAAATTCGGCACCAACAACCAGTGGGCTTTTTTCCCAACCTTTGCCGCGGGCTGGCGTATCTCTGAGGAACCGTTTATGCAGTGGGCCGGATTTGTGCAGGAACTGAAGCTGCGGGCCAGCTGGGGCCTGACGGGCCAGCAGAACTTCGGGCCCTATCAATGGCGGGCCCTCTACGAGGCGAACAACTACGATGGCCGGCCGGGCTACAGCCAGCTGCAGCTGGGCAATGCCGGATTGCGCTGGGAGGTAACCCCGCAAACCGACATCGGCCTGGACTTCTCTCTATTTAACGGTCGCCTGAGCGGCGCGGTTGACTACTACGACCGGCTAACACGTGATGCCCTGTTTCACATGCAAACCCCGCTCAGCACTGGCTTTACCACAACGATTGCCAACCTCGGCTCCGTGCGCAACCGGGGCATCGAGCTGACCATTGAAGGAGACCTTATCCGCAGGGGCGACTTCACCTGGAGCATGATGGTAAATGCATCGCGCAACAGGAACCGCTTGGAAACGCTCAACGAAGATTTCCTGAACTCCACAACTGGTATCATATCGCCTCCCGGCGGAGGGTCACTGCGGCTGAACCAGCCCCTCGGCCTGCACTTCGGCTATGTAGCCGATGGCATTATCCAATCGCAGGAACAACTCGACCAGCTAAACGCACAAGCGCACGATGGCATCTATCACCAACCCGGCACAGCGCCGGGCGACATCTTATTCCGGGATATCACCGGTCCAAACGGGGTGCCGGATGGCAAGATTACGTCGCTTGACCAAACCGTTATCGGCAACCCGATGCCGAATATCTGGGGCGGATTTTCCAGCACCTTCCGATACAAAGGATTACGGCTCACCGCGATGTTCAATTATACCGTAGGCAACGACATTTTGTGGGTAAGCCAAAGCCAATCTATCAACTTCGTAGGCACAACCCTCCCTTCCTATGGTGAAAACAAGCTCGCCATGGTTATGGACCGATGGACACCGGAACGGCCAACCGATCAGCCCCGCGCCGTATATGGCGACCCCAACCGTAATTACCTGACGTCTTCTTATTATGTGCATGACGGATCATTCCTTCGGCTGAACAACCTGTATCTCGAATACAACCTGCCCCAAAATCTGCTGAGCAGAACCAATTTCTTCAACAATATACAACTGTTCGGCAGTGCGCGTAACCTGCTTACCATTACCAAATATCCGGGCGCAGACCCCGAAGTGAGCCATATGTTTAACAACGACCTTAACGCTGGCCGGGATTTGGGCTACTTCCCGGTGGCTAAAACATTTACCTTCGGCATCAGGGCCGGATTTTAACGAAAATAACACCATGAAATATTCATTAGCGATTATATGCATTTTATGCCTGGCCAGCTGCTCGAAGCTGACCGATGTACTCCATGTGGAACCACCCAATAACCTTGACCAGGATAACGTGGTAAAAGACGCCGCGGGCGCGCGGGCGTTGGTCAACGGTGTGTACGCGCAGTTTCACAACCAGTATTACCACATGCATACCGAAATGGTGCCCGCCCTGTTAACGGGGACCATGGACCGGGGCACGGCTGCCGTAAACCTGCAATTCATAACGAATGAAGTGTCGCCAACGCTGACTGACGTCGCAAACATGTGGACCGCATTTTACAGCCTGGCCAACCATGCCAACTGGGCTATCAAATTGGTGGGAGAGCTGCCCGACAGCGAACTGCCTGGCACGGAAAAGGCGGAACTCATTGCCCAAGCACACGGCCTGAGAGCCATGGCCCATTTCGATGCGCTGCGTTTCTTCGGCCAGTTCTATGACCTGAACAGCACCTATGGCGTGGTGGTGCGCGACGAACCGTCTGACTACACCAACCGCTTCAAAAGACGCGGTACAGTAGCGGAAGTTTACCGATTGATTTTGGATGATCTGGATGAGGCAATCCTGAACGGCCCGGATTTTGAAAAACCCGTGCTGTTTTCCAAGACCGCCGCCAAAGCGCTGAAAGCACGAGTGCTGTTGTATCGCGGAGAATATGCCGGGGCTGCTGCCCTTGCCGGTGAGGTGATCCGCGAGGAAACGCGGTCGCTGAGTCCTACGTTTGCCGAAGTATTCAGCACGGGGTTCAATTCGACAGAAATGATCTTGATGCGGGCCACAGACGCGGTAACCGCTGCGGCGACAACCGACCGCAAACGGTTTACGTATACCAACCTGGCAGCCATTGCGGGTGACTTATCAAAAGACCTGCTGGAAGGCGACCCAAGGCAGGCAGTTACCTACAACCAAGCCAATAACCAAATCCTCAAGGTGGATAACCAAACATTTCACCGCCCCACGTACTTCATACGCCTGGCGGAAATGTACCTCATCCAAGCCGAAGGACTGGCACGCAGCGGCGCACCCCTGGAAGAGGCAAAGGCTCCGCTTGAAACGCTGGTGTCACGAGCCCTTGGAACGCCGTATACTTCGCCCGCTGCCGACGCCGGCGCATTGCTGGATGAAATCTATGAAGAAATCATCCGCGAACTCTGCTTTGAAAACGGTAGCGACTGGTTTGCCTCGCTGCGGTTTGGAAAAATCCGCGAAGTGAAGCCTACGGTTATCAGTGAATCGCAGTACATCCTGCCCGTACCCGAGAGCGAAGTGCACAACAATATCTTGTTTGGCCGCCAAAACCCAGATTATTAACCGTTTTATTTCATCACTATCATGTATATTCAACATATCCATACGTTCTTTTTAAAGCCGATACTCGCCGCCGCGCTCACCGTTATGTTTGCCGTTACGGTTGCTGCGCAGACCGACACGGCTAAGAGCGATGCGGCCAAGGCGTCGCCCATTAAAGCGTTCGATGCCTTCTTCAAAGACAAGCCGGTCGTGTCAGACTCGGGCATGTTCATCGTCCACCAAGCCGATCACCGCTACTATTTTGAGATACCCGACAGCATGCTGCACCGGGACATGCTGATGGTTTCTACGCGCATGGCCATGAGCAGCAGCGATTTTGACCAGACCGTGGCGGGTGAACGCACCGAACCGGGGTTGATGTTGCGCTGGGAGAAGTCGCCCGACGACAAGCAGATCCTGCTCCGCAAGGTAACCTCCCGCAACGTGCTGCGGTTTACCGGCACCGACACCGCGTTCCGCAACGCCGTGGCATTACAGACGGTAGACCCTATCTTGCTGGCCTTTCCCATCAAAGCCACTGCGGAAAGCGGCAACGCCATTATAGACATCCATAGCCTGTATGTCCCTTATATCGAAGAGCTCGGCTTCTTCGGAAAAAGCTTAATGGAACTGCTTACCGGAAAAACGCGTAAGTACAAAGTTGAAGAAAACCGATCCTACATCACCTCCACCCAAAGTTTTGAAAAGAATATTGAAGTGCGCAGCTTGCTCACCGTAACGGAAGGCACCAACCTGTACACGATTTCGGTAAACCGGTCGCTGGTGCTTCTCCCCGAGCAGCCCATGATGCCACGGTATGCCGATAACCGGGTGGGCTACTTCGTCCGCTCGTTCCATTCGTTCGACGAAAGCCAGCCCGTAAAACAACGGTTTTTCATCAATCGCTGGCGGCTGGAGCCAAAGCCGGAAGACCGGACCAAGATGGAACGCGGCGAACTGGTGGAACCGCAGCAACCCATCGTCTTTTACATTGATGCCTCCACGCCAGCCAAATGGCGCGAATACATCCGTAAAGGTGTGGAAGACTGGATTCCGGCTTTTGAAGCCGCAGGTTTCAAAAATGCCATCCAAGCCAAAGACGCACCGGTGGATGATCCGGCGTTCAATCCGGAGGATGTGCGCTACTCGGTAATCCGGTACACCGCGTCGCCCATCGCAAATGCCAAAGGACCGTCTGTATTTGATCCACGCTCAGGTGAAATCCTCGAGTCAGACGTTATCCTCTACCACAACGTGTTGAAGCTACTGGCCGAATGGCGTTTCAGCCAGACGGCGGCGGTGGACCCGGCTGCGCGGACAACCGATATCGCCGATGAAATGCTCGGCGATGCATTGCGGTACGTAACGGCGCACGAAATCGGGCACTCGCTGGGCTTGCGCCACAACATGGCTGCTTCTGCGGCTTTTCCGGTTGATTCGCTCCGTTCCGCTACGTTTACCCAAAAATACGGCACCACCCCATCCATTATGGATTATGCGCGGTTCAACTACGTGGCCCAACCCGGCGATAAGGGCGTAAAACTGACCCCGCCCCGGCTGGGCATGTATGATACGTACGCTATCCATTGGGGCTACCGGCCCATACCCGGCGCCCAGCGCCCGGAAGATGAAGCCAAAACGCTGAACCAATGGATAGCCAAGCATGCCGATGACCCGCGCTTCCGTTTCGGGGAAGGCGATGTAAACGGTACGGACCCCACCTCGCAGCGGGAAAGCCTCGGTGACGATGTGGTGAAAGCCAGCGAATACGGTGCTGCAAACATCAGATACATCCTTGCCCACCTGCCGGAATGGTTTGCTAAGCCGGGAGAAGACTACCAAAAACAAGAGGAGGCACTGCTGGCCTTGCTTAAACAATACGAACGTTACCTGCTGCATGTGAGCACGGCAATAGCGGGCGTAGAACAATACTACCCCGTGCAGGGGCAGGAGCAGCCCATGTACCGGTATGCCGACCGTGAAACACAGCAACGGGCTGTAGCTTTTTTGCTGGAGCAATTGCTGGAAGCCCCGGTGTGGCTCGGCGAGGCCGTGCAGGGGAACCTGCAGCTAACCGTGCAAACCAATGGGGTAAAGCGCATTGTACCGGTGGCTTCGTATTTTGAACGCCTGTATAAAAAAATGCTGCAAAGCGAAATACTGAATAACGGCAAGCTCGCCTATTTATGGGACAATCAGCTGCGCAACGGCCCGGATGCCTATGGCCCGGAAGACCTGCTGAACGATCTGCGCAGCGGCCTCTTTACAAGCGCCGATGACGCCACGGCTTACTACCGGCAAGTGCTGCAGGCGCAGTATGTGGACCGGCTCATCGCCATGTCTGGCATACGGAAAGACCTCGATGCCGGCAGCAAGGCGCTTGCGGATGGGGTGAACGGTGAAATGCTCATTCCTCATGGTGCACGGCACGAACAGTGCTGCCTCCAGGCCGGTGATGACGGTGCTTTTTCACTCATGGGGCACGATGAGCTCTATTTCCAGTATAAGGACATGCAAATGGGCGATAAGTGGTTCCTCATTGAGCGGCTCACCCTTGCAGAACTGCGCAGCGTACAGGCCCAGGTGGAACAGCTACGGCGCAAAGCCAAGGGCACCGACCGCGACCACTATGACTACCTGCTGAAGCGGATTTCATTCTTCCTGTCGGCCCAATAGCCGAAGCGAGACAAGAGCAAGTCGGGCGTATCCCTATGGGTTTACGCCCGATTTTTTTTGTTATCTTTGCAGCTAAATCATTAAACGCCGTTTGCAGCGGTATCAATGGACATATGAAGACATACCACACCCTGCTGTACTATTGCTACAGCCACATCGACAATGCGGAACAGTTTGCCGCCGATCATCTTGCTTTCTGTAAATCGCTTGGCCTGGTAGGCCGCATCATCGTGGCCGATGAGGGCCTCAACGGTACCGTATCGGGCACACCTGAAGCCTGCAAAGCGTATATGGATGCCGTGCATGCCGACCCGCGGTTTGCCAAAACCGACTTTAAAATCGATGAGGTAGACCAGCCCTCGTTCATCAAAATGCACTGCCGCTATAAGCCCGAAATCGTGCATTCCGGACTGCGCGACCCCAAGGTGATTGACCCCACCCGCGAAACGGGAAAACACCTGGAACCCCAGGAGTTCCTCGAAATGAAAGACCGTGACGATGTGGTGATACTGGACGTGCGCTCCACCTATGAGCACAGCGTGGGCCGTTTCAAAAATGCCGTAACGCTGAATATTGAGAACTTCAGGGAATTTCCGGAAAAGATAAACGAGCTGGCCCAGTATAAAGACAAAAAGATACTCACCTACTGCACCGGTGGCATCAAATGCGAAAAGGCTTCCGCCCTGCTGCTCAAAGAAGGATTCAAGGAGGTTTACCAGTTACACGGCGGTATCATCAAATATGGCAAAGCGGTGGGCGGCAAAGATTTTGAAGGCAAATGCTACGTGTTTGACAACCGGGTTACCGTAGACGTGAATTCAATAAATCCGACGGTAGTGTCTACGTGTTTTAACTGCGGCACCACCACGAGCCGGATGATTAACTGTGCCAACCCCGAATGCAATGAGCACTTTACGCAATGTGAGGCTTGCGGCTGGAAGATGGAAGGCTGCTGCTCGGACACCTGCATGCAGCACCCGCGCAGGCGCCCCTACGATGGCACGGGTTATTATGTAAAGGTGCCGCAGCCGGTAAATGCAGAAAAAATCAGCAAACGGAAGCACAAGCAGCTCACTGTGGCCAGCGCCACTTCACGTAATTGATGTTTTTGCCGTGCGCCAGGTATTTGCGCTCGTAATAGGTCTTAATGGCCAGCACATCGTCCACCAACGCCGAATGGTACAGGTCTGCCGTGTTGGCTTCAACGGCTAAACCGGCCTCAGCGAGCTTTTCCATCGTGTAGGCATACAGTCCGTCGTTGTCGGTCTTGAGGTGTATAAGCCCTCCGGACGCCATAATACGGGCATATTTCTCCAGAAAAACCGGATTTGTAAGCCGCTTCTTTTCACGGCTTTTCTGCGGCTGCGGGTCGGGAAAGGTAATCCAGATTTCGGCTACCTCGCCGGGTGCGAAATACTCCAGAATGTCTTCTATCTGGATGCGCAGGAACGCTACATTGGCAATGCCGTCTTCCAACGCGGTTTTAGCACCCCGCCAGAGACGGTTGCCTTTATAGTCGATGCCGATGAAGTTTCTGCCCGGGAACATCCTGGCCATATTGACGGTGTATTCGCCCTTGCCGCAGGCCAGCTCCAGCACGACGGGCTGCCGGTTGCCGAAATGCGCAGCCGCCCATTGCCCTTTCATGACTTTTCCCTCATCGAGCTGCAGCACGTTGGCAAATGTTTCAATCTCGGCAAACTTCCGTAGCTTGTCTTTTCCCATATGGTATTTATGTGGCTGCAAACATAGGCATCTTACGAACAAAAGGCAAGTAATGACCATTGCGCCGCACGGCATGCCGGTGCGGATAGCCGAAAATAGTTATCTTTGTACAATAGCTTTTCTGACCGTGAATAAAGATGCCAAGATATACGTTGCCGGCCACCGGGGGATGGTGGGTTCGGCCATATACCGCAAACTAAGGGCCTTGGGGTATGACAGACTGCTGCTGCGCACCTCTGCCGAGCTGGACCTGCGCGACCAACAGGCCGTAGCCGATTTCTTTGCGGCAGAGCGGCCTGACTATGTATTCCTCGCCGCCGCAAAGGTTGGGGGAATATTAGCGAACAACACCTTCCGGGCGGATTTTCTCTACGAAAACCTGGCGATACAAAATAATGTGATCCACCAAGCCTACCAGCATGGTGTAAAAAAGCTGCTGTTTTTGGGTTCGAGCTGCATCTATCCGAAACACGCCCCGCAACCCATCAAAGAGGAATACCTGCTTACCGGATTGCTGGAGCCGACAAACGAGCCGTACGCCATAGCGAAAATCGCTGGCATTAAGCTTTGCCAGGCCTATCATGACCAATATGGCTGCAACTTCATATCGGTAATGCCCACGAATTTATATGGGTATAACGACAATTATCACCCCGAGCATTCCCATGTACTGCCCGCGCTCATACGCCGCTTCCATGAGGCGAAAACCGCGGGGCTGCCGGAAGTAACCATCTGGGGAACGGGCACACCGAAACGCGAATTCCTCTTCGCAGATGATTTGGCGGACGCCTGTGTATTTCTTATGGAGACCTATGATAACCCACAGTTGATCAACATCGGTACAGGAACGGATTTAAGCATCGCAGACCTTGCCCACCTCATCAAGACGATTGTAGATTATCAGGGAACCGTGCGGTTTGACACGACTAAACCCGACGGCACTCCGCGTAAACTGATGGACGTGAGTAAGCTTCATGCCTTAGGCTGGCACCATACTACAGCGCTGGAAGCGGGCATTAAAATGGCTTATGACGATTTTTTGGCACAGCACGCGGCTCAGTAGGTCTCACTGTCGGGCGGAATGCCGTAGTCTACGTGCCTTGGCCTGCGCTTTTTGCCGGATGGCCTGATCAAATCGGTCACTTTGTTGATGAAGGCACTCAGCCGGTCTTTATTCAGCGCGCCGGCAGCCTGCTGCGACAGCAGGGTCACCAACGCACGTTTGAAAAACCCGGCCTTACGGAGAAACAGCCGGTTCAATACCACGGGCAACCCGATGCGCAGTGCCCGGCTCAGCCAATCTTCGCCTTCACGGCGCTTAGCAAACAGCCCCTTCGCAGTATTGGCACCGGGAACCCATGAAAGGGCAGACTTCAAAAAACGATAAGGGGCTTCGATTTTAGCCTGTAGGAGGAGATATTGATCGTCGAGGTAACGCTCCTGCTCCCGGGCAAGTGCCTTTAAACGGGTAATTTCGGCCCGTAGATCATGTAGATTTTTAATCTTGCTTTCCTTCCTCATCGTCGTCTATTTCGTCGTTCCACTTTTGCAGAAACCGCTTAATGGAAAGGTTCATGAATAAGCGCTCCAATGGATTCTCACAGAGCGATACCAACACTATCAACAACACGAATATTCCTCCCGTTGCCAAAAAACCCAGTGAAGAACTGCCCAGCAGCTCGCTCAGGTAAAACCCCAAGGCTAAACTGAGGAAAAACACCACAAAGACGGCAAAGACAGCCCTGACGACGTCTACGATAAGGCTCGCAATCAGCCGCGACGACCGTTCGACAAGCTTGAGCTTAAACAGCTTAAAGCGGGTATCGATGTACTCTTTGCTCTTCTGGAATACCCCTTTAAATGAAAACTTTTGTTCCTCCATGGGTTCAGCCAAAGGTATAATAGTGCGCGTTTATGATAATAAGAAACCTTATCCACTTCGGTGAATGGATGTCGCTAATCAGGTGCGATGCCATGTCATGGCCAAGGGCCACGGCCCTTTCCTATATTCAGGCGTGCTCTTCCAGTCCTTCTTCTACCATGCGCTCGCCTTTGTTGACTTTCGTCTTCACGGCAGCCAGCACTTTATCTTTGAAGTCATTCAGGTGCTCCATCTGCTCAGCGGTACGCTCTTTAAGCGCCTCACCTAAATCCCTCAATGAGTCATTCAGTTTTTCACGGGTTTCGGTTCCTTTTTCCGGTGCAAATAAGATTCCCAATGCAGCGCCTGCTGCCAACCCCGCCAATAATGCTGCTACAACTTTCGCGTTACTGTCCATAATAGTTATGATTATTTAATTAAAAACTACCTACGTTCTTCTTAAAGATACAAACATTCCTGCAAATCGTTTGCCAAAAAGGCAAAAAACAGCGGAAAAAAGCAAATGCTACCACGCAGTACACGTGGCACAGAAATTGCGCTTCGTTAAGTGATTAGAGCAGAGGAACAAACTGTGTCAACGACGTGCGTGCCGTCAGCTACCGCCTCTTTGCTTTAAGCCGTGTTAAACACGCTACTTATGACAGACATTTACTTGGCGTTTTTTTCATTTTTGTTCTCGTGCGTCATCGCCTCGTATGCCGTCCCTTCCCTTATTAAGCTGGCCTACCACAAAGCATTATTTGATGACCCGACGCTGGAGGAACGGAAGATTCACAAACATCGTACGCCGAATCTCGGTGGTATAGCCGTGTTAACCGCTTTGGTTTTTACGGCCTGTCTGTGCATTTCCAGCAGCACATTGCCGTACGGAAACTATATCTTAGCCTCCGGACTGCTTATCTTCTTGGTAGGCCTGAAGGACGACTTAGCAGCACTGAATCCTTACAAAAAGTTTTTTGCACAGTCTGTCTCCGCATTGATTATGGTGCACTTTGCCGATATCCGGTTGACCAGTTTTTACGGGATTTTCGGCATTTATGAGATCAACCCCGTGGTGGGTTACTTGTTTACCTGCCTGTTTATCGTGTTTATCATTAACGCCTTCAACCTGATTGACGGCATCAACGGGCTGCTTGGCAGCGTAAGTCTTATCGTGGGCCTGACCTTCGGTTATATCTTCTTCCAAATGCAAGAATACGGGTTAGCCATACTGGCCATCAGCATGGCCGGATCGGTGCTCGGGTTTCTCCGCTTCAATGCCGGCAATGCCCAGATCTTCATGGGCGACGCGGGGGCGTATACCATCGGCTTCATCGTATCGATATTTACCATCCAATTTATAGAACTCAGTAAAAACGCGGGGCCGTATCCGGTAACCGGTTTCGCCATCCAGTCGGTACCTGCCGTAGCAATTGCCATACTGATTATCCCGATATTCGATACCCTGCGGGTTATTGTGATACGCTTAACGCAGGGCCGATCGCCTTTCACTGCCGACCGCAACCACCTGCATCATAGGCTCTTGGAGACCGGCATGACGCATACCCAGGCAACGCTGTCGCTCTCCGGTTTCAACATGCTGATGATTGGCACGGCGCTGTCTTTCCAGCATATCGGCACCGTGGAACTTCTTATCTTGATGGCTTTGATTGTGTTGCTGATGAACACCATGCTGTGGTTATATGATGTACGGCCGGAAATTCCGCAGCAGCCGGTCCCGGCCGAGGACGATGACCGGATATACCAGCTGCGCGACCACACCCCGGAAACGGCAGAAGCGCTACCGCAATACGAAGAAAAACAACACCAAAATTAACCTGCCCTCCCGGATATTTCCTATCTTTAACGGAAATATACTGCCTTATGCTGGTCAAAACCTACGGAAGTGCCGTTTACGGCATTGACGCAACCACGATCACCATTGAAGTCAATATTTCCGGCGGAACGAAATACTATATCGTCGGCCTGCCGGACAACGCGGTAAAGGAAAGCCTCCGGCGCATTGAAAGCGCGCTTACGGCATCAGGATTCCGTATGCCACGTCAAAAAATTGTAGTAAACCTGGCCCCGGCAGATATCCGCAAAGAAGGGTCGGCATATGACCTGGCCATCGCCGTGGGCATCCTGGCTTCGTCAAAGCAAATCAGCGAACAGTCATTGAACGATTTCCTAATTCTGGGCGAGCTTTCGCTCGATGGGAGTATACAGCCCATCAAAGGCGCATTGCCCATCGCCGTGCAGGCTGCGCGCGATGGATTTAAAGGGATGATTCTACCGCAAGCGAACGCCAGGGAAGCAGCCGTGGTGTCTGATATACAAGTGTACGGCGTGAAACATCTGGGCGAGGTGACAAGTTTTCTGAACGGTACTGTACGGCTCGATAGGACACAGGTGTCTGTAGAAACAGAATTAAAAGAGGCGGGTCCGGACGAAGTCTTGGACTTTGCCGATGTGCATGGCCAGGAAAACATTAAACGGGCGATGGAAATTGCCGCTGCTGGGGGGCACAACGTGTTGTTGATAGGCCCTCCGGGGGCGGGCAAGACGATGCTGGCCAAACGGCTGCCCACCATACTGCCACCGTTAACGCTCGAAGAATCGTTGGAAACAACCAAAATACACTCTGTAGCGGGTAAGCTGGGGGTAACGGCATCGCTTATCACGTCTCGCCCATTCCGGGCTCCGCATCATACCATCAGCGATGTAGCCCTCGTGGGCGGTGGCAGCTACCCGCAGCCCGGCGAAATTTCGCTGGCGCACAACGGGGTGTTGTTTTTGGATGAACTGCCGGAGTTTAAACGATCAGTGCTGGAAGTGATGCGGCAACCGTTGGAGTCGCGCCACATCATGATAGCGCGTGCCCGTTTTTCGGTACAATATCCGGCCAGTTTCATTTTAGTGGCAGCCATGAACCCTTGCCCGTGTGGATTTTATAACCACCCGCAGCAGGAGTGCCAGTGTAACCCCGGGAAAGTGCAAAAATACCTGAGCAAAATATCCGGACCGCTGCTGGACCGCATTGATCTGCACGTGGAGGTTACCCCTGTTACCTCAGACGAGCTGACCGCAGTACGGGCTACCGAGCGGAGCGCCGACATCCGGAGGCGCGTGGCCGCTGCCCGGAACATGCAGGCACAACGGTTCAGCAAACACACCGGCATCCATTGCAACGCACAGATGAACACCCGCGGACTGCGTGAGATTTGCACCACAGATGAGACCGGCCGGGCGCTGCTCAAAGCTGCCATGGCCCGCCTTGGGCTTTCGGCAAGGGCGTATGACCGCATCCTCAAGGTCTCCAGGACCATCGCTGATCTGGATGGCAGCGCCACTATCCGGACCGAACACCTGGCCGAGGCCATCCAGTTCCGTAGCCTTGACCGCAGCAACTGGGCGGGATAAACGCGTCAGTTGTCGAGATGTTGCTCAAACAATTTCAGAATACGCTTATATTCATCCGTCCAGCTGCTCGGCTCCACGAAACCGTGATCTTCCACGGGGTATACGGCCAGCTCCCAGTTTTCTTTGCCCAGCTCAATAAGCCGCTGGCTCAGGCGCACAATATCCTGGAAATGCACGTTTACATCAACCATACCGTGGCACATGAGCAAGTGGCCCCGCAACCCCTCGGCAAAGTAAATCGGTGAAGAACGCTTATATGCTATCGGATCCGTAAACGGTTCGTTAAGGATATTGGAAGTGTAGCCGTGATTATAGTGCGCCCAGTCGGTAACCGACCGCAACGCCGCCCCCGCAGAAAAAACATCTGGTTCGTTAAACATGGCCATGAGCGTGATGAAGCCGCCATAGGATCCGCCATAGATACCGATATTCTTGGGATTCACGCCATATTGCTCCACCAGCAACCGGGCCCCGTCTACCTGATCGCTCAAATCTTTGCCCCCCATGTGGCGGTAAATACCCGTCCGGTGATCACGTCCATAGCCGGCGCTTCCGGTATAGTCGATATCCAGCACCGTATAGCCGAGGTCAGCCAGCAGGTTATGGAAAAAATATTCGCGGAAATACTGGCTCCACCAGTAATGCGCGTTCTGCAGGTAACCGGCTCCATGCACAAAGATGACCGCCGGCCTGCCGGCCTTTGGGGCAGTTGGCCGGTACAACCGAGCGTATACCTCGTCGCCGGACCGATTGCTGAATGAAATCACTTCCGGTTCGCGCCATGGATACGCTTTGAACGCAGCCGTAACCGACTCGGTAACCTGTATGGCCTTTGCTCCTGGTTTGTTGGGCTGCATGTACAGTTCCCAAGGTTTGTTGGAATAAGCGTAACGGATGGCCAGCCATTGCTCGTCAGGCGACAGCGCCACCTCATTGCCCCCATCCAGCTGGGTAAGCTGCACCGGATCGCCGCCGGTAACCGGCATTCCGTAGAAATGCGTGATGCCGGGATGAACCTTGTTTGCCGTGAAGTAAAAATGCCGCCCGTCGGCAGCCAGCTGCAGATTGCTCACCTCCCAGCGCCCGGTGGTAAGCTGCCTCGTTTCGCCGCTGTAGACATCGGCCACATAAATATGCGAATACCCCGAAGCTTCGCTCTGGAAGTACACGGTCTTCTGGTCTACCCAGCCCAAGCTGCCTCCACCCCATGACCCGCCAATACCCGGGCCCGCAATCCACGCTTCGTCACGCTGGCGATTGATCAAATGGAGTCCACCTGTTTCGGCGTCAAGCCGCATAATCCAGCGATCTTTATTATCCGTGGCGGTAACCACCACGCAGGCCGCAGTACCGGCATCATTCCAAGCCACCTGCCCTACCTGCACTTGCCTATCGGCGTCCGCTTCCAGCCGCTTGGCCCTCTCTTCGGGATAATCATCCCAGAAATCAGGGAGGTCTTTGATTCCGGGAATGTTGGCCGTAACCACCTCGTACACCGTATCGCGGTGGCGGTCGTAAATGTACGTATGCGATACCGGCAACGGGTTGCCGACCTTTGTGCGGGCTGGAATATGCTCCGTGTAACCCGATTCCGTCACGTAGTTGGGTACGGCGGTGTTTCTATTGCCGTTAACGCGCCGGGTAAGCCGGTAGGTGACGAAACGTTCATCAGGGCTCAGCTGCTGCATGGACAATATCGCATCGCCAATAGCGATGGTTTTGAGGGAAGACGGCCCCGCTTTATCCTGCCGTACCTTGCGGAGCGAGTCTTGCTGCTTACGCTCCCGCAATACCTGAAAGAGTTGCAGCTGATCGTTTTCCAGCCAACGTTCCTGTGCTGCCGTGGTCCCTTGCCGTTTTTCGCTACGCCCCCCTTCTCGGCTGAAGTGGGTGAGCTGTACCCACTCATGCCCCAACAGCGATAATTTGAACAAATCATCGCCTTGTTGGAAAATAACGCTCTGCCCATCGCGGCTGAACCGTGGATTGCGCTCCTGCGCCGCCGTATGGGTAAGCCGTGTTTCTTTGCCCGATCTCCATTCGCGCACGTAAATATCTCCCTGCCGTTCAAAGACAATACGGCGCCGCGCGCTATCAAATACATAGTGGCTCACAACGGTCTCTTCATCCGCCTCGTCTACCTTTTGCGGGGTATAGTCTGATGTAGTGATACGGTACAGCGATGCACTCGGCTGCGCATCAGGGTTCCAGGAGAAATAGAGGTTGCCGTCGGCGCCCCAGCGGATTCCATCAGGCGGTGTACCCATCCACTTGGGATCGCGCATGATTTGTTCAACTGTCAGTACAGGTTGCTGCGCATAGAGCAGGTGAACGCCAATAAAAGCGAGGGTAAACAATATCTTATGCATCGGCTTGCTGTTTACATGTGGCTGTCAAACCGACGGCTAATCTACTATCTTTCCGGCAGCTACTGAAGTAAATACCGGTTTTTCTACCAAAATATGGCGTAGAGGGCCACCAGAATTAAGCAGATGAGAAAGCCGCCGATGTTGAATGCCGGAGATGTCCGGAACATGGATTTTTCCAGCACGATTCCTTTATCGTAATCCCTGCCTTTGCCTTCTACGTAGCTGATGACTACCATAACGAGCATGACCAGGATCCAGGTGATCATCATTTGGTGCATGAACGGCAGGTTTAAGAACATGGGACTGGTAGACCAGCCGTTAGGGGCCACTTTAAAGTAAAAAGCAATGGGAATAGAGGCCAGTATTCCCCATATCGCAGCGTTGTTCGTCGTTTTCTTCCAGAACAATCCCAGCATGAATACCGCGAGGATACCCGGGCTCACCACGCCCGTGTATTCCTGTATATACTGGAACACCTGGCCAAGATTAGCCAGCTGCGGAGCCAGCAGAATAGCCACTACCAGCGCAAGGGATGCGGAAACACGGCCCACACGCACCAAGCCCCGCTCAGATGCCTTTTTCTGGAAATAGGGCTTATAGATATCCATCGTAAAAATGGTGGCAGTGGAATTCAGCATTGACGCCAATGATGACACAATGGCCGCCGCCAGTGCCGACACCACCAGGCCCTTTGCCCCGGTAGGCACAAATTCTTTGATAAGCCACGGCGAAGCGTTGTCATTGATGACATTGCCCGCCCGCGAAAAAAAGGAAGGATCGGCATGCCCAGCCGTGATCTGCCCATTGGGATCCATGTTCATTACATACGCCACGATACCCGGCACCACCACCAACAAAGGCATCAGCAACTTTATAAATCCGGCCAGGATAATTCCTTTCTGCGATTCCTTCAGGCTCTTGGCGGCCAAGGTGCGCTGGATAATGTATTGGTTAAAGCCCCAATAGTACAGGTTAGCCACCCACATCCCTCCGACAATCACGGCCAAACCCGGCAAATCCCACCACGCATCACGCCCCCCCGGCGAAATCACTTCGCCTTTTTCAAGGATCATCGAAAATTTTTCGGGCACCGCCTCATATACCTTCACCATGCCCGAAATGACTCCGCCATCGTCCGAAATATGGGACAACGCCATGAACGTAGTGATAAGCCCGCCCACCACAAGCAGCACCACCTGCACCACGTCTGTCCACGCCACGGCTGACAAGCCGCCGTATAAGGAATAAGCGGCCGCAAACAAGGCCAGCCCAAATATGGCATACATAAAGATCGAACCATCGCCGGTGCCGAGGATGGTGTCAAGCGCGGTAGCCCCCAAGTATAAAACCGAGGTCAGGTTTACGAACACAAACAAGCAAACCCAAAATACCGCTAAAATGGTTTTTAAATTCGTTCCATACCGGACTTCGATAAATTGGGGAATCGTATACAGCTTTTTCTCGATAAAAATAGGGAGGAAGAATTTACCCACGATCAATAGGGTAAGCGCCGCCATCCATTCATACGATGCGATAGCCAGCCCGATGGCAAACCCTGATCCGGACATCCCGATGAACTGCTCGGCAGAAATGTTAGCCGCAATCAGCGATGCGCCGATAGCCCACCAAGGCAACGACTTGCTCGCCAAGAAATAATCTTCAGAAGACTTCCCTTTTCCTCTTGACACCCACAGCCCAATACCGATGATCAGTAGGCCATACCCAATGAAAATCAGTTTATCAAGTAATGCGAACTCCATGCTTTGTTTGTTGCCTGTATACGATTAAGTTTATAATGCAGCTAAAGTAAAAATTAATCGTAACATATCAATACCCGGCAATTACATTTACGGCTGAACAACGCAAAACAAAGCTTATCTGCATGGCAATAAGCGTGTTAAAATAGTGTTCAAAAAACACTAAGCATCAACCTGTAAACTGTTGGATAAAATGTGGGATAACCCAGGGATAAAATACGATGGTGAGGATGACGCCCAAAATAGCGCCGTAAAAATGGGCATCGTGGTTGATTCCATCGCGGGCGTTTTTGGAAGCCCAGACACAGTAGCCCAGGAAAAGCATACCGAATAACCATGCAGGCATCGGAATGATGAAGAAAATACCCAGCATCATCTTCGGATCAAAAAGGATAAAACTGAAAAGCACGGCGCAGATGGCCCCGGAAGCCCCCAAGCTATAATACGACAGGTTATTCTTCTGCTTAAACACAGTGCCCACGTCGCTCAATATCAAACCGAGCACATAAATCATGGCGAACTGCACATGCCCCCAAGAGCTTAACTGTACAAGCAATGCTTCTAACGAAAAACCAAAAAAGTAAAAGGTAAGCATGTTGAACAGCAGGTGGCCCCAGTCCCGGTGGATAAGCCCGCTGGTCAGCAGTGTATGCAGACGCTGGCCCCGGCTTACGCTATAGGGGTGTAGCATGAACTTGCCGAAGAGATAGTGGTTTGAAAAAGTATAAATACTGGTCACGATGGTAAAGGCGAAAATGATACTGGCTACCGGTGTTTGGGTGAGGTATTCTTTCATGTTATGTGGTTAATTGGCCTAAAGTAAGAAAAATTATCTGCTGTCAAAATAAATCCAGCTGCCTTCCCCGTTTAGGGGCGAATAGATCCAGCCGCAGCTCGGGGAGCTTACGCTCTCCCATATACCGCTTTACACTTACCTTAAAGAGCTGGTGGATACTTTCGGCCAGCTTACCCTCGCCCCGCATCCGCACCCCCCAGCGGCTGTCGTTCAATTTTCCGCCATGGCATGCGGCAATGCTGTGCAATACCTTTTCGGCGCGGTCGGGAAATGCCTTATGCACCCAGTCGGTAAACAGCTCGCCTATTGCCCCATTCAGGCGGACGATGGTATAGCCAGCCCCTTTGGCACCGTGCGCTGCCGCAGCCTTGATAACCTCCGGCACCTCATCGCTGTTGAGGCCGGGAATGATGGGGGCGCACATCACCATTACCGGGATACCTGCTTCGGTAAGCTGCTGGATAACCTTTAGCCGGCCTTTTGCGGTTACCGTGCGCGGCTCCATCTTCTGCCGCAATTCCTCGTTCAGGCAATTGATGGAGATGGCCACCTGCACGAGCCCCAACGGTGCCATCTCCGATAGAATGTCCAGGTCCCGAAGTATCAAGGAGTTTTTACTGATAATCGATACCGGATGGCGGTAAACACGCATGACCTCCAGCATCGCCCGTGTAATTTTAAGCTTCCGCTCCACCGGCTGGTAGCAGTCTGTATTGCCGGAGAGCATAATCACCTGCGGTTTATATCCCTTGGCGTTGAACTGGCGTTCAAGCAGTTCAGCAGCATTCCGCTTTACGATGATTTTACGCTCGAAGTCAAGCCCGGCGCTGTACCCCCAGTATTCATGTGCATTGCGTGCATAGCAATAAATACAACCATGCTCACACCCTTGGTAAGGGTTTGCTGAATAGCCCATCGATAAATCCGGACTGTCGTTGGTGCTGATAATCTTTTTGGGATGCTCGTCAATGAGTTGGGTTCCTGAATTTTCCAGGAATTCCTCGTCCAACCCTTCAACGTGTTCCGCCACATAACGTTGTGCGGCGAATTTATTATGGGTATTGACCTGCGCGCCCCGGCCTTTGAAGTATTCGTTATGCTGTATGGTGTCCACACCACAAACTTACTAAAATAATTAGTAAGTTTAATGCGCGGACTGTAAAAAATCCACTAAACCCATCCTTCGCTGACACTCCGTGCCGCTAGTTCAGCCACGTTGGCGCAATCCGACTTGGCCATGATGTGTTTGCGATGCACTTTCACCGTATGATTCGGATTTGCCGACGCCAGAGAACGCTACGATTACCCCAACCGGTCTTCGAGCAGAAACACGTAAACCTCTTTAGGGCCGTGAGCCCCCAGCACAAGGGTTTTTTCGATATCCGCCGTCCGGCTGGGCCCCGTGATAAGGCTGATTAAGGAAGGCAGCGCCGTACCGTACCGCTTCCGCATCAGGTCAAGCCCGTCTTTGATATCCATGACCAGTTGTGAAGTGCGGGCCACCACCACATGCGTGTGCGGATAAATGCTAAGCCTCCTTCCGGCTGCACTCCCGTTGCTTACCAGAATACTCCCGGAGCGTGCGATAAGCGCCTCACAAGAGGTTATACCCGCATCGGCCTGTGCAAAATCCTGATCCGTCCGGAAAAAGGGAAAGCCGTAATGGTCAAGCAGCTGCTGTAATGCCGGTTCCCATACATACATGCGATGCAACTTTTCCTGCTCCGCCAAGGCAAGCAGGCCCTCTACAAAAGCCACCTCATCCTCACAGTAGACGAACTTGCCGGCCACCGCTGTAAGCCGCTGGGCGAAAAGCACATCCAAGGGGTCGTGCTCATCGCCGAATAACGGTGTCTCCTCAAAGGCAGGATATGGATGTTCACGCTTCTGCAGCAGGGCATGCCTTATCTTCTTCAGCATCCGCTCCTTGGCCGTGGTCATCTTGACGTTTTTCTGCATCAGTCCTCCGAGCGCCGGCGCGTATCTTCTTCTGCGGGCTTATTATCGAACGTACCAGAGTTATCACCTACACCGTCATGCACCAATCCCTCGGCAGCTTTGCCCTGGTCGCCCTCCTGATTACCGTTTACAAACTCATCATACGTGGTGCGGTGGTCAAACGGGCGCTTTCCTAATATCTCTTCCAGATCCGCCTGGAACAAAATTTCCCTTTCGAGCAATTTTTCGGCCAGGGCCACCAGGCCCTCCTGTTTTTCAAGGAGGAGTTGCTTAGTCTTCTGGTAGATGTCAGCAATCAGCGACCGTACTTCTTCGTCGATAAGTTCTGCTGTCTTTTCAGAGTACGGCTTATGGAACTGGTTTTCCTGGCTGTCGTTGAACGACACATTGCCGATACGCGGGTTCATGCCGTACACCGCCACCATGGCATAAGCCAGTTTCGTGATGCGCTCCAGGTCATTCTGCGCGCCTGTTGAAATTTTGCCGAATGTGATGTCTTCTGCCACACGCCCACCCATAGTCATACACAGGCCATCCAGCAGCTGCTCCGTGGTGTACAGAAACTGCTCTTTAGGCAAGTATTGCGCATAGCCCAGCGCCGCTACGCCGCGTGGCACGATAGAAACCTTAACCAAGGGGTCGGCATGCTCCAAGAACCACCCTGCAATGGCGTGGCCCGCTTCGTGGTACGCTACAATACGTTTCTCTTCGGGTGAAATGATTTTATTTTTCTTCTCCAGACCACCGATTACCCGATCAATAGCATCCTGGAAGTCATGCATATCGATCGACGATTTATTGCGCCTTGCGGCAATGAGCGCCGCCTCGTTACAGACGTTAGCAATTTCGGCTCCGGCAAAACCGGGAGTCTGTGCCGAAAGCTTTTTGGCGTCTACCTCAGCAGCCAGCTTCAGTGGCTTAAGGTGCACCTTGAAAATCTGTTCACGGCCCACCAGGTCTGGCTTATCTATGGAAATCTGCCTGTCGAACCGGCCCGGCCTCAACAAGGCGGAATCCAGCACATCCGGCCGGTTGGTGGCAGCCATGATGATGATGCCCGAATCCGTACCGAAGCCATCCATCTCTACCAGCAGCTGGTTTAATGTGTTCTCCCGTTCGTCATTGCCGCCCATGACACTGTTTTTACCGCGTGCGCGCCCGATGGCGTCAATCTCGTCAATAAAGATGATGCAGGGTGCCTTATCTTTGGCCTGGCGGAACAGGTCGCGCACACGGGAAGCGCCCACCCCAACGAACATTTCTACGAAATCAGAACCGGAAAGCGAGAAGAAGGGCACCTGTGCTTCTCCCGCCACTGCTTTAGCCAGCAACGTTTTACCCGTTCCGGGTGACCCCACCAAAAGGGCTCCCTTCGGAATCTTTCCGCCGAGGTTCGTATATTTCTTCGGATTCTTCAGAAAATCCACGATTTCCATCACTTCCTGCTTGGCTTCTTCCAACCCTGCCACGTCGCTGAACGTAACGGCCACCTGCGACTCCTTGTCAAACAACGTAGCCTTCGACTTTCCGATATTGAAAATCTGCCCGCCCGGACCGGCTCCGCCGCCGCCCATACGCCGCATGATGAAAATCCAGAACACGATAATCAACACCAAGGGCAACATGAGGGAAAAGATCCAGCCCGTCCATGCATTGGTGCGGTCTTCCAACCGGAGCGATACGCGATCATTCGGATCCATCTCCGCTTGTGCCTCCGTCAGTTTGCGTTCCAGTGCATCGTAAGAACCGTCTGTAAACATATACTGCGGACCAGCCGCTGGCGTAAGCGTAAGGCTGTTATCGTTGGGCCTCACATTCTTGTATTTCGGATCTGTCAGCCGGTCTTTCTTGATAAACACTTCTACAAAAAACAGATCGTTCTGTTTATAGGCCACCAGCCGGTCAACATCGCCCGCCTTGAGCATATTCTGTTCAAACTCCTGGTATGTTATCTGCTTTGGGCGACTGTCGCTGAATAGGTATTGCAACGCAAAAAATCCAAAGATCATGGCCACCCAAAGCCACATGATGTTAAATCGCGGCGGTTTCGGTGTCACTTTCTTACTGGGTACTCTCTTCATGCTATCGGGTCCATTCGGCATACCTTTACTATGCTTTTGTTTAGTTTCTCTTAAATTACGCACTTTGATAGTATTCTAGCTCGGCATCGCCCCAAAGGTCTTCGATGCCGTAAAATCTTCGTTTATCAGTTTTAAATATGTGGACAACCACGTCTATGAAGTCCAGCAATACCCACTCCCCATGTTCCAACCCCTCTTTCCGCCAAGGCTCTTGCTTTAATGCTTTGTAAACCTCTTCTTCCACGCTTTTGGCCAATGCGTTGACCTGTATGGAAGAGTCTGCGTGGCAAATTACGAAATAATCGGATACTGAACTGTGAATGTTCCTTAAATCAAGCCGCACAATTTCATTCCCTTTTTTCTCTATCATTCCCTGCACCACAATCTCGGATAAGTGAGCAGATAAGCCTGATTTTTTATTTTTTACCATTAAAAATAGTTATAGTTTTGGGCAATATTACCCCTTAAATTAATCATATTGCAAAGTAACACATTTTCGGGATTATTCGAAGGACAAAATGTTATTACATTACAGCAGGTAGATTCTACCAATGAATACCTTAAAAAAGAATTGTCAAAATCCAGGCCATTGACAGAAGGTACTGTAATATTGGCAGTTCATCAGTTTGCTGGCAGGGGGCAGCAGGGCGCCACATGGTTTAGCGAACCCGGCAGAAACCTTACCTTCAGTTTGTTGCTGATGCCCACTTTCCTGAACCCGAAACACCAATTCCGGCTCACGGTGGCCATTAGTCTGGCCATTGCCCGCTGGCTGGAACAACTGCTCAGCGTTGGGGTAAAGATAAAATGGCCAAATGACATTTACGTGGGCGACCGGAAAATAGGCGGCGTACTTATTGAAAACATCCTAAAGGGAAAGGCTTGGAAATCAGCCATCGTGGGCATTGGCATAAACGTTAACCAAACGGATTTTCCTGCGGCCATCCGCCGGCGTATCACTTCCATAAAAGATTACCTGCGGGAAGACAGCGATATCGGCGAGTTACTCACCGCTCTTTGCCGGTCAATCGAGCGCGAGTACCTTGCCCTCAAACAGGGGCAAACCGAGGCGCAGCTGGCAAGTTATAAACAGCGCCTTTACCGCCTGGGCGAACGGCACCCCTTCCTGGTATCAGGGGTAAAGGTAGACGGCATATTGCTCGATATTACAGAGACGGGCAGGCTGCAAATCGACTTCGGCGGGCATGTTGCCGACTTTGACATCAAGGAAGTGGCGTTTGTTATTTAACCCGCTTTTCCGTACCTTTGCTGCGCAAACACCGAGCAAGCACGGCCGGAATTAAACCCCCGCCCGTACAGAAAGTCTTAATCTTAACACATAGAATGATCATGAAGAAAATCACCTTAGCATTAATCATGCTGTTTCTGGCAGCCACCGGTGTTTCAGCGCAGATTCTAAAGCCTGTGACGTGGCAGTTCGGAGCCAAGAAAATCAACAACGAAGAAGCCGTAATATTTATGAAAGCCACCATTGCCAATGGCTGGCATATTTATTCCCAGCACGTTGAGGAGGGGGGGCCGATAAAGACCTCCTTTACCTTCAGCCCTTCGGCTGACTATGCCTTGGTGGGTAAACCCGCCGAACCGAAACCCAAAGTCAAGCGCGAAGATGTTTTTGACATGGATGTGGCTTATTTCGACAAAGAAGTGGTATTCCAGCAAAAAGTGAAGCTGAAAAAAGGGACAACCACCGTTAGGGGCGCGGTGGAATTCATGGCCTGTGACGCCACGCAGTGTTTGCCACCGGATGAAGTTCCATTTGCGGTGGCGATAAAATAACCGCCGCTTCGCCTTAACTCATTGGATTCAATGAAGCACATTTTTCTTGCCGTTTTTGTATTGACGGGTATATTCTTGGCCGCGGAACCGACCGCCTTTGGACAAGACACCTTGTTCAGCTTTGATGATGTTGAATTTACCGACGGGCAGGATACATCCACCGCTGAATATATAGAAGTGCCCGACGACGTCGTGTTCACCGATGGGCAGGACACCTCCGTAACGCAAGATTCCGCAACACGCTCGGAAGGCGATACAATGCCGCCGGAAGAAGAGCGAACGCTGTGGGGAATTTTCATCGCGGGCCTTATCGGTGGTTTCGCTGCCTTTCTGATGCCCTGTATTTATCCGATGGTGCCGCTTACCGTTTCCTTTTTTACCAAGCAAAGCGGCACACGGACCAAAGGGATAATCAACGCACTCCTATACGGCTTGTTCATCATCGTCATTTATGTGGCCCTGGGCATGTTGGTTACGCTCGTCTTCGGGGCGTCTGCGCTCAACGAGGCGGCAAGCAGCGCCTGGTTCAACCTGTTGTTCTTTGCCATTATCGTCATCTTTGCCATTTCTTTTCTGGGTGCCTTCGAAATTACCCTTCCTTCCCGGTTTGTCAACAAAATGGACGCAAAATCCAATAGGGGCGGACTGGTTGGGTTGTTTTTCATGGCATTTACATTGGCCCTTGTGTCGTTTTCGTGTACCGGCCCCATCATCGGCTACCTGCTGGTGGAGGCGGTATCCAAAGGAACGCTTATGGGTCCCGCAATGGGCATGCTCGGGTTTTCAGCGGCACTTGCCGTCCCTTTTATGCTGTTTGCCTTTTTCCCTTCGTGGCTTAAAGAAATGCCAAAGTCAGGCGGATGGCTGAATACCGTAAAAGTATCGCTGGGCTTCCTGGAGCTGGCGCTTGCATTTAAATTCCTCTCTAACGTGGATTTGGCCTACCATTGGGGCCTTCTTGATCGGGAGGTGTTCCTTGCTATCTGGATTGTGATTTTCGGGCTATTTGGCTTATATCTGTTGGGTAAGCTCCGGTTCGCGCACGACAGCGATGTGCCCTACCTTTCCATCCCGCGGTTGTTTTTCGCCATAGCCGTGCTGTCTTTCACTGTATACATGGTTCCGGGAATGTGGGGGGCGCCGCTCAAAGCACTCAGTGCTTGGTTGCCGCCCTCGCCTACACAGGATTTCAATTTGCACCAAGCCAGCTACTCGACCGCCGTACCGCAAGCCAGCGCAGATATCGTCAAGAAATATGCCGATGTGTTCCACGCTCCCCATGGCATCGATGCTTTTTACGACTATGATCAAGCCTTGGCCTATTCCCGGCAGGTAAACAAGCCGGTGCTGCTCGACTTCACCGGTTGGAGCTGCGTAAATTGCAGAAAAATGGAAGAGTCCGTTTGGCCGGACCCCCGGGTGCTGAAACGCCTCAAAGAAGACTATATCCTGGCATCCTTGTATGTAGACGACCGAACAGCACTTGAGCCACACGAACAATACGTTTCGGAATTCAGCGGCAAGAAGATCCGCCGGGTGGGCCAGAAATGGTCTGATCTCCAACAATCACGGTTCGGCGTCAATGCACAGCCCTACTATGTTATTGTTGACGGGGATGGGCGGCAGCTGGTTCCGGCGCAAGCCTATAACGAGGATATCCAAAACTATGTCGATTTCCTGGATAGCGGATTGACCGTGTTCCACGGAAAAAAATCAGCAAATTAGCGCAAAACATTTATAATATAATGAGCAACATCAAAAACATCGCAGTATTTACTTCCGGTGGCGACGCCCCGGGCATGAATGCAGCTATACGTGCGGTAGTGCGTACCGGACTGTACTACAACCTGAACGTGTTCGGCATAGGCCGGGGCTACGACGGCATGGTGCAGGGCGATATCTTCCCTATGGACGCTAAATCCGTAGCCAACATCATCCAACGCGGTGGCACTATCCTCAAAACCGCACGCAGCGAAGAGTTCCGTACGGTAGAAGGCCGGCAGCGTGCATTCGAAAACTTACGGAAGCATGGCATAGAAGGGCTGGTAGCCATCGGTGGCGACGGCACGTTCACAGGGGCAGCCAAATTCATCGAAGAACATAATATTCCCGTGGTAGGCCTCCCGGGAACCATCGACAACGACTTGGCGGGAACCGACTTTACCATCGGCTACGATACTGCCATCAATACTGTTATCGACGCGGTGGATAAGATACGCGACACAGCGGAGTCGCACGACCGGGTATTTGTTGTGGAAGTGATGGGGCGCGACTCAGGTTTGATTGCCCTGCGTTCGGGCATCAGCGTGGGCGCAGAGTGTGTGCTCATTCCCGAAATCAAGGTAGATTACGAAGCCATGATGGACAGGCTTGACCGCACCCGTAAAAACAAAGCGTCGCGGGTTATCATCGTAGCTGAAGGGGACGATGCAGGAGGCGCCTTCGCCGTGGCCGAACGCATCAAGGAGCGTTTCCCGCACTATGATATGCGTGTGTCTATTCTGGGCCATATTCAGCGGGGGGGCAGCCCCACGTGTATGGATCGGGTGCTGGCCAGCCGCCTCGGCGTAGCCGCCGTGGAAGCGCTGCTGAAAGGACGTCGCGGCGAAATGCTGGGCTTAATCCACGGCGAAGTGACATTCACGCCTTTCAACAAGGCCATCAAACACATCGGTGCCATCAATGAAAACCTGCTCCGGATAGTGGATATCCTATCGTTATAATCCCTGAAATACAACAGGAGCCTACTACTGGGTCACAAGTAGGCTCCTGCCTTTTTGTGCGCACTTAGTGGGCGCTAATCCAGTACTTCGGCTAATTTGGCATGCAGTTCCTCGCCACGGAGGTTTTTGGCAATGATGCGCCCCTCCGGATCCAACAGGAAATTTGCCGGAATGCCCTGGATGGCGTAGAGCTTAACCACATCAGACTGCCACCACTTCAGTTCGGACACATGCGGCCAATCTTCCAGGCCGTCGTTGTAAATAGCCTTCAACCAATTCTCTTTCTGCCCCGGACGGTCCAGCGACACACCGAAAACCGTAAAATTCTTGTCTTTGAACGTATGGTAAGCCGCTACGACATTAGGGTTTTCTTGCCGGCATGGACCACACCAGCTTGCCCAGAAATCGATCAATACATATTTGCCTCGCAACGACGACAACGCTATTGGATTGCCCGCCGTGTCAGGCTGTGTAAAATCAGGGGCTACGGCGCCGATATCGATTCGCTTAAGCTGCTCCAGCTGCGCACTGATGGCTTTCCCTTTTTCTGAATTCTTCAGGGCAGCTGACAAACGGTTAAACGCAGGTTCCACCACGTCTGCCGTGGGTTCCGATCCAACATAAGGCATAAGCAGATCAAGGCTCACCACACTGCCGGGATTGTCTCGGATAAAGGCAAAATCAATAGCTTTCTGTTCGCTCTGTATTGCCATGGCTTCGGTTTGCAGGCCCCCTATAAAATCCGGATCCTGCTTTTGCTCATCGGTAGCACCGGCATAGCGGGACATGAGCTGTTCCATCTTTGCGAGCGGGGCGCTCCGTTGCTTCTGGTAAACGGCAAAGTCTTTATTCACCTTTCTTCCCTTTACGGTAGCGTTCACTAAAGAATCCTTCGCCGAAATCCGGATAGCTCCTTTCTCCAGGTAAATCTCCACCCGGTCGGGATCTTCCATCCCCCGCACGTCTTCGCCTTTATGGGCGAGCAGTACCAGCGCGCGGGATGGCGTGGCCACACTGCCATTAAACTTAAACGCCCCGCGGGATACCGTTGCAGAGTCCAATACCGCCCCCGCCTCCGTGCGATAACTCAGGTAAGCCATGGCCGGCGCATTGAGTGCCCCAACCTTGCCTGTAATCGTAAAATCCTCTTGGCCGAAACCCACAACAGGCAACGCCGCCATCACTATCAAAACCGCTTTCTTCATCTGTAATTTATTTGCCGGCATGAAACCGTCACTTACGACGGGTTCACATCCGGTTTGTGCAAATTTGCTGTAACCGCAAATATGCCATATTTTTATGGAACGGGGTCATTTATAAACACATTTTTACGGAAGTCGCAGCAGACCAGCGCCGTTGCGGTAAACACAGCCCGGGCAACGTACCCGCCAGCCAGACGGTCTAATTTTCTATGCCATTACCACCGGCCGCTGGCACCCCCGCCACCGAAACCGCCTCCGCCGAAACCGCCGAAACCGCCGAAACCACCACCGAAACCGCCGCTGCCGCCGCCAAAGCCACCACCAAAACCGCCGCCACGGCCACCTCGGCCCATACCGCTGAGAAGCGTCCACCAAAACACGTCGGAAGCACCCCGGCCACCCAGCACCTTACCGCCGCCGCGCCCCCCTCCACGGCTGAAGAGGGCTATAATAATGAAGATGATGATAATGAGCAGCACAATACCACCGCCACCTTCGCCCTTTCTCCTCGGGGCAGCTTTATACTCCCCTTTGGTATAAGCTATCAGCGCGTCCGTAGCCCTGTCAATGCCGGAAAAGTAGTCGCCCTGCCGGAAAGGCGGTTTTATTTCATTCTCAATGATACGGTACGCAATAGCGTCGGGCACGGCGCCTTCCACCCCATAGCCGGTTTGGATGGTCACTGCCCTGTCGCCCAGCGCCACGAGCAGTAAGATGCCGTTGTCGTTTTCCTTGCCGCCGATGCCCCATCGCTGTGCCAGCCGCACGCCGTAGTCCGCAATGTCATAGGAGCCGGTCGATTGCATCAGTACCACCGCAATCTGAGTGGAGGTACTGTCATCAAAGGCCACCAGCTTTCGCTCCAGGCGTTCCACCTCCGCGGTTGTCAGCGTGTTGGTATAGTCGTTGACCAATCGGTTCGGTGTAGGTGGGAAATCCTGTGCCCGCCCAAACGACACGCACAGCAACAAAAAGGTTATCAGGAGTGAAAATTTAGTCTTTATCATTACCGAAGACAATATCATTGGGTAATTCATTCACATCATCCGCTTCCCTCGGGAAAAGCTGATGAAGTTGTTCTCCGGCATGGTTTATCCCTTCTATGAGCCCTTGCACCAGATCGCCCCGCTTAAAATGCTGCACCATCAGTTCCTTGGTTTCTTCCCAAAAATCGCCGGGAACTCGGGCATTGATGCCTTGGTCGCCGATGATAGCGAATTGATGATCTTCCGTTGCGATATAAATGAGCACGCCATTATGCTGAGCAGTTTGATCCATGCCCAACTGCCGGAAATACTCCGCCGCCCTGTCCAGCGGTTCACCCTTACACCGTAGCTCCACTACCAAGCGGATCTCGCCCGAAGTACGGGCTTCCGCCGCCTGGATAGCCAGCACAATCCGCTCCTGTTGTTCTTCTGTAAATTGCTCCATAGTTACCGTCTCTCACGCATACCTGATACCATTCACCTCTTATTAAAACTGCACTTCAGGCGCGCGCTCTGCTCCTGCTTCGGCCGTAAAGTATCCCTTTTGCTTGAATCCGAAGATGCCAGCCATAATGTTGTTCGGGAACCGCCGAACCGCCGAATTGTATTGCTGCGTAGCCTCATTGAAAGCCCGCCGTTCTGTGCTGATACGGTTTTCCGTACCTTCCAATTGCGCTTGCAGTTCCAGGAAATTCTGATTGGCTTTCAGCTCAGGGTAACGCTCAACACTGACCAACAAGCGGCCCAGCGATTGCGACAAAGCATCTTGCGACTGCTGGAACTGCTGTATAGCTTCCGGTGTTAAATTTTCCGGGTCGACCGTCACCGACGTTGCTTTGGCCCTGGCCTCGATAACCTGCGTAAGCGTCTCCTGCTCGAAATTGGCAGCGCCTTTCACCGTATTGACCAAGTTAGGTATCAAATCCGCACGCCGTTGGTAGGCATTTTCTACCTGCGCCCATTTGCTTTTAACGTTTTCCTCGAGGTCAACCATGGTGTTGTAACCGCACGAACTGAACGAAAAGGCGGCAAGCAGGCCCACCACTGCAACGAATAATCTTCTTTTCATGATGATTGAGTTTAAATGCATTGTTGCGACTAATGTAGCACTTTGATGGCAAAATTCATACCTTTGTTACACTTCGGGATAAAAACCCGACATAATTTCATGCAACACGAGATTGAATTAAGCGTCCTTCCCGAGCACATTGCCGATGAAGCCCATATTATCCATAAGGGAGCCGAGCAGCTGAAAATCGCGCCCTCCCGCGTCAAAGGACTGAAAATACGCAAGCGATCTATCGATGCGCGGAGCAAGAAACAGGTGGTGTTCCGTATTCGTGTCATCTTCTTCATCGATGAAGCTCCAACGCCTGATATCTACAATGTACGCTATGCCAATGTTGCAGGCGGCAAGCCCGTCGTTATCGTTGGCGCCGGCCCGGCAGGTCTCTTTGCCGCACTACGCTGCCTCGAAAAAGGACTGCGCCCCATCATCGTGGAGCGCGGAAAAAACGTGCAGGAAAGGCGCCGCGACCTGGCCCGGCTGAATAAAGAAGGCATCGTAAATCCGGACTCCAACTATTGCTTTGGTGAAGGTGGAGCAGGCACCTATTCCGATGGCAAGTTATATACCCGCTCCAACAAGCGGGGTGATGTACAGCACGTGCTGCAGGTACTGGTTGCTCACGGTGCCACGGAAGATATCCTCGTGGATGCAAGGCCACACATCGGCACCAACAAACTACCGCATATCATCCAGGCCATCCGCCACACCATTCTTAATCAGGGCGGTGAAATCCATTTTAACAGCCGGGTAATAGATATCCTCGAAAGCTTCGGGCGTGTCCGCGGCGTTAAACTGGCCAACGGCGCCTCTATCACCGCGGATGATGTGATCCTCGCTACGGGGCATTCTGCCCGGGATCTCTTTGAGCTGTTTCACCGCAAAGGCTGGCTGGTGGAGCCAAAGCCTTTTGCGCTGGGTGTACGCATTGAGCATCCACAGGAAATCATCGACCAGGCCCAATACCACTGTGCCGTGCGGGATCCGCACCTTCCGCCAGCTTATTACAGCCTGGTAGAACAGGTAGGCGCCCGGGGTGTATTCTCATTCTGCATGTGCCCCGGCGGCATCATTGCCCCCTGTGCCACAGATAAAGGCGAAGTGGTGGTCAATGGCTGGTCTCCCTCCAAGCGCAATAACCCGTTTGCCAATTCCGGAACAGTGGTGCAGGTTAATCTTTCCGATGTACCGCAAACCGCCCGTTATCCCTTTGCCATGTTAGACTTTCAGCATGAAGTGGAGGAGCGCGCTGATGTGATAGGCGGGGGGCGCTTGGTGGCTCCGGCCCAGCGGATGGTAGATTTCGTCCACGGCAAGCTGTCAGACACCCTGCCCATCAACTCCTATAAGCCGGGCACCCGCAGCGCACCGCTTTCAGAGGTCTTGCCCCCGTTTATACACGACGCCCTGAAACAGGCGTTGCCGTTGTTCGGTAAAAAGATGAAAGGGTATTTTACCAATGAAGCTATCCTGGTAGGGGTGGAGTCGCGCACGTCGTCGCCCATCCGCATTCCCCGCGATAAGCTGACCCTGCAGCACCCCCAACTAACAGGCCTTTATCCCTGTGGCGAAGGGGCTGGATATGCCGGAGGCATCGTATCGGCCGCCATTGATGGGATGAATTGCGCCGACGCAATACCGCTTTGAAAATTCAAAAGGATCACTTTACTTTGTGTTTACCAAGCGAAAGTAGCTCAGTTGGTAGAGCATCAGCTTCCCAAGCTGAGGGTCGCGAGTTCGAGCCTCGTCTTTCGCTCTGTTTTTTTAACCGACCTTCAACCCCTTTTCAACAAGGTGCTCTACGTATGCCCTCACCGTGGTATTGGCGAAGCGGCTTGTAACGTCAAACGCAAATGCATGCACCAGCAGTACACGTGCCTGGGCTTCGCTGATACCCCGGGCGCGCAAGTAGAACAGCGCTTCGTTGTCAAACTGGCCAATGGTACATCCATGACTGCATTTTACATCGTCAGCGAAAATCTCCAACTGCGGCTTGGTGTACACCGCCGATTTCTCGCCGATAAGCATATTATTGTTCTGCTGAAAGGCATTGGTCTTCTGTGCATCTTGGCGCACGAAGATCTTACCGTTGAACACAGCGGTAGAGGTATCCTGTGTAATGTTTTTATACCATTCGTAGCTCTCGCAATGGGGTTTAAGGTGGTCAACGATGGTATGGTTGTCTACAAACTGGTTTTCGGCTGTCAGCGTCACACCATACAGATGGCTCTCCACCTCGCTATCGCCTAAACGCACATTGATATTGTTGCGCACAAAAGTGGCCCCGGGAAATGTGCAGTTGTAATGGTTATATAAACTGTGCTTTTCCTGATAAATTTCCGTATGTGTCAGGTAGTGGCTCTGTGCGCTACCAAGTTGAAGGTAGTAATGCTGCAATTTGGCATTCTCACGCACCACCAGCTCGCTGACCACGTTGTTGAGATTATGATCGGCCCCGGTTTGGGTGACGAATGACTCAATAATCTCTGCTTCTGCAAACGTACTCATCACATACAGGTTGCGCACCTGGGTAAACAGCGGTCGATCAGTAACCGCCACGTGTATGATGTGTATGGGCTTGTCCAGCTGCTGGTTCTTGCCCACTTCAATAAATAAACCTTGGGTGAACAGCGCTGTGTTAAGCGCTACGAAAGGGTTGTCTGTTTTATCGGCGTATTCTGAGAAATACTTGGCAAAACAGAGCCGCTCAAACGCTTCCGTGATAGGCATAACGGATAAGCCCGGCACGTCTTTCGCGGTAGACAGATCGGCCCGGTATATACCGTCCACCAGCACCACGCGGTAGGCGTCGAGACCGGGAATTGCCGCCGCTTCGATGGTTGCTTCATCAAGCGCAGCAGGCTCAGCTTCAAAGGCGTAACCCCGCCCTACCAGCGGCTGCACGTTGGTGTATTTCCAGTCTTCTCGCTTCACTGTGGGGAATCCCTGGCTTTTGAACCGATCAAAAGCCTGCCGACGGATTTCATCGAGCGAATGCGGCTCCGATGTAGGCAGGTTTCCTTCGTAGGTTTTTACTAACTGAGTATATAGTGAGTCGCTTACTTGTGTAATCATGATGTCTGTTTGGTTGTTCAAACCGCTCCTTCGGCATCAACCGTTTCCTTAATCCAATCGTATCCCTTCTCTTCCAGCTCCAATGCCAGCTCTTTGGTACCGGACCGCACGATACGGCCGTTGTACAAGACATGCACGAAATCGGGCACGATATACTCCAGTAGCCGTTGGTAGTGGGTAATCACGATAAACGCGTTGTCTTTGGACCGCAATTGGTTGACGCCCCGGGCTACAATGCGCAGCGCATCGATATCCAGCCCTGAATCCGTCTCGTCAAGAATAGCCAACTTAGGATCCAGCATAGCCAGCTGAAAAATCTCGTTACGCTTCTTCTCACCGCCGGAAAAGCCTTCGTTCAACGAACGGTTAGCCAGCTTAGCATCAAACTCCACTAATTTCTGCTTTTCCTTGACCCTATTCAGAAAATCCCGGGCTTCCATAGGCGGCAAACCTTTATATTCCCGTATTTCATTCAGCGCCGTTTTAAGGAAGTTGATGTTGGACACCCCCGGTATTTCCACCGGATACTGGAACGCCAAGAAAACACCTTCCCGTGCCCGGTCTTCGGGTGCCAAATCCAACAGATCTTTCCCATCCAGCAGTACCTCTCCTTCGGTAACCTCGTACGATTCCCTGCCAGCCAGCACGTTTCCCAACGTGCTTTTTCCGGAGCCATTGGGCCCCATGATGGCGTGCACTTCGCCCGCCTTCACCTCCAGGTCTAAGCCTTTTAATATTGCTTTATCTTCTACTGATGCGTGTAAATTCCGTATACTTAACATGGTTACTTTACTCTTTTATATACTTATCCGTTACCCCACGCTGCCTTCGAGGGATATGGCCAATAGTTTCTGTGCTTCCACGGCAAACTCCATGGGCAGTTGATTCAATACTTCCTTCGCGTAGCCATTGACAATAAGACCTACCGCTTTTTCTGGGTCAATGCCGCGCTGCGTCAGGTAAAACAGTTGGTCTTCACCGATTTTGGACGTGGTCGCTTCATGCTCCAACGTGGCGGTCTTGTTCCGGCTCTCGATATACGGAAACGTATGGGCGCCGCAGCGATCGCCAATCAGCAATGAATCGCACTGCGTGAAATTACGTGCATTTTCTGCACCCGGCCCGATTTTGACCAGCCCCCGGTAACTGTTGTGGCTTACCCCGGCTGAAATCCCTTTGGACACGATTTTGCTGCGTGTGTTTTTTCCCAGGTGAACCATCTTGGTGCCCGTATCGGCCAACTGCCGGTTGCGGGTAAGCGCTACCGAATAAAACTCGCCGACGGAGTGATCACCCTTCAGGATAACGCCCGGATACTTCCACGTAATGGCCGAACCGGTTTCTACCTGTGTCCAGGATATCTTGCTGTTATCGCCTTTGCACAAGCCGCGCTTGGTCACGAAATTATAAATACCGCCTTTGCCATCTTTGTCGCCGGGATACCAGTTCTGTACGGTAGAGTATTTGATTTCAGCATCTTTAAGCGCCACCAGTTCCACCACGGCGGCGTGTAGCTGGTTCTCGTCACGCATGGGCGCGGTACACCCCTCAAGATAACTTACATAAGCGCCTTCATCGGCAATAATCAGTGTGCGCTCAAACTGCCCGGTATTTTCTGCATTGATGCGGAAATAGGTCGAAAGCTCCATCGGGCAGCGCACTCCCTTCGGTATATACACAAACGAACCGTCTGAAAACACCGCCGAATTCAGTGCCGCATAAATATTATCGGTCTGCGGCACCACCGTGCCCAGGTACTGCTTTACCAACTCCGGGTGCTCTTGTACAGCTTCGCCGAACGAGCAGAAAATAACACCTTGCTCTTTCAGCTTTTCTCTGAATGTGGTTTTTACCGACACACTATCAAACACCGCATCTACTGCCACCACACCGGCCAACACTTTCTGCTCATCCAACGGAATGCCCAGCTTCTCAAAAGTAGAAAGCAATTCAGGATCCACTTCATCAAGGCTGTTCAGCTTTGGCTTAGCCTTCGGCGCGGCGTAATAGGAAATGTCCTGGAAATCCACTTCAGGATGCTCAAAATTCTGCCAGGCAGGCATCTCCATCTTGAAAAAGTGCCGCAGGGCTTTCAACCGCCATTCCAGCAACCACTCCGGTTCATTTTTCTTGGCCGAAATCAACCGCACGGTATCTTCAGTAAGCCCCTTTGGGGCTATATCCATTTCAATATCCGTGGTGAATCCGTATTTATATTCTTCGAGCGCCAGCTCTCTTAGCAATTCATCGTCTTTTGTACTCATAACACACCTTCACAACGTGTAAAACCAAGTAGACAAGCTACCTTCGAACTTTAGAACTGCAAAGGTACGATTTAAGTGGCAATAAACCTCGCATATTTCGGCTATTCCTTTGGTTGAAAGGTATTTCCTTTCATATTTTTACAAAGTAGTGATAATGAGGTCGCTGCGGTCTGCAATGCAAATACCCGCCAAAAGCGGTCCGCCAAACAACGCCTTGGCACAAATTATTTGGAAAATAAATCGTATTATTGCCAAATATAATTTGGTTAAAATACGATAACACATGCCGTTCCAACCCGACAAGACAGACTTTAAAATCCTTAAGTTATTGCAGGAAAATGGTCGAATTACCAATCTGCAACTGGCGTCCAGTATCGGACTTTCGCCTGCACCCACATTAGAGCGGGTGCGAAAGCTCGAAAACTCGGGCTATATCAAAAGCTATCATGCATTTGTTGATGAAGAGAAGCTCGGTTTGGGCATCAAGTCGTTTATTCAGGTATCGCTCGATTTCCACACACACAACGCCATCCCGGCGTTTGTAGAAGCGGTAAAAAACATCAAAGAGGTAACGGAATGCCACCATGTAACGGGGCAATGTGATTTTATCCTGAAAGTATATGTGAAAGACATCAAAGCCTATGAGGCTGTCATCATGGAGAAAATCAGTAAAATCCCTTACGTGAAAACATTCCAGACCATGATGATCATGTCTACCAGCAAAAAGGAACCCATCGTTCCGATGGAATACTGACCCTATACCTGCCAGTCAATCGGGTTCTGCCGCTGTGCCTCCAGAAAGCCATTGGCCCTGGAAAAGTGCTTGCACCCGAAAAAGCCATTGTGTGCCGAGAGGGGCGAGGGATGCGCAGCGGTAAGAATGTGATGCTTACGATGGTCGATAAGGGCCGCCTTGTTTTTAGCATACCGGCCCCAAAGCAAGAATACTATGCCGGTTCTTCGAGCAGATAGCTCCGCGATAGCCTTGTCGGTAAACACTTCCCAGCCTTTGCCCTGATGCGAACCCGCCTCATGTGCCCTCACCGTTAGCGTCGCGTTAAGCAATAACACCCCACGGTTCGCCCACTCGGTCAGATCGCCATGGTCCGGAATCCGGAATCGGGGAATGTCCGCGTGCAATTCAACATACATATTACGCAGCGACGGCGGAATGGCTACGCCCCGGGGCACCGAAAAGGACAGCCCGTGTGCCTGCCCCACGTTATGGTAGGGATCCTGCCCCAGGATTACCACCTTCACCTGATCAAAAGGGGTATGATTAAAGGCATTGAAAATGAGGCTTCCCGGAGGAAATACAGCATGTTGTTTTTTTTCAGTCTGGAGAAAACGTTTGAGCGCCTGCATATAGGGTTTTTCAAATTCAGGTTCCAGAATCGTCTTCCAGCCGCTTTCCATTTGTATGCTCATATCACAAAAGTACACTTTATTGTAAAATATAGCCTTACCAGTTGTTAAAGCGCTCAAATTAACGGATATTTGCACGGTTATTTAACACATCGGGAATTAAATCATATCGCATGTCTAACCTGGTTCGAATCATCATATCTTCGCTAATCCTTATCGGCACTGTCGCCCTGTTTTTCTATGGTGAATGGGGCTGGGGCATTCTTGGGATTCTACTTACACTCATCGCGTTTCTGACCGTTTTCTTCAACGAAAATATGCTGATTGCGCAGTTCTATCTCCGCAAAGAAAACATGGCCAAAGCGGCCCAGTGGTTAGCGCGGATCACGAATTATGAAAAGCAACTTATCCGGGCCCAGCACGGGTATTACCACCTGCTCCTGGGGCTTATGGAATCGCAGAAGTCGCCCATGCAATCGGAAAAATACTTCAAGAAAGCCCTTTCTCTCGGCCTGCACATGAGCCATAACGTAGCGCTGGCGAAGCTCAGCCTTGCCGGCATCGCCATGGCAAAACGGAACAAACGGGAGGCTACCAAATATTTGCAGGAGGCGAAACGGGCGGATAAAAACAAATTATTGGCTGACCAAATCAAGCTGATGAAAGACCAGATGGGCCTGATGGATCGCCAACAGATCAGGTATCGGTAAAAAATTATCGCAGCCGGTCTGCCGACTTGATAAGCCGTTCATCTTTACGGATACCACCCAGGGCCATCAACAAGAAAATGATGCTGATGGGCAGCAAGAAAAAGCCTACCCCGATGTTCCTCGCCGAAAGGAACTGGTTAGCTCCCGTCAAGACCGTGCTCGCTGTAACATAAAGCCATACGCCAAACAGCAGCAAAAGCACAATTTCCAATAGAACCAACTGGATCTGCTGCTTGCGGTTACGGAACCTGAAGAGGATAAAGAGTGGAAAAGCGCCGAGCAGTACCGTCGCTACCGTTTGCAGGATAAAAAACTTTTCGCGGATGGCCTGCCCTTCCAGGCCATAGTACACGCCCGTAACCTTCAATGCCTTACCCATACCTCCGAAATCGGCATATTGCAGATAGGGGAAGAGGAACAAGGCAAAAATCGTTGCCGACGCTAAAAAAAGCCAGATACTTTGGATGCGCTGAATCATGCGGTTGTCTTTCTATGCATTTAGCGCAAACTTAGCCAAAGTAGGCTATAAAAACAAACCCATCTGGCGAAAAGTAGGCGGGACACCAACCGCCTAAGGTACCGCGCCCACAATGGCCGAAATGGCATCCTGATGAACAGGGGTAGCTGCACCACGGTTAAACAGTCCCGAGGCGTTGTTGCCGGTATGGCCACTATCCCAGTAAAACGGAACCATTCCGCTTAGCCGGGCCGCCCTCGTCACATACCGCAGATAACTGTTTCTGGACCGCACATGGTCCGCCAGTATGCCCGCAGGCGCCGCGCGCCGCATCACACCGTATTCGCCGAGAATAACCGGGACACCTTTGTCGATAAAGTGAGTTTTCATCTTAGCGAACGTCTGATCCACCCACTCTTCCTGGCCCCAGGACGAAACCTGTGCATGCCCCCGGTATTCGCTGCCCCAAAGGTACTTGTCACTATTCTGGTCTAATGTGAAGTCGTAGGGATCGTAATAGTGCACTTCCACAATCAGCCGGTCGGGTTCGCTATCGTCAGGCAACCGCAGGTGGTTAACAGCGTGTTCAATATTCGTGTTGTATGCCTGTACAACGAGGTTGCGGTAGGCGTTTCTTCCGCCGGTGGCCCGCACCGTATTCACAAACGTCTGGTTATAAGAAAGCTGCACGGCGATGTGCTCGGCCGTAGGCGCGTCATAATTAGCTCGCACTTCGTTCGTTCCGGCAAAAAGCAGTCGCTCGTCGTAATCCCTGAAGTAAACCGCAACCTGCTTCCACAGGGCACCGAACTTTCGGTTCACCGCTTCCTGGTGCGCATACAGCGGGTGTTCTTCCAGCCACCCACCGTCCCAATGGGTGTTGATAATGGCATACATGTCGTTATCCAGGCAATAATCCACCACTTCCTTAACCCGCGCCAGCCAGTCCTCTCTTATCCGGTAGCTGGCCTGGTCTTCCATGTAACCGCTCCAAGCGCAGGGGATGCGCACGGCATTGAATCCGGCGTGCTTAACCGCGTCAATCAGGGCTTTGGTAGTCCTGGGGTTACCCCAGAGCGTTTCATCGGCCACAAGGGGGCTGCTGCCAGCCTCCAGCGCGTTGCCGAGGTTCCAGCCTACCGTCATCTGTCGCACCAGCGCCGGGGCGTCACGCTCCACCCCGCTTTTGTCTGCAGGAATTTCGGCTTCCTGTCCCGATTGACGTACCGTTACATTTCGAATAAGCCCTGCCAGTACAAAGCGGATTAGACCTTGGCGCTCCAGCACGGAGGGATTCGGTTTAATGATGAATTTCGCCGTGCCGGCAGCATCCGGCTCGGCCGCCTTCTCAATCCAGTCGGAATCCGCTTCCACTTGAAAAGCCTCCGAAGCCATTACACCAACGGCTATCGCTCCGCCGGCTGCTCCTATTTCATATTCATCTTGCTCAACATCCAGCGTAATCGCGCCCTCCTGCGTAACCTTAATCTGCTGGCTGAGCGCGCCGGCATTCACGGTGATGGTCGCATTCCGTGGCTCCACGCCGGCGTTCGGGGCAATCTGCACCGCCACCTTCGTGGTCCCCGCATCGCCCGCCGTGACAGGTAATATGCACCAAAGGTCCGAACTGGAAGCGCTCCAGTTCATATTGACCGCTACATGAAAGAAAGTTTCGCCTCCGTCGGCATCCAGATGGAGGGCATCCGTAGAAACTTTAAGCTCCGGCTCGGGAACATCCGCCTTTTTGGAGCAGCTCGCACTAAGAAGTATAAACACCAATCCGAAAATCCAGGCCGGCGCCCATGCCGGATAGCGGGGGCGCCAGACCGACAGGCCGGTTTGTTTAATTGACCAGCACATAATGGAAAATTAAAATTTCGTCGTTATCATCCCCCGCTGCTGTGGAGTTGGCCACACGTCCCAACCAAAAACCATTGGTGGCAATATTACTCAGGTTAGACCCACCGTGCGGCACAAAATACCAGTCGTTCGTGCTCCCGGTAATCGATTTATCATTGGTCGTACCCAACCAGCCGGCCACCGTGCCGGCATAGTCTACCAACGGGATATCGATGTTCAGTATATTGTTTTCCGTATCAATGTTAACGCTGCCAACAGCGCTATGCGGCTGACCCGCCTTGGTCTGTATCAGCTCTACTTTCATCTGGTCACCTGCCATGAAAAAGCGTAGAGACGCGCTTTCAGCTACGGCCCGGACATTAGCATCCCAGACCCAGGAATTCGACGTAAAGTCGTTGCCGAACGTGCTAGCGGATGTCCACCCGCCTTCAAAGCCGGGGGGGAATCCCACCCAATCCACAAACCAGTTGACGTCTGGCTTAAAGGTTTTTCCTGCCAGCGCGCTCTTCCAGCCCTGCAAGGGATCCGTAGATCCGCCGCCGCTGCCTATCACAAAGTGAAAAACCATGTATTCCTCTTTTTCAGCCGACCGCTGCCCCAGCCACATGTCGGTAACGTTGCCAAATGCATCGGCCTTCGTCTTAACGATACGTAATTTGTTCTCGGCAGAGGTTCCCAGTCTCATCGTGCTTATCCAGCCAAAATCGGATTCGCTGATCACCGCATTCAATGGCTGGCCAAAATCGATATCGTTATTCTGGTCGACGGTATATTCGCCTTCCACCGGCTCACCGTCATACGACGTGAACACGAATCTACCGGTGGTGGCAGACAGCGCACTAAACGTGAGCTTGGTGGCGTTTATCATGTCTAAGTTGTAAGCTGCCCATTCGGAAGAGAGGTAAGCTTCCGGCCCAGAGAAATTATTCAGCAGGTTGCCCTCCAGATCCGCCCAGTCATAGGGCGTTTCCGGAGAGAGCACCCATGTTTTCGTCCGGGTGGTTGAAATAACATCCTGCCCGTTGCCATCAATGGGGGGCACAGGATCCGGCCGTTCCTCCGGCACATAATTATCGGCGTACTCCTTGGCTACAAAATTCCAGATTAACCACCACTCGCTTTCACCGGATATCTCTTCCCGGAGCACAGCTACCCGCAGTTGGTTTTCGGTCAACGTCAGCAGCTTCAGGCCTCTGGACCAATTCGTCGTTTTGTTGTGCCACCCCTGTGTATGCATAAGGTCCGCTCCGGTAATGGTGAGCGTATGGTTATCCATATCCAGCATGAACGTGCCCGACTGTTCTACGGCGCCATCGGCCGTTTTATTGGTTACATTGTAAAAAGCGCCGTCCTTCAGCGAAAAGGTCATCGAGCTTTCCCAGATGTTGGGATCGCCGGTATGGCCGCGGCCGGGCGACCAGTTTGGGGTAAAGTTGTTCCACTCCACCGTGGTAGATGGATCGGCATAATCCAATTCTCCGCTGGCGAGGCCATACTGCCCATTGTCATGTATCCACGTTTTGGATTGCCCGATGCCCCCGGTGAGTAGGGTCCATAGTTCATGCTCCACAAACCCAGCATAAAACTCATCTATCGTAAACGTCACCGGCTCGCCGTAAACGGCACCTCCCCGCGTTTGCACACCAAACCTCACTTCATAAATACCTTCGAATGGAATGCGCAGGGTTACCCGGGCATCCTGGCTCCGTCCTTGCGGATGTTCCCACAGTGGCGTATACCGTTTGTCCATCAACGAGGTCAAGTATACGATATTCGGGTTTTCCGAATCGTGCTCTATGGTAAAGGCGAGGCCCGGCACCAGATCTTCGGGCTTCACGTCCACCGCACCGAGGTCGAAGTCCTCGGGCGAACAGCCAAAAACTGCCATCGCCAGAAGTAGCAACCCGGCAGATCTCTTTATTAACTTTTTCATAATGTATGTCCATTTATGATTAATTCCATCCTTCGTTTTGTGTCAGCACGCCTTTAGACAGCGTAATCTGCGTCATCGGAATCTGCATAAATCCGCGCTTTTGCTGGATTTTCGCGCCCTCTATAACCACCTGATCAGGAGCATTGCCGCTCAACACATGCTGAGTTTGCGCAATGGTGGCCGCGGCGGTGTTCAGCCCCTGTCTTAACAAATCCCAGTACCGGATACCTTCAAACGCAAACTCCAGCCGCCGCTCTTCCATAATCGCTTCCTGCGATACGGGCCTGCTTCCCAGCCCCAAGCGTCCACGCACTTGGTCAAAATACTCCTGGGCATTGTGTGACCCCAATTCCGCGGCCATCAGCAGCACATCGGCATAGCGGATTACGATGTAGTCTTGATCCTGTGAAATCATGAAGTCGCCTTCGCCGCCCACATCGTCGGTGCCGTCCGGCAAGGCCGTGGGCATATATTTTTTGTTCATATAACCGGTATATTCCCGCTGCTCAGGCAACAAATCCCGTGTAGGCACCCCTTCCGCAACGATATCCAAGATGGAAGCGTTCCGGCGAGGATCGTTGGCAGAAAACGCGTTGACCAACCGGGGATTGACCGTGCAGGCCCCCCAGCCAATCCCATAGGGCGAAAAGCGGGTCTGCCGCAGCCCCAGCAAAACGAGCCACGCATTTCCGTCTACCATGCCGCTGTAATTCTGGGTGTTGTTGAATTTTTGGGCAAACACCACTTCACTGTTTCCCTTGCCGGCATAGCCAGAACGATCTAGGGTGTTCGTTTCTGGCTCCGGCACATAGCTGGCTGCCGGCCAGAGCGACTTAAAGTCGTCCACCAGCCTATATTCGTTGCTGGTAATGATATCTTCAACGCCCTGCAACACCTGAGCCTTGCTAACGCCCAGGTCATCCCGCCCGTAATAGCCAGTGTAAAACAGGTATACCCTCGCCAGCAGTGCTTTGGCGGCGTAAGGTGTTACGCGTCCGTCATTTTGCGCCGCACTGGCCTTTGGATAAGCGTCCGCCGGAATATTGTCCGCAGCAAACAGCAAATCCTCCACAATGAGCTTATACGTATCTGTAGGGTCAGCTTGCGGCAGGTTTTCCGTGGTAGGCTCGGTGAGCAGCGGAATACGTTCAAAAAGACGCACCATATCGAAATACATCAAGGCCCGCAAAAACCTGGTTTCCCCCTCAATACGGTTGCGCGCGGCCTGATTGCCACTGAAGTCCGTACCGTCCAATTTCGATAGCAGCGTGTTGCATCGGAAGATACCGGCGTAGTAATCGGTCCATGTGCCATTGAAAATGTTCTCATCTGCCGAAGACTGTGCTTGGTCAAAGCGATCCAACACTTGATAATTGCGACCGTCGCCATGGCCAGTGCCCCCGAAACAGTTGTCAGACAGCACCTCAGAAACCACAGGAAAGGCAAAACTCCCATTTGAAGCGGTCCGTTGATAGCCGTCGTAACACCCTATCAGGGCCATTTCGGCATCGTTGATATCTTTATAGAAATTCTGGTCAAGGATGCTCGTCATCGGATCGATGTCCAGAAAGCTGCCTGAACAGCCCGACCCAAAGGCAAGCCCGAAAAATGCGGCTATATGGAAAAATAAAGGTTTCATAATCTTCATTGTTTTCGGTTAGAATTTGATGTTTGTCCCTATCATCAGCACCCGTGGCCGCGGGTAGTAGCCCAGATCGATGCCCGGCGCCCAGCCATCCGTGCCATATCCGATTTCGGGATCCATACCGTCGTATTTGGTAAACGTAAACGGATTCTGGGCCTGGAAATAAATCCTGGCTTGTCCGAGATAAGACCACCGAACGAGCTTTGAAATATCATATCCGAGGGTGATGTTGCTCACCCGCAGGAAACTGCCGTCCTGAAGATACAGGTCAGAAAAGCGCCAATTGATGTTGGTTTCAGTCACGCGCGGTATCCGGTTCGAGGTTCCCTCGCCGGTCCACCGCTCCAGGATGGCAGTAGTATAATTGGCCTGCCGCGTTCCCGGATCCCGATAGGCTTGTACCAGTTCATTGCCGGCCACACCGTAGGCATTGACCGAAAAATCCGCTCCTTTGTAACTCAACCCCAAGTTGATGCCATAGGTAAAATCCGGCATTCCCTTGCCCAAATTCACTTTGTCGTACTGGTTGATCACCCCATCGTGGTTTACGTCTACATACCTGACATCGCCCGGCCGCACATCGCTCTGCAGGATGCCATAGCCTGCATCACGCCATGCATCAATTTCTGCCTGATTCTGGAAGATACCGTCGGTCTTGAAGCCCCAGAAATAGCCAATGGGATGGCCGTTTTCTGCACGGTAAAATTCATCAGCATTCGCATAAAGCATATTGGTCTGCCCATGGATGATCCCGTCCTGGGTAGGTATCTGGCCCACAGTATTCTTATTATAAGCGCCATTGATACCCAGGCTGTATCCCACCTCACCCTGCCGGTCGTTCCAATTCAGTGCGAGTTCCACGCCCGTGTTCTTCACGCTTCCGCCGTTGATGAAAGGAGGCAGCGCCCCGGCAGTGGCCAAGACGGGAGCCTGTACGAGCCAATCCTTGGTGTGCTTCACGTAGTAATCGGCCACCACACCTAACCGGTTATTGAACAAACGAGCATCCAGGCCCACGTTGGTCTGTTCAGATGTTTCCCACCGTAGTCCCGGATTGGAGAGGCGGCTGGGGTATGCCCCAGGCACATTGACATTGCCCGTACCAAAGACATAGAATGCCGCCGGATTATCTGCGGAATAGCCCGTTGAGGTATTGATGGGCGCGGCAAACTGGAAATCTCCCACGTTTTGATTACCTACCTGCCCCCAACTTCCGCGGAATTTCAGGAAATCAAGCCACCCTAATCCCGCTTCATTGAAAAACGCCTCGTTGGTGACCACCCAGCCCACGGCAAACGAAGGGAAGTATCCCCACCGGTTGCCCCTGGAAAACCGGGATGAGCCGTCGGCCCGTAACGTTGCATTGAACAGGTATTTTTCCTGATAATTGTAATCCAGACGCCCGAAATAGGATACCCTGCGGTAAAGGTTTTCCGGCCGACCGCTTACCTGCCGGGTCTCCACAATATTACCCTCATCGTCTAAATGAGCCTGCCCCGTGGTGTTATCCAGGTAAGCGTGGGCAAAATCATTGAACTGTGAGAGCAGGTTCCAATTCGACCCTTGTAGAAACGTGCCCTGGTAGCGCTGTGCTTCCATACCTATCAATGCGCCGAAAGTATGCCCACCATCCAAAAGGAAATCATAACTTGCCGTATTGATGGCAGTAATGGTATGGCCTTTGCCTATGTTCTGCAAAGCGGTGGTGTGGTCTACATTATAACTAAGTTCAGAAAACTGATACAACGGCGTAAAGTTCCGGTACTCATTGGCGTAATAATTAATGCCCAGCACTGATCGGATACGAAGCCTTTCAATAGGCTGCAATTCGGCGTACACGTCGGCCATTAGCCGTTGAGCATCGTTGATGTTGTTCGTGGTGGTCATCATCATGCCGTAAGGGTTGCCATCAGACTTGTACCACGGTGAAAAACTGGAATCATAATAGGGGCTGCCGAAGCGGTTATTATCGCCATAAACGGGGGTAAGTGGCGAAGTAGAAAATGCACCTCTCAACGTGTTGTTATATTGGTTGCCCACGGCAATGCCTGTATTCCGGATAAAGTTGAGGTTCAGGTGCTGGCCAACCTTCAGCACGTCTTTATACAACTTATGTTCGCTGTTGATACGAAAACCGTAGCGATCGTAGTTCGATACATCTTTGCCACCCACAATCCCTTCCTGGGTAATATAGTTCAATGACAGGGCATAGGTTGACGTTTCAGATCCACCACCAATGTTCAATGAATAGTTTTCCATATTGGCGTTGTCTTTAAACATATGGCTCAGCCAGTCAGTGTCGCCAAGCCCTTCCATCGCGTTGAAGTCGTATGGCGCCACGCCGGAATTGACCGCCTGCTCGTTCATGATGACCTTATATTGCTCAGCATTCAACAGCCGGGCATACCGGGCTATCTGTTGCGCCCCTTTGAAGGCATCAAACGAAACCTGCCCACGGCCGCTTGCACCGGATTTGGTGGTAACCAACACCACGCCATTGGCGGCTTGGGCACCGTAAATCGCCGCCGACGCTGCATCTTTCAATACGTCGATGGATTCAATATCCGCCGGGTTCAGAATGTTGATATCACCGGGCACCCCGTCAATGATGTAAAGCGGACTAGCGTCTCCGATGGTCCCCAGCCCGCGGATGGTAACCTTCATATCGGCTCCGGGCTGACCGGAGGTGGAGAGGATGGTTACACCCGGCGACTGCCCTTGCAGCGCCTGTAGCGGATTCAACTGGTTTCGTTGCTGGATGTCTTCGCCAGACACCTGAAAGTTGGCTCCGGTAAGCAACTTCTTCTTCTGCACACCATAACCAACCACCACCACTTCCTCCAGGTCTGACACCGATGGCTCCAGGCGAACAACCATCCCGTCCCGCGCAGCCAGCTCCTGTGTGATGTAGCCTACAAAACTTACGATAAGCGGGTCACCGGGCTGTGCGGTGATGATGAACCGCCCGCGCTCATCGGTCATTGCCGCGTCTGCCCCCTCCTTCACCTGCACACTCGCCCCCGCAATGGGGCTGCCATCGTCCGAGGATAATACGCTGCCGGTAATCGACTGAGCGAATACAGCGGTGCCGGCAACAGAAAGCAATACAGCAAGCCATAGCTTCCTTTTTAGTCGTTCTTTTGTTATCATATCATTATCAGTTAATATTGGTTATTTGTCCGTTGCCGCCGGTGGCTCCGGGTAATGGTTTATTACGGTTTATAATGCTATTCGTTTCTCCTTTCCACTGTATGTGATGGCTTTGGCCTTCCGGGGGGCATTGTCAAACCCTTGCGCTTGCCGCGCATCCACATATACCACATTGAACCTCCGGTTCTTCAACATGCCCTTATAGTTTCCCTTGCGGTCGCTAATCACGAGCTGCCGTCCCTCATCGTCGTAAGTAAACGATATGGTGCTGTACTGCCCACGCTCATAATCGTAATTGGTGCCTTCATCTTCATAAAGCGTAAAGGAGGCGTCGGCTCCTGCATAAACCAGCAGCGTAATTTCTTTGGGCGGCTTCTCATCGGTATACTGCAACGGAGGACCCACCGGAATAATGCTGCCGGCCTTTACAAAAAGCGGCATACGCTCATACGGTGCAGCGGCAGTTATTGTTTGGCCCCCGGCATGATAACCGCCGCCATGGAAATCATACCAGCCCGGCCCTTTAGGCAGATACACCGTCCGGGATGTAGCCCCTTTTTCGGTAACCGGGTTGACGAGTAACGAAGCGCCGAACAGATATTGGTCATTGATATCCAAGACGCGCTCGTCATCGCCAAAATCCATGGCCAACCCCCTGATCATGGTATAATTGTCAACGTATGTTTTCCCCGCCAGGGAATAAATATAGGGCAGCAAACGGTAGCGCAGGCTGATATAGTACAGCATGCTGTTATAAGCGGGATGCCCTTCAGGAGCAATGTTGAACGGTTCACGGAACGGAAACTGCCCATGCGCCCTGAACACAGGCAAGAACGCTCCGAATTGGTACCATCGCGCGTTCAGCTCACGCCACTCCTCCAGATCGTCCGTGTTCGGCCGGTGAAACCGCTTTTCAACCAAAAATCCGCCAGCATCCATTGTCCAGTACGGCGCGCCAGACATTGAAAAATTGACACCGGCCGCAATCTGATCGCTCATATCGTGCCAACGGGAAGAAATATCACCGCTCCACGCCGCAGCGGCATAACGCTGCTGACCGGCAAAATACGAACGAGTGAGAATGAATACCCGCCTGTTAGGATCCGTCTGCCGCTGGCCCTCATAAATACTTCGCGCATTCTCCAGGGGGTAGGCATTGTAGTACCGAACCGACGAGCCGATGGCCGGCTGCATCACCGATTTGCGCTCGTTGATGTTGATGTTAGAATGGATATCCGGCTCGCTCGCATCCATCCACCAGGCATCGAAGCCTTTCTTATACAATTTCTCATTCATCAGTTCCCAAAATCCCTGCCGCGCTTCGGGGTTGAACGGATCATAAAACGTGGATGTATATCCCTTGCCTATCCAGTCTTTGCGCCCGTCATAAATGTTTCGCATATACAGCCACCCCTTATCTTTGAACCGCTGGTATACACTGGACGCTTCGTTGATTTTAGGCCATACCGAAATCATTACCCTGAAATTATTGCGGTGTAGGCGCTTTACCATGCCTTCCGGATCGGGGAAACGCTCGGGATCGAAGTCGTGGCTTCCCCAATCGTGTTCGCGCCAGTACGACCAATCCTGAACCATGTTATCAATAGGGATGCGCCGCTTACGGAACTCCGCGGCCACGTCTTCCAGTTCTTGCTGGGTCTTATAGCGCTCACGGCTCTGCCAAAACCCGAACGACCACCGGGGCATGATGGGCGCACGGCCGGTAAGTTGACGGTATCCACCAATCACCTCATCCATGTCATTGCCTGCTATGAAATAATAATCCACGGCATCCCCCGCCTCTGAACCGAATGAAAACAGCGTCTTATCGGACTCACTGATGGGCCGTTGCCATTGGACGCCCAAATAGGCCTGTCCGCCATCCGGCCGCCATTCAATGCGCACGGAGTGTTGTTCGCCCGCAACCATGGGCATATCGATTTCAAAAGAGCCCGCGTTCCAGGATTCGCGCCAGCGATCTTCCTTGAGTTCGCCGTTCACCCACACGCTGACATATCCCGAGTATGTAAAATGCAGGCGATGCAAACCGGTATAAGGTGATTCGATTTTGCCTTCGTATTCAACCAGCGCATTCGCCAAGTCTACCTCCTGGGGTAACTTATGCTGGTCGCTCAGATACAGGTATGCAATATCCGATTCCGGACGGGTTAACCACAGCTTCTCCGGCTCGCGCCTGTCACGGTATGTAGCGGTTAACCAGCCCTGCTGCCCATCGGCGGCGTGCAGTTTAAATGCCGAAAGCGGCATTAGAGGCCGGATGTCGCCGGCTTTCGTAATTGAATAATTATGCCACAGAATACCGTAGTTTTTGGTAGATAGCAAAAACGGAATGGCTATCATGGTATTGTACTGGAGCAGGGTTACCTGGCGCCCCTGATAGTTCATCACGCCGTTCTGGTGCTGGCCCAGCCCGTACAGCCCTTCGTTTTCCGATACGCGGAATCCCTGGCGGATCCGGTAAAAGGCATCACCGTCATAAGCATCCGCTGCAAACGTCCGGCTGTCGCGCCGTTGTTCGGCCACTATCGGGCGGTCATGCCGGTCGCGGAAATCCACGACGCCCGTACGCAAAGACACCTTCGCCAGCAGTGTTGCCGTACGCAATATGAGCGTATCGCCGATTGCTTCCATGGTCCAGTCGCTGGCCATGCTGCGTAGTGTGTCTACCGTAATCAGCGACTTCCGGACAGGGGCTTGGCTGTTCAGTGGTGCCGAAGCAACGTGGATAATGCCGTCGGCAATAACTTCAAGCGATACGCGCTGGTCAATCGATGTTGGTAATCCCTGATATACGATAGACACCCCAGTGTCCGTGCGCCTGAACGCGGCGATTTCATCGTTTGCCAACGATGGCATAACGACATTGAAAAGCAATAATAATGCAATAAGTGTCAGCTTCATGGTTTCTAATCAATATAGTCTCGGCTTGTATCCGCGGTAACAATTGGTCCATCCGTCCGGCGTCATTGATACCGGCAACGGTTAGCTTAAGCACAAAAGTAGCGACCCGCCCTTCCTCACGGGGGTGTGTTATGTTTACAATATCGGGTTGTTTCGTTAACAACAAGCCCAATTTTGCTATGCCTCTTTGCGAAAATTAGATGGAAGCGTGTTGTAAAGCGCCTTAAAATAACGGCTAAACTGCTTGGGACTGCTAAAGCCTACTTCATAAGCCGCTTCGGCCACATTCATGCCCGAGTGCTCCAGCAAAGTTGCAGCCCGCCGCAGCCGCACATTCCGGATAAATTCAGAAGGAGTATGTCCCGTAAGGGCTAATATTTTTTTATACAATGCTACCCGGCTCATGTTCAGCAACGATGATAGGCGCTCCACGGAGAAATCCGGATCGCCCATATGCTGCTCCACCAAATCAAGGGCTTTACGCATGAACCGCTCGTCCATAGATTCCGTTGCGACATCTGCCGGCCGTACCTCCAGGCGCTTTTTGAACGTCTGTTCCATGGTATCCTTCTGCCGGAGCAGGCTGTCTATTTTTGAGCGCAGCAATTCAAAGCTGAACGGTTTGGTTATGCAATCGGCAGCACCAGCATTGATGCCCGCTAACTGCGTGCTTTCATCAACCATAGCCGTAACCAGTATCACCGGTATATGCTTGGTCCGGCTGTCGCCTTTCAGCCGCCGGCACAGGGAAACGCCGTCATCACCGGGCATGCTCACATCCGCGATAATAATATCCGGGCGGAAGGCCAATGCCTGCGCCCACCCCTCCCGGGCATCCGAGGCTTCCTGTATCGTGGCAAACTCACGCAGGTTGTCTTTGAGGTAAAACCGGAAATCGCAATCGTCTTCCACCAGCAATACGCGTTTGCGCTGGTGCGCTGCCACAATCTTTCGCTCCGGTTGCTTGGGCACATCCTCTGCAGGCTGGCCCTGGGCCGGCGAATCCAGGGGCAGCACCACGGTAAAGGTACTGCCCGAGCCCGCAGCACTGGCCACAGCGATGCGTCCCCCTAACAACTGCACATATTCCTTCACAATAGCTAGCCCGATACCGCTGCCCTGATTGAGCAGATCCGTTGGTGTTGAATGCTGGAAGTACGGGGCAAATATCCTGGACTGGTCTTCAGCAGGTATGCCTATACCGGTATCCCGCACCACGATGGTTACCTCCCGCTTGGGGTTCCCGTTCGCGGGCATAAATGAAACATCCAAATAAACCGCGCCACTTACCGGCGTGAATTTAAAGGCGTTCGAAAGCAAGTTGAACAGGATACGTTCCAGCTTATCCGGATCAAACCAGGCGTCCACCCGGTCTTCCGTCATCGTGAGGTGATAGGCTATTTGCTTGCTCTCGGCCAGATCGATAAACGAGTTGAAATGCTCACGGATCGCCTCGGCGACATCGCCCGCAGCCATGTTCGGCTTCAGCGCCCCGGTATCCATCTTCCGGAAATCCAGCAGCTGATTAACCAGGTTAAGCAACCGCTTCGTATTGCGCCGCACCACGTCAAGGTGCCTTTTCATGGCCAGGTCCGGTAAACACTGTTCCAGTTTGTCCAAGGGCGTCAGTATCAGGTTTATCGGGGTGCGGAATTCATGGCTCACATTGGTAAAAAACCGCGTTTTCAACTGGTCCAGCTCCCGGATGCGGCGGGCCTCTTCCCGTTCGCGTTGCAGCGCAAACCGGGTTTTCTCACGTCTCCGCTCGATATGCCGAACGGACCAAAGAACCAGCAGAAACAAGCCACAGTAAAGAGAATATGCCCATGTTGTTTTCCAAAAAGGTGGCGCTATGGTTATATTGGCCAATGCATAGGGCTCGCTCCACGTTTCATTATCCAGCGATACACGCATTTGAAAACGATAGCCCCCGGGATCCAGGTTGGTGTAGGTGGCTTTCCGGGTATGCCTGTCCATCACCAGCCACTGTTCGTCAAACCCCTCCAGCTTATACTGGAAATACACCCTGTCGGTCTGCACGAACTGCAAGGAAGCCACCACAAAACTGAGCACGTCCTGATCATGCGAAAGGGCTATCTCGTCTTTTCCTACCCATAAGGCGCTTGGCGTACTGCTGTTAAACAGTTGAAAGTCTGTCAACTTGGGTCTCGCAGTCAACGCGGCCTCAACAATATGGTAAGGGTTAATGATATTGAACCCGGTTGGCCCTCCGAAGACCACCTCTCCGCTGGAAAGACAAAGCGCCGCATTCTCATTGAACACTGCATGCTGCAAGCCGTTATTCCGGTTATAATTCCGAATACGCCATGCCGGCACCTTTCCCGCTTTTTCCGTGAGTGCTGAAAGCCCCCGCGATGTACTCAACCAAAGGGTTCCCTCCAAGTCTTCCACAATGGTAAGCACGGTATTTTCGGGCAGGCCGTCTTCCTCCGTGAATACCTCAAAACTGTCTGTATCTGGCAAATAGCGGTTAAGCCCTTCCCGTGTGGCCACCCATATCCGTTGTTGCCTATCCTGGCAGATGGCCGTCACATAGTCATTACTCAGGCTATTTGGATTGTTTCGGTCGTAGGAGTAATAACGGCAGCGGCCCGATTTAGGTTCCCAGACTTCAATCCCCGTTGCCGTACCTATCCAGATATGCCCGAGATGATCTTCCATGATGGCAGAGATATAAGAAGAACGGAACCGTTGGTCCGGCCCGTAAGCTAACCGGGTGAATATTCCCCGTTGCCTATCCAGCAAGTTAAGTCCGCCGGCCAACGTCCCCACCCAAAACCGGCCCTCGCTGTCTTCATAGATTTCCCAGACACTGTTATCACTGATACTTCCCGAATCATGCGGTTGGTATGTATACCGGACAAACCCCTTCCCGTCAAAGCGGTTGAGCCCGCCATGGTAGGTGCCCACCCACAACGTGTGCTCACGGTCAATGTAAAGACTAACTATCACATCGCTGCCTAGGCTACGCGGATCCGCCGGATTATGGCGGTACTGCGAAAACTGGTTTGCCGCCCGGTCAAAGTAAATCAACCCGCCGCCATTGGTACCTATCCAGATATTGCCTTTCTCGTCTTCAACAAAGCGATTAATGTCATCAAAGGGAATGCTCCTTGGAGCCCCCCGTTGATGTTTGTACAACGCAAACTGGATCTGATGCGGGTGATGATAGCTTAAGCCGCCCTTAAACGTGCCAACCCACATCCCTCCTTCGCGGTCATGATAAAGCGCCGTCACACTGTTGTGCGCCAAACTACGGTCGTTAAATTCATCGTTTACCAAGTAATCGGCACCATCCGTATCAGGCACAAGCAGGTTTATGCCTCCGTGGTCTGTGGCCAGCCAAACGCGGCCTTCTTGGTCTTCCGCAATATTGAACACAAGATTATTGTTAAGCCTCATATTACCGGACCCCGTGTGTATATGCCGAGGACGTTTTAGCGTATCTGCCCACCAATATACTCCGATCGGCAGGTTTTTGGCATACACCCACGGCCGGAAAGCCCCGTCAACAAAAATCTGATAGTGCGCCAACACCTCCTCGCCGGGCGCATGAATGGACGCCGACCATCGGATCGTAAGTCCTTCCGGTTCAATCCGTCTGACGTGTCCAGACGCATTGGCCAACCACACTTCTCCGTTCTTGTCCAGCGCCATTCCGCTAAACGGAGCCGACAGGCTGTCCGTATATCCACTCAGTTTTTTCCGGCGCGTATCATACTGATATAACGTTCCGTTATGATGCAAAAAATAAAACCTACCCGCTTCGTCATGTGCTATTGACAGCAACTCGCCCCCCGGTATCCCCATTGCGGATAATAAGCTGTCTGCCTGCCGGATAAATTGATCGGTGTTCGGGTCATAAACGCAGAAACCCGATCCGGTGCCCACCCATAGCCTGCCGCCCGGCCCGAGGAAGAGCTGGTTGATACTGTTATCCATCAGGCTGTTTTCATCCCCGCGGGCGTGCCGGTAAATTTTGATTTCGTGCCCGTCATAGCGATTAAGGCCCGCCGGGGTTCCAAACCACATAAACCCCTGAAAATCTTTCACAATTGCCGTTACATGGTTGTGAGACAATCCTTCGGCGATGCTCAATTGCTGAAATTGTATGGACTGGGCCGGCAACGGAATACACCGCAGCCAACAGCACATAACCAACGATATTCCCCAAAAGCGTTGCATGATTTTAAAGTCCCGAACTCAAACCTACAACTAATTTCAGCAAAAAACAACTGATCCCGGGCGCTGGCTATATGCCGCTATCCAGAGGCTTGGTCGCCCGAGCATGCAGGAAATCGCTAACCCACTATCTTTTGCAGAACAAAACAGTATAGCAAACAAATCGTCAGATGGTGTGTATATAACGATGTCCGGATACCTTAAAAAAATAAGCAGGTTTTATATCGCCATTTCACATAACTGTCTTTAAGGATCATCATCATGGACACCCCAAAAAAGCAGCTGCTCTTCACACTCATCAGCATTGGCCTCTATGTTCTGCTCCCGCCAGCCGGCGCTCCTTTATACGCATATGGGTCATCTTTCCAACAGGACACCACCACGCAAGCGGCCGACCCCCAGCAGGCTCCATCTAACCAACAGGATAGCCTGAAAGTCATCCGTGGGAAAGTAACCGACCCGCAAGAACGGCCGCTTACCGGTGTCACCGTCCAATTAAAAGGGCAGCAGCCCCTTACGCAGACGGGTAGCGACGGCGGATTTGAAGTTCAGGTGCCGGCAGACACATCGGCCATGCTGGAGTTCTCCATGCTGGGGTTCGAACCTTTTGAAATCCCCGTGAGTATTGCCAACGGGCAGACCATCGTATTAACCCCTGCGGCGGCACAAACGCTTGACGAGGTAGTGGTTATCGGTTATGGTACGGTGCAGCGCGAAAACCTTACGGGCGCTGTAAGCTCGTTGCAGGGCAGTGCCTTTCAGAACAATGCCATCACCAATACCGAAGAGGGCATTGCCGGCAAAATTGCGGGGGTACGCGTAAGCCAGACCTCCGGCGCCCCGGGCAGGGCAGCAAACATCAAAATCCGCGGGCTCAATTCCATCACCGCCTCAAGCAATCCGCTGTACGTCATCGACGGTATTCCACAAGACCACATGCGCAATGTAAACCCTCGCGATATTGCGTCAATCGAGGTGTTGAAAGACGCTTCTTCCGCCGCTATCTACGGCGCACGGGGCGGTAACGGCGTAATCGTCATCACCACCAAATCCGGAACGGCCGGTACCACCAAAGTCGATTTCAGCAGTTATGCCGGTTTCCAGCAGGTGGATCGCTTCCTGCCGATGATGGATACTTATGAGTACACCGCTTACATCCGCTATCTGCGCGATTCGCGGTTCCAACAAATCGGAGGCGACCTGTCGGCCCCCTTATCCAGTCGCCCGGCGGAATACCAGTACCCCGAAAGCTACCTTAATCCGGCCTCCTTACCCAACAACAACTGGCAGGACGTGGTTTACCAACGGGCCCCCATGCAGAATTATGCGCTCACCGTATCGGGGGGTGGCGACGTGGGCACCTTCCTGCTGTCCGGCTCCTACCTCAAGCAGGACGGAGTCATGCGTTATACAGGCTTTGAGCGATATAACCTGCGGGCCAACACCAGCTTCAATGTCGGTGAAAGGATAAGGCTGGGTACCAATGTGGCCGCATCATTCAATCGCATGGACGACCCCGAAACCGATGGCAAGGAGAGCAATGCACACTATGCATTAGCGATGCCGCCGGTGGTCGGCATCGACCAGAATACCGAAGCCACCGGCTATTCACCGGCCCAGACGTATGTGAATCCCTTGGCCCGCCTCCGCGAAATGACCGCCCGCGCCAAAGCGAGTGAATTGCAAATCAATAGTTTCGCCGAGTATGTTCCTACAGAGGGGTTAACATTGCGCACCCAACTGGGGTATATATCAGCCCATGCTGCTTACAACGAATTTACTCCCGCCAACGTAAACCGGGGCGCACAAGCCAACGGCTATGCATCCAGTACAGACAACTACGTCTTCAGCTTGCAGAATACAGCCACATACCGGCCGATTCTGGGTGAGGATCATGCGTTGGAACTGTTACTGGGCCAAAGCTATGAGCATACGCGGCAAGAAATCCTCGCGGCGGCTGGGGATGGTTATCCCAATGACCTGCTACCCACGTTAAACAACGCCAACAACCCCACGCTCGCAAGCACCACCATCGGTGAGAGTGCCGTTACCTCCTTCTTCGGTAGGGCGCAATATCAGTTCCGCGATAAATACCTGCTGTCCGTCAGCGCACGGTATGACGGGTCTTCCCGTTTCGGCCCGAACAATAAGTGGGGCCTGTTTCCGGCGGTTTCGGCGGGATGGAAACTGAATGAAGAGCCGTTCCTCCGGGATGTTGAGTGGCTATCACTGCTGAAAATACGGGCAGCCATCGGTAAGGCGGGTAACGACCGGATCGGAAACTACGAGCATATCTCGCTGTTAGGCAGGCAAGACTACAACCTGAACGGTAAGCTAGTCAACGGGCTTGTCCCCACCAATATCGCTAACCGGAACCTGAGCTGGGAAACCACGCTGTCGCGGGATATCGGACTGGACTTCTGGCTGCTGGACGACCGTATCCGGCTTACCGCCGATGTATATTTCAATAAAACAACCGACCTGCTGCTCAATGTGCCCGTAACGCGGGTAAGCGGCTTCTCGTCCATCAGGCGGAACGTGGGTGAGGTGGAAAACAGAGGGATAGAGCTGGAGCTCACCACACAGAACATTCAGACGGAATCTTTTAGTTGGACCACCTCCGTGAACTTCTCCAGAAACCGCAACAAGGTGTCAGCTCTCGCACCCGGCATTAACCAACTGATCATGCTCACCACGCTGAATGACTTCAATGCATACGCCACCATCGTGGGCGAGCCCATCGGCAGCTTCTACATGTACAAAACCGATGGCCTGCTCATGCCGGAAGACTTCGATGCCGCGGGCAACCCGCTGGTGCCTGTCATCAATGGGCAACTGGAGGGTAATGTAAAAATCGTCGACCTCAACAACGACGGAGAAATCAACGAACAGGATCACACCGTTGTTGGCAATGCGCAGCCCAACTTTCTCTGGGGACTGTCCAACAGGCTGACGTATAGCGGATTCGATTTCAGCTTTGATATCCAAGGACAGCAAGGGGGCCAGTTGTTTTACCTGGGCAGGCGGGGCTTCAACAATGGATTGGGCGAAGGCACCAATCAATACCGCGATTGGCTGCATGCCTATAAGCCAGCGCGGTTTGCGGCCAATATCCCTGAAGGTATAGCGATGGACTGGGACGGCGAAACACCAAGCGTAGTGGGCGTCAACCCGGTCTATAACGACACCTGGATATACGACGCCACCTTCGTGCGCATTCGCAACGTAACGCTGGGCTATAATTTCGCCCACGCGGCGCTGAAGCGGTGGGGGGTAAGCACTGTCCGGCTGTACGTCATGGCCGATAACCTACATACCTTCACGCGGTATCCGGGAGCGAACCCCGAAGCTAACAACGCAGGCGGATCAGGAACGGGAGAAAACACGCAGCCGGGCACCGACTATGGTGGTTACCCGCTGTCTAAGCGATTTACCATGGGGGTGATGGCTTCTTTTTAATGGGACAAAACTTGCAAAAACGATGAAAACATACCCTTTTCTACACATCCTCGGCACAGCTGTCGCTTTGCTTTGCTCGGCCTGCAATAAAAATCTGGAGCTCACGCCGGAGTCGGCATACAATACCGAAGATTTTTATAAGTCGGTAAACGACTTCCGTCAGGCTTTGTTCGGTGCTTATGGGGGGCTCCGCGCGGTGCATGGCTTTGACTATCCCATGATGATGGAAAGCCTGAGTGACAATGTCAACACCTTACAGAATACCACCAACAACCCTTTGGCCCGCTTCGGGTTTACGCCCGGCGACGACCGCATACTGGGGGTTTGGGCCGCGTACTGGAGCGTGATTAACCGGACTAACAACATCCTTGACCAAATCGATGCCGGCGAATTTCCCAGCGAGGAAACCCGGAACATCATGCGGGGCGAAGCGCAGTTCATCCGGGGTTATTGCTATTTCCAGCTGGGATGGATATTCGGCGGTATGCCGCTGATAGACCGGGTAATGAGCGCCGAGGAACTGGTTACGATACCCCGAAGTACCCAACAGGAGACGTTCGCCTTTGCCATGACCGACCTGCATGCCGCTGCAACCGCACTGCCCGACCAGCATGGAGGCGATAACCTGGGCCGTGCCACGCGGTATGCCGCGCTGGCCATCCTGGCACGCCTGCACCTGTTCATGAAAGACTTCGAAGCGGCCAGTCCGCTGCTGGAAGAAATATTGGCCTATGAGGGGTTCCGGCCTTACGAAACGTTTGCCGACTGCTTCCTGAACACCAGGGATAATGGCTCCGAACACGTTTTCCAAATCCAGTATACCTCGGGGTTGAACAGCCAAGGCAACCCCTTAGTTTATTCACTTGTGCCAGAAAACCTACGTTCCGAACAGTTTCCGCAGGGCGGACGCTCCACTTGGGTCGCGGTGTCTAACGACTTATATGAAGCCTATGAAGAGGGCGATCTACGCCGCGATGTCGCCGTCCAGAAAGGATTTACCACCAGCAACAATGTGGTAGACAGCCTTACACTGCTCTTCGTTAAGTTTTCGCACGGCACCGTGCCGGCCAATGCCGTGGACAACGATGTAAACTTCCCGATCGTGCGCATCACAGACGTACAGCTCATGTATGCCGAAGTACTCAACGAACAAGGTTATGTCGCCGATGGCGAAGCGTTTGATTTGCTCAATGCGGTGCGCACACGCGCCGGGGTGGACAGCCTGAAGGCCGCAGACGCGCCAGACCAGGCCGCGTTCCGCGAGGCGCTGTTCACCGAACGCAGGCTGGAATTTGCCTGCGAAGCGTTGCGTTGGTTTGATATTGTACGCCAGGGACCCGAAAAGGCAACGGCAATCATGAACACCTTTCTGGCCCGCCCCGAAGAGGGCGGAGGTGCTTTGAGGTTCGATACCAAGTACTTATTGATGCCCATCCCCGAAAGCGAACGGAGAACCAACCCGATGCTGGAGCCGAACCCTGGCTACTGAGCCAGCAGGCAGATGCCTACTGGAACTTCTTGGCGTTAATTTTCCGCTCGTTTTCCGTAAGGTAAATCTTACGTAAACGGATGCTTTTGGGCGTCACCTCAATATATTCATCCGCCTGGATATACTCCATGGATTCCTCCAGTGAAAACTTAATCGCCGGTGCGATACGCATGTTGTCATCACTGCCCGATGCCCGCATGTTGGTCAGCTGCTTGCCCTTCACCAGATTAACCACCAAGTCGTTATCGCGGATATGTTCGCCCACGATCTGCCCTTCGTAAATCTCCACGCCGGGTTCCACGAAGAAACGGCCCCGGTCCTGTAACTTGTCGATGGCATAGGCCGTCGTCTGGCCTTTTTCCATAGACACCAGCACACCAGCCAAACGGCCCGGTATGGTTCCTTTCCAAGGCTCATAGGCCTTGAACCGGTGGGCCATCACCGCTTCGCCGGCCGTGGCGGTGAGCACGTTGTTTCGTAGGCCGATGATCCCGCGCGATGGGATGTCAAACTCCAGGTGCTGCATATCGCCCTTGGTTTCCATCACCAACAATTCGCCTTTCCGCTGGGTCACCAGTTCAATAACCTTGCCCGATACTTCTGCTGGTACGTCTACCACCAGCGTCTCAATAGGCTCGCACTTCACGCCATCTATCTCTTTGATGATAACCTGCGGCTGGCCCACCTGCAATTCATAACCTTCCCGCCGCATGGTTTCAATAAGAACCGACAGGTGAAGGATGCCCCGGCCATACACAAGGAATGCGTCAGGCGACTCCGTGGGAACGACCTTCAATGCCAGGTTTTTCTCCATCTCCTTATGCAGGCGGTCGTGCAGGTGACGCGACGTTACGAATTTACCTTCCTTGCCGAAGAATGGAGAGTTGTTGATCGTAAACAGCATGTTCATCGTCGGTTCATCGATTTTGATGACCTCCAGCTGTTCCGGATTATCAAAATCGGCAATCGTATCGCCGATGTCGAACCCATCGATGCCCACCACGGCGCAGATGTCGCCAGCCTTTACTTCTTGTACCTTCACGCGGCCCAGCCCTTCGAAGGTATGGAGTTCTTTCACCCGCGCTTTCACCACTTTGCCGTCGCGCTTCACCAGGGATACGGGCTGGCTCTCCTTGATGGTGCCTCGTGCTACGCGGCCGATGGCGATACGGCCCACAAAAGAAGAATAGTCTAATGATGTTACCTGCATCTGTAACGTGCCATCCACATACGGCGCAGCAGGGATATGTTCCAATATAGCATCCAGCAGGGCCGTGAAATCCTGGGCCGGCTGTTTCCAGTCGGTCGACATCCATCCCTGTTTGGATGAGCCGTACAGCACCGGAAAATCCAGTTGTTCCTCGGTCGCATCAAGGTTGAAAAACAACTCGAACACTGCTTCGTAAACCTCATCCGGTCGACAGTTTTCCTTATCCACCTTATTAACCACCACAATCGGCTTAAGCCCCAGACCAAGCGCCTTTTGGGTAACAAAGCGGGTCTGCGGCATAGGCCCTTCAAAAGCGTCTACCAACAAGATTACGCCGTCAGCCATTTTAAGCACCCGCTCCACCTCTCCGCCGAAATCGGCGTGCCCCGGGGTATCGATAATATTGATTTTAACGTCTTTATACCGTACTGAAACGTTCTTGGAGACAATGGTAATACCCCGCTCACGTTCCAGATCGTTGTTGTCCAATATCAACTCACCCACCTCTTCATGGTCACGGAAAAGATTGGTGAAGTGAAGGATTTTGTCTACCAAGGTGGTTTTGCCATGGTCTACGTGCGCAATGATTGCTATGTTTCTGATTTTCTGCATCCCTTCAGGATATTTTGTGTAATTTAAGGGCGCAAAGGTATTGAAAATCCGCGACATTTTTGCACTTTCAACCATCTTCCTTACATTTGCGTGCAATGGATATGTTCGATGACATGCTGACGAGCTATCTGGAAAAGGCCTGTGATACTGAGCCGCCATTGCTGCGGCACATCAACAGGGAGACTTACCTGAAAGAAACGATGCCCCACATGCTGTCGGGCCACTATCAGGGAAGGCTGTTGGCTATGCTGAGCAAGCTGGTTGGCCCACAGAAGATCCTCGAAGTGGGCACATTTACCGGTTATGCCACACTGTGCCTTGCCGAGGGACTGCAGCCTGGCGGGGAAATCCACACCATCGACAACAATGCCGAGCGGGAAGACCGCGTTCGCCAATATTTCCAAGAGGCCGGACTGGCAGGAAGCATTCATTGCCATATCGGCGATGCAGCTGCCATTATGCCGGATTTGCCCGGCCCGTTTGACCTTGTTTTTATTGACGCCGACAAAAAGAGCAACCTACGCTATTACGAACTGGCGCTGGAGAAGAGCCGCGCCGGGAGCTTGATTCTGATAGATAATGTATTATGGAAAGGTAAAGTCGTAGCAGGAGCTACTGACGCGCAAACGCAGCAAGTGGCCGCATTGAACGAGCGGCTCGCCGCTGATGAACGCGTAGACAAATTAATCCTTCCCGTCCGCGACGGACTATTCCTGCTCCGCAAGCGACATCACCCCCAACTGTAACATCATGAAAAGAACTTGGTTAATCGTTTCATGCCTAAGCTTCACGTTGACCCCAGTGGGACAAGTTTTCGCTCAATACAGTTCCCCCCAACACTATATCGAAACGTATAAAGACATGGCCGTCCAGTACATGGAAACTCATGGATGCCCGGCGAGCCTTATCCTGGCCGTTGCCATCCACGAGAGCGCATACGGAAGCAGCAAGGTGGCCCGCTACCTTAACAACCATTTCGGCATCAAAGGCCCGAACAACAGCAAGGAAATCCGTTCGGCATATAAGGGATATGCTTCCGTAGAACAATCATATGAAGATTTTATTGCCCTGTTAAAGCGGCGCAAAAGTACGCAGCGGTTGTTTGATCTCTGTCAACCCCACGAATATAAACGATGGGTGCAGGGTATTGCACGTTCGGGCTACGCACATAGTACATCCTGGGCATCGAAAGTAATCGGTACGATTGAAAAATACAGCCTGCACGAGCTGGATAAACAACCCGAGGTCACCGCGGCGGCAGCGGCGGAATCCGAGTCCGCACCGGCCACCCAGTACACGGTAAAAAAGGGCGACACATTATACGACCTGGCCCGCAAACACGGCACCACGGTTAAGGCCATACAACGTATCAACGGACTTACCGATGCCCGGTTACGCATCGGACAACAACTTATCCTGTAGATGAGAACGCTATACGCGCTAATCGCGCTCTTCACATGTGCTTCCTGCCTCTCTAAACACGAGGTGCTGCAAAATCCGCGTGTTCACACACGACCCGGCCCGGTACGTACACCTTCATCCGTGCCGCCGTCCTCAACCGGCGAAAACAAGCGCCCGGCCGCTACCAGCCTTTCGGGCCATCAGTATATCGAACGTTATAAAGACATTGCCATCACCGAGATGGAGCGGTACGGCATTCCTGCAAGCATTAAGCTCGCCCAAGCCCTACTGGAGTCTGGAAACGGCAACAGCTCGCTCGCCCGCGAGGCAAACAACCACTTCGGCATCAAATGTACGCCCGAGTGGGTAGGGGGCAAAACATACAAAGACGACGATCGGCGCGACGACTGCTTCCGGGTTTACGCACAGCCGGAAGACTCCTTCAAAGATCACTCGCAATTCTTGTTGCGTAAACGTTACGCCGCACTCTTTGAGCTGGATAAAGACGATTATAAAGGGTGGGCGAGGGGTCTGAAGGCTGCGGGATATGCCACCAATCCGCGGTATGCCGATCTGTTGATCGATCTGATTGAACGGTATGAACTGCATCAATATGACCGCCCCGAAAGCCGGCAAGCCAAAATCCGGCGCGAAGCGGTTGTGCAGGAAGAGATTGTTGAAAACAAACCGCAGGAGCAGCAGATCGCCCAGGCCAAGGCACCCGTCAGCATTGATATCCACGAAGTACGGCAGGGAGAAACGCTATCCGCCATCGCCCGGAAATACGGCCTCTCTACCACAGAATTGAAAGATTTAAACGGCCTGAAGACAGAATCGCTTTTTATCGGACAGCTTATCCTGGTCCCGAAATAACTGTAAAATGATGTTAAATTTTTCGCCAACTGCAAACTTAACCGTAGTTTTACGACAGTGAAACAAGTTGGCCGTTTTTTTCTGTGGCTGTTTTCCGGCAGCCTGACCGTCGGTTTCGCGGTGGCTCAAACGGCCATCCAGGGCATCGTATTTGACAACCACACCAAGCAGCGCATTTCTCAGGTATATGTCTATAACACCGCCAATGATCAGGGCGGCTACAACAATACACGGGGCGAATTCAGTATCCAGGCCAGTCCGGGCGACATCCTGATAGCAGCCGCCAAAGGGTATCACCCCGATACGCTGATCGTATCCAACCAAAAAGTAGTGTTATTCAACATGGAGCGATCCACCATATGGCTGGACGAGGTCTCTGTCATTGCCCGGCGCAGCCCTGAAGAGCAACTGCTGGAAAACAAAAAGGAATACAGCACCGCCTACACCAAGGGCAACGCAGGATCCATCTTTTCCGTAGGGCCATCAGGCGCAGGACTCAGTATCGATGCCCTATACAAACTCATCAGCCGCGAAGGTAAAAACGCCCGTAAACTACAGGAAATCATCGAACGGGATTACCGTGAATCGGTCATCGATTACCGCTTCACCCCCGAACTGGTCAGCAGGGTAACCGGGCTCACTGGCCCCACGCTGGTAGACTTTATGCGCCAGTACCGCCCGTCTTATTATTTTATCCTCGGCGCCAACGACTATAACCTGGCCTTTTACATCCGTTCGGCGCTTATCCAGTACAGGCAAAACCCCGGTGCGCGAAGGCAACCGCCCTTCCCCACAACAGAGAAATAGAAAAACAGCACGATATTTGCTAATTTAGCCGCAGATATGAGACAACGGTTTTACTTTTTGCTTGCCACCCTGCTATGCGGGGTTTCCATCGCACAAGCCCAAATCTATGACTTGGATGAATTACGCCGGAAGCCGGACCCCAACAGCCTGAAGGTCGAAAAACCTGAGGCCGACATACGGCCGGTCACCATCCCCCTGTCGGCATTGGATTTACGGGTAATTTACTGGCGGCACTGGTCGTCATTCGGCATCAATGCCAATCAGGCCTCTTTTAGCGAGAACTGGCAGGGCGGGGGGGTGAATTCCATTTCCGGGAGCGCTCTTATCACCCATAAATCAGACTATACACGCAATAATTTCAATTTCGTCACAGAGGTCGGCTTAGAATACGGCAAGGTCAAAAACAAGGAACAATTGCCGCGCAAAAACCGCGACCGGATTTTCTGGGATAACAAGCTGTCCTTGAAAATATCAAAGAACTGGTCGCTGTTTACGTCGTTTACCTTTGAAAGCCAATTCGATGTCGGCTACAGCTATGGCAGAGACAGCGAAGGGAGAGACAGCATTACCGGCATCATCTCCAACTTTATGGCCCCGGGCTACCTGACGGAATCCCTCGGTATCGAGTATAAGCCGGATAACACCTTCTCCGTGCGCTTCGGTACCGGCACCGCCCGGCAAACATTGGTCTTTGACGACCGCATTCCCCTCAATCGGGATGGCCAGCGGTTCGGCGTGGACGATGGGAAGCATTTCCGCAATGATCTGGCGTTCCAGCTCACGGCCAATCTGGATCGTAACCTTGCGCCGAACCTCAACCTGAAAAGCCGGTATAACCTATTTGCCAATTACGAAGAGCTTAGCGACCCTGCCCACCGGCTGGATGCTACCCTCACCGCTTCGGTCACCCGCTTAGTGAACGTCACGTTGAGCGGCATCCTATTGTACGATAGCCGTCAGCACGACGATGTTCAGATCAGCCAAACACTGGCATTGGGCCTCCGTTACCAACTTCCAAAATAACATGGCAAGTGTCAACATTTCGCTAAGGCATACCACAGTCCTGCTGATATTGGCTTCCTTCATTGGCGGAGGGTGTTCCACGAACCGCTATGCGAAGACCAATAAACAGTATAAACGGCAGGTAAAAGCCGTTACAGACGAAATCCGCCAACCGTTACCCTACGCTACGCCACGTTTGGTCACCACCTATGATACGGCCGGCAATGCCATCGTGTCGGAGATCCCGCAAACCAGCCGAGACGCCCATTGGGTAGGCGCTATCCATTTCAACCTCCGCAAGCCCAACTACGTTATCATCCACCATACCGCGCAGGACAGCGTGGAGCAAACGCTGCGTACCTTCACCGTACCACATGCACAGGTAAGCGCCCACTATGTCATCGGCCGGGATGGCGAAGTGTACCAGATGCTGAACGACTATCTCCGTGGATGGCATGCCGGTGCAGGCAAGTGGGGGAGTATTACCGACCTCAACTCCGTGTCGTTAGGCATTGAGCTGGACAATAACGGCCGTGAACCGTTTCCCGAAGCACAGCTCCACAGCCTGCTGAAACTACTGGACTCCCTTAAAAAGAAATACAACATCCCCACGGCCAATTTCATTGCCCATGCAGATATCGCTCCTGCCCGCAAAGTGGATCCGAGTGCGCTCTTCCCTTGGAAACGGCTGGCCGAACACGGTTTCGGCCTTTGGCCGGACGAAGTACTGGTCGATCCGCCGGAGAACTTCAACCCGGAGGATGCTTTGCGCATCATCGGCTATGACACAAGTAACCTGCAAGCAGCCATCAGGGCGTTCAAGTTGCATTACATCCAGCAGGACATCACACCCGAGCTGACGGAGCATGACCTTCGGGTGCTATATAACCTGTACCGTAAGCAGTAATCTTACTTGACCAGCTCCAGCTCATTCAGCTCAGCCGTAATGAAAGCAACCTCTTCTGAACTCAGTTCAGCATCGGTCGCTTTGGCGTTCTGTATGGCCTGCTCCGTATTCCGTGCACCCGCCAAGGCAACGGTGATGCCCGGCTGCTCCAATGTCCATAGCAACACCAGCTGCCCTAACGAAATCCCTTTTCCATCGGCGATGGGTTTAACCTTTTCCAGAAAGGCATTCGTCCGCCGCAAATTTTCATCACTGAAAAAATAAAGATTGGCCCGATGGTCACCCTCCCCAAACCGGTGTCCGGGCTTTAGCTTTCCGGTGAGCAGTCCGCGCTCCATAGGGCTGTATGCGAGAATGGATTTTCCCTGCTCCAGGCAATAGGGCACCAATTCCGCCTCTATGCCCCGTTTCACCATGCTATACGGCACCTGGTTGGAGACTACGTCTACGTACCTGTTGGCTTCTTCCAACTGGGCCGCGCTGTAATTGCATACCCCGGCATACCGCACCTTACCCTGCTGAATAAGCTGGGCAACCGCTTCCATAGATTCCTGAATGGGTGTGGTACTATCAGGCCAGTGAATTTGATAAAGGTCGATGTAATCGGTGCCCAAACGGCGTAGGCTATCTTCGCACTCCTTTATGATGCTTTCCTTACCGGCATACCGATAAATATCAATAGCCTTGCCCATATTGTCTTTACTATGGAAAGCGAAATCCCCCTTTGCCAAGTCCCACCGCATACCAAACTTGGTCAAAATGTACACCTTGTCGCGTGGAATACCGCGGATGGCTTCGCCCACCAGTTCCTCACTGGTTCCCTGTCCGTAGATAGGAGCCGTATCAATCGCATTTACCCCTAAATCAAAGGATGCCCGCATGGCCTCCACCGCGTCTTTACGTTCGGTTCCGCCCCACATCCATCCACCGGCAGCCCATGCCCCAAACGTGATGACCGGTAGGCTTAAGTCGGTTCCTGCTAATGTTCTATATCGCATAGTGTCAACGTTTATTTGTAACCGCTTTTGATTCTTTTTAGCATCGCCCTACAAAGTAAGGCATTCATTATGTTTATGGCAATAACTGTTGAAATATGAGTGTTATTGTAGCCCACGGCCTATTCCGATTTTTAGTCTTGGGTTTGCAGCACTTGCCAGCTATCCTTGCGGAAATAGTGGAGCATGACGGCAAAAGCACCCCAGGCCGCCAGGCATGCTGCCCACACGAAAAGCTCATACGACATGATGAAGTAGTGGCCGTATCCCAGTAAGCCGACAAAACTCATAACCAACAGCGTGGTGACCAAGTTGCCGCCGGTCTGTTTCACCGGCTGTGAAAATGGGTAGGCTTTCATCATGAATAGCGCAATCAGCACAGCTTCAATACTACCGATGGCCGCAGCCAGCAAGGCGTCATTGACAACCTCCGGGCCGACGACGGGAATCCCCACCAAAGCCAGCACGATGATAAACGGAAAGAAAAATTTGGTCAGTGCAGCCTTCAATACACCGGCCATCAACATCCCCGGAGCGGCTATGGGCGCTGCTTTATATATCCAGGCTGCTTTAAACCGATCGTTTTGCGCAATGAACTGAAAGACGGTCATGAGCGTAAACAAAGACAGGTAAAACAGAACGATAAATGCTCCGCCTTCCCGCATTTGCTCCAACCTGTCGCCAAATGACCTGGGCGACTCACGGTTGCCGAACCCGAAAAAAAAGAAAAACACGAAATACACCGGAATATAAGCCATCGTGGGGTACAGCTTTTGCTTAAACTCGCGCGAGCGTCCGGTGATCAGCCATACAATACGGAACCCCGCGCTTTCCAATGGATGGCGTGTGAGTGCGGAAGACAGGCGGTCGCCCCAGGTCCGTTTAATGCCGGCCGCGGAATTCCGGGTTGAAGTAGACTCATCCCCACCAGCCAAGGCAGCCAGTTTATCGTTGAATCCCGCTGAAAAGATGCGGATGACCAGCCACAGCGCCACCAAGGGTGCGATAAGCCCCAAAAGGCTCAAGACGATGACCAGCCACGTCAATGATTGTGTAGCAAGCTGCTGAAGCGACGCTACCCAGACCGGGGGAAATACCCATGACCAAGGGGCGCTTTCGATGTGAAGCTGCTGCGCCCAAGAGGTACGCAATACAACCGGGCCGAAGTAGTAAGAGGCGAAAACCGCGACAGAAAATACAACCTGGACCATCGCTATCAGGTCTTTCAACCGCTGTGCAGGCAGCCACCTGATCATCATCAGGTAAAACTGGTTGACCAGCAACAGGGTCAATATACCCGTTATCAACGCCTGTAACAGAAAAAGGATGGCCAAGCCGATACCATACTTAATGCCGGTATAGATCAATCCCGGCAGCGCAAGAGCCACCAGCAATCCCAACAGCAATATCCCGATATGCAAGACACGGCTTACTGCAAACGTGCGGTCATCCACCGGGCGGGGAAGAATAATGTAGTGGTCCCGGGTATCGATAAGAATGGTCGACAAATCTGCGATAAGCATCAGGCCAAGCACGCACATTAACGAAAAAAAATAGAAGGAATACGCTACATACGGGTCGTTCAAAAACAGGAAGTAGATCAGGAAAACCGAGCCCATGATGGCCATAATGATGAATTGCCAAATGTTGCTTCCGGAGGACTCCTTCTTCTTTTGGCTATTGCGAAAAGCGGTAAGCGGCCTGCGGTCGTCGATGGTCAACTTGACACTAAGGATGAGGCGTAGCTTTTCCGGATCAACGCCCATGCGCTTCCAGAGAAAGGTGGGCGCGAGCAGCAGTTTGAGAATGAGTCGGTTCATGTGCGATGGTATCAATCCAGGGCCGATAAGATCTGCGCTGCACCCGTTCCTGCGTCAGTCCCTCCGGTAAGCCGCGCGAAAATACGCTCCAATGTGTCGCCATGTTCATTCTTCAGCGATTCGAATGTGCCATCCGCTACGATACTGCCTTCGTTGATCAGGAGGATACGGTCCGAAATTTTCTCCACCACGTCCATCATATGCGAGCAATAGAAGATGGTTTTGCCCTCTTGGGCCAGCAGGGAAATCAGTTCTTTGACGGTGATGACAGCATTGGCGTCCAGTCCCGACAACGGCTCGTCCAATACGATAATGCTGGGGTTGTGGATAATGCCGGCTATCAGCAATACCTTTTGCCGCATACCTTTGGAAAAGGTGTCCATGCGTTTGTTCTTATTGTCACCCAACCCAAAGCTGGTGAGCAGCCGTTCAGCCCTTGTGCGGATGGTTTCCTCTTGCATGCCATAAAGTTTGCCGACAAAGTCAAGGTACTCCATAGGGGTCAGTACATCGTACAGTTCGGCATTCTCGGGCACGTAGCCTATCTTGGCCTTTACGGCCAATGGATTTTGGCGCAGATCGATCCCGTCTACCGTTACCGCCCCCTTGAAGTCGCCCACAAGCCCGCAGAGGATTTTTACCGTCGTGGATTTGCCTGCTCCATTCGGGCCGATGTAGCCGATGATCTGCCCCGGATAGATATCCAGATCAATGCCTTTCAGGATGTGCTTGCTGCCGTACCATTTCTCCAGGCCCGACATGCTGATAATCGGTGGTTGGGTGTACTCGTTCATGTATCCGGCTAAAATACCCCATTCGTCCGACAATTCCTACCACTCGTCGGAGATTCCTTTAACGGGCTATCCGCGGTGTTCATCTTTGCGGCATGAAAAGCGTGAACACCGTCTTTTACCTCCTGCTTGCGCTGCTGGTGAGAACCGGATATCCCTGCTGGGCGCAATGCCGCACTATGGATCGAACAATGGTTTCATCCCATATTTCAGCAGTTTCATCCCAACCATCATTCTATTAATCACACAAGCATTACTTTTGCCAGCGACGAACAAGAAAGCATGTAACAAATTGGGACACAGTCCGTCTTATCCATGGATATCAAACGTGATGGAGCAACTTACGCGGTTCTTTTGGTGGTGCAGCGGGGCACACCGGGAAACCTTGGAAAAATACCCCGCTGAGCATAGCAAATATGTGGGCATTGGTGCAACCATCTTTTTCACCGGCCTTTTTGCGGCGTTATCAGGCGGATATGCCCTTTATTTCGTCTTCAGCGGCAGCCTTTTCGCGCCTTTATATGCGGTGCTGTTCGGCCTGCTGTGGGGCCTGGCCATCTTCAACATGGATAGGTATATCGTATCCAGCATCAATAAAAATGCACCGGGCTTCAGGCAATTCCTCCAGGCAACGCCCCGTATCCTGCTGGCCGTTCTCATCGGCATTGTTATTGCCCGCCCCCTGGAACTTAAGGTGTTTGATAAGGAAATCCGCGACCAACTGCGGGTTACGTACCTCGACCGCCAACGGGCCAATATCGACACACTTAACAAAGCATTTGACAGCAAGTATGCAATCGAACTCGGAAAGCTGGCCGAATTGAAATCGGAGCGGGACTCCTTGGAAGCGTCCATCAAGACCGACCGCATCAAGCTGAAGATGGAAACCTTCGGCGAAAAAACCGTCGAAACCTCCGGCATCGTCGGTTATGGCCCTTACGCCAAGCAGCGGCAAGCCGATCTGGAAAAGCAGGAGCGGTATTTGGATACACTCAGGGCATCTATCCGGCAACAGGAAGCCTTTATTGCGCAACGCAAGCAATTTGAAGGCCTGCTGGATGAACAATTACTAACCGGTGCGCAGCTCGACAGTGCCGTAAACAATGCCGGTTTTGCCGACCGGAACGCCGCGCTCGGTGACCTGAAGTATCATCCCGACGGCACCGTAAATGAGGCCAACTATTGGTCCATCATGTTTATTATGCTCCTGTTTATTTTCTTTGAATGCCTGCCGGTGTTCGTGAAGCTGATGAGTGCCAGGGATGCTTATGACATTGCCCTGCAAAATCAGCAAACAGTTGATAATCACCGCTCCGGTAAAGACCGCGATGCAGAAATAGCCATCATGGACGGCATAAGCGACACTAAGGTGCGGCAGGGCATCGAAAGGCAAAAGGCACTGCTTTATAGCGAATAAAGACTCAATACTTGTTCATCACATATATTCCTGTTTTCGTCCCGTACGGTTGGACTATGGTCGTGGATTGCCTAACATTGCCACGACAAAATAAACGGTTATGAAGTTCAGACGTATCGAATTTATCTTGGCGACAGCCATTTTCATTTTTATCTTGATAGTCTTGTATAGCACTGGCGCACCGCATGAAAGCAAACGCGCATTGGCGTCCTGGATGGCTTACAGCACCGTCATTTACGGCACCGTTTTGGTGTTTATACAATGGATATCACCTGCATTTTTTATCAAGCGAAAAGTAGATACTGGCATAGCGCTGACCTTGCTGCTGTTTTTTGCTGCTTGGATGGGATTGGCAGCCTGCCTTTGGATACAAGGCTATCATTCCTATAGGGGCAACGATTTCCAGCATTATCTCACCCACGGGCAGGCGCTGGGTGTAACCGCTTTGGTATTTCTGCTCATCTTTGCCTATGAGGGAATCAAGCGTCTTGTCCGCTACGTACAGGCCAAAAACAACGGCCTTGCGTCCCGCATCTTTCAAGAGAGCCTCATTGTGTTGGGCGTCGGTTTGCTTATATTACTTCCCTTACTAAGTGTTGATCGGGACCTGTCAGCCCTTTGGTTGGTCTCCATTCCTTACGCTTATTTGCTATTTGCATTAAACACTTATTGGCTCACACCTTTTTCAGAGAAACGCCACGACGATTTGGGAAAATATCTCCTGATGGCTATTCCCGTTTCCTTTGTAGCATTTATTCCTTTCGGTGCTCTTTTCCTGGGTGTCACCAAATCCGATGGACTGGTGTTCTTCATCATCTGGTTCGCTATCACATTGGTCATCTTACCCTTGTCTCACTATATATATCAACGCCAAAAAGAGCGCATAGCGCAATTGGTCAACCTTAAGATGGAACTAGGCCAAGCGTCAGCGAATTTAAGTTTCCTCCGGTCGCAGATCAACCCCCATTTCCTGTTCAATATCCTCAACACGCTTTATGGTACGGCGCTGCAGGAACATGCTGAGCGCACAGCTTCCGGCATCCAAAAATTGGGGGATATGATGCGTTTCATGCTGCATGAAAATAACCAGGATCGCATTCTGCTGGCTCGCGAAATCGAGTATCTCCGCAATTACATCGACCTGCAGCTGTTGCGAACCGCTACTTCCAAAGGGATTATTGTGGAATGCGATATCGCGGACGCGTTGGAAAGCACCTACATTGCGCCGATGCTCCTCATCCCATTTGTGGAGAACGCGTTCAAACACGGCATCAGCCTGCGGGAAAAATCATGGATAAATGTCAGCCTTTACGAATCGGAAGGGAAGGTGTATTTCGATGTTCATAACAGCATACACCGGAAGCCCGAAGCCGATCCGGAGCGCGGCCATCCGGGCGTCGGCCTGGAAAATGTGAAGCAGCGCCTGGCGATGCTGTATCCCGGCAAATATGACTTGGTGATCCGGGAAACCACGCAGGAGTATTTTGTGCATTTGACCATCGTATGCTAACCGATATGAAAAGAATCATACTGACCGTTGTGGCCGTGTGTGGCTACTTATTTTCGTGCGCGCAATTTGACCTGAAGGGGCATATCAAAAACCTCCCCACAGGGGAGGCCGTGATGGTGAATGTGCCTTTTGTATATGGGTATTTTGATGACATGAATACGTCATTGACCACCGACGAATACGGGAATTTCAGCATTACATTAGCTTTGGACGAAGAGAAGATTGGCTACCTGCGTTGGGGAGATCACGAGGCTTTCCTATGGATGAGGCCCCGCACGGACTTGACCGTGGAACTGGACGGCTCCTACGGCCAAATCGCTTTCGGCGGTGGTATGGCTGAAGCGAATGCGCTGCTTCACAAACTGGAATTGCGGAAAGCCCCGCCGTTCTTTACCGACAGCAAGCGGGTAGCAGCCAACGAAATGGAAGCCGCTATTATCCAACCCTGCCTGAAACAGCTGGCCGCTAAAATGGCCCAGATTGATGCCAGCCCGCTCACACCTTCGGAAAAGGAATTTCTGAAAGCCGAGCTCCACTATCATTTCGTTGCCTACGTTGACCTGTATGTGCGTACCGCCCGTTGGCCGCGGGATGTGTGGTCAAATTTTATCATCGCATTTATGCAAAGGGAATCCCCTCAACCCAAATCGGCATTACAGGGGCCGATGTACTATGCATTTATCGATGCATACGTTGGTTTTTTAGCAAGCCGTGCGTTTTCCAACCGCGATGACCCGACAAAATTTGCCGAATCATTGGAATCGGTATACGGTGTGGGCAGTTTTGATAGCCTGATGGCTATAGCTCGTGCACATGGTGAAACATTCCTCAACTGCATGGCGGTGAAGCGGGCATTTGATGCGAGCACAACCGAGCGTTATCTGGCTCAGCAGGTCAAGGTAAAATACCGCGACGGGGAAGTTTCTACCGGTAACCGTCTGCTTGACGCTCTTGAACGGCATAATCGGAACAGTGCCTACCTGGACACGTTGGCAAGTATGCGCGCATCGCTGATGAAGCGAATGGCAACCGTGAATAACGATATCATTGTTCCTGAAGACTACCGGACTTTTACCAGCATTAAAGCATTCATACAGCAATTTAAAGGCAAAGTAATATACCTGGATATCTGGGGCACGTGGTGTGGTCCGTGCAAAGTAGAGATGCAATATGTACCGGCGATCAAAGAACAAATGGAGGGACAGGATATCGTATTCCTGTACCTGGATATGGACGACGATGCCGATGACGGTAAGTGGCGGGAATATATCCAGGCAAATGCGGTTACCGGTGTGCACCTGAGGAAAAACAATGAAGATATACAAGCCATCTGGAACGAATTGCTGCCCGATGACCCTTCCAAACACGGCCGTTATCCGACCTATTTTATATTCGACAGGCACGGAAGTTTAGTGGCTGGCGAGATCAAACGACCAAGTGACGGGAAGGATTTGGTGAAACAACTGGAGGAATATCTGTAGGCTTGGTGATGGTATTACAAAAAGTTCGACTAACATTAACATTTCATATATGAAGAAGATCATACAGAAGACATTGCTTTTTGTTATTGCCCTTGTTTTTCAGCACGCTGCTCATGCCCAGCAGCATCGACAGTTCGTGATTAGAGGGCAAGTTATTGACCGCGATGATAGCGAACTGCTATTGGCGGAACCTTTCGGGCGCTTCGACAAGCAACACGACTCCGTCCGAATTAGGGATGGGGCTTTTGAGCATACGTTTGAAGGAGAACCCGAATCCGTTCGTAAACTAATCTTTGGAAGTGAGTTGGCGCGGGGTGCGTTCCGGTCGATTGACTTTTTCCTTGACCGGGACACCATAGACTTTCTGCTTTATCCGACAGAACGGTTTAATGAAAACCGCATTTCGGGAGGACAATTGAATGACGAATTGTGGGCGTTCAATACGTCTTTTGTCAACGCATTTGACGCTCGTTTCAGCTTATTGTACGCTACCCGGGATTCACTCTATAAAGCAGGCAACTTCTACACTGAGCGATACAGCGCAATGATGGAAGAGCTGAACAGTGCGGATAGCGACCGGCGGGTGGTGCTGTTTCGCCAGCGGGATTCCCTGGAGAACGCAAAGCTCGATCTTACCGAGGATGGCAACCGGTTGCGTGATGTGATAGCGGCCTTGCAGCAGGAAACGGTTACCTGGAGATATGATTATATCGCCGAAAGACCATCGCCGGTATCGCTATTTCTTTTGGTGACCGACCTTTATTACCAACGAGAGAATCCTGCCATCGTACAGGCTATCGCCGCCATTTATCCCGATTATGCGGCACATTTTCCAAACCATCCCTATACGTCAGCGCTGGAAGAGATGTTGAGGGGTGTGCTGGGCGTCGTCGTAGGTGGTCACATCATTGACTTCGAAGCACCCGATTTGGCAGACGCATATCATCGGCTTTCCGACTTGCTGACCGAGAAAGTGCTGCTGATCGATTTCTGGGGTTCATGGTGTGGCCCATGCATTGCCAAAACCCGGACGATGGTACCCGTGTACGAAGCATATCACGGCAAGGGTTTCGGCATCGTTGGCATTGCAAGGGAATTTGGAGATACTCATGCACTGCGTGCGCGTTTGGAGCAGGAGGCATTTACGTGGGTTAATCTGGTCGAGTTGGATGATCAACAGGGCATCTGGAAGAAGTATGGCATGAGCAACGCGGCGGGTCTGATGTTGCTGATTGACCAACAGGGTGAAATTCTGGCAATCAACCCCACTGCCGATGAGGTACGCCAACTACTTGACCAACTCCTGTAAACTTGGTACCTTAGGGAGATGATTACCGCCATAGCCATAGACGACGAACCCATAGCGCTTGATGTAGTAGCAAACCACGCGGCCAAAGTGCCTTTTTTGGAATTAAAGGCTACCTTCACTAATGCATTTGAAGCGATGGACTACTTGCGGCAGCATCCGGTGGATTTATTATTCCTTGATATCAAGATGCCCGACATTTCGGGCATCGAATTTTTCCGGAGTCTCAGCAAAAAGCCGCTGGTTATTTTTACCACCGCCTATTCCGAACACGCCGTAGCCGGTTTTGAGCTTGATGCCGTGGATTACCTACTTAAACCGTTTTCGTTAGCCCGCTTCCTCAAGGCTTGCAATAAAGCGCAAGAATGGCTCCAGTTACGCAGCAGCGAAACGAAACCCCAATACGTATTCATCAAAACGGGATATGAACAGGTAAAAGTGGTTTTCGACGATATCGATTACCTTGAAGCCACGGGCAACTACGTAAACTTTGTTTTGGGTCATCGCCATATCCTCAGCCGGATGACGATTACCGAATGCGAAACGCTCCTGCCCGCCGAGCGTTTCGCGCGCATTCATCGCTCATTTATTGTATCCATCGCCAAAATCGAGAAGATGGAGCGGCATCAACTGACCGTCAACGGAAGTTTTCTGCCCATCGGGGCCTCTTATGCCGATACGCTTAAACACCGGGTGGCTCGGTAGCTGTCCGGCATCTTACAATCCGCTTATAGCCTTGATGTTAGCGCAACGGATGATACTGCCTGACCTTCACATCCACGCGCGTACCCATGGGAAATGCGCCGGGTTGCGGGTTGATGGCAATCACCCGCAACGTGCCGTTGCTAACCAGCAATTCTTCGTAAAAACCTTTAAACCGCACGTCCTGCACCATAAACCCGGCCTCCGGACGGGCATTGAGCTCCAGCCACTCGGGATGCACGGCCAAAGCGACACGGCTGTTGATGCCCAACGTACCCGCATCAGCGGCACTGAAGATATTACTCTTGGCTAAGAGTCGGGCGGTATAGGCATTAGGAGGAAACCGGTAAAGCAGGGTGGGTTTTGCCGAGGCCACCAGGCGTCCCTGTTTCAACACAATCAATTCATCGGCCATGGAAAGTACCTCTGCCGGATCATGCGAAACCAGCACTACCGTCAGTCCGGTTTTTTCCACGATGCCGCGGATGTCTTCCTGCAACGCCTCCCTAAACGAAGCGTCTACCTGATTGAACGGCTCGTCCAGCAGCAATACCTCCGGCTCGTTCACCAGCGCCCGCGATATCGCCACCCGCTGCTTTTCCCCGCCACTCAAATCGGCAATACGCTGCTTCGCCAAGTGGTCAATCCGCAAACGCTGTAAGGTTTCCGTCGTTTTGCCGTATTTGGAGTCCAAATCCGTATTGGGCAGCTGTGACGCTACATTGTCCCATACATTGGCATAGGTATTCAGGTCGTCAAACCCTTGTGATACCATGCGCATGGCATCATGGCCGGGAATCAGTTTCTCCCGGGGGGTCGGCACCCGCCACCCCCGGTAACGTACGGCTCCGCTGTCGGGTTCCAGCAGGCCATAGATAAGGCGCAGCAACGTGCTTTTCCCGCTGCCGCTTTCACCGATAATGGCCGTAATTTTCCCCTCATTGATGCCAAAGGTGAGGTCGCTGACCGCCGCAACCGGTTCTTTCCCCTCACCAAACGCACGGCTCAGGCCCTCCCCATGGATTAAGGGCAGGCCTTCCCGATGCACGTCGTGGGGCACCGAGCATGACGGCGGATGGGTATGGGTTAATGCCATAAAAAACCGTCCCGGAAGTATCGGGACGGTGCGAAATTACAAAAAATATATCGGTATGGCGATTAAAAGCCCAGCATGAGCCCGAAGGTAAAGTTCTGCAGCCCTGCCTGAGCAGGACTGTTTTCAAAGATATCGTTGAAATAATATTTGGCGTAGATGCCCAATCCCCCCACACCGAACCGTGCAAAGGCCCCATAGCGGAACTGCGTGAAGTTATAGTCATCTTTAAACTTCTGCTTACCCAGCTCGTCGCTTTTGAACCGCTGGGTGCCCTTCAGCAGAAAGCCTCCTTCCGGCCCCGCGGCAAACCGAACGCGGCCCAAACCGCTATAACGCTTGCTGCGCCATTCAAACGTCAGCGGCAGGCGCAGATAGGTAGATGTGAGCCGGTTTTTGTCGTAATCCACGCCAGAGCGCTCCCACGTTAGCGGCGTGGTGTTTTCCAGAAAGTCGATGTCTTCCCGCAAACGGATATACGTCCAGTCAAAGCCGCCCGAAAGGAAAACACGGAAATGGTTGTTGAAACGGTAGCCTGCCTGCAGTACGTCAAACCCAAAATTTACCGTCTTCCCGGGGCGGTACCTAAAATCCCGGTTATTGTCCGATAACGTAAAGCTGCCGTTGTCCATCAGTTTAGCCAAGCCAAGATCTATCCGTGAAAACGTGATACCATAAATGGGGCGCCCTCCTTTCCGTTCAGCGGCCTCCTCGCGCTTCTCCGTTTTGGCTTCCGTACTGTCAATCCGGTAAGTTTTATCCGTCTCAATGGTGATAACGCCTTCATCCTTGCCGGGGATGATGATACGTACTTTCCGCTTTTCTCCTGTTTTTACATCCTCCATAATCACCGTGTCTGCGGTAATCGTGCGGACTTCCTGTGCCGCTGCTGCCAACGTGGCGGCACAGCATAATAAGGTAAGGCTTATCTGTTTCATTTCTGCTTGTTTATTTAGTCGTTATTTTATTTTTTTCTTTTTGTTTCTCGCCAAGCTAAAGTTGAAATCCAGCTTCAGTGAACCCTCTTCGTCATTGGAGAAGGTAACCAGTTTTTCCTCGCGCTGGTCTACCGCCCCCACCACGTAGTTGAGTATACTGCTCACACCAAACGACGGCTTTTCGCTGGGCGCCACCGCCAGCATCGTATCCTCCACGTCGTCCAGCACCACGGGCGGCTGTATATCGGGAACACCTGCCAATACAGGTTCTTCCAACGCCACCGCGGCCTCCTCCAGGCGGGCCGATCTCCCGGCTGGCTGTTCCACGGGCAGGATCTCCTCTTCCTTGGCGCTGCCAGACCCCGCGGATGCCGTTACCGCCACTCCCCGCGCGGCTGTTCCTTCGTCAGTGTTGGCAGCAGTTATTTTCGCAAGCCTATTGCCTGCCTTATCCGTGCGTTTGGCAAACAGCCGCTTTACCCGCTCCGCGTCCAAGGGTTCGGGTGCGGGGGAAATTTCCTTCTCCGGCTCGCTCACCGGCGCGGGTTTCGGGCCCTCCATCTCCGGCAACGCGGCCCCGCCGTGCAGGTAGGTAACCTCCACCGGGCGGTTGAACCAATAGGTCAATCCGCAGACCACCACCAGTGTGGCTGCCACCGCCATCCACCACGTGGATATCCGGCGCTTCTTTCCCCTTAACGGCTGTTGTTTTTCCTCCCCCAACTGCTCCGCGATCTTACCCCAGAGCCCCGGCGGAACTTCTGGCGTGAAGCCGTCAAATTTCTCCCGCAGCTGGCGGTCAAACTTGTCTTCTTTATCTCGTTTCATACGCTCCTCCTTCCAGTTGTTTTATCTTTTCCTTAAGCCAAGCCCGCGCCCGCGACAATTGCGACTTGGATGCCCCTTCGCTGATGTTCAGGGCCTCGGCAATCTCTTTGTGCGAATACCCTTCCAGGGCATACATGTTAAACACCATGCGGTAGCCATCGGGTAATTCCCGTATAACCTGAATCAAATCCTCGCATTCCAGCCTGTCCATAGAAAACGTATGCTGGACATCATCATACACTTCGTCGATGGCAATGTGCGGCCCGCCACGCACATTCCGCCGATAAGCTTCTATCGCCGTATTAACCATAATCCGGTGTATCCAGCCTTCAAACGAGCCCTCGCCCCGGTAGCTCCCCACGTGGGTGAACACTTTGATAAATCCGGCTTGCAGCATGTCTTCCGCTTCAAACGTACTTTTGGCATAGCGCATGCACACGCCCATCATCTTGGGGGCCAGGGCACGGTATAGCTCCTCCTGCGCTTGGCGGCTGCCCGCCCTGCAGCCCTCATACAGTTTATCAATGGTAACCGTTCGCTCCAATTTTGCGTGTATTTATGGCTATGATGATTCTCATCGCCGAAAGGTTGCATGAGTATGGAAATTTTTTTTTACCGGATATCCAGCTTGACGTTCCGCCCCCCGTCGGCCGAAACCGTAAGGTGGAGCGCTACGGCACCGGAAGGAAGGAGGCCGGCGATTTTCTCGGGCCACTCTACCAAGCAATACCGGCCGGAGTAAAAATACTCCTCATAGCCCATATCCATGGCCTCCTGTTCAGACTTGATACGGTAGAAATCGAAATGGTACACCGGCCCATGTGGCGAAACATACTCGTTCACGATAGCAAAGGTGGGACTTGAAACGGCGTCCGTCACCCCCAACTCCTTGCAAATCGCCTTGATGAAGGTGGTCTTTCCGGCGCCCATCTCTCCATAGAACAGGAAAACGCGGCGTTCGCCGGCTGCAGCCAGCACCTGCGCCGCAGCCGACGGCAATGCCGCTATGTCTGCTATCGCTATGTCCATAGCGGCAAAAATACGTTTTTCCTTATTTGGTGGTATAGGTTGCGTAGGGGATTATCACTTCCTCCAGCGATATGCCGCCATGCTGGAATGTTTCATTGAAATAGTTAACGAAGTGGTTGTAATTGTTCGGGTAAACAAAATAAGTATCTTCTTTTGCGAAGATGAAGCTGGAACTCACATGCAGCTTCGGCAGCATGGCGTCATGCGGATTCTTGATGTGCAGCACGTCTTTAGCGATGAAGTTCAAATTTTTACCCTGCTTATAACGCAGGTTGGTATTGGTATTCCGATCGCCAATGACCTTGCTGGCATGCTTCACGCGGATGGTGCCGTGATCGGTGGTAATCACCACGCGCACTTGCTTCTGCGATAACCATTTCAGCGCATCCAGCAACGGCGAATGCTCAAACCATGAAAGGGTGAGGGAGCGGTAAGCCGCTTCATCATTAGCCAGCTCGCGAATCATGGCCATATCGGTGCGCGCATGGGAAAGCATATCCACGAAGTTGTACACCAGCACATTCAAATCATTGCCCATCAGGTTGCTCAGGTTGTCAGCCACATCGCGTCCCTGTTCAAGCGTCAGTACCTTGGTATAGGTATGTTTGCATTCCTTTCGGTAAAGACGCTTAATTTGGTCAGCTAAAAATGCGTCTTCATGCAGGTTCTTGCCTCCCTCATCTTCATCGTTCTGCCAGAGATCCGGGTAGCGCCGTTCCATCTCCAAGGGCATTAGCCCACTGAATATCGCATTACGGGCATATTGCGTCGCCGTGGGCAGGATGCTGTAATAGCTGTCTTCCTCTTCCAGCCGGAAGTAGTTGGTAATTACATCATTGATAACCTTCCATTGGTCGTAACGCAGGTTATCGATGAGGAAAAAAAACGTGGGCCTGTTATCCTGCAAAGCCGGAAACACCTTCTTTCGGAATAACTGATGTGACATGATAGGCCCTTTGTCCGGCTCCTTCACCCAAGTCAGGTACTGCTTTTCCATAAATTTGGAAAACTGCATGTTCGCCTCCGCTTTCTGCAGCGTCAGCACCTCATGCATGCCCGCATCTTCCAACTTTTCCAACGAAAGCTCCCAGTATATCAGCTTTTTGTAAACATCCGCCCACTGCTCATAATCCAGGTTGTCATTCAGGATCATGCCCAGGTTACGGAAATCCTGTTGATAAGCCATAGAGGTCTTTTCGCTGATCAGCCGCTTATTTTCGGTGAGCTTCTTGATCGTGAGCAGGATCTGCTTGGGGTTAACGGGCTTTATCAGGTAATCGTCTATCTTTGAGCCGATGGCGTCCTCCATGAGGTGTTCTTCTTCATTTTTGGTTACCAACACCATCGGAACGGCAGGGTTGATGTTTTTCAGCTCGAACAGTGTTTCAAGTCCCGTAAGGCCCGGCATGTTCTCATCCAGGAACACCAGGTCATAAAAACCCTTTTTGAAAGCCTCCACGGCATCATTCCCGTTGGTCACCGTTTTCACGCCATACCCTTTTTCATTCAGCAGCATGATGTGCGGTTTCAGCAAATCGATCTCATCATCTGCCCATAATATGTTGGTTTCTTGCATGCTTCTTTAATCAGATTAAGTGCGAACATAGCGAAAAGTTTGGCTGAAGATGTCATTTTTAACAAAAATTAACAGGGCAGAGCCGTATCTTTGCAACGTGGCATACAAGGGTGTTGCCCTTTGCATGAACAGCTACTGAAATTGAATAAAAAGAAGATCATCAACGACCCCGTTTACGGATTCATAGCCATCCCATCGGGTTTCATTTTCGACCTGGTACAGCATCCGTATTTCCAACGGCTCCGGTACATCAAGCAGGTGAGCATGACCCACCTGGTTTACCCCGGTGCATTGCACACCCGTTTCCAGCATGCCCTGGGAGCCATGCACCTTATGGTACTGGCCATAGAAACGTTGCGCAGTAAAGGCGTGCCCATCACGGCGGAAGAGGAAGAGGCCGTGTTGGCTGCCATCCTGCTGCACGATATCGGTCATGGCCCGTTCTCCCATTCACTGGAGCATACCCTTGTTGAGGGCGTTTCTCACGAAATGCTTTCCGCGCTTATGATGGATGAGCTAAACCGGACATTCGAGGGGAAGCTCGAGCTGGCCATCACGATTTTCAATGATCGCTACCCCCGCAGGTTCCTGCACCAGCTGGTTTCCGGGCAACTGGATATCGACCGCATGGATTACCTCAGCCGCGACAGCTTCTTCACCGGAGTTGCCGAAGGCGTTATCAGCTTTGATCGCATCATTAAGATGCTCCACGTGGTCGACAATGAACTTGTGGTTGAGCAAAAAGGCATTTATTCGGTAGAAAAATTTTTGATTGCTCGTCGGCTGATGTATTGGCAGGTATACCTCCATAAAACCGTGCTCAGCGCCGAACAGATGCTGCTCAAAATCCTCCAACGCGCAAAAGCCCTCTATGAGTCGGGCGTATCGCTCTTCGCCTCCCCATCGTTGGAACATTTTTTGCGAAACACCATCACACGCGAAAATTTCACAGAAAGCGGGTCGCATTTGATGCACTTTTCACGTCTTGACGATACAGACATCCTGTCGGCGGTAAAGACATGGGCTCACCATGATGATCCCATCCTTTCGATGTTATGCTCACGGCTGATGGCCCGGTCGCTATACCGCACGGAGCTGCATAACTCGGTGCCGGACGATACGTTGCTCCAGGAACTGAAACAACGGGCGATCGCATACTTCGGTATCAGCGCAGCCGACGTGGATTATTATGTATGGACGCAATCGATTGAGAACAGTGCTTACGAGCCCAACACCAGTACCATCAAAATACTCATGAAAAACGGGAGCATACAGGATATCGCCGAGGCATCAGACCTTTCCAACTTGGAAACATTGTCCAGGAAAGTGCAGAAATTTGCCATTTCCTTCCCCAAGGAGCTACTGGCTTCTGCCGGATCCTCAATCGATTGATAGCCAAGAGCAAAAAATTTGAATATACTTTTATAAACTTATACATTTGCAGATGCAATTTTCCGCACATCAAATAGCAACGCTCGTCAACGGTTCCGTAGAAGGGGATCCCGATGTGATGGTCGACCAGCTTGCTAAAATCGAGGAAGCCTCAAGTGGCAGCCTTTCTTTTTTATCCAACCCGAAATACGAACAATACCTTTACACCACAAAGGCATCTATTGTCATTGTCAATGAGGATCTAAAAATAGATCGGCCGGTACAGGCCACCATCATCCGTGCCAAGAATGCGTATACCGCATTTTCCACATTGCTGGAGCTTTATAACCAAATGCGCCTTCAACGGGTCGGCATTGAGGAGCCTGTATTCATCCATCCGAGCGCTAAAATTGGCAAAAACGCTTATATCGGCGCCTTTGCTTACATCGATAAGGACGTCGTCATCGGCGATAACTGCAAAATCTATCCCCATGTATACATCGGCGAAAATGCCCAAATCGGCGATGATACCACCCTGTTTTCGGGGGTGACCGTTTATTTTGATTGTGTCATTGGCCAGCGAGCGGTCATCCACTCCGGAACCGTTATCGGCAGTGACGGCTTCGGGTTTGCGCCCCAGGAAGACGGTACCTACACCAAAATCAGCCAGATCGGCAACGTGCTGATTGAAGACGATGTCGAAATCGGCGCCAATACGGTTATTGACCGTGCCACCATGGGCTCAACCATTATTCGCAAAGGGGTGAAGCTGGACAACCTCATCCAGGTAGCCCACAACGTCGAAATCGGCAAGAATACGGTCATCGCTGCCCAATCCGGTATTTCAGGCAGCACCAAAATCGGCGAACATGCGGTTATCGGCGGGCAAGTAGGCATTGTCGGACACATTTCCATCGCCAATGGCAGCCAGATTCAGGCCCAGTCGGGCGTAAACCGTACCATCGCCGAAACCGGCAAAAAATGGTCGGGCACCCCCGCAGCGCCTTACAGCGCACAGATGCGCTCACAGGTCGTATACTCCCGCCTGCCCGAACTCGAACGCCGCCTTGAAGAACTCGAACAACTATTATTAACCAAAGAACTCTTGAAATAGGATAAGCTATCGCGCTAATGAATGTAAAACAACGAACCATCAAATCAGAAATTACCATCTCGGGAGTAGGGCTACATACCGGCAAGCCCGTAACCATGACCTTGAAACCAGCGCCGGAACACCATTGGTACAAATTCCGGCGCATTGACCTGCCCGATCAACCCACCGTATTGGTAGATGCCGACAACGTTTCAGACACATCCCGCGGCACAACCATTTCCCAAAACGGAGCCAGCGTGAGCACCATTGAGCACCTCATGGCCGCTTTGGTAGGCCTGCAAATCGACAATGTGCTTATCGATATTGACGGCCCCGAAGTGCCCATCATGGACGGCAGCTCGGCACCCTTCGTCAAAGCCCTCGAGCAAACCGGCTATGTCGACCAGGGGGCTGATCGTGACTATTACGAAATACCCCATAACATCCACCATACCGAACCCGAAAGAAAAGTGGAAATGGTGGCCATGCCGCTGGATGGATACCGCTTTACCTGCATGATCGACTTCAATTCGCCCGTATTGGGCAGCCAGCATGCCTCCATCAGCAACATTGACGAGTTTTCGAAAGACATTGCTTCTTCCCGCACGTTCTGCTTTTTGCACGAACTGGAGATGCTGCTCCAGCACAACCTCATCAAAGGGGGCGACCTCAATAATGCCATTGTTGTGGTCGATAAAGAAGTGAGCAAAGAACAGCTGCGGCACCTTGCCAAGCTGTTCAACCGCGAAGACATTGACGTGGCCAAAGAAGGGATATTGGACAATATCGAACTCCGCCACCAAAACGAGCCCGCGCGGCATAAACTGCTGGACATGATCGGCGACTTGGCGCTCGTGGGGCGCCCCATCAAGGGTCATATTATGGCCGCAAGGCCGGGACACGCCGCCAACGTTGCTTTCGCCAAAAAAATCCGCGCACAGATCAAACGCGAGAAAAGCCGCAAGTACGTGAAGGTTTACGACCCAAACATGCCTCCCCTGTACGATACGGTGCAGATCATGAAAATATTGCCGCACAGGCAACCTTTCCTCATGATCGACAAAATCCTGGAACTCACCAAATCCCATGTGGTGGGCCTGAAAAACGTAACCATGAACGAAGATTTGTTCATGGGCCACTTCCCCGGTGCACCCGTATTCCCCGGAGTATTGCAAATCGAAGCCATGGCCCAAACCGGCGGCATCCTGGTACTCAGCACCGTGCCCGACCCGGAGAATTACCTCACCCTGTTCCTCAAAATCGAAAACGCAAGGTTCAAAGCGCAGGTAAACCCGGGAGATACCATCATCTTCCGCTGTGACCTGCTGGAGCCAATACGCCGGGGCATCGCACAGATGAAAGGCGTGGGAATGGTCGGTGAAAAAATTGTTGTTGAGGCCGAGCTGATGGCACAAATCGTAAAAGTTAAAGAAGGTAAAGAAGGTCAAGCATGATACAGCCCTTAGCATATATACATCCTCAAGCAAAAATTGCCGGCAATGTGGTCATCGAGCCGTTTGTAACCATCCACAAAGACGTCATTATCGAAGAAGGCACGTGGATTGGCTCTAACGTCACCATCATGAACGGTGCACGCATCGGCAAAAACTGCCGCATATTCCCGGGGGCTGTCATTTCAGGCATTCCGCAGGATCTCAAGTTTGAAGGGGAAGACACCACCGCAGAAATCGGCGATAATACCACCATCAGGGAATGCGTTACCGTAAACCGGGGCACCAAGGACCGTTGGAAAACCGTTATCGGTAAAAATTGCCTTATCCAAGCCTATAGCCATATCGCCCACGATTGCATCGTAGGCGATAACTGTATTTTTTCCAACAGCAGCACGCTGGCGGGCCACATTACCGTGGGCGACTATGTCGTACTGGCAGGCCTCGTGGCTGTTCACCAGTTCTGCCATATCGGCTCGCACGCCTTCATTGCCGGCGGATCGCTGGTTCGCAAAGACGTGCCCCCCTTCGTTAAAGCCGCCCGTGAACCTTTGTCCTATGCAGGCATCAACTCCGTAGGCTTACGGCGGCGGGGATTCTCGTCCGGCCAGATCAACGAGATTCAAGACATTTACCGGGTGCTGTTCGTAAAAAATAACAACCTGGCCAAAGCACTCGATGTTATCGAGGCTGAATACAAACCTACGGAAATACGTGATGAAATACTGGATTTCGTACGCAACTCCAACCGGGGCGTCATGAAAGGGTTCGGTCAAAGCAAGGGGCTGCTTTAGACGATGGAAATCATCCTCGAGGGCATCGGCAGGCGCTTCAACCGGGACTGGATTTTCCGGCACCTGGACTACCGCTTTACGGCTGGGCAGCGCTATGCCATCCTTGGGCCGAACGGCTCAGGAAAGTCTACGCTGCTCCAGGTCGTCGCATCCAGCCTTACCCCCTCAGCCGGGCATATCACCTACCGGCTGGCAGGTAAGGCCGTTGAACCGGATGAGATGTACCGTTATCTTGCATTGGCCGCACCATACATCGAACTCATCGAAGAGTTTTCGCTCCGGGAGCAGCTCCGCTTCCATTTCAGCCACAAAAACTACCTTGCAGGGTTCAACGAACAGGCGATTATTGACTTTTTGGAGCTGCACGCCGCAAAAGACAAACAGCTAAGGCATTTTTCTTCCGGAATGAAACAGCGGGTTAAACTGGTGCTGGCCTGCTGTGCAGACACTCCCCTGATTCTGCTTGATGAGCCTACCAGCAACCTCGATGAGCCGGGCGTGAATTGGTACCTGCGCCTGGTGGAACGTACTGCGCACGGCCGGCTGCTGATCATCTGTTCTAATCAGGAAAGGGAATACAGTTTTTGCGATCATCATTTGTACATAACAGACTATAAAACCTAGCCAAATGCGAAAGCGCCCGCGGCGTAACACCTTTCGGTGCGCCACGTGGCTGTTTATTGGCGCCCAAAAGCGCTTCGCTGCATGGTTTCACGCCTGTTGCACAGCGAGCCTTGCCGAAAAGTAAGCAGGTAAATGTGCCCAGCCGCATTTGGTGATTGACCGCCGCTTTCGTATCTTTGTGGCCAATTAAATTATCGTACTAATATGGCCAAAGCTTCAGACGTAAAAACCGGTAACATCTTGCGCTTCAACGGTGAACTGGTAGCTGTAGAGGAATACATACACCGCACTCCCGGAAACCTGCGGGCGTTTTACCAAGCCAAAATGCGCAACGTAAAAACCGGGAAGCTCGTGGAATACCGCTTCCGTACCGACGAAGAAGTCGAAATTGCACGTGTAGAAACCAACGACTACCAATACCTCTATGAAGACGGAGATTTCTTTGTGGTAATGGACAACAATACCTTTGATCAATTTAACATACCGAAACATCTTTTTGGGGATTCGGCACGCTTTTTGAAAGAAGGTATGCAGGTGCTGGTAGCCATGGAAAGTGAAGAACCCATCATGGCGCAGGCGCCAACGACGGTGGAGCTGGAAGTGACGTATACCGAACCGGCCGTGAAAGGTGACACATCCACCAATGCACTGAAAAGTGCTACCGTGGAGACAGGCGTGGAAATCAAGGTTCCGCTGTTTGTCAACCAGGGAGATAAAGTAAAAGTTGATACCCGCTCCGGTGACTACATCGAGCGCGTGAAATAAGAGTTCAAATTTTTAGGTTTAGGTTGATTATTCGGTCTTGGGGCTCCCCGCCTCGAGGCCGATTTTTTTGTATAACACCCGTTGTGTACATTTGCAGTACATGACGCTCCCAGCAACCAAGTCTGAGCTCCGCAAACAGTATCGCGAAAAGCGGATAAACTTGTCAGACACCGAGTTTGTACGACTGAACGGGCAGTTATTAACACAATTGAAGCAGCTGGATTTCTCCGGATATGCCCTCGTTCACCTCTTCCTGCCCATACTGGGTAACCGTGAGCCGGACACTTTTGCCGTTGCCGCCTGGTTAAAACAGCAATATCCGGCAATCCGTCTGGCCATATCGAGGAGCGATAGCGCCACTGCCGGGATGCAACATGTTCTGTGGGATGAGGCTACGGTTTTGACACCTAACCGATGGGGTATCCCCGAGCCGCAAAACGGCACGCCCATTGAGCCGGCAGCGATAGACGCCGTGCTGGTGCCGCTCCTGGCTTTTGATACCCATGGCAACCGCGTAGGCTATGGCAAAGGGTTTTACGACCGCTTCCTCCGGGCCTGCCGGGCCGATACACAAAAAATCGGCCTTTCGCTGTTCGATGCGACACCCCGCATCAGCGACGTGAACGCATTTGACGTCCGCCTCGACCGCTGCGTCACCCCTTATCGCATCTGGCAATTCGACGCTAATACAGCACCCTGAATTTAACCGTATTATCGATTTGCCGGAGCTGTTTGAGCAGCTGTTTGTCGTATTGCGTGTCAACGTCGGTCACCGCATAGCCAATGTTCCCCTTCGTCATCAGGAATTGAGCCACAATATTGATGCTGTTGTCGGCAAACACCTGGTTAATCTGCGCCATCACGCCGGGCACATTCCTGTGTATGTGGAGCAGGCGGTGGGCTTTTTCAATTTTCGGCAGCTGCAGGTTCGGGAAATTACGGCTCATATACGTATCCCCCTTATTGATGAAGTCGGCCATCCGCCGGGGAATGAACTCGCTGTTCCGTTTTTTCTCTTTCTTGTCGTCAAACAGCACGATGCCCTTCTCATTGCAGATTTCCCGGTTTACGCGGTGTTTGCTATCGCCGAGGTAGCCGATGGTTTTCAGTTTATCCGCCCGCGCCAGCTGCTCATCGGCCAGCTGCTCCCCTTTGCCGAGCAGCAGCATGCCCACGTCTTTCACGTACTTCTCTTCAAAAGTGGCTTTCACGCGGATAGAGAACCCGTCGCGCTTAAGGATATGCGCGGCTATTTCCGGTACATCGCCTACAATCAGGCACAGGATGCGGTTCTTCGGATAGGAGATGGCACGCGGCAGGTCGTTTACATACAGAAATTCATCGAAGCTGGGCGTCACGTGGTCGGCTTTCTCTGACACGCTCTTTCGCTCAATGTTCTCCGTAAACGCAAAAAAACGCGCTATTAGCCCCGATTCCTTTAGCTGGAAGTCAGAGTAACCATCGCCGATGCCATATATCCTTCCCGGCAGCTGCAGCTGCCGGAGCAGCTTCACCTTCCCGCCTTCTTCTGACAGCGGGTTGCCCTCGTCATAGCCGGTGATGTTACCCGCTTCATCAAACGTGAAGGTGTTGGCATACACGTTTTCCGGTTTAATGTGATAACGGCTTACCACGGGCACGATGAACTCCTTGAACCCCCCGGAAACAATCAGCGCACTGTCGCTATGCTTCTTGAAAAACTCCCGGTTACGCGAAAACGAAGTGGAAACCCTCCTCCGCAGGATAGACACCAGCTTTTTCAGGTGCTCACGGTTGGCCTCCAGCAGCCGTACCCGCCTGGATAGGCTTTCGCGGAACGAGAGCTCTCCGTTCATCGACAAGTCGGTAAGCTTGCTGATCTCTTCATAAATCAATTCTTTTGCCGGATGGTCGGCCAGCGAAATGCGGGCCAGCTCATCCAGCGCCTCCACCTGCGTGAAGGTACTGTCAAAGTCAATGATGTAATAGTTCTTCAATTTATGCTGTTTTTTTCAGTGTAATACAGATTTCGCGCAGCGTTTCGTCTATCGGTTTGAGCGCCATGCCGGTTACCTCAATCAGCTTTTTGTTCGAAAAACGGACCCTGCTACTGGCTGAATGAGCCGTCTCACGGGTCAGCAGGGGACGCTTGCCCGAAAGGAGTGATGCCAGGTAGGCGGCACGCCACGCAATACCCAACAGAAAAGGTGTCGCCCGGTATTGCGGCGCCGGTCGTCCAAGGTACCTGCTGCATCGCTCCAGCAGCTCTTTGCTGCTCATATTAACGTTGTTCAGCAGAAAACGCTCTCCACTGACCGACGGATTTTCCATCAGCAGCACCATGGCCTTGGCCACATCCTCCACATCGATGAGCCCCACCCAGCCGGTCGCGTAAAACCTAAGGCCCCTGTGAAGCAAGGAAAAGATCGCGCCGCCGCTGTCACCACCCTCCATCCGTGCCGAAGCGCCGATCACCAATGAGGGATTGACGATAACGGCATCCAGTCCCTCGGCAATGCCGCGCCAAACTTCCATCTCGGCCTCGTATTTCGATATGGCATAGCCCGGTTGCCTTGCATGGAATTCCCAAAGGTCGCTTTCCGTGGTTTCCTGACCGTCCTTGGCCCTGCCCAGCGCAGCAATGGAGCTCACGTGCAGCAGCCGTGCACCGCGCTCCAGCGCGAGCGTCACCACGTTGGCCGTCCCCTCTACATTTACCTTCATCAGCAGTTCCCGATCAGCCGCATGGTAGGAGATTTTGGCCGCGCAGTGGTATACCTTGGTGATGCCCTCAAACACATCCTCCAAGGCAAAAAAGTCATTGATATCCGCGTTTACCCACTCCAGCCCCGCTGCCCCCACCAAATCGGCCGGCACCAACGATGATTCCCGTTTCGTGGCACGTACCCGCACGCCTGACGCTATCAGCCGCTTAATCAATATCGAACCCAGAAAACCTGTTCCTCCAGTTACTAAAACCACCGCCGTAGAATAGTTGACAATAACGCTTTCAAAAGTAAGGTAATAAATGGATATTTGCACCATGTCCCTATCCGTTTTCTTTTCGCCTGTTTCCCTGGCGGACTTTACGCCCGATACTGGGTTTTTCCGCTCACAGCTGGGTGCCGTAGTACGCGCCTATGAGCAGAACTTTCCGGATTTGGAAGACGACAAGCCGGATTTGGCCATCTTTGGGGTGCTGGACGACCGCATGGCGATTGGCAATAGGGGGTGTGCCGAAGCGGCCCACGCCGTGCGTAACTATCTATATACCCTATACCAGGGCGATTACAACGTGCGCCTTGCCGATTTGGGCAATATCCGGGCCGGAGAAACGGTAACAGATACCTATGCCGCGGTAAAGACGGTCGTCAGCGAACTGATCAGGGACGGCATCGTGCCCATCATCCTGGGGGGCGGGCAAGACATTACTTATGCCCAATACCTTGGATACGAGCCGCTGGAGCAAAAGGTAGAAGTATCCGTTATAGATTCCCGGTTTGACTTGGATCAGGAGCAAACCGAAAGCGCTCCGCTTAATTCGCAGACCTATCTCAACCATATTATCCTGCACCAACCGGACTACCTGTTCAACTTAAACAGCCTCGCTTATCAAACCTATTTCGTCAGCAAAGAATCCATCGCCATGTATGATAAGCTGTATTTCAACACGATGCGGCTGGGGGCTATTGCTGGCAAGCTCGATCACATCGAACCCATTATCCGGGCGGCCGATATGGTGAGTTTCGACATGGGTGCCCTGCGTTTTTCCGATGCCCCTGGAAGTGCCCACACCACACCGAATGGTCTGTTCGGCCATGAGGCCTGCCAGATTTGCCGCTATGCCGGCATGAGTGACAAGCTCACCTCCATCGGCTTTTACGAATACAACCCTTCGCTTGATCAACGCGGGCAAACCGCCCTGCTTATGGCCGAAATGGTTTGGTACTTCATCGACGGATTCTATAACCGCAAGCACGATGCGCCGCTGGTGCCCAAGTCGGCCTACATCACCTACCGAACCACATTGCATGACGATGCTTACGAGCTGGTGTTCATCAAGAGCAAGAAATCCGATCGCTGGTGGATGCAAGTACCCTATTGGGGGTCCAAATCCGTTAACGAACGCTATTACCTGGTTCCCTGCCGCTACGAAGACTATCAGACCGCCGTGTCGGGCGAGATGCCCGATCTATGGTGGAAGACCCACCAGAAACTGCAATAAATCCATATGGTTGATTTTCCGTATCTTTGCGGCGGATATTGATAATCGGATATGGCCGTACGCATTGGAAATATCGATTTAGGGGAATTCCCGCTGCTTCTCGCGCCGATGGAGGATGTGAGCGACCCACCGTTCCGTTTTGTGTGCAAGCAAAACGGAGTGGATCTCATGTATACCGAATTTATATCCTCCGAAGGCCTCATCCGTGATGCCGCCAAGAGCCGCCAAAAGCTGGACATTTTTGAGTATGAACGGCCCATCGGCATCCAGATTTTCGGCAGCGACATTGATACCATGCGCGAGGCCACGCAAATCGCCTCACAGGCCGGGCCCGATCTGATCGATATCAACTATGGTTGCCCCGTCAAGAATGTAGCGTGCCGCGGGGCAGGTGCAAGTTTGTTACAGGACATTGACAAAATGACCGCCATGACGAAAGCCGTCGTGGAAGCCACCCACCTGCCCGTCACCGTGAAAACCCGCCTCGGGTGGGACGACAATACCAAGAACATTTATGAAGTAGCCGAGCGCCTGCAGGACGTGGGCATCCAGGCATTGAGCATCCACGGCCGTACACGGTCCCAGATGTATAAAGGCCAGGCCGACTGGCGGCTTATCCGTGAGGTCCGGCGCAATCCGCGCATCCGCATACCCATTTTTGGCAATGGCGACGTGGACAGTGTGGAAAAAGCCGCCGCATGGCGGATGGAATACGAGGTGGACGGCATCATGATTGGGCGCGCCTCCATCGGTTACCCGTGGATATTCCGCGAAATCAAGCACTTCTTCCAAACGGGCGAATACCTGCCCGGCCCCACCATCGCCGAACGGGTATCCGTCTGCCGGACGCATTTCGAAAAGTCCATCCAATGGAAAGGGGAAAAAACCGGTGTCTTTGAAATGCGCCGCCATTATGCCAACTACTTCAAGGGCATCCCCCATTTCAAGGAATACCGCACCCGGCTGGTATCGCTCACCGATGTCGCCGAGATCCACGCCGTGCTCGACGAGATCGGCGAACAATTTGCCATGGAAGAAGTCGCTTAATCCTTCCGTAGCAACGCCAACAGGGTTTTCCGCTCGATGAGCAGCGTTGCCCCAGCAAAAACCACAAACAACAGGTTGCCGATGATGAGGTGGCGGTCAAACACGTCAAACGCCAACCAGCAAACCACTATGCCTGCGAGGATATAGCCACCGTTCTTGCCGACGCGGTAGGGGATGGGGTAATGGCGCTGTCCCCATAGGTAAGAGATAAGCACCATGCTACCATAAGCCAGCAAGGTCGCCCACGCCGAAGCCACATAACTGTACTGCGGGATAAAAACGACATTCAACACCAATGTAATAACCGCTCCGATGCCCGAGATGTAAAGTGCAAACCGCGTCTGGTCAGACAGCTTGTACCAGATAGACAGATTCATGTAAATGCCCAGCAGCACATAGTTCAACAGCAGTACCGGAACGATTGGGAGGCCAGACCAGTATGCGGCCTGCTCAGCGGGGCTGCCGCCCTCGATGAAGTACTTCAGCCATTCGATATTGACCGTGATGCCCACCATCACCAGCACCATGGCGATGACAAAGTAGTCCATGATCAGCGCATAGATCGTGCGTGCGTTTTCATTTTTTGCATAACTAAAGAAAAAAGGTTCGGCACCCAGCCGGAACGCCTGCACGCCGATGCTGAGGAAAACCGCAATTTTGGACACCGCACCATAAATTCCCAGATCCCTGGCGCCCACCCCTCCGGGAAGCAACTTGGGAATCAATATTTTGTCAACGTGTTCATTGATGATGAACGAGATATTGGCCACCAGCACCGGAAAACTATAGGTAATCATATCCTTGGCCAACTTCCGGTCGAGGCGCAGTTTCAGTTTGGCGATTTCCGGCAGCAGCAGCAACAGCGTCAGCCCGCTGGCTGCCAGGTTTGACAGAAAAACATACCCCACCCAGCCCTCACGGTACCAGGTGGCTATGCCCGCCGAGCCGACCGCTCCTTGTTCCAACAGCCAGGGAATAGCCACAATGAACAACAGATTAAGGCCAACGAACGTCAGGATATTAACCAATTTAAGCAGAGCAAAGCGCACCGGGCGCCCTTCAGCCCGCAGGCGGGCAAACGGAATAACAGCCAACGCGTCTGCCACGAGAATCCACGCAAAATAGCGGACATAACGGTTATAGTCCGCATCGTAATACCCATTATTTAGCCATGTGGCGATGCCACCTGAAAACAGGTGCACCGTAATGATAAACACCGCCGAGGTAAACAGGATAATGACAAAACTATTGTTATATACCTGAGCCCGGTTTCCTTCATGCTTTTGCAGGTACCGGAAATACGTGGTTTCCATGCCGAAAGCAAGCACCGCGCTGAGCATCGCCGCCCAGCTGTACATATTGTTGAAAATACCGTATACAGCGGGCGAGAATCGGTCCACGAACAATGGCGTAAGCACAAAGTTGATTAACCGGGCAACGATGGTGCTCAGCCCGTATATGGCGGTTTGTCCGGCGAAGTTCCTGAGTACAGACAAGCGTTAAAACATTAAGGTCAGCCCTGCGTTTTCCTGATGACCTCAAAGTTACGATAGTTTTTCATTTCGCCCTCCACGTGGTCTACTTTTTCCACCTCAGCCTTCTCAGGCCCTTCGCGGCACCAGTCCAGAAACTCCTCCAGCGCAAAGTCGTCGCCCTCCGCTTCGATATACACCGTGCCGTCCGGCCGGTTCTGTGCCGTGCCCTTTACGCCCAGCTGGTCGGCCACCGCCTTGGTGGTCAACCGGAAAAATACCCCTTGCACCTTGCCGTGCACCGTGATGTTAAGGTGTTTCTTTTCGTTCATGTTATCATTCCAATACAGCTTCCAGCTTGAACACCCACGCGTGTTCGCAGGGCATCGTCGCCGGCGTTACCGCCGGAGGCGTGATGGTCAGTCCACCGCCGCCGGCCTTCGCCTTTACCGCAACGGGCGATCCCAGCAGGGAAACAGACAGGGGCCGCTTAACGCCGGGCACCCTCAGGGGAGCCGTGGGCCACTGCTTGCAGATGACATACAGGTCGTTGCCCTTACGGGTATAGTACACATCCGGCTGCGCTTCAGCAGCCGGTCGTTCCAGCCACGCCCGGGTACCATAAATTGCCTCGCCGTTTACCTGGAGCCAGCGCCCGATGTCAAGCAAACGCTGTTCCATAATCACGGGGATAAGCCCGTTGGCCCTGGGGCCCACATTGAGCAGCAGGTTGCCGCCATTGCTTACCTTGTCGATCAGCAAATCCACCAGCTGCTTGGAAGAGAAATAATGCGCCGTGGTTTCAAACTGGTTGTAACCATACGACGTGCCGATACCGCGGCTCTCTTCCCAGGGATGTGTGGCCTTATCGCCAATACCTTTATCGTTATGCACCAAATCGTACTCCGTCGTATAATACCCGCCGTGCTTGCTGCGCGTCTCCTTGCCCCATCGGTCATTCACCACAACGGTTTCCTTTACCGGCGACTCATTATACAGCCACGCGAGAAAGTCGGCGCTCTTCAAGGTTTCGCTGGTGTAATCCCATTCACCGTCAGAAAAAAGCACTTCCGGCCGGTAAGCATTAACCAGCTCCTTCATCTGCGGAATCATGTAGGTATCCACCCATTGTTCGATGGTTTCTTTTTTGTATAACGGGTGGCTCCATTCCAGCAGGGAATAATAAAAGCCCATGTGCAGGCCTGCATCGCGCACCGCCTGCGTAAGTTCTCCGGCCAAATCGCGGTTGGCGCCTATCTCCATGCTGTTCCACTTGGGGCTGTACCGGCTGGGCCATAGGCAGAAGCCATCGTGGTGCTTAGACGTAAGCACCACATACCTGGCGCCGGCACGCTTGAATAGGTCGGCCCACTTCGCCGCATCAAAATGTTCCGCATTGAACATCGGCGCAAAATCACTATACGTAAAGTGCTCCCCATAGGTTGCCCGGTGATAATCCGTAAACAGCTTATTGCCCCCCTTAAGGCGGTTTTCGTAATGTTCGGCATACTTTTCGTAAATCCCTTCAACCTCATCCACGGGCGCATACGCCGGAACGGAGTAGGGGCCCCAGTGGATGAAAATCCCGAACTTGGCATCACGCCACCATTGTGGTACCTCCCGCTGATCCAACGACTCCCAGTTGGCCTGATAAGGCTGAGCCGCCAGCTCGGCCACAATGAGAAAAGCTAACAGACTTGCAAATAAAGGTTTCATGGTCCTATAATTGTTTGTACCCACGAATGTAACGAATCATCCCGATGCTTCTGTTCTTTTGGCAATACAGGTTACGATTAAGTTAATTGAGTTGAATAGGCCGGCTCCCGCAATGTTGACGCCCCTTAGTGGCTTTCCCCCTTTATTATTACGTAAGCGGATGCTGCGGAACGCCGTCAGCCGCCGCCGTTGTAGCCGGAATCCGCTTCCGTGCGGCGGGCAACAACACCGTGTAATAATAAATGATAAAGGCGAGACCACAGCAGAACGGTATCGCCGTGAAGTACCGCAGGTGATCGTATTCCGGCCAGAAAAACTCAAACGTCATCCACGTACAGTTAGCGCATATCCAGCATAACACGGCCAGGTTGTGGTACAGCTCACTTTTGATGTAACGGGTCTGGATGGTGATTTTGACAGCAAGCGCCACGGTAGGGATAACCATTACCATACCCAATGGCTGCCACAGCATCGCCCAACTGATGTCTTTAATCAGCCAAAATACAATATGTAGGTTTTCCGAAAAACGGAAACGGGCGGGCACCTGGTAAAGCGGCTCTTCCATTATTGTTTATTTTCCGCGCCGAAAATATCGTTTTCCGCGCACATACACAATGGTTATATTGCGCTTCCATTAAATCCGTAGCTTTGTAATCTATGAGCAATATTATCCCCCCTGAACTTGTTCGCCGACTGGGTACGTTCGCCGGATTTGATACCGCCGCCTTTGAAACTGCCCACAGGCAGGAAGAAGGCGTCACCTCCATCCGTATAAACCCAGCGAAAAACCAAGGGCCGGACACAACGGCCCTTGAGCACGTACCGTGGTGCGATACCGGCTTTTACTTGCCGGAGCGCCCGGTGTTTACGCTGGATCCGCTCTTCCATGCCGGCTGTTACTACGTGCAGGAAGCCTCTTCGATGTTCATCGCCCATGCGGTCAAAGCACTGGCGCTGGACGGACAACCGTTGGTGGCACTCGACCTGTGTGCCGCGCCGGGGGGTAAAAGCACCTTGCTCAGCACTTACCTACATGCCGACAGCCTGCTTATTGCCAATGAACTTATTAAAAGCCGCGTAAACATTTTGGTGGACAACATGGTGCGTTGGGGGCATGCCAACACCGTCGTTACCAATAACGACCCGTCTGCTTTCCGCCATCTGCCGGGCTATGTCGACCTTATGCTGGTGGATGCCCCCTGCTCCGGCTCAGGGATGTTCCGCAAGGATGCCGCGTCGATCAATGAGTGGTCGGAAGCCGCCGTGCAGCTATGCAGCGAACGGCAGCGGCGAATTCTGGCCGATAGCCTTCCGGCCCTCCGCGCGGGAGGATTCCTGCTGTATTCCACCTGTTCATATTCCGTGGAAGAAAATGAGCAGATTGCCGACTGGCTCTGCGAAACGCAGGGGGTGGAACCTGTGGCCATACCCATCGATGCCGACTGGGGAATCGAGCAGACCGCCTCGGATAAACATGCATGCCCCGGGTACCGCTTTTATCCACACAAGCTTCGGGGCGAAGGTTTTTTCCTGGCAGCGTTCCGTAAAACCGCTGACCAGCCATCTTTTGATCGCCATATCAAGGCCGATATCCCACGCCCTCCCAAAGAACTGCAGCGCTGGGTTGCCGACAGCCATCGCTACTTCACCTTTTCCGTGGGCGATGAACTATGCGTGCTGCCCAAAGGCCGGGAAGCCGATCTACGTATCCTGCAACGTGTGCTCTACCTGCGAAACGCGGGCACCCGAGTAGGGCGGCTTGCCAAGGGCGACATCATCCCAAGTCATCACCTGGCCCTGAGCAACGCCCGGCATCAGGGGCTGCCCACAGTCGCGCTCGACAAAGAAATGGCGCTGGAATACCTGCGCAAGGGCAATGTTCCACCGTCGGTCAATACACAGAAGCTCAGCGGCTGGACGCTGGCCACCTACCGGGGGGCGGCACTGGGCTGGATGAAACTGCTGCCTAACCGCATTAACAATTATTATCCCAAAGAGTGGCGGATTGCTACGATGTGATGGGGGTCGGTGGACGGTGATCGGGGGTCGGTGATCGGTGGACGGTGATCGGGGGTTACAGCAAGTCATTGGCGAGGTTGGCCAGCTCACTGCGTTCGCCTTTTTGCAGGGTGATATGGGCATATAGGGGATGGTTCTTCACATTTTCAATCAGGTAGGAGAGGCCGTTGCTTTCCGCATCCAAATATGGGGTGTCAATCTGGTAGATATCGCCCGTAAACACGATCTTAGTGTGCTCGCCTGCCCGGGAAATGATGGTTTTGATTTCATGGGGCGTCAGGTTCTGGGCCTCGTCTACGATAAAGAAAATCTTGGTCAGCGTACGCCCCCGGATAAATGCAAGCGGAGCAATGGCAATTTTCTCCGTTGCGATAAGCTCGTCAATCTTTTCGAGCATTTTATCGTCATCGGCATACTGCTCCTTGATAAACCGGATGTTGTCCCATATCGGAGCCAGAAACGGATCTGTCTTTGATTTGGCATCGCCCGGCAAAAAGCCGATTTCACGGTTGCTCAGCGGGATGACGGGGCGAGTGATGTAAATCTGCCGGTAGCTTTTCCGCTGTTCCAGCGCACTGGCCAACGCAAGCAGCGTTTTTCCGGTGCCGGCATTGCCCTGTATGCTCACCAGACGGATATCGGGATTCAACAGGGCATGGAGCGCAAACGCCTGCTCCGGATTCCGCGGTTTGATACGGAAAACCGGGGCCGTGGGTACCGTGGTCAGTGTATGCGAACGTTTATCGTAAAAAGCATGGACGATACGCCGGTGATGTTTCAGCACATAAAACTGGTTAGCACCCGTGTGATTCAAGGCCAAGCTTTCCGCCGGCGCGGTGTTTTTTTCCCGCAGAGCGTCCATCAGTTCGGCGGGCACATCGCGTTGCGTGGTCTTTCCGGTATAAAGCTCATCCACATTCTTGATTTTGCCCGTCTCGTAATCTTCTGCCAGCAGGTTCAGCGCCTTCGCTTTAAGGCGTAGGCAGATATCTTTTGATACCAGGATAACTTTTTTGTCGGGATTTTCCTCCATCAGCACCAGCGCCGCATTGATAATGTGATGGTCGTATTTCTCGTTCCCGAAGATGCGCACGGCGTCAGCCCGCTGCGGCCTGTCGGAGAGGATCACCCTGAACTTACCGCTGGTACGGCCATTCAGGTGCACCCACTGGTTAATCAGCTTCTTCCGGGCAAGGCCGTCAATCAGCCTGATAAAACTACGCGCTTCGAAATTCCGGGTTTCGTTACCTCCCTTCAGGTTGTCCAATTCTTCCAGTACTTGTATGGGAATAGCCACGTCATGCTCTTGGAAATTGTGGAGCGCATTGTGATCGTATAAGATCACCGACGTGTCCAAAACGAAAATTTTACGGGATGACGCCATGGCATAAAATTACCATTTTTTTCATTCGCTTCAGCCCATATTCACATTTTGGGCATATACCGTTAGTGCCCCTGCAACAACCCATTTCCTTCGGAATTGTGGATAACCTGCTGACGGCCAGGTGTGGAAAAGCCTAACCCAACCCTTGAACATGCCTAAAAACCTTATTCAAATGGCAAATGCGCAACAAATAAACCAACATCTGAAAGTGGAAAACCTGTTAATAAAATATATCATTTTCTACTTGACAAAGAAGGCTTTTGTTACTAACTTAGTATATATCAAGTAATCGTTCTTTCTTTGATTCGTCCCAGTAAGCATCCGCAAATGGAAACATGCCTGAAGGCAGTATTCCGGGATAGCTTTTAAAGCGATGGATTGGCTCCATAGGTATAATACCGAATGGGAGTTGCAGAACTCCCAGAAAGGGTAGGCTCAATCAAAACATCGAAATGGGATTTGGATGCTACCATCCGTCTGCTATGGCAGAAGACGGCAAGCGCCAAATGCATGAAAAAGGCTTTACCTTTATGGTGAAAGCGTTGAACGAATGCCGACAAAGAAACGGACTTGATGCCTTGATTACAACCACGGTTGTAATTAAGGTTAAAGCGGAGATACCAAATCGAAAGAGGCGGATCTCCGTTTTTTTATGGCTGCACGTTACAGCTGCAAATCCGCCCACACCGGATAGTGATCCGACAGCTTTTCTTTGATGATCTGGTAATGATGCACCTTGAAATCCTTGGTTGCCAGTATATAATCTATCTGGAAATTGGGAAAGTCGCCATTATACGTTACGCCCCAGCCCCGGCCTTTTTCCCGGAAGGCATTCTGCAGCCCGGCGGCAACCTTGTTTACCGCATACGATAGCGGCGTGTCGTTAAAGTCGCCCGCAATGATGTATGGCGTGCTGCATTGCTCGCTGTGTTTACGGAGGGCAGCGGCTTGTGCACTTCGTGCCGCGAACGCCTGTTTCAGACGCGACCCGATGCGCCTTGTAGAAGCAGCATCTTTCTCGATGGTCTTGGCCGGGCTCTTAATAAAGTCATAATCCTCTTTCTGGAAACCTATGGAACGCAGGTGCACGTTGTATACCCTGAACCGCTTTCCCCCTTTGTCAATATCAGCATAGATTACCCGGTTCACGCCGTATTCATGGGCGGGCAGGCGACCGGATGCGACGATGGGATAACGCGAAAAAATCGCCATGCCATAGGCCTCATATTCGTTTTGGGCCGTAGGTGAAATCACGTGGTAGCGCGTGCCGACCTTTTCCTCAAACGCTTTGGCCATCTTATGCCGTCCTTTTTTTCGGGTGTAATACTCCTGGATACAGATAACATCCGGTGAAAGGCTGTCCATTAACTGCATGGCCTCCGCCCGGATAGTCAATTCATTATCCTCCTGTTCAAATTCCCGGAAAAAATGCACATTATAGGTAAGCAGGCGGATGTGGCTGGTGTCGGGCGAACCCACAATCCCTTCGGGAACCTTACCGCTAAACCCGATGTGCTTGTTCAGGGTGCCCCAGCCGAGCAGAATGGACAGCAACGAGATGGCAGCAAAGCGTGCATCCCGCAGCAGCCAGTAAACAACAAACAGGAGATTTATAACCAAAAGCGGCAGATAAGCAATGCCGAAAAACGCGATGGGCCAAAACTTCCTGGGATCGATAACCGGAGCCAGGTAGCTAAGGAGCAGCGCGGCAACGACACACACATTCGCCGCCAGGACTACCTTACTGATGAAGCCCAGCCGTTTCATTCGTCCGGATTTCCGTGCCATCAATCAATATTCGTTTTGCCCTTGCTTGCTGGCTTTGAACAGGGTTTCCTTTTCCGCCTTTGTCAGGCTGTCGTAGCCCGATTGGGAAATCTTATCCAATATCCTGTCGATTACTTCCTGATTGGGCACCAGCGGTTCTTCCTGCGGTGTAACTTCGTTGCGGATTACCCGCAACCGGCGCTTCTTACTGCTGCGGCCCAAAATGCGGCTCCAGTCGTGCCCGCTCTGCAGCTGTTTGATGTAAATAAATCCGAACAGTGCTCCGCCGATATGGGCGATGCTTCCTCCGGCGTTCAGGCCTGCAATGGCCAGCACGTCAATGACCAGAAAGGCGAGCGCCAGGTATTTGAGCCGGACATTGCCGAAAAACAGCATCCTGATGGTATAATCCGGCAACAGCGTTGCGGCTGAAAATACGATTGCGCTAACGCTGGCCGAAGAGCCAATCATAGCCGTTCCCGGTGCAGCCGCCCGGAATACCGGCACAAGATTGTAGACCAGCAGAAACAATGCAGCCCCCACCAGGCCACCGGCCAGGTATACGAAAACAAACTGCCTTTTCTTGAGGAAGTCAAGGAAAATCATGCCCAGCCAGAACAGCCAAAGCATATTGAACAGCAGGTGGAACAATCCTTCCTGCGTAAACATATAGGTAACGGCTGTCCACGGTTTATACACCCACTCCATGACTGGGGCGGGAAGATGCAGCCAGCTCAGTGCGTAACCGGACAGCGGCATCGCAGTAATGCCCAGCACGGAGATCAACGAAAGCAGATTTATCCCGATGAACACCAAGATATTGATGGCGATAAATAAGTACAGTGCATTTCCTGAACGGAAAGCTTTATGCCACAAATCGCTCATTAATGACCTTTTCATCGCCATGCCCCCTGTATAAGTTGCTGTTAGCCGTTGCTAATATATGAAAAAAATTTTTGAATCATTTTTCACCTTCTTTGCCGGTGCATTTACCTGCCCCAGGTTTGAAACCACCCCTTTACCAATAATTCGGCCGCCGGATACCCCACAGCTTGATCAGCAAAAACCCGAATAATGCGCCTCCGATATGAGCAAAATGCGCGATAGACGTACCTGCCCTTGACACGCCCAGAAACAGCTCAATGACAATCATCACCGGAATAAAGTACTTCGCTTTAATCGGCACCGGAAAGAAAATCAGCATCAGCGGTGTATTCGGAAACAAGTAACCAAACGCGATGAGCAACCCGTAAATGGCTCCGGATGCACCAACCATGGGCGTATTATAGATGGAAACCAGCTTCCGAAAATCGTCTTGCGACAAGCCGGGGTGGTTTCCCTTCACAACCCCCGCTAACATATCAAACCGCAACCACTGGCTTGCCGCCACCGTTCCCGTAATTTCATATACCTCAATGCCCTGCACGATAAACTGCAGCAGCAACGCGCCCAGTCCGGTAATCAGGTAGAAATTCAGGAACCGCTTGGATCCCAATATCTGCTCCAGCACCGGGCCGAACATAAACAGGGCGAACATATTGAAAAAAATGTGCGTGAACCCACCGTGCATGAACATGTAAGTAATCACCTGCCAGACCTTGAAGAACGGGGAGTCCGGGTAATACACGCCAAACAGGCGGTTTGCCCCCGGGAAAATCAACGCACTGCCCACGAAGCAGATAATATTGATAATCAATAGGTTTTTAACCACGGGCGGCATTCCGGAAAAAGGGGAGGTGTTACTGTACATCTTGCTTTTTATTATTTATTCGTATATAGTAGTTAACGCTCAAACCGCTCAGACAGTTCTTGCAAAGTAAACGTAACGACCACGGGCTTGCCGTTCAGCGACACATTGGGCTGCTCGCAGGCAAACAGGCGATCAATCAATTCGGTCATGTCTTCAGTAGCCAGGGCGATCCCCGGCTTGATGGCAGCATGGCGGGCCAGGCTCCTGGCCAGCTTCTCACGCTTGGGCAGCTTCAGTGCCGCCTGATTGTTCTTGTAATCTTCCAGGAGCTGCTCAAGCACCTGCCGTTCACTGATCCCCGCCGTCAGGTCGGCCGGTATACCTTCCACCACGAACGTGTGTTTGCCGAACTCCCGCACACGGAACCCCAATGCCTGGATATCCGGCAATAGTTCCTCCACCAATTGGAAATCTGCCGCATTAAAGGTTACGGTCTGCGGAAAAAGGCTCTGCTGGCTCGCTCCCTGGCGGCTTTCCAGCTGCTGCAAAAACTGCTCAAACAGGATGCGTTCGTGCGCCGCCTGCTGGTCGATCAGCATGAAGCCCGAGTGTATCTGCGACACAATGTAACGGTTATGCAGCTGGAAAGGTTGTTTGTTTCCCTGCTTGGCTGTCCGTGGCTGTTCATCGGCCCCATTTCCGTGGAGATTCAGCTGCGCAGGTTCCACCTGCTGCGTAATCCGGTAGAGCGTATCCCAGTTCTGCGGGATCCCTTCCGGGCGTTTTTCGCGTTCGGGCACTGTCCGCCCCCCCGCCGCGGGCTTGGGGCTGTCAAACGGATTGAAGTGCGGATTAAACGTGATAGTCGGCGGGGTTATCTCCTCCAGCGGCTTGGGGCTAATCATGTGGCTGAACCCCGTTTCCTGATTGAAGTCCAGCGTGGGGGTAATGTTGTACCGGCCCAGCGAACGCTTCACGGCCGACTGAAGGATAGCATAGATGGCCCGTTCATCTTCATATTTGATCTCCGTTTTCGTTGGATGTACGTTGATATCTATCTTTGCGGGATCAATCTCGATAAACAGCACATAGAGTGGAAAGCTCTCCGGCTGCAGTATGCCCTCATAAGCCTTGATGATCGCATGGTTAAGGTAGGGGTCTTTCACAAAGCGGTTGTTGACAAAGAAAAACTGCTCCCCTCTGGTCTTTTTCGCATATTCGGGTTTGCCGATAAACCCGCTGAGGTTGATGATGGTGGTTTCCTCTTCTACCGGCACCAACCGCTGGTTGTACGCATTACCGAAGAGGTGAACAATGCGCTGCTTCAGGCTTTCTGCCGGTAGCTGGAACAATTCCTGCCCATCACTATGGAGGCCGAAGGCGATGCCGGGGTGGGCCAACGCCAGCCGCTGGAACTCATCGACGATATGCCTCATCTCCACAGCATTGCTTTTCAAAAAGTTACGCCGCGCCGGGATATTGTAAAACAGATTCTTTACGGCGATGCTCGTACCGGCCGGTACGGCGGCCGGCTCCTGCCGTACCACCTCCGATCCCTCGATTTCCACCAGGGTGCCCAGCTCGTCTTCCACGCGCCGGGTTTTAAGTTCCACGTGTGCAATGGCCGCGATGGAAGCCAGCGCTTCCCCCCGGAAACCCATCGTCCGGATAGCAAACAGGTCGTCCGCCTTCCGAATTTTCGACGTGGCATGGCGTTCAAAACACAGCCGGGCATCCGTCACGCTCATGCCACAGCCGTTGTCGATGACCTGGAGCAATGATTTCCCGCCGTCCCTTACGATCAGCCTTATCCTGTCGGCCCCCGCGTCTATCGCATTTTCAATCAATTCCTTCACCGCCGATGCCGGGCGCTGTACCACCTCTCCCGCGGCAATCTGGTTGGCCACGGCATCCGGCAGCAGTTGGATAATGTCTGACATACGTCTGCGAAGTTACGAAATCATCCCCACACCGGGCATTTCCAGAGCAAGGAAACGGCCGGTCTGGCTGTTGGTGCATTTTACCAGATCTTCCGGCGTGCCGCTGAACAGAATTTCCCCTCCGCCGGCGCCACCTTCAGGACCCAGGTCTATTACCCAGTCGGCCACCTTAATGACGTCGAGGTTATGTTCAATCACCAGCACGGTATTCCCCCGATCTACCAGCCGGTTAAGCACCCCCAGCAATACATTCACATCCTCAAAATGAAGGCCCGTGGTGGGCTCATCCAGGATGTAGAACGTCTTGCCCGTATCCTTTTTGGAAAGTTCCGTGGCCAGTTTCACCCGCTGTGCTTCGCCGCCCGATAACGTTACGGACGACTGTCCCAGCGTGAGGTATCCCAGCCCCACGTCTTGCAGGGTTTTTATCTTGCGGTAAATGGCGGGGATATTCTCAAAGAAGGTTACGGCATCATCGATACGCATGTCCAGCACGTCGCTAATCGATTTGCCCCGGTAACGCACTTCCAGCGTTTCTCGGTTGTACCGCTTGCCATTGCACGTTTCGCACGGTACCTGCACATCCGGCAGGAAGTTCATCTCAATAACTTTCATTCCCGCGCCCTGGCAGGTCTCGCAGCGCCCGCCTTTCACGTTGAAAGAAAACCGGCCGGGCTTATATCCCCGGATTTTGGACTCCGGCAGCTGCACAAACAGTGCACGTATATCCGAAAACACCCCTGTATAGGTCGACGGGTTAGACCGGGGCGTGCGGCCGATGGGGCTTTGATCGATTTCGATAACCTTGTCGATATGCTCCAGCCCCGTTATCTTCCTGTAAGGGAGCGGCTGCTTCCTGGCGCGGAAGAAATGGTGGTTCAGTATCGGGTAGAGGGTTTCGGTAATCAGGCTGGACTTGCCACTGCCCGACACGCCGGTAACCAGAATCAGTTTACCCAACGGAAGTTCCGCCGTCACGTTACGCAAGTTGTTGCCCGAAGCCCCTTCCAGGCGCAACACGTGGCCGTTGCCCTCGCGCCGCTTTTCCGGCACGCGGATTTCCTTAGTGCCGTTGAGGTACGCCGCCGTCAACGTGTCGGCCTGCCTCAACTCTTCCGGCCGGCCCTGCGCCACCACCAGACCGCCATGGGCACCTGCCGCAGGCCCCATGTCAATCACATAATCGGCATGGAGAATCATATCCTTGTCATGCTCTACCACCAATACCGAATTGCCGATATCGCGGAGGTTCTTGAGTGCATGTATCAAGCGTTCATTGTCGCGCTGGTGCAGCCCAATGCTGGGCTCATCCAGGATATATAGCACGTTAACCAGCTGTGATCCAATCTGTGTGGCCAAGCGGATGCGCTGTGCCTCGCCTCCGGAGAGCGTCTTGGCGGTGCGATCCAGCGTCAGGTAATTGAGGCCCACGTCGAGGAGAAAGCCCAAGCGAGCCCGGATTTCCTTCAGGATTTCCGTGGCGATGACGTTCTGTCGTTCATCCAGCCGTTGTTCGATGCCTTCAAACCAGGCAGCCAGCGCGGAAATGTCCATCACCGACAACTCATGGATGTTTTTTCCGTCTATTTTGAAGTGGAGCGATTCCCGCTTGAGGCGGGCGCCCCCGCAAGCCGGACATACCCGCTGCGTCCGGTATTCATCGAGGCCCGGCCCGCCAAGCCGCTCACTTTGGTCTTCCAGCATCTTGAACAACCCTTCAAACGTAATCCGGTAATCCTTCGTATTCCAGCTGCTGTACGTCACAGGCACCACCACTTCCTCTTCCGCACCGTTCAGCAGAATATCCAGTTGCTTCTCCGTAAGCTTCTCGATGGGGGAGGAGAGCGAAAAATCAAATTTCTTGGCCACCGCCTTCAGCACCTGGAAGTTCCAGGTATCCCGGTATTCGCCCAGCGGCGCCAATCCGCCCTTCATGATGCTCAGGCGGGGGTCGGGAATCACCACGTGGCGGTCAATCTCGTACACATAGCCCAGTCCGTCGCACTGCTCACAGGCCCCATAGGGCGAGTTGAATGAAAACGTGTTGGGCTGGGGTTCGTCGTAGGAGATACCCGATTCGGCATCCATCAGGTAGCGGCTGTAGAAATACTCCCGGTTGTCGCGGTCGCTTATCTTGATGATGCCTTTGGCCGCCTTCATTGCCTGCATCACCGACGCGTAGAGCCGTTTACGGTCTTTTTCCGACACCATGAGCCGATCAACAACCATCTCGATGTCGTGGATTTTGTACCTATCCACCTGCATCTTAGGCACCAGGTCCAGCAGTTCCCCGTCTACCCGCACCTTCACATAGCCCTGTTTACGGATTTGCTCAAATAGTTCGCGATAATGGCCCTTGCGTCCCTTCACCACCGGGGCCAGCACGTTGATGGCCTGCCCGTCGAACTGCCGGATGATGCGGTCGACCACCTGTTCTTCCGACATGCGTTCCATCTTTTTGCCCGTCACATACGAATATGCCTCTCCTGCCCGCGCATAGAGCAGGCGAAGGAAGTCGTAGATCTCCGTAATGGTGCCCACGGTAGAGCGTGGGTTCTTGCTTGTGGTTTTCTGTTCAATGGAGATGACCGGGCTAAGCCCCGAAATTTTATCCACATCGGGCCGTTCCATGCCTCCCAGAAACTGGCGGCTATAGGCACTGAACGTTTCCATATAGCGGCGCTGTCCCTCGGCATAGATGGTATCGAAGGCCAACGACGATTTGCCGCTGCCGCTCAGCCCGGTGATGACCACCAGTTCATTCCGGGGAAAACTTACGTCAATATCTCTGAGGTTGTGTACACGCGCGCCGAACACCTGTACCTGCCCGCCCTCGCGGGATTCGCCCGGATCGGGCGTTTTGAGCTTCGTCATTTACGATATAATAATAACCTGCGGTAAAGGCAAAAATACTAAAAATATTCGACAAAAAAACGCCCGGCAATCGGTTGCCGGGCGTTTTTATATCGTTAAATCATTCGGTGTTAAGCCACCGGCGGAACTTCAGCTTCCTGTACCAGCCCTTCATCCACCAATACACGTCCGCAATGTTCGCATACGATGATTTTTTTCCGCTGGCGGATTTCCAGCTGCATCTGGGGCGGAATTTTATTATGGCAGCCCGAGCAGCTATCGCGATCGATGGAAACCACGGCCAAGCCGTTCTTATAAGACGTCCGCAGCCTGCGGTATACCCTGATCAGCCGTTCTTCGATATCCTGTTCTGCTTCGTCGGTCTGCTTGAGCAGCTCGTCTTCTTCTTTCTGCGTTTCAGCGGTGATGGTGTCCAGCTCACCCTTCTTCACTTCAAGATCCTTTCTTGCGGTCTCCAGCGCTTCCTGAGTGCTCTCGTATACATCGGTCTTGTTACGGATCTCGAACTCAAACTCCCGGATTTTCTTTTCGCTTACCTGGATATCCAGCCCCTGGATTTCAATCTCCTTGGTGATGGCATCATATTCCCGGTTGTTCTTTACCTCGTTAAGCTGCCCCTCATATTTTTTGATTGCGGCCTGCGCATCCTTAATCATGTTGCGGCGGGTGACGATAGCATCCTCCAGTTCGTCCAGTTCGCTGCGGATCTTCTCGATGCGGGTTTCCAACCCGGCGATTTCATCCTCCAGGTCGCTCACCTCCATCGGCAGCTCGCCTCTTATCTGGCGAATCCGGTCTATCTTCGTGTGTATGGTCTGCAGCCGCCAAAGGGCTCTCAGCTTTTGTTCTACCGTCTGTTCCATTTAACTGTAGTATTTTATTGGGTTTGTGTCTATTCCCGTCAAACGGACTGCAAAGGTAGGAAATTTTTTCTGAATAATCTCCAACAATAATTGCTGCGTAAACTGTTCGCTTTCAAAATGTCCCACATCCGCAATCACTATTTTTCCTTCCGCATCAAAAAACTCATGGTACTTATAATCGGCCGTCACGAACACATCCGCTCCCGAGCGGATAGCCTGCCCCAGCAGGAAGCCGCCCGCCCCGCCGCACACCGCCACACGGGCCACCTCCCGGCCGCGGAATGCAGTATGCCGGATAACGCGGGCACCCAGCCGTTCCTTCAGCAGCCGCAGAAAATCCGTTTCGGCCATCGGCGTTTCCAACTGTCCGATAAGGCCGCTGCCCACCTGCGCATACGGGTTCTGGAGCCGGAAGATGTCATACGCCACTTCCTCATACGGGTGCGCCTCAAAAAGCCCCAGCAACACTGCCCGTTCGTGCGCCGCCGGATAAACCACCTCAACGCGTACTTCCGGTTCGCGGTGCCGTTCTCCGCGGCTGCCCACAAAGGGGTTCGCGCCGTCGCCCGCCCGGAACGTGCCGAAGCCCTGCACGTTGAAGCTGCATTCATCGTAATTGCCGATATGGCCCGCGCCCGCCGCAAACAGCGCATCGCGCACCTGTTCGGCATGGCTTTCCGGCACAAAGACCACCAGCTTATTCAGCAGGCCCTCCTTGGGGCTCAGGATGGCCGTATGTTGCAGGCCCAGCCGCTCGGCAATCTTGCCGTTCACGCCCCCCATCACATTATCGAGGTTGGTATGGATGGCATACAGCGCGATATCGTGCTTGATGGCCTTCATCACCACACGCTCCACATAGGTATTGCCATTGAAGCGCTTCAGGCCCTTAAACACGATGGGGTGGTGCGAGACAATCACATCGCACCCCAGGGCGATCGCCTCATCCACTACCGCCTCCGTACAGTCGAGCGAAATCAGCGCCCGGTGTACCTCGCGGCTTGGGTCGCCCACCAGCAGGCCCGAATTATCATAAGATTCCTGGTAGGCCGGGGGAGCCACCGATTCAAGATAAGCCGTCAGTTCCCGGAGCAGCATAATCAATCTGTTTGTTGTTGGCTTCTGAACTTGTTGTGTTCCACCAACAGGTTTCTGAAATTATTAATCTTCACCCAATAAACGATAAAATAGGCCAAGCTTCCCAGGGCGGAGAGGAAGACGATGAATGGCGACAGCGGAATATTGGACGCCAAGAAGAGCCAGGCATACCAGCGGCCGGTAGCCCTGCCGGGGTTTTCCTCCTCCGCGATTTTGCGATCGTAAAACTCGTTGGTAAGCGAGTCGGCCATACGGGAAGCGACTTCGAAATTCCAATAGATATTGAATATCGGGATGATGACCAGCCACGCCATCCGGGGTGTCATCAGCCGGTTCTCGGGGGCAATAAGCAGCAGCGTCTTCCGGATGGTGTTGGCGTAGAATGCCCAGACAACCAGCCTCACCAGCAGCACGGCCACGGCCAGCTGTATCATTTGGGGCGTAATATTTTCGTAATCGATATTCATCCGCAGCTATACTCTTGCTTTCTTTGTGTACGATTCATCGGGCACTAAATTACGGCGATTTGCGCACAAAACCCAATCAGGGGTGCATTTACCTTTGGCATGGGCCATCGCTGCCTGCTGCCCGCAAGCGGGATCGGTGCGCTCCGCTTGCGTCTCGGCAAGGCTTGGGGGCAGCAGGCTTAAAAGAATTCGCTGGGCTTGTACTATCAGCGCGTCATCTCGATATGGAGGATACCCGCGTCCAGATACGGTTCACTGGTTTGCCTAAACCCCAGTTGGCCATAAAACTCCCTGAGGTGATGCTGGGCACTGATTTTTATGGTTTGCAGGCCATACCGTTCGCGTATTGCAGCAATGCTCCGTTGCATAAGCTCCTCACCGAGCCCTTTGCCGCGGAATCCCTTGGGAATAACCACGCGGCCGATACTGACGGCATCCGGATACGAAACCCCATAGGGAATCAGTCTCGTGTATGCCGCCAGCGTGCTGCCATGCCACCCCATCACATGAAACGACACCTGATCTTTGTTGTCCAAATCACTGTACACGCAGGCCTGCTCCAGCACGAAAACTTCCTGCCGCAGCTGGAGAACCTTATAAAGTTCCTGCAACGAAAGTGCCTCAAAAGGCTTAACTTCCCATACCAGCTCCTGTTTATCCATCCATCGGCCCCCCTTGCCATCCCAGCACCCCCTCCATATACGTATCTATCAAGCCCATGTTCAGCATATCATTAATGTAAGCAATATACATGTCCGGCCGGATGAGCACCGTCTTGGTACCCGTCGGCTTTACCGCAAAAATATCAAATACCCGCTGGTTATTGGCAGAAAAAGGCAGGTAATACAAGTGCATCTGCCGCGGATACCGCTGCCGCACCCACTGCCCGATGACGTTCAGTTGATGATGGCTTATGGTGCCCAGCACGAGCAGGATAAACCCCGGCTTTTCACACCAGCGGTGCAGGTCGGTATGCGTCTTGGTTTTTTCGTCAAACACGGCGATGAACGGCAACCTGTCGCCCGCCCGGACACCGCTGTCCGTCGCATGGTGCACGGTCAATGCCGATCTGCGGTAGTGCACATCCAATTGAGCCATCCGGCCGAAAACTTTACGCAGCCGCCCTGTCTTCGCCGCCAAAAAGCCCAAGCCTTTGGCCAGCAGCACCTCCCGCAGCGGCCGCAGCCACCGCGGTACCCCTGTAAGTAGCCTCAGCGCCCTATCGGTCGTTTCACTGACCTCGCGGGCCACCGGCATTCGTTCCAGCTGGTAAGAATGCAGCACCTTGGTCGCCATACGTCCCTGCAGCACCCCCGCCAGCTTCCACGCCAGGTTTGCCGCATCCTGCAACCCCGTATTCATGCCCTGCCCGCCTACAGGCGAGTGCACGTGGGCCGCATCGCCGACCAAAAAGCACCGTTGCCGTGAAAACTGCTCGGCCGTGCGCCGGTGCATGGAAAAACCACTTATCCACAAGCATTGCGTGACCGGAAGCTCAAACCCAAGCGCGCGGTCAACCACCAGCTTGACATCTCCATACGCCAGTTGCCGTTGCTGCGCCAAATCATCCGGAAGTTCACCTACAATCCGGTAACGGCCCTGCCCATTAAACGGGAAAATCCCCAATAACGCCCTTTCCCGCACGAAGAAATGCACGTGGCGGTGATGCCCGTCACGGATAACCACGTCGGCCAAGAAAAACCGCCCGTCATACCTCCTGCCTTCAAACCGTATCCCCAAGCATTCCCGCACCATGCTGCCGGCACCATCCGCACCAATCAGCCAGCGGCAAGCCCACCGTTCGGCAGCCCCTTCATGCTCCAGCACAACCTGCACCCCATTATCATCCTGGCGGAGCGAGACCAAACGCGTTTCCCAATCAACCGGACAAGCCTTCTCGGTAAGTCTGGCCAGCAGCAGCTTTTCCGTCCGATCTTGGCCCACGATATGCAAAAAAGGGAACGCCGTGTCCGGGTTTTCCATCCGGGCGAAATCCACCTTTCCCAGGGGCCGCCGCTGTCCCTGCACCTGTATGCCATAACACGGCATCCCCGCCTCCAGCAGCCGGTCGGCCAGGCCCATCTGCCGGAACAGCTCCAACGAGCGAGCCTGCACCGCAATGGCCTTCGACGCCCTGTCGGGCCCCCGCTTCGCATCAATGATTTTCGGTTGCACGCCGAAGCGGAGCAATTGCGCCGCCATCATCAGGCCCGAAGGTCCGGCGCCCACGATGAGCACATCCCTATGTTTGGTAGACTCCACGGCATCAGAAGATAAGGAACACCGCCGGCTTTTTGTGGAAATCATACTGACCCGTTTTCCATTGGCGCAAGGGCATGCAGATGATCCGCTCATCGGCTGCCGTCAGGTTGCAAGCCACGCACAAGCGTGTCTGCGGGCTGCCCACGCGCACAATTTCGGCCAGCAGCTGATTATTGCGGAACGGCGTTTCAATGAAAACCTGTGTCTGCTTCTCGCGTTGGGCCACCTGTTCCAGCAACTTAATCTTCTTGGCCCTTGCGCCCTTATCTATAGGCAGGTAGCCGTGGAAGGCAAAACTCTGGCCATTGAAACCCGAGGCCATCAGCGCCAGTAGGATGGCGCTCGGCCCCACCAGCGGCACCACGCGGATACCCCTGCGGTGGGCCTCAGCCACAATCGCTGCCCCCGGGTCTGCCACCCCCGGGCATCCCGCCTCACTCATGAGGCCCACGTCCTTGCCCGCCAGCAAGCCCGCGAAAAACCCCGCCATGTCGGTCGTGTCACGCACGTGTTTGCCGTAATCGTGCAAAACCAGCTCTCCCTGAGGCCGTTGAAGTCCCGCCAGTTTCAGGAATTTCCGCGCGGTTTTTTCGTTTTCCACAATATACTCGTCAATCGTGTTGATCACCTGCGTGAGGTAGGGCGTATAGGAAGCCTGAGCGGCATCATCCGCCAATGGCACCGGAAGGAGGTACAGTGTTCCGTAGGGCATGCACAAAGGTAGGAAATTATTGCGGTTCGGTTCGGGGGTTACCTACCTGTGGGAGTAGCCACGGCAAGGTCTATTTCTGACATAATAGGAGGTAAAAAAGGAGACCCGCGGTAAATGATCCGAATGAATCGCCCAATCGAAGACAAACGCCTACGAAATGTACCCAGCATTAAAATAGTTGTGCCGCCCGCGATAGCCGTTCTTTAGTGACATCGATCGCTGAGCATGGAAGAACCCGCGTCCGAATGTTGGCCGACCAAAGTCTCCGCGCCAATAAAAGCCCGGCATTTCAGGGCGGAGGATTTCGTTTATTGAAACACATTTACTAATTTGGCCGGAAATTAGGACGCAAACATGGCTACGCAAATTACCGATGGCGTAAAGGTTTCTGTCGAAACGGTGTACCAGCCGGAATACTCGAATCCGGAAAATGAGCATTACATGTTTGCATACCGAATCACCATTGAAAATCTGGGCGATTACAGCGTGCAGTTGCTGCGCAGGCATTGGTATATCTTCGACTCCAACGGCACCCGCCGGGAGGTGGAAGGGGAAGGGGTAGTCGGCCAGCAACCCGTCATCGAGCCGGGCGAACAGCATGAGTACGTCTCGGGCTGCAACCTCAAGAGTGACATGGGTACAATGAAGGGCAGTTACCAGATGCTGCGCGAGTTTGATGGCTATATCTTTGAGGTGGAAATCCCCAAGTTTGACTTGATTGCTCCCCACCGCCTGAATTAGCTTTGTTTTTTTTGTCGATGCGTTCATGGCTGCCGGCCTCGGCTTCGGGCCAGATGCTGGTATTGAGAGGCGCTCCTATCCGGTAGGGTATAGCACCCCGTAGTAACCCTTTTCTGCAGTTATCTGATACAGTATTTGGAATAACCCAAAACAACACCAATACAAGTTCAGCGATTCTACGTATGTTTTTGCATAAATTATCGTATTCTCATCGTATTTATACGATAGAAATACGATGAAGATACGATAGAAATACGATAAATTGTTAAAGATATATAGGCGTTATATTAGTTTTATTCTGTTTTTGTTCTCCAAAGCTCCACAACGGCTACGCGACCGATTTAAAGCGGGGTATTATTAAACGGCGCATGAACAGGTCATCAATAATGAACCAATATATTTTCCGTATTTTTGCACAAATAAAATGGCAGTGAAGAAATCGGCTATCATATTCGGAGCCACCGGATTAATCGGTGGGCACCTCCTCCGGGAACTGCTGGACAACCCGGAGTACGGGAAGGTCATCGCTGTAGTACGGCGGGAGATGGATGTTAGGCATGCGAAACTCATTCAGTTAGTGGCTGATTTACAGTCGGTTGAAAACATAAAAGATCAGCTTGTAGCGGATGATGTGTTTTGCTGTCTGGGTACGACGAGGAAGAAAACGCCCGACTTGAAGGACTATTACCGTATTGATCACGACTATCCGGTGAATGCGGCAAGGCTTACCAAAGCCAATGGTGCCAAGGCTTTCTTCCTGGTCTCGGCCGTCGGTGCCGATGCGGATTCGGGCAACTTTTACTTGCGGATGAAAGGCCAAACCGAACGCGATGTCGTGGCCGTGGGAATGGAGCGCACGCACATCTTCCGTCCGTCGCTGCTTAGGGGCGAACGGTCTGAAAAGCGTTGGGCAGAATCCTTCGCCAAGGGTGTTTTCACTGTGGTTGATGCATTGTTAGTCGGTGGATTAGCCAACTACCGGAGCGTTCCGGCCGCATGGGTGGCCAGGGCGATGAACCGGGCGGCCGGGCAGACCAAGGGGGGTGTACGGGTATATTATTGGAAGGATATCAAGCAACTGGTGTGAGTATTTTATCAACTGAACAATTGGGCCATAGCTACCACGACCGGTGGTTATTCAGAAACCTGCACTTCGGCTTGCAGAAAGGCGAACGGGTGGCGCTTGTGGGTGTCAATGGAACGGGGAAGTCGTCCTTGCTACGCATTTTGGCGGGGGAGCTGGATCCGCTGGAAGGCACTGTCGTGCGCGAACGGGGAATACGCATCGGATTCCTTCCGCAGGACCCTACGTTCCATGAATACGCAACGGTCAATGATTTCATTTATCATGCCGATAATGAACAGCAACGGCTTATCCGGGCCTACGAAGAGTTGCTGGCCGAACCGGATGCCGATACGGCACGGTTATCGGCGCTGACCGAACAGCTCAGTGCGTTGAATGCCTGGGAATATGAACACCACATCAAAAGCATCCTTACACGCCTGCAGATAACCGACTTTTCCCAAGCCATTGCTAACTTGTCCGGCGGACAGCGAAAACGCCTCGCCTTGGCTAAGCTGCTGATTGACGAACCGGATGTCTATATCCTCGATGAGCCGACAAACCACCTGGATATCGAAACCATCGAGTGGTTGGAGAAGCTGCTCACAGGAGGGCAGAAGACCGTATTGCTGGTAACGCACGATCGGTACTTTCTGGATGCGGTATGTACCCAGATACGCGAACTGGATCATGGAAAGTTAACCACCTATATGGGAAACTATGGTTATTACCTGGAACGGAAAACCGAAGCAGAAGCAATAGCTGGGGTTGAGCTTGAACGGAACCGGAACCTCCTACGGAAGGAACTGGAATGGATGCGCAGGCAACCGCAGGCCCGGGGAACGAAGTCGAAAGCCCGCATCGATGCGTTTTATGATCTGGAGGAAAAAACCAAAGGGTACCAGGCAAACCAAACGGTGCAGCTCAGCGTCAAAGTGAGCCGTCAGGGCAGCAAAATCCTGGAAATTGACCAGGTATTTAAAGGCTATCACGGGCGCCAGCTTATCAACGGCTTCTCGTATGTATTCAAAAAAGGAGATCGCATCGGGCTTGCCGGACGCAACGGTACCGGAAAATCGACGTTTCTGAACCTGATAACCGGTTCCGAACAACCCGATAAGGGTACCATCACGGCAGGGGAAACCACCGTATTCGGCTATAACCGGCAGGGCGGATTAGCATTACAGGGCAGTGAGCGTGTTATTGATGTGGTTAAAGACGTAGCGGAATACATCCAGATGGCCAACGGGGATTCGCTATCGGCATCCCAACTGCTTACGCAGTTTCTGTTTCCGCCCGAGAAACAGTTCGGGTTGGTAGACAAACTGAGCGGTGGCGAACGCAAGCGCCTTCAGCTGATGCGCGTCTTGATGCAGAACCCGAACTTTCTGATTCTGGACGAGCCGGCCAATGATTTGGACATCGATACCCTAAATGTGCTGGAAGCCTTTCTGGCGAATTACAGCGGTGTACTGATATTGGTTTCACACGATCGGTATTTACTCGACCGACTTACCGATCAGCTTTTTATTTTCGATGGAAGCGGAACCATAACCGTATACAACGGTAACTACGCCGCCTACAAACAAGAGCAGGAAGAAAAACAAAGTAAAGAAAAACCTGCCGAGCGTCAGAAAGCACCGGTTAAACCAGTAGCGGAGAAAAAAAACAAACTCAGCTATAAAGAACTCCAAGAATACGAAACCTTGGACAGGGAAATACCCCAACTCGAACAACGCATACAGGAATGCACCGAAGCCCTCTCCACTACCACCGACCAGATGGAGCTGGCTAAAATAGCTTCAGATATCAGTAAATTAAACGACGAACTCGATCGTAAAACAGAACGCTGGATGGAATTAAGCGAATTCGCTTAAACGTTCCACGTGGAACGTAGTATCGAATCTACGTGTTCCACGTGGAACATATTATAAAAGAAACATGTTTAAAAAATATAATATCATCGTTGTAGGGGGAGGGCATGCAGGTTGCGAAGCGGCTGCGGCTGCGGCCAATTTGGGCTCTTCCGTCTTACTGGTTACCATGAACATGGGCACCATTGCTCAGATGAGTTGCAACCCTGCCATGGGGGGTGTTGCCAAAGGCCAGATTGTGCGGGAAATTGACGCCATGGGGGGTTATTCGGGCATCATCGCGGACAAGACCACCATCCAATTCCGCATGCTCAACCGTTCCAAAGGACCGGCAATGTGGAGTCCACGTACGCAGAACGACCGTATGCGCTTCGCCGAGGAATGGCGTCTGCAATTGGAGGCGCTGCCCAATGTAGACATGTGGCAAGACACCGTAAGGGAAATCATCGTCAAAAACGGCCGCGCCGCCGGCGTGGTAACCTCGCTTGGAATGTCCATCGAAAGCGACGCGGTAGTGCTTACCAACGGTACTTTTCTTAACGGAATTATCCATATCGGCGAAAAACGGTTCGGAGGCGGACGGACGGGGGAGAAGGCTGCCACAGGCCTCACCGAGCAACTCATTACCCTTGGATTTGAAGCGGGCCGCATGAAAACGGGTACGCCGCCGAGGGTGGATGGCCGGTCGCTCGACTACAGCAAAATGGAGGAACAATGGGGTGATAGCGAACGGGGGCGTTTCTCCTTTACCGATGTGCCGTTACCTACGGAACAACGGTGCTGCTGGATTACCTATACCAACGAACAGGTGCATGAAACGTTGAAAGAAGGCTTTGAGAAATCGCCGATGTTCACCGGTCGCATAAAAGGGCTGGGGCCCCGTTACTGTCCTTCCATAGAAGACAAAATCAACCGCTTTGCCGAACGGGACAGGCATCAGATATTCGTTGAACCCGAAGGATGGAAAACCGTGGAAATCTATGTGAACGGTTTTTCGACGTCCCTACCGGAAGACGTACAGCAGCGTGCACTCCGCCAAATACCCGGATTCGAGAATGCGAAGATGTACCGTCCGGGATACGCTATCGAGTATGATTATTTCCCGCCGATGCAGCTGGATCTAACGCTGGAGACACACCGCATCAAGCACCTCTTTTTTGCCGGGCAAATCAATGGGACAACCGGTTATGAAGAAGCGGCAAGCCAGGGACTCATCGCGGGTATAAATGCCCACCAGCGGATTAATGATGGACATGAACTTATCCTTAAACGATCCGAATCGTATATCGGTGTACTTATTGACGACTTGGTTACCAAGGGTACGGAAGAGCCCTACCGGATGTTCACATCCCGCGCAGAACACCGCCTCTTGCTAAGGCAGGATAACGCGGACGCCCGGCTTACACCCATCGCGCATAAGCTGGGGCTGGTATCCGACGAACGGCTCGACCGGGTGAAACAGAAGGTGGAAGCGGCTGATAAACTGGTGGCATATATGCGCGACAATGCCATCGGACCGGATACGTTGAATCCAATTCTTCATCGAGTGCAATCCAGTCCGGTTACACAGAAAACCCGGCTGTTCCAGATCCTCACCCGGCCGCAGGTAGGCATCTATGACCTGGCTATGGCTGATACTGCCTTAGCCGATTTGATTAACCGGTCTGACAGGGAGGTTGTTGAACAGGCGGAAATCAAGGTAAAATACGATAGCTACTTTGAAAAGGAAATGGAAATCGTAAACAAGATGCGTAAAATGGAAGACCAGGAAATCAATCCGGATTTTGACTACACTGCTTTGGTATCGTTGTCAAAAGAAGCCCGTGAAAAGCTAATCAAGGTTAAACCCCGCACGTTAGGCCAGGCGTCACGTATTTCGGGTGTTTCGCCCTCAGATATATCGGTTTTAATGATACATATGGGCTAATTAATTGTGTTTCAAACAATTAAATATTTTAAACATCGACTTCAATATATTAGCTGTAACACACTTTCTCGCTCAACGCCGATGCAAGACTCGTCCAAAACAAAAAATCGCTTAAATCGCTTAAAAATAGCCTTAAATACAAAATGGCTGTTTTTGCTGACCTTTGCTGTTCTTTTTTCGCTCAGTTGGCAGTGTGCGAGCATACAACGGCCCACGGGAGGACCGAAAGATAGCATCCCGCCGAAAGTACTGAAGGAAACTCCGCCAAACCTGACGCGCAATTTCGATGCGGAAAAAATTGTCATCGAATTCGACGAGTACATCAAGCTGAAAGATCAGTTTAAAGAAATCAGCGTATCCCCGGATACGGAGCAACCTGTCAATCCACGGGTAAGACGCAAGACCATTGAAATTACCGTGCCGGATTCATTGGAAGAGAACACAACATATACCATCAATTTCGGAAAAGCCATCGGCGATTTCAATGAAGGGAATCCTCTTATCAATTACAGCTATGTGTTCTCCACGGGCGACATCATCGATTCGCTCACGGTATCGGGCAGCGTAATCAATGCGTTGACCAAACTGCCTGAAAAGGACATCACCGTTATGCTTATCCCCACCCGCCAGGATTCCATCTTCGGCAAACGGAAAGCCAATATCTTTACCCGCACGGATACCGCCGGAACTTTTATGCTGAGAAACCTCCGCGAAGACGTTTACCGTATCTACGCACTTAAAGAAGAAAATAACGATCGCATCTATAATTCACCTACCGAATCCATCGGATTTCTTAACGACTCCATCGTGCTGAACAAAGATACCTCGGGTATCCTTCTTGAAACATTTGTGGGTATCCCCAGGGAATTCCGGTTGATGGACAGAAAAATTGAACCGAACGGAAAACTAATCCTGGCATTCAACAAGCCGTTGGATCGCCCGGGAATTACCATCACCCACCCGGCCGCGCTCGATGAAGACAAAATAGTGGAATATACCGCCACCAGGGATTCTGCAACCGTCTGGCTGAACAACCTCACGTTCGACTCGCTCAAGGTTTCTATTTTAAACGCCGATACCCTGCTGGATTCGGTAACCCTGCGCCGGGGTAGAAACGACAAATACGACCGCGATTTCAATATCGCCGATAACCTGACCGGCAATAAGGTTACCCGTGTAAACCACCTCCAACTGACCGCCGGATCACCGGTACAATCCATCGACCGGTCTAAAATCGTGCTGATGGAAGATTCCGTTCCCCGCACCAATTACCAGCTGGCAAAAGACACGTCCGCCAACCGCCGCTATGTACTTCGTTACAACTGGCGCCCTAAGCGGGATTACCAGCTCACCATCGAAGAAGGTGCATTTTCCGGATACTTTGGCGACAAAAACAAAGAGCTATCGAAAACCTTCACGATGGACGATGCGGCCAACTTTGGCGACATCATACTGAAAGTTAACCTTCCGGATACTTCCCACCAATACCTTGTACAGCTTATCAATGAAAAAATGGACGTGGTGCATCGAAGTGTTCCGATAACCGCGTCGCAAAGCATTCCTTTCCGGCAATTTCCAGGAGGAAAGTACACGCTAAGGGTAGTCTACGATACAAATAATAACGGAAAATGGGATACGGGAGATGTCTATGAAAAACGGCAGCCCGAACGGATCTGGTATATTGGCAAAACCTTTATGATCCGGGCCAACTGGGAGCAGGAAGAGACTGTCAATGTGCCGGAATAACCTCAGTCAAACCATCCGGAATACATGACATAGCGGTCGGGAAGCTCATCGAGCAGCCGGCGTTGCTCGGCGGTAATCGGCTTGATTTTTCGCGCAGGAACACCTGCATAAAGGTGGCCGCTCTCACACACCGTATTTTCCAGCACGACGGCTCCCGCGGCAATGATTACATACTCCTCTACAACGGCGTGATCCATCACGATGGCTCCCATGCCTACCAGTACCCTGTCTTTCAGCGTACACCCGTGCACCAATGCGTTGTGACCGATATTCACATAACTGCCTATCCGGGTCGCCGCGGTCTGGTAAGTACAGTGCACCACCGCACCGTCCTGAATATTGGTATACCTGCCTATTCTAATGCTGTTTACATCACCGCGGAGCACGGCGTTGAACCAAACCGAACTGTGATCGCCGATTTCCACATCTCCTGCCAGTGTAGCGTTCGCTGCAAGGAAACAGTTATCACCTACTATGGGAGATATACCTTTTACGGGAAGAATCAATGCCATACTTTGTCTGTTAACATCAAAATGGGTTAGAAAACGGTATCCACCAACTTGTCCGACCGCTCCGGATAGTCAGTGGTATAATGCAATCCGCGGCTTTCCTTGCGGGCCATGGCCGATTTGATAACCAAATAAGCCACCTGGATGACGTTCCGCAATTCGCAGAGCTTTACGGACAGCCGGGTATTCTTATAAAATGCTTCCGTCTCGTCATACAGCAGGCCCAACCGGCGCATTGCGCGCTCCAGCCGGAAATCGGACCGTACAATGCCAACATAGTCGCTCATGACCTTCTGTGTCTCCCGCAGGTTATGTGTTACCAGGATATCTTCGTTGGAAAGCACCGTATCAGAGTCATCCCAGTCCGGTATATCCGCCGGTAACACTGTCTGGCCAACTTGCCTCACCGCATCCTCATAAATCCGGTGCGCAAATACCGTTGCCTCCAGCAAAGAGTTGGATGCCAATCGGTTAGCACCGTGAAGCCCGGTAGAAGCACATTCTCCGCAGGCATAAAGGTTACGAATAGACGACCGTCCGTGGGCATCCACCAATATCCCGCCGCAAAGGTAATGCGCCGCAGGAGTTACCGGTATGTAGTCGCGCGCCATATCAATGCCGATGGACAAGCACTTGGCGTAAATATTCGGAAAGTGTTTCAACAATTCGCTTTTACTACGATGCCTAATGTCAAGAAACACAAAATCATCGCCCGACTTTTTCATCTCCGCATCGATGGCCCTGGCCACGATATCCCGCGGAGCGAGGGAACCCCGATGGTCGTACTCCTCCATAAATGCCTCCCCATTCCGTCTGCGCAATACGCCTCCAAAGCCCCTGACCGCTTCCGATATCAGGAATGCCGGATACTCACCGGGGTTATACAACGCTGTGGGATGGAATTGGATAAACTCCATGTTTCTCACTTTCCCCTTCGCCCGGTAAACCATGGCGATGCCATCACCCGTGGCGATTACAGGATTTGTGGTGCTTGAATAAATATGCCCTGCTCCGCCCGAAGCCATAACGGTAACCTTACTCAACACCTTTTCCACACGATTATCCACGGTATTCAACACGTATACACCGTAGCAAGTAATGTCTGGCGTGCTTTTATCCACAAACTCCCCAAGGTGATGCTGAGTGATCAGGTCAACCGCGAAATAATGCGTAAATAGCGTTATATTCGGGTTTTCGTGTACCTTTTTTAACAATGCACGCTCTATTTCAAACCCTGTAATATCCTTATAATGAAGTACACGGTGTTCGGAATGGCCGCCCTCCTTGGCCAGATCATACATACCGTTGGTTGTTTTATCGAAATGTGTGCCCCAATCAATGATTTCCTGGATGCGCGAAGGCCCTTCCCGAACGACGTTTTCCACAATATTCACATCGCAAAGCCCGTCGCCAGCTACCAGTGTATCAGCAATATGCTTCTCAAAGGAATCTGATTTATCCACAACCACGGCCACACCACCCTGCGCGTATTTAGTGTTGGATTCATCCTCGTTGGCTTTCGTGATAATCATCACTTTACCGTGTTCCGCGGCTTTTAACGCAAAACTTAGTCCGGCGATACCCGAGCCGATGACTAAAAAATCAACATCATGCATCATCTAAACACTTGCTGAATACAACCGGCTACCACCCATGTGCCTAACCCTGTGAATAACGTGTAAACTACCGTTGAATAAAAATTAAAAATAGGTTCAAACGCGGCCTACGATTAATTTATACACAACAACGGGGCGAAAAATCCCCATAAAAACCTCACAATATTAACAAATATCATCCAATAAATACTATACACCCCGCTATGGAAAACATATTCCGGATAAATTGAAGCGACTGTAAACCAGGGTAAACCGATTAAATTAATGTTAATAATCTGTTAAAAAAAACTCTTATCCAGATATCCAAACAAAAGCGGACGCATTTTTTTCACAATACCAACACGCTAACAAACAATAAGACTTCTTTTTATAAAAAAAAGATTATTACTTATTGCCGGGGTGGAACCGTGGAAATCAAATCAAATTCTTTAGTTACCTTTGTATAATCTTGAAACGAATGAACACATACCTGACTGAACTGAACGACAAAGGATACATCGATGAGCCGATAGATCCGCAGTTGGATTTAGTTGCGGAAATCCAGCGGCTCAAGAAAGAAAAAAATGCGGTGCTGCTGGCGCACTACTACCAGGAAGCGGAGATACAGGATATTGCCGACTATATCGGCGACAGCCTGGGCCTTTCACAGCAGGCGGCCAGGACGGAAGCAGATGTGATAGTCTTTGCCGGGGTGCATTTCATGGCTGAGACGGCCAAAATCCTTTCACCGGAAAAGAAAGTACTGCTGCCCGACCTGAAGGCGGGCTGTTCGCTTTCAGACAGCTGTCCGCCCCACCTGTTCGCGAAGTTCAAGGAACAATATCCGAATCATACCGTCATCACCTACGTCAACTGTACGGCAGAGCTGAAAGCGTTGAGCGACATCGTATGCACATCCAGCAACGCTGTCCAGATAGTGGAAAGTTTGCCTGCCGACGAAAAAATCATTTTCGGGCCCGACAAAAACCTGGGAGATTACGTGCGGAGGAAGACAGGGCGTGACCTGGTGCTTTGGAACGGGGCCTGCATGGTGCATGAAATTTTCTCACAGGAGCGCATAGACCAGCTAAGGCGGGAACATCCTCAGGCGAAATTCATCGCACACCCTGAATGCGAACGGGAGATCCTTGATCAGGCCGATTATATCGGTTCCACTTCGGGATTGCTGAAATACACCAAGGAAAATCCCGCGGATACATTTATCGTGGCCACGGAAAGCGGCATTATTCACCAGATGCAGCTGGCAAGTCCGCATAAAACGTTCATACCCGCGCCGCCGAACAATGCTTGCGCGTGCAACGACTGCCCCTATATGAAGCTCAATACCCTGGAGAAAGTATACAACTGCATGCGGTTTGATCTGCCCGAGGTGGATCTACCGGCAGACGTCATAGCCCGCGCCAGGAAGCCGATTGAACGGATGCTTGAAATTTCGGAGCGATTGGGTTTGTAACTTGAACAACGGATAACAGAACAGGAGGAATGGCGTATGTTTGATAACCCGGAGAGGACGAACCTTGAACAATTGGGTGAGTTCGGATTGATAGACCATATCACCAAAGCGGTGGAACTGAAGGAACCATCCACCGTGAAAGGGATTGGCGATGATGCGGCAGTATTGGATTTTTCCGGTAAGAAGATGCTGGTTTCTACAGACCTGTTGCTGGAGGGCATCCATTTCGATTTGCGCTACGTGCCGCTCAAGCATTTAGGCTATAAGGCGGTTCAGGTAAATCTGAGTGACATCTATGCGATGAACGGCATCGCATCACAGATTACTTTTTCCATTGGTCTATCCAGCAAATTTCCGCTGGAGGCCGTAGAAGAAATCTATGCCGGGGCATTGCTGGCTTGCCAAAAGTATGGCGTTGACCTCGTGGGCGGAGACACGTCTGCATCGGTGCAGGGATTGGTTATCAGCGTTACCAGTATCGGCCATGCCGACGGTGAGGCTGTTGTGTACCGCAGTGGCGCACAGGTGGGCGATCTGATATGTGTTTCAGGCGATTTGGGCGGTGCTTATGTGGGACTCCAACTGCTGGAACGTGAAAAGCGCATATTTCTGGAAAACCCGAATATCCAGCCCGACCTGGAAGGGAAAGATTATATCGTGGAGCGGCAACTGAAGCCGGAAGCCCGAAAAGACGTGGTGGAACTGCTTGCCCGGTTGGGCATCAAACCCACGGCCATGATAGATATATCGGACGGCCTGGCATCGGAAATCCTGCATATCTGCAGAGCTTCGGGCAAGGGGTGCAAGCTTTATGAAGATAAAATCCCCATCGATCCAATGACGTACGAAACGGCAAGGGAGTTTGGCATAGATCCTACGGTCTGCGCCCTCAATGGCGGTGAGGACTACGAATTGCTGTTCACCATCCGGCAGGCAGATTACGAACAGGTGAAAGGCCAGCCCGATATCAGCGTTATCGGCCATGTCACCGATGCTGACGGCGGCTATGAGCTTATCTCGAAATCAGGCAATGTGCATCCCATCACCGCGCAGGGATGGAATGCATTCACAAGCCGTTAATTTAGTTCAGGAACCCCCTCAGCACATAGTGCAGGATGCCGCCGTGGCGGTAATATTCTATTTCTATGGCCGAATCCAGACGGGCTTTGCATTGAAAGGTGACGGTTTCGCCATTCTTTCTGGTGGCCACCACGTCCAGCAGCTTATAAGGAGTAAGGTTTTCAGCGATACCCGTGATGGTGAACGTTTCCGTACCGTCCAGGCCCAGGCTTTCCGCATTTTGGCCTTCCGGAAATTCAAGCGGCATAACGCCCATACCCACCAGATTGCTCCGGTGAATACGCTCAAAACTTTCCGCGATTACCGCCTTTACACCCAGCAGGTTGGTGCCCTTTGCCGCCCAGTCGCGCGAGGAGCCGCTGCCGTACTCCTTGCCGGCGAGGATAACAAGGGGCGTATGCGCTTTGGCGTATTCCATGGCCGCATCGTATACCGATAGCGTTTCGCCCGTGGGGAAATAAGTGGTATATCCTCCTTCTTTGTCTGTGATTCTATTCCGGATACGCACATTGGCAAACGTGCCGCGCATCATCACTTCATGGTTCCCGCGGCGCGAGCCGTAGGAATTAAAGTCTTTCGATTCAACCCCTTTGGACATCAGGTATTGCCCTGCCGCCGAATCAGCTTTGAAGGAACCGGCAGGGGAGATATGGTCGGTCGTTACCGAATCACCCAGGTAAAGCAATACCCGGGCATCATGGATATCCTCCGTGGGCAGCGGTTCCGGAGAGATGTTTTTGAAGAACGGCGCTTCCTGAACATAGGTAGACTGTTCGTTCCACACGAAATTTTTTCCTTCGGGTGCCACCAGCTGTTTCCAGTCGTCTCCTCCATCAAAAATCACATCATAAACATTCTTAAAATCTTCGACGCGAAGGCACTCGTTGATGGTTTCTACAATTTCTTCCTGGGTAGGCCAGATATCCCGCAAGTATACCGGACTGCCGTTGGGGTCGTAGCCCACCGGTTCTTCCAGCAGGTTGATATCCACGCGTCCCACAAGGGCATAAACCACGACGAGCATGGGTGACATCAGGAAATTCATCCGCACCTGCGGATGTACACGCGCCTCAAAATTCCGGTTTCCGGAAAGCACAGAGGCAACCACCAGTTCTCCCTTGTCTACCGCTTCGGCAATATGGGGCGGTAGCGGGCCGCTGTTGCCGATGCATGACGTACAGCCATAACCCACGGTATGGAACCGCAGCGCTTCCAGATCTTCCAGCAGGTTGGCGCGGTGCAGGTATTCCGTAACCACCTTGGAACCTGGCGCCAGGCTGGTTTTCACCCAAGATTTAGTGCGTAATCCACGGGCAACCGCCTTGCGCGCCACAAGACCGGCGCCTACCATAACAGCCGGGTTGGAAGTGTTGGTACAACTGGTAATGGCAGCAATTACAATGCTGCCATCGCTGAGCACGTATTCCTGATTTTTGATTTTAATCCGTACGGAGTGGAGTTCTTCGGTTTCCACGGCGATTTCTTTGGCCACACTGCGTTCTTCAAACGTAAATGCGCTACCGGAGCCGCCTTCCGAAAGCCACGCTTGCTCGTGCCTGTCCTTCACGGGCACATAACTGCGTTGGTATTCCTTTTCCATCAGGTAACTGAACTGTGAAGGCAGATCCTTCACCAGAATTTTATCCTGGGGCCGCTTCGGGCCGGACACGGTGGGTTCCAGCGTATCCAGGTCAAGCTCCAGCACATGGGTATATTCAATTTCTTCCTTACCCGTGCGCCACAGCAGGTTATTCTTGCAGTAATCCTCGACCATCGCAATATGCGATTCAGCGCGGTTGGTTCGCCGCATGTAGTCGAGCGTTTGGTCATCTATGGGAAAATAGGTGATGGTGCAGCCGAATTCTGGCGACATGTTGGAGATGGTAGCGCGGTCGGTCACACTCAGGTGGTCCAGTCCATCCCCGAATACCTCCACGAATTTACCTACCACACCGTAGTCACGCAGCAGTTTGGTGATGGTAAGCACCATATCCGTGGCTGTGCATCCCGGGGGAATCTTTCCGGTTAATTTCAAGCCGATTACCTGCGGGCAGGTGAAATAGATGGGTTGGCCCAGCATAGCCGCTTCCGCCTCGATGCCGCCAACACCCCAGCCCACCACGCCGATACCGTTGACCATCGGGGTATGTGAGTCTGTGCCTACCAGCGTATCAGGAAATATCCAACCGTCGCGGGAAATAACCCCTTTGGCTAAGTACTCCAGGTTTACCTGATGGCAGATGCCCATGCCCGGCGGCACCACCGTGAAATTGTCAAGGGCCTGTTGGCCCCATTTGAGTAGTTCATAACGCTCTGCATTCCGTTCGTATTCCAGATTGACGTTGCTCTGATAGGCATAGTTTGTGCCGAAATAATCCACCTGTACGGAGTGGTCGATAACCAGATCGACGGGAATGGCTGGATTGATTTTGCTGCCGTCGCCACCCTTGCGGATTACTTCCGCGCGAATGGAAGCCATATCTACCACGGCAGGTACACCGGTAAAATCTTGCATGAGCACGCGGGCAGGTTTAAAAGGGACCTCCCTATCGGTGCCAGCTGGATTCCAGTTGACCAACGTATCCATGTGCTCATCGGTAATGGCGAAGTTATCATGATTTCGCATCACATTTTCCAGTAGGATGCGGATGGAAAACGGAAGCCTGCTTATCCGTTTACCTTCATTTTCCAATTTTCTCAAGGAAGCGATCTGATGTTGCATAGTTGTCAGCATTTAGTAGCCAGATAAAGTTAAAACAAATCCATCATCCACAGAAAACCTTTCCAAAGTAAAAAAAGTAATAAAAAGGTCAAAATAAAAAAGGTGCCTTATAATAATACTCCTGAAATAAGATAATGTTTTTCCGATTGTCCTTGAAAAAAGAAATCAACCGCGCTGTCCATTTCATTTCCGGACACAGCTGTACGGCAATTAATTTATTAATTTTTTGACTGGTTTACAAATAATTATCCATACCTTTGAGTTTTATTATATTTTTAATTTCTATTACAATGGCAGAAGGAGTAGTTAAATTCTTCAACGAAACCAAAGGTTTTGGTTTTATCGTTCCCAATTCCGGTGAGCGTGACATTTTTGTTCATTCATCGGGCCTTATCGACAAAATCCGGGAGAACGACAACGTTTCTTACGAGGTTGAGCAAGGCAGAAAAGGTCTAAATGCGGTAAATGTTAGGGTTATCTAAGGATACCTGAAAATTATATTTATTGTATTGCGTAGCCGGCTATCTTTTGATGGCCGGCTTTTTTCGTGGTAAAAAAAGGGTGATGTAACAAGCGCCCTTATTTTTTATAATGGAATGTAGTGCACGACTACGGCGCAGTTTGATATCGATATTTTGCAAGTCATCCATAAATATTCCTATTGGGTTAAAAAGATGAGTAGATTATAATATGCCCTTTATTTGTGATATGCTTACAGTCCTGTATTTCAAATGGACAGAAGAAATCAAGCGGATCTGAAAGATAATATTGCCGCCGAGATGTGAATATACAAACCTGGCTTCGTCCTTGGGAATTGGAATAGAGAGTACTTTTTAGAAAGCCGGATGAAGGAAGAATTTCATGGTACTGTCGATTCCATTTATAGGCAGACACGTAATCATAATATAATGACATTAAAAGCGGAGTCTTGGATATTCGAAGTTGAAGGGGAATGGGAAAATAAATTTCAAGTCGGCGATTCCGTTTCGAAGCATAAAGGTAGTTTCTTAGTCGAACATTACCGTAACGGTAGGTTGCTGGAAGTGGGTGTATACGGTTATCCGACCAGCTTGTCAATTGCTTCGGCGAGCTTACGGTCCTTTTCGGTTACCGTGTTGCCCGCATCGTGCGTGCTTAACCAAATTTCGACCTTGTTCCAGGAATTGGACCATGTGGGGTGGTGGTTTTGTTTTTCTGCCAACAGCGCTACCTTGACCATAAAACCAAACGCTTCGGCGAAATCAGCGAAGGTAAAAGAGCGGTAGAGGGTGTTATCTTTTTTCTGCCACATTGTATAGGGATTTGATTAGTGGTGAAACAAGCGGGCAGCAATTTTGTTTGGCAAAACCGGCTTTATTCCATGACCGCTTCGAGCACTTCATGCGATTTGATCTCGCCCATGCCGTCGATATGCAGGCGGTAAAAGTCAATGATTTTACCGATCAGGAAACGGCGATCGGCCAAGGGTATTTGCAACGTGGCGAGGTTTTCTACGGAAGAAGCCATCAACGCGGCCAATTGCGTGGTATGGGGATGCTGCAATACCAGCGCATGGGCCGGCAGCCGATCGCAGAAGACCCCATCTTTCAGGTCAAAGAAGGCCTGTCCTGCTCTGGCGGCCGCCGGTCCGAACCCCAGGTAGCGAGAAAGTTTGAGGAGAAAAAACAAATGAAAATCCGGAGGCATGCTGGCGGTGGAGTCCAGCCAGGAAATGGCATTGAATAGGAAATTGAACAACGGCTCATCGGCGGATTGCTGGCGGAGGCTTTTGTAGAGCATCTCATTAAGGAACAGCACGACGGAGCTTTTCATGATATCGTAGGGGATGGTCTGGAAATGGGGTTGCTGCCGCGCTTCGGCGATGCGTTGCAAGGAGGCGTGTTCGCGGTGGTATACCACCATATCCAGTAAGTGCAGGGGCTGAAGAAGGGTTATCCCGATTTTGGCCTTCGGTTTGCGCGCACCGTTAACGATAAAGGATTGCAACCCGAACTTTTCGGTGAAGATCTGAGCTACGACACTGCTTTCGGAATATGGGGTTACCTTGAGTACAACACCCCGGGTTTTGTGCAACATGATGATAACCTACAGGGCAAAAATAGACCAAAATTTCGGAATAAATATTATTCCGCCAACCAACAGGGAGAATGCGGCAGCAACCAGTACCGCCGCCGCGGCGGTATCCTTTGCCTTTCGGGCCAGCGGATGGTAGGTTGGCGATACCATATCCACCAATGCTTCCATGGCGGTATTCAATAACTCTGAAAGGAATACAAGCGCAATGGATAACGAAATCCATAGCCACTCGTACATTGATAACTCCAGCCATACGCCCAGCGCCACCGACAGCGCGGCGGCAGCGAGGTGGATTTTGACATTGCGTTCGCTGAGATAGGCTGCCTGCAACCCCCGGAAGGCATGGGCAAATGGATTAGATGGGCGCTTTTTCATTGGTTTTGCCGCCCCTTACGCTCTTCCAGCAGGCTTTGGCGTTCGATTTTCCGGATAAAACTGTAAAATACGGTTAAAAAGCCCAAGCCGAAGAAGACCACGCCAACGACCATAAACCATTTGTATACGCCGGCCTCCAAGTCCATGAAATAGTATCCCAAGGCACACAGCGCCAGCCCTGCCATGGTATACAGTAATCCTCTGCGCAAGTATTTATTCATAGTGGTAATCTTAAGAATAAAGACAATCAAACAAAGATAAGGTTTCGTTATGGATGCAGATATCTCAGGAATGCTTATCTTTAGCATTTATTTAAACGTCATGCCCAATCTGACTTTACGTGATATGGCCAAGGCATTGGGTTTGTCCGTCTCCACCGTCTCCAAAGCGCTACGCGACAGTTACGAGATAGGTGCCGAGACGAAGAAACGCGTATTGGATTATGCGCAGGCAAACCATTATTTCCCGAACAGGATGGCTAAGAGCCTCAAGGAAGGCAAAAGCGGCTCGGTAGGGGTTGTTATCTGCTCGATCGATAATAATTTCGTGTCCCGTATGCTGGATGGCATTGACAGTGCCTGTACCAAGGCGGGCTATGATTTGATTATCATGCAGAGCAAGGAGTCTTTGAGTCAGGAAAAATCATGCATAAGACAGCTGGAAGCCCGGGGCGTGGAAGGAGTGCTTATTTCGCCATCGTCCGAAACCGTGGATTTTGCGCACCTGTCTGACGTCAGGGCCATGGGCATGCCCGTCGTGTTATTCGACCGTATCGGTGATCGGTTCGGTTCGTATCAGGTGGGCATAGACAACCGCGATGGGGCATTCCGGGCTACCCAGCACCTGATAGCCAACGGGTATAAGCGCATAGCTATGCTGAATATCGGCCCGGGCATCCATTTCGCCATGCAGCGCAGCCGCGGTTATGCCGACGCGCTGGAGGAACACGGAATCCCTTACCGGGATGAATATGTACATGTGTGCGGACCATTAGCCGGGGAGGCGCTGAAAGGAGCTGTAACGGATGCCATCCGCTCCCTGCTGGCGTTGCCGGAACCGCCGGATGCGCTTTTTACGGCGACGGACCAGCTTTCTACGTTTAGCCTGCGGGCGCTCCATGAGCGGGGCTGCCGCATACCGGAGGATATGGCACTAATAGGATTCTGCAATACCGAATTGGCGCCGATACTCACCCCGCCGCTCTCTACGGTTTATCAACCGGCGTTTGAAATCGGCCGTATAGCGGCAGAGAAACTCATCGGCTTGATTACGGGAAAGGAGCACCCCGACCATTATGAAACGGTGATGTTACCTATACGGCTGGATGTGCGGGAGTCTAGCCGCCGGAAGGCTTCAGCATCCGCATGATGCGGTCGCAAATATCCGCAGCGACTTCCGTTTTTGATTTGAGGGTGAAGGTCTCCGCCTGATTCTGGCGGTCGATAATCGTTATTTTATTGGTATCGCCCGCAAATCCGGCGCCTTCGTCGCGCATGGAGTTGAGGACGATGAAATCCAAGTTTTTCTGCTGGAGCTTGGCTCGGGCATGGGATTGTTCGTCATGTGTTTCCAGGGCAAAGCCGATGAGCAGCTGCCCCGCGCGTTTGCGTGATCCGAGGGTTGCCAGGATATCCTTGGTTTTCACGAGTTCCAAGGTAAGGCCATCGCCGGTTTTCTTGATTTTGCGGTCAGCCACGGCGTTGGGAGTATAGTCAGCCACGGCAGCACTCATCACCGTGATGTCTGAATGGTCGAAATATGCCAGGCAGGCATCCAGCATTTCAGCGGCCGAAGTGACTCCTACGAAGTGAACACCATGGGGTGCATCCAGGTTCGTGGGGCCGCTTACCAGCGTTACGTCGGCGCCCAACCGGTGGAGCTGCGCAGCGAGGGCATAGCCCATCTTGCCGCTGGAATGGTTACCGATATACCTCACCGGGTCAATGGCTTCCCACGTGGGACCGGCTGTGACGAGCGCTTTCTTGCCCGACAGGGGAAGGTCCGCGGAAAAAAAGGATGTCAGCGCCTGGAGGATGTCGTCCGGCTCGGCCAGCCGGCCTTCGCCGCTCAGGCCACTTGCCAGTTCGCCCGTTCCCGGAGGGATGATGCGGTTGCCGAAGGATTGCAGTTGTTTGATATTGGACTGCGTGCTTCCATGGGCCCACATGTCTAGATCCATCGCGGGAGCGATGAAGACAGGACTTTTGGCCGACAGGTATATGGCACATAGCAGGTTGTCGCACAGGCCATGTGCAAATTTGGCCAACGTATTGGCGCTTGCCGGGGCGACTACGATGGCGTCGGCACCGAGCGCGAGGTGCACATGGTTGTTCCATGTGCCTGTAGCGGTGTCGAAATAATCGACCAATACGGGGTTTCCCGATAGGGTGGAAAGCGTAAGTGGTGTGATGAAATGCGTGGCATCGGGCGTCATGACTACCTGTACCCGGGCTCCTGCTTTCACCAGCAAGCGCGTCAGGTAGGCCGACTTATAGGCGGCGATGCCGCCGCAGACGCCCAGCAGGATATGCTTCCCACGGATGGCCACTACTCATTATCATTTTCCCTGGCCGGATTCCTGAAATAAACCTTGTCGTTCAGGAACTCGTCAATGGCCACCAGTGAAGGTTTGGGCAGCCGCTCGTAATGCTTTGAAATTTCAATCTGTTCCCGGTTTTCGAACACCTCTTCCAGGTTGTCATTTGTGGTAGCGAACTCGGCCAGCTTGGCGTTCAGTTCCTCTTTCATGTCCACAGCGATCTGGTTGGCCCGTTTGCTGATGATCACGATGGATTCATAGATATTGTCCGTTTTGCCGTCCAACTCCCGGAGATCACGGGTTACCGTGCTATTGGGAACGGTTTTGCTTATCTGTATACTCATAGTTGCTGCGAATTACGTGTTATTGTTGTATTGTGGTTTTATCCGATGATTCTTCTTCTCTCGCTTGTGCAGTTGCCATTCTGCTCACTTCGTCCATGTATTTTTTTGCTTCGGTGATGCCCTTTTCGGCATCCCGCTTCAATTGATCGGCGTCTTTACGGAATTTGCTCTCGGGATAAGCCGTCACAAAGTTATTATACATGTCGATCATTTCGTCGAAGCGTTCCTCCTGCCTGTGTGGCCGGCTTTGGTTGGCATAAAGGTATTGGGCCTTGATGCTCAGGAATTCCATTTCTTCGGCATATTTGGTGTCCGGAAACTCCCGAAGCACGTTGTCAAAAGCAATGACGGCAGCGCGGTAATCGTCTTGCAACCCCATGTCGAGGTAGAGCTTGGCATTGTTGAAGGCCTTGGTCTCCAGCTTATCGCGAAGTTGCTGGATAAGGCCCGCCGCTTCTTCTGCCCGTTCGCTGTTGGGATACAGGTTGATAAACAATTGCAGCGCTTCGATGGCCCGGTACGTATAGTCTTGATCTAAGCCTACCTTGGGTGATTCAAGGAAATAACAATAGGCGCCCATGTAGCGGCATTCTTCTGCCCGTGCGCTGTTGGGATAAATATCTGTAAATTGCTTGAAATGATACCGTGCCGACGTGTAGTCGCGCAGGTAGTAGTTGGTATAGGCGGTATAGTAATAGAGGTCTTCCGCTTCTGCCTGCCCGCGGTAGCGGTTGGTCAGGTCTTCAAATAGTATCAGGGCTTTGCTGTATTTTTTGCTGTTGTAAAGCTTGATGGCCTCTTGATATTTCTGCGCGACGTTGTTGCTGGCACGTAGCTTCTCGAACTTGCTTTTGCACCCCGCAACCACCACCACTAAAAACATCCCGGCAGCCCATGCCACTATTCGCCTATTTATAAACATTTTGCAAAGATAAGTGAATTTAAAATACCTGTCAATTAAATTTTTAGGGGCAAGATAGGGTGAAAATGTGCAAAGGGCAAACGGTTTAACAGAGTTTAACAGATATTTACGTTCTTTGTCTGATGCTAACGCTTCCTGATGATGAAAAGCACATTTTTTAGCAGACTTGCCTGCGGATCGGCCCTGTTTTTTTTATGCCACCTGACCCCCTTGGCGGCGCAGACCCTGGCGCCTGATGAATTTCTCGGCTATGCGTTGGGCGAGCGGTTTACGCCGCACCACCGGTTGGTGAGTTATGTAGCGCATGTGGCTTCGACGAACGGCAACGTGGAGATGGTGCCTTACGGTACTACCTATGAACAGCGCCCGCTTCTTGTTGCGGTTGTTTCTTCACCGGAAAACATGGCTAACCTTGAAAACATCCGGCGGGATAACCTGCGGCGTGCTGGCCTGGAACCGGGGGATCCCACTACACGCATTCCTATTATCTGGCTAAGTTATAATGTACACGGCAATGAGGCAGTGTCTTCGGAGGTTGCCCTGAAGACCCTTTGGGAGCTGGTGAATCCGGCGAATGCCACTGCCCGGAAATGGCTGGAAAATACGGTAGTGATCATTGACCCCTGCCTCAATCCTGATGGACATGAGCGCTATGTCAGCTGGTATACTCAGAAGGCTAATAAGCGGATGCAGCCTGATCCGCAATCGGCTGAACACGCCGAGCCCTGGCCGGGTGGGCGGCCTAACCATTACCTGTTTGACCTTAACCGTGACTGGGCGTGGCAGGTGCAGCAGGAGTCGCGGGCGCGCGTTAATCTTTACCACCGATGGATGCCACAGGTGCATGTGGATTTCCATGAGCAGGGTGTGGATGCCCCGTACTATTTTGCTCCAGCAGCCGAACCTGTACATGCGCTGGTTTCGGATTTCCAGCGTGAATTCCAGGAAGTGGTGGGGCGGAACAACGCACGCTACTTCGATGAGCAGGCTTGGCTATATTTCACCCGGGAAGTGTTTGATCTGTTTTATCCCAGCTATGGCGATAGCTGGCCTATGTTCAATGGCGCTATCGGGATGACCTACGAGCAGGGTGGCTCCGGCCGGGCGGGGTTGGGTATATTGACCGCCCTGGGCGATACGCTGACACTGGCCGATAGGATACGGCACCACTATACTTCGGGGATGGCCACCATTGAAACCGTGGCGGGCCATGCCGATCGGTTGCTGGATGAATTCACCCGGTATTTCGGTGAGGGCGGTGCTCACCCCGGGGGAAAGTACCGGTCATTTGTGGTTAAACCCGGGGCGAGTCCGGAACGGCTGTCGGCGCTTAAGCGCCTGCTTGACCGTAACGGTATCCGTTATGGCCAAGCAGGGGGGAACCACACCAAGCAAAGGGGGTTCGACTATTTTACGGGCAAGGCTGCCGCATTCACGCTGGAGGAGGGCGACCTGATTGTTAGCACTTACCAGCCCAAAGGAGTGCTGGCGCAGGCGCTGTTCGAGCCCAACCCGGCACTTTCCGACAGCCTGACCTACGATATAACCAGCTGGGCGCTGCCTTATACCTACGGGCTGCAGGCGTATGCGCTGGAAACCCGGCTGGAAGCCGATGCGGTGCCCGATACGGTATTCCGGCAACTACCGGTTACAGCGAATCCTGTGGCCTATATTGTTCCGTGGACGTCGGTGCAGCACGCGCGGTTTCTGGCGGCGTTGCTTAATGCCGGTATCCGCGTGCGTTTTGCCGGACGCCCGTTTTCGGTAAGTGGACGGACTTACCCGGCAGGGTCGCTGATCATCGGCCGCGCGGGTAACGAGCAGGGCGACTTTCACGGCAGGGTGGCGGCGCTGGCCGGTGCGCATGAGGTGCCGTTGGAGCCGGTGACTACCGGCTTTGTGGATAGCGGCAAGGATTTCGGTTCTGCCGAGGTGAGGGCTATCCGCGCACCGGAGATTGCGCTCATTGGTGGAAATGGCACAGCCTCCCTCCATGTGGGTGAGGTGTGGCACTTTTTGGAGCAGGAGCTTGACTATCCGCTGTCGGTATTGGAGCCGGACATGGTGGCGTCAGCAGACCTCAGCAGGTATACCGTCATCATTCTTCCGCCGGGCAACTACCGGAATTGGGGCGAAGAAACGTTGGCCAAGCTGAGCGCGTGGGTAGCCGCCGGAGGCAAGCTGATTGTCATTGAAGGGGCTGTGGAATACCTTTCGGGGAAAAGCGGATTCGGCGTGTCGCCATACCTGACCCAGACGGAGAAACAGGCAGCGGAGAAGGCGCAGGAGGTAGAAAAGGCCGCGGAACGTACAATAGATTTCAAAAGCAGGGAACGTGCGAGGATATCAGACGCGGTGTTGGGTGCCGTATTTGAAGTGCGTATGGACGCATCGTACCCACTGGGATTTGGCACGGGCGGTACGTATTACACACTCAAAAATAGCGGACAGCGCTTTGCTTATCTCAAGGACGGCATCAACGCCGGTATTATCCCTGACATGAGCTACCACCGGTCGGGGTTCGTGGGGGCAAAGGCCAAAGAGCGCCTGGCATCATCGCTGGTTTTCGGTGTGGAGCACCGGGGCCGGGGGCAGGTGGTTTACTTGGTAGACAACCCCTTATTCCGCGGATTTTGGGAATACGGGAAGCTGGTGATGAGCAACGCGTTGTTTATGGTGGGGCAGTGACATGGCTGGAACGAACCGAATCAGTCGTTCGCCGCGGTGATGCTGGCTTATTTGCGAAAAAATCCGTAACTTTACACCTTGAATAATCATAGTAGGTTATGAATATACAGGAAAGAGTAGAACAGGCTTTGGATTCGATCCGGCCGTATCTCGAAACAGATGGGGGCAATGTGCGTATCGATGAGATTACGGCAGACAATGTGGTGAGGCTGAAGCTTTTGGGGTCCTGTGCTTCATGCGCGATGAGCATCATGACGTTTAAGGCAGGGCTGGAACAGGCTATCAAAAAGGCTGTTCCGGAGATTACGGCGGTGGAGGCCATCAATATCACGGATATGGATGATCCCAACGCGACTATGCCTCCACCGAGGATTTAACATTATTTAACTGGCGGCTAAACTTCCGAACACGTAGTTTTGTTGAATTGGATATGAGGATATTCCGCTACATATTGATACTTTGCTTTGCTGCAGGAGCGGTTGCGCCTGCTGTTGCCCAAGAGCGGAAGCTGGTACAGTTCAGCGGGGTGATCCATAATGCGGATACCAACGTGGTGGTGCCCTATGTGACGGTGAAGAATGAATCGTTCAAGGGACAAACATATACCGCCAATCATCAGGGATACTTTTCATTCGTCGCCCATGAAGGCGACACCATCTCATTCAGCTCCGTGGGCTATCTTTCGACCCAATTGGTTATCCCCCGTGTGAGTGAAGACAAATACACGGCGATGATAAAGATGAAAGCCGAGATTAAGGAGCTTCCTTTGGTAACCCCTTATCCGTGGGCCAGCATCGATGAATTCAATCTTGCCTTCATGTCGCTCGAAATAGCGGATGACGATATCGTGGTTGCCAGGAAAAACCTGTCGCCGGAATCACTGGCTGCATTGGCGGCGGTGACGCCCCGGAGTGCCTCGGAAATCCAATCTTTTGACGCGACTCAACGCCATATCGGACTGACGAACAAGGCCGTAAACCAACGTATGGCCAACCCCTTGCTAAGCCCCTTTGCATGGGGTAATCTTATCCGCCAAATCACAGAAGGAAATAAGAGCCGGAACCGCAGCAACCAATAGTGGTTAACGCCGGCGACCTTATCACGACAGCCTCACGGTCTGCTTGACACTAAGACGGGAAGCCATAGACGAAATAAGTGCGGAAATAATGAATACCGTGAGGAAAACCAGGATGAAATCGCCGACGCGGATATCCACGGGATAGATGTCGGTTATCATATTCTCCTGCTGGCCGAAGCGGATCCACCCAAACGCCTGCTGGGAGAGGCAGAACAACAGGCCGAGAATCAAGCCGGCCACACACCCCATCAGGGAAATAAGTAAGCCTTCGTAGAAAAAAATGCGGCGGATTAGCCGGTTTCCGGCACCGAGCCCCATCAATACGGAAATGTCTTTCTTTTTGTCGATAACAAGCATAGTGAGCGACCCCACGATGTTGAAGATGGCAATGATTCCCGTAAAAGCAATGATGAAGAATACAGCCCATTTTTCCGTGCGGACGATCTTATACAGCGAGGGGTTTTGCTGCTCGCGGTTTTTAACGACAAAAGAACTACCCAGCTGTGCCTGGAGTTCACGCTGTACGTTTGACACGGCGTTTCCGGGCGTTAGATCGATTTCTACGGCGGACACCTCTTCATACTCGCTGAGAACATCGCGCGCAAAATCCATCGACACGATGAGAAAGTCGTCATACTCCTGCTGGTATTCCAGCACACCTGCGGGGCGGATGGTCCGCATAATAAATTCTTCTGCTGGATTAAGGCTGTTTACCACTCCTTTTCGGGGTGAAAATACCTCAATGCGGCGAGACTCATCCGGGAGCGACACGCCCAGCATGCCCTGTACCCTGGCGCCGAGCACGGCATAATGTTCGTTGCCTTGCCGCAGCACAAAGCGCCCGTCTTGAAGCAGGGAATCCATCGGGCGCTGCCCGTTCTCTCCGCCGGTGGTACCCTTGATGGTGGCAATGTGCTGTGCTTCGCCATAGCGCAGCAACACCCGCTCTTGCAACACCTCCCGGTAGGTGCTTACCCCCGGATGGTTCCTCAGGGCCGCGGTGAGGGTGGAGTCCATAACGAAACTCTTGCCCTGCCGGGGTTCTACCCGCAGTTCGGGAGCGAAGGTGCTGTAAAGGGAAAAAATAAGGTTTTCCAGCCCATTATAGAATGAAAGGATAACGATGAGCGATGCGCTGCTTACCAGAACGCCCACCACGCTGATGCCTGAGATGATGTTGATGGCGTTGACCGTCTTTTTGGAGAACAGGTAGCGTTTGGCGAAATACAGCGCGATGTTCATGCGTTAGCCCCGGATAAATGGGTTTGTCTTTTTTTCATGGCCTATGTTGGTTTCCGGGCCATGGCCCGGATAGACGACGGTGCTGTCAGGAAGTGTATAGAGTTTGCCGGCAATACTGGCCAGCAGTTGCTGGTGGTTTCCGCCGGGCAGATCGGTACGTCCGATACTGTTGCGGAAAAGAACATCACCCCCGATCAGAAAGCCATCTTGCGGGCTGTAAAAGCACAGATGTGCCGGGGAGTGGCCGGGTGCGAAGATGAGGGAGAGCTGGCTTTCCCCGAAACCGACGGTGCCCTCGGCAGGCAAGAACGTTTCGGCAATGGGCGATACTTCATAACGGATGCCCATCTGGGGCGCGTAATTCTGGACTTCCACCAGCAGGGGAAGCTCCCCCTCATGGAATTGGGGAAGCAGACCGAATGTTTCGTAGCTATAGCGGTTGCCCAACACGTGGTCGATATGGCAATGGGTGTTAAGCAGCAATTCAGGCTTGAGCCCTTCGGCATCAATAAACGCCTTGAGTAGCTCTTCCTCCTGGGGGCCGTACATCCCGGGGTCGATGATGGCCGCGCTGCCTGTATCGTCATACAGCACGTAAGTGTTTTCCTGATACGGATTGCAAACGAAAGACTTCACGTGGATCATACTTACAAAGGTAGGGTTTTTGGCGGAACAACCGATGGGCTGAATTAGCCAGCTTATTTCCAGCGCAAGGAATGGATGAGCGTGTCTATATCCGCTTTGAGGAAGTCCAGCACGGGCTGAATGGAATCCAGCCGCGGCTTTTCATGGAAATAGAGGGCGCCCCGCAGGTAGTGGCTGGTGCTGTCGGTGACGAAAAACTGGACGCCCGAGGCAGCGTTTCCCTTTATTTCATATTTCAGGCCATACACGCGGTCATCGGACCGGCGGATCCGCGATTGATCGATGGCTGTGGCTTTAATGGTGTGGTTAAAAGCGAAAGTGCGGGCATCTTCCACCAGGTTATTGAAGTTGTCCTTTCCGTTGACCGGCATGTAGCTTAGGTGGATACGGGCATTGAACTGGGGGAACACCAAGTCCATCCAGCAGGGCTGAGCGTCTGCCGTATGGTCAGGTTTCATTTCGGCATATACCGGGATATCGAATGTAAAAGGGCATGCTGAAGTATAAGCCCGGTAGGTTTTTTCAGGAAAAACGATGCGATGATAGCCTCGCGGTTTGGGAGAGTAATGCGATGTACAGGTCCACGCGATAAGTGCGATGAAGCCGCAAGCAACGGTTAAATGGAGTGATTTCCGCATCAGTGTCCGTTCCAGATTTCCCAGTTCCTTTCGGCTTGCAGCTCCAGCATTTCCAAGCCGTTTTTCACGGAGGCCCCACGGGCAGCTCCACGCTTGAGGAACGTTGTTTCGGCCGGGTTATACACGAGATCGTAGAGCAGGTGTTCGCTACCGATATGCTGGTAGGGAATATCGGGGCAGCCTTCCACGGCTGGGTATGTGCCCAGGGGTGTGGTGTTGATGATAAGCGTATGACTGGCCATGATGATACTATCGAGCTGGTTGTAACTGTATTGCCCTTCTGCGGGTTTGCGCGAAACGGTGGTATAGGGTATGCCCAGCAGGGTAAGTGCGTAAGTGACCGCCTTGGCTGCGCCGCCGTTGCCCAACACCAAGGCCTTGCGGTGCGACGAGCGGAGCAGGGGCTTAAGCGACTCCATGAAACCGAATACGTCGGTATTGTAACCGGTAAGCACGGTATTGCCGCGGTGCGGCCGTTCGATACGGATGCAGTTAACGGCATCAATGGCACGAGCCTCGGGCGACAGATGGTCGAGGTAATCCATCACGGCAATCTTGTAGGGGATGGTCACATTGACTCCCATCAGCAACGAATCGTCCGCCACCAGACGGGGAAATGCTTCGATCGCGGGGATAGGAAACAGTTCGTACTGCACATCTGGAATCTGCTCTTCCGCTATTTTGCTATCATAATATTTCTTGGAGAAGGAGTGCGTAAGCGGAAACCCGATCAGACCGAATCGCTTCATCATTAAATAAAATTATGGAAAGTATCTCCGCGCAACCCCAGCCGGGTGGTTTCCAATGCAATGATCTCGTTGGGGTTGATGTTCCCCAGGTTGACGTTGCTGCCGATCAGGTGGATGAAGTAAACTTGCTGTGATTTGAGGGGGGCTTCCCAGATAATCTTTTCGCTCGGGATTTCGTTGAGGATTTCATCTACAAGCCCTTGCCTTACTTCGCCCGATTCACGATAAAGGCCCACATTGCCGCTTTCGCGCGACTCGGCGATCAATCGCCATGTGCCGGCTTCCAGTTCGGCTTTCATGAGCGAAATCCACTTATAGGGCGCCATGATTTTGGTATTGTCTTTGGAGCCGACTTCGGAGATTACCGTGGCATATTGGGCAACTTTTTCGATGTAGCGGCATTTTTCTTCATGGGGCAGGGCAATGGACCCGTCGGATACTTCGGCGTATTCCAGGCCGTATTTTTCAATGACGCGCAGGAAGTCGTCAAACTGGTTGCGGATGACAAACGCCTCAAACAACGTTCCGCCGAAATAAGGGTGTACGCCTGCGTCGCGATAAACCGCAAGTTTTTCGTTCAATTGAGGAACGATATAGGCGGTGGTCCATCCCAGTTTTATAAAATCCATATAATCCGCACCCACGGCCACCAGATCTTCCGCTTGGCGCACGCTTAACCCTTTGTCCATAACCATGGTTAACCCATTGGTGCGGGGTTTTTTTGTCCGCTCAGGGACATTGTCCAATTCAAAATTCATCGATGAAGTAACAGCATTTAAAATTTAAAGACTAATCGAGCAGCCGGCCTCAGCCCGGATGAAGCGTTAGGGCATGTACCGTTTAATGACTTCAGCAATAGCGGTATTGTTTCGCAATTGCGGGAGGTATTCAAATAAAACAGTGTGCTTAATCGGATCGGTGGCCAGCCCAAGCTCCAGATAATTCAGCGCTTCGCTGTATTTTCCGGCGGCGATCAGGTAAGCTACCATCCGGTAATATAGCTCTGCACCATCCGGGTTGTTTTTGATGGCTTCGGCAATCGTTTCAATGGCGCGATCGAGCTTATTGCGTTCATATAGAATAGATGAATAATCGAGCCACGCCTCCTGATCGATAGGATTAAGTTCGACTACCTTTTCGTAGGCTGCCTCGGCCTCATCCCACTGCTTGAGCTTGTACCGGGCGTCGGCGATAGCGAACCAGTAATCAGGATTGTCCGACTCAATATCGAGGGCTTTCTTGTAAAAATGCAGCGACTCAAAGTAGCGCTCCTCGTAGTCGAGCGTAACGCCGATGCCGAACCAGGCGTCTGCCAGGTTGGCGTCGATTTTCACGGCCTTTTTATAGTATGACCGGGCCTCGTCCATCTGTTCCAGTTTTTCATAGCACTCGCCGATGGCGCAATAGGTTTCGGCTCCGGGAGGCTCGTATTCGAACGTTTGCTTGTACACCTCGATGGCATCGCTGTATTTTTCGAGGTTTACCAGGGCATTGCCTTTATTGAAGTAGGCCGAAGCGAAGTTATCCTTGATCAGGATGGCATAGTCATACGCGTCTATAGCCTCTTCATAGCGCCCTAATTTGTGGTAGGCGTTTCCGAGGTTATACCAACCCGCATAGGAATACGGGTCGTTGTCGATATACTGCTTGTAAAACGTGATGCTTTCTTCTTGTTTGTCCAGCACATCGTAGCAGAACGCCAGTTCATACAGGGCGTCCTGATTTTCCATGTTCAGTTCCAGGCTCCGCTTAAGGTACTGGGCAGCCTTTTCATAGTCGCCCTTGTTCTGGTAGAGCAAGGCTATCTGCAGGTATATCTCGTCTGGATTTTCGGCAAAATCCAGTGCTTTTTTGAAGCTCTGGAACGCCTCATCGTAACGCTCCAGGTTGCCCAGTATACCCCCTTTGATCAGGTATATATCGCCCTCAGAGGGTTCCAGTGTTTCGGCTTTGTCCAATGACTCCAACGCGCGCGAGAACTGGTTGGTAACGGCAAACAACTGGGCTTGCTTGAGATAAAAAATTGCAGCAAACGGATGTTGGCTGACGGCATAGTCTACAACCTGCAAGGCTTTGATGGGATCATTCTTGTCCATATAGTAGTCAATAATCCCTTCAAAAGCCTGTGTATCAAAAAAGTATTGATCCTTATTGCGAATCATTTCTTCGTAACGTGCTACCGAAAACTTAGGATCTTCGGCAGGCCCATATTCGAAATCGTCTTCCATCTATACTCCTTTATTTTTAAGAACTGACACTTAGGCTTCCACCCCCACTGCATTCACCTTCCGTGATTTTGATGATAACAAAATAGGACTTGTTGGAAGATATTCTTAACATAAGTTTTCAACAATTTGATAAGGATGAGTAAAACCTTTAGATAATCAACGGATTATAAAAGTTGCGATTGTAGATAATCACCCGACGTGGCCCCATTCTTTTTAATCAAATCGTTTGCAAAGATACGCATTATGGACGAAACCTGTATGATCCGGCCATAAAAGAAGGGGAATGACTGATTTTTGTGACGGAAAACGTACCTTTGGGATTATGGATATAACAGCTATTCTTGGCCGATTGGCCATACAATCCGAAAACCCGGGTTGGAGCACGGGTGTTACCCACGGAAGCACGGATACAGGTACTGCCATAACGAGTATCTCCCCGGTAGACGGCCGCCCGATAGCGGCGGTGAGGGAGGCTGCGGCGGTCGATTATGACCGGGTAGTTGCTAAAGCGGAGGAAGCTTTTCCGGTATGGCGGGAGCTGCCTGCGCCGTTGCGTGGCGAAATCGTCCGGCAGTTCGGTGAGGCGCTCCGCAGGCATAAGCAAGATCTGGGCACACTGGTGTCGTATGAAATGGGCAAAAGTTTGCAGGAAGGACTGGGCGAGGTGCAGGAGATGATTGATATCTGTGATTTTGCCACGGGGTTGAGCAGGCAGCTCTACGGCCTGACGATGCAGTCTGAGCGGCCGGGGCACCGGATGTATGAGCAATGGCATCCCTTGGGCGTGGTGGGCATCATTTCGGCTTTTAACTTTCCTGTGGCTGTTTGGAGCTGGAATGCGGCCATCGCGTGGGTGTGCGGCAACGTGTGTGTGTGGAAGCCGTCGGAGAAAACACCGCTTACCGCAACAGCTTGCCAAGCGATTATCGCCGACGTATTGGCGGCCAACGAGCTGCCGGAAGGAATTTCCTGCTTGGTGCAGGGGGGCCGGGCGCTTGGCGAGCGGCTGGCGGGCGATAACCGGATAGCCCTTGTGTCGGCCACCGGATCGACGCGCATGGGTAAATCGGTGGCGGCGACAGTAGCGGCCCGTCTGGGCAAAAGCATCCTCGAACTGGGTGGCAACAATGCGATTATTATTACGGAACATGCCGACCTTGACATTGCATTGCCCGCAGCGGTATTCGGCGCAGTGGGTACGGCGGGGCAACGGTGTACCAGTACCCGGAGGCTGATCATCCATGAATCGGTGTACGAAGCATTCAAAGAACGGCTGGTAAAGGCGTATAAACAATTGCGTATCGGCAATCCGCTGGACGAACGAAACCATGTGGGACCGTTGATCGACCGGGATGCCGTAACGGGTTATCTGGCGGCCATTGAGCAGTGCGAGCGCGAAGGCGGCCAGTTTATCGTGGAAGGCGGCGTGCTGGAAGGGGCCGACTACGGCTCCGGATGTTATGTGTATCCGTGTATCGCTGAGGTATCGCCGGATATGACTATTGTTAAAACGGAAACGTTCGCGCCGATTTTATACCTCATGAAGTATGGTACATTGGACGAGGCCATCCGTATCCAGAACGAAGTACCGCAAGGGCTTTCATCGGCAATTATGACGCTTAACCTGCGGGAAGCGGAGCGGTTCCTTTCGGCGAGCGGATCAGACTGCGGCATCGCTAACGTGAATATCGGTACTTCGGGTGCAGAAATCGGCGGTGCTTTCGGCGGTGAGAAGGAAACCGGAGGGGGAAGGGAATCGGGCTCTGACGCCTGGAAGGCTTATATGAGGCGGCAAACGAACACCATCAATTATTCAACGAAGCTGCCCCTGGCCCAGGGAATACGGTTTGATTTGTGATCGGTGGTGGGTGAGGTGATCGGTGGTCTGTGGTGGGTGATGGGTGGTGGGTGATCGGTGAGTAAATGCGTAAACGTTTGCATCGTTTAGGGAATGTGGTTATCTTTAGGCGCTCCAATAGTAAACGGATTAATTAATAGCAATCATATAAAACAGTAACAGCAATCAGTTAACTTAAAAAGTTTATCATGAGTGTACATTACGAATCCCGTTATGCCATCGGGCCGCGGGAGGCCAAGACGCTGGATACCGAGGCGTTGCGTGAACAGTTTTTAATAGCGGATGTTTTTACGGACGATGAAATCCGGTTGGTATATACGCATTATGACCGCTATATCGCCGGTGGGGCCAGACCTGTGGGTAAGGCATTGACGTTGGAGGCCATCGATCCGCTGAAAGCGGAATTTTTCCTCGAGCGGCGCGAACTGGGCATTATCAATGTGGGCGGGGCTGGAAAGGTGACCGTGGACGGCCAGGTATTTGAACTTGGCTTCAAGGAAGCCTTGTATGTGGGGAAGGGCAATAGGGAGGTGGTGTTTTCCAGCGACGATGCGGCCGCGCCGGCCAGTTTTTACCTTAATTCTGCCCCGGCACACCGGGCATATCCGATCAAAAAAGTGACCAAGGCCGATGCGGAAATCGTTGTGCTGGGTAGTCTGGAGACGGCTAATCACCGGACAATCAATAAACTGTTGGTCAACAGCGTTGTGGAAACCTGCCAGTTGCAAATGGGAATGACCGAACTGAAAACCGGCAGCGTGTGGAACACCATGCCCGCCCACACGCATGACAGGCGGATGGAGGTTTATTTTTACTTTGAGGTACCGGAGGGCCAGGCGGTGTGCCATTTTATGGGGCAGCCGGATGAAACCCGTCATATCTGGATGCATAACGAACAGGCGGTGATATCCCCGCCGTGGTCTATCCATGCCGGGGCGGGGACGAGCAACTATACGTTTATCTGGGGCATGGCCGGCGAAAACCTGGATTATGATGACATGGACAAACGGGCCATTACCGAATTGAAGTAATCACTGAAATTTAAGGATAATGAGCAGGAAAAACGCTTTTTTTCTTTTATGTACCGTTTTGTGGTTGGCATGTGGTAACCAGCAACAAGCACCTAAGATCGTCATCAGCAATCCGGCCGGTGCCGATAGGGAGGAGTTGGTGAGCATTCCTTATGCCGAGTTTACCGACGCGTTTGGAAATGACAGTGCTTTTAGGGTGGTTGATCAGGCCAGCGGGGAGGAAATTCCTTATCAACTGGAAACGCGGGGTTCAGGGGAAGCACAGGCGGTATTGCTGTATGTGCACGTTCCGGCGTCTGGTGAGGTAACCCTGGCCGTGGAGCCGGGAGAACCTGCTCCGGTAAAGGCGCGTACGTTTGCCCGGTATGTGCCGGAGCGGTTTGACGATTTCGCCTGGGAAAATGACATGGTTGCCTTCCGGATGTATGGCAAGGCCTTGGAGGGGAGGCCCGATGATGCGCAGGGACTGGATCTCTGGTCGAAACGCACCGCAGACTTGGTCATTGATAAATGGTATGCACATGGCGATTATCATACGGATCATGGTGAGGGAATGGATTATTACTCCGTAGGACAGACGCTGGGGGCAGGCGACATCGCTCCGTTGGTTGACGGACAACTCGCTTACGCTAAACATTACCGGACATATGAAATTCTCGACAATGGCCCGTTGCGTACTACCTTCCGGCTGGATTATGAGCCTTGGAAGGCTGGCGACAAGACGGTGTCTGTAAGCAAGTTGTATAGTTTGGATGCGGGCGCGCAGCTGAACCGGGTGGAGGTGACGTACAAGGTTGACGGGGATGGCAGGGTGCCGGTGGCTGTCGGTATCGCGCGCCGTAACGGCGAGGGAGCGCTTTTAAAGGATCCGGGAACGGGAGTGCGCGGCTATTGGGAGCCTGAACACCCTGAACACGGGGTTACGGGCGTGGGGATAGTACTGGAAGACGATACCTTTGAAAGCGATATTGACGAGCCGACGCAATACCTGGCGGTGCTGACCGCGGAAAATGAACAGCCTATTGTTTACTATAATGGTGGAGCCTGGAATCGGGCCGGCCGGTTCTCGACGGCGGACGAATGGTTTGATTATCTTAAAACGCATAGGGAAAAGCTGGCAGCTCCGTTAATGGTAACCATAAACTGATAAACTAAGATAAGAGATGGCAAACGAACAATTATTTGATTTGAGCGGAAAAGTGGCCCTTGTTACCGGTTGCAAACGCGGTATCGGCATGGCCATTGCGGAGGCGCTGGCAACAGCAGGGGCAGATATTATCGGTGTGTCGGCTTCCCTCGAACTGGAGGGTAGCGAGGTGGCGAAGGCCGTGGAGGCGACAGGGCGTAAATTTTATGCCTATCAAGCCGATTTCGGCGATCGCCGGGCGGTATACGCGTTTATTGAACAGGTCAAGGCGGACCATCCGCGGATAGATATCCTGTTTAACAACGCGGGAACGATATTGCGTAAACCGGCTGTGGAACATCCTGACGAGTATTGGGACAAGGTTATTGAAATCAACCAAAATGCCCAGTTTATACTGACGCGCGAAATCGGCAAAGACATGGTGGCCCGGGGCTACGGGAAAATTGTTTTCACGGCATCGCTGCTTACCTTCCAAGGGGGTATCAATGTGCCGGGTTACGCGGCTTCCAAAGGCGCCGTGGGCCAGCTTACCAAGGCCTTTGCCAATGAGTGGGCGTCTAAAGGGGTAAATGTTAACGCCATTGCGCCGGGCTATATTTCCACGGATAATACCGAGGCGCTGCGCAATGATCCGGATCGAAGCCGATCGATTCTTGAGCGCATCCCCGCCGGACGATGGGGCGAACCGGAAGATTTCAAAGGGCCGGCGGTGTTTTTGGCGTCTGATGCATCTAACTACGTGCATGGAACCATCCTGACCGTCGACGGCGGATGGATGGGACGGTAAGCATTGAATTATCACAAGTGTAATAGAGGAGGTTAGGGACGTTTTTCCTTAACACTCCTTTTTTTATATTCAGTGGGCGTCATTTTGAATAATTCCTTAAAACTGTCTCTAAAATACTTAAGGTCATTGAAACCTACTTCATAGGCGATCTGGGAGATATTCAAATCCGTTTGAACAATCATCAGCCCCGCTTTCTTCAGTCGGATGGTTCTGATAAAGGTTGAAATATTCTGCCCGGTCAAGGCCTTTAGCTTGGTATAGATTACCGTGCGGCTCATGTTCATTTGATCGATAAACACGCTTGCATTGAAATCGGGGTCTGTTATGTGCTGTTCAACGATAGCTATGGCATTTTTCAGAAATTGTTCATCAGGGGATGTTATGGTCAGGTTTTTGGGCTCCAGGATGACGTCTTGTTTAAACTTGCGAATCAGGTTGGCCCGTGTGTTTAATAAATTGGTGGCCCTGATAGCCAAGATGTTTGCATCGAAAGGTTTGGTAATATAGGCGTCTGCTCCTACGAGGTAACCTTTTTCCTGATGTACCGGAGATGTTTTTGCGGTAAGCAGAATAACGGGAATGTGGCTGGTCAACAAGGTTGTCTTGATGTTGTGGCATAGTTCAAAGCCATTCATAACGGGCATTTGAATGTCGCTTATAATCAGATCAATGCCCTGTTCCCGGGCGATGGCGATCGCCTGCTCTCCGTTTTGGGCGATGAAGATGTTGTATTTGTTGATGAAAATTTCCTTGATGAAATTGAGCAGGTCTACGTTGTCTTCTACGATGAGTAGATTTTGTAGCGCCTCATCATGGCTTGTTGCCGCTGGCGGATTTTCCGGCTTTTCGATTGGTGCATCGAATATAAAGCTGTCTCCGTCGAAGCTGTCTTCGGAATCCTCAAAACACTCATTTTTCGAAAGATGGTCTCGACCCAACGGGAGCAAAACATCAAAACGTGTACCTCCTGTTATGGAGCTTTTCACCGTTATCTCGCCCTTATGGAGTTCTACCAGCCTTTTTGTTAAAGTCAATCCAATTCCTGAACCCAGATTCATTTTGCCATGATCCAGCTGGTGAAACGGGTCAAAAATACGGCGGATCTGCCCTTCGGGGATAACAGGGCCAAAATTGGTGACACCGATTTCTACATAAGTTGCGGGATGCGAATCCCGTTTCTTGGAAGTCGTTGACAGGTGTATCGTGACTTCGCTGTGGTCGTCGCTGAACTTGAATGCATTAGCCAACAGGTTGAACAGAATATTCTTTAATTTGGATTTGTCAAACCATACCTGGATATCGCTGTCGCCCGTAATTAACTGGTAATTGATGCCCTTTTTTTCTGCTAATGCATCAAAGGACTTTTTGATATCAGCGACAAAAGGGACAATGTTGTTTTTGGACGCCCGGAGCGCAAGCTTTCCGACTTCGCTTTTTCGGAAATCCAAGATCTGGTTGATAAGCTGGAGCAGCATTTTGGCGTTTTTCAGCATGATTTCATGCTGCTGGCGAATGTAACCGTCGCCCAGGCGTTGGCCCACCATTTTTTCAAGGGGGCCGACGATCAATGTTAGTGGTGTGCGAAATTCATGGGAAACGTCCGTAAACAGGCTTAGCCGCAGTTGGTTGATCTGATCTGACTTTTCTTTTTCTTTACGCTCTTTTATTCGCAGTAGCATTAACTTCCGGATATATAGAAATACGCCGCCCAATGTTACCAAGTAGAAACAATATGCCCACCAAGTTCGCCAAGGTGCGGGTAATACGCGGATGGCTATCGAGTCGCCCGTCTCATTCCATACACCATCATTGTTTGCTCCCCGTACCCTGAATACATAGTTGCCGGCTTCAATGTTTGTGTATATCGCTGTCCGCTGATTACCCACATAGTTCCATTTTCGGTCATAGCCTTCCAGCATATAAGCGAACTCGTTTTTTTCGGGTTGCATGTAGCTTAATGCGGTAAAGTCTATGCTGAAATTATTTTCGTTGTGTTTAAGAGCGATACGGGATACGGCATCCGTGATTTTGGCATAGGGTGCGTTATTCACCGCAATGCGGGTGATGTCGATGGTCGGCGTAAAACTATTCTTCCGGATGTCGTTTGGATCAAAATAGGTGAGTCCGTTGGTTCCGCCGAACAACAGCCTGTTGTCTTTGGTTTTATAAAAAGAGCCGTAGTTGAACTCATTTCCTTGCAGTCCATCTGCCTGGTTGTAGTTTTTTATGTCGTTGGACGTGATGTTCAAGCGGCTAAGCCCGTTATTTGTGCTCATCCAAATATTTCCGTTGTTATCCGATAAGATGCCATATATGATATCGTTTGGCAACCCTTCTTTAACGCCATAGGCGACGGTTTTTTTTCTTTTGGGATCATACATAAACACGCCTTGCCCTTCCGTTCCTATCCAGTAATTGTTGAAGTTATCGACAAAGATACAGTTGACATTAAGTGGGGGGGTGTGCAGATCGGTTTTAAGCGGAAGCTGATTCCGTTCTTTGGTTAGGATATTAATCGTTTCGAGGCCATTGTCGCCGCCAAGGAGCAATACGTCGGGATTTTCTGACTGCTCAATGCTCATAATGCTTTTGATATCCTTATCAATTTTCGACAATTGCTTGGTATGTACATCGTAAAAGATAAGTCCTCCTGTCAATGTCCCTATCCAAATATTTCCCTGTCGGTCTTCCAAAAGTGTCAGGACCTTGTAAGCCTTAAGCGAGAGATTATTTTCATCGGAAAAATCTATTCGCTGGAATTTGAAAGGCTTTCGGGAGGGATCCAGGAAGTTCAGCCCGCCATCATGGATTCCTATCCAGATGTGCTGGTTGTGGTCTATAATTACCGACTTTACGTTGTTTGCACTTAAGCTGTATTTATCGGCGGGGTCATTTTTGTAATAGGTAAATTTTTTTGTCTTTTTGTCATAGAAGTTCAGCCCTCCGCCTTCGGTGCCAATCCATAGATTTCCATTTGCGTCCTCGGCGATGCCGCTTACCACCCGGTAGTTTAGTTTGTTGTGGGTATTGCCAAACGAAAACTGTTTGAACGCACCGTTATCCCTATTGTAGTAATTAAGGCCGTCGGCCCAGGTTCCGAGCCACATGTCGCCCCTGGAATCCCGTATAATTTTATAAATAGAGTTTTGGCTTAAGCTGGCTGAATTGTCTTCATCGTGTACGATATGCCTCAGCTCGGCGCGCTCGGCGTTCAGAATATATAATCCGGAGTAGCTACCTATCCACAAATTGCCGTCGAGGTCTTCGCAGATGCTCCGGACGGCACTGGTAATCGGCTTTTTGTTTTGAAACTCAAAGTCGACAAAGCTCCCGGTTTCGGAATCAAAAACGGCCAAACCTTTTTCGTAGCCGAGCCACATCGTCTTTTTCTGGTCGACATAAAGCGTTGGAAGGTCGTTCAGGTGAATTTCGCTGCTATTCTTTTTGGGATAATCAATGCGCCGGAAAGTCTTTTGCCTCAGGTTATAAACATCAATATACCGCGTGTTGCAGATCCAGACGTTGTCGTTGTCCGTCTTCAGAAAATAGCGTGTTTTGTTGTCGCTCAACGACTGCGGATTATCGTCCAGTTTCTTGATCCGTTTGGTCTCATCTGTTTTCAGGTTAATCTGGAGGATGCCATTGTCGGTGGCGGCCCACAGCAGGTCTGTACTCACCTGTGCAATACCACGTATGATGTGATCCGCGGGGCGGGGCTGCAGGTCAGTGTTTCCGTAACGAATGAAGTTGTCAGTTTTAGGGTTATATTTGTTTAATCCGATGTGGGTGCCAACCCAGAGGTTTCCATAGCTGTCTTCGTAGATGACGTGGATGTTATTGTTGCTTAAACTTGTGGAATCGGTTGAATAATGCCGGTATACGATGAACTTGTTGCCATCAAATCGATTTAGGCCGTCTCTTGTGCCAAACCATAAATATCCCTTCTTATCTTGCAAAATGGCCATTACCGACCGCTGGGAGAGTCCATTGGCGGAGGTGAAGTGTTTGAATTTAAAGTCATCGGGTATACCTTCCGAATGCTGTGCGAGCGCAATCTTTGCATACAGGCCAGAAAACAGCAAAATAGCAGAAAAACACGCTTTCATCAGTCAATCGGTTAGCGACCAAAATTAACAAAAATTATCCCCTGTACGAGGGGATAAAAAAGCGTCCGTACCTTGGTGAGGATATTTTCAGGCGTTATGTCAGCCAGATTTAAAGCACGATTACAAACGTTTTTCGCTTTGGCGGGCCAATGCTTCAATGTAATAATAGTCGGCATAATTGAGCGGTACATCTATTTCGTTGCCATGAGGAATGCTTCCTACGCTGTGCATCAGCACAAAATGTCCGTTTTCTCCCAATTCCGCTGTGTAAGCATCGCTCGCCAATGAATTAACGATGTGTTCGGCATTTTTCAAATACCGGTTTTCCGTATAGTTGCTGAGTTCGAGCAAAGCCGATGCGATGATGGCTGCCGAAGACGCATCGCGTTGTTCATTAGGAATATTGGGTGCATTGAAATCCCAATAAGGCACGCCATCTGCGGGATAGTTGGGATGATTCAGGATAAAGTTTGCGATTTTCTCTGCGAAGTCGCGATATTTTATGTCTTGGGTGTATCGATAGCACATAGTATATCCATACAGTGCCCAAGCTTGACCACGGGACCAAGCGCTTTCGTTGGCATAGCCCTGGGCGGTAACCTTGCTGTTGATTTCCCCTGTTTCAGGGTTGTAGTCCAACACGTGGTAGGAGCTGCCATCGGGTCTGAAGTGGTTTCTCATGGTCGTGTTGGCGTGTGTGATGGCAATGGTTTTGTAGGTACTGTCGCCGGTTATTTCGGCTACTTCAAACAGTAGTTCTAGGTTCATCAGGTTATCAATGATTACAGGAAACATCCATCCCCGCTCACTTTGCCAGTTATTTACCACATCCCAGCTTTGAATGCACCCTACATTTTCGTTGAACCGTGTAATCAACGCATTCGCAGCATCTATCAAGACTTGTTTGTATTGTGCTTGACCGGTTATTCTATAGGCCTTTCCAAATGAATTATTGAATATGAAGCCAAGATCATGGTCGGTGGTGAGATCCTTATGGTGTTCAAACATTTTTTGTGCTGCAATGGCCGCTTCCTTCCATTGTTCATCTTTTGTTCGCTCATACATCATCCAGCAGGTTCCCGGCCAAAAGCCTTCCGTCCAATCATAGGGTTTCTCTATCCAGCGGATTTCTCCCTCTTTGTTAATGCTTCGCGGAATATTGTTTTCTTGTAAAGACCGGGAGCGTAACCCGGCAAGTTGCTGTTCGATATTTTTAAGCCGCGTTTCCGTTTCGTTTTGCGTAGTGCAGCTTAGAATGGTACAAAGGAGCAATAGGAATGTGGTTTTTAAAAGATTCATGTTTGATATACTATAATTTATTTCTGAATTGATGTGATCTCGCTGTTCTTGCTGCTCAGAGGCACCAGACAGTGCGGTTATAGTGCCGTATATGGCGCTTACCAGCCCAGGCATTCAATGCGTGCAAGCCCCGGAAAACCGGTCAAGAGACACCTTATGCCCAGAAGTTTCATATAATCGTTTAAAATAGGTTAAAAAAGTATCCTTAACGTGTCGCAATGTATTACGTTTGCGGTTTTCACAACGGGGGCACATTATCTTAAAAAGAGGTATAAAATGGCTTTTTTTGAAAGTAGGCGAATAAGGTATGTGAGTAAAAGCTGCAAGGCTGGCACGGGAAGGCTCTCTGGGTGGGGGATAGAAACGTGGACGCGTTTATCTACGTGCTGTCCAAAATGCCCCCGTAATTAAGACACTTATCCCCCTTGCCGGACGCCTCTGCCTTTAGATATTTGCCACAGCGCAATTATTAAAAACCGTTAAATACAATTATAAAACCAAGAAAGCTTCAGTCACGTACTTTTGCTTTTTTTATAATGACTAGGCCATGGAAAATAAAACATCGCTTTTATTACTGTTTTGCTGTCTGGCTGGCGTTTCATGCAAGGATTCCCTGAAGCCCGATTTAACTGCCGGCAAGCCTACTGACTTAAGGTACGTCAGTATTGCGAACGCAAGGGAAGGTGCCGCTGTCGTTACGGCTCCGCCTACAGTTCAGACGGGCGGACTTGTACCGAAATTTGAGCTCATTGGCATTGACAGGGGTGACGGCACACCGTTGGACGCTTCCTATCTGGCGTACGTTAATATCGGCGGAAGCAGCATACAGGATATTCCGATAGACCCGGATTTGGGATACGTGGACGAAAACGGGGATCCGCTTACTGTTGTGAGTGCGACCAATACCGCTCGCAATGGCATCATCACCATCGCCAGTGGCCACAATTTCACGGCCGGCGATTACTATTTCCACATTAAAGTCAGCACCGAATCGGGAGGTGTGAGCAATGAAACCGTATTCGAAAATGCGTTTCATCTGAATATCGGGCCGCGGTTGCCGACGAACCTGGTTTATACACCGAAGAACCAGAACCTGGTGTACGGCAATCCGGGGAGTAAGACAACGGCCCCGCTTATGCCAAACGCCAATCCGGATGTCTCCTTTGAGCTGGGCACCCATTCCGACAAGCTGGTCATTGATCAAGAGACTGGTGCTGTTTCTCTTGCGCCGGGTTATGCATATTCGGGGTATGATACGTTAACGCCGGTAATCCGAGTGGTTAGCAACATCAGCGGTGAAGTTACATTGTTCGAGAACAGGCTGACGACCATCGTTACGGACAAACCGGAGGAAATGCCGGTAGAGACTATCTATTTCTTTTACCCGACCTTGCGAACCTCGGGGTCGCGCCCGACCGGCGGCGAAGGCTTCACCGTGCAGGTTGTTGAGCCCGGGGTAGGGCCGGATATATGGGGAGTGATGAATAACAGTAACGGCAGGTATTTCACGGCTCCGCCAGAAAGACCAAAGGAGAATACGGCACAAACGGTATTAGAGACTGAAACCCACAATTCATCACAGGTAACGCTGCCCACAACCTCATGGATGGTGACCACGACCCAGGATTTAACGCCTTTTCAATATGGATATAAGCTGTCATTCCACTATTATTATATGCCGGCATTCCAAACCTATATGGCGGATGGCCGCACCCCCACTGATCTGGAGGTCTATATTTCGACCGATTATACAGGAGGGGACATCCAGGATGCTGAAGGGAACTGGTTGAATGGCACTTGGACGCAGGTCAACGACGTTATGCGATGCCAGCGTGCACAGGGGACCGTAAGCACAGGACAGTCTTCGGGTGCTCCCTGGGGTCCAGAGTTTATCGGGACGCCCTATCCGGGGAATCAGAGCGGGCCGGATCCGGACGGCAGAAAGCGGCCGTCGTTAGGCACATTTTATAACATATGGGTGAAGTGCACGTATGATATCCCGGTTAGTCAAATTTCTCCCAACGTTACGGTTGCATTTAAGATAGCATCCTATTTTGACGGGGCGCTGCAGAACAACGCCAGTGCGCCGGGGAGAGGAGGGATCTATTTCCTGACCGATTTTCACTACAAGGCGGTGGAGCCGACGGACTAATCATCTCCGGCTCACCGAAACCGTCTGACAGCCCGGTTAACGGAAGTGAGACGACAGCATGGATAACCAATATTAAACGGAGTGCCGAGGACGACACTCTCTTAACAGAAAAAGATGAAACCAATCAGCTTACTATTATTGTTTTTGCTTTGTATAGCAGCATTGCCGACGTTCGCGCAGCGGAGCATCAAGGGTACCGTGAGGGGAACAGACGGGACACCGATTTCGGGAGTTAGTGTTGCCGTGAAGGGTGCACCCAGGGGAACAATGACGAATGATGAGGGAGCCTATGTGATCAATAGTGTCCGACCTTCGGATATTCTGGTGTTTTCGGCCGTAGGGTTCCAGCGTCAGGAACAGCCGGTAACCGATCGGCAGATTATCGATATTATATTGACCGCAGACGAGATTACGCTTGAAGAAGTGGTGGTAGGGTACGACGTGGTCAGGAAAGAAGACCTCACGGGTGCTGTGGGCACCGTTAATGCGAGGGAACTGGCTGCGGCGCCCGCAGCGAATTTTGACCAGGCGTTGGCTGGCCGTGTAGCCGGAGTGCAGGTTACCTCACGGGACGGGACACCGGGAGCTCCGCTTAATATCGTGATCAGGGGAGGCAACTCCATTACGGGCGACAATTCTCCGCTGTATGTCGTAGATGGGGTTCCCCTGGAAGGGTTTGACCCCTCGACAATCAACACCCGGGACATCAAGAGCTTTGACATTTTGAAGGACGCGTCTGCGACGGCCATCTACGGTTCGCGCGGAGCGAACGGCGTGGTTGTCATTACCACACATTCGGGGCGGAGCGATGGCCGGACCGATGTTGATGTAAGCTCGTCTTCGTGGTTTGAAACGATACCCAACAGGATGGAAGTACTCAGTCCCTATGAATATGTAAAATATCAGGAAAAACTGGCCTACGCCAATGACAATTATGTTCCCGGAGAAAACGTGCAGCTCTTTTTGCGCCGATGGGTAGATCCTGAACTGTACCGGAATGCGGCCGGTACCGACTGGCAGGAGGAGATTTTCCGGACCGCACGGTCGACCAATCATACCGTTTCGCTGAGGGGCGGGAATGTCAAGACGACCCTGCTGTATAGCGGAAATTACCTGAACCAGGACGGAACGTTGATTAATACCGGTTTCCGAAAAATCAACAATAGGCTGAAGGTCACCCATAAAATAGCTCCTGATTTTGAAATAAACGGACAGGTTGAGTACAGCCGGAATAACCACGATGGGCACATTGTTTCAGGCAATTCGAGAAACAGTGTGATCCGCGATGCTATTTCGTTCAGACCGATAAATCCGGTTAATTGGACATCAGATGATGAAAGTAGCGTTGAAGATATGGATCCCTATCTTTTCGATCCGGTCAAGATACTGAACAATACGGAGCGTACGCGCGTGGATGATGTGCTTTCAGGGACATTGGGATTCAACTTCAAGTTCCTGAAGAAGTTTGAATGGAGCACGATGGGCAATTATAGAACCACACTTCGGGAGACCACGATATTCCATAAAAGGGACACGTATGAAGCATCACGGACCAGCCGGGGAATAAACGGGTCGATTACGGACAACCGGTGGGACATCCTGTCCACGTCGAATCTCCTCCGGTTTAAGGATCAGAAGAATAAGCATACGTATGGTATGCTGGCGGGCGTGGAGGCACAGTACAATACCTCCGAATATTCTTTCCTGCAAAATACGAACCTGCCGACGGATGAGTTCGGTATCCACAACCTCGGCATCGCAACGACCCCCACTATTTCTCGGACCGATTATTCTAGAAGCGCTTTGCTTTCTTTCTTCGGAAGAGCGAATTATGCGTATGACAACCGTTATCTGGCTACCATTAATTTCCGCACGGACGGTTCTTCAAAGTTCAGGAAAGCCAATAGGTGGGGTTATTTCCCCTCGTTTTCTTTGGCATGGCGACTTTCGGAGGAACAGTTTATCAAGCCGATTGAGGCGATTTCTGACTTAAAGCTGCGTGGCGGCTGGGGCGTAACAGGTAATAATCGGATCGGTGATTTCGTTGCGTATAACCTATTCAGCGTGAATGCCAATAGTGGCTATATATTGGGGACTGGCCAGACTTATTCGCCGGGCGCTTTCCAAAGTAACATGGCAGTACCCGATCTGCGCTGGGAGAAAACCGCCCAGAGCAATATTGGTCTGGATCTTGAACTGATGCGGAAATTCAATTTAACCGTTGACGTTTACCAAAAAAACACAAAAGATCTCTTACTTGGCGCAGATATGGCGCTCAGCACCGGGTTTGACCGTGTGCAGCAAAACGTAGGGGAGGTTTCCAACCGGGGAATAGAATTTACCTTTGAGTCGCAGAACATCCGGAAAAGTGACTTCGTGTGGCGTACCAACTTTAATATAGCGTTTAACCGGACCAAAACCATTCAGCTGAACAGCGGGCAACAGCAGATTCTGACCGATCCGGAATGGGACGTACAGTTCATGCAGACGGAATACCAGTACATCACCCGGGTGGGGCAGCCCGTGGGCATGATATACGGTTTCGTATTTGATGGGATTTACCAAGTGGATGATTTTTTGTTCGAGGATGGTGCGTATCGGCTCAAAGAGGGGATACCCACGCATCAAAGCGTCACGAAACCGGGTATGGTACGGTTTAAAGATATCAACGGCGATGGGGTTATTAACCAGAACGACCGGACCATCATCGGAAACCCCCACCCGAAACATACGGGAGGCTTATTCAACAGCTTCAATTATAAGTCATTTGACTTCCAGTTTCTTCTACAGTGGGCCTATGGTTTCGATATCCTGAACGGAAATAAATCAGAATACGGGAGCATCTACCATACTAATAGAAACGGGTTGAAATCATTGGCAAATATCTGGACCCCTACCAATCCTGAAACCGATATCGGCGGGATGCGATTCGATGGCACCAACCTGCTTACACCTTTCGGCTACAAGTTGGATTCGCGGCATGTGGATGATGGGTCTTACATTAAGCTGAAAACAGTTGTTCTGGGGTACAACCTCCCCGAACGGATGCTTTCGAGTCTGCGGATGAAGCGGTGCAGACTGTCGCTCTCTGCGCAGAACCTGTTGACGCTGACGAAATACGAAGGTTATGATCCCGATGTATCGGTGGGCAGGTTCGGAGCATTGACACCCGGATTGGATTACTCGGCATACCCGCAGAGTTTAACGGTATCAGCCGGATTGGAGCTTTCCTTTTAAATCAAGTAAACACGTTCATTTAATCGATCATGAAAACGAGACTATCCCGAATGTATGTTATCGCCACTTGTTGTTTCACGGCGTTGGGCCTGTCGGGCTGCAATAAGTTCCTCGACCTGGATCCCCTTTCATCGTGGAAGGATGAAACGTTTTATTCGTCTGAGGCGGAAGTGGAGATGGCACTTTCAGGCATTTATAGTGAAATGGCTAATGACGATATGTATGGCTACAAGTTTAATGTGATGCTGGAGAGCGGTACAGATGAGATGTATACCAACTCCTCGGCCGCCAACTGGGCTGCAGCCCGGCTCGGTTACACGTCATCAAGTGATGAGGTCAAAAACCTATGGCTGCACCTGTATAGCTGCATCCAACTGGTGAACCAGCTCGAAAAGCATTTAAATCAGGAAGCCTTTACGCCGGAAAAATACAACGGTTATTTGGCGAAAGCACGCTTCATGAGGGCGTTTTGCTACTTTACCCTGGCTAACTGGTTCGGGCCGGTGCCGTTGAGGCTGACCCCCAGTTCATCCCAAGCCGACAACAACGTTGCGCCTTCGCCAGTTCTTGAAGTATATCAGCAAGTGGAAAAGGACTTTCTGTTTGCCGCCACGCATCTACACCATGCCAGCAGTTCGGAGTATGTGCCGGGAGAGCCCAACAAGATGGCCGCGCACGGCTTGCTGGCCCGGTTGTATCTGCGGATGGGTGGCTTTCAGCCCTATCTGGCGGATAACGAGGCGGATTGTTATTTTGAGAACCCCCAACAATATTTCGAGAAAGCTCAGGAACAGTGCGAAATCATTATCCGGGACGGGTGGCATGGCATCGTTCCTTTTTCGGCCGATCCGCAGAGCTACCGGAACCACTTTATGAATTATTTGCAGAACCGGTATGACCTCCGGGAATCGTTATTCGAAATTTCATTTGGAAACCTGATTGCCTTGGGGCTGAATGTACATGGACGGATCGGCAACATCAACGGGGTGGAGTTCGTGGGGACAGCCGACATCCCGCGGGGCTTTGCCAATGTGAATGTGGCCGTACCGGTTTACAATATTTATTTGTTGGAAGACACCCGCAGGGAATGGAACATTGCTGGATACCGCAACAACTACTCCAGTGCCAACCAGCGGTTTACCATGAGCTATATTTTCGATAATCCCTTGCATCAGGAGTATGGAATCGGGAAATACAGGCGGTGGGAGCCGACCGACTTGAATGCACTGAAGGCGCAGGGCAGTATCGTGGATGCCGCGTACACGATTTTGAACAACGTAACGGGATCGGCAACCGATCCGAATTACACAAGCATCAATTTTCCGATTTTACGTTATTCCGATGTATTGCTGATGCATGCAGAAGCCATTATCGGAGGAAGGTTCGGAACTAAAAACGCCACAGCAGAAGCGGTGAACAGCCTGAATACGGTAAGGGAACGGGCGGGGCTTGAGCCTTATGCTGGGAGTCTAAACCACGATGATTTTTTTAAGGAACTGGTAGATGAACGGTTGAGGGAACTATGCTTTGAGGGCCTGCGAAAGCAGGATTTGGTGCGTTGGAATCTGCTGGAAGACAAGCTTGTGGAAACCAACCAAGCGATTAAATTTCAGCCGATGTATGTGGAGAACAATGCATTCCACCAAACCTATTTGGAGCCCGGAGTTACGTTTGATCGGGCAAAGCACTACTTATTACCTTACCCTTTACAGGAAGTCACAATAAATACCAAGCTCGACCAGCGGTTGCATTGGTGATCGATATCGGCGGCAGGGCATCGTTTTCCGCGGTGCTCGCACCGGTATTCTGATGAGGCGAAAGGCACCCAGGCATAGTAAAACTAAGTAACAATGAAAGTGATATTAAAGATTTTTTCGGCAATAGGTTTGTTGGGCTTTTTCTTATCGTGTCATACACAGCAAGCGGCGACGCGGTCATATGACTATTTAAAACTGGCAAACCACCCTAGGCTTTTGCTGGCCGAAGGGGAAGAAAAACTGATTGAATCATCCCTTGTGCGAAATCCGGAGTTTAAACGCATCGACACCTACATCAAAGAGGTCTGTGAGGGGTTACTGGCTGAACCCGTGCTCGTATTCGAAAAACAGGGTAAACGTTTGCTGGCCGTTTCCAGGAAAGCGCTTACGCGGTTATACTATTTGTCATACAGTTACCGCATGACCGGGGATATCCGGTATCTTGACCGGGCGGAAAAGGAACTTAACGCGGTCTGCTCTTTTGAGACCTGGAACCCTTCTCACTTCCTTGATGTGGGAGAGATGTGCATGGCGGTTGCCATTGCATACGACTGGTTATATGACGATCTGAAAGAAAGCACGCGGGAAAACGTTCGTAAAGCGATAGTGGAAAAGGCTTTCGTTCCTTCGTATATGCCCGAATATGCATCGTTTCTTGAGCGCCATAACAACTGGAACCCCGTATGCAATGGCGGGCTGGTGTATGGTGCCCTGGCGATTTTCGAAGACGAACGCGAACAATCGATAGCTATCATCGAAAGGGCGTTGAAATCCACTGTTTTGCCATTGCAGACTTATGCTCCGGATGGAAATTATCCGGAAGGGCCCAGCTATTGGAATTACGGCACAAGCTTTCAGGTGATGTTTTTGGACGCGCTGGAAAGCGCATTGGGTTCAGATAACGGTCTTTCCAACGCTCCCGGATTTATGGAGTCGGCATATTACATGCTGTTTGCGTCAGGTCCGTCAGGATACTATTTCAACTACTACGATTGCGGCAGATCGGTTTCTGCATCCGCCTCGATGTTTTGGTTTGCGGATAAGTTGGACGACCCGACTTTGATATATCAGGAAATACCCTTAATCAATAAAGGAATATATACCAGAAAAACTAACTCCGATGAAGAAAGATTGTTGCCCAATGCCCTCATTTTCGGAAAGAACTTGACGTTATCCGATGTCAGGGCACCGTCAAAGAACGTGTTCACGGGTCGGGGAATCACGCCCGTATCTATCGCCCGCACAAGCTGGAAGACAGGGGAAGGAAAATACCTCGGAATTAAAGGGGGGAGAGCTTATGACGCGCATGGCCATATGGATCAGGGTACGTTCGTGTATGATGTAGGGAATGTGAGGTGGGCAATGGATTTCGGCTTACAGAGTTATATTACGTTGGAGTCTAAGGGAGTGGATCTCTGGAATATGGAGCAACATTCACAGCGTTGGGATATTTTTAGGTATAACAATCTTAACCATAACACACTGACCATCAATAATCAGCGCCACAACGTGATGGGCAAAGCGGAGATCATCGAAACTTATGAAGGCGACAGAGAGCTGGGTGCTAAAGTAGATCTGACGCCGGTTTTAAACTTTCGCGATGAACTAAAGACGGCTACCCGGAAAGCGCGAATAGTAGCCGATGAATATCTTGAAGTAGAAGATTTGGTTGAGTCGAACGCCGAGCCGGTGAATCTGCGGTGGAATATGGTAACACCTTCATCGGCCGAAATTGTGGATAAGCAAACCATTAGGCTTTCTCAGCAGGGAAAAATCATGCTGCTACTATTTGATGCTAATGTTCCCTTTAAACTGGTGATACGGCCATCGGAGAATCCTTCGCAATACAAATGTGAGTTCGGCGATTATAATTACGGGGACTATAACCAAGAGAATAAAGGGACGGTAATGGTTGGCTTTGATGCTGAAATTCCGGCAAATACAGCCGGTCGGTTCAGGGTGCGTTTTATCGAGGGCTCGCCGGGCCGCTCCGTTAAGTGACGGAGGCCGTCCAGCCTGCGACAGACAGCCGGTATCCTTTCAGTTCTTTTTGCATAAGAAGTAGTAAAATGCCGCTATTGAAATGACTGCAAATGCTATTTCCCCTGTTATAACAGCTGTCGTAGCCGGCAGGGACTCACCATCAAAAATCAAACGACCTCCCACGCGTATTATCACGTATATGAGACAACTGTATAATAGACGGGTTAGTTTAATGTTAATGCGTTACTATTTGGCGTTCATGTTCTTCGGTGTCGCTAAATGCAGCGTTAAAAACCGAGTTCTCTATTAGGAAACCTAAACTGAATCTTGGGGTGACTCGTCAAGAAAAAATAGAAATACATGGAGAACCGGTTGTTGCCCTTAGTGCAGATAAAGCCCCTTGCTTTCGATAAAATCCAGCACCTTGTCGGGCACGAAATAGCGGATGCTCTGGCCGTTTTTCACGGCGCTGCGGATAAAGGTGGAGGAAAGCTCCATGAGCGGCGTATCGGTGATGGTGACCGAAGGGTGCGCGGCCAGTTCCGCCGGGACCGGATAGGCCGGACGCGGATATACATGGATGTGGTAATCGCGCAGGATAATTTCGTAGTTCTTCCATTTGTGGAGGGACGCCAGGTTGTCTGACCCCATGATGAGTACAAACTGCTTCTCCGGATGCTTTTCCTGCAGGTGGATCAGTGTATCGATAGTATAGGAGGGCTGCGGAAGTGAAAACTCGACCGAGCTGCTACGGAGGCCTTCGGCGTGTTCGATGGCCAGATTGACCATTTCCAGCCGATCATACATATTGATGAGGGAACCTTTTTTCTTCAGCGGGTTATGGGGGGATACTACCAACCAGACCTCGTGTAGGTCGGTGTAACTGGCCATGTAGTTAGCAATGATGAGGTGCCCCGTATGTATGGGGTTGAACGAACCGAAAAATAATCCGATGCGCTTCATGGGTAATGTACGTTAAGTGGCCGATAAGAAGTCCAGCATCAGCTTTTCGGCTTCGGCGCAAGCTTTTTCCAAGTCATCGTTCCGCAGGATAATATCGAACCGGTGTGCATACGTCAGCTCTTTCTCCGCTTTGGCAATCCGCTCAGCGAGCTTTTCATCGCTGTCCGTTCCGCGGCCGCGCAGCCGTTGGATCAGTATTTCCATCGACGGCGGCTGCACAAAAATAGCTAACGCGCGGTCGCCAAACTTGCGCTTAAGGTGCAGGCCACCTTCGACGTCGATGTCGAAGATAACGTGCCTTCCCAATGCCCATATCCGCTCCACTTCTGCCCGGAGTGTACCATAGAACGTTCCGGTGTAGACTTCTTCAAATTCAATGAACTCCTTTTTGGCTATCCGGTGCAGAAATTCTTCTTTGGAAATAAAATAGTAATCCCGGCCATCGACTTCACCCTCGCGCGGCGCCCGTGTACTGGCCGATATCGAGAAGCTGATCCTGTCGGGATGTTTGGCCAGCAGGTGCTTGACGATGGTTGTTTTGCCGGCGCCCGAGGGCGCAGAGAATATGATGAGCTTTCCTTCCATTACAGCACGTTTAACAGCTGTTCCTTGATTTTTTCCAATTCCTCTTTCATGCGTACCACCACCTGTTGGATGCCGGCATGGTTAGCCTTTGACCCCAGCGTGTTGATTTCGCGGCCCATCTCCTGGGAGATGAAGCCCAGTTTCTTCCCGTTTGCGTCGGACGCTTCAAGGGCTTGGAGGAAATAGTTGCAATGGCTGCGCAGGCGGACCTTTTCTTCGGTGATATCCAACTTGTCGATGTAGAAGATGAGTTCCTGCTCAAAGCGGTTCATGTCTACATTCTCCTTGCCGACGGTTTCATCCATATACTGGTTTATCCGTTCGCGAATAAGCGGTATGCGGTCGGTTTCGACCTTTTCCACTTCGCCGAGCAGGTGCAGAATTTCCGAGGCCCGCGACGAAAGGTCCTGCCGGAGCACCTCACCCTCGTCTTTGCGGAACAGGTCGAGCCGGGCGACCGCCTCTTGGAAGGCTCCCATCAGCAGGGCGGCTTCTTCCTCGTCGGCCACCTCCTCGTTGTGGCTGACGACTTCGGGCATATTCAGCGCGAGTTCAAACAGGTTGCCTTTATCGGTGCCCAGTTCGGTAGCGATGGCTTCGAGCTGCCGGTAGTAATTTCTCAGCAGTTCGGCATTGATGGTCGCTGCAGCGGCCGACTGATCGACGTATTCCACGTTGACCGTAATGTTAACCTTACCGCGCTCGATGAGGCGCGAACATTCGGCCCGAAGCGTAAGTTCCTTGTCGGAAAACGCCTTAGGCAACCGTAGGTTGAGCTCCAGAAACTTGGAGTTCAGCGACTTAATTTCTACCGTGTATTTTACCTTTTGGTTGTCTTTGGCGCCAAGGCCATAGCCAGTCATGGATTTAATCATGTGCAAAGGTAATAAAAAAAGGCTTTGCGGCTCTGCTCTTAATAGCACGGGACGGTTACATTGTGCTTTCCTGTAAAGCAAAAGGCGTCCTCGAAAAAAGGACGCCTTCATATAATAGAATATTTGTCTTGACTGCAGGTTGCCTTTAAGGTATTGCGGCCCCCATAGCGGTTTTCCCAGTCCGCGATTTTCCGTTTTGGTCGCTGGCAATCACTTCCGGCGTGATAGCGGGCGTAAGGGTGGCGCCGAGCGCTTCCAAAGCGGATGCCGTCATGCCCAGCGTGGCAGCGGGAGAGCTTGCCGTCAGCAGGCTGGTTTTGGTCTCGCCGCCGTTGTCAGCCAAATGGCCCAACATCGTTTCGGCGTCGAACGATTGCCCCGGAACGTCGTCACCATTAGCATCCAGTATCCGGCTTCCCAGAACGCTGTATGACAAATCGCTACCGTTGCCGTATACATCGTTTCCGTTGGCCGCTTGGTTGCCCGATATGATGGTATTGAATACGTTCAGCGTGGTGTTGGCGGTTATTTCAACCCCACCACCATTGTTATAAGCGTTGTTTCGGGTTATCGTGCTGCTGATGATTGTCATCCGCGAGGCGCCGGTTGCAGTACCATAAAGGCTGATGCCCGCCCCATGGCCGCCGGTATTCCCGTAGAATGTTGAATTGACGATTACAGAGACCGAATGTTCGCGTGCATAAAAACCTCCGCCTCTACGGGTTTCGTTTACATTATTTGCGTTATTGTTGTTGTTTGCGACGGTGGTGTTGTAGATGTAGGTGTATGTGGGTTGTGTGGCATTGAAGGCATAAATGCCGGCGCCGACACCGGTAGTCATGTTGCCGGAAACTTCACAGTTGTTGAAGTAAACGGTAGATGCATCGATAAAAATACCCCCGCCATTTGAGGAATTTGTTGTGGCCCGGTTATTTCTAATAGCACTGCCATCGAACCTGACCGTGCCTCCGCCTGCTATATACACGCCGCCGGCATGTAAGCCAGATTCATTATCTGAAATTTCGCAGTTGATCACGTCAACAGTTGACCTGCCGATAATCAACCCTCCACCGTAAAACCGGTAAAAGGGAACCCCACTGACGCTGATGCTTCCCGTGCCGCTGGCGGCGGCCCTGCCGTGCTTTATTGACAGGCCCTCCAGAACCACCTGTTGGCCGTCTTGCAGCGGCGCAGTGATGGCCACGGTGTGATAAACCCGACCCGCTGGGGTATTTCCACTAAGGATGGTGGGGTTCACTTGCGGGTTTGCAATAGCGCCGTCCGCGGCATCCGCGGGATATCCGCCGATTAACGTGACATTGCTGTGTATCTCAAAAGTGATGTCACCAGTATTTGCGGCGCTGCCACCGGATATGGTTTTGGAAGGCAGGTACGTACCGGCAGCAATATGGATGACGTCGCCGTTAACCATTTCGTCCAGGGCTTTCTGCAACGGAATGGCGTCTGCCCAAGATAATCCTGAATTGGTTTCGTTACCGTCCGTTTTGACGTAATAGTGTGTTGCCAAATCGCTTGGGTCGCTTGGTGCTTGGACGACCTGAAGGGTTTTCTCGTGTTCCTTGGTTACCCACACAATGATTTCAGCGACACGCGGCTCGGTTGTTCGGTTGCGTGTTACTTCGAAGGTAAAGGCTCCGTCTGCCAACGCATTTTCGCTTTTGAAGCTGATCCAGTCTGCGTTGCTTCTGGCCCGCCAGGGCAGGTTTGATTCGACGTTGATAAGGTATTCTCCTCCTTCCTTCCCCACGTTGATGGTATTCGTTTCGATAGAAAATTCAGGGGTCAAGGGTTCGAAGCTACCAAGACCTTTCTTTTCTGTGCATGCGGTAAAGAAGGCCAGCAATAAGCCAATGATACCGATATAGTTTGTTATTGTTTGCATAGTGCGTTTTCTTAAGCCGTCATTTATTTGGAAATGATAAGTAGTCCGTTGGCAACGGCGCGTTCCTTTCCGCCATTGTCAGAGGGCCAATTTCTTAGTTCGAAGCGGCCCTCGGTGAAAGCAGGTGTATTGCGGATAAAAAATGTGGTGGAGCCCCCTCCGTCGAGGTTTATGCCATTGGCAGCTCCCAGCGCTTTAAGACATTGTCCGAGCTCTTCGAACAGCATGCCGTTGGAATAGGAGAAATTGCGTCCGTCAACCGCCACCATAAACACCCTTGTGCTATCGGAGGTTACTCCTATACAGGTACGGGGCTCAACGGTAGTATCGGTGTGTTTAACGACGTTACCATCTCTGACCAAACTGACACTGCCGCCCACCGCTTCCTGAATAACATCGTCAGCCGCGATAGCCGGATAGTCTTCACTCGGCGCAACAAATGCTTTTCCTGCTTTATTTATCGCAAAAAAGCTCCGTGTGCCACTGTCGAACCGCGTACGGATAGCTTCGCCTTTCTTGTAAAGAATGCCCCGGGGCTCACCTGTGCTCATGTTGAAAAAGTCGGCATTTATACCTCCCCAAACGCGATGCCCTTCGGCATCAGCATAAATGGCCTGCACGGTCATAGGCTGCATGGCATAAGCGGGCAGGCCGAATGGAGTGGCCACTTCGATTGATACGTCGGGGTGGCTAAGGTCTATGTCAAAGACAAAGAGCTTCATCGCCAGTCCTTTCTGCGACAGGTATTGAATTTCGGTGGCCGACACACCGTCGGCCACCGCATAGGTAGTATCAGAAAAAATCTGTGCGAAGAAATCCGTCCCGTCTACCAGTTTACGGCCGGTTTCGGTTTTGGGTTCCGCATAATATTCAAAATGATATACGTTTTTATCGCAGCTGTAACAGCTGACCATAAACAGGGCGATAAACCATGCCGCCGATAGCTTATTTTTAATTGTTCTCATGTGGATAGCTTGCGTTATTAATGCCTCATTTCTATTAATATCCAAGGTTTGGTGTCAGGTTGGGGTTCAGCAGCAGTTCGCGGCCGGGTATGGGTAGCACCAATTGGTGATCCAGCAGTCCGAGTTCTTCCTTGGCCCGGCCCGTTCTAACCAAATCATGGTACATGAAGTTTTCGCCAAGTAATTCGCGCTTACGTTCGGTTAATATCGCTGTCAGGTAGTCGTCGTCATTAGCGGGGAAAATATTGTCCAAACCCCTAAACCTGCGCAATTCATTGAGTCGCCCGACACCGGCAGATCGCCCCTGCGCTTCGGCACTGATGAGATACAGTTCTGCAATCCGGGAGATGATAACCGGATCGCGTCCGGTTTGTCCGCTCGGGTATTTGTTGATACATTCCGTCCCGGCAATGTTGATAAGCGAAATGGCCTTCCGGTTATCGTTGTCTGCAAAGAGGGCCAATACCTCCGGCGTAGGCTTATACACGCCTTGGCCTCGGTTTGGGTGTGCATACGTATAGAACAGATCGCTGATATTGATGCTTGATTCTTCTGTACGGTTTTCAAAAGCGAAAATAATTTCCGTGTTGCCCTGCTTCCGGAAAATTTTCTCGAATGCATCCAAACGGTAGGCACCGCTGGTAATAAGCGTTTCGGCCAATGCCGCAGCATCTTGGTTTTTCCCTTGACTAAGCAGTGCCCGAGCCTTGAGCGCCCTGGCAGCATCTCTCGACACATAGTAGTAATTGGTAGAAGTACCCAATAAATCGATAGCTGCATCGAGGTCTGATTCGATAAATGCCCAGACTTCATTCACCGGATCTCGAGGCACCCGCTCCATCGTATGCCCCCGGAGTATAGGGACGGCTCCCCAACGGGTTACTAAACTGTAGTAGATGTATGCCCGGAAGTAATGCGCTTCGCCTTTTGATTGTGCTGCAAGGTCGGCCTCTGGAAAGCGATTGGCAATGGCTAACATATTATTCACCTGAAACAGCGCATTGAAATAGCCGTTCCAACCGGAAGCGATATAGGTGTTCAGCGGGCTCAAGGTTGAGTTGATCAGATCGCGTGAAGTGCCGGTATTGGTCTGGATGGTGCCGCCAAGCATATCGAACAGGATAAATGAACGTTCACCCGGGCTGTTCTGAACACTATTGTACATGCCGTTCCGAACGGCGGGAATATCCTTTATGCTGACCGCATCTGGCGAAATGGCAGAAAAGGAATATTGATCGAGTTGATTGGCACATGCGCTAAGCATGACGCCAGCAATTAATATTACATATCTTTTCATCACTGACACTGTTAGAAGTTGAGATTAAGACCTACCGTAAACGTGCGCGGCTGAGGTACATTGAACGTATCCACATTGAAGAAGCGGGGGTCGAGGTTATTGCTGACCTGTGGATCCCAGCCCGGATACCGGGTGAGCAGGAAAAGATTATCGCCTTGACAAAATACGCGTAGCCCTTTCATGTGGTACCTTCCGAGCGCGCGTTGCGGGAAATTGTAGCTTAGGGTAAGGGTGCGCAGCCGGATAAACGAGCCATCTTCGAGGAAGCGGTCGGAATTCCGGGTATTGTTGATATCGCCATTCAGAGAGCGGGGATATACATTTGTTGAACCCGGGCCTGTCCAACGATTTTCGGCATGCTCTACCAGTACGGCATTGCGGTGGCCAAGACGGCCCACATCGACTTGCCATTGTGCATAAACGTCGTTTCCGTACATATAGGAAAAGAAGACATCGAGCGATAGCCCCTTATACCGGAGCGTATGGTTCCATCCGCCGAAGAAATCCGGATTGGCTGAGCCGACAAGTACCCGGTCATTGTCGTTGATAATGCCGTTGTTGTCTACATCCCTCCATTTGACATCCCCGGCCCGGATGCCGATATCATACTGTGCCTTTGGCACCTCGCCGTCATATTGGTAAATTCCCTCCTGAACAAAGAGGAAATAGGCGCCGACTTCTTTACCCACTTGAAGGGCACGGTTTCCACCGATGCTTATCGGTGTATTATCTCCGATTAGGGCCGTGATTTTATTCCGGTTGGTGGCGATATTAAACTGGGACAACCACTGGAGCTGTCCGAATCGAAAGTGTGTGTTCAACGAAAATTCACCTCCGCGGTTGCGCATGGAACCGATATTTGTGGTGATTGATGTAACGCCTGTTGTGGCGTGGACGGGCATGGAGTAAATCAGGTCTGCTGTATTCTTTTGATACAGGTCAAAAATCATATTGATTTTGCCGTTCAGCAGCGCGACATCGAAGCCTACATCAAATTGGTCGGCTTTTTCCCACGTGAGATCCCGGTTTCCAAATGTCGTTACCGCAATGCCGCTCAAGCCACCATAGTTGTACCCTCCAGACATGAGTGCTTGGTAAACATAACTGCCCAGTCCGTCTTGATTGCCGGTTTTTCCGTAACTGAGGCGGAATTTGACATCGGCTTCACTCCCCGCCATAAACGGTTCATTGGAAACATTCCAGCCGACTGAAATGGAGGGAAACCATCCCCAGCGGTTTTCTCTGGCAAATCGGGAAGATCCGTCGGTACGCAGTGTTCCCGTAAGGATATAGCGGTCTAAATACGAGAAGGTGGCTCTTCCGAAGTAAGATTCCATTGCGTAGATACCAAGGCCGGATGAGGCCATAGTTTCAGCTGCCGCGCTGGCCACCACGAAAGAAGGAGAAGGGAAGCCCCGGGCGTCAATATAGGTTGTCCGCGTTGTTACCTTTTGAAAGGCGTGTCCGGCCATTGCATTGACGGAAAGGTCTCCGAATTTATCGTCATAATTGACGACGTTTTCATACAGGTAATTCCGGATCAGCCGGTTACGGTCCAATAGCCGGCCGATACCCAAGCCGTAGGGATGCCGTTCGTTGTAATAAGTATGGTCATAGGTCTGGGTCACGTCTGCGTTGAACGACTGATTCCAAGACCATTTATCTTTCAGCTTGATTGTGGTGTAGAAGTTACCGAGGTACCTCAGGTCTTGGATGTACACATTCTCCTCATTAAGTACCTGCAGTGGGTTATGGAACACCAGTTCGTCTGTACCGCCCACGTAATAATCGCCGTTGGGTTTATAAGGCCTGTCGAATGGCCGTTGTTGGATTGCCCGTCCAATGATAGTTGTGCCAAGACTGGCACCCGGTATCTGGTTATTTCTGACGTAATTGCCGGAATTATTTGTGCCGATTTCGAGCCAGGGGGCCAGCTGATAGCTTACCTTAGCCCTAAGGTTCGCCTTTTGCATCCGGTTGGTTTTGATTACGCCTTCCTGATCGGTGTAATTGGCGGCGAAGTAATTTTTGTTCCGTTGCGTTCCGCCTGAAAAGGCTGCATCGATGTTGTAAAAAGAACCGGTTTGGGTAATAACCTTCATCCAATCCGTGTCTGGCAGGTCGCCAAATGGATTGGCTATCGGCAACTTATAACCCGGATCACCAATTTTTAGTCCGTATTGTTCATTGTAGTTGGCGACGCCTTCATTGAAATCACGGATGTATAGGCTCGAATTGGCGGTTTTTATCTTGTTTAGATAAGGGAACTTCGTTATTCCGGTACTAACATTCAGGCGGATATCGGAGCGTCCCTCTTTTCCTGATTTGGTGGTGATTACAACCACACCGTTGGTGCCGCGGGAACCGTATATGGCCGCGGAAGCCGCGTCTTTCAAGACTTCTATTGATTCGATGTCAGTGATGCTCAATGTGGCCAGCGAACTCATCGACTCACCGAAATCGTATAGGTTGCTGTTTTGGTTGGTAATGGGAATACCGTCAATGACGTATAGCGGTTCATTGCTGGCGCTTAGCGACGAAATACCGCGGATACTCATACGTTCGCCGCTGCCCAGGTTGCCCGAGCCGGTGGAGACGGTAACACCTGGAATCCGGCCGTCCAGCAACTGGGCGGGGCTGGCAACCTGACGCTGGTTAGACTCGTCTATGGGCAGTTTACTGATGGCGCTTGTGACCAAGGATCTGCGTTGCGTGCCATATCCTATTACCACGACTTCATCCATGTGGCTGATGGATGGCTTAATTTGTGCGTTTACCGTAGGTTGGTCTGCATTCAGTTCAAGGGATTCATGACCGACCATGCTAAATACCAATATAGCCTCAGGATAAGGGACGGCTAGGCGATACCTGCCGCTGTGGTCGGTTACGGTGCTGATGGCGGTACCTTTTACAGCTACCGTGGCTCCTACCAGCGGTTGCCCGTCCATATCGGTAACCTGGCCCGTGATTTCCCGGGGCTGCCGAGCAGGTGCCTGCGCAGGGAGTTGCTCAGCATCCTGCCTAATCAGGATATTGCGCTCGACACGCTTATACGAAAACGGCAGGCCGGCTAAACAGGCCTCCATAACCTCGTCAATGGATGCGTGTTTGACCGAAACATCGATTTTCAATTGCTTCAGGCTTTCGTCGTTATATACAAACACATATCCTGTCTGTTGTTTGACCAATTGGAGCACCTGCTCCACGGGCATGTTTTTTACCTGTAAGGTGACTTTCTGTGCATAACCTGCCTTTCCGACTTGTGTGAAAACCAGTATCAAACTTGCTACAATTAGATTGAATCGCATGATCCATTTTCCTTTTGTGATAAGATGGTTGCTTAAGTAAGGGCTTTCTGCCCCGTTTAATCGTTGTGGAAGCGGCCAAATAGTTGCTTTGGCCATTGTGTAAAAGCCTAATTTCATTACTTTTGTAATGCTTGGGTTACTCGTTAATAATGCTTAGTTAAAATCATCCCAATGGGTAAACTCAACAAATCCGCGTCTTCTGATGGCAGTCAGAAGACGTTCTTTTTACCTCATTTTTCTTTTTATGCAACTGCTGATTTTTTCATATTTGACATTTTAAGGTTAACAAATCTTTTATCCGGAAATGACGATTTTCTTGACGCCGTTGACCGTTTCTATCCGATAGTTCAGGTTGAAAAAGCTTAATATTTCGAGCGCTTCCGAGGCTTTGACATTCCGGTATACTTCGCCCCATAATTTGAACTCGGGTTTGTTTCCTTCGAATTCGACTTCCACGTCGTACCAGCGTGAAAGCTGCCGCATAATGGACTCGATATTTGAATCGTTAAAACTGAACATCCCGTTTTTCCAAGCAATGGCATCCGCTACGGACACGTCATGCACCGTTAGGCGGCGTTGATCGCCAATAGATGCCTGTTGGCCGGGTTTGAGTACAACGGATCGTGTTTCGCTTTTTTCCGAAACTTTAACGGATCCTTCGACCAGTGTCGTTCTCACCACAGGTTCATTCGGATAGCTATTGACGTTGAAATGTGTTCCTAAAACCTCGATGACCTGCTTGCCGGTGATCACTTTGAAAGGTCTGTTTGCATCCCGGGCCACTTCAAAATAGGCCTCGCCCGTCAGTTCAACGATCCGTTCGTCTCCTGAATTATTGGCTGAGAATCTGATTGCCGACTCTGCGTTAAGCCAGACCTGCGACCCGTCTGGCAGCGTAAGCTGGCATTGCCCGCCGCGAGGTGTGGTGATGCGGTGGAACTCGTTTGCGCGAACTTCTGAGGGTGGACCATCGGACCGCCGATAAACCAATTCGCCGTCGGCATTTTTATAGACAATGTTATTTCCTTCTTGTGCGATCTTTCCCACGGGCTTGTCATCCAGAAGGATAGCCGTACCATCTGCCAATGTCAATAGCGCCCGGTTTCCTCCCGGCAGGATATCGTTTTCGTCTATAACAGCTAACGGAGCATCTTCCAGTTTATTAAAAAACCGCGGTTGGACAATCCAGACGCCAATGCCGATAATGACAATGGCCGCAGCAGCATGATACCTCAGATTTACAAAGCGTCGCCGGGCGGAAGGTTGCGGCAGTTCTTTTTTGATGGCCGCAATGTCTGCCTCGATTTCCGCTGCTGGTATGTCGTGGGGCGCTTCGGAGTGCTGCCTGTTGTACCAGTCCTCCACGATGGCGCGTTCAGCGTCTGTGCATTCATCTGCCAAGTAACGCTCCAGAAGTTTTTTAATATCCTTTTTATCCATACGAATTGGGTATTCCCCACTTACATAGGAGGTAGTCAGCTAACTCGGACGCTGGGTGTAGAAAAAAATTAAAAAAGTGTGTTGCTTATTAAAAAAGGAGGAGGCTACACAACGATAAAAGCGGACCCAGCTTAACGCGGAGTACTTTCAACGCATTGTTGACCTGTTTCTTTACGGTGGCTTCCGAAATATGGAGTTGTTCGGCGATTTCCCGGTGGGAAAGGTTTTGTTGGCGGCTCATACAGAAAATTTCGCGCATTTTGCGCGGCAATAGGTTGACTTCCCGTTCTATCAATTGCTTGAGTTCCGTTTCCCGAACCCGGTGATCCGGCGCCGCCCGTTCAATCTCCGCTGTGTTTCTTAAGGTATCCAGATAAGCTGTTTTCAGCTTCTTACGTGCAAAGTGGTTGATTATTTTATAGCGTACAGCGGCATAAAGGTATTTTGATAATTCAATCTCCTCGTCCAACGAAGCCCGGTTATTCCAGAAGGCGGTAAATAGTTCTTGGATAATATCTCTTGCATCTTCACGGTCTGCTAACTTTCTGCGGGCATGCACGTAAAGCAAAGCGGCATATCTATTGTAAATTTCCGTATACGCGCCGTGGTTGTTGGCAGCAACCAAACTGAGCAATTCGCTATCGGTATACGATTTGTAAGACGACATGATTGGTGAGTAGCAATAGCAACGCCAAAAGTAATCTATAACTGGTACAGTAAGGTTAACAAATTATTTAATTTCAATCAACTTTGTGATCAAAATCACCATTCATTAACAGTCAAATCTAACGATTAATTCAATACCGACCAAAAGGCAATGCCGGTTTGATTATAAATGAGTATGGCAAAGAAGGTGACTACCAATCATGCTTGGCAATAATAACACAGATATACGATTGGTAGGGGCTGCCGGACGGCGCGCGGACAAAGCCGATGCCGACATCGTTAAGCGAAGCATTCCACTCGTCCATGCCCAGAAGATGGGCGCGGTGGCGGAACCCGGGCGAATTTTTACCGGCAATTAATGCTTTAATGCCGTCTACGGCTGTCGGGTGGTTGGCGCCGATGGACTCAAAATTGTTGGTTTCTTTGTGCTTTAGCCAGTCGGGATTAAGCGTATATCCCGCCTGATTTATATGGTAATTGGGGCCGAAGCCATCGGGGTCGGTATGGTCGAAATACTCGCGCTGTGCCATATCCAAGGCTCTTGCCTCAGCTACCTTAGCCAAGGTGCTGTTCCAGCGAAGGGGTGTTCTTGAAATACCATTAAGACTGGTTAGGCCAAGTTCATGCTGGAAAGCCTCCGGGCGCTGACGGATGTCATTGAGCAGCGCAAAGGCTGTTTTTGCTTCGCTGCGGTCTACGCGGGGGCGAACTACTGAATCGTTGCGGACTGAAAAGCAGGAGAAGAAAGTAAATGCGGTGAAAAACAGAAACAATTTCATGGGCGTGTTTGCCATGATGCAGCAAGGATTATGCCGCTTTTTTGAATCTCTCCTTTACGACCTCAAATATAATGGGAAGCACGGAAAGGAATATAATCAGCAATACCACTTTGGAAAAATTGTCCCTTATGATGGGGATGTTGCCGAGGAAATAACCCGCAAGGGTGATGCCCACTACCCACAGGATGGCGCCTACGATATTGTAGGTCAGAAAAGTCCCGTAATGCATGCGCCCGATTCCTCCAACGAAGGGGGCAAGGGTGCGGACGATGGGCACGAAACGGGCAATAACGATGGTTTTACTGCCGTATTTAGCGTAAAACGATTGTGTCTTTTCAATTTGCTCGTCTTTTACGAGCTGCTTGCCGAAGAGCTTGAATCTGGTGATCCGCATCCCGAAGTGTTTCCCGATGGTATAATTCAGGGAGTCTCCTGTAATTGCTGCGATCAATAAGAGAAGTATCATCAACCAAACGTTCAGATCATTGGGTTGCGCCGCAAGCATTCCGGCAGCGAACAGCAAGGAATCGCCCGGGAGAAAGGGCATTACCACGACACCGGTTTCAACAAAAATAATCAGGAACAGAATAAGGTATGTCCACGTTTTGTAGTCGTTGACAATCTCGACCAAGTGACGGTCGATGTGGAGGATAAAATCGATTACCGACGCGATCAGTTCCAATGCCGTTATCCCAGATTATTTAACATGACGGGCATTACGAGCATCAGGATATCCTCATTTTCTTCCTTAACGGCAGGCAACAGCAATCCGGCACGGTTCGGTGTGCTCATTTCGATAACTACTTCTTCGCTGTCAAGGTTGTTGAGCATTTCGACAAGGAATTTGGCGTTGAAGCCGATTTCCATGTCTTCGCCCTCAAATTGACAGCTCAGCCGCTCGTGTGCTTCGTTGGAGAAATCGAGGTCTTCGGCCGAGATATTCAGTTCACTGCCCGATATCCTAAGCCGTACCTGATGGGTGGTTTTGTTTGCAAAGATGACCACGCGCCGCAAGGAGCTGAGGAACGTTTGGCGGTCAAGCGTCAGCTTGTTGGGATTTACCTGAGGAATTACCGCCTCATAGTCGGGGTACCGTTCATCAATCAGTCGGCAAATCAAATGGATACTGCCGAATTTGAAAAACGCATTGGTACTATTGTATTCCATGGAAACGGCGACATCTTCCGTTGGAAGCGACGATTTCAGTAGCGATAAAGCCTTCTTCGGCAGAATGAGCGATGTTGGTTTCGAACTGCCGATATCCGTGCGGCGGTAGCGCACCAGTTTATGCGCATCGGTGGCAACGAAGGTGACCGACTGCTCGGCCAGTTGTACCAGTACGCCAGCCATAGCCGGGCGTAGCTCGTCGTTGCTGACAGCGAAGATGGTTTTGTTAATGGCTTCGGCCAGTACCGAGGCGGGGATGTTTACGGTAGACGCATTGTCTACTACGGGAATCTTCGGGAAATCGTCTGCGTTTTCTCCGCTCAGCTTATATTTGCCATCCCCTGCACTGATTTCCACCGCGAGCGTTTGGGTGTCCACCGAGAACGCTACCGGCTGGTCGGGCAGGGTTTTTAGTGTTTCAATCAATATTTTAGACGGCATCGCAACGCGCCCCTCTTCCTTGGCTTCTATTGGCAGGGAGGTAACCATGCTGGTCTGCAGATCCGTGGCTGAAATGGTAAGTACATTGTCTTTGATCTCAAACAGGAAGTTTTCCAGTATGGGAAGCACGGTGCTGCTACTTGAGGCTCCGCTGATGGCCTGCAACTGCTTTAATAATATCGAAGTAGAAACAATGAATCTCATGGCTGAACATTATCACGTGCAATGATAAGGAAAAGATTTGGTATTCGGGAAATGTGATTGCGATTTGATGGTCTAAACAATCCGGGCGCAACGTTGTTATAAGATGTAGAATCAATAAGTTGATGTTATGCAGAAGGGTCATCAAACAGACAGAGAGGGAAATCTTCAGGCAGAAGATAACTACGAGGCACATCAGCACGATCCGGCTCCCGCACCTGAGGCGATAAAAGAGCGTAATGATCGGCCGGCAAGCACCACTATCTGGATTGCCATTACGATAGCGGTGGTGATACTGGGTATTATTTACTTAATATATATCTTTTAGGCTGCGGACGCATAATTCGCAGTAAATGGTGTACCTTTGCCGGATGCGCATTATGGCCTTTGACTACGGCACCAAGCGGGTCGGCATTGCAGTGACTGATCCGTTACAGCTCATTGCCACAGCGCTGGATACCGTGCACGCCAAAGACGCGCTGGATTATGTGGCGGAATACTTGACGCGGGAAACCGTGGTAACATTTGTGGTGGGGCTGCCGAAACAACTAGACGGTACGCCCTCGGAGTCTGTCCAGCATGTGAAAGGGTTTGTCAGAGCCTTGCGCCGGATGTTTCCAAGCATTCCTGTAGAAACCGTGGACGAACGTTTTACTTCGAAGATGGCTGCGGCAAGTATTGCGCAAAGCGGCGGCACGAAAAGGAAGCGACAGGCCAAGGGACTTGTTGACAGTGTATCGGCGGTGCTCATCCTGCAATCGTACCTGGAAAAGCGCGCATTTCAGCGGTAAACTTTCTACCTTTGCCTGATAAATAAACGCCATGCGCAACATCCGCTTTTTTTCAGAGGATACGGATTTCCAACCTAAGCAAAAGGGTGCCATCAGGCAATGGATCAGCGAATCCGCGATGGCTGAAGGCTTCCGCACAGGGGAGATAAATATCGTTTTCTGCAGTGACACCTACTTACTGGACATCAACCGTCAGTACCTCAATCATGACACGTTTACTGATATCGTCACCTTTGATGCCAGCGAACATGAAGGGGTTATCGCAGGAGACATTTTCATCAGCATCGATCGCATACGGGAAAATGCGGGCAAATTCGGAGTTCCAGAACGCGATGAACTGCATCGGGTAATTATCCACGGCATCCTTCACCTGTGTGGCTACCGCGACAAAAAGAAGGCGGAGAAAGCACAGATGACCGAGAAGGAGGACTTCTACCTGATCAAGCGCGATTTTTAACCGGAATGTTATCTAGTCGGGCCTGTGCCCTGTACATCGGGGGCACCTTGTTTCCTTTTTAAAAGAAACGCGCTAATCAATGATATGATAACACCTAACGGAAATATCTCCATGAACGTACTGAGCATTACAAAAAGCGGGTTTTTGTACATTTGAGCGAATTCCCGTAAGGATTGCGCTTTCGCTTCTACGTCGCTTGGCGCACAATGCCTGAGGGCGTACGCTGTATATTTGTCAATAAAATCGGGATAAAAAAACAGGTAATAGGCAAAAAGCCACACTACGAGGTATATCGTGGACGCGATCAACGAAATCAAGACACCTGTGCCTAAGGCTTTCTTAAACGATATTGCCCCACCCAATTGGTTGTTGCGGTAGCTCCGGATGCCGAAGAAGATGGGAGAAAGCAGGACGACCAATACGATATAACCCAAGAAGTCGTTGCCTTTGACATCCGGGTTTTTGTAAAAAAGGAAATCAACCATGTAAATCATCCCCCCGGATAACGGAATGCCGATTACCGAGCCGAAGATCAAAGCTGTTTTTTTCATAACTATTAGTTTTTCGTTTCTTTTCCGGTGACGAAAGTAGCGGCAATAGGCGGGAAATCATTCATACTTTAGTACCAAAATGAAAGTCTCAGGCAAGGATTCGCAATCGTTTTGCTTTATCGGCGGCTTGTGTGCGGCTTTTTACGTCCATTTTGATGAATAAATTGGAAACATGGGTTTTCACGGTACTGACGGATAGAAACAACCGATCGGCGATATCCGCGTTACTGTATCCTTTTGCCAGGAGTTGGAGCACCTCATATTCACGGGCTGTTAAATCCAGTTTTTGTAACGCGTTTTCATCGATTGTAGATGTTTCTGGTTGGGGAAGGTAAACCTCTTTCTCGATAACCACTTGCTTGATCTTCGGTTTGGTTAGCTGCATGGCTATCCAGATGCCCATCAGGGTAAAGAACACAGCAACCACCCCGACATAAATGTCTAATGAGTTTTGTACAATTAAATATTTCCACTGCAACCATTTCAGTGCAAACACTAAAAAAGCCAACGTTGCCCCATAGAGGAAGAGGGACTTACTTTTGGATGGAATCAGCTTGTTAAAAAATGCCATAGCCTGGTGTTTTAAGAACGCTGCATTCAAATTTACCAATTTCGGCTAAATGCGGGGCCGGACGATAAGAGGAATTGTGACCGATGGGGTTCGGGGGGAAAGAGAGCGGCTTAACGGACTACCGATAACCCGTTAAGCCGACGTTAGTTTGAAGCATTGTCACGACCCGCGGGCCGGTATTGAGTTTTGGCTTTACGGTTTTAGAACCGTTCGAACTGGGAAAAAAAGAAGTTGCTCTCAATTTCTGCGTTCTCGTCCGAATCTGACCCGTGGATGGCGTTTGCATCGATGGATTTCGCATATTTATTGCGTATGGTTCCAGCTTCGGCCTTTGCCGGATCGGTGGCCCCGATAAGCTTCCGGAATTCCTCAACGGCGTTTTCCTTTTCGAGGATGGCGGCGACGATGGGGCCGGAAGTCATGAAGTCTACCAGCTCACCGTAGAAGGGGCGCTCTTTGTGTACGGCATAAAATGCCCCGGCGGTTTCCCGGCTCAGGCGAATGTACTTCATCGCCACGAGCTTAAACCCCCCTGCAATGATATCGTTCAGAATCGCACCGGTGTGGCCATTGCGCACCGCATCGGGCTTGATCATGGTGAAAGTTTTCGTTGTTGTAGTTGCCATTAAAAAAATTTTTGCAAACTTAGGTATATTGCATTGCTTATGCAAGATGCCGATAGACAGGTCGTCTTGAAAATATGATTATATTTACACCATGAACACAGGTAATTTGTATCGGCTGGCGGTAATGGGGCTGGCGCTGTTTTTTATTGTGAACCCCTGCTTAGCACAACGCGCAGCATCGGCGGAGGACGAACTTGCTGCCATTATGGCTCGCCATCAAGCCATAGGCTTATCAGTTGCCGTGGTAAAAGGCGGCGACATCATCTATAGCCATTCCTTTGGGTGGAAAGATCGGGAGCGAAGTGAGCCGCTCAGAGCAGGCGACGTTTTCCGCATAGCCTCGATATCCAAGTCCTTTGTGGCCACGGGCATCATGCAGCTGGTAGATGCGGGAAAACTTTCGCTGGACGATGATGTGAGTCACCTTATCGGTTTCCGTGTGCGTAATCCTGCCTATCCGGATTCGGTGATTACATTGCGGATGATCCTTTCGCACCGATCCAGTATCAGCGACAAAAACGGTTATTTTACGCTGGATGCGCTCAACCCGGAAAAGGACGCCGGATGGGCCAAAGCGTACAACGATTATGCCCCCGGGACGGACTATCAGTACTGTAACCTCAACTTTAACCTGGCAGGGGCCATTTTGGAGAAGCATTCCGGCCAGCGGTTTGATCGGTATATCCAGCGGCACATTCTTGAACCTTTGGGGTTGTATGGCGGTTATAACGTAGACGCTTTGGACAGTACACGGTTTGCCACGCTTTATACCTATGACAGTAAAACAGACCGCTTTACCCCGTCTCCGGCGGCGTATCAATCGCGTGCTGAAGCTTTGAAGGCCTATACGCCGGGTTATAGTACACCGCTGTTTTCGCCAACGGGCGGAATGAAAATGCCGGTGAACGATCTGGCGCGATACATGATCATGCATATGCATTACGGACAAGCCCAGGGCGTCCGCATCCTGTCTGAAGAAAGCAGCCGCGCGATGCAAACGGCACTGACCCCGAAGTCGGGTTATGGATTGGCGTTGCGCACCTTAAACAACCTTATTCGGGGCAAGGCACTTACCGGGCACGAAGGCGTTGCTTATGGTTTGTACAGTGCGATGTATTTCCAGCCCGATGAGCAGTTTGGCATTGTAGCGATTACCAACGGCTGTAATACAGGGTTTACGGATGATGTGATTAACGACTTTCTCCACGCCGTATACAACTGCTTGTACCGGAACTTCTTGCTATAGGATTTTATGTGTACCTTTGCAAGGTATGGGCTATAATTTACAGGTGACCATCGATAAGGACTCCGGATTCTGCTTCGGAGTGGTCTATGCCATCGATATGGCCGAGGAAATCCTCGAACAGGATGGCTACCTGTATTGCCTGGGAGACATCGTGCACAACGACGAGGAAGTGGCTCGACTGAAAGCCAAGGGTCTGCGCATTATTGGCCACGACCAGCTGCCTGCGCTGAAAAACGAGAAAGTGCTCATCCGCGCACATGGCGAAGCCCCGGATACCTACCGCATAGCGCTGGAGAATAATATTACGCTTATTGACGCGTCCTGCCCCGTGGTGCTCAAATTGCAGAACCGGGTGAAGACTTCATACGACCAGCAGGAGAAAATATTCATTTATGGTAAGCATGGCCACGCGGAAGTCATCGGGCTGCAAGGGCAGACCAATGGCGAGGCCGTTGTTTTCCAGGATATTGCCGAGCTGGACGGGGTGGAACTGCCGAATAGCTTCACGCTGTACAGTCAGACCACCAAGAGCGTGGATAAGTTTTATGCGATTAAGGACGAACTGCTCAGCCGGGGTTATGACGTGAAGGCGAACGACACCATCTGCCGGCAGGTGTCTAACCGGTATGAAGATTTGGGTGCCTTTGCTGTACGCTTTGACAAAGTTGTTTTCGTTTCAGGAAAGAAATCGTCCAACGGGAGGGTGCTGTATGATGTATGTCTTCGCAGCAATCCCAACAGCTATTTTGTGTCCGACCCTTCAGAGCTGCGGCGTGAAAACTTCCGTCCGGGCGAGACGGTGGGCGTGTGCGGAGCGACGTCAACACCGATGTGGCTGATGGAACAGGTGAAAGCCACGTTGGAAGGGTTTTAATTTCGGGTCATCTAAGCATCAAATTATCACCGTTTTACGGATACCCCCTAATAAATCCGTATCTTTGCTGTCCATGAGTAAAGCGAAGAAGGGCGTATTGTTAATCAACCTTGGCACACCGGATAGTCCCGCTGTGCCGGACGTTAAGCGTTATCTTATCGAGTTTTTGATGGATGGGCGGGTCATTGATATCCCGGCTTGGCGGCGGGCGCTGCTGGTGAGGGGGATTATTGTTCCGTTTCGGGCACCGAACTCGGCAAAAGTGTATCAGGCTATCTGGGACAGCCAGACCGGATCGCCTTTACTCTATTACAGCAGGATGCAGCGGCAACTGCTTCAGGAACGCTTAGGCGATAGCTACCATGTGGAATTGGCCATGCGGTACCAGAACCCATCCATACCGGCGGCCTTAGCAAACTTGAAGAAGAAGAACGTAGACAGCATCCGCATCATTCCCCTGTTTCCGCAGTATGCCTCAGCCACAACAGGATCCGTGATAGAAAAGGTTATGGAGGTTATGCGCGGCTGGCAGACTTTCCCCGAGCTATCGGTAGTTAACGAATTTTATGATAACGAGCTGATGGTGGAGGTGTTTGCGGAAAACGCGGAAAAACACCGGCCCGAAACCTACGATCATTTCCTGTTCAGCTACCATGGCCTTCCGGTAAGGCAATTGCTTGATGTGGACGGCACCGGTAAGCATGTTTGTGACCAAGCAGGGTGCCGCGAGCGGATAGACGAAACCAATAAATTCTGCTATGTGGCACAGTGCTATGCGACGACCCGGAGCATCGCTGGACGTCTGGGTCTGAAAGCGGACGATTATACGGTATGTTTCCAATCGCGTTTGGGTAAAACGCCGTGGATACAGCCCTATACTAGCGATGTGCTCAAGGATGTGGCCGCCCGGGGCAAGAAACGGCTACTGGTATTTAGTCCAGCGTTTGTAGCAGACTGCTTGGAGACTATTTACGAGATTGGCACAGAATATGCAACTGAGTTTAAGGAGTTTGGAGGAGAAACGGTGCAACTGGTAGAAAGCCTCAATGACCACGCCAAATGGATTATAGCCTTGGAACAGATGGCCCGCGGGGAGCTGACAGGATGGCCGACAAGTGAAAGATTGACGTTATAAGATGATTATTTTCAATACCTTTATATTACTCGTAATAGACTTTTATATTTACAAAGCATTACGGGCTTCATCGTTGAAGTGGCCGAAGACTACCTTGTTTTCACGGCTATGGTGGACATACAGCTTTGCCTTGGCCGGGGCGATGCTGCTGAGCATTTACATCAGTATGCCGTTAATGGTGCGGTCCATTATTCTCGTGGCATTTTTCTTGACATTTACCGCAAAATTTATTTACCTGTTGATTTTACTGGCAGATGACATCCGGCGGGGCGGGATATGGTTGAAAAGGTTGGTTTTTCCGAAGCCTAAACAAGCGGAAACGGCGAAGGAACCGCTGCCGGAGCGCCCCGTGAATGGCATTACACGGTCGGAGTTTTTGACCAAGGCGGGTATTCTCGTTGCTTCCGTTCCCATTGCTCCGATGGGTTGGGGCGTGATTTCCGGTGCATATGATTACCAAGTGCGCCGCCAAAAACTTTATCTGCCGAACTTGCCGAAGGAATTTCACGGCATGAAGATCGGGCAGCTGTCGGATATCCACTCCGGCAGTTTTTACAACAAGCGTGCGGTGTTGGGGGGCGTGGAGTTGTTGCTGTCGGAGAAGCCGGACGTGGTCTTCTTTACGGGCGACCTGGTGAACCACCTCGCTAAGGAGATGCGTGATTACCAGGATATTTTTTCCAAGGTGCAGGCGCCGTTGGGCGTTTACTCCGTATTGGGCAACCACGATTATGGCGATTATCACTTCGGCCCAGAGGCCTCTGCGGCGAAAGCAAAGAACTTACAGGATTTGAAAGACACCCATAAGGTAATGGGCTGGGATCTGTTGCTCAATGAAAACCGTAGGCTCCGGGTTAGCAATGAGGAAATCGGTATCATTGGCGTAGAGAACTGGGGTACCGGGCGGTTTCCAAAACATGGGAGGCTGGATCAGGCGCTCCAAGGCAGCGAGGAGCTGCCGGTAAAGCTATTGCTGTCGCACGACCCTTCACATTGGCGGGCCGAAGTGCTGTCGCGGCCGGATGTGGATGCGATGTTCGCGGGGCATACCCATGGCATGCAGTTTGGCGTGCGCGTAGGTAATATCAAATGGAGCCCGGCTCAGTATATTTATAAAGAATGGGCTGGACTGTATCGGGAAGGCGAACAGCAGCTTTACGTCAATACCGGCTTTGGTTTTCTCGGTTATCCAGGACGTGTGGGCATCCTGCCGGAAATTACCGTGTTTGAATTGATACGGGGTGAAAAGCCGAAGCGGGGCAACGCTTAACCGTTTGATGGCTATTCGCTCCTGTTCCAATAAATTTTTAGGTTGTGGGTGGCGCGTCCTGCGGCGATAATATCCAGTTTCCCGTCGCCATCCAGATCGGCCACCGCCAAATCTTCGCATGCCATATCGCCGATATCCACCGCGAGCGTTGTCCACGCTTCCCATAACGCATTGAACGGAACATATAGTTTGATGCCGACGTGGCCGGAGCCATTAGGATTACGCCACCCTGCTACAACTTGATCCCGGCCAAGCCCGTTAAAGTCAGCGACAGCCAAGGCGTGGCCTTCATTTAGCGCATCATCCAGTACTACCCGTTCTGCCCGGTTGATTTTGGGGACGCCTGTGCGTGGAACATATATAGTAAGTGTCTGCCCGTGCAGCGGTTCGATGGCTGCCAATACCGGCGTATTATTGCCGGCACTTCCTACATGGACTTCACTGAACCCGTCGCCTTTTATTAACCAGCGGCCGCCGTGTGTTTGCCACTTGCCCTTGGAAAAAGAATAGGCCTTTACCCCTTCCTTACCCGCAATATAGATGTATTCGTTCTGTCCGTCGTCATGTACATCGAGGTTGTGCGTGAGGTGCATGGATTCATCGATGACCCAATATGGCCACGGGCGGTGCGGATCGTCGGGCTTTTCGTAAGCGATTACTTTTGCGCCCTTGCCTTCGCCATCCTTGTTGCCCCGGCCATGGAGCGGTAACACAACGAGATGGTATTTCCCTTCTGCAGCTTTTGCCCAGCGCATGCGGTGAACAGTGGGCTCGTGATGCAGCTTGACAGGAGTCCATCGCTGGGTGGGGTCGGCCGGACGAATGAGGTAATGGACGGATCCGGACCGCGTGGTATCAGTGGTTTCTTCGGGATTCCACTGGGCGCCAACCGCCACCTCCACCTGTCCATCGCCGTCAATATCACGGGCAGCAATGCACACATTATCATGTTCGGTGAGGTTTTCCGCTAGGATGAACTTCTTCCAGTCGCCGTTGCGGTACCATGCGAACTGCTTTTTGTCGGCCAACAGGATATCGGGACGGCCATCGCCGTCGACGTCGCCGATAGCCAGGCCATAGCCGATGGATATCTGGTCATCTATCAGCTGCTGTTCAAATGAAGGATATGGTTGATGTGTATACAACAGCAGGGTAAACCCTAAAAGAAGCTCGCTCATATCTGTTTGGTTTTTCTTACAACAACGATACCCCTTGCTTGGTTTGGATGTCGGCCCGGCCTTATTCACGGGCTGGGTTGGCACGAGCGTATGCCGGAGCGCTGTGGCGCCGGAACGGGAAACTTTCTAATCGCTTGTGGAAGCTCAACCTGTATCGGCGGGACATGCAGGGTGGCGGGTTGTCAATGCCACGGCCTATTTACAGAGCCGATATGTCCGGAAAAACACGACTTTTGCCAATAATTCTTAATTTTGCGAGATTGGGAACGCAGTTCAATGAATGCGATTTTATTTGGTTGAACGGGATTAAGTAGTATTTTTATGGATTGGCGTAACACTTTAACCGCATTTCATACCATGAAGCAAGCACCGTTTATTGTTGTTTGTTGCCTGTTTTTTGCAATAGATGGACATACCCAGGATTTATCTGCGTTTCATTCCGGACAATTGGTTCATCGGGGAGATACCTTACCGTACAGGATATTGTATCCCGAAGGTTATGATCCTAAAGGGACGTATCCGGTGTTATTTTTCCTGCACGGTGCAGGGGAACGCGGAAACGACAATGCCAAGCAACTGACCCATGGGGCGTCGCTTTTCTTGTCAGACAGTATACGCACCGCCTTTCCGGCCATCGTGGTTTTTCCGCAATGTCCTCTGGATTCTTACTGGAGCAATGTGAACATTGAGCGGCAGCCTGATGGAAAGCGGGAGTTTTATTTCCGCACAAGTGGAAGGCCAACCGAAGGAATGGCTTTGTTCCTGCGACTGGTGAAGCATGTGTTGAAAAGTGAGGCGGTGGACAAGGAACGGGTATACATTGGCGGGCTGTCTATGGGTGCCATGGGGACTTTTGAAGCCTTGCGGCGCAAGCGAAAATTGTTTGCAGCCGGATTTGCTATCTGCGGGGGCGACAACACTGCCAATGTAAAAAAATACGCGCACGTGCCGTTATGGATATTCCACGGTGAACGTGACGATGTTGTTCCGTCGACACATTCTCATGTGATTGTTTCTGAATTAAGGAGGTTAGGTGCGAAACCCCAAGCCACCTTTTATCCTGAGGCCAACCATAATAGTTGGGATGCTGCATTTGCAGAACCCGGATTGCTGTCTTGGCTGTTTAGCCACACAAAGAAATAAAAGCGGGTGTAACAGTTGGCCGGCCATCGGGTCTAATAATTTATAAAACTGTTCTGCATGTCGGTCAAGATATCCAACCGGGAAAATGTGAAGCTGTCGCTGCAATCGATAAGCAGCAACAAGCTGCGCACGTTTTTGACTGCATTGATTATCGCTATCGGCATCACGGCACTGGTGGGCATCTTGACTTCCATTGACGCCATCAAAAATTCGCTTGCTGAATCTTTTTCGGCAATGGGTTCCAACTCCTTTAATATTCGGAACCGGGGCGTGAACGTACAGATTGGCGGGAGCGGAACACGGCCGAAACAATATCCGGCGATAACTTATTATCAGGCGAAAGCGTTCAAAGACGCGTTTGATCATCCAGCGTTGGTATCGGTAAGCACTTACGCTTCGTTTGGCGCCACGGCAAAATATAAGAGTGAACAGACTAATCCCAATATCAATGTGCTGGGGGCTGACGAGAATTACCTGGAAACAGCGGGGTACAAGCTGTCGCTTGGCCGGAACTTTTCGCAACGGGAGATTGAGTACGGCAGCAACGTGGTAATTGTGGGCTCTGAGGTAGTAAGACGGTTGTTCAAAAGCAACGAGGATCCGATAAACCAGTTCATTACCATTGGAAATGCGCGCTATGCTATTATCGGCGTATTGGAAGACAAGGGTTCCAGTGCCGGATTCGGCGGTGATAAGGCTTGCATTATTCCGTTGTTGCGGGCTCGGGCAGTGATGGCTCTGGGCCGACCTTCCTATACCATTACTGTGATGGCTAGCGGCCCACAGCAGGTAGAGGCTGCTATTGGTGAGGCCACGGCGCTGTTCCGTAATGTGCGCGGATTGCGGGTGGGGCAGGAGTCGAACTTTGAGATTACCAAGAGTGATGCCGTTGCTCAGATCCTGTTCGACAGTCTGATGTACGTGCGGGTTGGGGCGGTGGTTATCGCTCTGATTACACTTATAGGGGCGTCCATCGGCTTGATGAACATTATGCTGGTATCGGTGACGGAGCGCACTCGCGAAATAGGTATCCGGAAAGCCATCGGGGCGACACCCAAGGTAATCCGGCAGCAATTTCTTACCGAAGCGGTTGTCATTTGCCTGATAGGAGGCTTTGCCGGTATATTTTTAGGTATACTCATCGGCAATATTGTTGCAGTGTTGCTGGGTGCGAGTTTCATAATTCCTTGGCATTGGATGGCCTTAGGCGTGGCCGTATGCGTGGGGGTAGGTATGGTGTCTGGCTATTATCCTGCATCCAAAGCTTCCCGGCTTGATCCAGTGGAGGCGCTACGCTACGAATAGGCATCGGCTGCCGCGGTTACCGGTATTTCTCTTTCTCCGGGGGCAGTTTTGGCGGGCATGTCCAAGCCTGCCGTTGTCGCACTTTACGGTGCGAGGTGCCGCTTCAGAAACTGCGCCGTATGGGTGTTTGATGTACGGGCCATGTCTTCAGGAGTGCCTTCAAAAACCAGCGCGCCACCCTTTTCGCCACCTTCCGGGCCGATGTCAATAATCCAGTCGGCACTTTTGATCATATCCATATTATGTTCGATGACAAGAATGGTATTGCCCTGTGCGATAAGCGCATCGAATGACTTGAGCAGCTTTTTGATATCATGGAAGTGCAGCCCTGTGGTCGGTTCGTCAAAGATGAACAGTGTATTTTTGCTGTTATTGCCTTTGATGAGGAAGGAGGCGAGTTTGATACGCTGGGCTTCGCCGCCGGACAGCGTGCTGGATGACTGCCCTAACTTCACATATCCGAGGCCCACATCGGCCAAGGGCTGGAGCTTAGCCAGTATCTTAGGTTGTTCGGCAAAAAACGCCAAGGCCTCCTCAACGCTGAGGTCAAGCACGTCAGCTACATTTTTTTCATTCCAAGTGATATCAAGCACATGCGGTTTGAAGCGCTTGCCGCCGCATGCTTCGCAGGGAAGCACGATATCTGCCATGAACTGCATTTCGATTTTAACATCGCCTTCCCCCTGGCACACATCGCAGCGGCCGCCTTCTACGTTGAACGAAAAAGCGGCTGGTTTGAGGCCCGCTGCTTTGGCCGCCGACTGGGAGCTATACAAGGCGCGTATTTCGTCCCAGGCTTTCACATAAGTCACGGGATTGGAACGCGAAGACCGGCCAATAGGATTCTGGTCTACCAGTTCAACCTGTTCAACACGTTCAATATCACCCTCGATACCATCGTATAGGCCTGTACGTTCGCCGGAGTAGTTGCCCAGTGCTTTTTGCAGGGCAGGATATAAGATACGCTTCACGAGGGACGTTTTACCTGAGCCAGACACGCCAGTTACAACGGTAAAGACATTAAGCGGGAAGGCCACGTCAATACCCTTCAGGTTGTTTTCGCGGGCACCTTTGATCCGGATGGTATCATGCCATTTGCGGCGGGCCGAAGGTACAGGGATTTGATCTTTGCCACTGAGATATCTTCCGGTAAGGCTATGGTCGTCTCGCAGGATTTCGTTGTAGGTGCCACTGAATACTAACCGGCCACCGTTAACGCCCGCTTCCGGCCCGATGTCGATGAGATAATCTGCCGCTTGCATCATCTCCTGTTCATGTTCCACGACCAATACGGTGTTGCCCACGTCGCGCAGCGATTTAAGCACGCCGATGAGGCGCTGGGTATCACGGGGGTGCAGGCCGATGCTGGGCTCATCGAGCACATAAATAGAACCCACGAGCGAACTGCCCAGCGAGGTGGCCAGGTTGATGCGCTGCGACTCGCCGCCAGAGAGTGTGTTTGATAAGCGGTTCAGCGTAAGGTAACTTAACCCTACATCGGTAAGGAATTGCAGGCGGTTGCGGATCTCGGTAAGCAGGCGTTGTGCGATTTTGGCCTCAGTTTCCGAGAGTTCAAGGTGTTCGAAAAACGTCAACGCGGCATCGAGGGGCATCAGCACCACATCTGCGATGGACTTGCCGTTTATTTTTACATAAGTTGCATCTTTACGCAGGCGCGTACCTTTGCACTCAGGGCAGTCTGTCTTGCCGCGGTAGCGCGACAACATTACCCGATATTGGATTTTATAAGTTTGTTCTTCAAGCTCTTCGAAAAACTTGTTCAGTCCGTCGAAATAGCGGTTGCCCGTCCAGAGCAGTTCTTTTTGTTCCGGTGTAAGGTCGGCATAGGCACGGTGGATGGGAAAATCAAACTTGATGGAGTTGCGCACAAGGCGTTGCAGCCATTCTCCCATTTTTTCGCCGCGCCAGGGGGCGATTGCCCCGTCGTATACCGATCGGCTCTTATCAGGGATGACCAGATCAGGGTCGATGCCGATGATGCGGCCGTATCCTTCACAGCGTTTGCAGGCGCCGTAAGGGTTATTAAAGCTGAAGAAGTTTGGCGAGGGTTCTTCAAAGGAGATGCCGTCCAGTTCAAAGCGGTCGGAGAATACGCGCGTGGACCCGTTTTCTTCCACGTAGCAGTCGCCTTTGCCTTCGAAAAAGGCCGTTTGCACGGAATCGGCTATGCGGTTGGCCGTATCCTCTTGGCCATCTACCGTGATGCGGTCGATCACAATCCGTAGGTCGCCCGTTCTGGCCGTGCGGTTATTGACAGCGTCATCGCCCAGCAGGGATTCAATTTTCTGTATGGAGCCGTTGTATACGACACGCACGAAGCCCTTTTGGAGGAGGATAGCCAATTCTTCTTTCAGTTTACGGTTGTTGCTGGGATGCAGCGGTGCACTGATGGTAGTCACGGTACCCTCCTCCAGTGCGGTTATGAAAGCCGTTACCGAAGTGACAGTATCCTTCTTTACTTGAGCCCCCGACACGGGTGAGTACGTTTTGCCGATGCGGGCATAGAGCAATTTCAGGTAATCGTAAATTTCAGTGGAAGTGCCTACCGTTGAGCGCGGGTTACTGGTAATAACCCGTTGTTCGATGGCGATGGCCGGCGCTATTCCTTTAATATAGTCTACCTCTGGCTTGCTCATCCTGCCCATAAACTGTCGGGCATAGGAAGACAGGCTTTCCACGTAACGGCGCTGGCCCTCGGCATAAAGTGTATCAAAAGCGAGCGAGGATTTCCCTGAGCCCGAAAGACCGGTAATGACGACGAGCTTATTTTTGGGGATGGCGACGTCCACACGTTTCAGGTTGTGTACGTGCGCGCCTTTGATGATGATATGGGTTTTTGGATCGAGCGTTGCGATAGCTGTATTCATACGGGAATTACCAGTCCGCGGCCTACCACGCGGAAGCATGCAAAAATAAGGATAATTTTTTTAGTATCCAATGGCAGGCCGGTCTGCTGGCGTCATTGGCCCAATACTTCCACTACCGGCTGACCGATGTTGCCGTTCGGTTCTTCGATGCGCAGCAGCGCCGCCACGGTGGAAGCGATATCGGTCATGTGCGTTTCGCGGTTTGTTGCCCCATGTTTTATACCCCATCCCATCCATACCAGGGGGATATGTGCATCGTAAGAGGCCCAGGTGCCATGTGTGGTACCGCGTGACCGGGGCGATCCACTATACCACTGTGGTTCCAAGATAATCTGTATGCATCCGCTACGTTTTGGGTTATACCCATTGGCAATCCGTTCGCGTATGCGGGCAGGAATGCTGGACGATCCGGCTTTTTCCATGTCAGTTACGAAAGCCACACCTTCCTGGGTACGCAGGAATCTGATAGCAGTTTCTTTGATGTCTTCCTCGTCTAAACCGTTGGCTTCAACCACTTCATAATCAAGGTGCACCTGGTAATTCATCAAGCTACGCACGATTTTCTCCTGGCCAAACCGATCGGCAAGCAGTGCGTTAAGGCCCGTGAGCGCGTTACGTTCGTCAAAATAACCTGCGTTGCCCCGTTTGTCCATGAAGAACAGCGGATTATGGGACGCGCCGTGGTCAGCGGTAAGAAACAGTGTGTATTGGCCTTTACCCACGGTTTCATCCAGGTAGTTCAGGAACTCTTCCAGTTCTGCATCCAGCCGGAGGTAAGTGTCTTCGATTTCGATGGCGTTTACCGAAAATTGGTGACCGATGTAGTCCGTTGAAGAGAGGCTCATGCATAGGAAGTCGGTAAATCCGCCCGGGTTGCGGCCCAACTGTTCGTTGGCGATGGCGGCTCTGGCCAGATCCAAGGTAAGCGTATTGCCGAACGGTGTGGTGCGTATAAGGCCGAGGCCGTTATCTTTTACCAGTGCGCTGAGCTTTTTGGGAAACACGGGTGCTTCCTCACCCCGATAGGTCGCCTCGTAATGATTGTCGTCTTCAATACTTTGGGTATAGGTCTCAATGGGATACAGTGTGGTCCAGTCTTGCTGGAGGTATTTTTCCGCCAGCTTCTGCGCATTGAACTGTTTTACCCACTCTGGCAGTTCGTTCATGTAAAACGTGCTGGAGATCCAGTTGCCTGACTTTCCTTCAAACCAGTATGCTGCATCGGCAAAATGCCCCGCCGGCAGGATTCCGCCACGGTCTTTGATGGCGATGCCGATTACCTTGGAGCGGAAATTGGTGGCCAATTTGAGCTGGTCGGTGATGGTGGACGTTAACAGGTTACGAGGTGATTGCTTACCCTCGTTTCCGTCGGTACCAACACCCTGTACATGATCGTCTTGCGTGCAATACATCCGCTGGCCGGTTTGCTGTATGATGAAGTCGTTGCCGGCGATGCCATGTATCGCTGGCACACTGCCGGTGTATACCGTGCTGTGCCCGATGGCGGTGTAGGTGGGCACGTAATCGATATAAGTATTTTCACAGGAAAACCCTTCGTTTAGCAACCGTTTGAACCCTCCCTCGCCATAACGGTCATAGAAGCGATATAGATAATCCCACCGCATTTGATCTACCATGATGCCCACCACCAGCTTGGGCCTCGGGATGGATTGTTGGCTAAATGCAGGAGCAGAGAACAGGCCTATCGCTAAAACCGCTAAAAATAACTTCTTCAATTTCATGCTTAATCTATGAGAATGGATGCTGAAGCATGTCTCATTCAGCGCGGCTAAGTTAACAAATCCGTTTGCGAAAGCGAAACATTGTCGTAACAAGCACGTTGCATGATTGGTGAGCGCGATGGATGGTGGCAGCGACGTTGCTGCCCAGCGCTTGCGCTTAATAAACGGTTAGCCTGCCAGGCTATCCGTTTTGCGGCTAACGGCCATTTTCCGGGCCGTGTGTACAATGGTCGCGCTATCGTATCCGCAGAGAGCCCACAATTCCTGCTGTTCGCCATGTTCGACTATTTCGTCCGGTATACCGAGGCGCACAACGGAAGCCTGATAGCCCTTATCGGCCATAAATTCGAGCACTGCACTTCCCATACCGCCTTGGATACAGCCATCTTCGACGGTAATAATTTTCTTGAATTTACCGAACACCTCGTGCAGGAGTGGTTCGTCCAGCGGCTTCACAAACCGTAAATCGTAATGGGCAGGGAATATGCCTTCTTCGTTAAGGGTGATGCAGGCTTTGATGGCCTCGTTGCCGATGTGGCCAATGCTAAGGATGGCCAGTTCCTCGCCGTCACATATTTTACGGCCCTTACCCACAGGGATGGGCTTAAGCGGCCGTTTCCAATCAGGCATTACCCCCTGTCCTCGCGGATAGCGGATAACAAAGGGCCCCACGCCTTCCTGCTGGGCTGTATACATCAAGTTGCGCAACTCTTCTTCGTTCATGGGCGCTGACACCGTGAGGTTGGGGATGCAGCGCATGTAAGCCAGATCATACGCGCCGTGATGTGTTGGGCCGTCTGCTCCGGCGATTCCCGCACGGTCCAGGCAAAACACAACCTGGAGGTTCTGTATGGCCACATCGTGTATCACCTGGTCATAGGCTCGCTGCATGAAGCTGGAATAGATATTACAGAATGGTACCATGCCCTGCGTGGCCAGTCCGGCGGAAAACGTTACGGCATGTTGCTCGGCAATGCCGACGTCAAATGCCCTGTTGGGCATGGCTTTCATCATGATGTTCATGGAAGAGCCGGAAGGCATGGCCGGAGTGATGCCCATGATCTTATTGTTCATTTCGGCCAACTCCACCAGCGTGTGGCCGAAGACATCCTGATATTTTGGGGCTACGGGCTTGTCTGTTTTGGATTTTTTTATCTCTCCGGTGATTTTGTCGAACAGTCCGGGAGCGTGCCACGTGGTCTGGTCCTTTTCGGCGAGTGCATAACCCTTGCCCTTCACCGTAATGCAATGCAGTAGTTTCGGGCCAGGAATGCCGCGCAAGTCGTCCAGCGTATTTACCAGCCGTTTCACGTCATGTCCATCCACGGGTCCGAAATACCGGAAGTTGAGCGATTCAAACAGGTTACTGTTTTTGAGCAGCGTGCCCTTGATGCTCTTTTCGATTTTTTTGGCGATGCCTAAGGCATCGGGCCCTATTTCGGATATTTTGGCGAGCACATGGGCAATGTCGTCCCGAAACCGGTTCCACGATCGTGACGTAGTGATGCTGGTGAGGTATTCCTTGAGCGCCCCCACGTTTGGGTCTATGGACATGCAGTTGTCGTTGAGGATGACCAGGAGGTTGGACTTTTCGATGCCTGCATGATTAAGGGCTTCGAAAGCCATGCCTGCTGTCATGGCGCCGTCGCCGATAACGGCCACGTGTTGGCGATCCGTTTCGCCCTTGTAATGGGAAGCCACGGCCATGCCGAGCGCGGCGGAGATGGAAGTGGAGGAATGGCCTACGCCAAAGGTGTCGTATTCGCTTTCGCTACGTTTGGGGAATCCGCTGATTCCGCCCAACACACGGTTGGTATGGAAGACCTCCCGCCGGCCGGTGAGGATTTTATGTCCATAGGCCTGATGGCCCACGTCCCATACCAGTTGGTCGTAGGGTGTATTAAGCACATAATGCAGAGCCACTGTGAGTTCCACTACCCCAAGACTGGCTGCGAAATGCCCGCCGTGCACCGAAACGGTATCAATGATGTACTGGCGCAATTCATCGCATAACTTGACCAATTCGGCTTGGCCAAGCCTTTTTAGATCAGCAGGCGTCTGTATGTGCTTGAGTAGTTCTCCGGCTTCAATCTCCATAATGTCCCGGTTTTCCAAATTGGTACAAAGTAAGTAATATTTCAGCAAAAACAAGGGATCGTCCGAAATGTTTTAACGCTTACTGCAAGATATTCGCCTTCAAAAGATTAATTTTGCAGATGGATATGCAGTCTGAAGGATATGAAATAAGGCTACCCCAGTTTGAAGGGCCGTTTGACCTGTTGCTCTTTTTCATCGAGCGTGATGAGTTGAACATCCATGATATTCCCATTGCGCAAATTACCAACGATTTTTTAGATTATATCCAGCAGATGCAGGCGCTGAACATGGAGTTGGCCAGCGAGTTTATTTTCGTTGCCGCCACCTTGATGCGCATTAAGGCGAAAATGCTGCTGCCCCGGCCGGAACTGGACGAGGAAGGCAATGAAATAGACCCTAAGCAGGATCTCGTGCAAAAGCTGGTGCTATATAAGCAGTTTAAAGACGTATCTGAAGAATTGCGTATCCTTGAAGAGCAACGGTTAATGCAGGCGCGGCGGGGCAATATCGCTGACGACTTGCAGCGAGCGGGCGAGCATGGCGGGCAAGGAGAGGAACTGGCCACCGTTGACCTTTATCGGCTTATGGTGGTGTATGAGCGGTTAATGCACCACTATGCCAACCGTAATAACGAAGTGCGGCATACGGTGGTGAAGTATCCCTATACGATTGAACAGCAGAAAAAAGCCATTGCATCGCTGGTTGCGATAAACAAAAAGCTGGATTTCGGCACCATCGTGAAAAACTCCGAAAATAAGGTGCAGTTCGTTTATAATTTTCTGGCCATCTTGGAGATGCTTCAGCAACAGCTATTGGAATTGCAGAGCGGTTTGGGGTTCAATAACTTTTGGGTAACTGAACGTCAACAGCCAGCATAAGGGGAACTACCTGCCTAAGCGGCGAAGGTAGTCCATGTAAGTGGCGCGCGACACCATGCGGGCGCCCATGGAGGCCAGATGGTTGGTATATACCTGGCAGTCTATCAAGCGGTAGGCCCCCGATTGGCAAAGTGATATCAGCGCCGCTTTCGACGCGTTCGCCTCCTTACTGAACATGCTTTCTCCACAAAACAGCTGCCCTACGGCCACGCCATACAATCCGCCCACGAGGTTTCCGTTATGCCAAGTTTCGATGGAGTGGGCTTTCCCAAGGCGATGCAAAGCCAAGTACGCTTGCTGCATATCAGCGGTAATCCACGTGCCGTCTTGTCCGCGGCGCGGCTGTGAAGCGCATTCGGCGATGACCTGGGCAAAAGCATGATTGCAGGTGATATGAAATTGCCCTGACCGCAGGACCCGACGCATGCTTTTGCTGATTTTCAACTCTTCTGGAAATAGCACGAACCGTTCATGCGGCGAATACCAAAGGATGGGAAGATCGTCACTATACCACGGGAAAATTCCCTGCCGGTAGGCCTCCATGAGCCGTTCAGGGTGGAGATCACCGCCTATGGCAAGCAAACCGTCGGGTTCAGCCAGCGCCGGATCCGGAAAATGGACGCGATGGGTATCCAACTGGAAAATCATCCGGTTATTCCGGTTGGCGGGGTTCTTTGCTGATTTCGTCAAAGAGTTTATCCATGTGTTCTACATATTCATTGGTATCATCGAGGAAAAACTCCAACTGGGGTACAATGCGCGCCTGGTTTTTGATGCGGGCTCCCAGTTTATAGCGAATTTCATTGGTGTGCGATTTAATGCTGGCCATATCCTCTTTGGCCTGTTTGGTGTTAAGGAAGCTCAGGTAAACACGGGCAATGGCCAGATCAGGGGTAACCCGCACACGGGTTACGGTGATAAATGCGCCCGGAGCCCATGCGTTGCCTTCCCGCTGAAACAGCTCACCCAAATCCTGTTGGATGACCCCTGCGAACCGTTGTTGCCTCTTGCTTTCTGTAGCCATGGTGTGCGTGCTTTATTTGTTAAGGAAAGAAGTTATTGCTTGTAAGGCAAAGATAAGGAATTTTCTGATTATTGGCTTCAATGTCCCGTGGGCTGGTTTGACAGACATTTCAAAAAAAAATTGTATAATAAAAAACAAATGCTGATATTTGCAAACTCTTTGCGAAAAGGCATTTAAGTAAGATAAAAACAACATACAATCATGGCAAGAGTTTGTGATTTAACAGGTAAGGGCGCGATGAACGGGTATAACGTTTCCAATTCGAACATGAAGACGAAGCGTAAATTTTACCCTAATTTGCAAACCAAGCGGTTCTTCATTCCGGAAGAAAACCGTTGGATTACCCTGAAAGTATCCACCTCAGCGATAAAAACCATCAACAAGAACGGAATCACTGCCGTTATCAATAAATTTATCAAAAAGGGATACGTTTAATTTGGGAAATATTTCCGCCGGGTACGGTGGATGATAATATCGTAAAACAATGGCTAAAAAAGGAAATAGGGTACAGGTGATTTTGGAATGCACCGAGCATAAAGAGAGCGGGCTTCCGGGGATGTCGCGTTACATCACCACCAAAAATAAAAAGAATACCACCGAGCGGTTGGAGCTTAAGAAATTTAACCCCATCTTGAGGCGGGTAACCGTTCATAAGGAGATTAAGTAAACCGCAAACTGCTGAGCAGGTTGCACAAACAATAGAAGACATGGCAAAGAAAGCAGTAGCATCACTCAAAACGGGTAAAGGTAAAGATTACACGAAGGTTATCACTGCCGTTCGGTCTCCGAAGACAGGTGCGTATACCTTCAAGGAGCTGATTGCGCACAACGACCACATTAAAGACGCCGTTGAAGCGGCAAAAGAAGCCGTTATAGAGGCCGCCGCACAATAGTCTTTGTGTTTATGGTATTGCAAAAAGCCGTTTCGGGGATGTACCGGAAGGGCTTTTTTGTTATGTTTTAGTTTAGCTGTAGCCGCAATGGGATTATTCGATTTTTTCAAGAAAAAGCAAGGAACCCCTGAAGCGCAGGAAGCGCTTGACAAGGGGCTGGAAAAGACCAAGGAAGGGTTTTTCGCTAAGATTACCAAGGCCGTCGTGGGTAAATCCACGGTGGACGACGAGGTGCTGGACGATTTGGAGGAGGTGCTGGTAACGTCGGATGTGGGGGTAAACACCACGCTTAAGATCATCGAGCGTATTCAGGCCCGTGTAGCGCGTGATAAGTATGTGAATGCTTCGGAGCTTGACAGCATTCTTCGGGAAGAAATTCAGAGTTTACTTGCCGAAAATAACAGTGCCGATTTCGAGCATTTTGAGTATGGCGACCATAAACCTTACGTCATCATGGTGGTGGGTGTTAACGGGGTGGGCAAAACCACCACCATCGGCAAACTTGCCCATCAACTTAAGGAGGCAGGCAACAGCGTGGTGCTGGGTGCCGCCGACACGTTCAGGGCTGCGGCGGTTGACCAGATTAGGCTTTGGGGTGAACGAGTGGGGGTGCGCGTGGTGGCCCAGGCCATGGGCTCGGATCCGGCTTCAGTAGCGTTTGACACCGTTAAGTCTGCCGTGGCTAATGGCGATGATGTCGCCATCATTGATACCGCGGGGAGACTGCACAATAAGGTGGCGCTGATGAACGAATTGGCCAAAATCAAGCAGGTGATGCAGAAGGTGGTGCCAGGAGCTCCGCATGAAATTTTGCTGGTTCTGGACGCCTCGACCGGTCAGAATGCCATCGAGCAATGCAAGCAATTTACCCAGGCCACCGATGTAAACGCACTGGCCCTTACCAAGCTCGATGGCACCGCAAAGGGAGGGGTGGTCATCGGCATTTCCGACCAGTTCAAGATTCCCGTGAAGTATATCGGTGTCGGTGAAAAGGTGGGAGATCTCCAACTGTTCAATAAAAAGGAATTTGTGGATTCGCTGTTCAAGCGATGACGCCATGCTATGAAAACAAAGCAAATTAAATCAGTCGCTGCATCACATAAGACGCGCGTGAATGTGGTGACCTTAGGCTGTTCGAAAAATCTCCACGATAGTGAGGTGCTGATGGGCCAGTTGCGGGGTAACCAATTGCAAGTGGTGCATGAGGCGGAGGATGTACAGGCCGACGATATAGTGGTCATCAACACCTGCGGGTTCATTGACAATGCGAAGCAGGAGTCTATCGATACTATCCTCCAATACAGTGCGCTTAAAGACGAAGGGAAAGTGGGCAAGGTTATTGTGACTGGGTGCCTTTCCGAGCGTTACAAGCCTGAGCTGCAGGCTGAAATTTCCAATGTAGACGCCTACTTTGGAACGAACGACCTGCCTGAGTTGCTGGGAGCTCTTGGTGCCGATTACAGGCATGAGCTGCTGGGGGAGCGAATGCTGACTACGCCGTCGCATTTTGCTTATTTCAAGATCGCCGAGGGCTGCAACCGGCCATGTTCTTTCTGTGCTATTCCGCTGATGCGGGGCAAGCATGTTTCCAAGCCGGTGGAAAACTTAGTTAGGGAAGCAGCGCATTTGGCAAAAAACGGCGTCAAAGAACTCATTCTGATAGCCCAGGATCTCACGTACTACGGTCTTGATTTGTATGGGCGGCGCAACTTGGCCGACCTGTTACGCAGGCTTTCTGACGTGGATGGAATAGAATGGATACGCTTACAATATGCTTATCCTTCGGGTTTCCCGATGGATATACTTGACGTGATGAATGAGCGTAATAACATCTGCAAATACCTGGACATGCCCCTGCAGCACATCAGCGACCACATGCTCAAGTCCATGCGGCGGGGTATCACGAAACAGAAGACCATTGACCTCGTCAAAGCCATCCGTGACCGCGTACCGGGTATCGCCCTGCGCACCACGTTGATTTGCGGATATCCCGGAGAGACGGAACAGGACTTCGAAGAGTTGCTGCAGTGGGTGTCCGACACGCGTTTCGACCGTCTTGGATGTTTTACGTATTCTCATGAAGAAAATACGCATGCCTATCACCTTGCGGACGATGTGTCCGAAGAAGTGAAGACTGAGCGCGTAGATCAGATCATGGAGATTCAGCAAGGGATTTCCTATGAAATCAACCAAGCGAAGATAGGCCGGACTTACCGTGTGCTGGTGGATAAGGTAGAGGGTGACTACATTATCGGCCGTACAGAATACGATTCTCCCGAGGTAGATAACGAGGTGCTCATTCCGGCGGCCGATAATTACCTGGCGCCGGGTCGTTTCGCGGAGATCCGGATAGATCGCGCGGAAGATTTTGACTTGTATGGAACGATTGTCAAATAATCGTTATCCCTCACGGTTTTCAGAGGCAACTGCTATTTTTGTGTGTTGATGAAAGCCACCTATATAGACTACCGCGATACCAACAGCTTTTCAAAAACGTTGCTGTCGTACTTGGACAACGACCCTGCGCTTGCTCCTTTTGCAGGTAATAGGCCTGATATAGCAGGTTTTGCCCAGCAGTTGCAGGCTAAGGTTGGCAAAACGGATCGCCAACTATTGGTTCAGCGGTTGCGGCAACAGTATGGCAGGTTGCTGGAACAGACGCCTGAAGTGGCCGCTAATGTGACCGCGCTGCTTGATGAAAACACTTTTACCGTTACCACGGGGCACCAACTCAATATTTTTACTGGACCGCTTTATTTTATTTTCAAAATCGTGAGCACGATTAGGCTGGCGCAGGATCTGCAAAAGGCTTTTCCTGACCATCGGTTCGTGCCGGTGTATTGGATGGCCACGGAGGATCATGATTTTGCAGAAATCAATCATGCGCGGCTTCAGGGAAAAACGATTGCATGGGAAGCCGCGGCAACCGGGGCTACGGGGAGGATGAATCCCGCCGGCATGGTCGAAGCGGTAAGGCAATATCAGAAATTTCTGGGCCTTTCTGATAATTCGGCAAAGCTCGCTGAGTTAGTTGAAGCAGCTTATCTGCGGCACGACAGCCTTGCCGCCGCCACGCGGTACTTAGTGAATGGCTTATTTGGGCGCTACGGACTGGTTACCATAGATGCCGATGACGCTGATTTCAAGCGTAGTTTCGCCCCCTATATTGTGCAGGATATGCTTGGTGAGCATAGCCATCGTGCTATTGCCCGTACATCCGATGCGCTTCAGGACGCGGGGTTTGCAACTCAGGTTCATGCCCGTGAGATTAACTTCTTTTACCTTACTGACACCTACCGGGAACGGATGGTTCGGTTAGACGACGGCCGGTATGAGGTACTGCACCAAAAGCTGTTTTTTACGGAAGATGAGCTAAAAAAGGAGATTTACCAACGTCCCGAGCGGTTTAGCCCAAATGTGGTAATGCGCCCGCTTTACGAAGAGATAATTTTACCTAATCTGGCTTATATTGGTGGTGGTGCCGAAATGGTTTACTGGCTGCAGCTTAAGGGTGTGTTTGACTATTATGGCGTAGATTTTCCCATATTGGTGCCACGCAATTCGGCAATGATTACCGATGACAACATGGCCGTGAAGGTACTCCGGTTGGATCTGACATTTAAAAGTATTTTCAAGGACACTGAAGAACTGAAGAAAGAATATGTGCGGCGCCACACCAAACACCGGCTGAATCTCAATGATGAATGGATGGAACTCAATGCTATCTTTGGTAAGCTGAGGTTGCGTGCACACAAAATAGACCCCAGCCTGGGGCCCAGTACAGATGCTGTGAAGGCGCGGCTGAAAAAGGCCATCAATAATCTTGAAAGGAAGTTGATTAAGGCTGATAAGCGGAATCATGAAGACGCCCTTATCCAAATTGAACGGATTAAAGAAAAACTGTTTCCGGGCGGGGTTTTGCAGGAGCGGTCGGAAAATTTTGGACTGCTTTACGTGAAGCATGGCGATCAGCTAATCAGGGAACTAATCAGCCTTTTTAATCCGCTGGATTTTAAGTTCACTATTATTTATTGATCACGCGTAAAGGGCACGAACCGTACCGGCATAAGTTCCGTTTTGATGGGTTTACCTTTTCTTTTTTCTACCAGCATGAGCGTCTGCACATCTCCCGGCGCGCCGACTGGCATCACTAATTTTCCGCCGTCTTTGAGTTGGCTGATAAGTGGAGGGGGAACATCTTCCGCCGCCGCGGTAACCATAATTGCGTCAAACGGGGCTTGGGTATCCAACCCCCTGTAGCCGTCGCCGATAACTACGGTTACGTTGTCATATCCCAACTTGCTGAGTACTTTTTGGGCGTTCTGGCCCAATGGCTTTACGATCTCGATCGTAAAAACTTCCTTGACAATTTCAGCCAGAACGGCTGCTTGATAGCCGGAGCCGGTCCCGATTTCCAACACACGATCGGTTGCCTTTAGGCCAAGCAATTGTGTCATATACGCTACGATATAGGGCTGTGAGATGGTTTGCCCATGTCCGATAGGAAGCGGCGTGTCATCATAGGCTTGTTGCCGGTATTTTGCTGGCACGAACAAGTGCCTTTCTACGTGTTGCATAGCGTCCAGGGTTGCCTTATGGCTGATTCCGCGGGCTTCCAACTGCTGCCGCACCATCCGCGCCCGCCGGTGTTCTTCGGCTTGGCCGTAGACATGCCCCGTGACGGCGAGCAAGACGCTTATTGCAGCCAATGCTTTCATGGTTTTATCCGTTGCGTTACGCGGGCTAACGTGGCGGTATCGCGCCCGCTCAATTCAAAATATGCAATGTCAGGACTGAACATCGATCCGCCCGTAATACGGACGAAAATGCGATCTAAAATGACTTCGTGGTTGTTGATGGTGGCCAAAACAACATGCTTTTTTCTCTTCTGGCAATAGGATAGCCGCAAAGGCAATTGCCTGTAAGCGGCCAGACGCAGTTCGAAATCACCGTTTTCAAGTATTTTATGGCTGATACCGTAGGCCATGGTCTGCTGTACGAAATTCAATCCCTTGCGTTTACCTCCTTCGGCATACCGTATCCAGTAGATATTTACCGGTTTTTCCGGATCTACCGCATTGTTTTCCATATTGAGCTGGTAGACGACCGTATTTTCGTCGGGATCGCGCTGCAGGTAAAACAGTTGCCGGTGTTCGTTCGGGACGGGTAATTTATCGACGGCCACCTGTTTGTCGAAGTCATTTTCCTGAGCAATGAGCCGCAGCGCGGAAAAAAGGAGAATCACAGAAATGCTGCCTTTGATCGTGTTTAGCCATACATTATGTAAGGCATGTTGCTGAAGAAACGCCAGCGCATGCATAAGCACCTCCTTTTTCCAAAGATAGTGAATTTCAGCCATATAAAAAACAACAGTGAATGTGGTTTAGATGTGCATGCCGGCACGATCGTAGATATTCTTGTTTCAGCCAGATGAGATTAATTACGTTTTATTGGTTTAGGTTGTCTGTCTGCAGTAGTCCTTGGCGGATGCTATGGTCAAGCAAAAGAGCAAAACCATCGTAGGAGGACCGTTACCAAAGCGTTCAATTGAGGAAGGGATATCTGGTCACTTGAGGAGAACCAACGGCGACCGGGCAGGCTGGAAGAATGGTTTGAGTCGTCGGGAAAAATGAAAGGTCTCCAAACGGGGAGGATGGAGACCTTTTAACTAACCAATTATAAACCTAAATTATGATGACACAAAGATAGTGTATTTTTTACACCAAGACAAATAAAATCAATTTTTTTGTCTAGCTGTTTAAAGAAGACACCGGGGTAGGAATAAGGTTTATCTACCCATGGGGAACGGCATCCGGTTTTGCCTCTGTTTGACATTGGATGGCCCTGAAAAACGAAGCAGAAATGTGGATGCGGCCACACCACTTCGTAGACATAAAACTGACTATAGGGAATCCGCATTGGCGGCAAAATGCTATCTTGCGATCCAAGATATTCGATGTTAACTGCATCAATTTACAAAGAAATTCAAAGCACCATGAGTATCAAAATGCATGAACTGGACCAAAAAGTGGAAGAGGCCATTGAAGCATTTACTTTCCGCTTCCGGGCCGATAAGCGCGATCGCAATGCCAGAAGCGCCGTTAACGAAATTGACGAGCACCAGATCGAACAACTTAAGCACAGGGGTATCCCAAATAAGGGGCGGGCTATACAGGACATTGTGAATGAACTTGTAGACGACATTTTTGCCTACGGTGTAAGGACAGATCATCCCCGCTTTTTCGGCTTCATTCCCGGTCCTGCGTCCCGGCTTTCGTGGCTTGGCGATATCATGACGTCTGCCTATAATATCCATGCCGGAAGCTGGGCAAACGGTCCGGCGGCCAGCTGTATAGAGCAGGAGCTCATCCATTGGCTTTGCCAGCAGGCAGGCTATGGGGATTCGTCTGGCGGGCTGTTTGTTTCTGGAGGGTCTATGGCTAATATGACGGCGCTTATTGCCGCCCGGGATAAGGTGCTGGATGAGCGTACCTTGCACCTTGGTGTAGCTTATGTGTCTGACCAATCGCACAGTTCCGTGATGAAGGGATTGCGCATTATCGGTATACCTAGCCACCGGATACGCACTGTGGCTACGGACACTTCCTTCCGTATGGACTCTCTATTGCTGCGCACGGCGATTGAGCAGGATCTCGCAGCCGGGCTCATCCCTTTTGCGGTAATTGCCACCGCTGGAACCACTAATACCGGTAGCATTGACCCGCTTCGGCAGATCGCGGCGATATGTCAGGAATATGGAATCTGGATGCACGTGGATGGCGCTTACGGCGCTTCGGTGATGCTGTCGCTGAAATACAGGCACCTGTTGGATGGAATTGGACAGGCCGACAGCATTAGCTGGGACGGGCATAAGTGGCTGTTTCAGACGTATGGATGTGCCATGGTGCTGGTAAAAGACAAGATGGATCTTATCCGGAGTTTTCACGTACGGCCCGAGTACCTGAAAGATTTAGAATCAGATCACAGCCATGCAAATGCGATGGACCTGGGTGTTGAATTAACGAGACCGGCGCGAGGCCTTAGATTATGGCTGACCTTGCAAGGGCTCGGTAGCCTGGGGATGAGTGAAGCAATTGAACACGGCTTTCAGCTGGCTGCTTGGGCAGAAGATGAGCTGCGTAAAAAGAAGTATTGGGAAATTGTGTCCCCAGCACAGCTAGCGATAGTCAATTTCCGTTATGCTCCGGCAGACCTTTCTGAGGACGAGCGCCACGAGCTAAATCAACGGATTTCAAAAAGTATGATTGAAAACGGTTATGCGGGCGTTTTCACAACGGAGCTTCACGGGAAAAAAGTCTTGAGGATATGCGCCATTCATCCAGAAACAACAGAGAGTGATGTACGCAATACCGTCCGGATACTAAACCAGTATGCATTGGAGTTTCATGATGCGGTAAAGCGGTAGGGAGTAACCGGCCCGTCTTTATGTTAGCCATAGGTTGACTGTTTTAGGGCTCCGTCGCGATGAATACGAAGTGCAGAGACGACAAGAGCTGTCTTTAGACGTCGTCACTTACCACGTAACGGTAAATAGGGCTCTTTGCTGGCCTCCGGTTTTTGGATAAAGATGGCGACGCATCGGTTGTGCGTGTCGACTTCAAACGCAATACCCCCCCGGGTGCTGTAGATGGTATATTGCTGGCCGTCGTCCTCGTAAGTTTCTACAATGTGAAGGTCTCGGGGATACATAATAGATAACTCGCGCAGGGATTCGCCCACCCGTATGCCGTTTGAGGTCTCGTACTGCGGCGAAGTAACGCGTATCCGCCGGATACGGGCAGTCTCGTCGTCGCTTCCTATTTCGCGGCTGGTAAAAACTGATAAAGAGTGTGCGGGGGTATCAGCGCGAATATACCACATTAACACAGCTTTACCCATGGCCGCGTTAGTGAAGTCGGGCTGGCCAAGCTTGCGAAACAATGCCGAATCGGCATCATCGAGTCGGATACCGCCGACCGATCGGCCGGGTACTAACCGTAAGCCGTTGGACGTGTCTATAGTGTGCGCAGCGTCGACACTCCGTGCTTCGCTATCTCCGGTGTTCCCGCTTTGGCCGCCGCAGGCGGCCAGCGCCAACCCGATGATACATGTAGCGAAATAGTAGCCAAGCTTAACAAAAGGGCGGGTCATATGGGTAAAACACTCATCCCGTGTTTTTGTTTCGCAAGGGATGCAGCAGGTATTCCAGTCCATTGAGCTTTATCTCATACATTGTGGCCAGCAACATCCCGAGTTTTCCGGCAGGGAATCCCTGTCGATGGAACCACACGAGGTATGCCTCCGGAAGATTACAAATGAAGGAATCTTTGTATTTGCCGAAAGGCATTTTGGTGCTGACAAGGTCTTGCAGAACTTCTTCGGATTTCATCGTATCAGTCGTTAGTTTTGCCATGACGAATATAATACACGGCAAGGTTAAAGGCAATCACCACATGATTAATGAGATTAGGTATCAAGCCGTAATGTCTGCTGAAAATCAGGAAGCGCTCCCTGAGACTTTGCCAATGCCTTTTCTTTGATAGGCCGCCAACCAGGTATTTGGCAACCAAGAGCCGGGTGTTAACGGTCTTTTCAGCACGTTTGGCGGCCCGAATCACCCAATCGATATCGGCACTGAGCTGATATCGCACATCATAAGGTCCGGTAAGTGAGCGGCGGATGTAGAGCGCTTGATGGCTGACGTTCATCCCGTAGCGAAAGCTCCGCCATGAAAATTGATCAGGGACGGAGTGCCGGCGCAGGCCGAGCGACTCCCAATGCTCATTAAACAGTTCGGTTTCGCCATAGTAAATATCTGCGTCGGGTGCCGAAGCAAAAACCTGTGCAACCGTATCCGGCGCATAAATCTCATCACCCGAGTTCATGAACAGCACATAGTCGCCAGTGGCTACGGTAAGGCCCTTGTTCATGGCATCGTATATGCCCTTGTCTGGCTCGCTGATCCACCGAGTTACGTGTTTGGCATACTGTTTAATGATATCTACGGTACCGTCCGTAGAGGCGCCATCGATGATTAGGTATTCGATATGGGGATATGTTTGGTTAATGACCGATTGTATGGTACGCTCAATGTCGCGCACATTGTTGTACACTACGGTGATGACAGAAAGTTTGGGCGCAGCGGTATTCATTGGGGCTCCATTAAGCTTTTGGGTTTCTGTACCGGAATGACATAGTTCTTTGAAGCTGCAAACACTTCAGTGATTTTCTAATGTGCAAATTGTGCTTTCCACCGCTGTATTGCGGCAGTGTCAAGATGCAATTTGGTGCTTGTTTCTTCATGTATTTTTTCTTCCAGGCGATCTATGTACTGTCGTTCGAGTACGTTTAATCCGATATCATTGCGCATTTCTATTGCACGATTATCAATACCGATGATGATAGCTTTCCTTTTTTTCTGTAGCGCACGTATACCGGCGTGCAGGCGCGTACCCACGTATTCACAAGGCTCTTGTTCAAGGAACGTGTCAAACGCCGAGAGTTTGGGTGGCAGATAACGGATATCAGGGGCCAGACTTTCGATGTAGGCTTGATCTTTAGCGCCTTGTATCCACACGTAGACATCCTGATAATGTTTTTTTAAAATTTCAAGCATTCGGCGATCACGCTCTGGATCGCGCATATAGTCGGTCACCGTGGTGACCACTTTATCTCGTTTTTTGGGATTTATCTGTGAACAGTGAGGTTCATTTAGTTCCCATACGGTAGGGCAACCTGTATTGATTACGTTTTTAATACCGATGTTATTCAGTTTATGTAGTGTGTAGTTATCCCGCACAGCGTGATTGTAACGAGTGGAAAGCAGGTTACGGTACATCATTCGAGAATAGGCAGAGACGGGCTTTTCTTGATATTGCCACCAGCCTACACCCAGTAGAACCGCTTTATGGCGCAGTACGATGAGGTCTTTCAAACCGACCTTCCATTGACTGTTGAGCAGCGTATCGTTTTTAAGCAGGTTAGTTCCCCCTACGATACCCAGTTGATATTTGCGAAGCTTGGGAAGATCTTTGGGATGAATGGAAAAATGTGTCGGAATGTTAATGACAAAGTCGTCTACGAAAAGTTCGTTTACAATTTGCTTTACGGCATCCATAATGATATGGTCACCTAAGTTGGTTGTAGCAATCGATGTGTCAAAAGTGATTACGGGCATATTATCTCAATAAACGTTGAATCATTGGAATAAAAAACAGCGCTTTCAGTATCATCCATCCTTGGGCCCTCGTTTTCGGCACAAAGATAACAAACAGGGCTGTGCTCGCATATGTCAATAATGTAGCATAGGCTGCGCCGGTCATGCCGTGTTGAGGAATCCACCAGATGTTCAATGTGATATTTACCACAGCGCCAGTGGCCGCCCGTGCCAAAGAAAGGATGGTGTAGCCTTCTGCCAATAAATACTGACCGCTTGCGACGTAAAGGAACATAAATACGCCGGCCCATATATGAATGGTGAGCACTTGCGCTCCCTGAGCATAGTCTGATGTATAAAAGTTTTTATAAATGAACGGAGCAGCGAATGTTGTAGCTAATGCGATGCCAACGCTAATGATTGTCATGAGTTCATACAGGTGCTGCAACCGGCGTTGATAGCGAACCGGATCATCCCGCTTGGCATTCATGATAGCCGGAAAGAGGGCGCTGACGATAGCGGTGGGGACGAAATACCACCCTTCGCTCAACTTCACCACCGTATCATACACACCGAATATGGCTTCGCCCAAGTAAGCATCAAGCATCAATTGATCTATTTTCATGTAAAGGATGATGGCAAACGAAGAAAGTGCCAAAGGCCAGGAATACCGTAATAGGTGCTTTGCGATTCCGAGGTCGAATTTCCAGCGGAAAACGCTGTTGCCACGCCCTTGGTAAACGTACAAGTATCCAATCGCGAGAAAGACAGCATCCAGCAGAAGCCCCCATACAAACCATTCAAGTGGCGCACGCCACCAGATGAGTGCCAGCTTAAACATGGCAGATATAAGATTGGCGCCTATTTGAACGCGCATGATGTGTTTTCCCTGTATTTTGGCTTGGAAATAGCTGTCAATAATGTTAACAGACTGGAACAGGCAAATAAACGATGCGATAGCAACGTACCGGTAGGGTGCCGCGGGCGCGCCTCCAAGCCCGTCAATTAACAGGTAAGTGATATAGATGAGCGGGAGGGCAGCGATGCCGGCAAGTAGCCGGAGCCGGAACGCAGTACCCAGAATCGCCTCCTGTTTATCCGGTTGTTGCAACAACTGCCGTGTTACAAAACTGTCCATCCCGAGTGTGCAGGCCGCACTAAAGAAAGTGACCAAAACCAAGGGATAGTTTAGTGTGCCGTTCTGTGCGCTTCCAAGGTAATTGGGAATGGCCATGGCACTTACAACCATTTTTATGATAATGGATCCCAGACGTGCCGTCATCAACCAACCGGTATTTTTGATGTATTTATCGAACGCGTCGGGGTTGAACCCGGGTAAGGACGGAAGTTTCATGGACGTTACCCCTTAAACGACTTCTACCACTTTGCCGAATCCAGCCAAGCTGGGATGTTTGGGGTTTAAATCGGTTACTAAGTAAGAAATAGCATTGAGGCTACATACTTTCATCTTCTGCACGGAATTGAGTTTTTCCGCTATACTGAGGATGGCGGTTTTACTGGAGCACCGGATCATCGCTTTCTTGATTTGTACCACCTCCCAATCAGAATCCGTAACACCGTCTTCCACAGACAAGCTATTGGTGCCCAAAAGACACAAATCTACGCGGATTTCGGATAATTGGTTGATTACCTGTGATCCGATGCTGATGTTGGTGTTGCGGGACAATTTACCGCCAAGGAGAATGACATCGGCATTGGTTCGTTCCGCCAATTCAAGGGCTACCAACGGACTGATGGTAAAAAATGTGCATTGCAGACTTTCTGGTACGATGCGTGCCAATTCGAGCATAGTTGTGCCTCCACCCGCCAGTACGGTCATACCGTTCTGTATAAGCTTAAGCGCCTTACCCGCTATTTGTTTTTTTGCGTCACGTGCATATACGTTGTTTTCCTGAAACGGATACTGGAATGATTTGGAGAGCGCGCCGCCATATACTTTGAGTACTTGGCCGTTTTCAGCCAGTTCGTTCAAATCGCGCCTGATGGTATCTTCAGATACATTAAGCTGGACGCTGAGATCAGAAGATAAAACCTTATTGTGCAGGTTTATCTGGTGGATGATGAAGGCTTGCCGTTCCTCTTTTAACATGATATAAGCGGTTTATTTAATTGGGTAAAGATAGAAAAATAACGGAAAATGAGTATAATTACGCCCCAGTAACATGAGTCAATAGGAATTAAAGGCAGGAAATAGAATAGTGGAACCACCAATTGTAATCACTAATGGGGTCGTTTTTACGGGCAACGCTTTTGTTGAAGGCTTGGCGGTGATGATAACGAACGGTAAAATTGCAGGGTTAATTCCCCCGGACGGAATTCCCGAGGAGGCTGAAATTTTTGATGTCGGAGGAGATGTTGTAGCGCCGGGTTTTATCGACTTACAGGTATACGGAGGCGGCGGGAGGCTTTTTTCGGCTGATCCTGCTGGCGATGCGCTGGACGAGATAGCGAATGCCTTGGTAGCGGGCGGGACAACCAGCTTTATGATTACCATGGCAACGAATACGATGGCGGTGGTAGACCAATCGCTGCAGGTATTGAACGGTTATACCCATCCAGCTTTGCTTGGACTGCACTTGGAGGGGCCTTATCTTAATCCCAACAGAAGGGGCGCCCATCCCGCGGAGTATATCCGTCAACCGGAACAATGGGAAATAGCCGCATTGCTGAAGAGAGCAAAGGGGCGCTTGCGAATGATGACCATCGCGCCGGAGCGTTTTAACGGCGAAACTATCCGGCTTCTTTTGGACGCTGGGGTGGTGCTCTCTGCCGGCCACAGCGACGCATCCTTTTCAGAAGCCACCGCCGGATTTAGCCATGGTATCCAAGCCGTTACCCATCTGTTCAACGCGATGTCTCCGCTACACCACCGCAATCCTGGATTGCCGGCGGCCGTTTTCCAGTCGGATAAGGTGGTGGCGAGTATCATAGCGGATGGTATCCACGTGGATTATGAAGTAATTGCCATTAGCAAAAAGTTGCTGAACGAGCGGCTGTTTTTGATTACCGATGCTGTAGCCGAAACACAGACCGGGATCTACAGGCATGTATTCAATGGAGACCGTTATAGTCTGCCGGACGGCACGCTTTCCGGCTCTTCGTTGACCATGATGCAAGCAGTAGCCAACTGTGTGGAGCGCGTGGGTATTCCGCTGGACGAAGCTTTGCGAATGGCGTCGTTGTATCCGGCTTTATTGATCGGCGAGGAAGATTTGGGCCGGATATCGGTGGGGAGTGTAGCTAACCTCGTTGTTTTTGACCAGCAATATTCAGTTAAACATGTATTCTTGGGAGGTTCGCCCCAATGAGAAAACTGTTTAGTCTGCTTTACTTCCAAGTTATTATTGCGATAATCATAGGCGTCTTGATCGGCCATTTTTATCCATCGTTGGGTGTGCAACTAAAGCCGTTGGGCGATGGATTTATCAAGATGATTAAGATGGTGATTGCACCGCTGATATTCTGCAGTATCGTATTAGGTATTGCGGGAATGGAAGACGTAAAAAAAATAGGAAAAGTAGGTGTAAAAGCATTGCTATGGTTTCAGGTTTCCACTACGATCGCCATGGTTTTGGGAATAGTGGTCATCAATATTGTCAAGCCGGGAGCAGGGATGCATGTAGACGCGGATGCGCTGGATACCACGGAGGTGGCCGGATATATCGATCAAAGCAATCGGGGGAGCGGGATTAAGGATTTCTTGCTGAATATTATTCCCGAAAATGTTTTCGGGGCTTTGTCTTCAGGGGATTTATTGCAGGTACTTTTCTTTGCTGTGTTGTTTGGTTATGGACTGTCCAAAATAGGCACTAAAGCGGAGCCGGCAATGCGGGTGATGCAGTCTTTTTTAGATGGACTTTTCGCCGTTATCAAGATGATCATGAAAGTGGCACCAATAGGTGCGATGGGTGCCATGGGTTTTACGATCGGAAAATACGGTATCGGCTCGCTTTCTTCTTTGGGTATGCTGATGGTAACCTTTTACGTTACGTGCCTGCTTTACATATTCCTCGCGCTTGGACTGGTTTTAAAATACCATGGAATAAGTATTTTTAAGTTGGTGCGTTACATAAAGGAAGAGCTATTGGTGGTTCTGGGCACTTCCTCGTCAGAGTCCGTCTTACCTGCCATAATGCAGAAGCTCGAACAGATGGGGTGTTCTAGGCCCGTTGTGCGGCTGACCATTCCTACAGGGTATTCTTTCAATTTGGACGGTACTACTATCTATCTTACAATGGCAGCCATTTTTCTGTCGCAAGCCCTGGATATGCCCATGGATTTGGGGGAACAGTTGTTCCTTTTGTTTGTACTGACGATTACCTCGAATGGAGCGGCGGGTGTAACCGGGAGCGGATTTATTATTCTGGCAGCCACGTTACCGGTGGTAGGGCACATGCCGGTGGAATCCGTTGCGTTGATATTTGGCATTGACCGCTTCATGAGCGAAGCACGAGCGTTGACTAATCTTATTGGGAATACTGCCGCAACGTTGGTGGTGGCCCGTTGGGAGAATGAATTGGATATGCAGCAGCTGGAGTCAGAATTGGGCGACTGACGTTCACTGGTTTTCGTCGGCTGCCAATGATGCCAGTATACGGCTTACCTCTTCTTCTGTGGCCGTGAGTTTGGTTTTGCACGTTTGTATTAACAACGTTGCCCGTTTTACTTTGTCTGAGAGTTCGTCGATGGAGATATCTCCCCGCTCGATTTCGGAAACAATTGCCTGCAATTCATTGAATGCATCTGTATAGGTATACGATTTATTCATTATTTATTCATTAGGTACGGATTTACTCTGTACGGTACTTTTGATACTTCCGGAGGCGAAAAATGTTTCCAATATATCGCCTTTACTTATTTCTGCCGCATACTTAACGGCTCGACCATTGTGCCGCGTAATGCTGTATCCCCGATTTAGAACCTGCTGGGGGTCCAAAAGCTCAATGGACTTTTCCATGGCATTTAGGCTTATATGGTTGTTTTTGAGCGCAGCCATGGACGCCGTTTGCAATGCCTGCGCGGGGTATTGCAGGGCTTGGTGCTGACGCTTTGTTGCAGTGGAGGCGGCAATGCCTAACCGAATGGTGTTATGTTCGATTATTTTTCGCTGTTGGTTCAGCAGGTGAATGCTGTTTAAGCGGAAATAGCGCGCGCAGTTATTAAGAGTGTCTTTATGGTTAGCTAACAATAGCGTTGCTTTACGCACGATGGTTTCCTGGGCTTGTATAACCGGTGCAGCAAATTCATGGAACCGCTGAATAAGAAAGTCTGCCAGCTCGCTAGGGGTGATGGCTTTTTGGTGCGCCACCATTTCGCTGACGGTTTCGTTGGTTGAATGTCCTATGCCGGTCAGCACCGGGATAGGGAAGCGTGCAATGGCCGAGGCGAGCAGATAGCTGTTGTAACTCGATAGCCCTACATCACCGCCGCCACCCCGGATTATAGCGACAACATCATACTGGTCAAGCTGTTGTTCGATGGCAGTCAGTTGATTGACAATGGAAGATATGCTTTTTTCGCCCTGTAGCAGGGCTGGAAACAGCTTGTGCTCAAATCGGTAACCCCAGGGATTCCCTGTGATAATCTTCAGAAAGTCTGAATAACCTTTACTGGTTTCTACCGATATCACAGCTAATCGTTTGGGAACGAGTGGAAAGGGTAATTGTTTGTTGGCATAAAACAACCCTTCGCGTTTGAGCCGTTCAATACTTTCCAGCTTTTCCCGCTCAAGCTCGCCTAATGAATAGGCGGGGTCGATATCTACAATGCGGAGGCTGAGGCCATATACAGGATCATATGTTATGGCTGCTTGGAAGAGAATAGTAATACCGTCTTTCAAGGTCTCTTTTGTGAGAGCGATAAATCGTCGGTTGATTCGCTGGTAATCGCCGCTCCACAATACCGATCGCATTTCTGCAATGACTTTGCCTTCCTTTTTTTCAACTAGCTCGGGGTAGCAATGGCCTGAATGACTATAGTAGTTGAGCTTATTCATCTCCGCTTTTATCCAGTAAACGCTTTTATAGCGTTCTGAAATAGTTTTCTGGATGCTGCGGGCGACCTCCGCTAAGGAAAAAATAATCTTGTCTGGCAGTTTCTCCGGCATAACCAAAGATAAGCTTTTTCCATAAAATCACTACCTTTGTGCCTTGCAAAACGTAAATTCTGTGTCTCATATACAGATCGAAGGATTGTGGGCTTACGAGACCTTTTTACATTATTAAATGTTTTTTTGAATGAAATTACCCATCATCGCCTATGGCGACCCGGTACTGAAGCGGAAGAGTGCGGCTATTGAGAAGGATTATCCGGGCTTGGACGAGTTGATTGCCAATATGTTCGAAACCATGTATGCTGCACATGGTGTTGGTTTGGCTGCGCCTCAGGTAGGCCTGTCGATCCGACTGTTTGTTATCGATGCAAGTCCATTTGCCGATGATGAACCATCCCTCCGGGATTTTAAAAAAGTATTCATCAACGCACAGTTATTGGATGAGCACGGTGATAAATGGTCATTTAATGAGGGGTGCCTGAGCATTCCGGATATCCGCGAGGACATCAGCCGGTTTCCGAACATCCGTATCCGTTATGTTGACGAGAAATGGATAATGCATGAGGAAGAATATACTGGGTTAGCGGCGCGGATTATCCAGCACGAGTATGATCATATTGAAGGCAAGTTGTTTACCGATAAACTGAGTCCGTTGCGGAAAGCTTTGATTAAAAGTAAATTAGATGCAATTTCTCGCGGACATGTGACGGTAGATTACCGAATGAAGTTTCCAGCATTGAAGCGGAAACGCTGAATGCCTTTATCCTCCCACGATAGGGAGGGCCAGCCGGTATTTCACGGCAATAATGCGAATAATAACCACTACACTAGCGCTCAGAAAGGCATTTAGGTTGTAGTCAACCCCGAAGCGGTTCAGTACGACAAAAAGGATGGCGCCGGAAAGGCATGCCGTGGCATAGATTTCTTTACGGAAAATCAAGGGTGTTTCGTTCAATAGGGTGTCACGGGTGACCCCACCCATCACCGCAGAAAACAGTCCTAAGACCACAGCGGCTGCTGAGCTGCTATCGAATGCGAGTGATTTTTGAACGCCAACGATGGTAAAAAAGCCGATGCCGAGTGCATCAAACAGGGTGAGCGTGCGGGCCAGCTTATCTAATTGCCTTTTTAGCAAGACCGAGGCCAGTACACCAGCCAATATCGCTAAAAGATAGTTCCCGTCATCTACCCACACGGGCCGAAGATTAAGAAAAATATCTCTGAGACTGCCGCCGCCGATGGCGGTAACAAATCCCGTAAATGCGGCTCCGAAAATGTCGATGTTATGCCGCATAGCAGCCATGGCGCCGGAAATGGCAAAGACCATTGTGCCCAACAGGTCGATATAGTAGATTGGTTCCATTTTGGAAATATAAATAGGTCAATAAATATAGCATAAATTTCTGTTTGGCTTTGCCCGCTTTGGCCATGCTATGCAATGTATCGACGGTAGGGAAACAGTAAAGAATTGCCGTTTAATTTTTATTGGCTGGTTTTGAGGATGTAATGGATTCGTTGAAAAAAAATAGGCGATAGTGCTTGGAAATAGTTGATAACCTTTCTACCTTTGCGTCCCGTTTCGGAGGAGGCGGTTGTTCGTTGAGGTTTTTTTTCCGGTTGTTTGTTTGGGTTTTTGGGTCGGATTG
>NZ_FOLL01000018.1 GCF_900112315.1 Parapedobacter composti | reverse complement strand
AAATAAGCTTTTTTTAGGACAAACAAAAAAATCCCCGAAACTTTATCTGTATCGGGGATTCCTTTTCTTAATTGAGGCTTTTTAGACAGCCTCTTCCTTGAAATTGCTGGATTCCATCAGCTTAAATTAAACCAACACCAGCTTCCCCATGAAATCACCGGACTCCATCAGCTCATGGGCCCTGTGTGCCTCGGCCAGCGGGAATGCCCGATGGATGACGGGTTTGAACACCCCGGAGGCGACCAACGGCCATACTTCACGCTCCACGGTCTCCCGCAGCGCACCTTTGAAAGCCATATCCCGTCCACGCAGCGTGCTGCCCGTCAGGGTGAGCCGGCGCTGCATCAGCGCCATCACGTCCACCGGCACCTGCCGGCCACCAACCGCATTGATGAATACCAACCGTCCCTCCGCAGCCAGCAATGCGATATGCCTTTCCATATAAGGCGCACCGATGCTGTCCAGGATAACGTCAATCCTGCTGCCCGCCAGCACTTCGGCAAAATCCTGCGTTTTGTAATTCACGCAGACCGCCGCGCCCAACTGCTCGCAGCGTTCGCACTTCTCGTCCGACCCGGCCGTGGCGTATACCGTGGCGCCGAAAGCTGCAGCCAGTTGGATGGCCGTAGTGCCGATACCGCCGCTGCCGCCTTGTACCAGCAGGGCTTCACCCGGTTGCAGCAGCCCCCGCTGAAATACATTATGCCACACGGTAAACACCGTTTCCGGCAGGCAGGCCGCCGCTGCGAAATCGAGCGGCTCCGGTATAGGCAGGCACACCGATGCATCCGCCGCCACGTACTCAGCATAACCGCCGCCCGCCACCAGGGCACATACCTTGTCGCCCGGCTTCCAGCGCCGTACTTCAGGCCCGCAGGCTTCCACCACCCCTGCCACTTCCAGTCCGGGTATGTCTTGCACCACGCCCGGCGGTGCGGGATACTTGCCTTTCCGCTGGAAGATGTCCGGACGGTTTATCCCCGCTGCCCGCACCTGGATAAGTACTTCGTGGGCCGCCGGAACCGGAACCGGACGCTGCTGCACCAGCAGATGCTCGGGAGCACCGTAAGCCGTAATAACCGCTGCGTTCATCATGATTTCTTCGATGGATATTTCTGTAAACGGATATTCAGCGACAACATGAAGTACCGGGCCAGCCTGTTATTCCGCACGTCGAGGATATCCGTGCCCATTACCTCTCGCATCACCCCCGTGTTCTCGTTGAACAGGTCGAATCCCTGCAAGCGCAGCAACGCTATATTATTGGGCAGGAACGTGTATTCAATATAGGCATTGAGCAACGTCGGATTGGCGTTGACAAAACTGCTGTATCCGCTGTTCAACCGGTGCGACAGGTCGAAACCGAATGCCCAGTTATCTGAAAGGTACCCTTTCCCGGCCAGCCCCACCAGAAATGAATGGGCATTATCGTCCCTCCCCCGGCTATACACCAGCGAATAACGTGCCCGGTTGAACGTATAGCTGCTGTTCAGTTCTGTCTCGATGATGTCTTCCAGCGAATACCGCATCTGCATGGCCTGCGAATAAATGAAATTGCGCCCGATACGCTTCTCATGGTTGATATAGGATATATTGTTGATGTAATCCATGGTACCGTTCAGGTTAAGCTGGAAGTTGTCGCCGGCCATCGGGGTGCTGAACATATAGTATCCCCTCATGTCGAAATAGCCCGATGCATTCCGGAAACTCGTTTCCTGCACAGTACTGTTGGGACGGCCCGAACGGTTGGTTACGATTTTGTTCTGCACTTGGTTGACAGCAAGCTGCGCCTCGAAAAAACGGCCCATACCCAGTTTGGTCCGGCGGAAGCGGGCGGTAAAGCGGTTGATAAACTCCGCCTTCAGCTCCGCATTGCCGATAATAATGTTCTGTGAATTGGTGAGGTCACGTATTGGCTGTATCTGGGAGAAATTCGGCTGATTGTTGGTTCCGAGATATTCTACAGACAGTTCGCTTTCATCGTTGATTCGGAAGCGCATTCCAGCACTGGGAACCAGGTTGACATTATGATACCGGGTATGGGTATCGGTGTCAAGCGTGTGACCTTTGAGATACAAGGGCTGTACGGCAAATCCCAGCATGTACTTGACGCGCTGGCTCTTTTCCATCTGGTAAGTCAGCCCTACCCGGTTGCTTTCAAAAAAATACGAATAATCTACGCTAAGCGAATCGACAAACGTCTCCTCAGCCATGTCCCAGACACTGCGGCGGCTGTCTATCGCGGTATAGTTATATTCGTAATTGATTTCCAGTAAGCTGTTCTCATCGATAGGTTCCACGAAAGACGCGCGCATGCGTCCTTCCCTGTTCCGGTTATTGCTTTTCACCTGTTGGGCCAGCTGATACGTTCCGTCCTGAACGGGCTGCCCGGTGTGGATGTTTTCGCTCTCGAAATAGTCGTTGATGTTTTCCAGCTTATTCCGTCTGAAATATTTACCCTGCATACTGAGCACGAATTTCCGCCCCGGTTTGCTGAACATCCGCGAATACAGCACGTCCAAATCGAAGTTGGGCGACGATGTTTCGTCTTCCGCGTCATACACCCGTTCGCTGACCACCCGGTGCGTTTTGATGGTATCGTTACTGCGGTGGTCAGTACTGGAAGTACTGTATGATACCGAGGGACTCACTTTTAGATAATTGCGATCGTCCAACCGGCTTTCGATATCCCATGCCAGGAGATGATTAACGTTGTCGGTCAATATCTCCTTCTCCTCTTGATTGACTATGGTATAGGAATCAAAAACACTTTGAAGCAAAGAGTTTCCCGCGGTATAATTCTTCCGGTTGCTAAAGTTATATTTCCCGTAGACTTCCACCTTTCCGGAAAATTCATCGGAAAAACTGACACTCGCCGAATTGGTGGTATTCAGACCATCCACCGGATCCATCATGCCGGTAAGGTCTACATTTCCGCGCTCACGCCCCCCTCCACCGCTCGGGGAGCCAAAGCTGAACAGGCTGGTGTTTGTATTATTGAACGAACCCAGCAGGGAAAATTCCTGCCCGTCATTGAAATTATTGATCCCCAAGCTGCCGATGTAACGATCCTCCGTACCTTGGCCACCCGTCACCTGGCCGAACAATATACGCTTCTTATCTTCCTTCAGTACGATATTCAGTATCTTTTCGGGCTCGCCTTCCTTTACCCCGGTATTGTGGGCCATGTCGCCATAGTAATCAATCACTTGCAATGATTGGATAAATTCGGCCGGCAGGTTACGCGTAGCGGTGAGCACGTCACCGCCGAAGAAGTTCTTGCTATCCACCTGTACCCGGCTGATCTGTCGTCCGTGTGCTATCACCGTGCCGTCGCGCAGCACCTGAAAATTGGGAAGTTGCTTCAGTGTTTCCTCCAACAAAGCGTTTTTCCGGATATTAAAGGCATCCAGATTATACTGTACCGTATCCGGCTTGATGACGATGGGTTTTACGCGGTTAACGACCACCTCCTTCAGCAAATTCTGCTGGGGCCGCAATACAACAGGTAGCAGCTGCATGGACGGTCCCGGAGCATCCAACTGGTAGGTCCGATCCTGTATGCTGAAACCGATCATGCTGAACATCAACCGGACTTCAGGCGCGATGATATCGGCAAACCGGAAGGCGCCATGCTGGTTGGTAACGGTGAGCACCGTATCCAATATGGTAGTAAGGCGTACATTGACTCCCGCCAACGGTGTCCCCGCCGTATCAATCACCATACCCGTTATCTCTTTCCGTTGGTGCTGCGCCATTGCTTGCAACGAAACAAAAAGAAACATGACAACAAGGAGCCTATGTATAGCTATCTTACGCAACTTGACTAAATATTCAAAATCCGCTCCCCCGCCCATGCAGGCTCATAACTATCAAACAACCCTCGCCTTAAAAAAAAGCAAGTTCCCATTTAATGAAAAACGAAAGATAATACATAATCCGTATGTGTGCAAAAAAAATCGGGTTGTCCCTTTCAAAAGACAACCCGATGGTCCATGTCGTTCGTAATGCCGGCTACCCTTCGTAGCTCACTTTAAGCACATGCTTATCGATTTCCCAGCGGCCGGTTCCCTCTTCTCCGATCACGTCGAACATTTCGAGGATACGGCGCGCCACATATTCTTCTTCTATCTGCTCTTCAAGGAACCATTGGATAAACTGGAACGTGACGAAATCCTTCAGCTTGATACATTTGTCGGCAATGGTATTGAATTGCTGAGTTACGTACATTTCCTGCTCCAGCATCTGTTCAAAAACGCTCCGGAACGATTCGAAGTCCGCCGGAATGTTCACGATTTCGGGCGAAATGGCGCGGCCGCCGCGGTCGTTTACGTAATTGAACAACTTCATCATGTGCTTGCGCTCCTCTTCGGATTGCTTAGCAAAGAAATCAGCACTGAATTTAAGTCCCTGGTCATCGCACCAGGACGACATCGCCAGGTAAATCGATGAAGAATGGGCTTCTACCTTAATCTGTGCATTCAGTATGTTTTCTATCTCTTCGTTCAACGAAGTCTTCAATCTCAATAAATCTTTCATAACGCTATATGATTTTGTTCCTACGCGGGAAGACAAAACACTTCCCTTCCGTTGATACAAAAATACGGAAACTTCAGGTCAAACTACTCAAAATAAAAGCAATACAAATTCAGTCTAAATTATTGGTGGTTGGTGGTTGGTGGTTGGTGGTTGGTGATCGGGGGTTGGTGGTCGGTCAGGCTACCCGGCTGGGGGTGGTCTTCAGGCATGACTGGATGACGCTGTTCAGCGTTATCATAAATTTGGCGCCGTCCAGCAGTTCACGCAGATTCAGCACGTCTTGCACATCCAGCACGAAACAACGCGGGGTGCTGAACGGCATCACAATCGTAAAATCAGCGGTCCGTGAAGGATCAATGATCATCGCTGAAATATCAATGGTATCAATCTTCTTCTTGAACCGAAAAAAATCGCTCACGCGGAAGGCCGTTGTGCTTCCCGCAAATTCCAGCCAATAGCAATTCTGCCTGCTGCATTGATATACAGCTCCATGCGCGGTCTTATATACTTCTTCGAAATTCGCTAAAGGGCAAACCATTGTTAAAATGAACCATTACCGGGCCGAAGATACACATTATTTATAATCAGTCCAACTAATTTTTAGGATTCGGCTTTAAAGGCCTATACCGTGCAGCACGTATTCGGGCGGGAATTGCTGGCGCCACATATTGTAATAATAGCCTTTAACGTTCATCAGGCTGGAATGGCTGCCTTCTTCTACCAATTCTCCCTTATGCAACACGATAATCTTATCGGCATGCATGACGGTGCTAAGCCGGTGAGCGATTAAAATAACGGTTTTACCCTGTTTATTGAACGAGGCGATGGTTTGCTGGACATAGTTTTCAGAAATGGAGTCGAGCGACGACGTAGCTTCGTCGAGAATAAGGACCTCCGGTTGCCGGTAAAGGGCCCGTGCAATGGCTATCCGCTGTCGCTGGCCGCCGGAAAGCTGGGCGCCGTTCTCCCCGAGATGGGTGTTGAAGCCTGCAGGCAGACTTTCCACAAAATCGAGGATCCCCAGTTCCTTGCAAATCGCCAGGATACGGTTCATATCGGGTGTCACGTCACCTATCGCAATGTTCTGGATCACATTGCCTGAAAACAGGTGGATTTCCTGCGGTATCACGCCGATCAGCCGCCGCAGGCTTTCGCTGGTCAGGTAACGGATATCGTAATCGCCAATCATGATTTTACCTGAATCAGGCATATAAATCCGTTGCAGCAGCGACATCAATGTGGTTTTGCCCGAACCGCTCTCGCCTACCACCGCGGTAACCTTGCCTTTGGGAATCGACAGATTCAGCTTCTCGAACACCGGTGTGCGTGAACCGTACTGAAACCGCACATCCGCAAAGGAAACATCACCTATCATCGCTGGCGTCAGTTCGTAGGTATTGGCGTCCTCCTCGCGCTCCAAATCCATGATTTCAAACAGCCTGTCGGCCGCTATCAACGCATCCTGCATCGTCCTGTTCATGCCGATAAGGCTCCCTACCGGCCCGGTGAAATATCCGATAATGGCATAGAACGACAGGAGTTCGCCCGGCGTAATCACCTTGTCCAATACAAATGAAGTACCCAGCCACAGCAGCAGCAGCGTCACCATGCCCGTTGCCATTTGGTTTGCATTGGCTATCCAAAGGCTGTTGTTGGCTGAACGGTACACGCTCTTCAGTAGCTGGACAAAGCGGGTTTCGGTCTTCAGGTTGGCGAAATCCTCCAATCCGAACCGCTTGATGGTACTTACCGAATGGATAGACTCCACCAACTGCGCTTCGAGATCGGCCCCGTCTTCCATCAGCTTGCGCTGCGTCTTGCGGTTAAGCCGGTTGGAAATGTAATAGATGAGGCTGTACACCGGAATGACCAAGAAAATCACCAGGGCCAGCTTCCAGTAGTAGGTAAACATCAACCCGAACGAAAATGCTACGATGAATACATTTACGGTGAAACCTACGAGCACCTCATTGACGAACGACCGGATTTTCACCGCGTCATTCATCCTTGAAATGATTTCCCCAACGCGCATGGTATCAAAGAACTGCTGGGGCAGTTTCATCAGGTGCCTGTAATATCCCAACATCAGCCGGGCATCAATCTGCTGTCCCGTTTTGACGGTAATGAGCAGTTGCGCATGATTCAGTACTACTTTGATAATCAAAATGGCCACCATGGCTACACCCAACAGGTTCAGCAGGTTCCGGTTGCCATCCGGTATGACGTAATCAATAATCTTCTGCAAAAAAATGGCTGTAGACAACCCCAATATCGTATATAGGATAGCGCCCAATATGACCTGGAACAGGATAGCGCGGTGCGGCTTAAGCAAATAATTGAACCGGCTGATTACGCTTACCTTTTCATTGCTGGCTTTAAACCCCTCGTCGGGCGCTAAGATGATGAGTACACCCGACCAGGACGTTTCGAAGTCAGCTAAAGGAACCCATTCCAGCTTTCCTACGGCAGGATCCATCACGCGCACATGGCTTTCGGTCACGGCATACACGACCACATAATGATGGAGCATATCCTTGACCACCACATGGGCAATGGCCGGACATGGAATGCCCTTCAGATCGGCGACTGCCCCCCGTACCCCTTTTGCCGTCAGTCCCAGTTGCTGGGCCGCCCGGATAATTCCCCAAGCCGTGGTACCTTTCTGGTCAGTAGCTGCCAGTTGGCGGATGCGTGCGATAGGAATCTCCTTTTTATACCACGCCAACACCGATGCCAAACAGGCAGCCGCGCAATCCGTAAGGTCATGCTGCCTTACCTGCGCACGGCGCCATCGCCCAAAAACCAAGCTGCGTCTCATCATTGTTCCTTTCATTTAATAAAACCCGCTATATGCCAGCCTGCTGTTGCGGAAGGACATTCGGGTTCAGCCAGTCGTCGGCCTTGTCATACAGCAACTGGAATAGTGTCCGCTCCGTCACGAAAAAACGGGCCTGGAGCGTCATCCCTTTCCGTATTTTGCCCTCATATCCATTTTTAAGGTACAACGTGTCATCCTCCAGTTCACACCGCACCTTGAAGAACGGCTGCCCACCCTCGGTAAAAATGTCGGCGGAGATAGCCTGTACTTTTCCGCTGGCCATTCCCCATTGGTTATAATTATAGGCATCTATCTGAAGGTTAACCGGAGTGCCTACGGCCAAGTAGCCAATATCTTTGGGTGCTACATAGGTTTCTACGACGATACCCGAATCGGGTGAAATCTCGGCGAGTACCTCGTTGGCACTGATCGCACTTCCCCGCTCTAGTCCTTTAAGTGCCTGGAGCGTACCATCCGCCGGAGCCTCAAGCACATAAAACTCCTGCTCCTTGCCTACCTGGCTGATTTTGGAACTAAGTTCCCCCGTTTTCAGCCGCAGCGTATTCAGTTCCTGCTGCCATACCGCCCCCTGTTCATCGTAAATCAATTCAAGTTCCACCTTCGCTTGCTGGTAAGCATACTGCGCTTCTTCGTATTCTGCCGCAGAAATGACGCGGTTATTGTAAAGCTTCTCATAACGCTCAAAATTCTTCTGAGCTAATTCAAGCTGGTTCTGCAGCTTATGGGCCTTCTGCCAAAAAAGGGTATACTGCTGGCTATACACCGAAGAACTCAGGGCCGGCCGCGCTGAAAACGCCCTGCTTCTGATTAGGTTGGTCAGTTTCTGCAAATCCGCCAGCTGGTTCAGGAATTCCGCTTGCTGGGATGTCAGCAAATGTTTCTCCTGATCAAGAATGTCTGTCTTTATCCGTGCCAATACCTGTCCCGCTACCACTTGCTGGTTCTCTTTCACCGACACTTCTTCTATCCGCCCGGATACAATAGACTTCACGGCATGGTTTTCGGTCACCGCACGGACGACGCCGAAGGCCTTCACGCTCACATCCACCTTGACAAAAAACAACGACAACATCGCAGCCAGCACCACAAGGATGAGGATACGGTAAATAACCAATGTCTTCGGGTTGTATTTGTAAAAATGGTATTCCGACGTATATTCAACGATTTCTGCCGGGAATAGTTTATCGTTCATGGCTAACCTGACTGCTGGACACGTCCTGTGGAAGAAAAGAGGGGGGATTTGCTTGAAATCCCCCCCAATGCCGATTCAGCAACCGCGTTAAAAGAGCGACTGCCTCGTTGGTATGGCTTAAAGCCGTCCAAGCAAACCGCCAAGCAAACCGCTTACCGTGCCGAGAAGCCGGCCCACTAAACCATTTAGTCCGCCCAGGTTAAGGCCGCCCAACAGACCGCCAAGCAGGTTGTCTACCGCTCCCAAGTTAAGTTGTCCGTCAACATCAACGGTTTTGTCTCCGGTAGTGATGTTCAGATTCAACAGACCACCGTTCGTTTCACGCAATTCTTGCTCGTTTAATTCCTGTAACTTCATAGTTAAATTATTAATACGTTAGTGCCTACTCTTTCAGGTTTTCAGCAACCCCTTTTTGAATTCAAATACAAGTGTGATATCACTAAAGCAAATAACGCAAATTTGCTTTTCAAATCATATGAAGGCACAATTAAATCAAACAACTATCAGGAATACAATACAACCGAACGGAATACATGACCGAGCACGGAATACATGAATGAAATAAACGAAATAGGTAAGCGGACTTTTCCCCCGCGCTTCCTAAATTCGGCAAAATCGGCAAACGTGTCACACCGAAAAAGGAAATGTTTATGAAGCCCAACGCAAAGGCAAAGACGGTAGCAAACAATATCCGGAAGGTGCGGGAGTACAGGAACTATACTCAGGATTATGTAGCGCGGAAGATTGGCATCTCCCAGAATGCCTACAGCAAACTGGAACTGGGAGTCCACAAGCTTTCATTGGAGCGCCTATTCCAGATTGCCGAAGTGCTGGAGATCGACTGCACGGCACTGCTCCAATTTGATGGCGATGGAATCATACAGTTATGTCCAGACCCCATCGCCAGGCGGGCGGTGCACTAAAGCAGGCTATTCCGGTCTACCTTTTCCACCTTACTGCCATCCTTCAATGTCTTGCTGATAGCATTGAACGGCCGGGATACCACTTCGTCGCCTTCCTTCACGCCCGACAGGATGCGGATATAGGTATCATCCTGAATACCCGTGGTTACGGCTACTTGCTTTACCGTTCCTCCCTCATATACGAAAACATATTCTTTCAACGCGGGTTTTCCGCCGGCAACAGGGGCAGTCTTTTCTGCCCCTTGGGTAGCCACGCTGTCGCTTGCCGGTGCTTCGCGCGTGGTAACCGCCTGGATAGGTACAGCAAGCCCAGTATCTGTCTTGGTATGGATATCCACCGTGGCTGACAGCCCCGGCCGGAAAGGCGAAGGGTTGGGTTGATCTTTTTTCAGCAAATCCTCATACGACTCAGGCAATATACGCACCTTTACGTTGAAATTCGTCACCTGGTCAGTGCCGGCGGTGGCCGTCGCGGCAGCGGCAGCCGTGGTCGATGAACTCGCGATTTCGGTGACGATGCCCTTGAACTGGCGCCCCTGGAAAGCATCCACCTCAATGGTTGCTTCGTTGTTCAATGCCACGCGCGTGATGTCGTTTTCATTAACCTCTACCACTACTTCCATAACACTCATGTTGGCTATCCGCATGATTTCCGTACCGGCCATCTGGGCGGTTCCAACCACCCGCTCGCCAAGTTCAGCCTGCAGCAACGAAACCACACCGTCTACCGGCGCGTAAATCGTGGTACGGGCCAGGTTGTCGCCGGCCTCTTTCACCGAGGCTTCCGACTGGTCAATGCCGTACCGCGTGGCCAGTACATTCTGCCGCTGGGCTTCGAGGCTTGCCCGGGCACTTTCATAATCCGCCCTGATCTGGTCGAATTCCGCAGCGGATATGACTTTCTTGTCAAACAGTTCCTTGTTACGCCTGTAAGTGGCTTCCGTATTGGCAAAATTCGCCTCCTGCTGCTTCAGTGTCTGCTCGGCCATGGCCAAGCTGGCGCGCTGGGCATTCAGCGAGGCCACAGCCCGCTCATAGCCCGACTGCAGGATGTCCGGGCGTATGCGGCACAAAACCTGCCCTTTGGTCACTGCGTCGCCTTCCTTGACGTTGAGCTCCACAATTTCTCCCGATACCTCGGAGCTCAGCTTCACCTCAACCTCGGGGTGTATCTTTCCGCTGGCGGATACTTGCTCGTTCACCGTGCGTTTCGCCACCTTGTCCGTAGCCACCTTAATCACGTCGCCCTGTCCTATCCAGCCCGCCTTGTTGGCGATGATGATCAGCACCACCAGGACCACTGCACCGATGATTACATATTTGAGGGTATTTTTCTTCTTTGCCATAGCCTGTCTATGATTTGTCGTTATCGTTGGTTTTCAAATGTTATTTCGTTGCCCAGGTAAAAATCGATTACCTTGCTGCGGAACAGCAGATCATATTTCGCCTGAATACTGTCAAATTCAGCCCGGTTCATCGTGGTCTGGGCGGTAAATAATTCGACGGAATTGGCCAGTCCCACCTCATAGCGCTGGCGGATGACCTCGAACGCATCTTTTGCGGACGCAAAGGCCGTTTCCGTGGAATAATACCGCTTTTGTGCTGAACGGAGATCGAGTACCGCCTGGTTAATCACTTTGTTTAAGTTATTCCTTGTCAGCTGTTCATTGGTCAGGGCATTCTGGTAATTGATGGTCGCCTTATTCACGTTGACTTTGGTCTGGAACCGGTTGAATATCGGGATATTGAGGCTTAGCCCGATGTACGGGCTCTCGTTGATGCTCAATTGTTCACGGAACGGGATACGTTCGTAAATCGGGTTGCCCTCATTGTCTATCCCTATCGGGCGGGACGCCACCGAAGACACACTGGTTCCGTATCCGGCACCGAATCCCAGCGTTGGATAAAAAGCCCCCTTGGCGATGGCTATCTGGTTTTCTGCCATCCGCGTAGAGAATGCCGCCGCACGGATATCCGGTTGAACGTCCAGCGCCTGCCGGAACACATCCGAGGCACTGTACGCCACGGGAATTTCCTCGACTGAGCCGATATCAGGCTTTTCCAGCATGATATCTTCCGCTGGATCCATTTCCATCAATTGCTTCAGGTTCAGCATGGATAGCTCAAATGCATTCTGTGCTGAGGTGACGTTCAGCTCGTCGGTGGCAACCTGGCTCTTCGCCTGCGACAGATCAGCCAGCGTGTTGTTCCCCACCTCATAGTTTGCTTCGGCCACTTCAAGCTGGCGCTGCGAAAGCTTCAGCTGCTGCTCGGCCGCCGTAAACAGGTCCTGGTTGGTCAACGCCTCCAGATACGTGGTCACCACAGACAAAACCAAGTCGTTTTTGACCTTCTCCACGTTGCTTTGATCAGCTGCCAGCTGATTTTTATTAGCCAGTATCTGGTTTACCCGCTGAAACCCCTGGAAAATCATTACATCAGTCGAAATGGCACCGTTAGCCGTATTCACAGAGGGCACCAATTGCCCTGTCGTCTGGTCAAAATACCGGCCGAACCGCATGTTTCCGCCCAACTGCCCGTTCAATGACGGATAAAACTGGCTTCGGGCCTGTTTCAGATCCTGCTCCGATAATGCCTCCTGGAACCGGGCTTGTTTCACCTGCAGGTTATTGTCCAATGCATGGTAGACCGCCACCCGTATCGGAACCAGCTTCTGGGCCGCGCCAGTCAGGGGTGCCAGCAAGGCGATACAAAGCCCAGCCAAAGCGTACGCAAAGCGTATAAAACTTCTTTTCATTTAGCTATGTAGATTACGGTTTGTGTTTTTATATCTTTACCCGTTGATGTTGTAAAAATGTATACTGTCCGATCTCCTTTCATTCTCCGGTGGCTTTATCCCAAACTCACCTGGCACCGAAGCCGGGCCGAGAAGCGGATTTTTCTGACATTTGACGACGGTCCGATACCGGATGTTACACCGTTTGTCATAAATACCTTAAAAACATATCAAGTTAAAGCGACCTTCTTCTGCGTGGGCGAAAATATAAAAAAACATCCTGATTTGTTCGATATGCTGCTCGAAAACGGCCACCGCGTGGGCAACCATACCTATAATCACCTTAACGGCTGGAAAACGCCTGCCGGCATGTACCTGGAAAACGTAGCCCATTGTCAGCAGCTTACCCAAACAAAGCTCTTCAGACCGCCTTATGGAAGAGCCACACGTGCGCAGCTTAACCGATTGCGGCAAGATTTCGATGTGGTTATGTGGGATGTGCTGAGCGGCGATTTCGACACCAAGCTACGGCCCGAAAAATGCCTCCAAAACGTTATCCGGCATACGTGCAACGGCTCCATCGTGGTCTTCCATGACAATGTCAAAGCCGTTCCCCGCCTTACCTATGCGCTTCCCCGGGCAATCGAGCACTGGTTAAACCAAGGATACCGGTTCGGAACGCTATAACGGCCCTACTGTACCGTCGTGGAAAGCTGGACTTCCGTGTACGCGCTGAAAAAGCCCAATGCTTCGTCGCCGAAAACCGATGGCGGGTTGGCCGGGGCCGCTGAACCGGGATTAATGGACTGCACGGCGTTCCAGAAGTCGTAAGTAGCCTTGTCTATGCATTGCATGCGTACAACCACGAAGTCGTCCGTTTCCAGTTCCGTATCGAAATCGCCCAGGTTTTCCGTCACGTACCGGCCGTCGTTGAACTTATCGTCCGTTGCCCGCACCATCTTAAAAGGGCTCCCGTTGATGCTCCACAAATACCGGTAATAATTCGCTACGCCGGGCGGATCTTGATACTTCAGTGCCACGGACTTGCGCTCTTCTCCGAAAACCGTTGTTACCGTGGTACCGATGGAGTCTGCGTTTACCAGATCGGGCATCACCGAAGTGGCGGTAAACACCTTGCTCCCCACCGCGACACGTAACCGGAACGTACGCCCCTCACGGGGTGTCACCTCGCTGGACGAAGCATAAACCCCCGGACGGATTTCCGACAGGCGATAGGTTTGGTGGCCAACGTACTCCACTTCCACCTCGGCACCCGAAACCGGGTCAAAAGGCTGGGCCGACGAAAAAGGAACCGTTCTGCTGACGCTCACCTCCGCGTTCCGCAAAAAGCTCACCTCGCCGGCAATGACCAGCTTCGGTTCCGCATCGTCCAAATCGATATTGATGATGTCTTCGCAGGAAGACCAAAAGAAACAGGCAGGCAGTAAGATAAACAAACAATACGCGCGCATAGCTTAAAACTTAAAATTCCAGGTAACCGAAGGAATAATACCGAATAATGCGATTCGGTAAGCTTCGGTTACGTTAGGGTTACTTTGGCTTTCCCTGAAATCGATAATGTAAGCGTTTTTACGGTTGTACGCATTATAAACACCGAATGTCCAGCTTGATTTGAACCGTTTGCCCGCATCGGATTCCCAGGTCGCCCCGAAATCCAGCCGGTGGTAATCAGGCATCCGGTAGCCATTGCGTTCCGTGTAATACCAAAGGGTGCGGCCGTCTACGGTATATTTACCGCTCGGAAAGGTCACCGCATTACCCGTACTGTAAACCCACGTTGCCGAAATGTTCCACCGGGGCGACAGCTGGTACATGCCCACCGCTGCCACATCGTGTGTGCGATCCTGCCGCGCCGCAAACCATCGGCCGTCGTTGATGCCATCGAAGCGCCGCTCGCTGCGCGACAGTGCGTAACTTAACCAGCCATTGAGCTTACCTGCCCGCTTCTTCAATAACAACTCCAATCCGTATGCCCGCCCGATACCGTACAGCAATTCCGCCTCCACATGCTCATTTGCCTGCAAATCGGCCGCATTGCGGTAATCAATCTGGTTTTGCATGTGCTTGTAATACCACTCGGCCGAAAATTCATACCGGTTATCCCACAAATTCCGGTAATATCCCATGGCCGTCTGATCAGCCAATTGGGGCCGGATGTTATGACTGCTCATCACCCATGCATCGGTAGGCAGGCTGGCCGTGGAATTGGACAACTGGTGCAAGTACTGGGCATTCCGGTTGTATGAAAACTTGAGGCTCTGGCTTCCCGGAAGCTGGTAGCTCAGCGATAAGCGGGGCTCGAGATTGAAATACCCCTGCACCACCTGGCCCCGGCCATATTCCCGGCTGTCTACCACGTCTCCTTCGTCATCGTAACGATGGAAGATTCCGGGGCCGAAAAGCAGGAAGTTGCTCACCCGCAGTCCGTAAACCAGGTTCAGCTGCTCCAGCGGTTCCCATTCATGCGAAAGGTAGGCCGCCAGCTCCATTCCCTGCCGTTCGTCCAGTTGCAAGCTGTTCACGGGCGCATCTTCCCCCGCATCGATTTGCGCCGGAGAAATACGCTGCTGCAATACATCCACCCCGAAACGCCACGTACTTGTATTTGACGGGAAAAACTGGAAATCCTGCTTTGCCTGATAATTCCGGATATGTGATCCTATTGCAAAATTCGCATTATCGCTATCAATGTTAACGTGGTAGTTGAAATTGCTGTATACCAGCGTCGTATTGGAAAACATGCGGCTGTTCAGCACATGGTTCCATCGCAGCGTAGCAGTGGCGTTGCCCCAATCGAACCCGAAAAGGTTCGAGTAGCCCATCACATCCCGCCCGAAATACCCCGAAAGGAAGAGGGTGTTCCGGTCGTCTAACTGATAGTTAGCCTTGGCGTTCAGGTCATAAAAGTACAATTGGCTATTGTTGATGTCGTCGTCGTTTGAAAGCTTGAGGAACAGGTCGGCATACGTCCGCCTTCCGCTCACCATAAAAGAACCCCTATCTTTTACCAGGGGGCCATCCACTTTAAGACGCGACGCTATAAGCCCAATCCCCCCTTCCGCGCCAACGCGTTTATTGTTGCCGTCCAGCATGGTTATATCCAATACCGACGCCAGCCGACCGCCATATTGAGCGGGCATCCCCCCTTTATAAAGATTCGCCTCCTTGACGGCGTCCGAGTTGAACGTGGAGAAAAAACCAAACAAGTGAGACGCATTGTATACCATCGCTTCATCCAATAAGATAAGGTTATGGTCGCCCGCGCCACCGCGCACAAAGAAATTGCTGCTGCCCTCGCCGCCAGCCTGCACTCCCGGCAGCAACTGGATGGTTTTCAATATATCCTTCTCGCCCATCAGCACCGGCACATGCTTAATCTCCTCCGTCGCCACGCGTGCCACTCCCATCTGCGGGTTCCGCACATGGTCGGCAGCCGCCGAATGCTGCACCACCACTTCCTCCAGTAACCGGCCGCTCTCCAGCACCACATCCAGCCGCCTGTCTTCCTCCAGCGCAACGGCCACTTCCTGTTCCCGGTATCCTACGTGCGAAAAGACCAGTACCTGCTCCCCTCTGGGTAAAGTAAGCGAATAGAAACCGTAGCTGTTGGTCTGCGTACCCGTGCTCGGATCGTCTTTGAGCCGGATGCTCGCCCCAATCAGGGTTTCGCCCGTGAGGGCATCACGGATATGGCCGCTAACTGTACTTCTGGATTGGGAAAACAAATCGCCATGTATACCGAAAATACATAAAAACGCAAAAAGGGATCTGCAAAACGACGTAACGGACATGCGCAATATTTGATTGCAATATTACGCGAATTATCTGAATAATCCAGCTACAACACCTTGGCCGATACGATTTTTTGCTTACAAAACATAGATTGCACACGGTATCGATTTCTTCAGTTGATAAGCGGTGGGATACGGCGATAAGGTTAAACTATCGTTTGTCAGGTTTAACGATTTAGTTTATTCGTATGAATTGATATGGCGACAATAAGAAAATGTTCACAAAACATCCATTTCTGAAAATAAGTTTGTAGTATTGAGGCGAAACAAACTAATAAGTTTAAACTCATACAAAGATCAGTTAACATGGAAAATCTCAAAAAGTCATTAGCTATTGTACTCTCCTTTGCTGTTTTCGCTGCGTGCGGATCCGGACAGAAATCGGAAAGCGACTCAGACACTACTGCTGCAGCGGACGTATCGGAAAACGGTGGCGATTGGGTTTCGCTGTTTGACGGAGAAACCACCAACGGCTGGCACACGTACCTGAAAGACACCGTAGGCGGTGCCTGGACCGCACAGGACGGCGAACTGCGTTTCAATCCCGATGTGCCGCGCGACCAGCGGGGCGACATTGTCACCGATGGGGAATACGAAAATTTCGAACTGGAACTGGAATGGAAAATTTCGTCCGGGGGAAACAGCGGCATTATCTTCAGCGTGCATGAAGACCCCAAATACAGCGCCACTTACCTCACCGGCATCGAAATGCAGGTACTGGACAACATCGATGCTGCGGATAACAAAATTGAAAACCACCTGGCTGGCTCACTGTATGACATGATCGGCAGTAAAGAGGTATCCCAGCCGAAACCCGTGGGCGAATGGAACAAAGCACGTATCCGCAAACAGGACGGACGTATTACCTTATGGCTCAACGATATACAGACAGCAGACGTAACCATGGGGACATCCGAATGGGAAACGGTGCTGAACGCCAGCAAATTCAAAGACTGGGAAGGCTTCGCCAAATACCCGAAAGGCAAGATTGCGCTGCAGGACCACGGCGATGTAGTGGCCTACCGTAACATCCGGATTAAGGAATTGTAGGCTCCGCCTACTCCAGATAAGCACCCTGCCGCATCAGCAGCGCGCGATATTTGTTAAAAACGGCCGACTTAGAAACGAATCCCATATAGTTTCCGCCGGCATCCACAACGGGGAGGATCCAAATGTCCTCCCTGTTCATTTTCTGCATCACCGACTCCATATTAGTGTCCATCTGCACGATATCCACCGGTTTTTCCGCCAGTTCACGCATGGTTCTATCAGCTTTCTCAGGGTTCTCCCCCAGCAGGATTTCAAACAGGCGCTCGCTGTAAATGATGCCGAGCAGCTTACCGTCATTGTCCACCACCGGGAAAATGTTACGCTTCGTATGGATGATGTCGTGCCTGCGGTCTACGGGTTTCTCATCGGGCCGGAGCACGGTAAAATTCCGTTCCAGCACATAGCGCAGCTTCATCATGCTCAGTACGGTACGATCCTTGTCTTCATGCGTCAGCAGATCGCCCTGCTCAGCCAGCCCTTTGGTATAGATGGAGTATTTCAGCACTGCACGGTTAATCAGGTAGGAAAGTGCCGTTACCAGCATCAACGGCACCATCAGGGCATAGCCTCCAGTAATTTCCGCAATCAAGAAAATAGCCGTCAATGGCGCATGCATAATGCCTGCCAGGGCGGCGGCCATACCCGCCACCACGAAGTTGGCCACATTTAGTTCGATCAGTCCGGTGAGGTTAACACCATAGGCAAAAGCAAACCCAAGCAAACCGCCCATCACCAAGCTCGGGCCGAACACCCCCCCGTTGCCACCGCTGCTGATGGTAATGAGCGAGGCGAGCGACTTGGCGAATACCGTGACCACGGCATACACCACAACGAGTAAGCCGATATGGCTGTACTCCGCAAAGATGCTGTTGGCCAGCAGCGAATCCATCCGCCCGTCGAGGATACGCTGGATGGCTAAATACCCTTCGCCATAGAGCGCGGGGAAAAGGAAAATAAGCAAACCCAAGCTCATGCCGCCCAGCCCAACCCGCTGGTAGGGGTTATTAATCCGGTCAAAAGCACGTTTTACCCAGGAACTGGCCTTCGCAAAGTAAATCGAAAACAACCCCACGATGGCGGCCAGCAACAGATAAAACAATAAGGCACGGAACTCCCAGTCGTCGGTAACCAGGTGAAACAGCGGTTCACTGTATATCAGTCGCGAGACTACCGACGCCGTGGCGGCAGCCATCAATAGCGGAATAAACGCCGGGATTGAAAACTCGGGCAGCAGTATCTCTATCGCGAAAATCATCCCTGCCACCGGGCTATTGAATGCCCCGGCAATGCCCGCCGCGGCTCCGCAAGCCAAGAGCATGGTCACTTCCCGGTAGTTCAGGCCGAAAAACCGTCCGGCGTTGGCGCCGATGGCCGAACCGCTGTAAGCGATGGGCGCTTCCAGCCCGGACGAGCCGCCGAAACCCACCGTGAGCGCGCTGGTGATAATCTGGGAATAAATGTTATGCGACTGTATCCTGCTGGATTTGCGGGAAATGGCATAGATAATGGGCGTCATCCCATGTTCGAACGTACCCCGCCTGATGAAACGGCGAACATACAATACGCTGAGTAAAATTCCGATGAGCGGGAAAAACAGGTAAAGGTAATATTTGTACTGCCACTGCACATCGTCTTGCAGCGAAGCCGCGATCCAATGGGTGAGCCCCTTGAGCAGTGCCGCGGCCAACCCGCCGACAATACCCACCACCACGGCAAGGATAACCAGGAAATTCCGGTTGGAGATTTTATGCATCCGCCATTGGTTAAGGCGGTAGATTAACTGCGGAATACGCCTGGGCATGACAACTACTTAATTAAATCCCACCACTTCTTTCTTTTTCCTTGACTTAAAGCGTTTGGGAACAGACGCCACAATCACCCGTTCCAATGCATCGAGCGCCTGTTTTTTCAGAAAATTGTGGGTGGTTACCAAACTGATTTCCCTTACCGGCTCAGGGGCCTTAAAGTACCGCACACGGGCCAACTGCTCCTCATCAAAGTCGGTTATGCTCAATTCCGGCAGGATGGTCGTACCCGAATTACTATCGACCATCCGTTTTAGGGTTTCCACGCTGCCCGTATTATAGTCGAAGGTTCCCTGCGGCTCCATGCTGCGCTTCCGCTGGCAGATGTTCAGCACCTGTCCACGCATGCAGTGCCCCTCCGTAAGCAACCATAGCTTGTCTTCCAGCACATCCTCTGCCGTCACTTCCTTTTTGTTAAGCAACGCACTTTTCGGCGACACATAAGCCACGAACGTTTCATAAAACATCGGGCGTTCAATAAGGGCTGAATCGTATACCGGCGTCGATAATATCCCGCAGTCCAGCAACCCCACCTTCAGCTCCCGGATAATCTTCTCCGTGGTATATTCCCATACCTGAACATGCAGCTTGGGAAACTGCTCCATGAAACTGCCCAATACCCTTGGCAACAGATAAGGTGCAACGGTGGGGATTATCCCGATGCGGAGCTCGCCCGCCAGCTCCCCTTTTTTCAATTGCACCAATTCCCGGATTTTACGGCTCTCGGTGAGCACCACCCTGGCTTGTCTAATAATTTCGACCCCGACCTCCGTCGGCACGATAGGCTGCTTGCTCCGGTCGAATATGCGCGCGCCGATAGACTCTTCCAGCTTCTGTATCTGCATGCTCAACGTTGGCTGGGTGACGAAACACTTTTCGGCAGCAGCCACAAAACTCCGGTAGGTATCTACGGCTATAATGTATTCTAATTGTACAAGCGTCATGGTATCGACAAAATTGATGCAAAGATATAAAATTAAACGGGTTGTCCTTTCCGAATGCCGCTTATCCCCATTTCGCGCCCAAGCTAAAGCAAACCTGAAACAAAACCAATAATAAATTGGAAGAACTATAAGTTTTCATCGTATTTTTATCGTAAATTCATCGTATTTTAATCGTATTAAATACGATGAAAATAGGCTATTTTTTAGTTAATCATAGCTAAATATATCAGATTATTCTTATTTTTGCTATGAATAGATTAGGGACTTATAGCAGAAGGCGGACGGACAGCGTAAAAACAATGGATAAAGCCAAACTATGGGAACTTTCGAAAATGGCATAAACGGACCTTTCCGAGGGCGGGTGGGCCACGTGGTGGGCAGCAAATGGCGAAGCATAAACTACATGAAAAGCCTGCCGCGCGCCAGGCGCAACAAGCGACCTCCCACGCCTCAACAAGCGCTACAGCACCAGAAGCTCACGCTGTTAAATCAATTTCTGCGTAACATCAGACCGTACCTGGAAACCGGGTTCCGGCAGTATACCGGCAGGGCTACGGGTGTAAACGCGGCCTGTCACTTCAATTTTGACCACGCTTTCCTCCTCGATGACGGCAAGGTGAGCCTTAACTATCCCGCGTTGAAGTTCAGTCACGGATCGCTGTATACCGCCGGCGACGAACGTGCATGGCGGAAAAACGACGGCATACAAGTAACCTGGCATCCCAAAACCTACGGCATGGGCGGTGCGCCCGATGACATTGCCTTCCTTTTCGCATACAGCCCCGAACAAGATATATTTTATTCAACCCGCGGTCCGGTAGTCCGGCAAGACGGTTCAGCATATATCCCGTTTGATGGAGATGATGCAGGCCGGGAAGTCCACCTATGGCTGTTCTTTGCCGATAATCGGCGAACAAGGGTTTCGAATACCGTATACATTCCGCTGTCTGATCCGCCTACGCCCGAAGACCAATAACCATGGAATTTTTCTACGACGTTAACAAACCCAAGAAAAAAGCACAGCCCTACGGCAAGCTGGCCGTGCAACAACGCATGCGCCTGGCCATGGCTTTCCTGAATCCCCTCCGGCCCGTCATTGCCGAAAGCTGGCTGCGCCATGGCCAAGGCAGCAAGAAAAAGGCATTCGGGCAGGCGCTGAAGAAATTGATGGAAGACGCCCTGGAGGGCGAGTATCCCGATCAGCACGTGATACCGGAGCGGGTAACCATCAGCATGGGCATGTTGCCCGCGCTGCAGCTTTCCGATGTGGTGCACAGCCGGGAAAAACTGGAAGTCTACTTCTCCGGCGGCAACAGTCGGATGGCACTTGCCCACGACGAGGTGGTGCTGGTGGTCTATAGTCCCGAAGCCGGCGTTGCGGGGCGCAACACCGATGTGTGCGTCCGGGCCGATGGATATATCGCTGTGGATCTGCCGCCGCAGTTACGGACCACGCCGTTCCACGCGTACCTGTTTGCGCACCGCGCTAACCGGAAACAGTACAGCAAAAGTGTTTACGTGGGTGGTTTATCCCCCTTATGAGCCGACGACGGGATTCGAACCTGCGACCTACGCATTACGAATGCGTTGCTCTACCAGCTGAGCTACGTCGGCATCGGTAAATTTACCGATGCAAATATAACGCGGCAGCCTGCATTTGCAAAATGCCGCTGGTATTTTTTTCGTCCGCCCCGCCGGGCCATGTCAGGCCAACTTGGCCGTCAGCTCAATGGTCGTATCCAGCAGTTTCGATATCGGGCAGATGTCTTTGGCTTTGGCCGCGATTTCCGTAAACTCCGGTTCCGAAATACCGGCCACCTTGCCGGTAAGGTAAAGTTCTATCAGCGTGACGCTGCCGTCTTCAAACGTCACCTTTGCTTCTGTATCCAGGCTTTCCGGCTCGTATCCCTTTTCTGAAAGCAGGAAACTCAGTTGCATGGTAAAACAGCCCGAATGGGCAGCGGCGACCAGCTCTTCGGGATTGGTGCCCACACCATCTTCAAAACGGGTTTTGTAGGAGTATTGGGTGCTGCTCAACACGCCGCTCTGGGTGCTCAGCGTGCCGTGGCCGTCCTTTCCGGTGCCTTTCCATTCGGCGTTTGCTTTTCTGGTAAACTTCATCGTAAAGATATTTATCGTGAAATATTTAATGTAACCGTCGGTATAACAACCGGACCGCCAGAATTGTTCGCGCCAAGTTTGGCACTATTCATGCGCATGCTCCCGCGATGAACCGAAACGATAGCAAACAAATCGGGATAATCTGGGCCAACCCGTACAACAAGAACCTCGGTGTTGCGGCACTTGCCTACGCTTCGCTGGCCCTGCTGCACGATGTAGCCAGGGCACACGGCGTGCGGGCAGCGTTTTCTTTCTTTGGCAGCGAGCGTACAGGAATGGACGAATTGACGGTGGGGGACGCTTCCATCCCCTTCCGGAACATTCCCGGCCTCGACTTCCGCGACTGGAAATGGCGCCTCAAACTGTTGCTGGCCCCCCACAAATACGGACTGAACGATATCCGCGCCATTGACTACGCATTTGATATCGCGGAGGGCGACAGCTTTACCGATATCTACGGCGATGTACGGTTCCGGAAGATCCGGAACAGCAAAGTCTACTTCGGCAAACGGGTGAAAAAGCTGGTCCTGCTGCCGCAAACCATCGGCCCATTCCGCAATCCGGAAAACGAACGGTCGGCTTTGCAGGCCATGACGTATGCCGATCTGATTATCAGCCGCGACAGGCAAAGCTATGATTACACGGCCGGCCACCTGCCGCACCACAAGCTCGCGGAAAGCATTGATGTAGCCTTCTATCTACCGTTCAGTTCGTTGCGGTTTGACGGCGACCGTATCCATGTGGGCGTTAATGTGTCAGGGTTGCTCTGGAACGGCGGATATACCCGCAATAACCAGTTTGCCATGCAGACCGACTATAAAAGCCTTATACGGAAAACGCTGACTTTTCTCTGTGCAATGGAAAACGTGCAAGTGCACCTGGTGTCGCACGTTATTCCCGAACAACAGCCCGTTGAAGACGACTATGCGGCAGCGCTGGCGCTGAAGGAAGAGTTTCCCGGAGCGGTGGTGGCCCCGCGGTTCAGCTCGCCCATCGAAGCAAAAAATTACATCGGTGGCCTCGACTTTTTCACGGGCGCCCGCATGCATGCCTGTATCGCTGCATTTGCAGCCAACGTACCTGTATATCCGATGGCATACAGCCGAAAGTTCAATGGCCTGTTTGCCGACACCCTGCGATATCCCTGGCTGGGCGATTGCGTAAACGATGGCGAAGCGGACGTGTTCAGCGGCCTCCGGGCCGCATTCGATAACCGGGAGGCACTGAAAGTTGCCATTGCGGAAGCTAACCAAACCATTGTGGCACCCCGTTTGTCTGCATTGAAGGACTTATTATCCAACATACTTCAATCATAAGATGAATATGCCTTCTGCCATCGAATGGATCGATCGCAACCGCCTTTGCCTGGGCTGCGGATTCTGCGAGAGCCTGTGCGGCAAAGAAAATGTATCGATGCAAATCGGTGCCGACGGCTTTTTCCACCCCAACGTCATCCGCCGCCAACCGGAAAAAGAATCCATTGTCCTGCGCGTATGCCCCGGGCTCAATGTGGTCAATGACATCCGGTTCGCAAAAAACGAACGGATATGGGGGCGTATCCTGTCGTTGCACGCTGGGTTTGCAACCGACGCCGCTGCGCGCCGGAAGGGCTCTTCCGGCGGCGTGGTGAGTGGCCTTGCCATCCACCTTCTTGACACCGGACAGGTAGACGCGGTATTGCAGGTGGGTGGCGAGCGCGACGATTACCACCGCAACAGCCTGCGGGTATCGGTGAACAGGGACGACATACTGCGATGTGCTTCTTCGCGGTATGCCCCCGCGCTGGTGTTCGACCGCATCCTGCAGCTCCTGGAAACCACGTCGCACCGGTTCTGCTTTATCGGCAAGCCCTGCGACATTTCTGGCCTGAAAAACCTGCTCACCGTATATCCGCAATACCGATCTCGGTTTGTGGTCACAGTGGCCATCCTCTGTGCGGGCATGCCTTCTTTCCGGGGCACGCAAGCCATTGTCGACCAACTCGGGGCCGTGCCTCCGGTGTCGGACTTAACCTACCGCGGCAACGGATGGCCGGGTTACTTTTCCTTTATCGATAGCCGGCAACGCACTTATCGACAAAGTTATAACGACTCATGGGGGAAAAATCTCAACCAGCACCTGCACTTCCGCTGCAAGCTCTGCCCCGAGGGTATCGGCATACAGGCAGACATTGCCGCTGGTGATGCGTGGGAAACCACCGATGGCTACCCCGATTTCGCCGAACGCGACGGGCAAAGCCTCGTCATCGGCCGTACGGCCACCGGTGTGGCACTGCTGGAGGCCGCGGCAGCGGACGGGGCACTGGCATTGGCGCCCCTCGCCGTTGAGCAGTTACGGATGATGCAACCCTACCAGTACAACCGCAGGACACGCGCATTCTCCCGTAAGCTGGCCATGTGGCTCGGCAGCGGCATCCGCCTTAACTTCAGGCACCTGCGGCTCTTCAGCGCGATGCTGATGGCCGATAAGTTACTGCTGCTCAAAGATTTCAAAGGTACGCTCCGCCGCGTCAGGGCGCGGAAGACGCAACTTCCCTGAGGTAACGCGCAGCCAAGTTGGCGATGTAGCGGTTCGGGCTGCGCTCCAAGCTCCGTATTTTAGCCAAGGTATCCGGGTCGGTAACATTGAACTTGCCGAATAAGCGGAAAACACCCGCCAGGGGCTCACCATTCAGCTCGTCCAACTGCGTACGGAACCCACCTATCAGCTGACTGTTCAATACCGGTGCTTCCATCAACTTATCGATGACCAGCTTCTTGAGGCTGTAGTCGCCCTCCACAAAAGCCGCCAATAAGCCCTGCTGCAAGCTATCATCGCCCAGCGCATCGGACGGAATCGCTGCCAGCGCCCGCTCGGCGAGGCTGTAACTTGTTCCGTTGATGACCGCAAGCAATGCCTGGCGCAATTGGGGGGTCACGGGCACCCTGTCTCTGATACGGCTGAGCGCCCAATGCCGGTCGCTTACATCCGGACTGGCCAGAAGCTGGCATACCAAGCCCGGCGTGAGCGCCTCTTCCGTAATGCGCATCACCTCATCCCGGGTCCTGCCATAAACCAAATGCCACATCGTATAGGTTGTATAAACCGCGCCTTTCACGACATGGCGGAGCACGTCTTTTGATGTCGGCCCCGTAACGCCGTCCAGCAACCCGCCCATCGCCGCTTTAGGCACCAGGTCGTCGTAACTGAAGTTTCCCAACGGCGAGAGGGAGTCCGCAAGAATATTGTTCAACGCATGGTATTCATCCGGCCTGAAGGGCTCATGCTCCGCTTTGCTGAGAAATTCCCCAGGAGGAAGCTCGAAGCCGAGGTACCTGCCTGTAACGTTCCAATACAAGTGCACCCGCAACAGCCGGCAATTCCCCTCGAAACACACCTCCGTAGTCACCTTACGGTAATAGGCCAGCGGGTTATCCGTGGCAGACAGCAACTGGAACAACGTATCCTTTCCTGCACCTGTCGCTCCCGTATCGATGAGCAGCGTCTGTTCATTCGCCACCTCCAGCGGAAGCGCCGCTACCTGAAAGTACCGCACCGGCCGATCTGATCCCTGCGCCGCAACCCTCCCGGATACAGCAACCAACAACAGCACCGCGACCACCCACCACCTATCACCGATCACCGAACACCCACCACCGACCACCGACCACCGATCACCCACCACCGACCACCGACCACCGATCACCGAACACCCACCACCGACCACCGATCACCACCCCCCACAATTAACCTCCCTTTTCCGGCACAATAGCACCATGTTCCCGCAGCAGGTTACGGATGTCGTCAATAGCCACCTCAGCGGGCGTTTTTCCCTGCATACTAGCCAATACCGCAGCGGCGGCGGCGGCCTGGCCCATGCCCATGCAGGAAGCCTGAACACGTAAGGCCGAGTTGGCCAACCGGTCGCTGCCGATGCACCGTCCGGCGACGATCAGGTTGCGGCTGCCTTTCGGAATTAACGCGCGCAACGGCACGGTAGGCACCTTACCTTCCTCCAACTGCTTGGGAACCACGCCATGTTCATCGTGAAGGTCAATGGGATAATACGAATATGAAACCGCATCGTCGAACACCCTGCCCGACACATAATCGTCGTGGCTGACCCGATAAATGCTATCTATCCGGTACGTCTCGCGCACCGCTGTTTCGTTCTGCATATCCAAAATTTTCAATTTTTCCAACCCCGGCAATGTACGGAGAAAACGCACAGTACGCAACAGCGACGCACGGCCTTTGAGGTTAGCTACCGTATGCGTTTCGGACGTCGTCGAATCCGCACCGGCGATATGCTGGACGTTATCGCCGGCATTACGAAGCAACGACACCACATTCAGGAATTCACCACGGACCAAATCCCCCCGTTGCACCGCTTCCTGGAACCGTTGCTTGATTAACCCCATATCCAGATCTTCCAGCCTGTACCCTCCTATCTGAAACATCAGGGTACCCGGCTGGATTTCGGCCTCCCGCAACAGGTCGAACCCGGCAAGCGAGACGGCCCAGGCATTTCCTGTGCAGTCAATCAACTGGTTACAATAAATGTCCGTCTGGGTTCCTTTGCCTATGGTAGTCACCTTCCAGCCATTCCGGTGGCGGGCTATCTCCACCGGTGTTTCATAAAACCGGAGATCTACGCCCGCTTCCACGCACTTCTCTTCAATAACTAACGCATACAGCGGACCATTCAACCGTACTTGGTGCCGCCAGTGCTGCCTTCCGTGCGGGATGGAGAAGTTGGGCAACACATCATCGTTCAAGGCTACCGCTTCCTGTACCAGCTCCCAACCGATACCGCCAATCACCTGTTTGCCCCAGGCGAAGAAAATACCCGGGAACGCCACGCCACCGGTAGTGGTGGTTCCCCCCAGCATGCTGCCGTTCTCGACCAATACCGTCCGCCGTCCGGCCCGTCCGGCCTGGATGGCGGCGATAACCCCGGCGGTACCGCCCCCCACAACCAGGATATCGGTTTCAACACTACTTTTCTTGACCCTTCGGGGGCCCTGCCGTACTTCCCCTTTCAGCAAGTGGGGCGACGCCATGCCCAGCGACACGGCACCTAAGGTTGCTATAGCTGTTCTACGTTTCATCAATACCCTGGGTTTTGATCCCGTGTTGGATCCAATGCATTGTTAAAATTCATTTCCGAGGCCGGGATTGGCCACAGCAGGTGTTTTTCTGCGATAGGCTTACCTTTCCCATACTGCACCAACTCATGAACTTTTCCGGTTCTTTTCAGTTCCAGCCACCGCTTACCTTCATAGATAAACTCATAGCCGCGTTCCTGAATAACACGGTCGATAAACGTTTCCACCGTATAGTCAGCCACATCGAGATCGACAGGCGAGGGTGTTTCCGGATCATATCCGTAAGCCCGCCGGTGCACCTTATTCAGAGCCTCCATAGCTGCGGCGCTGACTGTATTCTCCGCACGGGCAGCAGCCTCAGCATACAACAGTAATGCGTCAGGGTACCGGAAGATAGGCTGATCATTACCTGCACCGTATTGACTCACGGCCTGGGGGTCGGCATACTTCGAACTAATCAGCGCATTGGGTGCATTTCCATAGTTTATCCGGCTCCACATCCCTTTCCGGATATCGTCGTCATTCCAGTTGATGTAGTTCGGATTAGAAGCATCACCGTGTACAGCATAAGCTCCACCCCCATTGATATACAGGTTCATGCTTGGGTGAAGCGATATCCACAGGATATAGTTCCCCTGGTTATCGATCCGGGCATACTTCAGCGCAAATATTTCCTCGTTCTGTGCGTTGGTGACCGCATCATCAGGTCCGAAGATCTTCGTTTGGATATCTTCCACTGAACTTACGGGCACCAGGCTGAACCCACCCTGCTGGATTACTTCATTAGCTCTCGCTGCTGCCTCTGCCGGTCTGTTCAGATTCAGAAACACATCAGCCAGCAGCGTTTTGGCGGCCCATCGGGTTGGCCTACCCTTCACCGAAGGCGTAGGGGGCAAATTGGTTTCTGCGTCCAGCAAGTCACTAACAATCAAATCATATATATCATCGACGCTGCTCTTCGGCAGATCGCGCTGTATCATGTTCGCTTCGGTGCGCAGGGGTACGCTCCCCCAGTTTTGCACAAGCTGATAGTAAAGGAACGCCCGGAGGAATTTTGCTTCCCCCACATATTTAGCAATATCCTGCTGACTGATGCTGGTACCGTTGGGTGCATTCAGAATAACCAGATTGGCATTGCGTATCCCCACATAAAAGGCATTCCAGAATCCTTGCACACGGGTGATGTTAACGTCATTCAATCCCTGGTACTGGCTTAACGGCTCCCATGAGCCCCGGCCAACCATCCAGTCAGACTGGCACTCCAGGGTTGCGATATAATTGGCAAACTGCGCTTCCCGGGCCTGCCGGAGCGGCAGCAATATGGCGTTCACAGCCGTTTCGACCTCCGATGGGGTATTGTAAAAAACTGATTCAGCAATCCGCTTGGGCTTCTCCACCAGCCATTCACTGCAACTGGCCAGCATGATACCCGATATGACTAAAATAGCTAATTTCTTCATGATCTTCTTCTCAAACAATATAACCATAATTTTTTAAAATCCGGCGCGTAAACCAAAGGTGACGGTTTTCGCAATAGGATATCCGTTATAGTCCAACCGGAAGTTCGATTCCGGATCCCACCAGGAATAATTGGTCAATGTCCATAAATTCTGTCCGCTGACGTATACATTCAACGCTTTCGCCCACCGGATACCGAACGATTGCACCGGCACATTATAGCCTAAGCTGATGTTTTTAAGCCGTAGGTAAGAGCCATCCTCTACAAACCTATCGGAAATATTGGCATTGACGGTGTTGCCGATAGCCGGATATTTGGCGTTCGGGTTTTCCGGCGTCCAGTGATTATACAGTACGTCCCTGAGCGTATTCACCCCCGAAGCATAATCAATGGTGGTTATTGAGCTGGCATTGAAGATATCGTTACCATAAATGCCCTGGAAGAAGATATTCAGCTCAAAATTCTTGTATGACATGGTGGAATTAAGGCCATAAATAAAGTCGGGATTCGGATCTCCGATATACGTTTTATCCGCCGCATTAATAGAGCCATTCCCGTCCACATCTTTGTATTTGATTTGACCAGTTTCATTATAACCGTCTTCGACATAGCCCCAGAACTGTCCTACAGGCCTTCCCTCGCGGAGGATACTGGTGTAATCGTTCACAATAACCATCCCGATTTGGTCACGGAGAATATCTTCACCGTTGTGCAAAGAAACTACCTTATTGCGGTTAAACGCAATATTGCCGTTCAGGTGCCAGGTAAATGGTCCGCGGATAACATCGCCTTCCAGCGCGAACTCCACCCCCCTGTTCTGCACCTTACCCACGTTCATTACGGTATTGCTGTATCCCATGGAAGCCGGCAACCCTACCGGACTCAATAAGTCAGAGGTATTTTTGATGTAGAAGTCGGCCGTAAAGGTCAGTCTGTTCCTCAGGAAGCCCATATCAAGTCCAAGGTCCATCTGTTCAGTCGATTCCCACCAAAGGACGCCGGGAAACTGGGCAGCGGGAGCAAATGTATTGTGATATTGATTGCCCAGGATGATTCGATTGCCAACAAGAAGGTTCTGCGTTGTATAGGGATCTATGGCCTGGCTTCCGGTGAGCCCCCAACTGGCGCGCAGTTTCAGGTCTGAGAACACATTCTGCCCCGCCATGAAAGCCTCATTTGAGATACGCCACGCCAGGGCTGCCGACGGAAATGTTCCCCACTTATGCCCGTCACTGTACCGGGACGATCCATCTCGTCGGAAACTTATGGTAGCCAGGTAGCGGTCGTCGTAGTTATAATTAACCCTACCCAAATAAGAAAGCAAAACAGACTTAATATAATTTGAAGACGGATGGTTAGGTTGCCCCTGGGCGCTCCCTAAATCATAGGTCTCCTGAATATCACTCAGGAAAATGGTTCCGCTGGCCGACAGCGGTGTCGACAAAAAGTCCTGGTAAGTGAATCCCGCCACTGCCGACACGGTATGCTTGCCGCCGAACGTCTTGTTATAATTCAAGGTGTTTTCGTTCAATAGGCTGACATGCTGTATGGTAGAAACCGATGCCGCTCCCTGACTGCCGAAGAACCTGGTTGTCGTATAATTGTCGGTACGGTCATCGCGATTTTCAATACCGCCAGCGATTTTCAATGTCAGGTCTGGTGTAATGTGATAGGAAATAGCCGCGTTGATTAACGCAACATTAGCACGTGTGGTGCTGTTCTGCTCATTAATAAAATTAATGGGGTTCCGCAGCTCGCCGGCCAAAAACGAATGGTGGTTCAGCGGGATGGTATACGACCCATCCGGCTCGTAGGGCGTAAGCGTAGGCGGCATGGCCAGCGCTGCGCCAAACATTGAACTACCGCGGTTGCCACCGCCACTATCCCGCCGACTGGTTTTTAACCGTGACAACGTGCTTGTCAGCTCCACATCGAACCGATCGCTGATTTTGTGGTTCAGGTGTGAGCGCAGTGAATACCGGAGGTAATCGCTGCCTTCTATAATTCCGTCTTGCCCATAATAACTGCCCGACACGGAGAACTGCGTTTTCTCGTTGCCCCCAGCAATATTGAGTGCAGCCGTAGACATGGGTGCTGTAGAAAACAGCATGTCTTGCCAATCGTACCCCTCGCCAAAGGCAGCTATCTCCTCATCCGTAAAATGGGGTGCGGCGTTGGTATTGGCCGCGTGTATATTATAGAACCGGGCGTATTCGCTGGCGTTCATCAAGTCCAGCTTTTTAATGGCACTTTGTGTGCCATAAGACGTCTCGAAGTCCACTCTTGTTTCTCCTGCCTTTCCTCTCTTGGTGGTGATTAACACCACACCGTTGGCGCCCCTGGACCCATAAATGGCCGTGGCCGAAGCATCTTTCAGGATTTCGATACTTTCGATATCAGCCACGTTGATATGCGAAGGGTTGGGTGTATTGCCTGAAATAGGAAATCCATCGATAACGTAAAGCGGTTCATTACTCCCTTGCAAGGAGTTTCCCCCACGGATACGCACGCTCATGGCCGGCCCGGGCGCTCCCGAACTGGGGCGTATCTGCACACCTGCCGCACGCCCCGAAAGGGATTGGATGACGTTTGCATTAGGGAATGCATTTACGTCTTTGGCTTTAACCTGCGCAACGGAGCCGGTAAGATCACGTTTGCGCACGGTACCGTAACCAATAACCACCACCTCATCGATGTCTTCCACACTTTCTGCAAGTGTTACATTAATGGTAGGATTGTTGCCTACCGCGACTTCCTGCGCGGTATACCCCAAGCGGCGGAATACCAGAACGTCGCCCGCCGAAGCATCGATGCTGAAGCGCCCATCAGCATCCGTGGACACGGAGTTGTTGGTTCCTTTTACCGTTACCGTGACCTCCGAAACCGCGCCCCTGCGGTCCGTTACCCGGCCATTGACGGTCTGCTGTACTGGCGCAGATGCCTGCACAACAGCCGGCGAAGCGGCACGTTCCAGCACGATGACACGGTTGCGCCGCAGCTCATACCGGATATCCCGGCCTTTCAGCAAGGTATTCAGCACCTCGGTTAAAGGACGGTTCTTAAAATCGAAACTGACGCGTTCACGGTCGTCCAGCACCTGGTTGCCGTAAAAAACCGTCAAGCCGGTCTGTTTCCGTATCATGCCAAAAGCATCCGCCAGTGATACGTTTTTTCCGCTCATACTCACAGATCTTGCTGTGAGTTCCTGCCAATCGTTACCTGCCCGCGCCATCCCAATGAAAAGGGAGAACAGCAATGGCAGCACGAAAATCCGTTTTCCGATAAACTTAAATGTAAGGTTGTCCATCTGTTAATATAGTTTATAATTCACATGGGCATATGATGCCCCGGGTTACCTATACTACACACGGTCCGTAAAAACGGGTGAAGGAAAATTTAATTTTATTCAGTGGAGGTACAGGACGTCACCAGCAATCCGGTGAGCGATACCGGTTGAGGCCTTCAAATCCGCCAAGAAATAGGTGATATCACCCCGTTCCATAAGTCCGGTAATCCGGTGTCTGACGAGCGATGCGTCTTCCAAAGAAACAGACAATCCGTACCAGCGGTTGATGACCAGTGCCAGATCATCCAATGAAGCATTGCGGAAATAATAGATCCCCTCCTTCCAGGCCAGTATTGCGGTCTCGTCAAACTCGGTCTTTTCGAATCCCTTACCATTGTAGGTCGCAGCATACCCCGGTTGCAATGGCAAACGCTGGCCTCCGCCAACGAGCACGACGCTCCCTTCAACCAGGGCCGTTTCAACGCGCTCCGGCTGATAGCTGTTTACATTAAACCGGGTGCCGAGCACGTGTATCTGGTTCCGTCCGGCATGGACGATGAACGGCTTCTCCTTGTCAGCGGCAATTTCGAAATAGCCTTCGCCCTCCAGCGACACCTCGCGGGTACCTTCTGTGAAACGGGATGGGAAGTGCAGTTTGGACATGGCGTTAAGCCAGACCTTTGAACCATCGGGAAGAACAATCCGATAAGTGGCTTTCATCGGCACCACGAGCGTGTTCATCACCACTTCTTCGGAATGAACCACCTGCAGTTCTTCAGCCGCTGTACGAACAGACATGCCCTGCAGTTCGATGGTTGTGGGAGATGCAGCGGTATCCAGGTTGAGCGACTGACCATTACTGGAAATCAATTGTACATGCGGATTGGCTGTTGCGGCGACGGGGAACACCACTGGCCCGTTTGCAAGCTGAACACCTCCGTCGTCTCTTAGCGTGTACCATACGGACATCGCCACCAACAGCAGGGCTGCAGCCGCTGCATAACGCCCGATCCGCTGAATCCGCCCGGTTCGCTTTCCCTTCAGCCGCTGTTTGACTTTGCGGAGTTCCTCTTCCGGTGCTATACCGGCAAGAAAACCCTCGGGATCCAGCCGTTTCCGGTCTTCTTCCATCGATTGCCAAACCTGCCGGGCTTCGCTGTCTGTGGCGAGCCACTGCTCCAACCGCTCATTGTCGGCCGCTGATATAACCCCTGACAGCTTCTCGATATACCATTGCCTGATTTGACCGTAATTGGATTCCATATACTGGTAATACACACCTTCCGGAGATTCGGGTTAAATTTTTCTGTAATTAGTGAGGGTCTGGCGCAGTTTCTTCAGTCCCAGTTTCAGGTGCGTTTTCAGCGAATTGACGCTGATACCCATTTTTTCCGCGGCTTCCTGGTACCTTTTATCCTGCACATACACTAACGTAAGCGCTTCTTTGCGCTGCATGGATAACTGGCCAAAAGCCTCGTGCAGCCGATTGTAAACCCCTTCCGTTTGCGCTCTTTCGCCGGATCGTTGCGCATACATCGCCTCAAGTTTAAGTTGTTCAAGCCGCTTTTTATCATTTTCCATTTTACGCAGCCGGTTCAGGCACCTGTTTTTAACCGATTGGTACAGGTATCCCTTAATGTCGCCTTCCAAGTCTGCATAACGCTTTTTCTCAAAAAGCTCCACAAAGAAGTCCTGGACGAGCTCCCGTGCTTCCTCGGCATCTTTCAGGTAAAAGTAAGCATTTACGCACAACATCTCGTAATATTTAAGAAAGATGGCGTCATATGCCTCCGCATCGGCCTGTCTCGACTTACTTATCCCTTCAATAGCTGCTGAATAGCTCATAAACACATTCCTTGGTTTACCTTTGGTTCTTCACCGGCTGCGGCTACAGGCCGGCAGCGTCTGGCAAAATAGCAACAAAAATTGCCAAATTCAAAAAACCGGGAGCAGCACAGTGCAGCATGGTACGACCGTTTGTCCGCTAAAAACCGTAAATTCGCAACATGGATGGGCTTATTTACCTGGACAACAATGCGACCACGCCGCTTGATGCGCAGGTGCTGGAGGCGATGATGCCCTATATGACCAGCCTTTTCGGCAACGCATCCAGCTTGACACACCGCGCCGGCCGCGCGGCGGCAGCAGCGGTGGACATCGCCAGGGAACAGGTTGCCGCACTCATCGGCGCCACCCCAAAGGAAATCGTATTTACTTCAGGCGCCACTGAAGCCATCAACATGGCTATTAAAGGGGTGTTTGAGCACTACCAGACCAAGGGGAAACACTTCATCACCTGCCTTACGGAACATAAAGCCGTGCTTGATACACTGGCGTACTTAGCCAAAAAGGGCGCGGAGGTTACCTACCTGCCCGTAGACGGGCAGGGCCGTCTGGACCTGCGCCTGCTGGAAGAAGCCATCCGGCCGGACACAGTGCTGGTGGCATTGATGCATGCCAATAACGAAACGGGGGTCATCCATCCCGTGGAAGCGATCGCGGCCATTGCGGCCAAGCACGACGTCCTGTTCTTCTGCGACGCCACACAGGGCATAGGCAAGGTTCCCTTGAACGCCCCGGCCGTTGGCATCGATCTGCTCTGCGTGAGCGCACATAAACTGTACGGGCCTAAAGGCGCGGGCGCATTGTACATCCGGCGGAAAAACAAACGTATACAGACAGGGGCCCTATTTCACGGAGGCGGACAAGAAAACCGCTACCGCGCAGGCACCCTGAACGTGCCGGGCATCGTGGGCCTGGGTAAAGCGGCGGAACTTGCGGCGCACGACATGCTGGCCACGGGCCACCGGCTGGCCCAGCTGCGCGATGAACTGGAAGCTGCGCTGACCCAGCTTCCGGCCACGTTCATAAACGGGCGACAAGCGCCGCGTCTGCCGCATGTGAGCAACATCACGTTCCGGCACCTGAAGGCCGACCAAATCATGGCCGGTGCGCCCGGCATTGCGCTTGCCTCCGGTTCTGCCTGCGTAAGCGGCACGCGCGACCCTTCGCACGTGCTGAAAGCCATGGGATTAACCGATGCCGATGCACACGCTTCCCTGCGTTTCAGCCTTGGCCGGTTCAACACGGACGACGATATCCGCACCTGCACCGCCCAGATCAGCGCTGCCGTGGAGCGGTTACGGGAGTCTTCGCCTGTCTGGCAACTGTACGAAAACGGAAAGATCGAATGACGGCCATGAACCCTCGAATCCTTACGATGGAGGTACAGCACTACCTCCGTGAACAGGAGCAGACCGTGCCAGCTGACATGGCACTGCGCCGGAGCCCTTTTCCCGGGGTGTCGGCAGCGGAGCTGGCCCAGCAACTGGACGGCAGGCAGCGGTGCCGCCTGAAATTGCCCCTTTGGTATGAAACCCCGTGCATTTATTATCCGGGCAAATTATCCATCGAACAAGCGTCGTCACATATCACCGCGGCATACAAAGCCAGCCTGATACCGCATGGAAGTCGGATGGCCGACCTCACCGGCGGCTTCGGCGCCGATGCCTATTTTTTTTCCAGGCATGCAACGTCTGTGGTGCATTGCGAAAAACAGCAAGTGCTCTCACAGATTGCCCAGCATAATGCGGCTGCGCTGGCCGCAGACAACATCACGTTCGTAGCTACCGACGGCCTGGCCTACCTGCTGGATCAACCCGCCGACACGTTTGATTGCGTGTATATCGACCCGTCGCGGCGCGTGCAGCAGCGCAAGGTGTTCCGGCTGGAAGATTGCGAACCCAACGTGGTGAAATACCAGGCACAGCTTTTGGAAAAAGCCGAAAAGGTAATCATCAAAGCAGCACCATTGCTCGACATCTCCATGGCACTCGAAGCCTTGCCGAACATCAGTGAAGTCCACGTCGTCAGCACCGGCAATGAGTGCAAGGAATTGTTGCTGGTGGCCGAGCGGACTCCCGCACCTGCGCCGCGCATTGTCGCAGCAATGGCCGATGGCGTTCAACCGCACATCTTCCCTTTCCACCTGGCCGAAGAAAAAGCCGCCGTACCCCAATTCGGGCTGCCGGAACGTTACCTCTACGAACCGGATGCCGCGCTGCTCAAAGCGGGAGCATTCAAGCTTACCGCCCAGCGCTATGGGCTGAAAAAGCTCCATCAGCACACCCATCTTTATACTTCAGCGGAAGCCATACCCCAGTTCATGGGCAGAAGATTTTATGTAGATAACATACAATATTACGCAGATTTTAAGCGGGATAAAAAAACAGTCCGCGGAAATGTCAGCACGCGTAATTTCCCCCTGAAGCCGGAAGAACTGCGCAAAAAGCACCGGATACAGGAGAGCGGTGATGCCTACCTGTTTTTCTGCAAGGGCATGAACGATAGCCTGTTGGTCATCTTTGCATCAAAATGCTGAAGGAAGCTTGCCCTTCCATACCGTAATGCAGTAATTTGCGGTTATGACTAAGCAAGTGAAGCTCTCTGCACTCGACCTTTCCATCGTCATCCAAGGAGGTGACGCCGCCACCGCCATTGCCCGTACGGTGGAAGTAGCGCAGCATATTGAACAATTGGGGTATACCCGTATCTGGCTTGCCGAACACCACAACATGGAATATGTTGCCAGTTCAGCCCCTACGGTCCTCATCGGCCATGTGGCCGGAAAAACCAGTCATATCCGTGTCGGTTCCGGCGGAGTGATGCTACCCAACCATGCTCCGCTGGCCGTTGCCGAACAGTTCGGTACGCTGGAAACGCTATATCCCGGACGCATTGACCTGGGGCTGGGCCGCGCACCGGGCACCGACCAGTTGACCGCCATGGCGTTGCGGCGCAACAACCTGAACACCGCATATAATTTCCCGTCGGATATCCGTGAATTGCAGCTGTATTTCAGCGACGACAATGCCGGAGGGCGTGTAAGGGCATTTCCCGGCGAAGGGCTCGACATCCCCATCTGGATACTGGGTTCGAGCACAGACAGTGCATACCTCGCTGCGGAGATGGGACTGCCCTATGCGTTTGCCGCGCATTTTGCACCGGCCCAGTTCCGGGCAGCGATAGCCCTTTACCGCCAGCATTTCAAGCCTTCGGCCTGGCTCGAAAAGCCCTATGTGCTGGCCTGTGTGAACGTCATTGCTGCCGACACAGATGAAGAAGCCCATATACTGGCCACCAGCATGTACCGCATGTTTCTGGGTATTGTGACCAATACGCGGCAGCCGCTGGCGCCCCCTGTACCGTCCATGGAGCCCTATTGGTCGCCCGAGGTGGAAGCCGCCGTTAAGCAGATGACCGCCTGCACCTTCATCGGAAACCATGAAACGTTGGCGGCCCAGCTTTCCCGGTTCATCGGGGAGACCGGCATCGACGAGCTGATGACCACGAGCAATATCTACGACCAAGGAGCGCGGCTGAAGTCATACCGCATACTGAAGGAAGTACTGTCATAACCGAAGGCTGGAAGTGCCCCTATTCCAGTCCGCTCACCCCCCCGGATACCACGAGCTTCATGGCATCCGTGGCGCTCATATTCAGTGGCTTCACCCGTTCCGATTTAACCACAACCACTTGACCAGCAAAAGAATAAGAATAAGGAAAGTAAACTATAACTTCACCATCCAAACCAATCTTAGTCAAGTCCCGCTGCGTTAAAAAACCAATTTTCTTCAATCCCGTTTCATTAACCTCCACAACCACCGGTTCGTTGAACTTTTTGGCATCGCCAACGAAGGCCTCCGTAAAATCCTTAATGGAAGAATACAAGGTGCTGAACAACGGAATCCGGCTGAGCACGTTATTGAACCAGTTGTATATCGGTTCAGTAACCACATTCGTGAAAACCATTCCCACAGCAACCAACAAAATCAGCACGGTAAGGATACCCAACCCCGGCACATAAAGCGGCGCCCCGCTTTCGTCTTCCCACAACCAGCTGCTCAGGTTAAGTGCCGAATCGATGCTCACCACCACCCACACAATCAGAAACAACGCGCCCGCCAGCGGCACCACCACCAATGTTCCCTTAATCAGATAATTAAAAAATAATCGTATCGTTCTATGTTTCATTCCACTAATTTACCTCTAATAAACCACCCGTTTAACCATAAAAATATACCCGTTTGACCCGCTGTGAGATACCTGCCAGCAGTTCATACGGAATAGTACCTATAGCAGCCGCCTGCCCTGCCAAATCTCCGAAAACAATTACTTCATCGCCTTCCCGTGCTTCCACCCCCGTGACATCCAGCATCGCCATGTCCATACAGATATCCCCCACCGTAGGCACGGTTCTACCATTAACGACCATGCTGCCCACCCCGTTCCCGAACCGCCGGTCATAACCATCGGCATACCCGATATTTACCGTCGCTATACTGCTCTCCCTCGCCAGCACACCCTTGCGGCCATACCCCACACTTTCGCCGGCCGGCACTATCCGGAGCTGCGCAATCGCGGTTTTTAATGTACATACCTGTTGCAGGTGCAAGGAACGCTTAGCCGCATTATGAATCCCGTATAAACCGATGCCTAAACGAACCATATCCAGATGTGCCCCGGGCCACCGCTGGATAGCCGCGGTATTGGCAATATGACGGATAAACGGATAGCCCAGCGCCGCACTCAACCGGCTTACCGCGCCGTGGAATGCCGCCAATTGCGTTTCGGTAAATGCGTCGTGTTCCGCTTCGCCCGCAGCCGCCAGATGAGAAAACACAGATTTAACTTTTACTGCATTTGTTTTAGATAAATCACTCGCTAACTTATCGATATCGTTCACGCCGAACCCCAACCGATGCATCCCTGTATCTATCTTAACGTGGACGGGATATCCGGTCATGCCCCTATTGGACAATTCCCGCACCAAATCAGCCAACACCGAAAAGCTATATACTTCAGGCTCCAGTTCATACCTGAGCAACAGCCCTATCGCAGCAGGGCTTGGGTTCATTACCATAATGGGCAGGTAAATACCCGCCTTGCGCAGCTCAACGCCTTCATCCACATAAGCCACGGCCAGGCAATCCACTTTATTGAACTGAAGAAGATTAGCCACCTCGAAACTGCCGCTGCCATAGGAAAACGCCTTAACCATGGCCATCAACTTGACCTGTGCCGGCAACAGCGATTTAAACCGGCCCAGGTTATGTTCCAGCGCGTTCAGATTAATCTCCAGCACGGTGTCATGCAGTTTCGCTGCCAGCAATTGGCTAATGCGTTCAAACGCAAACACCCTCGCGCCCTTTAGCAGTACTATCTCGTCATGGAAATCCATGCCCGGCAGCGCCTCAAGCAGCGCTTCCGTGTTGGCGAACGCCTCATGCCGCAATCCCCGGAATCGCGACGCCTGCGCGGCCAGTCCCTCCCCTACAGTAATCAATCGGTTAATATTATTATTAACCAATAACTTAAGTACCTTTTCGTAAACTTCATCTTCACGACCCCACGTACCGGGGATATCCGACAATACCAGCGTACGGGAAGGATGCTGATGCTGCTGCCGGAGAAAATCCAGCGCGATGGCAAGAGAAGCCAGGTCGTTGCTGTAGCTATCATCCACCAACGTGCAGCTATTGATACCCCGTTTCATCTCCAGCCGCATCTCCACGGGCTGGAGTCCGGCCATCCGTTCGGCCACAACCGCCGGAGCATACCCCATCGCCAGCATCACGGCCCAGCAACAGGTGGCATTCTCCCGTGAGGCCTCATCCGTGAAAGGAATGGTGATATCCATCTCGTTCCCGCGGTAGCGCCCGTATATCCGGCAGCGGCGGTCGCCTATCCGCTCATGGCGGAGCACCTGCAACGCGGCGTCCCCATGTCCCCAAGTAACGCGGGTTGTGGCGGGCGGCACGGCCATGCCATGCAGGTAACCCGGCGAATATACCACGGTACCGGCTCCCTCAAACAGCCGGAGCTTCTCGGCAACCTTATCGTTCCGGGAAGCAAACCCCTCGTCATGCGCCGGGCCAATGTTCGTCAGCACCGCAATATCAGGCCGGATCATGCGCTGCAACGATTGCATCTCGCCGGGCTGGCTTATCCCCGCCTCGATGATGGCCAGGTTATGCGTGCCGTCTAACTGCCATAGCGACAGCGCCACCCCAATTTGCGAATTATAACTTTTAGGACTGCGGACAATGCGGAATTCCGGCGACAGCAGTTGCCTCAACCACTCCTTTACGATGGTTTTGCCATTGCTGCCCGTAATGCCGATAACCGGATATGAAAACCGGCTGCGATGGTATGCCGCCAGGGTCTGCAACGCGTCCAGCGTATCCCGCACCACAATAACGTTGGCATGAGGAAGCGCGGCAGCGGCCTCTTCCCCTTCGGCCACCACAAAATTACGGACACCCGCCGCATAGGCATCGCCGATATAAGCATGCCCATTGCGCCGCCCCTTGAGGGCAAAGAACAGCCCGTTGCCGGCGTCCGACAGCTTGCGGCTGTCGTACAGGAGCGAACTTACCGCTGCCGCCGGCGACGGCAGGAAGACCCGTACAGGGCTGAGCACATCAGCGATGTGCTGAACGGTATAAAACTGCTCCGGTATAGCCATGGCACGAATTTCAACATTTTTTAGTGACTGCACCAATTTTTTCCCATTTTGGCCCGTATGGACCATTTCCGTGAACACAAACCCCGGGCGATGACGCCGCAACAGGCCAAATCCAAAGCCGAAGCGTATTGTGCATACCAAGAACGATCACAGCAGGAAGTACGCGACAAGCTGTACAGCCTGGGACTGCACAAAACCGACGTGGAAGCCATCATAGCCGACCTGATTGCCGAAGACTTCCTTAACGAGGAACGTTTTGCCCTGGCCTACACTTCGGGCAAATTCAGGATGAAAGGGTGGGGCCGCCACAAAATCAAGCAAGGATTGCAGCAGAAATCCGTGTCGCCCCCGCTCATCCGCATCGCCCTGGCCAGTCTGGACGAACGGGAATACCGGGCAAAACTCCATGATCTTTTGCAAACAAAAGCCCGCGGTGAGCGCGAGAACCACCCTTATAAACGCAAACACAAGCTGATGCAATATGCGCTGGGCAGGGGTTTCGAAAGCGAAATCATCATGGAAATATTGAATGACAACGACTTGTGATTTTTTTAAAAAAACTGTTGACAGTAGCCGAAATCTACACTATATTTGCATCCACAAACAGCAAGCGAAAGTAGCTCAGTTGGTAGAGCGCAACCTTGCCAAGGTTGAGGTCGCGAGTTCGAACCTCGTCTTTCGCTCCGGATGGAAACCCCTCCTATCGATGATAGGCGGGGTTTTTTCGTGTTTGAGGGATTTGGAAGGGAAAATCCCACCGGAAAATCCGAGGATTGGATTCCGCCTGCATAAGCCGGGCTCCCGCTCGTTAGATCCACTCAGTGGGTATTACGATGGTTTCCTGTTCACCTCGATAGACGGATTCCGCTGGGTCAATTCAGTGATCATTGCCCACTTATCTTTTGGCGAGATAACGACACTGTCGAAGCGGTTGTAGTGGATCTCAAGCCTGTCCAACGACGGCGCCGGAGCACTGATGGGATTACGCGTTTCGCTGATTTTACGGATAGCGGAGATCGGGATGTGCTTTTTATAAAACAGGCCGGCTTTGATGGTGAGGTGTTCGCCTTCAATAATGTATCGGGTAGCCAGAAAAAGAGGAATACAACAAGCGGAAGCACCCAACATAAATACCGTGAAGAGCCATCCCGTGACTTTGGCCTTTGGATCTGCCCCCACTAAGGCCAGCATGACCAATGGTACCGTACTGCCCACCAGAAGCGCAGCAATTGGTATGAAGAGCCACCAATCTATTTTTGCCTGAAACGTTTTCATGAATCGACCAAAGTTACGATAAATTGAACATAAGGATATCCTCCTTTCGCCAAGTCAACGGTTTGACCGCTACCGCTTTTACAGTATATTTGCGGTATCATGGTATTCCGGAATTATTTCAGGTTGCAGGTGTTGATGCTTAACCGGCGGATTGAGGAAGCCGGGGTGCCGTTCTACGTAGGCTACCTTATCGCCCTTGTTTTGTTCGCCGGTGTTTCGATAGGCGTATTCCGGCTGCCCGATTATCCTGAATATGTTTACCTTGTGCTGCTGGCAACGGTACTGGCCGGCATGGCTCATTATGAGAAGCACCGTTATCTGGTAACCGCCCTTGGTGCTGCCCGCACGGTACAGATCAGGGTACTTGAAAACCTCTTTGCGAGTTTGCCGTTCGCGGGGTTCCTTGCGATAAACGGCTATTTTGAGACCTGTTCGGCTAGCCTGCTGATTGGTACCGCCTCCGGCTTCGCCAAACCCCGCCGGATTACCGGCGGGCCATTGCCGACACCTTTTTCCAAATATCCTTTTGAGTTTCCGATGGGCTTCCGTAAGTACCTGCCGGTGCTTGCAGGAACCTATCTGCTGGTCGCTTATGCTTGTTATGCGGATAGGTTCGGACTGGGCTTGGCGATGTTGACAGTGCTTTTCTTCGTATGCTCGGCCTTTTACTCCCCACTGGAAGACCGGACTTATGTATGGGTACACCAGTGCAGCCCGACGGCATTCCTTATAAAGAAAATCGGTACCGGATTGGCGCTATGCGCGGCTGTGACCGCTCCGATTGCTATCGCGCTGCTAATCTTTTTCCCAGAAGACGTGGGGTGGCTATGTACAGTGGTTTTACTGGGGCTGTTGTACCTGACGGCTGTTATCATGGCTAAATACTGGGCGTTCCCCCACGAAGTGAACCTGATGCATGTGCTGGTGGTGTCATTAGTGGTATGGTTACCTCCGTTATACCTGGTTTTCTTACCGTTCTTGTTCCAGCGGTCGCGCCGGAACCTAAAACAACTGCTGCAATGATTACCATCGAGGGACTGACAAAAATCTACGGAGACGTAACCGTGCTTCACGGCATCCATCATCACTTTGAGATGGGCAAAGTACACGGCATTATCGGAGCGAACGGGGCCGGGAAGTCGACATTTTTCCGGTGCCTTACCGGATTGGAAAAATACAGCGGCCAGATAAAGGGCCTATCCGGCATGCACGGCGCTATCGGCTATCTACCTACCGATCCGTTTGTTTTCAAGCGGATAACAGGCAGGGAATACCTGCGGTTCCATTGCCTTGCAAGAAACATCAGGGATATTGACATTGACAAACATAATGCCTTTGACCTACCATTGGACCGCTATGCCGCGCAATACTCTACCGGCATGCTGAAAAAGCTCGCCCTCACGGCGGTGCTGCTACAGCGAAACGAGGTGTTTATCTTTGACGAACCTTTTAATGGTGTTGATCTGGAAAGCAACATGCTGATTACCGCCATCATCAGAAGGCTTGGTGAACAAAAGAAGACAGTTTTCCTCGCTTCGCATATCTATGCTACGCTCTCCGGATCGTGCGACTTCATCCACCGCCTGGCCGGCGGCAAGTTCGAACAGCCCGTTGGTACCGAAGACTTCCATGCATTGGGGCTGCAATTGGAAAATGAGATGGTTTCAACGAAATTGGATATGCTTCGTTTTGGATGACAGAAAGCACACTAATCCTTTACGGGATAAATATCGAGATCATGAAAATCGTAGCTCACGTCAGTGACCGGCGATACCGCTTTCATTCGTACGCGGTGAATGCTTCCGTCATGGTCGAGCGAAAATGTCACATACGCGTCGGCCCGAAGATCTCTGTTTTGCCACCGCACAACGAAAGTGTCATACTGCCAATGCTCCATTTCGCCGACCAATAAGGGGGTATGCTCAAAACGCATCACGAGCTGACCATCTTCCTCCATAATACTTATATCGCCATACCAAGCATCACGGTAGCTGCCTGCATAGGCTGCGATGGGCAGTGAAGGTCCCGATCCGGTGGCACGTTGGTTCACAGCCGCGCGTTCTTGATTGGCTATGTATTGAAAACGGCGATCTTCTTGCCTTCGGTAACCGGTAATCCAATCAAACGGTTCCGCACCCATTACGTGGTCTACAACAGCGTTAATCACTGCCATATAGGCGTTGGTGCTTTCCTGATTAGTCAATACACAAATACCTAAATCAAGGTCGGGGAAGAACATGACACAAGACACGAAACCATCCAATTTACCGCCGTGTGTCACGGCCTTTACATGACGATAAGTATGCACCCTGAAGCCCAGCGCATAGGCGTTAAAATCTGACTGGGCAGGCGCTATCCATTCCGGCACTTTAGGTATAGGCATGGGGGTTATCCCCCGCCACAGATTCTCGACCGACGCCGATGATAAAAGGTGTTCGCCTTTCGGTGTTCTGCCGGAATCCAGCTGTGTGAGCAGCCACTTGGCCATGTCGGCCGCATTGGAAACAATGCCTCCAGCCGGATTGGAAATGTCTCCCAGTCCTTGTTCGAAAAAATTCTCTAACACCCGCAGTTTGCCACCAACACGAGCATGGGAGGCCGCGCCATTTTGAACCCCTTTAAATTTGGAAAACCGAGATATGCTCGTCTCCATCCCTACTTTTTCGAAAATCCGTTGTCGAATAAATTCTTCCCACATCATTCCAGACACTTCCTCGATAAGCAAACCTGCCACCAGATAAAGCACATTGTCATAAGCATACGCACTTCGAAAGCTGGTGGCCAAAGGCAGGTAGCGAAGGCGTTCTACCAATTCCCGGCGTGTATAGGTGGTTGGCGGGAACTGGAGCAGGTCGCCCGCATATGGAGCAATGCCGCTGCGGTGCACCAATAGATCGCACACACTTAGCTCATTGGTTACCAAGGGATCCGAAAGCTTAAACCAAGGGAGGTATTCGACCACCGGTTTATCCCATTCCAGCTTACCTTCTTCTACCAGCATAGCCAGTGCTGCGCCGGTAAATGCCTTTGAGTTGGAAGCGATGGGAAAAAGTGTATGTTCATCAACCCCTGCGGGATCGTCCATCCTGCGTACGCCATACCCTTTTGCCAAGGCCACCTCGCCGTCTTTAACCACGGCCAGGGCCATGCCCGGCACCTCAAAGGTTTCCAGCACCCGCTGTACATACTGATCAAAGCCCCGTGGCAACACATCGGGTGACTGCGCCGTACTCTCCTCCCAAAGGACGACGACTGCAACAATGGCTATCCATAATTTACGCTGTACAAATTTCATTATTTTGGCTTTTGTAGGTTTACATTTTTACGATTGATCCAAACGTACACGGGCGCTCCCAACAGTACGATGACCACCCCTGGCCAACTCGTTGCTGGCCTGTATATCAGCAGGGAAACACATATTCCAGCCGCCAGCAGCATGTACACAACGGGCAGTACGGGGTAACCGAACGCTTTATAAGGCCGATATTCATGTGGCTTTTTCCGCCGCAACAGCAATACCCCCCCTACCGTAAGTATATAGAAAATGAGCTGCGCGAAAATGGCGTAAGCGATCAAAGCACTGTAAGTACCGGTAAGACACAGCAGACATGTCCAGACGCACTGGGCAACCAGCGCAAAACCGGGTACGCCCCGGTCGTTGATCTGTCCCGCCCTTGACAGAAACAGCCCATCTTTGGCCATTGCATAATACAGCCGTGCTCCGGCCAGAATCAATGCGTTGCAGGCACCAAACGTGGAAACCATGATTAGCACGGCTATGACGGCGACCGCTGCATCACCAAACACGGTGGCGAAGGCTGCCGTACCGACCCGGTCGTCCGCAGCAAACATGATACCCCGGCCAATGACATCGGGGGCGTCTGGATTGCCTTGGGCAGGCAGTAGCATCAGGTAAGCCACATTGACCAACAGATAAAGCACGGTGACCGTCAGCGTGCCCAAAAAAAGGCTCAATGGAATATTCTTACGGGGATTGATGACTTCCCCCGCTGTATAGGTAATGTTGTTCCAAGCTTCGCTGGCGAATAACGGGCCTACCAACGCACATCCTAACACACCCAATAACTGCCATCCCTTAAGCGGTTCCATAAAAACCCCTTCGGTATGACCGGCACGGGTAGTCGTCCGGAATGCATCCCATGCGTGCTCCATGTTCAACGGCCAATAACCGCTTCCGTAACCGGCCCATACGCCCACCACGATGATAGCCAGCAATGCCCATATTTTGGCTACGGTAAAAACACCCTGTACCAGTTTGCCGCTTTTCACGCCTTGTAGATTGACCCATGTGAGAAAAACAACGACCGATACAGCCAATAGATCCTGCGAAGTAATGTTAAAACCAACCGAGAACAATACGTTTGACGGACTCACCCAAGGCACCAAAACGCCGGTAAACCGAGCAAAGGCGATAGCTACCGCAGCGGCCACTCCGGTTTGGACCACAAAAAATATCGTCCACCCATATAAAAAGCCCGTCATCCGGTTGTACGATTCCCTCAGGTAGATGTATTGCCCCCCCGCCTTTGGCATCATGGCGGCCAATTCGCCATAGCTGAGCGCGGCAATCAACGTGATGACACCTGCCATACCCCATAAAAGCATCATGTACCCTGCCCCACCGACATCGCGCATCACCTCGGCAGAGACGATGAAAATGCCCGAGCCAATCATCGACCCCGCAACCAACATCGTAGAATCAAAAAGGCCCAGCGTTCGTTTTAAGCTTTGCTGCCCTTCAATAGTGGTTTTCGCTGAGCCGTTCACCGTGTTTCTTCCAGTTCCTCAAATGTTAAATCCATTAAGGGAAATTTTTCCCATCCGTTGAAATCATAGTGCCACCACTCATCGGGGTAGGTATCGAACCCGTGTTTCGTCATTGTTCCCTTTAGCAATTCCCGGTTGGCAATGACCGCCTCCGGCAACCCCGCATAGTCCACATGAGCTTCTGGAACAAAGTCGTCAAATCCCGTAGGCATAGGCAGCTCTTTACCCGTGGACAAATCCACGAGCGTGAGATCCACAGCGCACCCCCTATTGTGCCTTGATCCCGTGTAGGGGGAAGCCACGAACGTGGAGTCCAGCACTTCTTCGTAGAACGCCACGGTGACGCCATAAGGCCGGTAGGCATCCCAAATCTTCAGTCCATAGCCCTTTTGTTTCAATTCAGCTTGAACGGCCTGCAGGGCTTTTGCCGCTGGCAACCGTAGATATGCCGCCTCCTGGGTATACACCGGCCGGCGCATGAAGTTGTTATTTGTGGCATAAACCACCTCAAATTGCGCACCGGGAAGGTACGTCCGGAGGTCAACCAATGCCTGCTCGGGATTTTGCTCCACCTGGACCAGGTAATCTGTGACGGATGAGACCGTGTTCGCGCCGTATTTTTCGTAGTTGGCTTCCCTCGCTGATGATTGGATAGATGCCGGCAAAGCGAGCGAGGCAGACTGATTTGCACGGAATACTCGCATAAAATTGCCCCCCAAGATCTTCAGGACATCCGCCTCGCTATATCCCCGTTCAAGCAGGGCCTTGGTGAGTTTCGGAAATGACGACACATCGTCCATTTCTCCGACAAACGATTCCGCACCGTCAAAATCGCTGCCTATTGCTACGTGGTCCACTCCAATCAATTCCACGATATGATCGATATGGTCAATCATCATCGACAATGGGGGACGTATGCCATCTTGCTGTGCCTTAGGCAAGCCGCTGATGAGCTCACGTGCGGCGTGCATGGCATTGCCCTCATGCTTAGCCAAGAGGCTGTCGTATACCGACTGGTGGTAGGCCAGCAGACTATCCTTGCGGCGATTATAATCGGGATCAATGAAGCCCGAATAAAAATTAACACCTATCAGTCCACCGTTTTCCTTTATCGCCTTTATCTGTTCATCTTTCAGGTTCCGGGGATGAGGAGCCAAAGCATAACAGTTGCTGTGTGTAGCCATCACGGGTTTAGACGAAACCCGCAACACATCATAAAACGTCTGCTCGCCGGCATGGGAAAGGTCTATCATCACCCCCAGTTCATTTAGCCGTTTTACCACCTCTTCACCGAATCGCGTAAGGCCTTTGTGCGACAATTCACGTTCCGGGTCAGTTTCATCGGCAGCAGACGTGGCCCATGTGGTGCTGTTGTTCCAGGTAAGGGTAAGGTATTTCATGCCCCGCCTGTAAAGGCTATCAAGGTAGTCCAGCCGATCTTCAATCATATGTCCTCCTTCGACAGCCATTAATGCCGCTATTTTTCCCGAGGACGTGATGCGCTCCACATCGTCAGCACGATGAGCATACGCTACCTTGTCCGGATTGCGGGCCACTACGCTGTCCAGTGAATCGGCCATTCGGTTGGCGAAACTAAACGCGGTGCCCGGACCGTATTCCCCGTCGCAGAAAAGTACAAACACCTGCAGCCCGACGCCGCCGTCTTTGAGCCGATCCAAGTCGGTATCACCAACCTCGTTGCGCGCGGAAATGTCAATACCCCGCGAAACGGACGTAGTATATATCGCATCGTTGTGAATATCGGCCAACAGTGCTTTCTGGTGCACTTTCAGATAGTCCGCGTTGTTGGGCTGCTGGGCGCAGGACAACACAAAAAATGCCGGAATACAAATCTTTACATAAAATTTCATCTTCATTCGAAAGGTTTTCAATATCCAAAGTTAAACAAACGTCAAACGTATCCAACTATCCGGACCAGTTGGATCATTAGCGAGACGATACCGATTTGTATACCAATGACGCAGCCACCAAATCTTCGATAGCTAAGCCGACAGACTTAAACAGGGTGATTTCTTCCGGAGTTGTCCGCCCATCGTGTTCTTCCCTGCACAATTCCTTTATATCCGCTAAAATATCCCGTTGGCCGATCACACCTTCACGGGCCGGGATTCCCAGTTCGCCGGACTCGTTCAACGCCCCGTACCTTGAGTCAACAAAGATGCTGCTTTTGCTGACAGCAAGGTTGTCCGCCTCGCGCATCCCCATCTTGAATGAGCCTATCAAATCCAGGTGTTGACCGGCCCGAAGCCACGCTCCTTTAACCAGCGGCACTTCGGAAAGCGTAGCACATGAAATAACATCCGCCTTTCTGACGGCTTCCTCCAAGTGCCGCTCCCAGATTACGGGCACGGACAATGGTAACAGCCCGCGTTTAAACGTGTCAAAAGCCTCCTTACGGCGTGTCCACACCAGCACCTTTTGATAATCCCTCACGGCCAGATGCGCGGGTATCAACTCGCTGGCCACTTTACCCCCTCCTATCACAAGCAGGGTTGTTGGGTGTGCCGGGGCCAGGTAACGGGCTGCCAATGCTGAAGCACACGCTGTACGTATGGCCGTCAAACGGCCGGCATCCATCACCGCCATCAGCTGACCTGTGCGCGCATCCATTAAGCTGTATAAACCATGGATGGTGGGTATACCTTTTGCCCCATTTCCGGGAGCAGAAACCACTTGCTTAACCCCTATATAAGTATCGTTCCATGCCGGCATCAAGAGCAGTGTGTTTTCGGAACTTCCAGCTGGCCGATAAAAATGATGATGGCGATCGGGCTGTTCATACCGTTCCCTGAACCCTGTTGCCAATGCATCGATAAGCGACCGATGATTAAGTATTTCCCTTATTTGCTGTTCGGCGATTACGATCATACCTGTTTTGTGCTCCGGAACGGCGGCGTGCCGACGAATGTAAAACCTACACCCTTGCTGCCTCAAATCAAAACATGTCTATATCAGGCCAGTTGGTGGATGCGTTGTTCACTGCAGGCCAGACCAATTCATTCACTGCATTATCAAATCCGTCTGATGTATTGCGGGTGTTGAAAAAAATCGTCCAGGCGAAACCATTGGACGCCTTCACCATCCAGGTGCGGGTTCCGGCAAGTCCTCCGCCATGCCACCAGTTCTTGTTGACCGCACTGATGCGTATACCGCAGGCGTAGACAGAATTAGGTGAAGGTGTTGACATGACTTCGATGGTTGCCGGGCTCAATATATCGGACGGGGACGGTAGCCCATCGACATGCACAACCATCCGCAGGTAATCGATTGCCGACGCTATCCACCCTCCACAGGCCTCGAGCCGGGGAACAACTCCGGCGGCGTATCCATACGGGTTCTGCCCATGCTGGCCATAGTACTTTACTTCATTGGGTTTCCGTTCTGCCAGCGTTCCGCCGGCAATCTGCATATTTTTAATCCCCACTTTGTCAAATATTTCCTGCCGGATGTATTCTACATACGGCTTGCCGCTCACCTTTTCGATGATACGCCCTAGGAGGATATACCCTAAATTCGAGTAGTCCAGTTTCGTGCCCGGGGCTGCGGTTAGCGGTCGGTTTCTTATTGTCCATGCGATGAGCTCCCGGGCATTCAAACCGGGCTGCTGGAAAGCGGGATCGCCGCTGGAGTTGTTCCACCCGCCTATCTCATGCTGAAGAACATTCCGTAACGTGATATCGGTGATATATTGAGGATAAGGGGCGCCGCCATATTCGTCGCCCAGAATGGAGCCCGGGCCGAACACCTTGTCGTTCATATTCAGTTGCCCTTTATCAATCAATGTCATGATACCTACGGATGTGACAAACTTGGACAGGCTGGCGATTCTGAATAGGCTTGAAGTATCCACGGGCGTAGCCGATTCCCGGTCGGCCCACCCGTAACCCTTTGCGTACACCAGCTTCCCGTTCCTACTGATGGCGACGGACGCCCCAGGCACGTTGTAGCGGGCCATGAAATCGACGATGGGATCGTCAACCAGCGCAAGGCTAAATTCATGGTTACTACCCGGTTCCGGGAGGTCAGGCAAATCCGGCTGTAGATCCTGCTTGCTACAGGAGGTGAACACCAATGCCAACGCGAGCATCCAAATACCGGCGTGAAAAAAATGGCCGAAATGCCTCTTCATAACGCTATTCATAATAGAATAATTTATAAGTTTACGTTCCATCCATTCTAATTCCTAAACATTCCACCGATTAATTCCAGCCAGGATTTGGCTGAATATTCGGATTAGCATTCCGTTCCGCATACGGAATCGGCATGATAAACCGGTTGTTAGGATATTCGAATGTCCGGATTTGATTCGTCTGTATATGCACTAAAGACATCTTTTTACGGTTTATGTCAAATAACCGGTTGCCTTCAAAAGCCAGTTCCTTCCGGCGTTCCAAAATAATCCGTTCAACCAACGCGTCCCCCTGCAAGCCCGACACGCTTGCTTCAGGGTCGGCACGGCCTACGATCGCATTCAGATCACTTAAGGCACCTGCCGCTTTATCTGGCTGCGTTTTGCTTAGCTCTGCCCTGGCTTCCGCGCGGATGAGGTATACCTCCGATAGGCGAAGCACTTTTATGTTATCGTCACGTGATGAAGCCCCCAACGGGTATTTTTTAATAAAGTATGCTTCGGATTCGGCATTTTCCCGTGAGCCTGGCACGATGAGGTTACGACGGATATCCGTTTGCGAATAAGTATCGTAAAGTTCCTTCGTTGCCAACCATTCTCCGTATCCGCCTTGTTCAGACAGGTAACCTATACTGTTGGCGCCGTTGTTGTCCGTTGGCAGCATACCGATTTCGAGGATAGACTCAACACTGAATTTTTGCCCCCAACTGGCCACATAATCTGCATTGGACAGCAACGTATAGCCTGCACTTTCTTCAATCACCTTCGTCGCATAAATCTCGGCATTTTCCCAATCTTCCATGTACAGGTAAACCTTGGCCAGCAATGCCTGCGCGCCAGCTTTATTGAAATAGCCATTTTTCTTCGCGCTGCCCAAAAGCTCCTCGGCGCGCAATAAATCAGCCACGATATGCGTGTAAGCCTCTGCCACTGTGCCCCTCGATGGTGAGATGATTACCCCCGGCGGTTCAGTGACCAACGGTATTCCCAGATGCGAAGCATCTTCGGTGTAATTGTACGGCTGGGCGAAATAACGGACCATATCAAACCACGCCAGTGCCCGGCAGGCATATAATTCGCCCATGATTTGGTTGGCCGCTGCCCGCTGTCCCTCCGGGAAAGTCAGTTGGTTTCCTGCCTGAATGGCCAGATTTGCATTGGCAACCACACGGTTCATCTGCGTCCAAGCCCCTGTAACATAACCATCACCATTGGTGACGGTAAACCGGTCATGCCCGAGGTATCTCCCGCCATTGCGTATACTGATGAACGAGTTGTCGCCGAACAATTCAGGCGAAACGACAAATGTACGCCCATAATAGTTACTGTTGTTAAAGCTGTTGTACACCCCGGTGGTTGCCGCTGTGAGTGACTTCAAATCCTTGATGTGATCGAAACCGACGGACTGGGGGTTGGTTTCATCCAGGAAGCCCTCGCTGCACCCCGAACATAGTGCCGAAACCATGAGGAACATGCCGGCCAACCTACGGAGCTTTACCATATACTGAATCTTTGTTTCCATTTCAAATTAAATAAATTACCTAAACGAAATATCGATACCCAAGGCATACTGTTTGGCGATGGGCAAGTTCTGGTCATACTGGCCACCGTAGCCTACCTCAGGGTCGTAGGGCAGCAAATCATCCTTGACCCAGGTGTAGAGGTTGTTTGCCCGGAAATAAATACTGGCGCTGGCAAAAGGCAGGCGCAGGCGCTGTACGGGGAGCGAATAGGATAGCGTTACATCACGCAATCGAATGTAACTACCATCGTAAAGAAACCGGGTGGAATGATAGTCGTTTTGGCCCGATTGGTTTCCTCCGTATACAATCTTGGGATACTCGGCATCATCACCCGGCTGCCGCCAGCGGTGGCGATACACCATCCGGCTCATCAGCGCTGCTTCGCCCAGCATCGCCGAACCGTCTGAGTGCGTGTATGGCCCCCAAGGGTCATAAACGAAATTGCCCCAGTTGAAGTAAATCAAGGCAGAAAGTGAAAAACCCCTGTAGGAAAACGTATTGGTAAAACCCCCATAAAAATCAGCCAAAGCACTCTTTCCTTCCTGCTTGAAGATGCCTGCCTGATTGAATTCTGTGGTTGTGGCCGTCCGTGTACTGTCCGTAAACCACAAGGCCTGTCCCGTAGTACGTTCGACCCCTGCATAACCCCGCATCCGGAATTGGTAATAATCTCCCCCAACTTCGCGCACATAACGGCCTTCATAACGCCGGCCATCCTGGATAGCCGTTATTTTATTGTTGAGCGTAGTGATGTTGAAATCCGTACGCCAATCAAAGCTCCCGTTTTCGCCGACGACGTTATGTGAACTCAAGCTGATTTCCACACCGTAGTTTTTCATACCTCCCACATTGAAGTTCAATTGCGTTACGCCATTGGTATGCGACACCGGCATATCCTGAATCAGCCGCGATGTTTGCCGGGTATACCAATCGAAGGTTCCGCTCAACCGGTTATTCAACACGGAAAACTCCAGCCCAATATCCAGGGGCCTGTTCAGCTCCCATTGAAGCAACCCGCTCTCTATCTGTCCGATGGCAAAGCCCGGTTGGCCCATATAGTTCTGGTTGGTTGAGTAAAAACCCAAAGCTCCGTAATATTCGCCCAACATGTTACCACTGGTACCGTAACTGATCCGGAATTTCAGCTGGTTGACGAAATCTAAGTTCTCCATAAAGCTTTCCCGGTGTACATTCCATGACGCGCCAAGCGACCAGAAGTTGGCCCATCTCACCTGTTTACCGAAACGTGACGAGCCATCACGGCGTCCGGTAACATTCAAATAGTACTTCTGCTGATAGTTAAAACTGGTATTCAGGAAATAAGAAGCCAACGTCGCATGCGACCGGGAGCTCCAGGCAATGTAAGGCTCTGATGTATTTGCCAGGGTATACAGATCTTCAGCCACGAAGTTCTGAGCTTGCGTACTGACACTCTTCAAGTTGCGTTTTGCAGCCTCCTGACCCAAAGTCGCTGTGATACCGAAGTCGCCGAAGTCATCCTTGTATCGTAGGATATTATTTACCGTCCAGTTATTCCACAACCTATTATATTCCATGCCACGTCCGTTTACCCCCCGGCCATCCGGCCAGATTGGACTCCAATACCGGTAATCATCGGAATAATGGAAATCAATACCAGCCTTCCCTTCATACGTCAAATAATCCGTAAACTGATAAGCAGCCCCCACATTGCCGATAGCTTGATAAATATGGGTTTCGTATCTATTCTCGTTCTGCACAACCAATGGATTATAGGTGATTTGAGAATTATACTCGCCATTTTCATCCAGGGGAGACAGCCAGGGTACAAACCGATACAGGCTTCTCACCGGGTTCTGGCCGGTACCGGCCCCCGGCACGGTATTCAAATGCTGGGCTGTTAATGCGATTCGACCGTTAAACGATAATTTGTCATTGGCCTTGTGGTTGATATTCAACCGGCCTGTCTTCCGGTCGTAGCCCTGCCCCTTGGTTACGGCATCCTGCTTATAGTATCCGCCCGAAACAAAGAAGTTGGTTTTGTCATTGCCGCCCGATGCAGAAACATTGTACTGCGAATATTGCCCGATTTGGGTGATGACGTCCGTCCAGTCCGTATCAACATCCGGGTTAAGACCATTCTGAACCAAGTACAGGTAAGCCGCTTCGGGGGTCGTAATGGCTTCCAAGGTCGGGTTAATGTTACTATTGATAACCCCCTCAATCAGTAACTGCGTCATTTCCGCGGTGTTCAGGGGTTTGGCGCGGTCGCCAAAAGCCATGCGGTTCTGGCCATAATTTGCAGACATATTAATGCGGGTCTTCCCGGCCTTTCCACTTTTGGTAGTTATGAGGATAACGCCGTTCGCCCCTTGGGAGCCGTAGATGGAAGATGCCGAGCCGTCTTTCAGCACAGTAATATCCTCAATATCATTTGGATTGATGCCTGCACCGCTATTGGATGAGAAAGCCAGTCCCGCAACCCCCTGGGTGAGCATAGGCACTCCATCTATGACATAAAGCGGCGTAACCGTTCCGGAAAACGAGGTAAGCCCCCTCAGCCTAACCGTGGGGGCCGCTCCGGGTTGCCCGGTAGATTCCATTACCTGGAGTCCAGGTACATTACCCTGTAAAGAAGTTTGAAAAGTGCTCCGCGGCCGATCAGCCAGTTGTTCACCCTTGATAACGACGGCAGAACCCGTAATTGATGCTTTGGTTTCCGTACCATAAGGCACGGAAATTTCCACCTCGTCTATCGCCGTAACCATGGGTTCCATATACACGGTGAGATTCGCTAGTTCCCCGGCCAACGTGTATTCTTGAAGCGCATAACCAACAAAGGTAAACACCAGTACTGATCTGTTCGTAGGTACTTCAATAGCAAAGTTGCCCTGTCGGTCGCTAACCGTCGTACGGCTTCCCCCTTTAACGGCAATCGACACCCCCGACAGCGGTGAGCCGTCCTTTGCATCAACGACCCGCCCACGTGCAGTAAACTGCTGTACCGCTGAAATTGTTCCATTTGCAACATGGACGCCAATCGAAAGCAGCAGGATGGCCGAAATTAACACCTTATTTATATTATCTTTAATCATTTTGGTTGGCGTATGTCTCATTAATCTGATACTGTTCTCTAAGTTCAATTCAAATTCAGCACATGGCTTACTGTTGTGTAATCCTTCAGATTTATGCCGCTGGCCTGAAGCCCCCCGATTTCTTGCACTGGTACGACCACAATCCTCAATTTTTCAAAGGTTTCGGCTGCCGTCCCGCCGTCTACCCTTGCAATGTACAGCCTTGTCTGCGTTTCATTTTCAGGAAAGGTGTAGAATACGCGATAGGTTCTCCTCGGCGTTCCCACACTCGGTCCCGGCAGGTGTATCCAATTGATACCACGCGCAGCGTAAATCAGTATTACACTGCTTTCAAAGCCCTCTTTTGACAGGTCTTCCAACTGCACGTAATTTGAAGCCGAGGCTCCTTCGGGAACCGTAAAGTTCTCGTAGTTGTAAACTTTGGGACTAAACCCACCGGTGTCTCCTTTCTCTCCCTGTGGCCCCTGTTCGCCCTGCGGGCCTGTTTCACCGATAGGTCCTGCCGGCCCCATAGGCCCCTCTTTTTCACATGAAGACAAGTGGAACATCGTCAGGCAGCACAGCGCTGCATTCAAGATTAAGGTAACGGTCTTTTTCATATTGATTTTGATTAATGTTTGGTAAACGAAAAATGTTCTGCTCTCGGAATGCTTACGGTAAGTCCCATATGGCCATCCCTACTTCGGGTGAACGCGAAAAGTGCCCGCAACCCGTTTGAAAGCGTATAAAATCCTGCTTCATGGCCGTCTTCATAAGTGGGGTTAAGCGTCATGCTGTCGTGCGCTTTCCGGTACGCAACAAGTTTGCCGTCTTTAACCTTCAACTCGAGATCCAAGGAGAGTTCGTCATTCACGTAGCGCCCTTCCAACGCTTTCAGATCCTTTTCAGTGGGGTTGTACGCATTCACCTTTTTATATTCACGCACTTCATCAGCAGCATGTACCGCGATTGTACCTTCCGGCTTAAGGATATAGGTTGTATGTCCGGACACCAACGTGTCTTTCGCAATGGCGCCCAATGTGTCTTTACCTATAACAGCCACCGCGCCATCGGTCTTGATTTCGAAGCACTGAAAGTGATCGACCCCTTTATAGATACCCCGTAGATCAGCCAATTGGGAGGGCGACATGGCCACGAGGGATTTTGGCTCCGCCAACCTTTCTCCGGTTAACAGTTCACCGATGATATTGCGCACTTTCGCTATCTCGAACGATCGATCATTGGTAAGGCAGGCAACGGACACCTCTGCTTCCGGATAGTAAGCCAGCCAAGCCCTGTAACCGGCCACCAAACCACTGTGCGTGACCTCCCGTAGCCGGCCAAGATTCGTCACCCGCACCCCTCCGTAGGCATAAGCAATTTCACTCCCATCGATGAGTCGTCCCCTCGTTTCCCGCAATTTTCCCAAGGTTTCCCCGAATTTTCCGGATGCCCAGTGATTGCTCCACTTGATGAGGTCGGCGGCGGTCACCAACATACCAGCCGCACCGTGCGTCCGCTCCAACAGATCTTGCGTAAAATACCGGTTCGCTGCTTCGCTGAAGCGATAGGAATCTACCTTTTTGGTGACAACTTCCAGCGCATTGTCCCTCCACTTTGCATGCATGAAGCCCACCGGGTCAAGCACTTCACGGGTTGAAAACTTCACGAACGGCTCCTTGGTGATCCGGTATACGATGATGCTTAGGAGATCATAATTGGAGTTGGAATAGGAATATTTGGTGCCCGGCGCAAAATTCAATTCCCGCTGCCTGCAGATAATCTCTAGCGCGTCTGACTGGCTATAAGCACAGGCAAACGTAGCCTTTCCCATTAAATAGGTGATATTCCTCCAATCCCGCAATCCGCTGGTCATCGTAAGCAGATGCCGGATGGTTATTTCTTCGCCGTAGTCCGGCAACTCCGGAACGTATTTCCGCACATCATCGTCGAGCGAAAGGCGCTTTTGTTCTATTAGTTTGAGTACCGTGGCAGCGGTAAACTGCTTGGATACCGAGCCTGCTTCGAACACAGCGTCTGAAGTCATGGGTGTATTCCATTCCAGACTGGCCAATCCCATGGCCTTCTCGTAAATCAATTCATTGCCCGATGATATTGCCAGCACAACTCCCGGCTTACCCATATCCCTTCTCAATACGCTGTCCAGCCGAGCAACCCCGCCCCGACTCAGGGAGAATTGCGCCCAACATCCGTTATAAAAGCAGAAAATAAGCAAAAGACTACACCATTCTCTTTTCATAATCATGATAGACAAAGTTAACTACTATGTTTTCCCACCTATTACACGGGTTAATCACCTATAAACGAAAATTAATCAATTCGAAAACACCGGCGTTCGTTAAAAACAGGGCAATTCAATCCTCCCGGACCTGAAATAATCCGTCAGATCGGCACGAGAAAATCCGCTTTTTTATGCGGAAGCTGCAAAATTGAATGGAAGTCAATTTTTTACCGGAAAAAGCTCCAGATCATGAAAATCCCTGCTGAAATTGACCGCTGGTGAAAATGCTTTCATTTTTATCTCGTCCACTTTGCCTTCGGGGCCAATGATAAACGTAACGAACGCGTCGGATTTCAGGCTACGGTCGTCCCACCAGGCTACGAATGTATTATGCTGCCAATGCCGTAGCCGCCCCACCAACGCCGGAGTTTGCGAAAACCGTATGGCCAGGCTATCCCCTTCAACCTCAATAACCACATCGCCGTACCAGCGATCCCGGTACGTGCCAGCATATGCCTGCAAGTTCAATGACGGAGAAGATAAACTGTCGCGTTGCTGATGAGCTACTGATTCGATTGTGGCGACCCGTGCTTTTTGCAAATCCTCTTCCTGCTGATGGGCTGCCAACCAGTCAAACTCTGGTTTCACTTGCAGAAAATTATCCATTAAATGATGAGTAATGGCTTCAAAGGCATTGCGGGACTCCTGGTTGGTCAATACGGCTATCCCCAAGCCCAATCGGGGTACTAAGGTTACCCTCGAATAAAATGCACCACTCAATCCACCAGTATGCGTAACGATTTGATGATCACGATAGTTATGAATCCGGAAGCCCAGCCCGTATCCTGAATACTGTTGTTTCAATGGAGCCAGATGCGGGCGCGGTTTATACAGCGGCATGGGCGTTACGATAGTCCACAGCCGCTCAATAGCAGCCGGTGGCAGCAACCGCTTCCCGCTCGGTGACATCCCGGAATCCAGCTGGAATTTCAGCCATGCCGCCATATCACGGGCATTCGATGAGATCCCTCCAGCCGCATTAGATGCATCGCCCATCCGGATATCCGGAAAATTCCGGCCGACGGCCACCACACCCTCCACCGGCGTATGCGGATGAGCGATGTTGGGCTGCTTCATCAATTCAGAAATACGGGCGATACTCCCGCTCATCCCCAATGGCTGGAAAATACGGGATTCCACATTTTCCTCCCAGGATTTCCCAGTTATTTCCCGGATCAATTCACCTGCTACGACATAAAGGATATTATCATATGCATAAGCCTGCCGGAAACTCGTAGCTAACGGAATATATTTCAACCGCTCAACAATCTCTCTTGCGGAGTAAGTTGTGGGCGGAAACTGAAGAAGATCTCCCGCTCCCAAGCCTAGTCCACTTCTGTGCACCAGCAAATCCTCAATCGTAAGATGATTGGTAACATACGGATCGGCCATCTTAAACCAAGGTAAATGGTCAATTACCAAATCGTCCCAACCGATCTTACCCTCCTCTACTAAGAGTGCTAACAGCGTAGCAGTAAAGGCTTTTGAGTTGCTGGCGATGCAAAACAGCGTACGGTCGTCCACCGGATCCGGCTTATCCAGCACTTTTACGCCATACCCTTTCGCCAATAAGACTTCGCCGTCTTTCACCACGGATATGCTCACGCCCGGCACCCCGAATGCTTCCAGCACCTGTTGCACATATTGATCAAAACCTTCGGGCATCGCAGCGGTATGCGGTTTACCTGACTGAGCCACGGCCGTATTTAGCAGCAAAACCATCGCCAGCATCCGGGCAAGTGTATGAGCCAGCGTCCCGTGTTCCAATAATACCAACATATTGTTCATCTTATCGAGTTTTAGCCTGAATGTTATCTTGGAGCACCCTTAGCACATTAGCCCCCAAAATTTTAGTTACGTCTTCACTGGAATAGCCTCGGTCTGCCAGTGCTTGGGCAAGCCGAGGATATCCGGTCACGTCTCGTAACCCATCGGGGTAAGGGAAAGTAGCCAGCCCGAAATAATCGCTCCCGATGCCAACATGGTCTATGCCCGCGACCGACACAATGTGGTCGATGTGATCCACTACGCGGCCGATGGGCGGCCTCAATTCATCGCCCAGGTCGGGCTTGACCGACAACAAAGCAGCCGTCAGCCGATCATGGGAGTCATATCCGGCCGCTTTCAGGGAATCCACCACAAGGGGATACCGTTGCATGGCTTTCTCAATACGTTGGTTATAAGTATCGTCCAAAAACGGCGCGTAAAACGTTACGCACACTACTCCTCCCGTTTTGGCAATAGCGCTAATCTGATGGTCGGTTAAATTGCGGTGCACATTGCACAAGGCCCGGGCGTTGGAGTGAGAAGCCAGGATTGGCAGCTTAGACACCGCTATCACGTCATAAAACGTTTTTTCGCCCGCATGGGATACATCTACCGCCATGCCCAGCTTGTTCATCCGCCGCACCACCTGCTTCCCGAAATCAGTCAATCCCTTCCATTCCAGTTGCTTGCCAGCGTCCTCTTCGTCGGCAGACGATGTGGCCCAAGTGTTGCTGTTATTCCAGGTGAGGGTCATGTAAACGACCCCGCGTTTGGCCAGACTATCAAGGTTATCCAGATCGTCGCCCATCATGTGCCCCCCCTCCAGGCCGACCATGCCCGCTATCCTGCCCTCGGCAATCATTTCTTTTGCCTGTAGCACCGTATGTGCGACCCCAATTTTATCACGATGGCGGCGTGCAAGGGCATAAAGCGAGTCGATTTGCCGGTTTGCAAAACTAAAACCCTGGCTACCGGTATAACGCTGGTCGCCAAACACCGCAAAGATCTGTAATCCCACTCCGCCTGCTTTCAACCGGACAAAATCCGTATTTCCTGTGTCCAGCAGAACGGAGATATCAAAGCCCTTCAATACGGTGCCGGACAATACATCGTTATGCGCGTCCACGACGATGGGATCCGCCTTACGCTTAGACAATTCCCCGCATGAGGCTAATAGCCATACCAAAGACAATAACACTTCGTATTTCATGATAAAAAACTCTATGCCTTAAAACTCCTGAGGGTTGGGCCAGACGATTGTAGTATCGGAAACCACCGTGGTCAATACCTTCTCCAAGTCCGTAAAGAAATCACCACCGGTCACGCGGGTGTTGGTTAATACCGTCCAATTGAACCCATTGGCCATCCTCTTCAGGTGTGTCCCGGTGCCGGGAAGTGAACCACTATGCCACCAATTGCCATCGCCATCCACCCGCCATCCATAGGCGTAGGTGGTGTTATCCGTGGCATTGGCTACGGTTGTCATCAACTGGATAGTTTCATCGCTCAATATATCCGGCTTGTTGGAAAAACCATCCACGTGCGCCATTAAGGTCATTAAATCTTCAGCCGATGCCAACCATCCTCCATGTGCGTCCATCCGGGAAATGTTGTAAATGTAAGGATGCAGCCCGCCCGGTTGCTGCCCGTAATATAGGGTTTCCCCGGGAACACGGTCGGCCAGCGTATTGCCTCCTATCCGCATACTCTTGATTCCCAATCGGGTTAAGACCGAATTTTTCACATAGTTTTCATACGTCTGCATTGTCACCGTTTCGATAATCCGCCCTAAGAGGCAATAACCAAAATTGGAGTATATATACCGTTCGCCCGGAGTGTACTCAAGCGGAATGCTATCCAGCGTATAACTGATGAGTTTATCCACGGGCCACGTTGGATGCAAAAACATGGGATCTTTTCCATTCTTATTACCCCACCCCCCACACGTGTGCTGTAGCAGATGCCTGACGGTAATAGCAAATATATCCTTGGCATATGGTGCAGTGCCATACCGGGTACCAAGTATCCCATCCGATCCAAACACCCGTTGGTCGAGTGAAAGCCGTCGCTCTTCCACCAGCTTTAAGATGGCTATGGCGGTGATAGGTTTTGAAATACTTGCTATCCGGAACAGGTAGCCCGGGCTCATTTTTTCCTTTCGGGCCGTATCTGCATAACCATATCCCTTAGCATATACCAGCTGTTCATCTTTACTAATTGCCACAACGGCTCCTGGCACGTTATATTTGGTCATGAAATCAGCCATAACTTCATCGACCGCTTGAATGGGCACCGTAGCCGCCGCCCTCTGCTGGCCCCAAGCCAGAAGACTGGAGCATAACAACCAAAGTAACAGCAACTTAAACGGCAAAGTAATTTGATTATTCATGATATCCGAATAAAAGACACGCATGTAGTGATACCACGCAAAGTTAGCGGTTATCCACCCCCACCCGTTACATGAATTATCCGGGTATAATCAAATTTTAATCATTGCAAAACCGATTAAAAAAAAGCATCCGCAGAAAACGGAGCTACCGCCTTTTGCTTGGGTTTGAACCGCTCAACATACTCGCTTGGGGTCATTGCCATCGCCTTGCGGAATACCCGGTTGAACGTTATGGTATTAACGAAACCAGAAGCATAGGCTACCGCAGAAATTGTGTGGTATTCGCCATTGAGTAATTTCTTACAGGCTTCGGAAACGCGCAAATCATTGAGGAATGCAAAATAGGTTTTCCGTGTATACTTCTTGAAGTACGAACAAAACGCATTAGGCGTCATACAGGCTACGGACGCTATTTCTTCCAGCGTAATTTCGTTCATGTAATGGTCCAGCGTATACCGGTAGATGAGATCAAGCCGATCCGAGACATCCATGGTATAGGCGCTAAGCACCGACGAAAGCGGTGTCCATTCGTGCCAACTGCCAATGTCTATCAGTGTTTTGACAAACTTGAGAAAATAAACAAAACGGTCAAACCCTTTTCTGGACTTTACTTTCATGATGTCTTGCCCTACCGCCTGCACGCATTCGTCAGGCACCTGCAAGCCATTGTCTGCCATCTGGAGAAAATCCACCAGTGCCCCTAATTCCGGCACCTGCTGCTGCACGCCCGAAAGAGTTTTATGGTGATCGATATACAGGCATATCAACCGGATACTTCGCTGGTTGCCGTCTGATGCCTTGAACAGGTGGGGCTGATTAGCGCCGACAATATAGATTTCATCGGGCTTGAAAGCCTGAATGTGGTTACCTATGATAGAAGTTCCATGTCCCTCCTTAACCCAGATAACCTGCATCTCTCGATGCCAATGTAAATAAGGAACAGGATAAGTGTCCTGGAAAACGATAGACTGCTCATCAGGGTCATACATCGTCATTTGATGGAGAATCTTCATCTTGCATTGCTTTAAAATTCAACCCTGCCTCAAATGTTGGTCAAAATTGGTCGAATGTCATCCGCGTGACATCTCTGTTTGACGGTTCGAATTTACGAACACCATATCACAAAAACAACGGCATACTAACCAGCAACGATTAAAAACCGTTGCCTTTACCATGGATTTCCATCAGATTATACGATTATACGAATTTTTTACCGCTTTGCCTACTTCAGGTTCGTCGTGACACTGAATAAGAATTGATTATAACCCAATAATCGATGCACACCTGCCGCCGTAACACCAGTTTACTTTTGTACAAAAAGTAATAACCGATGAGAAAGACCAAGAAAAAAGTTGCATTACTTACTGGTGGATATACCAGCGAATACCCCATATCCGTAAAAAGTGCATCAAACGTTGCGACACAGCTGTCTGCCGAATTTGACGTGTATACGATTTATATCACACCGGATAGTTGGCATTACCTTACGGGTGATCAGCGTCGTATTGAAGTAGAAAAAAGCGATTTCTCCATTGCGTTGCAGGGGCAAAAGATTTTGTTTGACGTCATATTTATCTGCATCCACGGTTCACCGGGCGAAGACGGACGTTTGCAGGCTTATTTTGATTTATTGAATATTCCGTACACCTCGTGCCGGCAACTAACAGCCTCGGTCACCATGAACAAATATTTTACAAAAGCGATAGTTGCTGACCTTCCGGAATTGCATTTGGCAAAATCCGTGTTGCTCACAAACCGTAAAAGCGCTGAACAAGAGATATCAGCGGCCCGGCTCCGGTTTCCTTTGTTTGTGAAGCCTAACAATGGCGGAAGCAGCATAGGGCTCTCCAAGGTTAAAAATGAGCACGAGCTTACGCCTGCATTGGACAAGGCCTTTACGGAAGACGTTGGCCAACAGATCCTTGTGGAGGAGTTCATAGACGGACGAGAGATTTCCGTAGGTGTCTTCCGTTCTCAAAACGAAATCTCGGTGCTTCCGCCCTCCGAGGTTGTCATCCAAGCTGAATTTTTCGATTTCGAGACCAAATATCAATCCGCCAATACGATTGAAATTACACCCGCTCGGCTGTCACCCGACGAGGCTGCCCTGGTTGAACGGTCGGCAAAACGTATTTTCACACGCTTAGCGTGTTTTGGTGTTGTAAGGATTGACTTTATTCTCCAGGCCACCACCGGACATATCCATTTTCTGGAAATCAACACCATACCCGGACAGACCGACCAAAGTTTCATCCCTAAACAGCTCAGGGCTGCGGGCATTGACGTGCAAAAATTCTTCGTTGACCTTGTTAATGAGGCGCTTTCCATTTCCAAAGCGCAGGATCTATCAGCTGTTGTTGAACCAACCCAATAACGTTTCCTATATGCGAATCACACATACTGAGATCTATCGGTTAAACATACCGATGGAACCTTTCACCATAGCAACGGGTACCATGAACTACGCGCAAAACGTGTTTATCCGCATACATACCGATGAAGGGATCTACGGCGCAGGTGAATGTTCGGCGTTTCCGGTTATCGTGGGCGAAACCCAGGACACCTGTATAACCCTCGCTAAGGACTTTGCCCGGTTATGGAAAAACAAACCCGTCGCCCCTATCGCTTCCCGCCTTCAAGAACTGCACCATTACTGTGCCCGAAACTACACCATCAAGAGTGCTTTTGACATGGCCCTGCATGATCTTTCCGCAAAAGCGGCTGGCCTGCCCCTGTACGCCTACTTAGGTAACTCAGGTAAGGTAAAAAGGGACATCCATACCGATATTACCGTGGGTATAGCCGACAAGGAGACTATGGCGGCCAAAGCGGCAAGCTATGTGGTCCAAGGTGCACAGCACTTGAAAATAAAGCTGGGCAAAAGACCATCGGATGATATACAACGCATCGCCACTATCCGGCAGGCCGTAGGCCCAGCCGTCAGCATCCGAATAGACGCAAACCAGGGATGGGATTTCGACGCTGCCGTGAAGGCCCTTACGGGTTTAGCACAATACGACATAGCGTTCTGCGAACAACCCATGGGCAGTTGGGACGATGACCTGTTGCCGGCTCTACGCAGCAAAACTAGCATTCCTATCATGGCAGACGAAAGTTGCTACACCGCGCACGATGCCAGGCGGCTAATAAGAACCGGAAGTTGTGACTACATCAATATTAAGCTGGCCAAGTGCGGTGGATTGTCGGAAGCATTAAATATCCTGAAAGTTTGTGCGGATGCGGGGATGGCTTGTATGATCGGCGGTATGCTGGAAAGCAGATTTGCCCTCACAGCCAATCTACATTTAGCCTACGCATCGCCAAACATCCGCTTTTTCGATTTGGATAGCCCATTACTGGGACTACTTGAAGACCCTGTAGTAGGCGGTGCCCAGTATCATCAAGGTTATGGGTTAGTTACTGATGACGCAACCGGCATAGGGGCTGATATGGACAACGCTTATCTTAAAAACTGCGAAAAACATGTTGTTTGATGGCCATTGCCATAATGTTTTCTAAAAAGCAGGTTTAACTGACTCCGGAGATCCGACTTGTTGTGTAAATAGTTAAATTCGCATTATTAAACAATCGTAATCAATGAAATAGACTGTCCATGAACCCGCTATTCAAAAAGCTGAATTTCAAGGATCACAAATCCATCCTGGCTCTTAATCATCCGGCCAGTTTCCAGGCGGAACTGGATGACATGGCATCAACGGCGGTGGTTTTTACCGACGTGAACCAAGCGGCAAGCGTTCCCTTTGCCATTGTTTTTGTAACCAAACAAACGGAAATCGATAGCATCATCGCCCAGCTTGCGACGAAGCTTGAAGCGGACGCGGTCCTGTGGTTCTGTTACCCGAAAGGCACCTCCAAGAGGTATACCTGTGATTTCAACCGCGATACGGGTTGGAAGAGCTTGGGACAATACGACCTTGAACCTGTCCGCCAAGTGGCTATCGATGAAGATTGGAGCGCCCTGCGCTTCCGGTATGTGGATAATATAAAGCGCATTACCCGACGGGGAAGCATGGCACTGACGGATAAGGCAAAGCAACGGACCACGAACAAGGAGTAACCGGGCGCAGCGCGGAGACGGAGCCGAACGGACCGAATCAAAAAAAAGAGAAAATACCTTTGCAGATGAGCAAAACACGCTATATTTGCAGTCTGAAAAAAAGCCGAGCTTGATCATCATCAGCATGAGTGGTGGAACTGTAGACACGGAGGGCTTAAAAGCCTGCACAAAACAACCATGCTCGGATGGTGGAACTGGTAGACACGCAGGACTTAAAATCCTGTTCGCCCTAAAGCGAGTGCGGGTTCGATTCCCGCTCCGAGTACATTAAAACCGCTTCTATAGCACATAGAAGCGGTTTTTCTGTTAACGAGAGTAAACTCCCACCGAAATTCCTGCTTGAAGCGCGGCTCAGGGAATAATACCCTTATTCCGCTCCGCTATGATAAATCTCCGGCACATCAATCAACGTCCGCAAATACATCAGCCTTGACCCCTTGACATTAGGATGATGGTAAATTTGACCCCAATCGTAATCCTCGAGGTACATGGTACTTTTGTCCACCTCCTTACCGTCATAATCAACGGAGGTAGCTAAGTCAAACCTGCAACCTTTAATGCCATATTTCTGCCGTATCTTTTCAATAACCGCGTTGACGGCAACCTGCGTACCACTTTCGTTAGCCGGTATATTATTCAAAATAGGAATGGATCCCTGCGACAGGATATATTCGACAAGTTCACTGAGGTTTTCTTCCGTATTGCCGCCATTAGTACCGATGGTTACCATCACATATTTAGCTTTGAGGTACGGCAGTTCATTCTTGATGCGCTCCAGTACTTCCTGAATCGTCGTGCCCCCACGCCCACTGGACATAGCCTTTCCGTTGATGGCATGAATCACCAATTGCGTCCAGGATTGCGGAAAGTCCGCTGTTGGGAAGTAGCCTTCCGGTTCGGTAATGGAGTCGCCATAAATCAATAGCGACAAATCAGACTGCTTGGAAAACACGGTGATTTGCCTAACCACAAAACCCGATCCGGCCGCCACGCCAAAGCGATAGTAGTCGTGTTGAAGTCCGACGAAAAAACCTTTTCCCTTTGCCCCCCTGCCCACACCACCTGTACCGTCCATTGTAGCAGACAACCGGGCCGAATCGCCGGTATGCAAATCGATAACCTTCAGGGTCGAAGCTTGATAATCACGGTGGATTTCAACGATGTAGTCATGGTTCGGGTTCAGGAAACGCGCCTCTTCGGTTGTTATCGGATCCGTACCGATATAAATCCGCTGCCCCTTCATATCGACCACCGCCTGGAAGTCGCCTTGGTCGCTCTGAAAAATAGCTTTCGTGTCGGCCGCAAGACGAACTTGATAGCGGATAGCACGTTTTGCCAACGCATAATAACGATTCAATTTGACCCATTGATCTCGTTTTGTGAGATGAAGCCCCTGCTGTGTATAGTGTAGTACACCTCCCTCAGTTACCAACTCCTCGCACCGGTGATTTGCATTCAGCACCTGATGAAAAAGTATGCCGGTAGGCTCCAAAGGCTGTCCATATGAACATGCAAATGCGGCACCGTATACCCACAGGCAACAGACAAACAATAGCCTGCGTTGATATCCCATCAATATAGCCCCCGCTGGTGTTGGATATATCCCTTTTTTTCCCATAACTTTTCTATTTCGGTCAACCGCTTACGAAATGCTTGGTAGGTCGTTTTCCTATCCTGCGCTACCCATCCTACTTCGGCAAACGCAGCGATTCGGGGAAAGGTCTGGTAATATAAGCGTTCTGACGTCGGGATGAATTCTCCCCACATCTGGCAACCCAGTCCGAGGACTTTTTTCTTGTCGCGTTCAGCCACACCGTCGGGGACCGGATTGAACGCATACGCCTTTTCAAACGGGGTGGTTTCATATGAATAGTCGAGATACGTAAAGTGCCTATTTGAGTTGACCACATCGTAGCCTCTGTCGATGGCCTTATTGATCAAACTGACGTCCCCATCCCAGAACTGTACGATTGTGCCCTCCGCAAGGTTTTCGGAACGACCGGCTTCGACATGCGCTTCACCGCGGATATTGTCACCAGTAATCTCATTCCAGCCAATCATCCGGTATCCTTTGCCGGCTATGTAATCGGACATCCGATTAATCGCCCATACCTGCAGGTCCGCATAGGTGGGAATATTATTGGCTTGCATAAACGCATTGATTTCTTTTGAATTTTTCCAATGTGTGTAATTTGCCTCATCCCCTCCGATATGGATGACGCCGGCCGGAAACAGCTCGACCACCTCATCAAGCACATCGTGTAAAAACTGCTCGACTTTGGGGTCTGTCACATCGTACAAGTCGCCATGCACACCTTTTTCCATATGCTTGCTGCTGGCACCCAACCAAGGGTAGGCATATATGGAAGCCGTGGCATGGCCGGGCACTTCAATCTCCGGAACGATTGAAATACCGCGTACGGCAGCGTAGCTAACGATTTCCCGGATATCTTCCTGTGTATAGAATTGGGCGTCGGGCTCCACGAACAGGCTATCCCACCGGTGTTCGGAATTAGTGTATTTCATCATATGACCGTAGTCGCCTTTCGAAGCGACCTCGGTAAGCAGGGGGTATTTCTTGATTTCAAGGCGCCAAGCGGGGTCATCCACCAAATGCCAATGAAATGTGTTCAATTTTAGGCGTGCCATTTCATCCAGCAAGCCTTTTACAACCGCTTTGCCGTGGAAGTGGCGGGATTCATCCAGCATATAAGCCCGCCACGGAAATGCGGGTCTATCCTCGATCTGACAAATGGGCAACAGCAGATGACCGTCAGATCCGGCCGCCACCATCTGGCGCAGGGTTTGCAGCGCATGCAACAGTCCACGCTTTCCACCGGCTTGCGCGATGACTGTGTTGTTCATCTTACCGCTACCGATAAGGAGTCGATAGGATTCATCGTCGCGCCTACCCTTCCGCAGTAGTCGAATACCTGCTTGCCGCCTATCCCCTACCCAAACCACCTCAAATCCCATCTCGGTCAGCAGTTCCCCGGCATAGCTTTCGTCGATACCAGACGAAGGATCAAGATAAACCTGCACGCTCCGGTCGAACTGTATCACATCATTGCCGCCCTGAATAGACGCGGGCTGGGGTACAATATTCACATGTGGCTGCGCAAATGCTCCCTTAACCAAACAACAGGCTACCAAAAAAATCAAACCTCTCATATGTTCCTATTCTCGTATATTTTAACAAACGCTTCCTTCAATGCAGATCAGCTTGGAATTGATACGACCCCGATCCGATTTCCAACAATACACGACCGTCTTCAACCCCTTTAACCAGTACATCCGCCACTTCAGACAACGGCCTGCCTCCCTCATTAATGGATCCGGCATCACCAGCCGGAATACCGACCAAGGCCGAACTGTTGGGAGGAACCTCAATCGACCAACGGAGCTTTTCGGCATCCCGCTTCCAATGGCTTTTGATGACGCCGAATTTCGAACGGTAGGATGCTTTGACCTCATGCAGCCCTTCAGGAAAAACAGGTTTCATGACCACGCGCTTGAAGGCCACCTGATTGGTATCGGATTGGATGCCGGCCAGATACTCAAAATACCAGATCAACAGATCGCCAAGCAGCATCTGATGGTTCCAGGAGTTCATTAGAGGGTGAGCGGTATTTCCGTTCCATAATTCCCAGATTGTCGTAGCACCGTTCTCCACCATATAGCCCCAGCTGGGATACGTCCGTTTCGAGGCAATTGCATAGGCTAAATCAGCACGCCCGTGGTCGGTCAACCCCCGCATAAACCACATCATGCCCATGATACCGGAGTTGACATGGTAGCCATGGGCTGCCAAGCGGCCTACGATCTGTTGGAAAACGGCTGCCTGCCTTCCTTCCGGAACAAGTCCAAATGTCAACGGTAACAGATTGGCGGTCGTAGTGTTGTTACCGTAGTACCCCCCTTGTTCGTTAAAAAACTTCCGGTTGAACGCGCGCGCCACACGTTCACGGAGTCCGGCGAAATAAGCCACATCGCCATCCAGCCCCTGTAGCGCCGCAAATTCTTCCATCAATGTAAGGCAATAGTAATGGTAGGCGGACGCCAGTAAACCGCCGTCTGTGGTTTTTGCCGGGTCGCTGGTCCAGATTTCTTCCGTACCTTCCTCGGGAGGCACACACCAGTCGCCATACGTATCCCTTAAGATCAGGTCCCCTTCCCGATATTTCTCCCACATGTACGCCAGCCATTTTTTCATATCAGGATAGTAGGTACGGAAGGTTTCTTCATCGCCAAATTGCTTTCGGAGCATGTGGGGTATGATAATGAACGCACTGGGATAGGTGATGTTGTCGGTTCGCTTCAGCCAGTATTCCGGCACGATATCCGGTAGGCTTCCGTTACTGTCCTGGGCCGCCTGGGTATCGCCCATCCATTTACGGTAAATCCTGGAGTTGTCAAACACAAAGCTTTCCCCGTACGAACTCATCAAACGATCACCCAACCAGGCAACCCGTTCGTCACGTTGCGGGCAGTCCGTTGGAATCCCCCTGTAATTGCCCCGTATAGACCAATATGCGTTATTGAATACCTGATTAATCGTTGTATCGGACGTTTCAAACGAGCCTATTGTTGCGACATCATCATATACCACCTGTCCTTCGAAATCAGTTATTACCGGCTCATAGGAAAGCCCCGCTAGCTCCACATACCGGAACCCATGATACGTAAACCGGGGTTGCCAAGTTTCCACCCCACCCCCTTTCAACACATACGTATCTGTTACCCTTGCATCGCGCAGGTTATCAAGGTATAAGGTCGTTGAGTCACTAAGGCGTTCAGCAAAACGCATGGTTACGGTGTCTCCTGCGTTGCCTCTAACTTGAATGCGTAACCAGCCCACCATGTTCTGCCCCATATCCAGCAGGTAAGTGCCTCGTCCTGTTTCCCGGATTGCTTCCGGCACGACAGTCTCCTTGATGCGGATGTTCTCATTGGCCTGTGCCATAAGCGTTCCTTCAGGAGCTTCCATCACATCCGCAACCGCCCAATGTCCATCATCGTAGCCGCGCTCCGACCAGCCGTCCAGCTCCATTCGAGCATCGAATTCTTCCCCATCATACTCATTATTGGCTCGTATCGGGCCCTTATCCGTCACTTTCCAGGACGGGTCGGTAACCACGAGCGTTTCCGTCCCGTCGGCATATTGTATCATCAGTTGCAAGAGCAACCGGGGATAACCGTAATTAACGTGTGCGATGCCGGTTACCGGATTGGGGCCACCCTGAAAATCACGCAGGTGAAAAAACCGGCCATTACCGAGGATCACGCCGATTGCGTTCGTTCCCGTATCCAGCAGATGCCTTACGTCATAGGTGTTATAAGGCACCTGCCTTGCATAGTCAGTCAGCGTGGGGGAAAGGACATCATCACCGACCTTCTGTCCATTGATTTGCAACTCGTACAAGCCAAGCCCGCTGACGACCACCGTGGCCTTGGCAACCGGTTTCGTGAGAGCAACTTCCTTGCGTAGGTACCTCGCCGCCAAACGTGTTTGCGTACGATGCGGGGCATCCTGCTCGCTGACGGTATCCAAGCCAATCCATTGCGCCTTCCATTCCCGTTTATCTAAGATCCCCATCCGCCAATGGCCGACTTCGCTGGATGCTGAATCCCCCTGATTTGTCCATACCTGTACCTTCCAATAATAGTCGGCATAACTCTCTAAACTGTCGCCACCGAATGGCACCCCGAAACTCGCTTCCGAGAGGACGCGGCCACTATCCCATACATTGCCTACCCCTTGTTCGACCAGTGTTTCCGATGTGCCCACCAGAATCCGGTAGGCGGTCTGCCGGATATTGCGTTGCTGCTCGATGTGCATCATCCAGCCCAAGCCGGGGGTTCGGTCGTCTAAACCAATCGGAGCCGTCCTTCCGCCAACCGTAAGATCCGTCACGCGCAAAGCACTGCGGTTAACACAAGCGGTCAGGATCAAACTCCCTGATATGCAAAGAAAATAAAAGTAATACCTGATTAACATTTCTATTCGATAAGCGTGTTTTTATTTCGGAACAACGTGTTCGGTTAAGCTTGTCCGGGTCGAATGCAGCCCCGCATGGTTAACCGTACTCACCCTCAAGTTTGCATCAGAGGATTCGGCCAACGTCAAAACCACACGCATTTCAGCTAAAGCGGTAAAACCGATAGCGTTGTCGCCATTCGTATCAAATCGTTGATAGACATCCTGCTCAGGAAATCGTGCAATGAGCTGTTCGCCGTCATAAATGCAAAATTGCTTGATACCGGATTCCACATCGGCATCGGCACGCCACGATAGCTCAACCTCCCGATTATGGATGCGTTTGGCTTTTACATCGTATGGCGCAGGGGGAGGCGTTCGGTCGATGACATCTCCTGTGATGACATATTCCTTCCACTTGGCTGCCGTTGCCGAATCGGGCAACCAGGATAACTGTAGGGGGTCTCCTGCGTAGTCCCCGCTGCTATACGTATTGATGTGTTTGTTATCGCCCAACCATCCGCGCGACAAATCCATGTCGTTCAGGCCCAGTTCCGCGGCGTTCTCGCCCATGGGTAACCGCTGCGCTAATACCGCTTCGTAAAACGGGATCGCCATATGCCTCACGAAGGCGTGGTTATGGCTCTGATAGGGCGTATACGCTATGCTCACCAATCCCCCTGCCTTTCTCATCTTCTTAAAGATGTTTACCGATGCTTCCCAAGACCGGTCGAGATCCGATGCTCCTGCGTGGCGGATCATCAAGGGAACCTGGAGCGCATGCTCCGGATAGTCCCATTGGGCGTTATAGACCGGTGAATAGCAAAATGCGGCGAGCACACGCTCCGGAAATTCCCGTAGCATCGCAATCGTCCAATACCCACCACCGGAGTGTCCCCACAATAGCCAGGGAACACCGGATAGTTCCCGATAGCCGGAGACCTCACCGACTTGTCTCAATGACCCCATCAGCGATTGCGCAGACCCCGAGTTTGGCTCGCGCCAGGTATAGCATCCGGATTCGTAATACAAATCCGGGCCGACAATAGCTAAGCCCCACTTTTTCCCGAACGCCTGATATTGGATATCGTACGCAGCGGCAGCTCCCCTGCCTTCCATCCCACATCCATGTTGATGGATGAATACGCCCCGAAGGGCTTTGATTCCGTCCGGCACAAAAACATGGTAAACCGCTGAATCCCGTTTGCTTTCATTCCAGGCCACTATCCGGTATATGTTTCCGTTGGAAAGGCTGTCGACCACCACGCCCGAGAACTCCTGGGCACGCAGATTGGTCACGGCCAAGCCCGCAGCGGCGAACAGCAGCAGCGGCAATCGGTTGGCTTTTTTCCTGCTTTGCATGATCATTCGGATTTAATTAGTATAAGCGTAAGCCAAGCGGCCGATCGGTGCGCTGTCTCCAGAAACGTAATAATCCATGATATCCTCCTGTTTAGTGACATTGTCGGCTACCTTGATGCGGAAGGCCGTCCGTTCTGCCGTCAGGCCCAGGGAAGAGCGTGGAATCGAAAGTTGCATCACAGCTCCCGAAACCCGGTATTGCGCAACCCCGCTGCGCGTCCAGTCATAGCCTCCTTTGGACCGCTCCACCGAGGTGGTATGGTCGGCTTTGGGAAAACGGTTAATCACATAGTTAAACCCGCCGAAGTCCTCCCCGCTACCGTCATCTGTCCCGATAAAAACATTCATCCAATTCATGTCCGTTCCATTGTATGTGCTGATCGGCGCTTTCGTTCGAATGTAAACATAAACATTCCTGTCGTCGTTCGCGACTTTGATGTCGGTAATATCGTTGCGATTGCTCGTATCACGATAAACACCTGTTCCCGAAAAATCAGGATAGTTCCGCGGTAAGGCATCGCCTTCGAAATCCCTAAAATGTGCCGTTACCCCTTCCCATTGTGTTTCGTCAACATCCAAGATATCGATTGTTTTCAATACCGAACGCCTCCTATCGCCGGCAGCATATTTAAAGCGCTTCACATTCGCGATCAATTGCAAATAATAATTGTCGCCGTATCCCTCTTTCATCATTTCGATGTCTCTGGAGAACTCCTCGTTGTAACTATCTACGAAAAATACCTTTTCAGCATCCGCGCTTTTTATCGCAATCCATTCGTTCCAACCGGTTACGAAGACATTTTCGATCTGCCGCTCCCTTGAAAATACCGTTTCCCATTGCTGTTGAAAGTTTAAACCGGACGGGATACCCGACAACATATTCCGCTTCCGGATTGCGTCGTAACCTCTTCCCCGGGTATGGACGGTATCTGAAAAAACGATATTAACCGGCGAGTGCTGCGCCACAGAAACAGACACTACGCCTTGATGGATGCGCTGCGGGTAATCCCAACTGATCCAAGGGAATGCCTGTGCATGGTAATGACCAGTGGGCCATTGCGACTCCCTGACATCGAATAAATCGGCCAACTCTTCTGAAACGAAGTCTGTGAAACTCCCGCCGACGGTCTGGTCGGAAGCGCCCTTATTGTGTGGCGTGATCCCGATTATCAACGGCTTACCGCAGGGTTTGAACCAAGCGTCGGCATACCTGCCGTCGCGATAGAAATGTTCAAAAATACGTTTCACGGTTGATCCTGAATGGGAATTGGTGTAAAATCCAACGGCAGGCACCGGCCATCCCTGTGCTTTAAATTCAAGCAGTCGATCCAGCAGCTTGGTCACCACCTCAGGGTAATAAAAACTGTTAGTTGCGTCCAGCAGCACATAGTCGATTCCCGCCATCGTCAATAACTCGATGTGGCGTGTAATTACCCATGGATCCGAACTATCATAATAACCATAGAGCGGCTCGCCCCAGAAATGATACTGGCCTAACGGACTTTCCGGTGTACCCGACCGGTTGAAAAGTGCGCTCCTGTTGGTTTTACTCAGTACGGAAATATCAAATATACCCTGCTGTCCGCCTCGGTGCTGCCCCAGCCAGGTGAAATAAAACAACCCGACATACCGATCCCCTTCCTTTCGTTTCGAGTCGGTGCTAATCTGCCGCTCAAGGGCATCGACTGCTGTTATGTGGGCAACGACCTCATCGCTGGGCTCTTTCCCTTGAGGTGTTCCGCAAGCCAGGGAACCATGAAGCATCAGGCTCAGCCAGATCCCGATGTGCGTATAGATTTTTTTCATTTTACAAACGACCTTCAAACCGGAAGCTCCCCGCGTTGACCTGAAATACAACACCGCCTTTTTCAGACCGAAGCAGCTCCGCATGTTTACTCTTCTCATAGGGTTCCCCATCCACTGTTAAATTTTTCAATGTTGAAACCGGTACCCAGATGGCTGCCGACGAATTCCCCGGTACGGTAACGTCCAGTGTAATCCGACTTCTTTGTTTTTTCCATGAAACTGCGATCGTTCCCCGGATGGATTCATACGACCCTGCACACGAATCCAGACCGCTGGGAATATAGGGCCGCACAACGAATTGCTCAAAACCCGGATGTTCCTCGTTTGGAACGATGCCTAATAGGTATTTATACAACCACGAGCCTACGGATCCCATCATGGGGTGATTGTGCGAATTCATCGATCCCCCTGTTTCGTATTCCCACCGTTCCCAAAGTGTCGTTGCGCCCTTTTCCAGCATATACCCCCAGCTAGGATAGGTCTTTTGGGTCGCTACTTTATAAGCCACATCCACATATCCCCCTTCGGTCAGGGCCTCCAGCACGTACTTGGTAGCAATATTTCCGGTCGTGAGGTGATAATCGTGGGCAATCACATCATTGACCAGGTTTTCCAGCGTACGCGCATTTCGGTCTCCATCGGCCAACCCCATAACCAATGCAAACGAATTACACGCCTGGTTATTCGTACCGTAGCCCCCTGACTCCTGGTTCCAGAACTTCCGGTTGAATGCCAAAGCGGTCTTCTCGGCGCAATCTGCATAGTTTCGTGCATCTGCGTTTTTTCCTAATACGGCTGCCATACGTGAGATCATTTTCTCACAATAGTATAGGAATCCCGTTGATATCAGGTCGCCCGGCGTACTTTTCGAAACCGCTCCATAACCTACACCAGCCACACCAAATTCAGCCGGTGGAGCCCAATCGCCATAGTAACTGTAATCGACAATGCCATCCTTGGTTCTGGTCTGCAAATAATCGACCCACGCTTTCAGTCCTGAGTAATACGCATCGATGATCTGCCGATTTCCATAATAATCGTAACTTTTGAGTGCCAGCAGCAGATAACTGGCTGAAACCGGGTCTGCTGGTCGGCCACCCACTTTATAGGGCGCAGTATCCGTAATGCGTCCCTGTTCGTCCTGTGTATCATATACATCGGCCAAGTACTTGGCATAAAACCGCGACATGTCAAAATTATAAATTGCTTGTTCAATGCGTACGGTCATATCATTTAACCAGCCCATCCGCTCGTCGCGCTGCGGGCAATCTGTCGGAACGCTATGCAGGTTACTGGCTTCCGTCCGTTTCACCATGAGCCAAATGGCATTCAGCAGGCTATCACTGCTTTTGAACTGTCCGACATCGGCCACGGCGGAACGCACTTTTTTCACCGTGAAATCACGCACATCCGGCTTATAATCCAGTCCTTCCACCTGAACATATCTAAACCCGTGATAAGTAAAAGCAGGTTCCCATCGTTCATAGTATCCGCCTCCTTTCAAGGTATAACGATCCGTCGCTTCGGCAGTACGCAGATTCTCCTGGTTTACCCGCCCATCTTCATAAATGGTTTCTGCGAACCGCATGGTCACCTCAGAACCTGCCTTGCCTTTTACGCGGATGGAAAGCCAGCCGGCCATATTCTGGCCGGCATCTAGCAAATACACACCCGGCGAGGTTTCGACAAGAGCGACCGGATGAAAAGATTCCGTTACTTGAATCGGCTCCTGGTGCTGTGACACCATTTTTCCGCCTGGGGGTTCAACCACATGGGCGAACCCCCAGGTTTTGTTCGGCAGCCCTTTGATGATCGTATCGGTGGGTAAATCCCATTCATCGAAGCGGGCTTTTCTGGCGTCATATTCCTCCCCATCGATAATGCCTGAACGTACGATCGGTCCCAGCGTTACTTTTCGGATATCGCTGGACGAAATGCGCTGCTGTGTTCCATCCGCATAATCAACCACCATTTGCAACCGTAACTTGGGCATACCATACCAGCCCGGGGCAACGGAAATCAGTATTACATTTGCTTCCTTGAGCCGCTCTGTGATGTCATGTGTCGTGTAATAGATACGTTTGGAGTAATCACTTTTTGCCGGATCAAGCACGTTTTTTCCGACTTTCTCGCCATTCAGCCGTATCTCATGGTATCCGATGCCCGAAGCGTATAGCCGGGCCCTTGCCACTTCCTTCTCACATGCGAATACATGCCGGAAATACAGCACCTTTCCTGCCCACCCAAAGGGATAACCTACCCAGTCCCCCTGCCATTCGGATTCATCCAGCAATCCCATTTCGAAAAACGAAGGGTCGCTCCAGACGCCCTCGCCCGCAGCATCGTCCCAAACCTTCACTTTCCAGTAATATCGCTTCCGGCTTTCCAGTTTTTTGCCGGCGTATACGACACCTACCGATTGGGCTGAACGTTGCCGACCGGTATCCCACATATTGCCTTCATGACGAGCCAACGCCAGTGAATCGTCAGAGACAAGGAGCTGAAAGGCTTGCTGCATGCCGTTACTGCCGCTATGCTGAAGTACCCAGCTGAACTGCGGATTCATTTCATCAAGCCCGATGGGGTTTTCCGCGTAAGCGGTTTTCAGGTTAGAAATGATGAGGCCGGTTTTTCCTATCCGGGTAGAAGCGAGGCTGCTTACGTTTACAGCCAAAAGAACAACAGCAATGATTGAAATATGCATTTTTAGTCTTTATTTTCCAATACTACCACCCAGGGTTCTGCCAATTCGAGCCGGTCAACTCCTGTAGTTTAGCCACCTCGTTTCCCGGCAACGGGAAAATCAGGTACTTATCTGTCACTGCGGCACGGCTATGGTCAATAACAAAGCGTTCATAGGTGAATGTACCATCCGGCTCCGCAATGGGGCGCATTCCGGTAACCACACGATCCGTTTCGTCCAGAATTTTCCAGCGCCGGACATCAAAGAACCGATGTTCTTCATAGGCCAGTTCCACCCGGCGCTCATTCCGAATCCGCAGGCGAAAGGTTTCCTTATCGATTCCTGCCTCAATAGCAGGCATCCCGGCACGTGCCCTCACTATGTTCAATGCATCTACAGCATCACCCGGAGCTAACCCTCCTGCTGCCGCTTCATTAGCAGCCTCAGCGAAATTTAGGTATAGCTCCGCTAAGCGGTACAGCTTAAAATACCCGTCATTATTGCCCGTACGGCTGGACGTGAAATTGCCGAATTTCCGGAGGTAATAGCCCGTGCGCGTGTGTCTCAGGTCATTCTCCGAGATCGCGGCATTACCTCCGGCGTGCATCCAAACAAAACTCGACGCATTCCGCAAATCAAAACGTGCGCCGTGGTGATAAAAGGAAGCCCGAAGCCTTGGATCGCGGTTTTCGAAGGGAGCAGCTGGATTATAAAGTGTGTTCTCGCTATTGTAATTGGGTTGCAGATGATTGGCGTCCAAATAAGGGCGAGTAAGATCCAATATCGGTTTGCCATCTATCGTTTCGAAAGCATCGATCAATTCCTGAACGGGATTGTCTCCGGAGCTTACAATACCGTCAGTAAACGGCAAACCGTTATAACTGTAAATGTTCAGCTGCCGGTTTACTTCATAGATCGTTTCCCGGTCCCTCACCCGGTTAACGTCGGCCCTTGTCCGGAAATAGATGTCAAACGCATCATAGCCGTCTGTGGTGCCTGGCGCCGCGTCATACAACTTGAATCCGTTTTCAAGACAGCGATCCAATGCTTCCTTTGTGTACCGCGCAGCGTCCTGCCAGGTGATGGTTCCATCATTCCACAGTGGACTCGCAGCAAACAGGGCTGCCTGAGATTTCATCGCAGCCGCGACCGCTTTGTAGAACATTCCTCGTTGGAAATCGGTGTCGCCCTGTATCCAGCCCATCGCTTCATTGGGCACGTTTTCCAGCACGTCATTGCACTCGTCGATGATAAACTGGGCCACAGCAGAAAACGGCGGCCGCTGTTCGGAGGAGTAATCGTAGTCGACCGGCAGTGGCGCGGTATAGACGGGAACGCCTCCATACCGCTTAATGAGTTGCAGGTAATAAAAGGCACGTAGCAGCCGTGCCTGTGCTTTATAACCCTGTCTAATCGACTCTCCGGCCACCATGGCCGTATCAATATTGGCCAGGAAAACGTTACAATAACGTATCCCCTCAAAATGCCCGGCCCACCAATTGGTATTGGAACTAGTATTGGTTTCCACGGGATTATAAAATGGCGTCAGCAAGCCCTGCCACCATTGCCGGTGCACACTGTTGTTGATCTCTGAAACATGGGCCGCCTCATCACTGAAACTCGCCAGGAATGAGTTGCCGGCATAGAACCCGCCCTGAGGCTGTATTTTTGTGTAACAAAGATTTAAGTAGCCGGCTGTCTTCCGATAGCTGCTGAATACTTCATCCAAGGAGACACGCCCATCCGAGTACTCCGGTATTTTCGTACAGGAAAGCATTCCGGCGAAAAAGATCATCGCCGATATCGCTGTGTTAACTGTTCTTGTTCTCATCATAAAAAACTTAAAGCTAAAACTGTAGGCCCAGGCCTGCGTTGAACGTCCGGTATATCGGATAGGTAGTGAATGCTCCGGCCTCCGGATCTATCCCTTCAAAGATAGGTGAGTGAAACGTAAACAAGTTCTGGCCGTTGACGAAGACGCGCATGTTTGCCCCATTCTGTTTCCCGAAAACGCGCTGAATAGTATACCCCAGTTCCGCAGTTTTCAATCGGAGGTAGTCGCTGTTCCGGATAAAAAAATCGTTGATACGCAGGCTGGATGAACTTTGTGTGGAAAGTGCCGGATACGCAATGGGTTCCCCATTAGCGTATCGCTCGGGCGTCCATGCCTCGCGGTGTATAGGGAAATACTGTCCCCGTGCCCCGTGCTCCATCACCCCCACACCGCTGTAATACCTGGATGCGCGTGCGATTCCCTGGAACTGAAGGTAAAAATCAACGTTCCTGAACTCAAATCCGACGGTGCCTGCGTAAGCCAGTTCCGGAATGCTCGGCCGTCCAATAGGCGCTTCGTCGCGGTTGTCGATCACGCCATCGTTGTTAAGGTCCCGGTAGATGAAATCACCCGGACGCGGTTGTCGCCCGTCGTACCGCAAACCGCTTTGGGCGATCTCCTCCTGACTGTTAAAATACCCATTGCCGTTGCTGTAATCGATCAAATAACCGAAATGCTGCCCTATGGAGAAGCCTGTGGACCGATAAGGGTAATAAAATCCGCTGCTGCTCCGATTCAATTCGCCGATATCAAACACTTTGTTTTTGGCAAACAGCACATTGCCCGTCACAAACACCCGGAAGTCTCGGCTCACCTGCTTGGTAAAATCAATCTCGGCATCCACGCCACGGTTTTCTATCAATCCGGTATTGAGGTAAGGAAAGACATCGCTTGGTATGCCTCCCATAGCCGGTACCAGATTATTTTGCGTGGATATATCGGTCTGCGACTGTTTGAATACATCCACCCGGATCGACAGGCTGTTGAACAGCCCGACATCCACGCCCAAATTCAGCTGCCTTTGCGTTTCCCAGCGTACGAAGGGGTTAGCGATGCTGTTTTCCCGGGTCAAGCTACCGATAAACAGACCGGCGATTGGCCCGCCGGAAGTGGACGTGATGTAATCGAGGTAAGAGAATCTCGGATTGGGTAATTGGTCGTTACCGGTAAGTCCGAACGAACCCCGCAGTTTCAGAAAAGACAGCCAATCCGCTGATGGTTTAAGGAAATCCTCTTCCGATGCAATCCACGCGGCGGAAATCGCGGGGAAAAAACCGGTGCGCCTACCCGGTGCAAACTGATCGGACGAAGTGTACCCCGCAGTGAACTGCGCAATGTACTTCGATTTAAAGGCATATTTCACCTTACCCCCCAATGAAATCCGATCGTACGGAATGATATCCTGAGCGCTTCCGGTCGTGACCGTCGTATAGTTCTGTGCGAAATAGTTGACCACCCCTTCAATGCGATGGTCGTTTGCGAATGTCCGTTCATAATTCAACATGCCATTGAAATTCAGGAAGTAGCCAAAGAAAGAATTTCTACTTAAGGAAAGTGGTCTTTCAACGTTAGTCCCATACGGCACAAACACGACGCTATCCCGCCCATCGGACGTCTGTACCACCCCATCCCGAATGTAGCGCGGATAATCCTTTGTTCCGCTTATCGTTCCAAAGTATTTGGTTTCAAAAGCCAAGTACGATTTGGCACTGAGCCCCTTGGTGATGAAATCCATGTCAAAATTCAGGCCCAGCGTACCGTGGTAGTCTGTTATCGTTTCCCGCCGATATCCGCCCATATTGATTTGTCCATAGGGCGGGGTATCCTGAAACTGGGTAGCGATCACATGGCCATCGGGTGTCAGCGGTCCGTTCTCGGTTGCTGGCAGCGCAAATATACTGGATAGAATGCCCCCCAACCCGACCGTGGGTCTGTTCCTACGGTCGATGACAATTGACTGGTACAGAAACGCATCCAGTCCATCAAGCACGTTGACATCCACATTTGCACGCACGGAAAACCGCTCAAGCGCGTATTTGGGGTCGTAGCGTTCCTGTTCAATAGTTTTTAGCAAAGACCCTTGCTGCATATAGCCCGCATTCAGGTAGTATTTAACGCGCTCCGTCCCGCTTCTGATGTTGACATTGTAGCGGCTCAGCGATGCGTAATCTTTCAGGAATTCATCGTACCAGTTGTTATCAGGAAATACGTCCCTGTTCGCATCGGGGTTCTTAAACTGTGCAATCTGCTCATCGGTAAATGGCAATGTGGATATCCCGTCATTCCGTGTGGCCTGGTTGCGTAAAGAAGCATACTCCCAAGAAGGCAGCAAGGTTGGTTTCGCGAGCGCCTCTTGAACCGCCTGGTTTGCTGAAAACGAAATTTCGGTTCCGGCGTTCAGTCCTTTCTTTGTAGAAATCAAAATCACGCCATTTGACCCCTGGTACCCATAAAACGCCGTTTCGGCCGCATCTTTCAACACGGTAATCCGGTCGATTTCCTCGGTGTTGACCATGCTCAAATCCAACAGCGGAGAAGGCACACCATCCAGCACGATCAGTGGTGCGTTGCCATTTATCGTGCTTCTACCGCGAACCAGCAGGGACACGCCATCGGCATAAGGTTGCTGGGAACTTTGCGATACCATGGCTCCCGGCAAACGACCGGCCAAAGTGGAAGACAAGCTGGCCGCGGGGGTTTTCAACAATTCACTCCCGTGTACTTGGGATACTGCCCCGGTCACGTATCTTCGATCCGACTCATACAGTAAAGGCAAGGCTATCACCTCCCCCTGCTTGCTGTTGTCCGCACGCAGCACCACCTGCAGGGAATCAGTATCCGGTACGAGATCGATTCGTGCACTGAGAAAATCGGGATGCGTAGCCTGCAGGTGCTTGATATCAACCGGATGGCGGATCGAGAACCGTCCGTCTTTATCGGTCAGCGATACAAAGCTACGCTGATCCGCGAACCGGATCAGTACATGTCTGACTGGCTTTCCGAATTCATCAGTCGCCCGCCCATGGGTCATCCGATAGCCGATGGAGTCTTCCGCGGTTACGTAAACTGTTCTAGCCTCAGCCCCCGCCGCTATGTGGAGCAACAGCATCACATATAACCTGATACGCGGCACGATGTTGTATTTTTGACTTTTCATCTTCTTCAATGCTCGATTACCACCCTGCATTCTGCCAAGGTGTATTGGTGACAGACTCCAGCTTAATAACTTCTGACTGAGGAATCGGAAAAAAATGCCATTTTTTTCCGTAGTTTGCCTTGCTTGGCCGGCCTCCCCCCTGGCCCAGAACAAAGCGTTGATAATTAAATGTACCGTCAGTTTGTTTGGTAATCCTCATGCCGGTGACGAATTTTTCCTCCTGGATATCCTGATCTAAAGGTGTCCATCTTCTGACATCAAAATAACGGTCCTCTTCATAATGCAGTTCGACCCGGCGCTCGTGTCTTACGATCAGTCTGGCTTCTTCTATGCTGGACGCGGCCTTGTCAACCTGAGGTGAAAAACCTGCACGATGGCGGATTCTATTCACGTATTCCATTGCTTCGGTCAGCCTTCCCGTCTCTGCCGCGCACTCGGCCAAATCCAGGAAAGACCTTCCGAGACGGAAGATCCGCGGTTTTCCGTCCACAAAACGGAACATCGCCGGCCAGTACATTGTAAAGTAGAATTTTCGCGAATAATAGCCGGTGTGGGTATGTTTTTCGTTGGTCAGGTCGAGGCCGCAGTTTCCGCCCACAAACGTTTCTATGTTTGCCGTGTTATTCGGATACCCGGCCACACGGTAGGTACTGCCGTTGTAGAAGATAGAGGCATAGAACCGGGGGTCGCGGCCCTCGTATGGATTTTCGGGGTCGTAGCCCGAATCCGGCACATAGTTGGGTTGCAAGTGCTGCTCATCGAGATAAGGCCGCTCCAAGTGCAGGACAGGCTTCCCGGTTTCGAGCATATCAAAGGCATCGACCAACTCCTGCGTTGGCACGTTGCCGGCGAAGGACCCTCCGAGGATTGGCAAAGTTTGGATATCAAAATAATCCATTGAAGCACGCCAATTCTCCATAATCGTCTCCCGGTCGTTCGGAGTGGCGGAGTAATCGGGATTTTGAGCAAAATACTCCTGATAAGCGCTGGTATAATTTCCACCGACGTTATAATGATCATACAGCTCGTAGCCGTTTCGAAGCAAAAGCTCTACGCTCGATTTATTCACCTCATATGCCCATTCCCAGAGATCTTCGCCCCCATTATGAGCGGGGCTTGCAGCAAACAATGCCGCCTGGCCGCGCAGGGCAGCGGCAATCCCTTTGGTAAGCCGATGGCTTTCATTCCCGCTGATCAGTCGCCAGGGCAAGTGCTGCGATTCCAGCGCCACATCGCAATCCGCTACGATCTGCCTGCATACGTCCACATAGCTTGCCTTAGCAAACTGCGAATAGTCCGCGTCAATAGGTATGACAGACGTAGTCAGCGGCACCGCTCCATACCATTTCAGGAGTTCCATATAGAAATAAGCCCTTAAGATATGAGCTTCTGCGTTCCAGCGGTCGCGGTTTTCTTCCGAATCTACATTCGCTGTTCCGATATTTGCAATGAAGAGGTTTGTCAACCGAATCTGCTTATAATAAGAAGCCCAGAAATCACCGTCCCATGGATAGTTTAAGGCCGCAGTGGTTTCCAGCGAGTTATTGGAAGCGGAGATACTTCCGTTATACGCATCCGTCAATGGGCCGGAGGTGCGGGTATACCACGCTTCATCGGATAGCCCCACCGGATTATTTGCGAAAAAAAAGTAGTTCAATCCTTTCAGCGGCAGATGATCGAAACATGTGTTAAACTGTGCCCTGACCAACTCCGGATCCTGGAATACATCTTCATAAGAAATGCGTCCGTCCGGCGTAGCGTCCAGCACCTTTTTACACGAAAATGCGAGCGACGCACTGATCAACACCAATATGAGGTATTTTCTTATCCGTTGCATATTTTTAGGGTTATTAAAAGTTAACATTGACGCCAAGCGTATAATTCTTCATCAGTGGATAGACAAATCCATTGGCCTGCTCAGGATCAAAACTATTCATCCGCAAGCCATGGAACGTAAATAAGTTCGTGGCGTTGGCATATATCCTGACGGTCCGTGCAAAGCGGTTGGTCCACCGTTCGGGCAACGTATAGCCGACTAATACATTCCTTAACCGGAAATAGGCAATGCTCATGATGTAATAGTCGTTGGCGATGTGGCTAGATGAAGTAGTTGTGGCCAGGCGGGGATGTGTAATAGCGATGTCCTCCCCATGGAGCCTACGTTGGTACCGTTCTTCCGACCACCGATTCAATTGCCAGGGATAGAAGCTGGCAGAGCCCATTTCTTCAAAAATACCAGGTCCTTCGTAATACTTAGAGGCGCTGGCTACGCCCTGACCCAAAAAAGAAACATCGAAATTCTTATACCGGAAGTCCAATTGTATCCCATAAGTGGTGTTCGGCAGGTTGGAAGCACCGATAGGTACCATATCCGCATCGTTTATCAAACCGTCGCCATTCTGGTCTACATAGATGAAATCGCCGGGTCTTGGTGTTCCGATCTGATAGTTGAGCCCTGAATTGGCGATATCCTCATAGGAGTTAAAGAACCCTGAACCGTCCCTTCCTCGTTCGGGGTCGGTTGAGTAGTCAATTTTATATCCCCACTGCTGGCCTAAAGAGAAGCCCTCGATTCTTCTGCGATAAACGTAGTCTTCCGTGCGGAGTGGTTCATCGAAAGATTCGACGCGGTTTTTGTTATAGCCTATATTGACACTGGAGTTCAATGAAAAATCCGGGTTAAAGGATTTGTCATATTTGAGCAGCAGTTCAAACCCCGTGTTCCTGATCTCACCGATATTCAATGCAGGCATGGCGCCCAACGGCAGCCCCTGGAAAGCGGGTACCGACTGCCTTGTCAGCAGGATATTCGATCGATTTTCGACATAGAAGTCCCCTGTGAACGACAAGCCGTTGCGCGCCGATATATCTAGGCCTAAATTCTGCTTTTGAGCAAGTTCCCATGTGATATTGGGGTTACCGATCATGGTCTCATTGATTTTATTACCCGAGCCACCTAACGAGGGTATATCCTTTCCATACAATCCAGAGCTACCTACGGCGAGGTTATCGAGGTAAAGAAACCTCGAAGAACCAAACCGATCGTTGCCTACATACCCGAAAGAATACCGGATTTTAAGCTCGGATACTCCGTTGACCCTCGCGAAAAAAGGCTCATTGGAAACCACCCATCCTGCGGAGAATGCCGGGAAAAACCCAAATCGCTTTTTCGGTGAAAACTGTTCAGAACCATTGTAGCCCGCGTTGAACTCAAATAGGTAACGGTTGTCGTAACCATAAGTTGTCCTTGCGGATAGCCCCAACACATTAAACGGCAAATAAGGCGCTTGGTAGCCCGAACCTTCCGCCACCTCCCAGTAATCCCGCTGTACGAGCACCAGTCCACCCAGGTTATGTTTACCGAACGACCGATTGTAGTTCAATTGTCCCTGGAAATTTGCACGGATTGAGCTTCTGGCTGATTTGCTAAGTGATAGCGGGTTATCTTCGACCTCATTCCCTCGATTTATCACATAGACCCGTTGTTGTTCACCATCCTGTATGAGGTCCTGATAATTGAATACCACGTAATTTTTCGTGCCGTTCATGGTGGTTACCCCCGTGGTGGTCAGCGCCACCGACGCCCGGAAGTCCAGTCCCTCAGTAATTGTTCCCAAATCGAAGTTCATCCCGAAATTGCCATTGAACCCCGACCTGGTGCCTAGGCTGTATCCCTGTCTGTTCAGGTCTCCATATGAAGATCCCGTACCGTACCGGTCGGACACGATCCGGCCCGGTTCGAGCGGTTGCAGTTCCCCGTTAATGTACAGCGGAACGCCCTCTTGGGACAATGGGCCTACGTTCGTCGGTCTGCTCGTCAACGCGTCCACGAATAACGTGGCAAAGCCAAATTGGCCATTGATCAGGTTGGAATTGTTCACCCGCTCGATATGCGCGGATAAGTTTGCATAAGCCGTTATGGCTTTGCTAATCGTAAAATCAACATTTGCACGGAAGTTATAGCGATTTACTTTCGTCTGTGCATCGTACTTCAGCTGTTCCTTCGGCTCTACATTGAACAAGCCGCCCTGTGTCAGGTATCCGGTGCTCACAAAATACTTCAAACGTTCGGTTCCACCGCTTAAATTAATATTCGATCGCGACATCGGCGCAAACCGCTTGAACAAGATATCCACCCAATTGTTGTTAGGATGCCAATACGGATCCACCGGATTTCCCGTGCGCCAACTTTCAAACTTTTCTATGGATTCATCCGAGTATTCCAGCGGCATCCCTTCGTTCGCCAGCGCCTCGTTGCGCAGGTGGACATAATCGTACGAATCCAGCCGATCCGGAAGGTATGCCATCTCCTGCAAGCTTTGGTCGGACGATACGCTGACATTTACTTTACCTAATTCACCCCGTTTGGTTGTGATAATAATCACTCCATTGGCTCCCCTTACACCAAAAACCGCTGTAGCCGACGCGTCTTTCAATACGCTGACATTCGCTACAGAAAAGGGATCCAAATGCCGCAATTCGCTCATTTCTGAAACTACCCCATCGATAAGCAATAACGGGGAGACCCCGTTGGTCGTTGCTACTCCCCGGAGGTATAGCGCGGCATCGTCGGCCCCCGGCATACCGGTGGACTGCACCACCGTCAATCCTGGCAGTCTTCCTTTCAAGGACCCAGCAAAATCAGGAGAAAGCTGCTTCACCAACTCGGTCCCCGAAACCGAGGATACCGAACCGGTCAAGGTTACTTTCCGTTGCTGCCCATACCCCACCACGACTACCTCATCCAGGCTGCTGTCGTCGGCTTCCAACACGACCCTGATTTCCCTTTCTTTACCAATCAGCAGTTCCCGGGTGATATACCCCACGGAAGAAAAGCGCAGTGTCAGACCATCCGGTTCCTGACCCGTTAATGAAATCGAAAACGCACCATTGTTGTCGGATACGGTACCTTTTGACGTGCCCTTTACCTGCACGCTCACCCCTTGGATACCATCGCCCACCACATCGACGACGTTTCCCTTAATTACAGGCGGCTCCTGGCAGAACGCCATTGCGGGAAAACAACAGGCGAAAACAATCCGAACCAAAAGGCTAGTGTAAATACGAATCATATTTCTTCATAATATAGGTTACCAAATAACAATTGATCTTCCTGAAAGCGGTTAGCAACGCTATACAAAGAACGCCTTATCGTTCCATCCAGACCAGTACGGATTTGGCGACAATCAGTATTTTTTTGACTTCAATTAAGGTTGGCTAGGTGCTGCAGTAACCTTATTGTATATGTTGCGGATATTCATCCGGTATTGTTGCGGCGTGATTCCCTTCATTTCCTTAAAGCGCCTATTGAAATTGGAAATATTGTTGAAGCCGGCTTCAAAACAGATCTGTGTGATGCTGTGTCTGTTTTCTTCGAGCAATTGGCAAGCATAGTTGATCCGTAGGTCGTTCACAAACTCCTTGAGTGTCCGTTTGGTGCGTGCCTTGAAGTACCGGCAGAATGCCGAGGGGGAAATATGGGCTTGGGCCGCAATGTCTTCCAATGCGATGTCTTTCGTGAAGTTTTGGGTGATGTACTCATAGATACCACTCATCCGAACCATATCGTGTTCATTCAGGTTATCCCAGTAGCCGGCGGAAGACAGCAGGTTTGTTTCAGGAGTCCTTGATAATTCCTCCAGAATCTGGAGCAATAAAATAACCCGCTTGGCTCCGGTATGTTCCAGTAGTTCTTTCATCCATTGTGCGATACGCTGCCGCGACTCACCGTAGACCAACAACCCACGTGCACTTCGCTGCAGCACGGTCTGGATGGCAACCATTTCTGGGATCGAAAAAAAGGAATCATCGAAACAAGATGCACTGAAATGCACCACGATGGCATAATGAGACAACCCGTTGTTATAGGTAGACTGCTCGCCCCCTTCCTTGGGCTCATGCGCCCAAGCATGCGGAAAATTAGGCCCATAAAATACCAGGTCGTCGTCTTCAAAAAGTGCAACGCTATTTCCGGCAATGCGTTTACCGTATGGGTAACTGATGTAAGCCAACTCAAACTCGGAATGATAATGCCATTTGGTATCTAGGACATCCAGGTAATCTTTCCGCACCTGAAAAGCCGCGCGGTTTCCTATGGGGGGCTTGGCATAAATTGGTTTCATGGTATTTATTTAACAGAGTCGCCGTAATTTTACGCTGATAACATCAATAATCCATCAAAAATAGCTTAAATTTCACTATGGATTACCAATTCATCAATTTGATACATATACTAGTCAATTCAGTATCACCGGCAACCTTCATTTCATTATACCTTTAACCAATTTTTTATGACGATAGTAAACACCAACGATTATCCCATCAGGTTCACGGATTCCCATGTGCATTTCTGGGACCTGGCATTGATGCACTACCCCTGGTTGGCGGATGTCCCTGCCATCAACCGTTCGTTCGGATTAGCCGAGTACCGGAGGGCAACGGCGGGAATTCCCATTGAGAAACTGATTTTTGTGCAATGCGAGTGCCTACCGCATCAGTACGGTACGGAAGTGGACTACGTATGCGAGCTTGGTGCGCTGGACCCACGCATCGTTGGCATTGTCGCCTATTTTCCGCTCGAAGAAGCGGATGCCGAAGCCCGGCTACAGGAACTCTCGTCCAGCAGGTTGGTAAAAGGCATCCGTCGGTTGGAGGAAGAGCCGGATTCGTTGTATGATAACCCCACCTTCATCCGTAACCTGGCGCTGCTTAACACCTACAATTTTTCGTTCGACCTGTGCGTCAAGGCGCACCAATTGCCCGCAGCGGTCAGGTTAGTGCAACGGCAACCCGGCAATCGTTATGTGCTTGACCATTTCGGCAAGCCCGCCATAAGGGCCGGATCCTTCCCTTCGTGGAAATCTCACATTGTCGAGTTGGCCAAAAACCCTAGCGTTTATTGCAAGCTTTCGGGCTTAGTAACGGAGGCCGATTGGAACCGTTGGACGCTGGCCGACCTGCAGCCCTACGTCGAAACGGTGCTGGAGCATTTTGGAGCCCAACGAGTGCTATTCGGGGGCGATTGGCCCGTGGTTACACTGGCCGCATCCTATCGCCAATGGTTGGAAACCGCCTTGCGGCTCTGTGAACAGCTTACCCCCGAGGAGCGGCATCAGGTATTTTATCAAAATGCGTTAACGTTTTACCAGATTGATTAACACCATGAGTTCTTACACGTTATCCACCTCATTTAATCGGCCTATCCGGTCCTTCCCCATTGTGGTTATCGGGGCTGGTGGCATTGTGGAAGAGGCACACCTGCCCGCCTATAGGAAGACCGGTTGGCATGTTCTCGGCATCCACGACCGTCAGGTCGACAAAGCCGACCGCTTAGCCGAACGATTCGAAATTCCTAATGTCTACGATTCGCTTGACGCCTTGATTGCCAACACCCCGGCCGATGCCGTCTACGATATTGCCGTACCCGCATCACAGCTATTGGCCATCCTCAGGCAACTGCCAGATGGCGCAAACGTACTGATGCAGAAACCCATGGGAGAAAATCTCGGGGCGGCCAGGGAAATCCTGCAACTTTGTGAGGCCAAGCGATTCACCGCCAGCGTCAATTTCCAGATGAAGCTTATTCCATCGGTCATCGCCGCTAAAAGGCTCATCGAACAAGGCGCCATCGGCAAGTTACATGACATGGAAATCCGGATGAATATCCATCATCCCTGGGAACTCTGGGATTTCCTGTTCGGCTTACCCCGGATGGAGATGCTTTATCACAGCATCCATTACATGGACATGATCCGGTATTTTCTAGGCATGCCAATACGAGTGTATGCAAAAACCTACCAGCATCCAATGCAGATGCAACTGGCCTCAACGCGTTCGGTTATCATGTTTGATTACGAGCAGCCTATCCGCGCCTTTGTGAACACCAATCACGGACATGCGTTCGGCATTGCCCATCAAGACTCATTCGTGAAATGGGAAGGCACGCAGGGAGCCATTAAAGCCACGTTGGGCAAAAACATCAATTTCCCCCAAGGGGAAGCAGACCGATTTGAATACTTTCTGTCCGATCAGCCGCAGCAAGGTTGGATAACTGCCCCTATTCGGGGCGCCTGGTATCCCGATGCGTTCATCGCTGCTATGGCAGACCTGCAATGCGCCATTGAAAACCCCGCTTCGCCGCATGTGACATCGGTCAAGCACGCGTATGATACCATGCGACTGGTTGAGGCTGCCTACCTATCAAGCGATACAGGCGGCACAGCCATACCCGAATAATCCGATAACCCTCACGATACACGAAGTAATGATTACTTATGGATTCCGTTCTGAACAAATTTAGCCGTAAACTCACTGAAAACGAAGACCAGCCCGGTTCCCGGGCGATGTTACATGCTACCGGACTGGATGAGCGAACCATCCGGTTTCCACAAATCGGTGTAGCCAGCGCTGGATTCTCCGGCAACCCTTGCAATATGCACCTCAATGACCTCGCTGCCATCGTAGCCAAAGAGCTGAAAGCGCTGGATCTGAACGGCATGACCTTTAATACGATTGGTGTAAGCGATGCTATCAGCATGGGTACCTCCGGAATGAATTTCTCTTTACCCTCGCGCGATCTCATTGCAGACTGCATTGAAACCGTCATGGGCGGCCAATGGTACGACGGGTTGGTAACCATCATGGGCTGCGACAAGAACATGCCCGGCGCAGCCATCGCCATGGGCAGGCTCAACCGGCCGGCCCTGATGATTTATGGTGGAAGTATCCGTTCCGGCCGACATAAAGGAGAAAAAATCAATGTCCTTTCCACCTTTGAAGCCTATGGCGCCAAGGTAGCGGGGCACATTGACCAGCAGGAACTCAATGAAATCATCCGCAACGCATGTCCCGGTGCCGGTGCCTGCGGCGGTATGTATACGGCCAACACTATGTCTTCATCGATCGAAGCGCTGGGGCTATCGCTGCCTTACAGTTCGTCGAACCCCGCAACCAGTGAAGAAAAGAAACAGGAGTGTGTGGCGGCGGCGTCCGCCATCAAAAACCTGCTTCAGCTTGACCTCAAACCCCGTGATATCGTTACGCGTCGTTCATTGGAAAACGCCTTGGTGGTCGTTATGGCGCTCGGCGGCTCCACCAATGCGGTCTTGCATTATCTGGCCATTGCGAAGGCCTTTGGTCTACCCTTATCATTGGACGACTTCCAGTACATCAGTAACCACACGCCCCTCATTGCGGATCTAAAGCCAAGCGGCAAATACATGATGGAAGACGTACACGACAGCGGGGGTACACCGGCCATTCTGAAAATCCTGTTGGATGAAGGACTGCTTCACGGCGATTGCCTAACTGTAACCGGCAAAACACTCCGTGAAAACGTCGAAGGCATCAAACCTTGGAATAATGCGTTAAATATCCTAACACCTTTAAGCAAGCCGCTTAAACGCACCGCACACCTGCAGATCATTTACGGTAATGTGGCGCCTGCGGGATCCGTAGCCAAAATAACGGGAAAAGAAGGCGAGTTTTTCAAAGGGATTGCCCGCGTATTCGATAGCGAGGATGAAGCCGTAGGAGCCATAAAAAACGGACTGATCCGGAAGGGTGATGTCGTGGTCATCCGCTATGTGGGCCCCAAAGGTGGGCCGGGGATGCCGGAAATGCTTAAGGCTACGGCTGCCATCATGGGCGCTGGGCTCGGCCAACACGTAGCCCTGATTACTGATGGGCGATTTTCTGGAGGCACACACGGCTTTGTCGTTGGCCATATTTCACCCGAAGCCAGTGAGGGCGGGCCGATTGCTTTACTTGAGAAAGGAGATCTACTGACCATTGATGTACGGAATAACCGCATCGATGCCGAACTGGATGAGGGAGCCTGGGAGCGGCGGCGTGCCGCCTGGGTGAAGCCAGCGCCGAAAATAACGCAGGGGGTACTCTATAAGTATATACAACAAGTGTCATCGGCATCCAATGGTTGCATTACCGATGGCAAAGCAGACTAAGCTGGCGCAGACTAAGCTGGCGCCGGGCAATCAACCAACGCGATCGCTGAGTCATCGGGAAGTATAATTCCCTTAAATACCCGGGCCGGCTGCTGCTCCGGCCCGGGATGTTCCTCCCCCAGTTTTATCAAAACGTATACCTCACCCCCAGCTGCACCTGTGCGCGGGAGTTGAAGTAGTCGATGCTGTAGGGCCTGCCCGGGTCGCTGAAGGTGAACACCGGC
>NZ_FOLL01000001.1 GCF_900112315.1 Parapedobacter composti | reverse complement strand
TTTGAAAACCCAGTGGCGCAGCTGCGCAGATTATTGGCATCTTCACTGGTGTACTTTCATCCGGAACGAGTGGTGTACTTTCCCCGGAATATTCATGGGTTTAAACTTATTGTTGAAATCATCGGTGATGGCTTTCTCGAACTGTTCAAAATGATGTTCGAGAATATTGTCCAAATAAGCGTACAGGGGTATTTTATCCTCGCCGATAACCTGCACGATACGGGAAAGCCGTTCGTGGTATTCCTGCCGGATGTAGATGCTCTTATCACCACGGCGTGTCATGGTGTGGCTGTTGAGAAACCGCTCGCCATAGCCCGTATCGGAAATCCTCTTTTGTCGGGTACGCTCTTTGGCTACGGGCTTTTCCATTGGCGTTTCCTTTGTCGGCTCTGCGCTCGGCTCTTGCGGGGCTACCGCCTGTTGGGGCTTCTTTGTTTCACCTGCCATAATGGACATGAGATATGCCTCGTCAATCGGGGCATTCGGCTTTTTCTTGTTTTCATTCTCCATAGCGGTTACAGTTTGACGGTTCTTAAAAATTCACTGATGAACAAATCCAAGCCGGAGGCTTTCATCAATCTTTTGTCGGGAGGTAACAGCGTGGAGCGGAAGACGGTCTTTGCCGTTGCCTCGCTCTCCTTGCGGAAGCGTTTGCTATCGGCAATGCGTGTTTCCATTGCTTGCAGTCCGACCTCGTTAATGACGTTGCCGTAGATTTCGTACAGTTGCGATTTTTCCCTGCCATCGACCATGTTCCAAAACAGCCGTATGGTTTCGATGGAGGTCTGACCTTGTTTCATAAGGACGTTGGTCAGTACATCGGTAAAGCTCAATGTGCTTTCCATGACCACACGGTCTGCCGTGATGGGCGAAAAGATATGGTGCATTCCTGCCAGTGTGTTCAGCAAACCCGAAGTGTTCACCGTTCCGGTCAAATCAAAGAAAACCACATCCACGGGAACGGTCGAGGACTGTACGAATGCTTCCGCATCCGTTAGGGCATTGTCAGCCTTGCTTTGCAGTACCGGATAGGCTTTCTTGTTGATGGTGGAAAATTGGCGGTGCGCCAGTTTTTTCAGCACCTCGTTTTGCATGACCGCTTTCAAATCCCGTTCCCTCATTTGGCAGATGCTGTGCTGTGGATAATCGCAGTCAAAGACGGCTACATTATAACCCATTTGGTAATGAAGTATGCTTGCCATAACCGTTGTAAACGTGCTTTTCCCAACGCCCCCTTTTTGGCTTGAAAAAGCAATGAATTTTGTCCTGTTTGTTGCTTCCATTTCTATTCTATTTTTAAGTTTCTATTTCCGTGGACTGCCTGCCATCCGGCGTGAAACAGGGCTGTCATCCCTGCACACCGTCCGGCAGTCTTGATACAATCCCGTCTGTCGGGCTTGCCGTCATTCGTTCAGTCAGGCGTGCCGTCATTCCGGCTTTCACACAAGCAAGACCTATGGCATGCCTGTCGTCCTGCCCGATGGAATGGCTACCGGATAGATTTCATGCCGTCCGGCATTCCTGCCTGCCATGCGAAACGCCGTCATGTGTTCCGGCATTCCTGCGCTCCGTCTTTCACAACTGCCATCGGGAGCGGATGCCTGCAAACAGGCTTGCGTGACTGATAGCGCAAAGAAGCAGGTTATTCCGCTCCATTGATTTAAAGCGGTAATCCACGGCATTTTTTGGCAATGTTTGGTCGTGGCGATAGGTCAATACTTTGAAAAAGCTACCCTTACTTTGTAAGGGCTTAAATGCAAAGGGCGAATGGAAAAATCATTGGTGAATGGAAACTATGGGTGGAACGGCACAAAGCCGTTTTTTTCCGCTTTACCCAATCCGCATCCGCCGATAGGCGGACGGATTTTCTGTTCACCCGAACAGAGCAAGTTATGTTTTGAGGCACTCGAAACCCGTTTCGTGCCTCAAAACCACTTGCCCTTGCAGGGAGTTTTAAAACACCCTCCGAAGTCGGGGTTTTGTTGAATATTAAAATGGATTTTATAATGAACGGAAAAGAGAAAAAGGAACAGAACAAAGGTGGGCGCAAGCCTAAAGCAAACCCAAGCATCCACCGTTATGTATTTCGCCTTACGGACGAAGAAAATGCCAAATTCCTTACATTTTTCGAGCAATCGGGAATGAAAGTAATGGCACATTTTATTACAGCCTGCATCTTTCAGAAGCCAGTCAAAACCGTAAAAATTGATATGGATGCAGTCGATTTTCATACGAGGCTGACCAATTTTTACAGCCAGTTCAGAGCGGTTGGCGTGAATTACAACCAAATCGTGAAGATACTTTATCGTAATTTCTCGGAGAAAAAGGCATCGGCTTACCTCTTTAAACTGGAAAAGCAGACGGCAGAAATGGCGGACTTATGCCGGAAAGTGATTGAGCTAACACAGGAATTTGAAAAAGAACACCTGCAAAAACACAGATAAGATGATAGCAAAGATTGGCAAGGGTGAGAATTTGTACGGTGCTATTTCCTATAACCAAAAGAAGATTGATAGTGAAAACGGGCAGGTTTTGTTATTGAACAGAATACCCGAAACGTTGGATAATACCTATTCGACCGCTTACCTGCACCAGTGTTTTGAGCCGTATCTGTCCGCAAATATCAAAACTGAAAAGCCTGTGCGCCACATATCGCTGAACCCTGATCCTGCGGATAGGGTCAGCGATGGGCAGTTCGTAAAAATGGCGCAGGAATATATGGAGCGTATGGGGTACGGCAACCAACCTTATATCGTTTTTAAGCATACCGATATTGAACGCACCCATATCCATATCGTTACGGTCTGTGTGGGTTTGGACGGCAAAAAGCTACCGGACAGTTACGACCATCCACGTTCAATGGCAATCTGTCGGGATTTGGAAAAAACGTACAATCTTATACCTGCCACGGAAAAACAGCGAACGGGAAATGAGCAGGTATTCCGTCCGGTGGATTACAGAGCCGGAGACGTTAAGAGCCAAATCGCATCGGTGGTGCGACACCTGCCGAAGTATTACGGGTACGCAAGCCTCGGCGCATACAATGCCTTGCTTTCGCTTTTCAATATTACGGCAGAGGAAGTCAAAGGGGAATTGCACGGACAGCCTAAAAACGGTCTTGTCTATTTTGCACTGAACGAACAGGGAGAAAAAGCAAGCAATCCTTTTAAGGCATCCCTTTTTGGCAAACAGGCAGGACTGGACGAACTGCGAAACCAATTCGCAAAGGCTAAGGAGAAAATGAAAGCCGACCCCACAAGAGCCGTACTCAAAAGCACCATTGAAGTAGCGATGCACACCGCCACTAATGAAGCCGATTTTAAAAAGCAACTGTTGGAGCAGGGCATCAATGCCGTGGTACGGCGCAACGATGAGGGGCGTATATATGGTATGACCTTTATCGACCACGAAAGCCGTACCGCTTGGAACGGTTCAGCTTTGGGCAAAAACCTATCGGCTAATGTCTTTAATGATTGGTGGAACGGGCAGGCGGTCGGGCAACGCCAAGAAGCTGAAAAAGCAACCGCACAAAATCAGTCATCGACCAACACCGTAGAGAAAGAGGAAGCCCACGTACTTTTTAACTTCCTTAATAAAGAACAGGAGACCGATGATTTATGGATAGACGGATTGGGTAGGCTACTGCCGGAGGCACAGGGCGAAGACTACGAGGAACAGGCATTTGCCAACCGCATGAAGAAAAAGAAGAAACACAAAAAACGGGGAAGACAACAATAATTTTTTTGACCATCAATGACCAGGATTAACATCTTGGTCATTGTGGTTTTAAAATACTGTCAAACAAAGCCACCAAAAGCCATCCGACACCGCTTTGGATAAGCCCTTTTAAATAGCCTCTAAATTTCCTGCATCACTAAAATTTTTTGTTATGCAGGGAGAAGACGATTTGAGAGGATTAGCCAAAATAATGGCTTTTATGCGTGCGGTAAGTATTCTTTTGGTACTGATGCACTTTTATTGGTTCTGTTACGGTTTCTTTGCCGAACGTGGATGGACACTGGAAATTATCGGCAAGATACTGACCAATTTCAACCGTACCGCAGGGCTGTTTGCCCACACCCTTTACACCAAGATTTTTGCATTGCTGTTGTTAGCGTTAAGCTGTCTCGGCACTAAGGGCGTAAAGAATGAAAAGATAACGTGGGCTAAGATTTACACCGTCTTAGTTATCGGCTTTGTGCTGTTCTTTCTGAACACGCCATTGTTAAAGCTGTCGGCAGGTGTTGCCACCTCGCTTTACATCCTTACAACGAGTTTGGGTTATATAGCCTTGCTCATGGCAGGGGTATGGATGAGCCGACTACTCCGCAATAATCTGATGGACGATGTTTTCAATAATGAAAACGAGAGTTTCCAACAGGAAACCCGTCTGATAGAAAATGAATACTCGGTCAATCTTCCCACAAGGTTTTATTACAAAGGCAAGTGGAACAATGGATGGGTTAATATCGTAAACCCTTTTCGGGCTTCGATTGTACTTGGTACTCCCGGCTCCGGAAAATCCTACGCCATCGTAAACAACTACATCAAGCAACACATCGAAAAGGGGTTTGCGATGTATATCTACGATTTCAAGTTTGACGACCTTTCCACGATTGCCTACAACCATTTGCTGAAACACTCCGATAAGTATAAGGTAAAACCCAAGTTTTATGTTATCAACTTTGACGACCCACGCCGTAGCCACCGATGCAATCCGCTAAGCCCTGCCTTTATGACGGATATATCCGATGCCTACGAAGCCTCTTATACCATCATGCTTAACCTTAACAGGTCGTGGATTTTGAAGCAAGGGGATTTTTTCGTGGAAAGCCCAATTATACTGCTTGCCTCAATCATTTGGTTTCTGAAAATCTATGATGATGGAAAGTATTGCACGTTTCCCCATGCTATTGAATTGCTGAATAAAAAATACGCAGACGTATTTACGTTATTGACCTCATATCCCGAACTTGAAAACTACCTGTCGGCTTTCATGGATGCGTGGCAGGGCGGAGCACAAGACCAGTTGCAGGGGCAGATAGCATCGGCAAAAATTCCATTGTCACGGATGATTTCGCCACAGCTTTATTGGGTGATGACGGGTGATGATTTTTCACTGGACATCAACAACCCACAAGAGCCGAAAATCTTGTGCATGGGTAATAACCCCGACCGTCAAAATATCTATTCTTCCGCTTTAGGATTGTACAATTCGAGGATTGTAAAACTCATCAATAAGAAAGATAAGTTAAAGAGTTCGGTTATCATAGACGAGTTGCCCACAATATATTTCAGGGGATTAGATAACCTTATCGCAACGGCACGTAGCAATAAGGTGGCAGTATGCTTAGGCTTTCAAGACTATTCGCAATTGATAAGGGATTATGGCGACAAGGAAAGCAAGGTCATCCAAAATACCGTAGGCAATATTTTCTCTGGTCAAGTGGTGGGTGAAACAGCCAAAAACCTAAGTGAGCGTTTTGGGAAAGTGTTGCAGAAACGCCAAAGCATGACCATCAACCGTAATGACAAATCTACTTCTATATCCACGCAATTGGACAGCCTTATTCCGGCTTCCAAAATATCTACGTTGACACAGGGAATGTTCGTGGGGTCTGTTTCAGACAATTTTGATGAACGTATCGAGCAGAAAATATTTCATGCTGAAATCGTGGTGGATAACGAAAAGGTTTCTGCCGAAACCAAAGCCTATAAGAAGATACCACAGATATTATCCTTTGCCGATGAAAACGGCAACAACAATATGAAACAGGTCATTGAAGCCAATTACAGGCAGGTCAAAGCGGACGTTGTTCATATTGTGGAAAGCGAAATGAAGCGGATTAAGATCGACCCCGATTTACAGCATTTGATACAGCAAGAGGGGTAATTTTAAATTAATGTATCTGTTCATTCGGCAAGTAAAAAATGAATTAAATGGTAAGCAACGAGTTTGGTTCAACTTAAATACTAAATTTGTATATAATTACTATGAATGTAAAAAGTGAATAGGGAATAAATATGAATACACTCTTTATAAAAAATATGGTTTGCAACCGCTGCATTATGGTAGTGCAGAATGAATTGGAAGAACTTGGTTTAGGTATTAAGAATATAAAATTGGGTGAAGTAATCTTAGCCCAAGAGATAACCCCCGCAAAAAAAGATGCTTTGGTAAAGACTTTAGTACCATTAGGATTTGAGATAATTGACGATAAAAAGAGCAGAATAATAGAAAAGATAAAGAACACTATTATAGACATGGTGCATCATCAAGATAATGATATAAAAATCAATATCTCGGATGTATTGAGCGATAAACTGCACCACGATTACAATTACCTGTCCAACCTGTTTTCAGAGGTAGAGGGTACGACCATTGAAAAATACTTTATCGCCCAAAAGGTGGAGAAAGTCAAAGAATTGTTGGTGTATGATGAGTTGTCATTAAGTGAGATTGCGAACCGCCTAAATTATTCGAGCGTGGCATATTTGAGTAACCAGTTTAAAAAAGTTACCGGGCTAACACCAAGCCATTTCAAACAGATTAAAGAGGATAAAAGAAAACCGTTGGATAAAGTGTAAGTAAATCTTACAAATCAAGTCCAAAATTTCACAACAGTACCCATAATTATAATAGCCAATTTTGCATTGTAAATTAAAGCAGGCAAATATGGCGACAAACAGAGAAAATATATACATTCCGTTGGAGGATGTAGAAAGCGAACACTGTGCATTAATCGTTGAAAAAGGATTGGCACAGGTAAAAGGCGTAGAAACCCATAAAGTAGAGCTGAACAACCGCAGGGCAGCAATTACAGTAGATAGTAATGAAACCGTAGGCGAAGCTGTTAAGGCAATTAAAGATTTAGGTTACGGAGTTCCTACGGTTAAAGGTGCTTTTCCGGTATTGGGCATGACCTGTGCATCCTGTGCGGGCAGTGCCGAAAGCATTGTGAAATACCAACCGGGAGTAGTCAATGCTTCCGTGAATTTTGCAACGGGCAATCTTACCGTAGAATATCTGCCCAATATGACCGATGCCTCCACGCTGCAAAAAGCGGTTCAGGGAGTAGGTTATGACCTATTGATTGAAGACGAAACCAAGCAGCAGGAAACGCTCGAAGCCATCCACGAAAAGAAATTCCGAACCCTGAAAAACAAGACCATTTGGGCAATTATCCTTTCCCTGCCCGTGGTAGTCATAGGAATGTTCTTTATGGATATGCCCTATGCAGACCCGATAATGTGGCTCTTTTCCACACCCGTTGTAATATGGTTGGGCAGGGATTTTTTTGTAAACGCTTGGAAGCAGGCAAAGCACCGTTCCGCCAATATGGATACGCTGGTGGCATTGAGTACAGGTATTGCCTACCTGTTCAGTGTTTTCAATATGCTGTTTGCCGACTTTTGGCATCAACGGGGACTGCACGCCCACGTATATTTTGAAGCGGCAGCCGTTATTATCGCATTCATCCTCTTGGGAAAACTGCTGGAAGAAAGAGCCAAAGGCAACACCTCTTCAGCCATTAAAAAGCTGATGGGCTTGCAACCGAAAACGGTCATCGTGGTACAGGCGGACGGAACGGAAAAGCAGACCGCTATCGAAGACGTAAGCGCAGGCGATGTGATACTCGTAAAGCCCGGTGAAAAGATTGCGGTAGACGGCATGGTCATATCGGGCAATTCGTATGTGGACGAAAGCATGTTAAGCGGTGAGCCTGTACCTGTATTGAAAAAAGAAAAAGAAAAAGTATTTGCAGGAACGATTAACCAAAAAGGCAGCTTCCGGTTCAGGGCGGTAAAAGTGGGTAAAGAAACCATGCTTGCCCACATCATCAAAATGGTGCAGGATGCACAGGGAAGCAAAGCACCCGTACAGAAACTGGTCGATAGGATTGCGGGCATCTTTGTTCCGACAGTGATAGGTATTGCCATCCTGACATTTACACTATGGTTGATTTTGGGAGGCGAAAACGGGGTTGTTCAAGGCCTGTTGGCAGCCGTTACGGTATTGGTCATTGCCTGCCCCTGTGCTTTAGGCTTAGCGACACCTACCGCTATTATGGTAGGCGTTGGTAAAGGTGCTGAAAATGGCATTTTGATAAAGGATGCCGAAAGTTTGGAACTGGCCAAAAAAGTAAATGCCATCGTTTTGGACAAAACCGGAACCATCACCGAGGGAAGACCACAGGTAACGGGCATTAAATGGCTGAACAGTGAGGACACCGCAAAAGAAATCCTTTTGAGCATCGAAAAGCAATCCGGGCATCCATTGGCAGAAGCCGTAGTGAAGCATCTTGACGGTGTAGCGACCACCTCTTTATCTATGTTCGACAGCATTACGGGCAAAGGCGCAAAAGCAGACCATGACAACGAAACCTATTATGTAGGCAACAAAAAGCTATTGGCAGAAAACAACATTGCCATTGCCAGCGAATTACAAGACCAGGCCGAAGAATGGGGCAAACAGTCCAAAACCGTTATCTGGTTTGCAAACAGCAAAAAGGCTCTTGCTGTAATCGCTATCGCCGATAAGATTAAGGAAACATCGGTGCAGGCTATCCGGGAAATGCAGGAAATGGGCATTGACCTGTATATGCTGACCGGAGATAATGAAGCTACCGCTAAAGCCATTGCGGAGCAGACAGGCATCAAGCATTACAAAGCCGAAGTTTTGCCACAGCATAAAGCCGACTTTGTGAAAGAACTGCAAAGTAAAGGAAAGGTAGTGGCAATGGTGGGCGATGGTATCAACGACAGCACCGCATTGGCAACAGCCGATGTAAGTATCGCAATGGGCAAAGGCAGCGACATCGCAATGGACGTAGCCAAGATGACCATCATTTCGTCCGACCTGACCAAGATACCGCAGGCAATACGCTTGTCCAAACAGACCGTAGCCACCATCAAGCAAAACCTGTTCTGGGCGTTTATCTACAACGTAATCGGCATTCCGGTAGCGGCAGGCATCCTTTACCCTGTTAACGGCTTCCTGCTCAACCCGATGATTGCGGGTGCGGCAATGGCATTGAGCAGCGTGAGCGTGGTCAGTAACAGCCTGCGGTTGAAGTGGAAGAAATAAAACAGTAAATCTCACAAATCAAACAAGAAATTACACAACAATAACTAACTGAATAGTACGGAAATTTGCATTATCAGATAACTCTAAAATTTGTAAACAATGGAAAATAAACAATTTCAATTCAAGACGAACATCAATTGCGGCGGCTGTATCGCATCTGTAAAGCCGCACTTGGACAAGGCAGAGGGCATCTGCCATTGGGAAGTGGACACGGCCAACAAGGACAAGGTACTTACCGTGAAGTCCGAGGGCATTACCGAGCAGGAAGTAATATCGACCGTGCAAAAGGCAGGCTTCAAAATAGAACCTTTGGATGCCTAAGCCAGCAACTTTTTGAAATGCCCTTTTTCCGACCGAATTTCCATGAGGTTGGGTTGATGAAAAAGGACATTTTATCAATTCTGAAAAAAGGCGATAGGTTATTGCGTATATGGCATTATTTTTCCATATAGCAAAAAAAAACGTAAAACGATATAAAAAAACCAATCTAATTTGTAACTTTGTTGCGTTGAAAAATTATAGAATACATATAGGCATTTTGACATTGTTCTGTTTGGTTTTCTTTATGATGCCAAGTCAGAGCTATGCCTGTTCCAAAAATTCAACAAAGACCGAGCAGTCTTCCTGCTCAAAGGAGAAATCCAAAAAATCAGAACATAAAAAAGGTTGCAAGGGCAAATCCTGTAAAAAATGCAAAAGTGACAAATGCGGGGGCGGCTGTTCACACAGCTCTTGCAGGTGCGGTGCTTCAACCACTTCCCTAAATGTCCCAACCATAATCGAATTAAAGGCAAAAAATCACTTAGCAGCAGCTAAAAAGCAAAAATTCGGTTTCAAAGAAGCCTACTATTCTTCGGGCTTTTTCTCCATTTGGCTACCGCCTAAAATAAGCTAAAACTATGGCCTGATAGCCATAGGTGTGTCCTGTCAGAAGCTGTTCCGGCTTTTGCAAATCCCCTATTTGTATCATTTACTTAAAATTTAAAACAGAAACGGGTTTATCAATCCCCCGTTTCTCAAAATGTAATTATTATGAAATCATTATCAAAAATAGTGATGGTAATCGCCGTGTTACTATCATCAATAAACGGCTTCGCACAAATCAAGAATGCGAAAACAGAAACCGTAAAGATTTACGGCAATTGTGGTATGTGCAAAACCACCATCGAAAAAGCAGGTAACGTAAAAAAGGTAGCCAGCGTGGACTGGAACAAAGATACCAAGATGGCTACGCTCACCTATGACGGCGACAAAACAAATCAGGATGAAATCCTGAAACGTATTGCTTTGGCTGGTTATGACAGTGAGAAGTTCCGTGCGCCGGATGACGTATATGCTAAACTGGCTGGTTGCTGCCAGTATGATAGACCCGTGAAGACGGTTGCCAAAAACAAAGAGGCGGGAATGGACATGAATGCCGGACATGGCAATCACGACCATGGCCAAATGGCAGCATCCGCTAACAAAGATGCAGCCCAAAACCAATCACAGCTAAAAGCTGTATTTGACAACTACTTTTCAGTGAAAGACGCTTTGATAAAAACCGATGCGGCGACCGCATCTGCCAATGCCGCTGAATTGGCCGCATCCCTTAAAGCAGTCGATATGAATAAGCTATCGGCAGAGGAACATACGGCTTGGATGAAAGTAATGCAGGACTTAACGGACAATGCGGAAAGCATTTCAAAATCAAAAGACGTTGCAAAACAAAGAAGTGCTTTTGCGGCACTTTCGGGAAGCATCTACACACTGGCTAAAGTGTCTAAACAGGACACCCCCGTTTATTACCAGCACTGTCCTATGTACAATGGAGGTAAGGGTGCAAATTGGCTAAGCAAAGAGAATGAGGTGAAAAATCCGTATTACGGCTCACAGATGCTTACCTGCGGCAGTACAGTTGAAACTATTAAATAACAGTTTTAAAGATATGGTACAGTATAATGACATGGTTGAGGCTCTCAAAGACCTTGAACAACGTGGTTACAGTATTGATTTTAGTCTGTTACCGGACTGCCTGTATTGTGCATCAAGTAACCTGAAACTAAAACCAGAGGACTTTACTGTTATGGAAACACATAGGTTTGAAAGCCTTGATAGCAGTCCAGATAACAATTCCGTGATTTATGCCATATCGTCCAATGATGGTAAGAATAAAGGCGTACTTGTGGATGCCTATGGTACCTATGCAGAGGAAATGACCCATGAGATGGCAAAAAAATTAAGTGCAACTTAACTTTTAAAACCCCTTGTTATGAAAAAATACACGTGTCCCATGCACCCGCAGGTGCTAAAAGACGAACCAGGCAAATGCCCGCTTTGTGGCATGGCACTGGTTCCCGTTGGCGGTAGCTCAGTTTCTCATGTACAAAAATCAGGACATGGGCATTCCGGGCATTCTCATCATAACCAAGCCAGAGATAGCTTTAACAAACATGAGGGGCATCATACAGGCGATTTCCTCACTCGTTTTTGGATAAGCCTCGTCATTACAATCCCTATCCTGCTCCTGTCACACATGATACAGCAATGGTTGGGGTTCAATATTACTTTCCCTGGTGACAAATATGTGCTGCTGGCTTTGGGCACGGTGATTTATATCTATGGTGGCTTACCATTCTTAAAGGGAATGATCGGAGAGATGAAAGCTAAAGCCATAGGAATGATGACACTTGTTGCCATTGCAATATCTGTGGCTTATATCTATTCGGTTGCCGTTGTTTTCGGCTTGCAGGGCATGGATTTCTTCTGGGAACTGGCTACGCTTATCGACATCATGCTGTTAGGGCATTGGTTGGAAATGCGCTCCCAAATGGCTGCATCACGGGCATTACAATCATTGGTTGCTTTGCTGCCTAATGATGTTACCGTAGAACGAAACGGAGAAGCAGTAAAGATAAAACTTGAAGACCTGCAAAATGGTGAAACGGTAATCATAAAACCGGGAGAAAAAATTCCTGCCGATGGATTGGTACTGGAAGGGCTTTCGTATATCAACGAGAGCATGCTTACCGGAGAAAGTATTCCCGTGAAAAAGGAAAAGGACGGAAAGGTCATCGCAGGCTCTATCAATGGCGATGGTGCGCTGAAAGTTAAGGTAACAGCCGTTGGAAAAGACAGCTACCTGAACAGGTTATCAATCTTGTGCAGGAGGCACAAGCTACTAAGTCCAATACGCAAAACCTTGCGGACAAAGTTGCCAAATGGCTCACCTTTATTGCCATTGCCGTTGGCATAGGCACATTTGCCTATTGGTATGCAAGCAGTGGAGATATTGCCTTTGCGCTTGAAAGAATGGTGACGGTAATGGTAACGGCCTGCCCGCACGCATTGGGCGTGGCTATCCCGTTGGTGGTCGCCATTTCCACAACGCTATCGGCGACCAATGGTCTGCTCATCCGCAACCGCACAGCATTTGAAACCACCCGAAAACTTTCCACTGTCATTTTTGATAAGACCGGAACGCTCACCAAAGGTTCCCATGCCGTAGAAAAGGTTATACCGTTAACAGACGAATATAATGCCGATGAGGTTATCCAGTATGCTGCCGCAGTACAGCAAAACTCGGAACACCATATCGCCAAAGGCATTATGGCTACATTGAAAGAAAAGAGCCTTGCCTTATGGAAGTCTGAAAACTTCAGCTATATGCAGGGCATAGGTGTTAAAGGTGTTGTGAACGGGAAAAATGTCGTAGCTGGCGGCCCGAATTATTTCACCGAAAACCACCTTTCCCTGCCGGAAATTCCAAACGAAATTAATCAGGAAGCCGAAACGGTCAACTTTGTCCTCATTGATGACCGGGTAATCGGCATCATTACTTTGGCAGACAGCATCCGTGAGGGTTCGGCACAAGCGATTGATGAGCTCAAAAAAATGGGTATTAAGTCCTTTCTCCTCACCGGGGATAACGACAAGATTGCTGCTGCGGTAGCAGAGAAATTAGGAATGAACGGATATTTAGCCAATGTGCTTCCACACAACAAGCAAGAAAAAGTAAAAGAGTTTCAAGATAAAGGCGAAGTCGTGGCAATGACAGGTGATGGTGTGAACGATGCACCGGCACTGGCACAGGCAGATGTGGGCATTGCCGTGGGTTCCGGTACGGACGTTGCTGCCGAAACAGCGGATATCATATTGGTAGACAGCGACCCGAGGGATGTGGTCAAACTGATTGACTTCGGCAAACTTACCTACAAAAAGATGGTACAGAACCTGATATGGGCGGTTGGCTACAACGTGGTGGCAATACCGCTTGCGGCAGGCGTACTCTATCCGAATTTTGTTTTAAGTCCCGCTATGGGTGCTGTGCTGATGAGTGTAAGCACCATTGTAGTGGCTATTAACGCAAGTTTTTTAAAAATCAAAAAATAAATAAAAATGAAAAATCTAACATTATCAATCATTGCTGTTATCATGGCATTTGTAACAGTATCATGCAATCAGGCATCCAACAAAAACGAGCAGTCTTCAAATGATACTGCTGTTGTATCACAAGAACAGTCAGCTTCCCAACCAAAAGAGGATGATACGGTAGCTGCGCCCGTTGTGAGTGAAACTCCGAGCAGTCAGGAAGCAAAAGCAACAGGAAAAGGAGAAGCAAAAAACTTTTCTATCGCACCCATCGTTACAGATTATCTTTCATTAAAGAATGCCCTTGTTTCAGACAATGACAAAGCTGCAGCCAGTGCAGGAAAAAAACTATTAGCCACTTTGAATAAAGTGGACTTGAAAGCTATTCCTGCCGATAAGCATAAACAGTACATGGACATAGCGGACGATGCTAAAGAACACGCAGAACATATCGGGGAAAATGTCGGCAACATCCACCACCAGCGGGAACATTTGGCCTCGCTTGGCGAAGATTTGAAAGACCTGATTGATTTGTTCGGTACATCCCAAACATTGTATCAAGCCCACTGCCCGATGTTCAATGATGGTAAAGGCGCTGTTTGGTTCAGCGAAAACAAGGAAATTAAAAACCCTTATTATGGCTCTAAAATGCTGACCTGCGGTAAGGTGGAAAAAACAATTAACAGCAAATAAAATTCAGGGTTTTGGAAAATATGCAAAACAGTCATCATGCGGGTCATTCCTCGGAGCATGGCACGCACAATACAAAACATGCTTCGGTCATGTACAAACGCTTTGCGGTGATGGCTGTCGCAATGTTCGCAGTGATGTATTTTATCATGTACGCCATGATTGACGGGTGGCAGAACCTGATACCCAATATCAACAATTTGTACATGACCCTGCTGATGACCTCGGCAATGCTGCTTATCGAATTAGCGATAATGAAAGTAATGTACCCCAACAGGAAGATGAATTGGGCGATAGCCATCATCTCGGTTGCCGTTGGCATCTTTTCATGGTTTGGTATCAGGGAACAAATCAATGTCGGGGACAAGCAGTTTGCAAAGGGTATGATACCCCATCACGCAGCAGCCATATTGATGTCCGAAAAGGCACACCTGACCGACCCGGAACTGATAGAGCTGCAAAAAAATATACTTAAAACCCAAGCGGAAGAAATTGAACTAATGAAGCGCAAGCTAAAAGAGTTTGAAGAAAGTAAATAATAAAATTTAAAAAAACAAGTTTGGACATGAGCAAAATAATAATTGGCTTTATTTCCTTATCAGCCCTGCTATTCACCGCTTGCGGGCAGGCAGGGTCAAATAAGGATAAAGCGGCACAGCAGCATTCGCAGGCAACTCCGGAAAGCCACGGGCATAGTACCCAAATAGGTGAATTGGTTCCATCGGATGAAGTCTGCATGGTCAACGATGCCTATATGGGCAAAAAGCAGTTTGAAGTAAAATTTGATGGTAAAACCTATTACGGATGTTGCGAAATGTGTAAGGAACGTATTCCAAAAGATGCGACCGTGCGGATGGCGATAGACCCCTATTCCAATAAGCAGGTAGACAAAGCTAATGCGGTGATTGCTGTGACAGGAAATAACGGTGAAGTTTCTTATTTTGAAAACAAGGAGAATTATGCCAAGTATGTGAAAAAACAGTAGACACAAAAAGATGAAGCCACAATATTATGTCCTTAAAAAAGAAAATCATATTGGGGTTGGCTGTTATCTTAATCGGCATACAGTTTTTTCAGCCGTTAAGAAACCAGTCGGATGAAGTAACCGCCTCTCATATTGAAAGGGTTTACAACGTACCCCAAAACGTAAAGGCCATCCTTACCCAATCCTGCTATGACTGTCATAGCAACAATACCCGCTATCCGTGGTATAGCCTTATCCAGCCCGGGGCATGGTATATGGCACGGCATATCAAAAAAGGCAAAGAGGAACTCAACTTTAGCGAATTTGGCGAGTATTCAGCCCGCAAGCAGCGAAACAAGTTCAGGGCTATGGCCGGGCAGGTTAAGGACGGAGAAATGCCGTTGTCATCATACACACTAATTCATCGCAATGCAGTATTGTCACCGGAGGATAAGCAGGTTTTGATAGCGTGGTTTAGCACAATGGAAGACAGCATTAAATAAAATTTTTCAAATCATGAACAGATATAATAAAATACCTATAAGAATTTTGCAAACAGTGCTGATACTGCTTTGCACACAAACATTATTCGCACAGAAAGTAGTGCGTTACGAATTGTACGTAAAAGACACACTGGTAAACTATGCAGGGAAAGAAAAAAGAGCGATTGCCGTAAACGGGCAAATCCCCATGCCCACCCTTACCTTTACCGAGGGCGACACTGCCGAAATAGTGGTGCACAACCAATTGAAAGAAAGCACATCACTTCACTGGCATGGTGTGTTCCTGCCCAATAAAGAAGACGGTGTGCCCTGGCTTACACAAAAACCCATCGCACCGGGCACAACCTACACCTACCGTTTTCCGATTATCCAGCACGGTACGCACTGGTATCATTCCCATTCAGGTTTGCAGGAACAGATTGGAATGTACGGTAGCTTTATTATGAAAAAAAGAGAGGATGATAAAACCTTTAGGAAAGGTATTGATGATTTACCAACCGTTCCCATTATTATAAGCGAATGGACAAATCTAAACCCCAATAACATCAACCGAATGTTGCATTATGCCAATGATTGGGCTGCCATCAAAAAAAATGCAACACAGTCTTATGCAGAAGCTATTAGAGAAGGACATTTCAAAACAAAACTCACCAACGAGTGGAAGCGGATGCTGGCGATGGATGTCAGTGACGTTTACTATGATAAAATCCTAATAAATGGTAGCCATAGCACCGATTTGAAAACAATTGATGGTAAAAAGCTAAAAGCAGGCGACAAAGTAAGATTGCGTGTTTCCAATGGAGGGGCGTCTTCATATTTCTGGCTAAGGTATGCTGGAGGAAAAATTACAGTAGTAGCGAGTGATGGGAATGATGTTGAGCCTGTAGAGGTGGACAGGTTAATCATTGCCGTTTCTGAAACTTACGATATTGTAGTGACTATCCCTCAAGATGGTTTGGCTTACGAGTTATTAGCAACAACCGAAGACAGGACACAATCTGCGAGTTTATTTATAGGTGATGGGGTCAAACAGCTTATTTCCCCGCTCCCACGATTGAAGTATTTCGAGGGGATGAAGATGATGAATGATATGATGAAAATGAATGGCGATTTGGACGATATGGGAATGAAAATGAGCCTGAACCAAATGGATATGAACGTGGTAATGTATCCCGAAATAACAGGAGAAGCGAAGCAAAAACAAAAGCACGACCATAGTCAGCACAATATGGACAACGACCCAAACCGCTACAATGCCAACGAATTAGGAGAAATAAAGACCCTGAATTATGCAATGTTGCAATCGCCCCATAATACAGAACTTCCTAAAGATGCTCCGGTGAAAGAATTGAAATTTACGCTTACCGGAAATATGAACCGCTATGTGTGGAGTATGGATAATAAAATACTTTCGGAAACTGACAAAATACCTGTAAAAAAAGGAGAAATTCTACGGATTACCATTTATAATAATTCAATGATGCGGCATCCAATGCATCTTCACGGATTTGATTTTAGGGTGATAAACGGAAAAGGCGAAAAATCGCCGCTTAAAAATGTGTTGGATATCATGCCTATGGAAACAAATACCATTGAGTTTTTAGCAAATGAGGAGGGTGATTGGTTCTTTCATTGCCATATATTATATCACATGATGGCGGGAATGAACAGGGTGTTTGAAGTTGGAGATTACAAAAATCCCTATTTACCCGATAAAGCAAAAGCCTATAAAGAATTGCAAAGAGAAAGCAATATGCCTCATTTTATGGCACAAAACGATTTTGCAACCAATGGTAATGATGGAGAAGCTATGCTAATGAATGCACGCTACCAATTAGGAACAGAATGGCGTTTAGGCTATAATAGTATGCACGGTTATGAAGTAGAAACCCATTTAGGTAGATACATTGGAAAGATGCAATGGTTCATGCCCTTTGTAGGTTTTGATTACCGCTACCGTAAAATGGGAGAAGATGAACACGAAAAGAACATATTTGGACAAACCAACAAGAAAGACACCCGCAGGGCGTTCAGTTTAGGGTTTATGTATACGTTACCTATGCTGGTCAATTTTCAGGCAGAAGTATATCATGATGGAATTGTGAGATTGCAGTTAATGCGTGAAGATATACCAATTTCAAAAAGACTAAGAGGTGGCTTCATGGTAAATACCGACTTAGAGTATATGGGAGAACTTAGGTATATCATTAATAAGAACATCGGCATACGTACCCACTATGATAGTGATATGGGTTGGGGCGTAGGGCTTGCCTTGACATATTAAAATAAAATACCGAATGGTTGTAAACTGCAAATACCGTGGAAAAATCGGTAAATAAGCAGTTGGTGATGCAGGTCAAATTCGTAATGATTAACCTGCATCATGCTGCAACCCATCAGACAATACAACAGTTCCACGACCAGCATCATACTGGTTGTTCTTTTATGTAGTTGCATGGGCTAATACGAGCAGTATTAGCATTGCTGTATTAATCAGTATCATATTATATCAAAATGAAACGAATGGATAAATTTTACAATGAAACATATCTTAAATTGGAAACACCCGAACAGGCACAGGTATATGCTGAAAGGAGTTTGCAAATAGCGCAAGAGATGTTCTATGTTTTTTCAATGATTAAAAGTTAGCCGATGCAACCAAAACTAAAATTTCTTGACCGTTACTTAACGTTATGGATATTCCTTGCAATGGCGACAGGAATAGGATTAGGGTATTTCTTCCCGAGCATTTCCAATATTACAAATGCTTTATCCGCAGGCACTACCAATATTCCTTTGGCAATAGGGCTTATATTGATGATGTACCCACCTTTGGCAAAGGTGGATTATTCATTGTTGCCCAAAGCATTTAAAGACACAAAAGTAATCGGCATATCTTTATTACTGAATTGGGTAATCGGTACAGTATTGATGTTTGGTTTAGCCGTTTTGTTTTTACGAAACGAACCCGATTATATGACAGGTTTAATATTAATCGGTTTGGCAAGATGTATCGCTATGGTCATAGTATGGAGCGACTTGGCGGAAGGTAATAGAGAATATACGGCATTATTAGTCGCATTGAACAGTATCTTTCAAATAATAAGTTACAGCTTCTTTGTTTGGCTATTTATTAACGTATTAACCAATAAATTAGGCTTAGCCAATTTCAATGTAAGTGTATCAATGAAAGATGTAACCGAAAGCGTATTGATATACTTAGGTATTCCTTTCTTAGCAGGTTTTATAAGCCGTTACGCACTTGTAAAGTCAAAAGGTATAGAATGGTATAACCGTAAATTCGTTCCCAAAATATCACCCATTACATTATATGCTTTATTGTTTACCATAGTATTGATGTTCAGTCTGAAAGGTGATAAAATATTGGAGTTGCCAATGGACGTAGTAAAAGTAGCTATACCGCTTATCATCTATTTTGTACTGATGTTTTTCGTGAGCTTCTTTATCTGCAAATTCTTAAATGTTCCTTACGACAAAAACGCATCCATCGCATTTACAGCCACAGGAAATAATTTTGAATTGGCAATAGCCGTAGCAATAGCTGTTTTTGGCATTCATTCACCACAGGCATTTGTGGGCGTTATCGGCCCACTTGTGGAAGTTCCGGTATTGATATTATTGGTAAGAGCAAGTTTATGGTTAAAGGGAAAGTATTACACTTAGAAAAGGTATTTTTAAGGGATGAAACAAGAGTAGAGATTTGAAAACTAATTTTTTTACCTTTGCATAATGAAATATTTATCATTCATATTAGCTTTAATGGTGTTGGTGTTATCAACAGCACCTTGCTTTATGGAAGATAAATGCCTTGACCTCGCACAACAAACAACAGACAGTCAAGAACAAGACAATGATGATTGCGGGATGGATTGTTGCTCCCCTTTTTCTAAATGTAATACTTGTACGGGGTTTGTAATAACGTCATTTTATTTTTCAATTGCTAACTCTTTCCAATTACCTGAAAAGAAATTAGGAGTAATAACTACGTCACCTATTTCTGACTTCCCCTATTCTATTTGGCATCCACCACAAATCGCTTAATGTATAGTGCTTCGGCACAAGTTAGTTAGTAACGATGCTTTGCATCGTAATTGTTTATTTCTTCACATTAAGCATCATTTTTACAATGAAAAAAATACTCATTGTGTCATTTTTCATGGCACTAAACCTTTGTGTATATGCACAAAACACATTAACCGCTGTCGTAAAAAGCAGTGGAACGAAAGAACCTTTAATTGGCGTAACGGCATCTATAAAAGGCACTTCAATTGGAGCAACATCTAACGAGAACGGACAAATTACATTATTCAATATTCCTGATGGATTACAGGAAATACATTTTAGTTATATAGGCTTCAATGAACGTATTGATACATTAGAATTTCCATTAAAGGACACCAGTGTTATTGAAATCCTACTCAAAGAAAGTTCAGAGGAGTTAGACGAAATTGTCATATCCTCTACCAGAAGCACGAGAAGCATACAAAATATTCCTACCCGTATTGAATTTATCGGAGGTGAAGAATTGGACGAAAAAGGAAATATGAAAGCAGGGGATATTCGTATGCTTTTGAGCGAGAGTACAGGTATTCATGTCCAAACTACCTCGCCCACAAGTGCCAATGCAAGCATTCGTATTCAAGGTCTTGACGGGCGATATACGCAAATTTTAAAAGACGGTTTCCCTATTTATTCCGGTGCTTCAAGTGGGTTAGGCTTGTTGCAAATTCCACCGCTTGACTTAAAGCAGGTTGAGGTTATTAAGGGTTCAACATCTACGCTGTATGGCGGTGGAGCAATAGCAGGCTTGGTAAATTTAATTTCTAAGACACCAACGGAAGAAAGGGATTTGCGTTTTCATTTAAACGGAACATCGGGCAGAGGGTTGGACATCAACGGTTTTTACGGACAGAAGTTTAATAAAATCGGAACAACAATATTTGCTTCTCACAACCGAAACGTAGCTTACGACCCTGCACAAATCGGACTTTCTGCCATTCCCCAATTTGAACGGTATGTGCTGAACCCTAAATTATTTGTTTACTTCAATGATAAAACTAAAATGAACTTTGGTGTCAACAGTACCATTGAAAACCGTTTGGGTGGCGACATGCTTTATATAAAGGGCAAAGCGGACAACACACACCAGTTTTTCGAGCAAAACAAAACACAGCGTTATTCCACACAATTTGTTTTTGACCATAGAATAAACGAAAACAGTTTTGTCCAAGTCAAAAACAGCGTAAGTTATTTTAACCGCAATACAGCTATTCCTAACTACGAGTTTGATGGAACGCAAACAGCCACTTTCACGGAAGCGAGCTATACCCACAGCAAAGAAAAGTCGGAATGGATAACAGGTTTTAATATTTGGACGGATAACTTCAAAGAAAAACAAATTACCTCATTTCCGTTAAGGAATTACAATCAAACGACATTCGGGGCTTTCGTTCAAAATTCTTTTAGGGCTACGGACTGGTTTCAATTGGAAACAGGTTTAAGAACGGATTACGTGGTGGATTACGGGGCTGTTTTTCTACCAAGAGTATCGGCATTGTTCCATATTGCAAACGGATTGACTTCACGCATCGGGGGTGGATTTGGGTATAAAACACCAACCATTTTTACCGAAGAAAGCGAACGCATACAATATCAAAACGTTATGCCTATTGATGATAATACCAATAAATTAGAAAAGAGCTACGGTGCAAATGCAGACATCAATTACCGCACGAATATGGGCGATGACTGGACGTTCAGCATCAACCATTTATTCTTTTACACCTATTTAGACAATCCATTGTTGCTTCAAAATATGGCAACAAATACTTATCAGTTTATCAATTCATCGGGTTACATCCATACCAAGGGAACAGAAACCAATGTGAAAATCGGCTATGATGATTTGAAACTGTTTTTGGGCTACACATTTACCGATACCCGATTGCTGGAAGACGGAACAAGTACCGAAAATCCATTGACCCCAAAACACCGTGTTAATTCCGTACTGATGTACGAAATAGAGGATAAATGGAAGATTGGTTTGGAAGCCTATTATTTCAGCCCTCAAAAGTTGAATGACGGTACAACTGGAAAGGACTATTGGATGTGTGGCTTTATGGCTGAAAAGATTTGGGAACGGTTCTCTTTGTATATCAACTTTGAAAACTTCCTTGATACAAGGCAGACACGTTTTGACAACATCTATACAGGCACAATAACCAACCCTGTTTTTAGAGACATCTATGCACCGTTGGACGGATTTGTAATTAATGGTGGAATAAAATTTAAACTTTAAAATATGAACAAAACCATATTCAATATTACCAAAATGGATTGCCCCAGTGAGGAGCAATTAATCCGTATGAAATTGCAGGATTTTGATACGGTAAAGTCATTGGAATTTGATATTCCCAATAGGGAATTGAATGTTTATCATAGTGGAAACCCCGAGCCGATTTTATCGGCTTTGGAAACTTTGAACCTAAATACAACGTTGATTTCAACCGAAGAAACTGACGGAGTTGTGGAAACAGATACAAGCAATGTCCAACGGAAACTACTTTGGACGGTATTGATTATCAATTTCGTTTTCTTTGGGTTAGAAATGTTATTCGGTATTTTTTCCAACTCAATGGGATTGGTAGCGGATAGCTTGGATATGCTTGCAGATAGCATCGTTTACGCATTGGCTTTGTTTGCCGTTGGAGGCACGATTGCAAGAAAAAACAACATAGCCAAATTTGCAGGGTACTTCCAAATCCTGTTAGCTGTTATCGGTTTTGTGGAAGTCGTTAGGCGGTTTTTGGGGTTTGAAAAAATGCCCGATTTTCAAACGATGATTATCGTTTCCGTTTTGGCACTAATGGCAAACGTACTTTGTCTTTACCTTTTACAAAAGAACAAAAGTAAAGAAGCCCACATGCAAGCAAGTATGATTTTCACATCGAACGATGTTATTATCAATTCAGGCGTTATCGTTGCAGGTCTTTTGGTTCATTGGCTTAATTCAAGCTACCCCGATTTGATTATCGGAGCAATTGTATTTGTAATTGTGGCAAGAGGGGCATATAGGATTTTAAAATTAGCAAAATAAGCCTTTAAACTTTTCAAATGCTGTTCCCTTTTAATTGGATGGTGGACTAAATAACATCAACTTGGGCGGAATACTTTCACATTCCGCCTCATTACAGCCACAGCTAATATGCCGAGGTTTAATCAATAATGGGAATGAAGCTTAAAATACTAAACATTTTATGTCTTTTTACAAACCTATCAAATTAGAGTTAATCGGATGGATAAATTTTATAAGGAAACCCTGTATAAGCTGGAAACGACAATCAGTGAATTAGAAGTTGAGGTAGATTGCTCGATACAACGGATTGAAACAGTTATAAACATTATAGTTAAGTGCTTATCGGACACAAAAAAACATGTCTTAAAAAGAGGTTTTAAGAATGCTGAAGAAGAAATCCGTTTTTTTAAATATCAGAAACCCATCATAGTTGCTAAACTCATTTATCACAATGCCATCTATAAGATTGAGACGAGAAAGCCATACGGGGCGAAGCCAATAAGGAAGTATCTCAAAAAAGAATTAAAAAAACTAAAAAGGTTCTTTGACAACAATCTTGAATTTTATAAATATTATCGCAACAATAGCTCATTTCTTGACGAGAAGCTCTTTATACGGGACAAACATGATATTAAGCTATGTTTAGATACCTACTATTTTCAGTCCGACCATACTTTTTCCACTTCACATGATTACAAGGTCGCTAAGATAATAGCAAACGATTTGATACAGGTCTACATCGAAGACCTGTTATATAACAAATTCCAAAAAGACAAATCGAAAGCCCCGAGAAAGCTGAAATGGACAGGTAGCAAAGTAGCCTTGATAGAACTGATTTATGCCCTGCATTACCAAAATGTGTTTGACAACGGGAACAACGATATACGAGAAGTAGCCCAATATTTTGAAAGTACATTTGGAATTAACTTGGGCAATTTCTATCAGACCTATTTGGAATTGAGAAACCGGAAGATGAACCGTACAAAATTCCTTGATGCACTTCGGGAGGAACTTATACGGAGAATGGACGAGCAGGACGAAAATTAGGGTTTGGGCGTGCCACCGTCTGCATTTTACCCCCCATGTGAGGATGTAAAGTAAACTGTGTCAGATAAAGAATTTTTATATTAGACACAGCAAATGGAAAAGAGGATTTTGATTTTGAGCGCTTCAAACAAGAAGCGATGAAAGGCCTTTACGACGGCCAGAAGATGGGCGGTACACACCTTCTGGAAAGCATGTTGGAAGGAGAACTGAATCACCATCTACAGGAAAGTAAAGCTTCGGGAGAGATTAACCGTAAAAACTGGAAGACAAAAAAGACGGCACGGAGCCTTCATGCCGGACATTACGAACTGGAGAGCGGTCGTGACCGAAATGGCACTTTTGAGCCTAAGATAGTCCCTAGACGTCAACTGATCATACAGAAGAACTGGAGGGCAATGTTGCCTCCATGTATGCCAGAGGCATGAGTACACGGGATATTTCGGACTACGTGAAGGAGATGTATGCCATGGGTATATCTTCTAAGGAGATCTCTAATATTACAGACAAGGTCATTCCGGCTCTCAACGAATGGCGAAACCGTCCGCTTGAATCAGTATATCCCTTTGTGTTTCTGGACTGCATGCACCATAAGGTTAAAGACAATAGCAGCTGACCGATGATTTATGGATAGACGGATTGGGTGGGGTATTGCCGGAGGCACAGGGCGAAGACAGCGAGGAACAGGAATGTGCTACCCGTATGAAGAAAAAGAAGAAACGCAAAAGGCATGGAAGACAACAATAGCTTTTTTTGACCATCAAAGACTAGGATTAACATCTTGGTCTTAGTGGTTTTGATTTCAACAGTTACTTAAATTCAATTATTTTTAAGCACTATAAAAGTTATCCCATTATTATCTTTTACCGATGAAAACGGCAATGACAATATGAAACAGGTAATCGAAGCCAATTACAGGTAGGTCAAAGCGGACGTTGTGCATATTGTAGAAAGTGAAATGGAGCGGATTAAGAATGACTTCGATTTACAGCATTTGATACAAAAAGAACAATAAAAGCATTACGTAAAGACTAAGAATGTTGGAGGTACTTCTTCTTGAATTTAGATGGAGTGTCGCCAATAATTTTTCTGAACAGTTTATAAAACAAATATTCGGAATGAAAACGATACTGATAAAATTGTAATTATTCAAACAATGCAATGCCATTGCATTACTTTTTTACTAACTTTGCAAAAGAATATGAAATTCTTTTTCTCCATATTGGCAATTTATATGATGGCGGTATTTTTAATGCCGTGTACCGATATGTATGAAAAGGAGAGTTTTCAAAACCATATCCATTCAGAAGAATTAGCTCATAAAGCAAGCCATGAACATCAGGAAACAACTGATATGTGTAGCCCGTTTTGTTTATGCGGTTGTTGTGGGATGGTGTCGGGCATAGTGCTTCAATGGAATGTATATAACTTAGTTAAGGCGAAGACTTTTGAACTGTCTAAGCCTGAAATATATTACAAATCTATCTTTATACCCCACTACTTCGGGAAAATTTGGCAACCGCCGAAGATTAATGCATAATTTTTAATGTTTTAATGATTATAGCTTTTGCGTACAGCATTAAGCTAAATGTTTTGGGTCATACTACGTAATTCCCGAATTTATAGTCATTGCAATTTATCATTAATTATTCATCATTAATCATCACAAAAAGTGTTAAATAATATTATAAAATTCTCTATAAAGAATAAGTTCATTATAGGATTAATGACCTTATTACTCATCATATGGGGGGTATGGAGTGCCACCAAAATCCCCATTGATGCCCAGCCTGATATTACCAATAATCAGGTTCAGATTATTACACTCTGCCCTACATTGGCAGGACAGGAAGTAGAACAATTGGTTACTTTTCCCGTTGAGCAAAGCATCGTCAATCTTCCAAAAGTGGAAGAAATAAGAAGTATTTCGAGGTTTGGACTTTCCGTTGTAACCGTTGTATTTCAAGACAATGTAGATATTTACTTTGCAAGACAATTAGTAAGCGAAAAACTGAAAGAAGCGGGAGAACAGATACCGGAGGGCATTGGAACGCCTGAACTTGCTCCTGTCAGTACAGGTCTTGGCGAAGTGTACCAATATATTCTCCACCCCAAAAAAGGAAGTGAAGATAAATATTCCGCAATGGATTTGCGTACAATGCAGGACTGGATTGTTGCCAGACAACTTTACGGTACTCCGGGAATTGCAGAAGTCAATAGTTTCGGAGGGCTGCTTAAACAATACGAAGTTTCTATCGACCCTAACCGCATCAAGGCAATGGGCGTCAGTATCTCCGATATTTTTACCGCACTGGAAACCAATAACCAGAATACGGGAGGTGCTTATATAGACAAGAAACCCAATGCATACTTCATTCGGGGAATTGGTCTGGTCACTTCATTGGAAGATGTCGGGAATATTGTCGTTAAAAATACGGGAAGTGTTCCGGTATTCATCAAAGATGTAGCAAAAGTACAATTTGGTCACGCTACCCGATACGGAGCAATGACCTATAACGGCGAGGTAGATGCTGTGGGAGGTATTGTGATGATGCTCAAGGGAGAAAACACTGCCACTGTCGTAAAAAACATCAAAGAAAAAATACCGGTTATCCAACAATCTCTACCTGATGATGTGGTCATAGAACCCTATTTGGATAGAATGGATTTGGTAGATAGAGCCATAAGTACTGTCGAAAAAAACCTTATTGAAGGAGCTTTAATCGTAATATTTGTATTAATTATCTTCTTAGGGAATTTCAGGGCAGGTTTAATCGTAGCATCAGCCATACCGTTATCGATGCTTTTTGCATTGGGAATGATGCGGCTATTTGGCGTGAGTGCCAATTTGATGAGTATGGGGGCTATTGATTTCGGGTTGATAGTGGACGGTTCCCTGATTGTCGTTGAGGCGACAATGCACCACTTGGGCTTACGGAAATCCACACAAAAACTTACGCAGGCAGAAATGGACGAGGAGGTGTATGAATCTGCAAGAAAAATCCGTACTAGTGCAGCATTTGGAGAAATCATTATCCTTATCGTGTATATCCCTATCCTTACTTTGGTAGGTATAGAGGGTAAAATGTTTACGCCGATGGCACAGACCGTAAGTTTTGCCATTTTGGGAGCTTTGATTTTGTCCTTTACCTATATCCCAATGATGAGTGCCTTGTGTCTGTCTAAAAAACCGATTACCAAAAGGAATTTTTCAGACAAAATGATGGACTATCTGCAAGGGATTTATAAGCCTTTGTTAGAAAAAGCCATTCGGATAAAATATGTTGTGATAGCGGTTGCCGTTGGTCTTTTTACAATCAGCATATTCCTTTTTTCACGAATGGGTGGAGAGTTTCTGCCAAAATTGGGCGAGGGCGATTTTGCTTTCCATTGTATCCTGCCGCAAGGAACATCGTTAAGCCAAAGTCTGGAAACCTCTATGCAGGCATCTAAGATAATCAAAGAGTTTGACGAAGTGAAAATGGTTGTAGGAAAAACGGGGGCTGCCGAAGTACCGACCGACCCGATGCCTCCCGAAGCGACCGACCTGATGATTATCCTGAAACCACAGGACGAATGGAAAACAAAGAAATCGTATGACGAGCTTTCCAATGAAATGATGGAGAAACTCGAAGTCATTCCGGGTGTATTCTTTGAAGCCAACCAGCCGATACAGATGCGGTTCAATGAACTGATGACAGGTATCAGGCAGGATGTAGCCGTTAAGATATTCGGAGAAGACCTCGACAGTTTGTTGGTTTATGCCAATAAAGCGAATGCCATTATTCAAACAGTAGAAGGTGCGACTGCTCCGCAGGTAGAACGGGTAGCAGGTCTTCCCCAAATCAATATCGAATACGACCGTACACGAATAGCCAATTACGGTTTGAATGTACAGGAGATAAACGATATTGTCAGCACGGCGTTTGCAGGTAAATCAGCAGGTGTGATTTATGAAAACGAACGAAGGTTTGATTTGGTGGTACGGCTTGATGAAGCCCACCGCAGTTCCATTGAGGATGTGAACAATTTGTTTATCCCACTACCAAACGGCGACCAAATACCGCTTTCTCAGGTTGCAAACATTGATTACAAATTAGGACCCGCACAAATCAGCCGTGAAGACGGTAAACGCAGGATATATGTTGGCTTCAATGTGCAGGGACGTGATGTAGCCAGTGTTGTCAATGAAATTCAGGATAAATTGGCTGAACAGGTTAAGCTACCAACAGGTTATTATTTTACTTATGGCGGTCAGTTTGAGAACCTCCAAAAAGCTACCGACAGATTGCTCATAGCAGTACCTATCGCCCTGCTTTTGATTTTTATCCTATTGTACTTCACATTCCATTCGTTCAAGGAAGCCATTTTGGTCTATACAGCTATCCCGATGAGTGCTATTGGAGGTGTATTTGCCCTATTATTGCGGGATATGCCATTTAGTATATCGGCAGGTGTCGGATTTATCGCCCTGTTTGGTGTTGCTGTTCTGAACGGGATTGTACTGATTGCCACGTTCAATAGACTGGAAAAAGAGGGTTGGAACGAGATTATCCCGAGAATTATCGAGGGAGCTAAAACAAGGCTTAGACCTGTATTGATGACGGCATCGGTGGCAAGTTTAGGTTTTTTACCAATGGCGTTGAGTACAAGTGCGGGTGCAGAAGTACAGAAACCATTGGCAACGGTCGTTATCGGTGGACTGATTTCAGCAACGGCATTGACATTGTTCGTACTGCCATTGCTGTACCTCGTATTTATGAGAAGTCATAAGCCTCCAAAAAACAATAAAATGAAAGCCATAACACCTGTATTGTTGCTGTTTGCGTTCTTAGGCTTTTCTCAAAACAGTAAGGCACAAACTCCCATAAGTGTAGATAGAGCTATTGAAGTAGCAGTGGAGAACAACCCGCAGCTCCGTTCCAAAAATTTGGATATTCAAGCTGCCCAAAGTCTCAGCAAGACGGCATTTGAATTGCCGAAGACCGATGTAAATTTCCAATATGGAAATACGGATGGATTTGAGTACAATGACGGCTTCCAAGTTTCACAGACCATACCCTTTCCGACACTCTTTGGAGCAAAGAAAAACCTTGTCAAAGAGCAGGTCAAAGGTCAGCAGTGGGCAAAGGCACTTACAGAAAACGAACTGAAAAAGCAGGTAAGAACCTATTATTATCAGTTGGAATATTTGGAGCATAATGCTTCGGTATTGAAGTATTTGGATAGTATTTATGCAGACTTTATTCGTGTGGCAGAACTGCGGTACAAAACCGGAGATATAGGCAAATTGGACGTTAATACGGCAACTACCAAGAAAGGGGAAATAAGTCTTTTGTATCAACAGAACGAGGTTTTAAGGCAGAATGCCTATCAAAGCCTTAAAAATCTGATGCAGACACAGGAAGACTTCTTAATAGAACCTCAACCGGATTATACACCATTGCTGTTAAGTTCTTTCATTGACAGTTCGGCTGTTGCAAATCATCCGAGCATCCAGCTATTGTATCAAGAGGCGAAAATCGCCGAACAAAACAAGAAATTGGAACGGGCAAACAGCCTGCCTGATTTTACATTCGGTTATAATAACATATCGCTGATAGGAATGCACAGTAAAAATGGTGTAGAGCAATTTTATGGCAGAGGACAGCGGTTTAGTTTTGTTGATGTGGGTATTACAATCCCAATTTTTACAACCACCAAAGCAAAAATTCGCTCGCTTGATTATCAGAAACAATCATTGGAATTAAATGCTCAATGGCAGGAACAACAGCTTAAAACGGAATTGGCAAACGCCTTGAAACAATACGAACAGTATGTAGCGCAGTTTACCTATTTCAAGGAGCAGGCACTTCCGAATGCTAATGAAATTATCAATGCCGCAAAACTGGGCTACAGTACCGGAGATATTTCTTATGTGGAGTACCTATTTGCCTTGCAGACAACAGCAGACATTCAGCTTAATTATTTAAATTGCATACAGCAAATCAATGAGGCTGTAACGCTTATCCATTCATTAATCAGCAAATAATACAAGATATGAAATACTCATGTTTCCGAAAAAATAAATATACATGAGTATTCCATATGTCCATTAAAAATCAAAATATATACATATGAAACGTATCATAAATAATATAGTTTTCAGCGTTTTTGTCCTCGTAGCAATCTTTGCTTTGAACGCTTGTACAAATAAACATACGGAGGGCGACGGACATAATCACGGTACAGAAGCAGCAACAACGGACGAACACGAAGAAGAAAATGTTGCCGTGCTGACCGATGAGCAGATGAAAGCCGTAGGTGTTGAAATCGGTTCAATTGAACAGAAGCAATTATCCAAAACATTGAAAGCCAACGGAGCATTAAGAGTTCCCAACAGCAACAAGGCGAATGCAACCTCGTTGTTTGGTGGTGTTATCAAATCCCTCAATGTGGAGATAGGCGACTTCGTAAGGAAAGGTCAGGTCATCGCTACTATTTCCAATCCGCAATTCATACAGTTGCAGGAAGAATACCTGAGCATCAATAGCCGGATAGAATTTGCCGAACAGGAACTTGTAAGACAAAGAGAGCTGAACGAGGGAAATGTCGGAGCAAAGAAAAACCTACAAAGTGCCACTACTGAACTAAACACGTTGAGAACACGAAAAGCATCGTTACAACAACAAATACAAATGATGGGGATTAATCCGGCTTCCTTGTCAAATGCGAGCCTTAAATCGTCATTGGTCGTTACAAGTCCGATAAGCGGTACGATAAGTGACGTTTTTGCCAAAATTGGAAGTTATGTAGATGTGTCTTCGCCTATTGCTGAAATAATAGAAAACACAGCCCTACACTTGGATTTACAGGTTTATGAAAAGGACATTCCTTTAATCAAAATAGGTCAGAAAATAGATTTTGTCGTAACCAACAATCCCAATAAGACCTATTCTGCCGAAGTGTACAGCATCGGTTCGTCTTTCAGCGGAGAGGGTAAAACCATTGCTGTTCACAGTAGAATTACGGGAGATAAAACAGGGTTGATTGACGGAATGAATATAACCGGAATGGTAAGTTTAGATGATGTGCTAAGTACGGCTGTACCCAACGATGCTATTGTCAATGCTGACGGGAAATATTACATCTTTTTGGTCAAGGAGCAGGAAGAAGAACCCCACGAGCATAAAGAGGGAGAAGCTCACGACCACGATGAAGAGGACGCTCACGACCACGGTTCTGAAAAGGGAACTCGATTTGTAAGAGTGGAAGTCGTTAAAGGTGCTTCTGAATTAGGCTATACGGCAATTACACCTGTAAGCGAAATTCCTCACGGAACGCATATCGTGGTAAAAGGTGCATTTTTTGTGAATGCAAAAATGGATGATTCGGGAGAACACGCCCACGCTCACTAAAAACATTGGATAATGAAAAAGAACATTGAACAAAAGCTGTTGTCAAAGAACACCAATCCGACCAGTATGCGGATATTGGTGTATGATTTCTTGGAGCAACAGCAGACAGCGATGTCCTTATCTGAAATCGAAAGCCATTTTTATAAAGCAGACAGGGTTACGATTTACAGGACTTTGAAAACTTTTGAGGGAAAAGGCATTGTACACAGTATTCAGGAGAACACTACGGTTAAGTATATTTTGTGCCACGATGGGTGTGATGAAGAAACGCACAAGGATTGGCACTTACATTTCTATTGTAAAATCTGTAAACAGACAACCTGTAAGGAGGATTTTATAATACCGCAGAATGGAAGTCAAAATTACCGTATTGACGAAATAAAATTATTTGGTAAAGGTATTTGTGAGAACTGTTTAAAGGAGAGTTTGCAATAGCATTGCAGGCTCTCCCTGTGTACCTTTGTTATAAATATAAATGTGTTATGGACAACTATCTTAAAGAAACAAAAATCCTTGACTACTCAAACGTTTCTATACAAGAGCTATTGGAACAAAGAGGGTGGAAAGATTTGGACACTGTTTCAAGAGTTAAAGCCATTTACAATTTTTCAGGGATGAAATAAAATTTGGCTACAATGTTTCGGACGATATACCTGCATCAGAAATTCTGAAAGACGGTTACGGACAGTGCAATACCAAAGCAACTTTGCTAATGGCGTTATTAAGAGCAACGGCAATACCTAACCGTATTCACGGCTTTACCATTGACAAAGCCTTGCAAAAAGGAGCTATTACAGGTATTTGGTATAAACTTTCGCCTCAAAACATCTTACATAGCTGGATAGAAGTATGGGTAAATGAGCAGTGGTATTTTTTAGAGGGTGTGATTTTAGATAAATCATACTTAACCAAATTACAGAAAGAAAACAGCGATTGCAAAACCACTTTCTGTGGTTTCGGGGTTTATACCGATAATTTTGAGAACCCGCCGATTGAATGGAACCTCAACAATACGTTTATTCAGGATAAAGGCATCAATCAGGACTTTGGCGTTTTTGATACACCCGATGAATTTTATTCTAAGCATCAGCAAAAGCTAAATGCGTTTAAGCGATTTGCTTTTCAGCATATCGTGAGGCATATAATGAATAATAACGTGGAAAGAATAAGAAATAAAAGTGTAACGAACCTAAAAAATTAAAGGCTATGATAAATACAGACAAAAATCACAAGCATACTTATGATGCACAAGGCAAAATGACTTGTTGCACACAGGAAGAAAAAATTTACACCCGAGCCGGTGCAAAAGAGCTGGTAAATGAAAAGCATCAACACGACCACAGCGATGATGACGGACACGACCACAGCCATAGTGATAGTAGTCCAATTCAACTATTTTTGCCGAGTATAATATCATTGATATTGTTGCTTGTTGCCATAGCATTTGATAATTGGCTTCCACAGCAATGGTTTACGGGTTGGGTAAGGATTATCTGGTATATAGTTGCGTATGCTCCCGTTGGGTTTCCCGTATTGACAGATGCCGTGAAAAGCATCAGAAAAGGGGAAATCTTTTCAGAGTTCTTTTTAATGGGCATTGCCACTATCGGGGCATTTACCATTGGCGAATACCCAGAGGGTGTTGCCGTGATGTTATTCTATGCTGTTGGAGAAGTTTTTCAGACAATGGCTATTTCGAGGGCAAAAGCAAACATCAAATCATTGCTTGACCAAAGACCTGATGAGGTAACGGTTTTAAGAAACAATCAGCCGGAAACCGTAAAGGCTGAAACTGTAGACATCGGCGAAATCATACAATTGAAACCGGGAGAAAAATTAGGTTTGGACGGAGAATTATTGTCTGAAACGGCATCGTTCAACACCGCAGCACTCACAGGCGAAAGCAAACCTGACACCAAAGCCAAAGGCGAAACAGTTTTGGCAGGTATGATAAACCTTAATACCGTTGCACAGGTGCAGGTCACAACCGCATATACGGATAGCAAGTTGAGTAAAATTTTGGAATTGGTACAAAATGCCACTTCGCAGAAAGCACCAACGGAATTATTTATCCGCAAGTTTGCAAAAATATACACGCCTATTGTCGTGTTTTTAGCCATAGCCATTTGTTTAGTGCCTTACTTTTTCGTAGCTGATTATGAATTTAAGGATTGGTTATACAGAGCTTTGGTATTCTTAGTTATTTCTTGTCCTTGTGCCTTAGTGATAAGTATTCCATTGGGTTATTTCGGGGGCATTGGAGCAGCGAGCAGAAACGGAATACTGTTTAAAGGAAGCAACTTTTTAGATGCCCTTTCCAATATGCAAAATGTGGTAATGGATAAAACCGGTACAATGACAGAGGGCGTTTTCAAGGTTCAGGAAGTGGTATTTGACAAAGCATTCAATCAAGACGAAATCCTGCAATTGGTCAATGTTTTGGAAAGCCACAGTACCCACCCCGTAGCAACCGCTATTCACGAGTACGTCGGCAAACCGGATAATACAATCCGCTTGGAAAATACGGAGGAAATCGCAGGACACGGACTGAAATCAACCGTAAATGGCAAGGATTTATTGGTAGGGAATTTCAAGCTGATGAACAAGTTCGGAATACAATATGACTTAGACCCGAACAGCATCGTTTATACTACTATCGCCGTTGCTTACGATAACAGATTTGTCGGTTACATCACGATTGCCGACAGCATTAAAGAAGATGCACAGAAAACCATAACCTTATTGCATAAGCTCAATGTTAAAGCAACTATGCTTAGCGGAGATAAAAGTACAGTGGTAAAATATGTAGCAGAACAGTTGGGCATAGATAATGCTTTCGGGGATTTATTGCCCGAAGATAAAGTGAACAGGGTTAAAGAAATCAAAGCCAAAGGCGAAAGTGTTGCTTTCGTCGGCGACGGCGTGAACGATGCTCCCGTTGTGGCATTGAGCGACGTAGGTATTGCAATGGGCGGTTTGGGGAGCGATGCCACTATTGAAACGGCGGATGTGGTCATACAAGACGATAAGCCAAGTAAAATTCCTGTGGCAATCAACATCGGGAAACAGACAAAGAAAATAGTTTGGCAAAATATCACATTGGCATTTGTTGTAAAAGGTATTGTATTAGTGCTTGGTGCAGGTGGATTGGCTACAATGTGGGAAGCTGTTTTTGCTGATGTGGGTGTAGCATTATTGGCTATCCTAAACGCTGTACGAATACAGCGGATGAAATTTTAAAGGACTTCAATTTATGAGTTTTGAAAAAGAAACGGAAAATACGTAATTAGAAATATATCCCCCAATCGGCATATTTTCAGAAAGGAAAAACCTATAAAAAATTAGTTATCCAATATTATTAACTGGATATCAAAATTTTTCCTTTCTGCAATATTGATATTGATAATTTTTATTGTTGCCCATCATATTTATCAGCATTATTCAGGCGAAGTTCCTCAACATCAGCACAGACACGAGCATCATCATTCAAATAGGCAGATAAGGGAAGATGTTTTTGATGAGATAGGTACGGACATTTTATAATTATAAATGAATATCAAACGATGAAAGAAAAATAATAGGTGATAATTTAATGTTCATAGTATGCTTAAACATTTCAAAATAATCGAATGAATAAATTTTACAACGAAACATTACATAGGTTAGAAACGACAATCAACGAATTGGAGATTGACACCGATTGTTCTGTACAGCAGATAGAAGCAGTCGTACACCTAATTGTAGAAAGTCTGTCCGTTGTAAAGAAATATGTCTCAAAAAAAGGATTTAAGAACACAGACGAAGAAATCCGCTTTTTCAAATATCAGAAACCCGCCATTGTAGCGAAACTCATTTACTACAATGCCATTTATAAAATCGAGACAAAAAAGCCCTACGGAGCAAAGCGCATAAGAAAGTACCTCAACAAAGAACTGAAAAAGCTAAAAAGGTTCTTTGACAATAACCTCGATTTTTACAAGTATTACCGTAGCAATAACTCGTTCCTTGACGAGAAAATGTTTTTAAGAGGCAACCACGATATAAAGTTGTGGTTGGACACTTATTATTTCCAGTCTGACCCGTCCTTTTCCACTTCGCATGATTATAAGGTCGCCAAGATAATAGCAAATGATTTGATACAGGTCTACATCGAAGACCAGTTATATAACAAATTCAAAAAAATAAATCGAAAGCCCAAAAGAAGCTGAAATGGACAGGTAGCAAAGTAGCATTGATAGAACTGATTTATGCCCTGCATTATCAAAACGTGTTTGACAACGGGAACAATGATATAAGGGAAGTAGCCCAATATTTTGAAAGCACATTTGATATTGATTTGGGCAATTTTTATCAGACTTATTTGGAGTTGAGAAACCGAAAGATGAACCGTACTAAATTCCTTGATGCGCTTCGGGAAGAACTTATGCGGAGAATGGATGAGCAGGATGAAAAGTGACCCCGATTTACAGCATTTGACTTGCTTATAAAAAATTCTTATTTTGATAGTCTAAAAAAAGGTACATAATGTATTATCAAAAAATTATTCCAATAAAGCCTTTGCAGGGCTACATCCGGTACTTTTGGATATTGGAAGATTTTGGCGATAAAACTTTCAAAATTATACCAGACGGGTTATCGGGGCTTATATTTCAAGAAGAAGTAAACCTCTTTCTGGATAACAAACAACAGGTCTTACCGCAAATGTTTTTGTATGGGCAAACAACTTATCATAGCGAACAGAAAGCAATAGGAAATTTTAGGAATATTGGTGTGTATCTGCAACCAACAGTACTAAAAACCATTTTCAATATTGATGCATTTGAGCTGACCATTCAACACATTTCAATAGACTGCCTTACCACCGACCCCATTCTTGAGCAACTTGTCAATGCGACTTCGGCACATGATAAAATTGAAATTATCTCACGCTTTTTTCTGAAACGCATACAGCAGGTGGAACATCATGCCAAGAAAGCAGATTTTGCGACTATGCTTTTGCAAAATGGAAAGACACTGAAAGACATTCAAACGGAAATGAATTTGTCCGAGCGTTCTTTGGAAAGATTGGTAAAACAATATGTCGGAATATCCCCAAAGGCATTTTCAAGGATTGTCCGTTTTCAATCGGGTTTACACGCATTACGTCAAAATGATTTCCACAACCTTACGGACTTAGCCTACCAAAACGATTATTTCGACCAATCACACTACATTAGAGAGTTCAAGGCATTTACAGGAATGAACCCCAAACAGTTTATTCAGCAGACCAATGAACACGTAGAGAACTTTCCCGAATGGAAAATATAACCCCTGTCGGTTTTATCCAATTTTGAAATTTCAAGTCAAGATAATTTTGTTCCATCACAAAAATTAAAAATGATGAACAACGTAATTACTTGGTTTGAACTGCCTGTCAACAATTTTGACAGAGCAAAAAAATTCTATGAGAATGTATTTGAAATCTCATTGACACAAATGGAAATTGAGGGTTTTAAATCCTTGACTTTTCCATTTGACGGGAGCAATGTCTCCGGCTCATTGGTGCAAAATCAAGGCAATTAACCCAATCAGTCCGCAATTCTATATTTTAATGCAGGTAAAAAATTAAGCCCTGCCCTTGAAAGAGTGAAAGCAAACAACGGTAAAATTGTATTGGAAACAATGCCGATAAAATCGGGCTTTATTGCCCACATTTTGGATAGCGAGGGTAATCGGGTTGCTTTGTTTGCATTGGAAGCCTAAAAGGAAAAGTAAAGTTATGATAGCCATTACAGGAGCAAACGGCAATTTAGGCAAAGCGACCATTCGATTTTTGTTACAGAAAGTCGCACCAACCGATATTGTTGCCATTGTCAGAAACCCCGAAAAGATAAATGAATTCAAGGAAAAGGGCGTAACTGTTAGACAAGCGGATTACAACGATTACAATACACTTAAACAAGTTTTTAAAGGTGTGGAAACGGTATTGCAAATATCTACTATCGGAGTGGATATAGAAACAGCCAAACAGCAGGAAAGGAATGTTGTAAATGCAATCGTGGAAAACAACGTAAAACATATTGTTTATACCAGTATGGTGCAAGCCCGACCGAACACCGTTTTTCAAGGAACACAAACGCAATACTATACGGAAGAACTCATAAGGAAGTCAAACATCCCGTACACGTTTTTCAGAAATAGTATGTATATGGAAGCCATACCAGAACTGATTGGAAACGCCTTACAAACGAACGAAATCCGTTATCCATCGGGAAGCGGAAAAGTAAGTTTTGTATCACGGGTAGACATAGCAGAAGCCATTGCAAACGTATTAACGGGAAATACACATGGAAATCAGACCCATGAAATAACAGGTAACACAGCATATTCTTTTGATGAATTGGCACGGGTGATAAGTACAGAAAAAAGTATAATCATAAACCATGCAGATATTTCAGATGAAGTTTTCAGAGAAGAACTGATTAGCTATCAAATGCCTGTCGAGGTCGTGGATTTATTGGTTAGTATGGCGAACGGGATTAAGGTAGGCGAATTTTCCCATGTGGACAGTACACTTGAAAAATTGCTTGGTAGAAAGTCACTTGATTTGAACGAGTATGTAAAAGAATTATAATTATGCTATTTAGGGGAGCACACCTGCAAGGTATTAAATCGGGAGAAATCACTATGGCATTTCGCAAGTGGCAAAAGGTTTCCGTTAAAAGCGGAAGCCTTTTGCATACGTCTGTTGGCTTGCTCGAAATCGGCAAGATTGAAGCTGTAAACGAAAATGATATAACCGACAAAGATGCAGTACAGGCAGGTTTTGTGGACAAAAAGCAGTTGCTAAAATCATTTAACCACAACAGCACAGGAACGATTTTTAAAATATCCGTTCGTTATCATGCCGAAGACCCACGAATTAAATTGAGGGAACAAACAGGATTGTCTGAACAGCAATTCGAGGACTTGAAAGATAGGTTAGAGCGTTTAGACCGTTACAGTAAGCAGGGGTATTGGACTCAAAAAGTCTTGCTCACCATAAAGAATAATCCCAATCTGCACGCCATAGGTGTTGCAGAATTGACAGGTTTTGAAAAAGAGTGGCTGAAGCTGAATATCCGAAAACTGAAAAATTTGGGCTTAACGATAAGTCATAATATTGGCTATGAAATATCTCCGTTGGGAAGCGAATATTTAAGCAAACTATTCAATATCCAATCTTTATCAAAGGGTCAGCCTACTAAAAAAAGACGATTTAAACTTTGAGATAGGTGTATTCAAGATAACGGGATGGATAAATTCTACGATGAAATATTACAAAAACTGGAAACGGAAATCAACGAATTGGAGATTGAAGTCGATTGCCCTTTAAAACGGACAGAAGTCGTTATCCATCTTGTTGTGGAATGTCTATCCGAATTAAAGGAATATGTGTTAAAGACAGCGTTCAAAAATGTAAATGAGGAAATTCGCTTTTTCAAATATCAAAAGCCCACGATTGTTGCAAAACTCATTTATTACAATACCATATATAAAATCGAAACAAGGAAACCTTATGGGGAGAAACCCATAAGGAAATACCTCAATAGCGAGTTGCGAAAACTCAAAATGCACTTTGACAATAATCTCGATTTTTACAAATACTACCGCACTAACAATTCCTATTTGGACGAAAAGTTGTTTGTTAGAAACAAGCATGATATTAAGCTGTGTTTGGACACCTATTATTTTCAATCAGACCGTAACTTTACTACTTCCCATAATTACAAGGTCGCCGAGATTATTGCAAACGATTTGATACAGGTCTACATTGAAGACCAGTTGTACAACAAAGAAAAAAAGGGTAAAACAAAAGCCATTAAGAAGCTGAACTGGACAGGTAGCAAAGTGGCAATGATAGAACTGATTTATGCCCTGCATTATCAAGGTGTCTTTGATAATGGGAACGCCGATATAAGGCTAATAGCAAAATACTTTGAAGATGCGTTTAATGTCAATTTGGGCAACTTCTACCAAACCTATTTGGAATTGAGAACCCGAAAGATGAACCCGACAAAATTCCTTGATGCACTTCGAGAAACACTTATCAAAAAAATGGACGAGCAGGACGAAAAGTAAGATTTGGGCGTGCCACCGTCTGCATTTTGCCACCATGTCCAGGCTATCGGAAAAAATGCAGACGGGTCGGGCTATCCGCTATATCTTTTGCGGATCTGCGAGGACCGCAAAAGGATGTCGCTTCTATCCCTCACGCTGTATGCCGTCCAAAAAACAAAACATTTATTTCCTTTTTGGTTTCCTGTTATCAAACTCAAAGGAGGTTTCGGCTTTATCGTTCATGACGATATAGGCATTGAATTTATTGCCCGAATTGCTTTTCATGCCTTTGATAAGGTTGGTCTTTCCTTTGGTCAAAAGACTTTCTATATCGGCAACGCTTAACGGCACTCCGCAAACAATACGGAATTGAAGCCAACCACAAGCCTCATCGGGGCATTTTACAACCTTGTTCCAAATCAATAGCTGACGGCTCTTGCATTTGGGGCAGTTCAGTTCGGGTTGCTTTTCATCGGCAATGCCCGTGTCCAAAAGTTCCCATGTAATGGAAGTGGCATAGGCTTCCATTTCACGCTGAAAAGCACCTGCGTCCACTTCGTTGTTTTCGATTTTCTGCAATGCCATTTCCCATTCGGCGGTCATGGCTACATCGGCAATCTTTTTGTCCTTTACTGCCCCATAAACCTGCAATCCCTTATGGGTAGGGATAAGGGATTTCTTTTCACGCCTAATGTAATCCCTCTTAAAAAGCGTTTCGATTATAGAGGCTCTTGTGGCAGGTGTACCGATACCGATGTCTTTTAGGGCTTTCCGTTCGTCCTCGTTGTCAATTTCCTTTCCGGCATTTTCCATTGCGGACAACAGACCTGCCTCGGTGTAAAGCACGGGCGGTTTGGTTTTCTTTTCCAGTACGGATGCCCCTTTGATTTTCAGCTCATCGCCGACCTTTAATTCCGGCAGTTCCTGCACAGGCTCGCTGTCCTCATCTAAAAATTTTTCTTTGATGCCACGCCAGCCGGCTTCGAGGATTTTACACCCTTTCAATGTGAAGTCATAGTGCAGAGCCTGCAATCCGATGTCGGTTATTTCTTTGGTGCAGGCAGATGAAAGGGCTTCCAGTAGGCGGTGTGCAATCATATCATATATGACGTTTTCGTGTGCTGACAGTTCGGACGGGATTTTTTCGGTAATCAGCAGACCGTGGTGGTCTGTGACCTTTACGTCATTCACGATGCGTTTGTTGAAGCGCCCCCATTTCACTTTTCCGACCGCTTTTTTACAGGATGCCCGTGCTTCCAAATTTCTTACCAGTGCAGGGATTTCCGACCACATATCTTCGGGGATGTACTTGCTCCCTGTACGGGGGTAGGTGATAAATTTCTTTTCATACAGGCTTTGGGCAATGTTCAATGTTTCCTCGGCAGTGTAGGAAGCCCTTTTGTTTGCTTCTTTCTGCAATCCCGTAAGGTCGAACAGCAAAGGCGGTTGCTCCGAAACCGTTTTGGTTTCTACCGCCGTAACGGTTGCTATTCCGATACGGTGAATGGATTTCAGCGTATCGTCTGCGAGTTTTCTGTCATCCCATTTGGTCTTTGACAGGCTTTTAAAGTCTGTAAATTCCTTGCGGTGTTCCAACTGGATTTGAAAGTATTTCTTGACGGCAAAGTCTTTGTTTTCCAAATACCGCTTACAGATAAGGGCAAGCGTTGGTGTTTGTACTCTACCAAGCGAGTAAACGCCACGCCCTGCCGAAATGCTCAACGCCTGCGAGGCATTGATGCCCACAAGCCAATCGGCTTTGCTCCTTCCTTGTCCGGCTCTGTATAGCCCATCAAAATCGCTTCCGGCTTTTAGGTTGTCAAAACCCTGTTTAATTGCCTTTTCTGTGAGCGAGCTTATCCATAGACGTTCAAAGGGTTTACGGCATTTTAGGTATTCATAGATGTACCTAAAGATGAGTTCCCCCTCACGTCCGGCATCAGTAGCCACGATAATACTATCGCATCTACCGATGACCTGTTCGATAATCTTCAACTGTTTTAACGCCCCGTTATCGGGAACATAACTTTTGTCCTTTTTTATCTTCCGTACCGTAAGGATAAAAGGGTCGGGCAATATGGGCAGGGCTTCCCTTTGGAAGCCCGACACCCCGTAATCTTCGGGCATCGCCAGTCCGACCAAATGCCCCAATGCCCACGTAACCTTATAGCCGTTCCCTGCGAGGTAGCCATCCCGTTTTTCGGTCGCGCCCAATAGGGTAGCTATTTCCCTCGCCACACTTGGCTTTTCTGCAATGATTGCTTTCATAATACTATCTCATTTGAATGGTTGAATGTTAGATTTCTCTTTGAGAAACCCCTCCGTTTTCTGTGAGAGGGGATTTCCAAAGAGAAATGTTTTTTTAATGGTGTTATCTCCTTACCCCTTTGGATTTAGCCGGACGGTTGTGTTCATTCTGCCGTTGCTGTTGTGTTTGATTTTTCGGCTTTTGTTGCTCCGGTTTCAGAGGCTCGTTGATGTTCTTGGTAGCCTCGTTGGTTTTCCCGTTGGAGTTTACGGCAACCTGTGTTTTGTGCGCCTCGGTAGGCTGTGCCTTATTTTTCAACGCATTGGGGTTTTTAAAGCTGAAATCACAATTTCCCGTCTCTTTGTTAAGCGTGACATATCCTTTATACGGGTTTCCTTTTCCATCCTTGAAATCCGAAACGTAAATCGTCTTGCCCTCGGTGAGTTGCTTGTATTGTTCATCGGAGAACGTTTTGCCACGGTAGTATTTCGGGTCGTTTTCCTGTGTCTGTTTGGGGGCTTTATCACCAAAGAGAAACTCCGTATATTTTTTGTCGGCGTTGAACTGCACATGGGCATTTTTGTTCGTACTGTTCTTAAAATCCAACCCCTCTAAATAAATGGCTTTCCCATCTTTCAAATCCTGTTTCTGTTCCTCGCTTAGCTTTACGCCCTTAATCTCATCGGGTACTTTTATCCTGTCCTGCCGGAATGCGATAACCTCATTCGTTAGGTGGTCGATACTGATAATGGACGGTATCTTTTCGCCTGTCTTGCGGTTGGTCAATTCCACCATACGCCCCATGTTTCCGGTTTTGAGCAGGTTTTCCCTGTCCTCTTTGGTAAACTCGTGACCAAAGAAAGGGGCTTTGAGGTTGGGTTCGTGGCGTACACCATACATCATAAGTACAGGTTTTCCGTCTTCACCGTCTTGGAAACCGAGCCTTGCATCCGAGCGCATGATAACCGCACCGAAATTGACACTTGTGGGATATACCTTATTGGTCTTATAGCCCTTTAACAGCAAATCCAACTGACCGTCTTTTTCAAGCCGCTCTTTGTTTATCCCAAATTGCGCTAAATAATTCCAGTCCACATCTTCCGCCTTATAGCGGTATTCGCTTTTTTCCGGTGCTTGTGGCGCTTGCACATCCTTTTTGGTTTCCTGTTGTTGCTCTTTTGGCTCTTTGACCTCATGCTTTGCCATAACAGCCTCGCCCTCTTTGGTGGGGGCATCGACCTGTTTCTGCATTTCTTTGGCGGTTTCTACCGCTTCCTTTGCAGGTACTTTGAAAAATGAGAAATGGGTCGGGTCTTTAAGCTGTCGCCAAAAGTTGGAGAAGAAATTTGTAAACAAATCTCCGGCTCTGTCCACTCGCATAAATTGGCTTTGGTTTTTCTTGGTGGCATCAACGGTTTTCAGATTGCCGTTTTCGTCAACACCCGTGACGGCTTGGATTTTCTTTTTCTCCTTATCCATCACCAACAGCACATCCGAAAGCTGTTCGGGATATTGCTGTGGATTTTCATTTGTCTGTTCGCTCATGATATTGATTATTTAAAATTTACATTCTCCGAAAGTAATCCGTGTAGATACCCAGCCTGTTTACCCGTCCTTGGACGGCGGTGTTTGTCTGGGATTTTCTTTGGTACGCCTTATGGGGGCTTTGAAACTTTCCCGAATGAACTGGTGCACATCCGATAGTTTGTAGTAGAGCTTTCCACTGATGGTGTAATACGGCAGCTTGCCCGTGGAGCGGTATCGTTGCAGGGAACGGTGGCTGATTTTCAGCATGAGGAGCAGGTCTTGGTTGTCCAATAATTCCTCGCCGTCTATGCTCTGCCGTTCTTTCTTGATGTTTAGGACGTACTCTTTCAGGATATCAAAACGCTCCATGATACGTTCCATCCATGCGATAAATTCCATTCTGTCGATGTTCATAACAATACTTTTAATGATTTCTAACACCCCAAAATTGGAGTGATTGGCGGAGGCTGTCGTCCGATACGTGTCTATCAAAAAGGCACTTTTTTCATTTTTTACAATTGGAGCAAAGTGCTGTTTTATAGGGCTTTTCACACCTTTTGTCAATCGGTCGGATTCCAATTCAATGGATTTGCCGATAGACACACATAGGCAAATGGGCAAAAAAAGGACAGCACCGGGTGATGCTGTCCTTATTGATTGTAAGAGAGCACAAATACTATAGGTTGTCTTCCCTGTCCATATATTCCTCTAAGCTGTATTTGAGTTGGTCTAAAAACAACGTCCGTGAGCCTGCACGGGTTTTCATCCGGTGGAAGCTGTTATGTATGTCATTAAGGGAGACACGGAACAGGATTTGGAAAACCATGCTGATTTTGCGAATGCCTATTTTCCCGTGTGAAATGGCATCGCAGGCGTAGAGTGCATAAATCAATTCGATAAGGGCATTTTTTGTCTGTGTCCAAAAGAAGTCCTTTGTATCCTCCTGTTGTAGCAGGACATCGGGGTTTTGTTCGGGGCTTAGTTTGGTTGTCAGATAATTATAGACTAATTCGTTGGCGATGATTTTCGCAACCTTGTAATCAAAATAGGTCGAAAACTTGGTGTCGATTTCAAACACGAAGCTGTTCAGCCCGTCATAGCAGTTGATTTTTCCAAGCGTAAAATACTGTTCGTCTCGGTCGGTTCTGCCAGAGCGGTAGTAGCGGTAGAAGTCGGAATTGCAGACATGCTCCGTGTATTCTTTTTTGAGCTCCCGCAGGTGCATGGCAAAATAATTTTCATAGATATTTCCGTTGCTTGCGGGGCAGGCAGTTTCTATCCTGAATACTTTGTTGTAATAAATGAGTTTACCAAGAACGATAGGCTTTATCTGTTTAAAGAAAAGTATTTCGTCTTCGATTGTCTTGAAGCCCTCGTTTATTATATCTTCTTTGATATCTCCAAGTAGCTCTTTCAGATAGATTGTCATCCCGTAAGCCTCGTCCATAAAACCCGAAGCCTCGACGGACACTTTTCGCTCCTGTTTCTGTATGTCGGAGACTATTTTGTGTAATAGGTGTCTCATAATACTAAAGGTTTAAAATGAAGCCAATATGCCTTCGCAAAGTTTGCGATTAGTACCGAGCTTTTTTCATGAGACAGGACGAAGTTGGGAAAGATTTTGTTCAGAACGAGTGGCAGATAACAGATGGGGAAATCTAATACTCGAACAATTGGACGCCAAAGTATATTTATGTCATCAAAATTCGTAAATTGTGCCAACGTAAGAGTCAATTTCTAAGAATCAACCAGATAGATTATAAATGGTAAAAATAATACATGTTTCAGATTTTCATATGGAGAGCTTTCCTTTATCTTTTGAAAAGGAAAAATTATTAGAAGCTTTCTTTTTAGATTTGATAGACCAAATAAGTCCTGACGACGACAATATTGTCTTTATTATATCAGGGGATTTAATAGATAAGGGAGGGGCTGCTTTCAATGAGAATGACAATCCTTATGAGAGGTTTGAGGAAGTTTTTATCAATCAACTGATTACATTTTTCCCAAAGTTGAGCGGAAAAATATTTATTGTCCCCGGAAACCATGAAGTTGAACGTTCAAAAGTTGACATATACTCCCATAGAGGTATAATTGGTTCAATAAATTCATCAGATAGCTTAGACGGCTTTATTGAAAGCAATTATAAGAACAAAGTATCTTTAGCGAGATTAGTCAGGTACAAAGACTGGGAATACGACTTTTATCAAAAATACAATGATTTAGCATTAGAATATTCAAACTTCGAGTACTCTTTCTTACTGAACACACCTCAAAGAAATATCGGTATTTCATGTTTTAATAGCTCTTTCCTATGTTATGATGATAGTGATAAGGGTAATCTTTTATTGGGACGGAAACAAATAACAAATTCCTTGATGAAAATCGAGAACACGGAAATAAAAATTGCCGTAGTTCATCATCCTCTTGATTTTCTAAATGATTTTGACAAGAAAGATTGTAAGGCACTTCTCGGCAAATATTACGACATTCTTCTTGTAGGACATGTTCATGAAAATGATGCGGAGAATACCACGAATTTATACGGAAATCTGTACACATCTCAAGCCAGCTCCACCATAGGGGATTATATCGATTCACAAAGATTTGCAAATGGATATTCTATCATTGAATATAGAAAGAATGACAGAGTAACGACATACTTTAGAAAATACTTACCATTTCATAAGAAATTTGTTCCTAATGCAGATGTAGGGCATGCAGATGGCAAAGTCATATATAATCTTCCAAAGACAGAAGAAATACTTAAAAATGAAAAGACCTTTCAAATAATAAACCATTTAAAAGAGACGAAGGTTGAGCCATTAAATAACCATATTTTATTATCTAATAGCTACACTGATATTCCTTGTACCATTGAAAACCTATTTGTCGAACCTTCTATATCAAATTCATTGGGCGAAAGCGATGATGAAACTATATACAAGATTGACGACATAATTTCATCGAATAAGAACTTTCTTATCTTAGGTCAAAAGGAGTCTGGTAAAACAATTTTAATTGATAAGATTTTTATTGATGCTCTTAATAGTTTTCAAAAGTTACAAAAAATCCCCGTGCTGATTGACTATGCTGACTTGACTGACAATATTACGAAAATTGTTAGATTTAATTGCGGGGTATCGAGTTCAGATATTCAAAATTTCATAGAATCAAATAAGTTTATATTAATAGTAGATAATTTCAAACAAAACGGAGAAAGCAAATACCAGAACCTCTTAGAGGTAGTTGAGAAATTTAAAAACATACAAGTTGTTTTGACAGCAACTCAGGCGTTTGAAAACATAATTCCAGAGGAACTGTTGATAGAAAAGCTAACAAAAAATTTTGAATACGTTTTTATTCAAAATTTTAAAACCAAACATATCAAGGAATTAATAAAAAAGTGGTTTGCGAATAAACAAATAGACCTACAAGATAAAATGCAATCCTTAATAAAGAGTTTTACCGACTTCGGATTGCCTAAAAACCCACTATCTATTACACTATTTTTGTGGATATTTGAAAAACAAGAAAAGAAACCTATTAATAAGTCTGTGTTAGTAGAACTTTTCGTTGAGAACATCTTGGAAAAAACTAAAATTGAAAACATTTATAGTGATACTTTTGATTTCCATAACAAAAAGAGATTACTGGCATGCTTTGCGAAATATATGCATGATGAGGGGGATGCTAAGTCCAGTTATCGAGTAAAGTATAGCTCCGCCTGTTCGTTCTTTGAAAAATATATATCCAGCCGAGCGGAAATTCAACCAGTAAAAGTTCTTGAAGATTTTATTAACAGAGGTATTCTTTATTTGGACGATGAAAATAATCTCACGTTTAAATCTGCTTTTTATTTCCATTTCTTTTTAGCGTTAGCTTTTGACTATTTCAAAGATTTCAAAGATTTTGTCTTTACCGATGAGAACTATTTAAATTATATCGAAGAGATATCTTATTACACTGGTCTAAAAAGAGATGATGTCGATATTCTAAATTATATATCGAGAAAATTAATGCATAGTTACGATGCTATCAATCAAGACATAATCGAAAACTACGAAAAAGTAGACCATGTTTTAGAGCCTAAGAGTTCAAACCTGTTAGCATTTAAAATAGATGAGAAAAAGGTTAAGAAGATTGATGAAAAACAGTTAGAGGGTATTTTAGACAATAAGTTAGCAAGTAGCCCAACAATTAAAGAGGTAGAGGAAAAAAATGTAACGTTAGATTCTAAAAAGAATTTAGACCTCGTACTAAAATTATCATCTGTTGTTTTGAAAAACAGTGAAGATATAGATGATTATAAATTGAAGTATAATTTCTATAAGCAGGTTTTAGTCAGCTCTATTTCATTTCTTATGATATATAGAGACTCTCTTCTTTTTTATTATGAAAACAACAAGAAAGTTCCCGATAACTTTCCGAAAAACATTAGTTTTAATTTGTTTATAAAGGTTTTACCACTAATCCACCAAGTTGTATTGTATGAATGGATGGGAACACAAAAGATTAGACCAATTTTGAGTACAAAAATCAAAGATGACCTTTCAAATTCCAAAATAAGTGAGTTAGAAAAGTTCATATCGGTATTCATATATGCAGATATAAGAGGCACTAATTATCCGAAAGTAGTCGAGGAGTTTATAGAAAATTCAAAAAAGAAGTATATTAAAGACCTTTCATTCCTTAAAGTTCTATCGTATTACAAGTTAAGAAATAATGACCCTTACCTCGATAAAAAGTGGTTAGATGTACTCTCAAAAATAAAAGTGGATATGGGTGCAATCACAAAAAATAATAGAGGTAGTTATATTCAGCAATTGAAAACGAATAAAAATAAAAAATAATCATCTTTTAAGTTTTCCTACTTTCGTAAGAATTTGGTACTGTTTATGTTTATTGACCTTTTCCACGAATATATCAGATTGGTACGGACTGTCCTTTAATTGGTTTATTTTCCGTAAATCTTCCAAAAAAGAGTTCGAGTTTTGTATCTTTGGCTCCACCAATCAAAAGGCTCCACTCGGGGCCTTTTCCGTTTCCCGGCATCAGATTTTTCACCAAACCCCTTGATAATCAAAAATAATCTACCTACCTTTGCCGTCCTTAAATAAATATAGGATAAAAGCAAAAATTAAAAACTGTAAATGCCTACTATTCAACAATTAGTTAGAAAAGGTAGAGTAGCTCTGGAGGAAAAGAGTAAATCTCCAGCGTTGGACAGCTGTCCACAGCGAAGAGGCGTATGCACACGCGTGTATACCACTACCCCTAAAAAACCCAACTCAGCAATGCGTAAAGTGGCCCGTGTGCGCCTTACCAATGGCAAAGAGGTAAACGCATACATCCCCGGCGAAGGCCACAACCTGCAGGAACACTCCATCGTGTTGATTCGCGGCGGGCGGGTGAAAGACCTACCCGGTGTCCGTTACCACATCATCCGCGGGGCCCTGGATACCTCCGGTGTAGCTGGGCGTAACCAACGTCGTTCAAAATACGGAACCAAGCGTCCGAAACCGGGACAGGCAGCAGCTCCCACTAAAGGTAAAAAATAATTAAACGGAGGATAGAAGATGAGAAAGTCGAAGCCCAAGAAAAGAATCATTTTACCTGATCCGAAGTTTAATGATGTTCAGGTAACCCGTTTCGTAAACAACATGATGATTGATGGCAAGAAATCACTTGCCTATAATATATTTTACAAATCGATGGAATTGGTTGAAAAGAAAACCAATGAAAACGGTTTGGACACCTGGAAAAAAGCGCTGAACAACGTGATGCCTTCCGTTGAAGTCAAATCACGCCGCGTAGGCGGAGCCAACTTCCAGGTACCGACAGAGGTACGCCCGGAGCGCAAGATCTCCCTGGGCATGAAATGGTTAATCAGCTTTGCCCGCAAACGTGGCGAAAAGACCATGTATGAGAAGCTGGCCGCTGAAATCATTTCGGCATCTAAGGGTGAAGGCGCAGCGGTGAAGAAGAAAGAAGACACTCACCGGATGGCAGAGGCCAATAAAGCATTCTCTCATTTCAGGTTCTAAATTCAACAGCAGCCCATGAAATTACACCGATTTGAAGGAAATTTAACATCCGGGATAATCGGTGTGATTTTTTTATGACAACAAGATAAGACATGGCAAGAGACTTAAAATACACAAGAAATATCGGCATTGCTGCACACATTGATGCCGGTAAAACCACGACCACCGAGCGTATTCTTTATTACGCTGGTGTAAACCACAAAATCGGCGAAGTGCACGAAGGGGCGTCCACCATGGACTGGATGGTGCAAGAAGCAGAACGCGGCATCACCATTACCTCTGCGGCGACTACGGTGTTCTGGAACTACCGTGGCAACAAATACCACGTTAACATTATCGACACACCCGGCCACGTTGACTTCACAGTAGAAGTAAACCGTTCACTTCGCGTGTTGGACGGCTTGGTATTCCTATTTTCGGCTGTTGACGGTGTTGAACCGCAGTCGGAAACCAACTGGCGCTTGGCAGACAACTACAAAGTCTCCCGTATCGGCTTCGTTAATAAAATGGACCGTTCAGGCGCTGACTTCCTCAACGTAGTGAAGCAAGTGAAAGAGATGTTAGGTGCTGAGGCGGTGCCTCTGCAATTGCCCATCGGTTCGGAAGACAACTTCAAGGGAGTGGTAGATCTTATTAACAACCGCGGTATTGTCTGGAACGAGCATGATAAGGGAATGACCTATACTGAAGTGCCTATTCCGGATGACATGCAGGAAGATGTTACCCACTGGCGCGAAAAATTGCTGGAATCCGTAGCCAGCTACGATGAATCTTTAATGGAAAAATTCTTTGATGACCCGGATTCCATCACAGAGCGGGAAGTACTGGACGCCTTGCGTAAGGCTGTACTTGATAACTCGATTGTCCCCATGGTCTGTGGTTCGTCATTCAAAAACAAGGGCGTGCAGACCATGCTGGATCTGGTAATGGAACTGTTGCCCTCTCCGGTAGATCAAGAAGCCGTTAAAGGTACAGATCCGCGCACAGGCAACGAGATTGCACGCAAGCCAGACGCCAGCGAGCCATTTGCCGCATTGGCATTCAAAATTGCCACGGACCCGTTTGTCGGTCGGCTATGCTTCATCCGGGTATATTCCGGCAACCTGGAGGCTGGTTCATATGTATACAATAGCCGTTCAGACAACAAAGAACGGATTTCACGGATTTTCCAGATGCACGCCAATAAACAAAACCCCATTCCGAACATCGGTGCGGGTGATATTGGCGCCGTAGTAGGATTCAAAGACATCAAAACAGGCGATACCCTGTGCGATGAAAAACATCCTATCGTACTGGAATCCATGGTGTTTCCGGAGCCCGTGATCGGTTTGGCAATTGAACCCAAAACACAGGCCGACGTTGATAAACTGGGTATTGCCCTTGGCAAGCTTGCAGAGGAAGACCCGACCTTCCGCGTACAGACCGATGAAGAAACCGGACAAACGGTTATTTCAGGCATGGGAGAGTTACACCTGGATATCCTGATAGACCGCTTAAAGCGTGAATTCAAAGTCGAGGTTAACCAAGGTGCGCCACAGGTAGCATACAAAGAATCCATCACGGGTACTACGCAGCACCGCGAGGTATACAAGAAACAGACGGGCGGCCGCGGTAAGTTTGCCGACATCCAGGTGGTTATTTCCCCTGTTGATGCAGACTGGGATGCGGTTAAGTCGCCACTGCAGTTCGTTAATGAAATCGTGGGCGGTGCCATCCCGAAAGAATATATCCCTTCTGTACAGAAAGGATTTGAATCTGCCATGGTTAATGGTGTTTTGGCCGGATACCCGCTATCAAGCATGAAGGTTCGCCTGATAGATGGCTCCTTCCACCCGGTTGACTCAGACTCGCTGTCATTTGAAATTGCTGCCCGTACGGCCTTCCGTGAGGCGCTTCCTAAATGTAGGCCGGTATTGATGGAACCCATCATGAAAATTGAGGTACTCACGCCGGAAGAAAACATGGGTGATGTGATGGGCGACTTGAACCGTCGGCGTGGGCAGCTGCAAGGTATAGACAGCCGCGCCGGTTCACAGGTTATCAAAGCCATGGTACCGCTTTCCGAAATGTTTGGATATGTTACGCAACTGCGTACGATCACTTCCGGACGGGCTACATCTACCATGGAATTCGATCACTATGCCGAAGCGCCTAAAAATGTGCAGGACGAAGTGATTGCAAAGGCCAAAGGTAAAATAAACGTATAATCTTTCATTTGGTTGCCTGTTGTAAATAGCTCTAACAGGCAACCTTCACTTTTAACTAAATAACATGAGCCAACGAATCAGAATCAAATTGAAATCGTACGATTACAACCTGGTGGATAAATCTGCCGAGAAAATCGTCAAAACTGTGAAACCAACGGGTGCCGTGGTAAGCGGTCCTATCCCCTTGCCTACCGAGAAGAAAGTATACACGGTTTTGCGTTCGCCACACGTGAACAAAAAAGCCCGTGAACAATTTCAGCTTTGCGCGTACAAACGGTTATTGGACATCTACAGCTCCAATTCAAAAACAGTTGATGCTTTGATGAAGCTGGAACTGCCCAGTGGCGTGGAAGTAGAAATCAAAGTGTGATCAAGCTACGATTTCAAGAAAAATTCAGAGGGCTGCTTAAAAAAGGCAGTCCTTTTTTTAAATAAAAACCCCGGGGCAATACCCCGGGGTTTTTTCGTTGTCTTTTGTAGTAGTAATCGATTAGAACGCAAAGCCTAATCCAATAGTCCAAACACGGTTCGTCAGTTTTTCGTCACCCGTAAAGAAGTTGTTATTGGAACCGCGGATATCGGTAATACCCATTCCGTAGCCACCATGAATCATCAGACCGTTGTTCAACTGGAAGCCTCCGATAAAGTTAAGACCGAAATCAGTGCCTTTAATGGTTCCGTCTTGGTCAAACTCAAATTCCCGCTCTTCAGCCCCCCAATTCGTATCGTATCTGTTTTTGCCAGAAATCCCGAACGCAACATAGGGACCGGCACCCAAGAAGAAACTACCTGCCGTCTGCACCGGAAACTTGGCGACAAAATTAACCGGCACCTCAATCCACATGGTGTTTTGTGTCACCTCCAGGTTATCGGTGTCCACAAACTTAGCACCTTTACCCTGAAGCGATACCCCTGGCTGTATATAAAACCAATCAGTCGCAATGGGCGCATCTAAAAAAGCCGTCACATGGAAGTTGGTCGCCGCGTTGGTTTCATAATTGTTATTTGATCCCGACCAATGGTATTTCGGGAAGTTCACACCGGCTTTGAGCCCGAAGCCCATCGGCTGACCTTGGGCAAATGCACCGATGGAAATACTAACCATTGCTATTGCTAATACTAACTTTTTCATTTTTGGTCTCCTTCTATTTTAATTTAATAATTGAATAATTGTGTTAAACTGTCAGCAATAATTACAAGTTATGCGCCATTACCTTAACATTAACACAACTATATGTAAATCAGCAACATAATCTAAAAAACACAACACTATGATCTGTATGATTTTTGATACACTCTGCCATAAATAAGACACTTGGAGCAACAATTGACAATTATCTATTCCATTACTTCCATTTGTCGATAATTTATATTAGCTTTGCAGTCCTTTAAAAAAGGGTCGGGTGGCCGAGTGGCTAGGCAGAGGTCTGCAAAACCTTTTACAGCGGTTCGAATCCGCTTCCGACCTCGTTTAAGAATAGTTTAACGAAACGATAGAACAATGGGAGTTACACGTTTAAAAAGAAAAGACAGAAGAAATAAAGTGGTTGCGAAAAACGAGGTACAGTTTCTGAAACTCGGCCGTAACCTTGAAATCGGCAGCCGCTCAAAGATGCCGGCGAACAGCCAAATCGTTAAAAACAATACCATTTTAAACGAGCTGGAAGCTAAATTGGGCAAGTAGGTGCCCTTACATATTCGTTAAGATATCCGCCAACCGGCGGATTTTTTCTTTTGAGGACACCCATCCTTCCCCGCCCATCCCGCTTACATGTGCATTTGCATAAACCATGGCGCTTGCCAGGGGTACCTTGGCGGAAGCGTGGAATGACTTGGCCCCCGTCATCAATGCAATTTGCGTTATATTGGTCTCATTGATTCCTGCGCCCGGCATTATCTCTATTTTCTCACCCACCTGTTCCCTTAACTTGCTAATCAACGGGGCGCCATCAAGGGCAGTGTTTTTCATCCCCGAAGTGAGCAACCTGCGGCATCCGCTTGCGGTAATTGCTTCCAATGCTTCAAAGGGGTCACGGCATACATCAAATGCACGATGGAAAGTCACGTGCATCGGCCAAGCCAAATCCACCAGTTCTGAAGTCCGCTCCTGATCCACACTGCCATCAGGCTGTAACAAGCCAACAACCACGCCGTCGCAATCCATCTCCTTACAGAACAAGATATCATCCTTCATTTCGCGGAACTCCAGATCCGAATATAGGAAGTCCCCCGCTCTCGGCCGGATCAGCACATGCATACCAATGTCCAACAATGTCCGAGCCAACCGTATCTGCCCCGGCGAAGGGGTCGTACCGCCTGCCTCCAGGTTTTGACAAAACTCCACCCGATCCGCGCCGCCTTCCTGAGCCGCCAAAGCCGAGGCTACCGAATTTGCACATATTTCAAGCCGATACATCTTTTCCATTAAAATCAGCAATTAACGAAGCCAAAGGTAAAAAACCTACCCGGCACCAAAAAAAGAATAAGTATTGAATTACCGATCAGACTGGCGTTCGGGACAGGGAGTCGCTGCCAATTTTTTGTAATTATTTATAATCTTTCTAAATAATTTATATCTTTGAGGCGTTAAGCGGAGCATCACGGCCCGCCATTAGCACACGACCTATATATGGTTTGTTTTATATAGTTGTTTAGTTTAGTTAGTAGAAACCCCGCTGATGTGAATCACCGGGGTTTTGTTTTTGATGTAATTTAAAGTATCTGAGCAGAGAATCCTTCAAGGATTCGGTTATCCTCCGGAGTCGGCTGCTCGAATAAGCGGTCAATATTGAACGCGAGCGCACTGTAGATCTCCAAATTGCTTTGCTTTTCAAAACCGAGCGACGCCAGAGTTTGCTGGTGCATACTGAGGACATTATTAAAAGCCGACCGGTATTTTTCATTGATGGGTTCAGACGGTGGAAACACCTGTGCCAATGCATCCACCTGCCGCCCGTTTTTCCAGAACCGGTAACAGACGTGCGGTCCGGTGGCCAAGCCCGTACTGCCCACATAGCCGATTACCTGCCCTTGGGCTACCCGCTGCCCTTTCTTTACGGCCCGGCGGCTCATATGCAGGTACTGGGTGGTATAAACGTTATCGTGTTTTATTTTCACATAATTGCCATTGCCGCCACTATGGGCCGACTCCACGACTACTCCGGCAGCCGTCGCCACGATGGGCGTGCCGTGAGGTGCAGCAAAATCGGTGCCGAGGTGCGCTTTCCAACGCCCTAACACCGGATGAAACCTCCTGCTCGTATAGCGCGATGAAATGCGGCTATACTTCAACGGCGCCTTTAGGAAAGTTCTACGCAGGCTTTTCCCGTTTTCGTCATAATAAGACCCTTTACCGTCAGCAGTCTCAAAATAATAAGCCTGATATTCCTTTCCATTATGCCCGAACATTGCGGACTGTATCCGGCCGGGACCGATAGGATTCCCGTCTACATACTTACGTTCGTAGACCAACTTGAACCAATCACCCCTGTTAATGCGGTAAAAATTAACCGCCCAACCATAAATCTCCGCCAACTGCACTGCCAAGTCAGGGCTGGCGCCGTTTGCCTCCAACGTTTCATAGAGTGAGCTTTGTATTACGCCGGCTACCGTTTCCATCTTGGTATCCACAGCTTTCTGCGATTTATATACGGATATCGTGTCCCGCAGATCGTATACAACATAATCTATCGGATTAGGTTGATATACAAAATAAGCGGCTTGTCCCGTTACATCCCTGAACACCGTATACTCATGCCCGGCTGCAATTTTCCGCACGTCAAATATTGATTTGGATTTATCCGCAAGGACGGATATGCGCTGCATATCCAGCTGATAACGCGTCAGAATACTTGACAGGAATTCATTGCGTTTTACGGTATTGGTTTCAATCTCGTAGCCGTCAATCGGTATCCCGAATAGCTGTTCGGGCACTTTACTTTCTTCAGCAGCTCCGGCAGTCAGGGACAACGTTTCGGGTTCAGCCTCAAAGGACGAAAAGAAAATGAAACTAGCGCCCAACACAACTACAGCAAGCACAACAAGTGCAAGTACATTCTTTTTTAACATCTTTTATTATAGGTAGTTTGAATCTCCAACAGTCGATTCCATTTAGTTTAAGTTAATTGACAACTGTAATCCTTTCGTTACCAATCGTTAACACACACAACTCAAATTGCAAATAAAGCACTTTCACTGAAAACCACAACTTTTTTAACACTTTTTTACCTTTTCCGGCAACCATGTTCCGGCTACCTTTCCGTAAGAAAACGGTATGTGCAACTGCTCCGGTACGGCGTACCGGGCTCTATTACCGTAGAAGGAAACTGCGGGTTATTGGGAGAATCCGGAAAATGCTGTGCTTCCAGGCATACGGCCACCTGTTTGTCATAGGGTTGCTGCCGTTTGCCTATGCGGGAACCGTCAAGCATATTACCCGTATAAACCTGCAATCCGGGTTCGGTGGTATATACCTCCATCACTATACCGCTTCGAGGTGAATATAGCCGGGCAGCGGGCACCAAAGGATCATGCCTGGTGTTTAACACGAAATTATGGTCAATGCCTCCGGCAACCCGCAATTGCTCGTGAAGGGTATCCCTCGCCATGCCTTCGCCGATAGCCAAAGGCTTGGTAAAATCGAACGGCGTGCCCTTTACCGGTGTAATCTCGCCGGTGGGAACCAGCGTGCTGTCTAATGGCGTAAACCCATCTGCATTTACAAAAAGTATATCGTTCAAAATAGTATTGCCCGCATCCCCGGAAAGGTTGAAAAAACTGTGGTTGGTCATATTCATAACCGTCGTCTTTGTCGTCGATGCCCGATAATCAATAGCCAATTCATTGCGATGGCCAAGGGACAGCGTGACCTCGACGTTTACCTCGCCGGGGAAACCTCCCTCACCGTCGGGCGACAAATAGGCTAAAACCAATGTACTGTCATCCGGCTGCACAGCATCAAATACCTGATATTGCCATCCTTCGCTTCCGCCATGAATGGTGTGTATACCGCTGTTCACATCAAGGCGAACCGTATCGCTACCCAGTACGAACCGGCCGTGTTTAATCCTATTGGCAAAACGCCCGATGGTCGCCCCGAATGAGGACGGCCGGGAAGTATACTCGTCAATGTTGTCAAACCCGAGCACTACATCTCGAAATTCGCCCTCCGCATCCGGCACCATCATTGAAACGATACGGCCACCGTAATTAGTGATGCAAACTTCCATACCTGCAGCATTGGTCAATACGAAAAGATCCGTTGAGTCGCCATCGATCACCCGCTGAAAATTGCGTCTATCTAATCCGGACTTTGTAAATGCTGTTGTGGTATTTCGCTGGCCGCATGCGGCAAACAAGAGCATTGAGATGGCTCCCACGACGGCGGTATTGATTATTGTCTTGATCATAATTTTAAGGTTTCTCCAAGAGCAGCGAAGATACAAATAAATAATCGGTCCCCTGCCAGACTTATCTAAATGTAATATTAACATAATACACTATACACTTTTGATTAATAAAACTTTATAATCTTTACCTAAAGAACCTTCTTTTCACTTTACGAAACACAATTATAACACTGAACATCAACAGCTTACCGAGACACATTCTTTATTTTCGCGTGTGTTTTAAAAATCGGTATTTGTGACCGCCTTTCTAAAGAAAAATTCTTCGCATGCCCGGCTCTTCCGAAAATGGGGCTAAGCCTGTACAATGCTGTTTCTGTCATCACCCTACATGGCAGGGAATCGAATATTTTTACGACAAATTGCACATGTCGCCAATTTATCGTAATATTGCAATTAATTTATACAACAATGGGGATTACCAAGACAGAAATATTCAGCGAGAAACAAAATGAGTTGGCCGTTACCTTCAAGGCGTTGGGCCATCCTGCACGCATCGCCATCTTGCAGCATATCATCAAGCAACAGTCTTGTATCTGCAATGATTTGGTTCAGGAGCTCGGATTAGCCCAACCTACCATATCCCAACACCTCCGTGAATTGAAAAACATCGGCATCATTAAGGGTACCATCGAAGGCACCAGTGTGTGCTACTGCATCGATGAAGAAATGTGGCAATCAATTAAAGATGAGCTAAACGCTTTCTTCTCGCAGGATGCGTCTGTTTGTGCCGGTAAGTGCTGTTAACATTTTTTGATCCCGTACATCGTAATAATGCGTTAATACAATATAATCAAAAAACAGAATACAATGAAATTATCTGAAGTAAAAAAGCTCCTACCGACATTGGATAACGTGGTTTTCCAACTGGAAGACGGCACGTTTGTCCCCGAACATTTCCATGTCACCGAGGTAGGAACAACAATCAAACATTTCATCGACTGCGGCGGCGTGACCCGCTGCGAAGAAGTGGTTAATTTCCAACTGTGGAACGCCGATGATTACGAGCACCGGCTGAAACCTGGGAAATTACTCCATATCATCGAGCTTTCAGAAGACAAGCTGGGCATCAAAGATGCTGAAGTGGAAGTGGAATACCAGAGCAATACCATCGGCCGTTACGACCTTGATTTCAATAGCAGCCATTTTGTGCTCAAGAATAAAGCCACGGCGTGTCTCGCACAGGATGCCTGCGGGGTTCCACCGGCACAACAACAGAACGGACTGGTAAAGATACCCGTTGGGGTATCATCATGCTGCACACCGGGCGGAGATTGCTGCTAATATGGAAAGAATAAAAAAACACTGGTGCTCTGCACCGGCAACAGTTGCCGCTGCCAGTGGCAGAAGGTTACCTCTGCCATTTCGCCACAGGCTTCCCATAAAGCCTTTACTCAGTTACTAAAAAACAAACAGCAATATGTCAGCAACGAGCTGTGCCCCTGCGGCAAAAAGAAAGAAGCTTAGCTTCCTGGACCGGTACCTTACCGTGTGGATATTTCTTGCGATGGCGCTGGGTGTGGGGATCGGTTACTTTATACCTTCCTCGGCGGGTTTCATCGATTCCTTTTCCAGCGGGACAACCAACATCCCATTGGCGATCGGGCTAATCCTGATGATGTACCCACCGTTGGCAAAGGTGAAATATGAGCATCTCGGCAAGGTTTTCAAGGACACCAAGATATTGAGTCTTTCGCTCCTGCTCAATTGGATAATCGGCCCTGTGCTCATGTTCGTGCTGGCTATCGCTTTCCTGGGGGATTACCCCGAATATATGGTAGGGTTAATCCTGATTGGGCTGGCCAGGTGTATTGCTATGGTCGTAGTGTGGAATGAACTTGCGGAAGGGAACAGGGAATATGCAGCGGGACTGATCGCCTTGAACAGTATTTTCCAAGTACTGCTCTACAGCGTCTTTGCATACCTGTTTATCACGGTACTGCCACCGATGTTCGGTATTGAAGCAACAGCGATAAACATCACCATCGGCCAGATTGCCGAAAGCGTGGGGATATATCTGGGGATTCCTTTTGCGATGGGAGTAATCAGCCGGTATGCACTCATTGCATGGAAAGGCGAGAACTGGTTTACCGGAACTTATGTGCCGTTCATTTCGCCGATCACGCTGATTGCACTGCTTTTTACCATCGTGGTGATGTTCAGCCTGAAGGGTGAACTGATCGTACAGATCCCCATGGACGTGGTGCGGATAGCCATCCCCCTGGTGATTTATTTTGCGTTCATGTTTGTATTCAGCTTCCTGCTCGGCAAGCGGGCCGGAGCAGATTATTCAAAGAATACAGCGATTGCCTTTACCGCCACGGGCAATAATTTTGAACTGGCCATTGCCGTGGCCATCGGGGTGTTCGGCATCAATAGCGGCCAGGCTTTTGCAGGAGTCATCGGCCCCCTGGTGGAAGTACCGGCGCTTATCGCGCTGGTCAACCTGGCATTCTGGTTCCGGAAGAAATATTATAGCGGCGGAGTTTCCACTGTACTGAAATGATATCGACGATGAAAAAGGAGCTTATCGAAGCGCCCTTGCCAATGGAATCTTTTGGAGGACACCGGCGAAAGCGCAAACACCAATAGAAAAAAATAAGTACGACTTAACTATATTAAGATGAGAATAGCATTATTTTCCGATATTCACGCCAATTTACCGGCGCTGGAAGCATTTTTTGAGGACCTGGAAACACGCCGTGTGGATGCTGTGTACTGCCTCGGTGATCTGGTAGGCTACAATATCTGGCCCAATGAAGTAATCGATGAAGTACGCAGACGCGGTATCCCCTCGATTGCCGGCAACTACGATTGGGGCATCGGTCGAGCCAGCGACGATTGCGGCTGCGCCTATAAAACCGATGAGGAAAAGGCCATGGGCAACGTTTCCATTGCCTATACGAATGAGGTGGTCGGCGAAGACCAGCGCGCCTATCTCCGTACATTGCCGGCCCATATCCGGTTGGAATACCAACTAAGTGATGAAAAGATGGACGTGCTTCTGGTGCACGGCAGCCCAAGGAGGGTCAATGAATACTTGTTTGAAGATCGAGAAGAAAAAAGCATGATCCGCATTATGGAGCAGGCGGGGGCAACGGTTATGTGCTTCGGCCATACCCATATACCCTATCACCGCATCCTTCCCGTGCAGACGGACGGCGCAACGCGCTACCTGCATGCCATCAACATCGGCTCGGTGGGTAAACCTAAAGACGGTGACCCGAGAGGCGGATATGTGATTCTGACAATCAATCCCGACAGTACTACAAGAAAAAAAGACAGCATCGGCGTTGATTTTATCCGCTTTGGCTATGACGTGGAAAAAGCAGCCAGAGCCGTGGAAGACAGCCCGCTTCCGGATGCTTATGCCGATATGCTCCGAAACGGATAGAACAATGTGATCGACACACCCTAACAAATATCAGGCAACAGCTACGTATTTGTGAAACGGGGTTAAGAATAGGGCAAAAACACCCTGTTATCCTTTGCCCCGAACTGATACAGGGTAAAAAAGAAAACCCCCTAAATGATTAGAGGGTTTTTTTATGTCTTTTGACATTCATGTTGTCGGGGTGGCAAGATTCGAACTTGCGACCTCCTGCTCCCAAAGCAGGCGCGATAACCGGGCTACGCTACACCCCGTCCCTGTGGGGAGTGCAAAGGTAAAAATTAAATTCAATTTCCAAAAACAACCTTGCAATTCTTTTTCACAAAACCATTTTTATATCCGGAAAATAATCGCTAATATTGCAGCTCGATTTTTACGGGATAATAATCGTTATTAATTACTCAAAATCATGGATTTAGTAAAATTTGTAGAAGAGCAGGCGGTAACAAAAAACGATGTTCCCGCATTCAAAGCTGGGGATACCGTTAGCGTCCACTATAAAATTCGCGAGGGGAACAAAGAGCGTATTCAGGTTTACCAAGGGGTTGTGATCCAACGTAATAGCATCGGCACCAACCAAACGTTTACCGTGCGCAAGATTTCCAACGGAGTAGGTGTAGAGCGTATCTTTCCGATAAACTCACCCAACATTGAAAAAATTGAAGTAAATAGCTATGGTAAAGTGCGCCGCTCGAAACTGTATTACCTGCGCGGACTTACAGGCAAGGCTGCTCGTATCAAGAGCAAGCGGATATAACACCGGATTGCCGGGAAAAAGACATTGCAGAGAAGCTATCTGAAAAAGATAGCTTCTCTTTTTTTTGTCCGTAGCATCCATTGCCGTTATTGTTCCTGTTGCTCCCCTGCCATCCCGTATTTGTATTGATAGCGTTCAAACAGTTGCTTATGCAAGTCATCCAATGTGATGTCCCGCCCTTGGATAAACGCCCGTTCAATATTGTTGCCCAGCATATCCAGTGCATCACCCGTCGATATGATAATATTAGCGTCCTTACCCACCTGCAGTGTACCCGTGCGGTCATCAATCCCCAGTATCCTGGCCGCATTGCTGGTTATCATCGCCAGCGCCTGTTCCTTATCCAAACCGTAGGCAGCTGCCGTACCCGCCATGAAAGGGAGATTCCGCTGCTGCCAGAAACCTTCAATACTATAAGCCACCAATATACCTGCATCCGTCAGTAGCTTGGCTTGCCTGAAAGGAAGGGATACATCCACATCGGTACCCGAGGGCAGCGAGTGGGGCTGGCGGAGAACGACCGCCACCTGGTTATCCTTCAGCAAGTCGGTAACCAAATGGGCCTCAGCCCCTCCCACCAGCACCGGACGAATGCCGTGCCGTTTTAGTGCGGTAACTGCCGAGATGATGTCTTTGGCTTTATTTGCATGCACGTATACCTGCCTATCGCCTGAAAACACCGCCCTAAGTGCTTCGAAACGCGGATTGACTGTATAATTGCCCGTTAACTCACCATAGGCCCTGGCCTCCAGCAAGTAATCGTTCAACAAGTCTATCTGCGATTGTACCTGGTCTTGAGCGGCGGCATTACCTGAACGTGAAAAAGGAATAGCAGGCCAATGGACATGAATACCTTCGTCAACCTTGTAAGCGGCATCTTCCCAATTCCATGCATCCAACTGCACAATGGACGATTGACCGGAAATCAAACCACCCTGGGGCGTTATTTGTGCCAGCAGTATCCCGTTGGAACGCAAGGTATTTATCACCTTGGAGTCGGTATTGTAGGCAATCAGCGACCGGACATGTACGTTATTCTCCCCAACTTCGGCGTAGTCGGCCGTTGCCTTCACCGACTGGATTTCCACCAGCCCCAGGTTGGTGTTTGGCGCGACGAAGCCAGGATAGATATGTTTCCCCGTCGCATCAACGGTGTGCGCCCCGGCAGGTATGGCGGCGGTACTTCCTACACCAATAATCTTACCGCCTTCAAACACCAGTGTCCCATGCTCAATAACCCGGCCATCACCCACATGGATAGTGCCCCCGGTTATGGCAATCGCCTGTTCCTGGGGTTTGGCAGGATAGATGGTAGGTTGGGCTCCCGCGCGGTGAACAGCTATTATTCCTATCGCCAGGACGTAAAAATATGTTGTGATTGAATTTGCTTTCATTGTGGTGTTCCGGTTAGTAGTCTGCATGTTCGTCCAGTTCAGCAATTTCACCGATGGTATCGCAGTGGTATTCCCTGTTCGGCTGTGCCACCGGGCGCTGTGTAACACCGCCACCCCGCTTAGCTTCCAGCGATTTACGGATGAGGCGTGCCCGCTCGGCCTCCACAGCCTCCTGCTTGGCCGCATTTTCTTCAATATCCCAGTACTTTACGCCGTCCACGAATGTCTTTTCGGCCTTGGCGTATATGGACAACGGTTTATCGCTCCACACCACTACATCGGCGTCTTTTCCAGAAGCGATACTTCCCACGCGGTCATCCACATGAAGTATCCTGGCAGGATTGAGCGTGACCATCTTCAAGGCGTCTTCTTCGCTTACCCCGCCGTACTTGACAGCCTTCGCCGCTTCTTGGTTCAACCTGCGGGCCATCTCAGCATCATCGGAGTTAATGGCAGTTAGTACATTACGTTTATGCATCAAGTAAGCGTTGTACGGTATGGCTTCCTGCACTTCCATCTTATATGCCCACCAATCTGCAAACGAGGCCCCGGCTATGCGCCTGCGGGCCATCTCATCAGCTACTTTGTAGCCCTCCAGTATATGGGTAAACGTATTTACCGTAAACCCCATACTGTCACCGACGTGCATGAGCATGTTAATTTCAGACTGCACATAGGAATGACAGGTGATAAACAGCTTTTTATCCAGGATATCAACCAATGCGTCAAGGGTCAGGTCGCGCCGCAATGAAGGATCATTTGCAGCCCTGCGGGCTTTGTATTCCTTTGCCCGGGTAAAGGCATCATAAAATACCTGTTCCACCCCCATGCGGGTTTGTGGGAAACGAGTACCAACGATATTCCAGTTGCTTTGCTTCACGTTCTCGCCGAGCGCACATTTGATAAAAACATCGTTATTGCCGAATTTCAGCCCTTCAGGATTCTGACCCCAACGCAGCTTAATCAGTTGCGACTGCCCCCCGATGGTATTTGCCGACCCGTGCAGTAAATGAGAGGCAGTAACTCCGCCAGCCAGTTGCCGGTAAATGTTGATATCTTCTGAATTGATCACATCGCCTATCCGTACCTCGGCCGTAACAGAATGGGAGCCCTCGTTTACTCCGCGTGTGATCGCGATATGCGAATGTTCATCAATGATGCCGGGGGTCACATGCTTACCGGTGCCATCAATCACCGTGGCACCGGCAGATGACAGGTTTTGCCCCACGGCTTTTATCTTACCGTCTGCCAGCAAGACATCGGCATTTTCCAGAATACCTTCTTCTGTGTTAGTCCACACCGTAGCGTTCTTAATCAACGTGGGCACCGCCTTGGGTAGCTCCTCGTTACCGAACGCGACGAACGGATAAACCAGCTTACCGTCAACAGCAGGCATGTTTCTTTCCGCTTTCCGCCTATCCGTTATCTTTGCACTATATGCCGCAACATAAGTGGCCGTCCAAGCATGGGAAGCCCCGTCCGGCAGCACCAGTTCGCCTTTCAGCACCACAGGATCTTCCGCTGCTATATAGCCGCTCACACGGATACTTCCCTGCGGTCCCTTAGGGTTAGCGCTGAAGGACAGTAGATCACCCGTGCGGGATATTGTTGCCTTGGTGGTATCGCTGCCTATCGCGAGGTGAGCATCCAGCTTACCCTGCCGGTCGTGGACAAAGAGTTTAGCCATGCCCATGCCGGGCAATTGTGTAGCGTATTCTCCCGATATGGATTTCCCCTGCCTCTGGGAAACGACAAATTTCTTTCCCTGCACCCAGTTTTCATGGATAATGGTTCCCTCCTTAAACAACGTGTCGCTCGTGATAATGAAGTTGGCCAACTTCCCTTTTTCGAGTGTACCCAACTTATCCGACAGTCCCAGCATTCCGGCAGGAATTTCCGTCAGGGACTGCAATGCATAGTCTTCCGAAAGTCCGTTATCTATTGCCAAGCGAAGGTTGGTCCAGAAATCACGGAGATTATCCAGGCCTATCGGTGAGATTGCGAAGCGGACACCTGCCTTCTCCAACATGGCCGGATTAGCCGGCGCCATCTCCCAGTGTTTCAACTGAGCCAACGTAACGTTGCGGGCATCCGCCGGATCTTCCACATCATAGGCTTTGGGAAAGGTAAGCGGAACAATCAGGCTCGCATTGGTAGCCTTGACGTCTGCAAGGCGCTGGTATTCGTTACCTCCTGTTTTGATGATATAGCTTTTTCCGAACTCCTTGGCAATCCTGTCGATCCGAAGAATGTCCAGCACATCGCTCGCTTCGAAAAACTGGGGAAGCGATTGCAATTTACCGAACGCATCCAAGGAGATATTATATTCGTCTTTTTGCTTTTGATACCATTGGCTATCATAATAGGTTTGCCGCAACAAGGCGATTGTGCCCATCAGTGACGACGGGTAGCTCGTCTGCGCTGAGCCTTTGCTGAACGAATAATGTGCTCCCGCTTCCGGCATGACGATTACCTCGTTCGCCCGGCCATCGGCCAGTGTGGCGACCACAGAGCTTCCCCGGGCGATACCATCGCGTATGACCGACTGCACAGCTCCAAAACCGATTTTCCTAAGTTCTTCGCCCTGCCGCTCATCTACCGTGAAATGTTCCTTAGCAGCCACCTCCGGTCGTATGGCTTCGTTCCACCCATAGGGCCCTGTTTTGGTCGATTCAAAGATCTGGGCGCGCCGACCGCCTGACGTCTGCTGGCTCGTGGTCCGGCCATTACCGGGTTGTCCGTACTCGCTGAACGCATCAATGAAAGCCGGATAAATGAACTTACCCTGTAAATCGATCACTACGTAACCTTTGGGAACAGACTGAGTTCTGCCGACCGCCGCAATGCGTTGTTCGTTGACCAACAATGTACCGTTTCGAATAACCTCTCCGGCCCTTACCACGATATTGGCGTTGGTAAAAGCAAACAACGCCGGGCGCTTGTCATGCGACCCGTTCACGGGATAGGTCTCCTGCGCCATTAACAGGACGGGGATGAACATTGAAAAAAGAAAGAGTATCGGTTTTCTCATCTTGTAAAGGGTGATTCCGACCAAAAATATACGGATAATGTGATTCCGGCACAAGAAAATCAATACGTAATAGGAAAGTTACGCATCCGGAAAAACCCTGCCCGGCAGGCGGCCGGCCTGCAACATAAATTTCTTTTAGCCCGAATTCAGAAAAAAGACCTATATTTGCATCCCGTACACAAACGTGATGTTCGAGGCGCTTTTAGCTTAGACCGCGTATAAAATACACCCAGAATTTGTCATGACTAAATACATTTTTGTTACGGGCGGCGTTACCTCGTCGTTGGGAAAAGGTATTATTTCGGCGTCTTTGGCCAAGCTGCTTCAGGCACGGGGCTACAAAGTAACCATCCAGAAATTCGACCCTTACATCAATATCGACCCCGGCACGCTTAATCCTTATGAACACGGCGAATGCTATGTCACTGAAGACGGAGCAGAAACCGACCTTGACCTTGGCCACTACGAACGTTTTCTCAACACGCCTACGTCTCAGGCCAACAATGTCACTACCGGACGTATTTATCAGTACGTGATAGACAAGGAACGTGAGGGGGCATACCTCGGCAAAACCGTCCAGGTTGTACCGCACATCACAGACGAAATCAAGCGGCGGATGTGCCTGCTTGGCAAAAACGGCGATTATGACATCGTAATTACCGAGCTTGGAGGCACCGTAGGCGATATTGAGTCGCTGCCTTTCATCGAAGCGGTGCGCCAGTTGCGCTGGGAGTTAGGCACGAACAACTCATTGGTCATCCACCTGACGCTGGTTCCTTTCCTCGCCGCGGCCGGCGAGTTGAAAACCAAACCTACCCAGCACTCGGTAAAGACACTGTTGGAGTATGGCGTGCAGCCCGATGTGCTGGTGTGCCGGACCGAACACCACCTCAATTCGGATATCCGCAAAAAGCTGGCATTATTTTGCAACGTTAATGTCAATGCGGTGATCGAATCCATCGATGCCCCATCTATATACGATGTACCCCTGTTGATGCTCAAGGAGCAATTAGACAAGACCGTACTTACCAAGCTTAAGCTCTCCACCAAAAGCGAGCCAGACCTCAACAACTGGAAAGTCTTCCTGGGCAAACTGAAAAACCCCACGGCTGAAGTGTCCGTTGCGCTCGTAGGAAAATACGTCGAGCTTCCCGATGCCTATAAATCCATCAATGAAGCGTTCATACACGCCGGCGCTGTGAACGAATGCAAAGTGCGGGTAAAATATATCGCCGCTGAAAGCATTACGCCGGACAACGTAGAAGAAAAGCTGAAAGGTGCATGCGGCGTGTTGGTGGCTCCTGGATTCGGCGAACGCGGCCTGGACGGCAAGCTGGCTGCTATCCGCTATGCCCGCGAGCATAACGTACCGTTCTTTGGTATCTGCCTTGGCATGCAATGTGCCGTTGTGGAGTTTGGCCGGAATGTCTTGAAACTAAAAGGCGCGAACAGTTATGAAATGGACCCCCAAACCCCGCATCCGGTTATCCATCTGATGGAAGAGCAGAAAAAGGTCAAGAATATGGGCGGCACCATGCGCCTGGGGGCTTATGACTGCGAGCTCAAGAAAGGCAGCAAGGCCGCTGCAATTTACGGAAAGGCACGGATATCCGAACGGCACCGCCACCGGTATGAATTTAACAACGACTACCTGGCGCAATACGAAGCGGCAGGAATGATTGCATCAGGCATCAACCCCGACAACAAGCTTGTCGAAATCATCGAACTCAAAAACCACCCATTTTTTGTAGCCGGACAGTTTCACCCTGAATTAAAATCGACGGTTGCAAATCCTCACCCACTTTTTGTTAGTTTTGTAGCCGCTTCCTTGGCACATCGCAAAGCAGCGAAACAGAAATAGCGCAGATTTAGAAATGGACAGAAATTCAATTACAGGGCTCGTTTTAATTTTCGTCATCATCGCCGGCTCATTTTATTTGATGCAGCCATCCGAAGAGGAACTAAAACGGGAGCGCCAATTACAGGATTCCCTTGCCCGCGCGCGGGCGGGCATCGAACAGATAGACAGCGACACATCAGCAACGCCACAGCGTACCGCCATCGACTCCACTTTACTTAGTGGGCCCTTCGGAACCGCCCTGCAAGGGGAAGAGCGCCTCGTCACCCTTGAAAACGAATACATCAGGGCCAGCATCAGTACGAAAGGCGGCCGCGTAAAATCGGTAGCGCTTAAAGGCGAGACAACCTATGACGGACAACCGCTCGTGTTATTCGATGGCGATAACAACAAGTTCGGGCTGTTTTTTTCGGCGGCTGGAAAAAATATCATCACCAATGACCTTTATTTTACCACGGCCGACGGCGATGTTCATGTCACGGGGCAGGACTCAGCTTCGGTAACGCTCAGGCTGACTTATGCCGACAATAAATACATCGACTATATTTACTCCATTAAAGGAGACAATCATAACCTGGGCTTTACTATCGTGACCAAGGGATTACAGGACATTGTAGCTCCCACAGAAAGCCAACTGATACTTAATTGGGAGGCAGCACTTACGCAGAAGGAAAAGGATATAGCGAGCGAGCGCCAACGCTCTACCTTGTACTATGCCCTTGAAGATGGTGAAGTTGATCATCTCGGCACGGACGGCGATGACGAGGAAGAACTCAAAGAACAGGTGGAATGGATATCGTTCAAGCAACATTTCTTCTCCAATGTTCTGGTAGCTGAAAACGGCTTCAAGGGCGGCAAGGTAAATGTGTATTCCAGCCCCGAAGCTAATATCATAAAGCTGTTTTCGGCCAATATGCGGCTCGATTTCGGCCGCCAAGAGGTAAACACCTACCCTATGCATTTCTTCTTCGGCCCGAACCAATACAAGGTGCTGAAAGCCCATGGGTACGGACTGGAAAAACAGATAGACATGGGCTGGGGGCCGATGAAATGGATCAACCGGTTCATCACCATCCCTGTATTTACCTTTTTGGACAGCTTCAACTGGAGCTATGGCTTGGTTATCCTCATCCTCACCGTAATGCTGAAACTCGTCCTTTCCCCATTGACCTACCGCTCGTATGTATCAATGGCCAAAATGCGGGTGCTGAAACCGGAGATGGATCAGATCAAGGAAAAGGTAGGACAGGACAATCCGACCTTACTGCAGCAGGAATACCTCAAACTGTACAAGCAGGCCGGGGTAAACCCGTTGGGAGGCTGTATACCGCTACTCCTGCAGATGCCTTTTACCATCGCTTTCTTTTTCTTCTTCCCCAATCTGTTTGAGCTACGGGGCGAGAGCTTTCTGTGGGTAAAGGATCTATCGACATACGATTCGCCCATCACCTTCCCCCGGATACCTATTATCGGCATGGACCACATCAGCCTGATGTGTATTCTGATGACCGTGGCCACGCTGCTTTCCACCTGGTATAACAATTCAATTTCCGGGGCTACGGGGCAGATGAAATACATCGGCTATTTCATGCCGCTGATTTTCCTCTTTGTATTGAACAGTTTCCCTGCCGGTCTTAACTATTATTACCTGCTTTCTACCGTGTTCACCTTCGGGCAGCAACTGGTTATCCGGCAGCTGATCAATGACGACAAAATACTCGCCATCATTGAGGCCAACAAGAAGAAGCCCGAAGCACAGAAGAAATCGAAATTCCAGCAACGTATGGAAGAATACATGCGCCAACAGCAAGCGCAAGCAAAAAAGGGCAAGAAGTAATTATAGCCACCTTTGTCGAAACACAGAAGCCAGGAAATCATCCCGGCTTCTGTGCGTTACAGCCCTACACGAAGGCGCTAAATCCGGTAATCGACCGGCCAACGATGAGCGAATTGATTTCTTTCGTGCCTTCGTAGGAGTAAATGGCTTCGGCATCGGCCAGGAAGCGCGCCACATCATATTCCAGCAGAATACCATTACCGCCCATTACCTCGCGCGCCTGGCTCACAATGTCGCGGGTGCGGAGCGTACAGAAGACTTTGGCCAGCGAAGCATGCTCATCCCGCAGCATTCCTGCATCCTGCAGCTCGGAAAGGCGATATACCAATGTCTGCATGGCCGTAAGGTTAGATAGCATTTCCACCAGGTGGTTTTGGATTAACTGGAAGGAAGCAATGGGCTTACCAAACTGTTTGCGTTTACGCGTATAATCCAGTGCATTTTCATAGGCCCCGTTTGCACATCCCACAGCCATCCAAGCCACACCGGCCCGGGTGAGCTGCAATACTTTAGCCGTATCTTTGAAGGAGTTGGCATGCTGCAGCCGGTCGTTTTCCGGCACGATGCAATCCCGTAGCGTAATCAACCCGTTCTGCACGATGCGCAGCGCCATCTTGCCTTTGATTTTTTCCACCTCAAAACCCGGAGCACCTTTCCGTACCAAGAATCCCTTCACTTCCCCGTCATCCACATCCTTGGCCCAGATAATGGTTACATCAGCAAAGGGAGCGTTGCCAATCCATTTTTTCTGCCCATTAAGCACCCATCCCCTATCGGTTTTCCTGGCCGTCACGGTCAGTCCACCCGCAGCGCCGGATCCAACCTCGGGTTCGGTAAGGCCGAATGCGCCAATCAATTTCATCTGTTGCATGGCAGGCAACCATTCCTGTTTCTGCTCCTCAGAACCGCACAGGTAAATTGACCCCATGGCCAATCCGCTTTGCACGCCGAAAAATGTAGCAACTGAAGCATCAATCCGTGCAATTTCCATGGCAATGATGCCTTCCATCAATGATGATTTGCCCGCACAGCCATAACCCTTATAGGTGAGGCCGCAGATATTCAATTCAGCCAGCTTGGGGATGATCTCGAACGGAAATTCATCACGCAGCCAATAGTGGTTAACCAATGGCCGTATTTCGTGTTCCATGAAATCCCGCACCTTGAGCTGCAAGGCACGATCCTCGTCGCTCAGCCGTAAATGCAATTCATAGAAGTCGCCGTTAATTGGCGGCAATTCCTTTTTAGGCCTTCCGCCGTCCAGCATCTTCATCAAGCCCTTAAGCTGTTTATCATCCAGCTTGGAAAAAGATTCCATCGCTTTAGGCAGGTCTATCTTTCGCGACAGCTTATCCAGTTGTTCAAAATCGATGCTTTTGAATAACTGGTAAGCCTTTTTGATTTTTGAGAACATCGTGCTTTTTTTAATAGTACAACCATTACGTCTGTATAACCCCTACATTGAACGGCTTTTCAACCGGTGACTGATTGGCCGCTTCAATACCCATGGAAATCACCTTGCGGGTATCGAGCGGATCGATAATAGCATCTACCCAAAGTCGTGCCGCTGCATAGTATGGCGTAGTTTGCTCGTCATACCGTTCAGTAATGGTCTTGAGCAATGCCGCTTCGGTTTCCGCCTCGATCTCTTCGCCCTTAGCCTTTAAAGATGCCGTTTGAATCTGGAGTAGTGTTCTGGCCGCCTGTGAACCACCCATCACCGCAATCTTCGCCGAAGGCCATGCCACGATAAGCCGTGGATCATATGCTTTACCACACATGGCATAGTTGCCCGCACCGTACGAATTGCCCATGACAACGGTAAACTTAGGCACCACCGAGTTGGCCACCGCGTTGACCATTTTAGCGCCGTCTTTGATGATACCCCCATGTTCCGCACGGCTGCCCACCATAAAGCCCGTTACGTCCTGAAGGAAAACCAACGGTATCTTCTTCTGGTTGCAGTTCATGATAAAGCGCGTGGCTTTATCTGCTGCATCCGAATAGATCACGCCGCCGAACTGCATTTCCCCTTTGTTGGTTTTGACTACCTTTCGCTGGTTCGCCACGATCCCTACTGCCCAGCCATCCACACGGCCCAAGCCGCATACTATACTCTGCCCGTACAGTGCTTTATATTCCTCGAATTCAGAGTGGTCTACCAATCTGCGGATAATCTCCTTTGTATCATACGGTTTTTCGCGCGACGCCGGTAGTATCCCATAGATCTCGCGTGCGTCCGATTTAGGGGGCGCTGGCTTTACACGGTCAAACCCCGCGTCTTTGGGTTTACCCAGCATTCCCATGATTTTCCGGATAGAATCCAGGCATGTTTTGTCGTCCGGCTGTTTATAGTCCGTCACCCCTGAAATCTCGCAATGTGTGGTTGCACCACCCAGCGTTTCGTTGTCCACCGATTCACCGATGGCCGACTTGACCAGATAAGACCCCGCCAGAAACACTGAGCCCGTACCTTCTACAATCATGGCCTCATCGCTCATGATGGGCAGGTAAGCGCCGCCGGCTACACAGGCGCCCATGATAGCCGCAATCTGTACGATGCCTTCACTGCTCATCCGGGCATTGTTGCGGAAGATGCGTCCGAAATGCTCCTTATCCGGGAATATCTCATCCTGCAGGGGAAGGTACACACCGGCGGAATCAACAAGGTAAATAATGGGCAGCCGGTTTTCCATGGCAATTTCCTGCGCACGCAGGTTTTTCTTGGCCGTCATCGGAAACCAAGCTCCCGACTTTACGGTAGCGTCATTAGCCACCACCACGCATTGCCGGCCGGATACATAGCCGATGCCCGCCACTACACCTGCCGAGGGGCAGCCACCATGCTCGGCATACATCCCTGCTGCAGCAAGTGCACCGATTTCCAACCAGGGCCTATCGCTATCCAGCAGGTAAGCGATCCGTTCGCGGGCCAACAATTTACCTTTCGCTTTCTGCTTGTCAGCCGCCTTGTCTCCGCCTCCGGCATACACTTTTTTCAGCCGATTTTTGAGCTCGGAAACCGCCTGCCTGTTCAGATCCTCATTTTGGTTAAACTCAAGGTCTATCATCGTCCACAAGATACGGGTTCCTTTAAATTATTTAAAATTTTTGGGTTACCTTTTTCAGGGCCGCTGTATTAAAGGGTAAATAAACAAATTTGTTTTAACCAAAAAAGGAAATTAACAATGAAAAACGCATTTAAATTCGGTTTTTTAGGCTTAGCGCTTTCTGTTGCCGTTGCAGCTTGTAACTCAGGCACTTCTAACGGTGAAAACACCGCTGATTCATTGACAAATGAAATTGAAGCGGATGTTAATGCAACTACCGATTCTATCGACTCTATCGGCGACGCTGCCGTAGATTCGCTTGATTCATTAGCTCAAGATTCTTTGTAAGAAAAACCGATTGAAAAAACAAAAGGGAAGCCCAAACGCTTCCCTTTTGTTTTTGCTCCCGACTGCAACGATCTATATCGCCTTGGTTTCTTCAATTGATGGGTTGTTCACCTGCCCTAAAAACAAGATTAACCCGGTATTCATTTCCCGGATTGCGAAAAGGAAAGGGCGTTTTACGTTAAGTGTATAAACACTTGGCCCAACAGAAGTAAGCTCGACACCTACCGAGGTAACCGCTGCCGCTTCCGTACCCTCTTCGTTCACTTCGATAAAGGACTTATGTTTCACTTCGCTGATGACGAGGTTCCGTCCTCCCCCAATTCCCGAGAAATCCGCTTGTGGGCTGAATGCTATCCCCATCCCCATGCCGCTCAACTCATCATTCAACTTGTTTTCATAACTGAATTTGAATTTTGGCAGCGCCAATTGGACTTCCGCGGTGCGAAAGGCGCCTACCACCGATGCCCACGCTTCTGGGCCGACCAATTTTTCCGCCAATTGCGCCGGTGTGGTTCCTCCTCTCGGCATCAATACCACCATACTGTATTTTCTATTGCCATAAGGGAGTTCTATGGCCTCCGCTTCATCCGTCGCCGCCAGATTGAACTTATGTCTCACCTGCATAAAATCCGTTTGCAATGTACTACCATCTGGTAGCGAAAACACGCCTCTTTTGGTATCCGCTTTTTTGAAACGCTGCTCCCATGTACCTTTGAAATAAACCGCATTGATGAGGTACATAACCATATCGGCAGGAATACCGTTGTCAATGATGGTCGGTATTTTCTTTCTTGTTTTATTGCTTACCCAGTTATTTATCACATCCCGGGCAGCGGGGTCGGCAAAATCCAACGCCGACACATTGGCATTGTAGAACGTACCGTTGATATTCAAGAAATCCGGCAATACGTGGAAGCCCTGTCTGTACCAGATGGAGTTAGCAATGTCCAGCGTAGTTCTCGGATCGAGAGCGGGCAGGTCAGTCAATAACTTCTGGTAATAAGCGTTAATGGTTTCCGTATCGAACCCGTCAAACTTCAGCGTTTGTTCAATCGCTCGGCGTGTTTCACCCACCGCCCCGTTATTGGTCATCGCCAAAGCAACACCCACGCTCAAAGGCGATAGCAGTGCATTTTCATTGGCCTTCAGGTTTGTTGTTGCCGTTCTGAACAGCTCAAAAGCAAACCGATTGTCATTCCCCGCTTTTTGTTGTTCTGCAGCTGTAAGTACCAAATCCTTGCCCGGCCCCAGTTTTTCCGGCGCCGCCTTATCGCAGGAGGCAAAGCCAAGCATGGCAATGGCCGACAAAGCTGTTCTGTAGGTGATTAATCGATTCATCATTGGTGTTGTTTTACAGGATAGACGGATTTGGGCAACAAAATGCTACACCTCCCCCATCTTATTTTCTGCAAAATTTCTGCAAGCGGTATCATTTTTGAAACAACATTTAAAACCCCGGAAAAAGCTGTTGGAAAACGTTTGCTGAACACGCAGGGAATTCGCCATCCATTCCAAAACTCCGGAGACTCGGTTCGGAACGTTTGCGAACCGGTAGGACGGACGAATTCTACGACGCTGCTATAAAGACTTGATTTTTTCCTTGCCAACGATTTGGATATCAGGATTTACATCACGCAACGCTGCGGCAAACGCTTCATTACTGTCTGGCGAAAAATAGATTTCGTCATACCGGTTATATTTCACAACTACCCCTCTCCGCGCCAGGGCGGGTTTGAGTCCGGACCACATGGTTTCTCCTATGACGACTTCGCGTATCGCTGTGACGCGGATTTTCCCGCGGATCGGACCTGACCGGAAATAGACAAAGGCTTCGTCTACAGAATAGCGGGTATCAAACCACAACCAAAACATAAGACCTATTACAAGTCCCAATATAATGAGCCCTAAAACCTCTACTTCGTTGCCCGGCTGCGTGATACGGTTTAGCTCGGCAACCAATACAAAGAGCATCGTCAATACGGTGCCCAGGATAACCACTCCGAACAACGGATCTCTCCGGCTTTTGAAGTGTATTCGTGCCATGGTCAAAGATAAACAATATTTTTTTCAATAAACGGGTGTAGCGATTACGAGGCTTATTCCGTTATACGAATCAACTAACAGAAATAAACTACGGCACAATGAAACAACGGTTATATAGTTGGAGCACCCTACTTTTCATCGGTTCAGCCCTTTTTCTTACCAGTTGCCAGAAGACCGAATTGGACGGTATCGTCATCGATTTCCGCAATGTAAGCGGCAAAACGCTGAACAATCTATCTGTCAATGGCCAGCCTTTAGGCACCCTTTCGAATGGCAAGTCTTCAGGTGTCAGGCGGTTTGACACATTCGGCATGGATTCCGGAATGCCGGACTGTCAAATCGAAGCAACAGTGGACGACCAGCTATTGGAGGGAGTTTCCAGGTTTTTCTGGTGCGCCACGGAGAAATCTGCGTTGAAACCGGGGCGATATACCATTGAAATTACGCTATCTCCCTGGACCTCATATAACGAAGCCGGAGAACTGGTAACAAGCGACTATTTGTATTTACAGTTTAAATAGGCATAAATCTCCGTAAACAATCGTCGATAAACCAACATCACAATCAACGCGATTTCAAAGGAATTTATTGGGCACTTGTCCAATTTGGGCCTATCTCCATGTTTAACTTAGGCCAACCTTCCCCCAAATTCACATAAAACAGTATACTTGCATGAATATAAGCAGCCTTTTCTTTTTAGTTTATCAGTTAACAACCGAGCAAACTCCGAACGAGTAAAAGGTATCTATAAGGGATGGATAGGAAAACAGTACAGCAGAGGTAACACTGTGTGGGCGCGACTACCGAACCCCAGCTGGCGTGCCAGCATACTGCTATGGCTGTGATGGGCCTTGGGGGGTGTATATACTTGTCAAATTGCGGGTTGCAACCTCGATGGACAACCAGCCTAAAGTATTGTGCCTTGTATATACCTTTCAAATTTGGATCTGTAACACCCCCAGATGACCTGACCGATGTTGTCGCTTAGTTGTATATACCTTTCAAATTGTGATCACCAACAACGTAACCATTTCTTTTAAGATGTTTCCGAACGTTGTATATACCTTTCAAATTGTGGTCACCAACAACTAAGCGGCACGCCATCCATTCCATACATCAGTTGTATATACCGTTCAAATTGTGATCACCAACAACAAAACTTGCATTTCCATAACAATGCACAAGTTGTATATACCTTTCAAATTGTGATCACCAACAACGCGCCCGGTAATAATAATTACAGAGGCCCTGTTGTATATACCTTTCAAATTGTGATCACCAACAACAGCGTCTACTTTTAGCTGTTGCATAGTAACGTTGTATATACCTTTCAAAATTGGATTAATAGTGCCGTTCCTTGTAAAGCCGTAATTTATGGCTGTTGCATATACATTTCAATTTGAGATTGAGATCAGCAACAACAGTCAACAAGCGTTGCCGATGAAATCTATATGTTGTATACACCTTTCAAATCCGGGCCAGCAACGATAGTGGACTTACTATAAAAAACTCGTCTCATTTGTATATCTTTCCAAAAGCGATATCAATTTGACAACCGAAAGGTTATGGATACTCCAAAACTCTAAACGAGAGACATCATTGTTGTATACATCTTTAACATAAGTTCTAAGGCCGATAATTACATATACGGCAAATCGCAAGCGGCCGTCGTATACACCCTCAAATATTTTCGCAAACGAGACTCTGTTGTAAATAAAAAGTATTCAGTGAGTGTCAACCTGACCTCACCCTGCGGCTGTACAAGCAGCCTCTAAAATTTCAAAGAACTTCGTGTCTGCCTACTCCTCAATCACATTTATCCCCGCCTTCTTCGCCTTATAGGCAATCTTTTCCTTCAGCCCGTAATAACTCCAGTTGCGGAGCAAGAACTCCTCGTCCTTCGCCACCTCCTCTTTCTGCTGTTGGTTTACCAAAAGCAATGTGCCTGCCTCAGACTTCACGCACAGGTCAATCAGCCTTCGGCTGTACAGGTGCAGCCGGTTGTCGACATACCGCTTTTCTTTCGCATCCCAGTCATCGAGGCTTTTCAGCTTGCGCCGGCGGCCTCTGCCCGGGCGGTTGTACGTGGAGCCCCGCTGCAGGCGGTGCCGCGCGGCCTGAATGGCCAGCCTACGGTGCAGGAATTCCTCCTTGTTGCCAATTTGGAACTGGGCCTTCCCTACCTGCAACACGATGGGGTGTTCGATGGAGAGCGACGCTTCGGCGATTACCGTATCTTTCAACCGGTGCTCGTCGCGCTCCATCTCAAAGGCCGCGAGCAGGTACAGCTTGCCTTTATCGATTTTTAGGGAACTGGTGCAAAGCTTCAGCGTACCCGCCATATGGCGCTGGATGAGCACCCGCTTGTCCGTCTTATCTTTGCCAAGGTAGGTCTTGAAAGGGATTTTGAACAGCGTGAACCGGAATTCCCGGTGCTTCTCGTCGGCCACGAACTTCAGCAGTTTGCCCGAAAAGGGCAGCGGGATGCTGCGCTTATAGTTGCGCAGCGACTTCTCCCCTTTCCAGTACGCACTGCGCTCGCTGCTGTAAACGCTGTGAAGCGAATTGTTCAGGTTGGAAAAGATGTCCGAGGGCATCTTGCCCAGTAGCTTGGCGGACAGCACGCGGTAGGTGGTGCTCATCCGCGAGGTATTCAAAACGCCCCCGGCATCCTTGGCGCGGTCGGCCAGCTTTACCTTCACCTCATCGGTAAAGTAAATCAGGTCTTTTACCCGATCCTGTACATACAGGTGGGTGAAAATCAGGTTGGCGGCCTGAAAAGCCATAAACTGCCATTCGTACAGCTGTTTGTAGTGTGCATCTTTCTGCTCCTTGTCTTCGCAGTCTACATATATCTGTATTTTCCGTGTCAGGATGATGGTCTTCTTTTCCATGGTCAGGCCGATTGTCTCCCCTTCTTAATGGCGGCGTGTGCCTGTACAAACAATGATTTCACCTTGGCGTCGTCCAGTTGCAGCGCCTCGGCGATTTCCTCGAAGGAATATTGCAGGTCATACCGCATGGCCAGTACCTGCGCCTGCTCATCGCTGAGCATGCCTTCGGCGACGAGCGGCTTGGTGCGGGCGGCGCTGTCCAGTTTGGTCGTGCCAGACAGTGCGGCTTTCAGGTTGGCGATGCACTGCTCCACACGCTGGGCCACTTCGTAATCCGAGATGCCACCCAAATGGTAGGCGATGCGCTCGTAGTTGAATCCGTACCGCAGGCACAGCCGGATAAACAACTGCTGCTGTGCGGTCAGGTTGGGCAACAGCCCATTGATTTGCTCCAGTTGCCGCTGTTTTTCCGCTTCCAGCTGTTCGAGGTAGACCACATCTGCCTCCTCTTCTCCCTCTATTTCATAACCCAGCATGAACTCCTGAAAATCTTCGATGCCATCCAGCCGCAGCATACTCCGGTGGAAGCGGTTGGCGGTTTTGCGGTAATACGCCATGCCGGCTTCGCGAAGCTGGCTGCCGAGGAATTCGTGCAGGTGCGGTACGTCGCGGATGATATCGTGCATGAGCCACAGCCGGAGAAACGCTTCCTGTGCGATAACATGGGCTATGACGTCGTCTTTGACGAACCGCTCGGCACGCCAGGCATAGTAGTTATAATAGGCCCGGTAGAAATAATTCAGCCCGGCTTCATCGCCAGCTTTGAGCGCGTCGAAAAATCGTTCGGCGTTTTTCTTGGTACGGTAGATCGATGCGTGCATGGCGCGTAAAATTTTCGTCAATCGTTGATGTTTAGTTCAGACTTCAGTTTCTTAATCACCTCGACACCTTTATAGTGTCCATTCACGGTGTTTGTCAGCACTTCCCTGCTGACGCCGATTTTCTCGGCAATCTCTTTGATGGTGCGCCGGGATTTCACAATTTCAAGCTTCAGCGGCAAATTCTCGGGATACCTCGCTTTCTTCATTTTTTATTACTTTTGTGAATACATGAGCAAAGTTTGTGAATATTTTTCATATTTACAAATAATTTGTGATTTATTTTCACAATGAACTATTTTTCTAAAAATATAAAGTTCCTTCGGGAGGAGCGGAAATGGGGCCAAGCTGAATTGGCCAGGCAGTTGAATGTGACCCGTGATAATGTGGCTTCCTATGAACGGGGGTCTATCCCGAAGTTGGAAGTGCTGGTCAAAATCGTGAATTTGTTTCACATCGAATTAAACCACCTGGTAGAAAGAGATCTTGAGGCAATGCCGCTTTCTCCTATGGGCGCGGCCGATCCGGGAAATGAAAGATATCATCGTGCAGAGCCGAATGAGGAACTGACCCTGGAGTCGCTGCAGAAGCTGGTTAAAGTTCAGGAAAAATACATCAGGGCGCTAGAGGAAAAAATCGGGGCGGGCACGAAAGGCAGCCATTAACTTCGCGCTTTGCCCGTGCATGTGCGGAACGCCCCGCGGGAACGCCGCACCACGGCAGGAAAAAACGGCAGAAGAGCAGCAGGGAAATATCAGCGGTTAATACCGGTGCCTAACACCTCGTCCACCATACCGAATTCTTTAGCCTCGGCGGCCGTCATCCAATGGTCCCGATCTGACAGCCTATCCACCACATCGTAATCTTGTCCGCTATGGGCAGCGATGATTGCATACAACTCTTGCTGCATTTTAAGTGTCTGCCGGATACTGATGTCCATATCCGCCGCCGTGCCCTGCATACCGCCGGAGGTTTGGTGTATCATCACGCGGGCATGCGGAAGTGCCGCCCGCTTGCCTCCGGCTCCGGCACATAGCAGCACCGCAGCCATGGACAGGGCCATGCCCGTGCAGATGGTGGCCACATCTGGGCCGATATACTGCATGGTATCATAGATCCCCAGTCCGGCATATACAGCGCCTCCCGGCGAATTGATATACAGCTGGATGTCTTTCTTCGGGTCGGCCGATTGCAGAAAAAGCAACTGCGCCTGGATGATGTTGGCCACCCGATCGTCCACCGGTTCGCCGAGAAAGATGATACGATCAACCATCAGCCTTGAAAACACATCCATCTGGGCTACATTGAGCTGCCGCTCTTCGGTGATGTAAGGTGTCATGGCCGCGGGCATGGCCGTTGCACGTGAAACATAATGGTCTACATACATGCCGTTGATGCCGCGGTGGTGCACCGCATACCGGCGAAATTCATTGCTATAGCTGGTCATGATATCATATTGGTTTTATAGTGACATAGTTATCCCTGCACGCCCATAGCCGGGCATGTTACAACACCGTTATGCTTTTGCTATTAGCGACGGAAGAAGGCCATTACCCGGTTACGGAACAGCCGATGCTGTGGTTCGGTGAATAACATCCGGTGTATGCCTTCAAGCTCGTCCCGCAATTGCCGCCGACCATATTCACGGATATAGCCGTATGCCTGGCACTGCCAGTGAATATCTTTCCGAAATTCCGGATCGGCGAGCAATCTGGCCTGGAAAAGCGTTTGCTGCTCACCGGGCGCGCGACCCAGCAGGCAGTCTTCTTTCCATTGCAATTCATCCAACAAAGTCTTCATAGCGGAGCGATTTTTCTTTGACTACTTGTTTAACCTTTTGCAGGCATTTAAATTTCTGCACGGTTGCCGATCGTGTGCCTGCGAACCCGAAGCGGTTTGCCAGTTCCTGCATATCCAGCTTTTCGTAATAAAACGCGGCAAGCACATCCATGCACTTCCGGCCTGCGGCCTGCAGTAGCCGGAAAACGCGGCCGCTTGATACAAGTTCGTCCTGCGGCTGGAATTCTTGCGTCCAGTAAGCGCCTGGGTCCTCTTGATCATACCCGGCCATCAATTGATCCAGCGACGCATACCGCAAATTTTCTTTGTACCGCTTTATCCATAGATAGCGTGCCACGCCAAAGACATAAGCCTCACTTTGCCGCATGTCTGACGTGCCGCTGCGTGTTTTTTCAACGTAAACCAGCAGGGCATCATGAAATACATCTTTTGCCTCTTCCAAGCTACCGCCTTTTCCGGCTACGTGCCGTGCCACCGCGGGAAATATACGCTCATACAACTTTTCTATTATTTTCACCAGTCGTTTTTAATAGATGTGTGTTCCAGCAGTGGAATATCACCCTAAATTAGCATTATTTTTTTGTCATACCGGAAATATTGGCTGTCCAAACAATCGCCAAGTTACCGTGTTAGTATCTTCACAGTAGGGAAGTGTACGGTAGATTCCGCCGAGCAGATTACACCCAAACCTTACAGTACAGGCTACTTATTTGAAACGTTTATTGTTAATACTTAACCAATGAGAATAGCATACATCTCCACCTGTCGGCCCCGGGAATGCGGCCTGGCCACGTTCAACGAAAATCTGGTTCAAGCGGTTGATCGGTACCTACCTTTTGCCGCATCCGGCAGCTTTATGGTTGCCCTCAACGACTCGGACGACAAATACCAGTATGATTACGATGAGCGGGTGAGGTTTGTCATTAGCCAGGAACAGCTTGCAGATTATCAGTCTGCAGCGGCTTTCATCAACCGCAGTGGGGTGGACATGTGTTGCATACAGCACGAGTTCGGCATTTTCGGGGGTTCGGCCGGTTCCCATCTGTTGGCTTTGACGCGGGCATTGAACGTGCCTTATACCGTGATATTCCACACGGTGTTGCAGCGCCCGGATACCATGCAGCTTTCCGTTACGCAAGCATTGGCCGACGGCGCTGCCAAGGCCGTGGTGATGAGCAAAAAAGCGGTGCAATTGCTGCGTGAAGTGTACCATATCCCGGCAAATAAGATCCAGCGCATCCCGCACGGGGTGCCAGACTTTGACCGGCCTGATGTGGCGGCGATAAAGCGTTCGCTTAACTTCCCTGCTGGCAAAACATTGCTTACGTTCGGCCTGCTTGGCCCCAATAAAGGGCTGGAAACCGCTATCCGGGCGTTACCAGCGATTTGTAAACAGCACCCGGATGTCCGGTATATTATACTTGGTAAGACCCATCCCGGCATCCGCCGGACTTCCGGCGAGGATTATCGGGAGAGCCTCCATCAGCTTGCACGGCAACTAAATGTGGAAGAACACCTGGTATTTATCTCGGAATTTGTCAATGAAGGGGATTTGCATGCCTACCTGTCGGCCTGCGACATTTACCTTACGCCTTATCCTAACGAGGCCCAGATTACCAGCGGCACCCTTTCTTATGCGGTGGGTGCCGGCGCGGCGGTAGTTTCTACGCCTTACTGGCATGCCAGTGAATTGCTGCGCGGCAGGGGAAAGCTGTTTGATTTCAATAACAGTGAACAGCTTGCAACCATCGTTAACGGCCTGCTGAGCAACCCATCGGAACTGAACCAATTGAAGCAGCATGCATTCAAGTATGGGCTTTCCCTGCGTTGGCCGATAATCGGTAAGCACTATGCCCTGCTTTTCGAAAACCAAGCAGCCATAAACAAGAAACCCGCATTACTGCCCCAAGGGACGTTCATGCAGGTTACTTTATCACTTAGCCGCCCGCTTTCGTGGAAGGCCTATTCGTAATAAGACGTACTACGGCATAACCCGGTGGTCTACCATCGTGGTATCCGTCCCCGTCCGGCCACCGCCCAGCGACTCGCGCAATGCGCGGGCTTTTTCATGGTGATCTTTCAAGGTAGGCAGTGTTTTGCTGGCAAAGGCCTTCAGGTCGGCATTCCTTGCATCTGAAGCTGCGTCTTCGAATAAGGAAACGACCTTATCGTGATCCCGTACCATGATGTCGATGTATTCGCGGTCAAAATCGCGGCCTGATCTTTCACGGAGCTTCCGCTGTTTATCGGTGTGCTCTTCGCTGACTACCGGAGGCAGCGTAATGTTATGCCGCGTAGCGATGGTCATCAGCTCATCATTTGCTTTTTGGTGATCCGTAACCATCCGTTGGGCGAAGTCCTTTACCCGCTGGTCTGATGCTTTTTCCATTGCCAATTTACCCAACTCGATTTCCGCAAGGCCGGCATCGGCCGCCTTGACGGCGAATTCGGCATCGTCATCTTCGACCATTGCCGTGGTATCATTCACATCCATAGCTTGGTCTACGCTGTCATCTGCCGTGCGTCTGTTATCCATGTTACAGGCAAATACAAACATGACCGCCATTAATCCGATAAAAAAATTTGCTGTTTTCATATTGTCTCCGATTTTGATTAAGTTTTCTATGTGTTTTGTTATGTTTTTTTTTCCGGCTTCACTAGCCCCTCCACCAAACTCTTCCACTGGGGGTATGAAAGCCCCAGTTTTGCTCCCGCACCCACCATGGCATTCCGTACATTGTCAATAGTCGATTCCGTTTCGGTGTTGGCCACTTCGTTCCGCCCGTGGTAACGTGCGATCACTTCCCGGCCGTTCCGTTCCACTATCAGTGTAGACGTGGCAGCATCTTTGAAAAAGTGTGCGGTATCCGTTTCCATCTTCAGCGGATTAGCGGTTGGCCTGAGCGTTATTGAGCAGCGTTCCGTTTCCGGCCCGGCCGTTTCGGTAATCTGCTCGACAGCAACCCAGTCGTATCCATCGCCTACTGACGGCCCCGGTCCCGGAATATCAATGCGTACTTTGTCTCCCTCAGCAGCGCGTGATTTCACCGCTTCACCCCCATGCTCGTCGGTAAGCACAAACACCGCCACGGGCAGTTCGGCTATTTCATACCAGTGGTTTACATCCAACAACCGGCGCTTTGCTGTTTCAAAAAACATTCGGGCGCTACTTTCATCGGGCAGTGATGTACGTGATTCCAAATCCAACGGCTTTCCGGTATACTGCGGTGGTACTTCTGGCGACACCAATGTTTTGCGATCTATAGCCATACGTTTTGTTTTTATACGGTTATCAAATTCAGCCTCGGGTTTCTGTAGGGTCGTCCGATTGGATTTGCTTGTCCCCTAAGGGGTCGCGTTCATCCACCGGCGGCACGTCTGCCGGTGGTATGGGGCTGTTCGGGTCATCCCCAATCGGTTCATCGTCGTCGCGCCGCGGGTCGTCAAATGGCGGCAGTTCCACGTCAACATCATCCTCTTCCTCCGGACCGCCGTCGCCATCATCCGCGTCCAAGTCTGCCGTTATCGGGTTATCATCGCCGCCGGCATTGTCGCGCAAAGGATACCCTTCTTCATCGAGATCGTTACGTTCATCTTCAGGAGTAGCCGCAAGCTGTTCGTCGATGTCGTCCAACTGCAGCAGTCCGTCGTCTACCGTTTCGAGCTCTTCCAGTTCATTGTCCGCCTCACGCTGTTTATCCCGATACTCGCCCGCCGTGTAGGGGTTTTCCTCATCATACGTAGAGTTGTCATCTTCCCCCAGTGGGGCCGTAGTATCATAAGGTTCGGGATGCTGGTATTCGCTATCCTCCGTTTCTGTATCAAGTTCGAAGCTGTTTTCTTCTTCATTGAACTTCAGATTTTCGCCCGTTGGCTCCCGTGTTTCATCGGTATTTTCTACATCGAGTGGAACCACGGGAGGCGACTTTTTATTCGGATCCATAATAATTCTCCTTTTTTATTATATCGTCTTTCATATACTGCGCCAGTTGCCGTTTTCATTGCTGTGCTAGCCGTTCGGAAAGATACCGCCGTTGATGTGCTCCCTTGATGATTAGGTATTGCAGACATACTGTTCGCTTTTGTGATTCCCGTGTTTACAAAAGCGCACACCCTTAGCCCAGGGCCTTAACGGCCTGGAGCATTTTTTCCTGCACAGCCAGCCGCGTATCGGGATATCCAGCTTCGTCTACCCATACCGATATGGTAATCCGGTAGCCGTCAGGCTCCAGTAGGCTGATTCCTATCACATGGTCCGTGGTGAGCAGTAATTTGCCCGCCGCATGAACGGCCTCAAGGATTACACGCTTTGCCTGATCGAAATCAACGTCGTACTTCACTTTCAGTTCCACGTCCAGCCGGCGCTTTCCTGCCCGGCTCATATTGACGATGACCTCGTTTGACAGCTTGCTATTGGGTACAATCACCGTGCGGTAGTCGCGTGTCAGGATAACCGTATAGAACAGTTGGATAGAAACCACCTCGCCCTCCTGCCCTTGCGTGGAAATGTGATCCCCCACCCGGAATGGCTTAAGGATAAGTATGAGCACACCGCTGGCAAAGTTCTGCAAAGTACCGGATAACGCCAGTCCCGCAGCAACGCCGAATGCACCTACCAACGCTGCGAACAGCGTCATTTGCAAGCCCATAACCTGTATGACGAGCAGGATGAGCAGCACCCGAAGCGCTAACACAATCAGGCTTGATAAAAACACTTCCAGGGTGGGATCCCAATTCTTCTGCTGTATTTTCCGTTTTATCCAGCTTGCCACCAACCGGATGAACCATAAGCCCAACACCAACACCACCAGTCCGATAACGATGCGCGGCGCCTGATGAACAAGCCACTCCATGAAACGGGAATAAAATTTATCGAAACCCATAGCCAACTAAGTATAGAAGTATAGGCGTTTAGTACAAAAAGTCTACCGGTGCTGCAGGCAAATTGCGGGGCTGTACTAAATACTACATACCGCTGTCTCTATTTTCGAAAAAAATGTGCGGTAATACGGAAGGGGCTGTTCCGAAATACAGGGGGGCGCCGCATACCGTACCACCCATAGGCTAAAAACACGATAACGGCAATCATGGCATCGTCTATGCACTCACTTCAACAATTTCAACAAACAATTTAGAAAGGAGATTTGATTATGGCAATGACAGAAAATGAAAATCAGCAACACCGCGAAGGCGAAACCACCAAGGCTATTGAATCGCAAACCGCTAAACTCCCATCCAAGTTATTTTTGTGTGCCGCATTGGGTTCAATGGCGGTGTCATTGACCCTGAAATGCTTGGGGCATAAACACACCGCGCTATTTGTTGGCCAATGGGCAGCTCCGTTCCTGCTTTTGGGCACCTATAATAAGATTGTGAAAACCCATGGCCACGACAAGCAGGACACAGATATATAAGGAGACGGAATGGACAGACCGCCACATACCAACAGGGCCCTAAGCAATGTTTTCCTTTCTCAGGGAATATACTTTGTGATTGCCGGTATCTGGCCCATTATTAATATGGAGAGTTTCATTTTAGCCACAGGCCCCAAGCAAGACACGTGGCTGGTGGAGATGGTCGGCCTACTGTCCATCTCCATCGGCCTAACGTTTTTGGTAGCCAGCCTGCGCAATGCTCCACTTCCTATCGTTCTCGGATATACCGTGGCAGTGAGTTTCCTTGTTATGGATGTCATATACGTGACCAGCGGAGTGATTCCCCGGGTTTATCTACTGGATGCCGCCATCCAGTTAATTTTTTTGACCGCGGTAAGCATTTTCATATTACGAAAGCCACGGTAACAACGCCAAAGATCCATTCTTATCATGTATACACTCGGAATAAATGCTGCATTCCATGATTCGGCCGCCAGCATCGTCAAAGACGGGCAACTGCTGGCAGCCGCAGAAGACGAACGCTTCACGCATATTAAGCACGGCAAACGACCTATTCCTTTTTCAGCATACGAACTCCCTTTTCATGCGATAGATTACTGCTTACAGGTTGCCGGCATCCACCTCAGTGAAGTGGACCACATTGCTTATTCGTTCGATCCTTATCTGCTGATGGATGAAAAGCAACCCACTGGTATGGACAGCCGTACCCCTTACCATCAGCCGGATCGGCCCGCAACCGATGGCCAGCCGCAACAGCAGCTGTTCCTTTCCTCCATCATCAACGCTCCGGCGCAATTGGTGAGCGGCTATCCCCATCATTTACAAAAACGGTTTAAAGGAGTTACCCAGGCGGATTGGGAATGGCATTTCATTGAACACCATCTGGCTCATGCCGCAAGTGCATACTTGCCGTCGCCCTTTTCAGATGCCGCGGTAATGGTACTTGACGGACGGGGCGAACTGGCTACAACGTCATACCACACAGGGATGCGGAATGATCTGACCCGGATAGGACAGGTAAATTTCCCCCATTCCCTGGGATTGCTATACGAAGAAGTAACCACCTACCTGGGGTTTCTTCACTCGTCAGATGAATACAAAGTAATGGCATTAGCCTCGTATGGTAAGCCTACTTATGTAAACGATTTCCGCGATATGGTATGGATAGGTGAAAATGGTCAATACCGCATTCAGCGGACGTCGCTGGAAGCCCGTTTCGGCGCCGCGCGGCTTCGCCATGAGCCGTTTACCGGCCATCACTTCGATATTGCCCGGTCGCTTCAGTTTGTTTTGGAAGAAACTGTACTGGAACTCGCACACTGGCTTCATGACGAAACGGGGCAGCGAAACTTGACAATGGCAGGCGGAGTGGCCCTGAATTGTGTGCTTAACGCCCGTATTCGTGATGACGGCCCGTTCAGCGAAGTCTGGGTGCAACCTGCAGCGGGCGACTCCGGCACTGCTTTAGGAGCCGCCCATTGGGTTGACAATAAGTTGCGCGGTGAAACCCAGAAGACCTTCGTGATGGAACACGCCTATTGGGGGCCTGCATACAGCGACGACGACATTGCCGCCTTCCTGGAGAAAGCCAAGGTGCCTTTTACGAAGATGGAAAACGTTGCTGAAGAAACGGCCCAATTGCTGGCGGCCAATCGTATTGTGGGGTGGTTCCAGGGTGGTATGGAATACGGCCCGCGTGCTTTGGGCAGCCGCTCCATCTTGGCGTCGCCCATCCTACCGGAAATGCAAGCATGGCTCAACGAAGTGAAAGACCGGGAGGATTTCCGGCCCGTGGCGCCTGTGGTTACCGAGGAAGCCGCGCCATCGTGGTTTACCGATGCCGGCCAGTCACCGTTCATGCTGTTTGTCAACCAGGTGGCACCGGAGAAAGCAGGTCTGATCCCTGCTGTCAAACATGTTGACGGAACCGCCCGCATCCAAACCGTAAACCGGAAGCAAAATCCGCTATATTATGATCTGCTGAAAGCGTTTGAGCGGATAACCGGGATACCGGTACTCATCAATACTTCATTCAATACCATCGGCAGGCCAATCGTATGCACCCCCCGGGACGCCGTGGAGTGCTTCTGGACGTCGCCATTTGACGTATTGATTATCGGTTCTTTCTTAATTTCGAAAAACTATGGAAACAAGGATATCAGTAGTCATTCCCACTTACAGGCGACCACAGCTGTTGGTTAAATGCCTGGACGCGCTTTACCGCCAGACGCTAAACAAAACGGCTTTTGAGGTTATTGTGGTGAGCGACGGGCCTGACGGGCTTACCCGCGATGCACTCATGGATTGGCATAAGGGAAAGTCTGAACTGCTTTTTTCCTTTTTGTCGTTGCCTAAGAAGAAAGGGCCGGCAGCCGCCAGAAATCTGGGATGGCGGAGCGCGAAATCGCCTTTGATTGCATTTACCGACGATGACTGTCGGCCCATGTCTACGTGGCTCGACACGTTTTGCCAAGCCTATCCGGGTCAGCCGTTATGGGCGATGACAGGTAAGGTAGAGGTCCCTATACCCTTACGGCCTACCGATTACGAGTGGAATACCGCACAATTGCAAACCGCGGAATTCGTAACGGCTAACTGTTGCTGCACCCGGGAGACCTTGCTCGCTACGGGAGGGTTCGATGAACAATTCGGCATGGCCTGGCGAGAGGACAGCGATCTACACTTCAGGCTAATCACGCACGGCATCCCCATTACCCGGGTGGATGAGGCCGTAGTGCGTCATCCGGTGCGAGACGCTCCGTGGGGCATCAGCTTACGGGAGCAGAAGAAAGGACAGTACAATGCCTTACTCTACAAAAGGTACCCTCGTTTATTCCGCGAAAGAATCCGAAAACAACCGAACTGGCATTACTACACCACCGTGTCGTTGTTTGTGCTGGCTGTCACTGCGTTGGTGCTGGACTATCCGGCGCTTTCGGCGGTTGCCTCGATCGGATGGTTCGTCGGCGTGGGGCTTCTGACCTGGAAACGCCTGCTCCCGACGCGCAAGTCTGCCTCCCATATTGCTGAAATGGCGCTCACATCTGCCCTTATCCCGTTTCTCTCCATTTACTGGCAATATTATGGTGCGGTCAAATACAGGGCTTTGCTGTTTTAACATATACGTGCATGAAAATTCAGGACATCCGCAAAATCGCCGTTTTCCGAGCATTGCAATTAGGTGATCTGCTATGCGCCATACCAGCGGTGCGCGCCCTGCGCCACCAGTTTCCCCAGGCGTCAATCACCTTGATCGGATTACCAGGGGCGAAGGAACTGACAAACCGGTTTCCGATGTATTTCGATGGGCTGGAACTCTTCCCCGGTTATCCCGGACTCCCCGAACAGTCGTTTGCAGTACAGGACATTGCACGGTTTATCGCAGACATGCAAGCCAAACAATTTGATTTGATGCTGCAAATGCAGGGAAACGGCACCATAGTCAACCCGTTGGTTGAACTGTTTGGTGCCACCTATACTGCAGGTTTCTATGCCGAAGGGCATTATCACCCCGGGAACGATCTCTTTATCCCCTACCCTTCCCACGTTCATGAAATCTGCCGCCATCTGCTGCTTGTACAGCATCTTGGCATCCCACATCAGGGCATACACCTTGAGTTTCCTATTACCGAGCAGGATTATGCGGATTTTGAATCGCTTAACTTACCGCTGCAACCCGGTCAGTACGTCTGCGTACACCCCGGTAGCCGGGCGGCATGGCGGCGGTGGCCGCCGTCGGCCTTCGCTTGCATGGCCGATAGATGCATTGAATTGGGGTACGACGTTGCGCTTACCGGTACAACTGAAGAGCTGCCCATCGTTGAAGAAGTTGCGCGCTTGATGCGTTACCAGGCCATCGTGGTTGCCGGCAAGACCTCATTGGGCACAATGGCCGTGCTCGTCAAACAGGCAAAAGCCGTCCTTTCCAATTGCACGGGTGTTTCCCATATTGCTTCGGCATTGGGTACGCCGGGCGTCATTGTAAGCATGGACGGCGAACCCAACCGCTGGCGGCCCTTAAACAAATCTGTACTGACCACCATAGATGGGAAGCGGACATCCGACCTGGCATCAGTTGAAAAAGCCTTGGTAGATCGGCTGGCCTTCCCCGTGGCCCTTGAGCAACTCATTGACAGCGCTTAGTACATCATTTGTTGCGGGCGGCTCGACTTTTTTCTCGAACATGGACTGGTTCACGTAACGGATTACTTCGTTTCTACTTTGCGCTTGTCCATCGGCTACACTATACGGGAAGAGCACATGCGGACTCCGCCATGGAGTGTGCTGCGGATTGGTCAGCGCATAAAGTACGACCGCGGGTCGGCCTAAGGCAGCGGCCAAATGAATGGTTGCCGTATTTACCGAAACCACAAGGGCCGCCTGCCGGATAACTGCGGCAAACTCGGTGATGTCCAGCAGGCCCGCTATTGAAAAGGTGCGCCCGCCGCATGCATCCCGCAAATAATCAGTCAGCTTTGCCTCCTGTGCATTGCCCGTAAAAACCAGCTGCTCCGGGCGTGCCGCAAGCAGGCGCCTGGCTATGGCTACCCATTTATTAACCGGGAACTCCCGCTTGGATTCGCTCACCCCTGCATGGAGAATCATATAAGGTGCTTCCAAATCCACACCGGCTCCGGCCAATTTAGCCATTGCACGGATGTCTGCCCCCGCTGGTATGGCAATTGTGATGCGGTCGTCATTGGTATATGCTCCGATTTGCTCCACCAGATCCAGATCACGGGCTACCTGATGCCGGATACGGGAATAGGGTTCATCATCCGGAATCCAGTGCGTAAGCAAGTCATAGGGATTCTCCCGGCAATAGGCCAGCCGTTTGGGGATACCTGCCATCCATGCCAGCATGGCTGAAGGCAGCGGATTCTGGCTGTAAACGGTGAACACGATACAGCCGTCGAACTGCCTGGCCTTAAGCAGCTCTGCCAACTCCAGAAACTCGCGGGGATTGACAGACGTCGGTTGTTTTACCCATGGAACATTAGCTACAACCGTATCATCTACTTCCGGTAGCAATGCCGAAGCCGCCGCCCCAGCGGCAGACGTCAACAAGGTTATTTTACTACCCAAACATCGCTTAATGGCCCGTATGGCGGGACTGCTCATCAATACATCGCCAATATTGTCCGGACGTATGACCAGCAGATGCGTACAATGACTCCAGCTTTCCATCGCCTCGTTAAATAATGGCCTTCTTTGTATGGGTATGTTCGTAAATGCGGCGGATTAACCGGGTGGTGGACCGGTTGGCGGTGAACGGAATCAGTTGCACTTGTCCCCCCAGTGATTCGACTAGTTTTGCTTCGGGCAACTCCTTATCTTTATAGTCGCCTCCCTTGGCAAATACGTCGGGTGCCAGCACCTTAATGAGTTCAGCAGGCGTGTCGTCAGCCTCATCTCCGAAAACCACCAAATGGTCCACACACCCCAGGCCGGCCAAGACCGAGAGCCGTTCGGCCAAGCCGTTGATGGGCCGGGCAGGCCCTTTGAGACGCCTTATGCTATCATCGTTGTTAACACCGACGATAAGCACATCTCCCAATTTCCTCGCCAGCTTTAGGTAGTTGACATGCCCGCTATGCAAGATATCAAAACAACCATTGGTAAACACGATTCGGTGCCCCAAGCCTTTGTAATAGGCTTTGATTTCTTGCAGGCGTTTCATTGAGGTAACGAGTTTTTGCTCGTTGTCCAGTTTAGCCAGCAATTCCAGGCGACTACATAAAGAGGTTGCTTCTTTCTCAATGGCCACCGTGGCAGCGGCGGTAGCCGCCTGGGCAGTGCGCGCAGCATCAGCACCCGAGAGCAGCGCCAAAGTGCAAGCGCTTATGAAGGTGTCGCCGGCGCCGCATACATGCGGAACGGCCACCGGAATTGCCCCCATGTTGAACACCAGTTTCCCTCGCTCGAACCACAGCGATCCGTCTTTGTCAAGCGTAAGTACCACCCATTGCGCGTTGGTTTTGCGGAAGATGGCTTTGCCGCATTTTTCCAACTGCCCTTTTCGATCCTTGTGAGTTATTTCACATCCCAATAACTTCATTGCCTCACTATAATTAGGCTTCACAAGCGTTGGAGCCATTTTTTTAAAAAGTGAAAGCCGTTTTGAATCGACCGCCACAAACTTAGGATGGCTCATTTTCATCCGCACCAAACCATCTATGATGGTGGGAGTGACAATGCCTTTATGGTAGTCTGCTATCAAAACACCGTCACATGATACAAAATGCGTTTTAAGGAGGTGGATGAGCTGGCGCTCCGATTCAGGTGAGATTGCCCGGTCGTCGCCCCGATCCAGCCGGGCCAGTGGGTGGCCATCGGCCTGTATCCGGGTTTTAACCACTGTGGCCCGGTCCTTCTCGCGGATAAGGTAATCCGGCGAAAAGCCTGCATCTGCCACCATTGCAAAAGCCCGATCGGCATCGGCATCGTCGCCAATTACGGAGCAGAAAATCACCGTAGCGCCCAATGCGCGAAGATTCGCCGCCACATTGGCGGCTCCTCCCAACACGAAGCAATCCGACTGGACATCCACCACAGGAACCGGAGCCTCTGGCGATAGCCGTGTACTATCTCCCTTTATGTACTCATCGATGATGAGATCGCCAACCACAAGAATCGTCTTTTGGTCGAACTGCTCGGTAAACCGCCAATTGTATTTTTCCATGTTCACGTGTTTTTCACGATTAGATTTGCTGCTTCTTTAAAATTGTCTGCGATATACGATGGACGGCGGTAGCCACCCGATATTTGTACCCTCTCACTCGCCGTGCCGTCAACCAGCACCGTCCTGCAACCAGCACGGTTGCCCGCTTCAATATCGTCAAGGATATCACCCACCATCCACGATTGAGCGAGACTTAGCCCGTGCCGGGTGGCTGCGTCGAAGAGCATCCCCGGCATAGGCTTCCTGCAATGACATGCCTTTGCATAAGCTGCCACAACACCCTGGGGGTGATGGGGGCAATAGTAGAAACCCGACAGTGCGATACCGCTTTGATGCAGCAGCAGCTGTAGTTTATGCTCCACTGCGGTAAGTGCCTCCTCCTTAAAATAACCTTTGGCCACCCCGGCTTGGTTTGTAACGATGAAAAACAGATATCCCTTGTTGCTCAGTTGCCGAAGGCCACTGGCAACGCCGTGCAGCAGTTCCACCTTGCTTGGGTCTGCGTTGTAGGGAACGTCCCGTATTAATGTACCATCTTTATCCAAGAATACTGCTTTTTTGCCCGACATGATGACCGTTCGTTTTTCCGTTGTGCTGATGCGGTGTGACCAGACTGCCAACCGGCGGAGGATAGTTCAATGCTGCCTGCCCGATTTCCGGAAGGTCTGCCAATTTGCGTTCCACTAAACTGCAAAGCAGGTGTATCACATGCAGATGTACTTCCTGGATCCGTTGGGTATTTTCCGATGGGACCACTAGGTTAATATCCCCTTTAGTTACCGCCATGCCTCCGTCCTTTCCCAAAATCGTAACGCACACCATGCCCAATTGTTTGGCCTTATCCATTGCTTGCAAGATATTCTTTGAATTACCGCTGGTGCTAAGACATAATAACACATCCCCCGGACGACCATAAGCTTCCACTTGCCGGGCAAATATGTCGTCAAAGCCAATGTCGTTTGACCAGGCGGTTAACATGGCGGTATCAGCCATCAGTGAGATAACAGGCAGACCCACCCGGTTTGGCAGTTCAAACCGCCCCAATAGTTCTGCGGAAAAGTGAAGACTCTCGGCTGCACTACCCCCGTTGCCGCACACAAGCACTTTTCCGCCGTTCAGGAAGGTGTCGGCTAACGTTTCCCCCGCCGTCAACAGGGTATCAGCAAGTGCTGAACCGGAACGCCTGAATACACTGGCAGCGTCCTCGAACGCATCGAGGATAACCTGCCGATCGTGGTTGACAAGGCCATTATGCCTGTCGGTGATGCTACGGTACACTTCGTCCATCTGTAACGCCACCTTCTCCCATGTAAAATATTCGTTGACACGCCTTAGTCCATTACGCCGCATATACACCCGTAAATCCTCATGGGTAAGGAGAAATTCCAATTTATGGGCGAGCGCTTCAGGGTCTTTGGGAGGCACCAGGAACCCGGTCTTTCCATGAGCTACGCTATATTGTATTCCGCCTACTTTGGCACCGATAACCGGCGTACCGCAGGCCATGGCTTCAAGCGGTGTAATGCCAAAGGGTTCGTACCAGGGTGTCGATACAAATACGTCTGCTGCCGAATAAAAGTACTTGAGCTGTTCCCTGCTTTTCCTGCCTTCAAAGGAAATGGCGTTTGCAACACCCAGCGATGTTGCAAGCTCCATGAGCCGTTGATATTCGGGATCGGCGGTGAGGTTGGCTTTATCCTGTTCGCCTCCTACAATCACCAATTGGGTGTCGTACCGGTCAGATAGGTAAGCCAGCGATTGGATAACATTGTCTACTCCCTTACGTGGCACCATACGGCCCAATTGCAGAATAATTTTGCGCGTAGGGTGCAGATCCAATAACATTCTCGCATACGCCTTGTCAATGGGGTGGAATTCGTGCGGACTGAAGCCGCAGGGAATCATGCGGATTTTGCCATTGCCAATATGGTAAAATTGTTCCAAATCAGCCTGATCCTGGGGGCATTCGGCAATAATGGCATCGGCTTTTTCCATCGTTTTCAACTCCACTTCACAACGTTCCTTCGGAAACCTGTCGGCATCGCCTTGATGCATCAGCCTAACCTTGCCAAGGGCGTGAAAGGTGATGACGAATGGTATGCCCAAGCGTTCCTTGAGTTTCATAGCCACATAACCCGACATCCAGAAGTTAGCGTGCAAAAGCCGATACGGTTCAGACAGCCGAGCCATATACATTTCCATGAATGCTACAAAAGCGTCCATAAACGGGAATAATGCCTCTTTGGGTAGTTGCTTCGCTGGCCCGGCATCCACATGTATCACCCGCACACCGGGCAACCATTGTACCTCGATGGGTAATTTCTCGTTATCCCGCCGGGTAAAAATATCCACCTGATACCCTAATGACGCCAGTTGCCGGGCCAGCTCGCCTACATAGATGTTCTGCCCGCCGCTATCCACCCCGCCCAGCGTGGCCAAGGGAGAAGCATGCTCACTGATTAATGCGATAGTCTTGTTCATATGTATTTTTCGATTAATAGCGTTATCTGGCGAAACACAGGTTCTTAACCGTTATGGAACTGCCAATGCCAAGGATTGCACCATAGGTAGTTTTAACAAGATCGCCGAATCCGATATATATGATAGTGTTCAAGCGATATACCACTTGGTATTCGGCGCACCCACAAATATCACTGCGTTAACCGGAAACCAAGCAACGATTTCATTTACTGGCTATTACGCCATCTGGGACCACCCACCGGCAACCGCGTACTACCCGGCCTTGTCTTTTGGATCGCTTTTGGAAAAGTCAGCCAACGGTTCTTCGCTGTACTAAAAACCATACTTTTTGTCGGTTTAGGAGAAGTATCTTAAAAAAACTAAAACCTTTACAACAGTTGAAACGTATATCTCTACGATTAGCGACTTAAAGATATCAGTTAGGACAGTAGATTAAATATTATGGAAAATTCAGCAAAAATCATTTGGGCTTCACCGCAGACGCTGGCACGTGATGGCATTATCTCCCTTTTGGACCAAGAGCCCGATTTTGCTTTTGCCGCAATCATTTCCAAACGGGACGACATAATACCGGCCCTTTCAACGCAGCCCGCGATAGATCTGTTAGTTATCGATCATGTTTTCCTCCCTGACGATCAGCGGTATCTAACAATGTTGAAAAAAATAGCGCCGCAAATCAAGGTATTGGTTCTGTCAGGCATTGAATATGACGAGGACATCCTGGGGCTGATGAAATCAGGGGCTGATGGATACATTGTTAATGAGGCGAATAAAGACGAATTGGTCTTTGCCATTAAGCATATCCTGTCCGGCAACACCTATATATGCACGGCGCTGTACCTGAAAGTACTGGAACGCATTGCCGCAACCGACTTTGGGAAGAAAGATCATGCCGTTGAGTTCTCCCCGCGCGAAGAGCAAATCTTAAAACTCATCCTGGAAGGATACTCAAACCAAGAGATCGCTTACCAGCTTTTTACCAACAAGCGGACCATCCTGAAATACCGCGAGAGCCTTCTACAGAAAACAGGGGCTTCAGATATTGGTACGGTAATCCGTATCGCATTGCAACAGGGAGTTTTAAACTGAGGAACAGGCGATAATTATGGAAAAGTCGGACGAAATATTTGAGATTACCCTAAACAGTGGCCCTTTTGCGGACACCCCGCTACTTGTGCGTCCGGAAGAAACCACAGACGGAATTCCCATTTACCATTGTTATGTAGATGGGAGTTCCCGCAGCCAGCTAAGGCGGGAAACCACTGGCGAATGGCTTCAACTATGGGGAGATTTTTCTGCCGATACCGTGCGGCTTATCGGTAAGGCCATCGAAGAGCAGCGGTTGGATAAGTAGCCTGAGTTTAAATGCCTCGAAACGGAACCGTCCATATCGGCACATCAGGATGGCACTACCGCCACTGGAAAGGGGTGTTTTACCCCGAAGGACTTAAAGACGCAGACCAACTGGCTTACTACACCCGTTCGTTTGCTACGGTTGAGCTGAACAATCCTTTTTACCGCGTTCCATTGGAAACGACGTTCGAGAAATGGAAAGCCACGGCACCCCGCGATTTTCTTTTTTCAGTGAAAGCTAACCGCCGAATCACACACTACAGCAAGCTGGGCGGCATAGCTGAATTTACGGATGGTTTTATCCAACGCGCGGCACGGCTTGGCCGTAAGCTGGGCCCAATCTTGTTTCAGCTACCGCCTTTTTGGACGGTTCACACCCAACGGCTTGCCACGTTTATTACGACCCTGCCCCGCGGGCATCGTTATGTTTTTGAATTCAGAAACCACAGCTGGTATATTCCCGAGGTTTACGACATCCTTAGCCGCCATAACTGTGCCTTCTGTATATACGAGTTAGCTGGACATTTATCGCCAATTGAAATCACGGCCGATTTTGTCTACGTACGATTGCACGGACCTGGTGAAAAATATCAGGGCAGCTATTCTGATACGGCTTTGGCTGGCTGGGCGGAGCATTGCCATCAATGGCGGAAAGCTGGAAAAGACGTGTTCTTCTATTTCGACAACGACCAACACGCTTACGCGGTAGACAACGCAAAAAAACTGATTGAACTTACCGCACTTCCCTGAAAAATCTCCATTGCAAGTACGCGCATAATCCCTCCAGTTCCGGAAAGATGCTGAACGCATCTATGCCCAAGTGATGGAGGTCTTCCACAATAGCTGCGGCATCCGCCCGCGGAATTTTAATCTTAACCATTTTATCGCGGTAGTTCTGTATATCATCAAACCGCTGACGGTTTTCCAAAGCATCCGTAGCATGCACAGAAAACACGCCGGACTGATTATTTATGCGCTGCTTGATGATCCTCGGCCTGAACAGCTTGCTTTCGGGAATATCAAAAGGATGAAGATCAATATTGTAGTCAAGGAAGTCCGCGTCTTCTGCCATAAAAATCCAGACGACAGCGTAGGGTTCCTGAGAATCACCTGATATTACTGAACTGGTGGCAAACCACAACGCAGCCAAGGCGTTGTCTGTCCAGTCAAGAAACCGGGTCGGAAGGCCATAATGTTGGCCAAGCGTCAGGTAATCCCAATCGTTATTAACCTGAAATGGGTTGATGAGCAACGGATTAGCGCGCTTGAATTCCTCCAGAAGCGCGCGCTCGGTGTGCAAAAGATTTCCATCAAGGGGCGTTAACCTCAAGATTTTAGGAATAAGCGGCGTATCCGAAGGTTGCCCGCGATAAAGAAAACCACTGTTGCGGGGCCAAGTATGTTGCCGCTTCAGTGACTTAATCACCTGCATGTAATCCGTCAACGCGGATATCTCCCTTTCCGTATTGGTCATCTCAGTTAATTAACTAAAAACATTGCCAGGTTTACCCCATGCTATTCTCTTGATGTTGAAACGTCTGCGCGACAAGCCCATGCCAAAAAGTGTAATCAGAGTAGACAGAATCAGACACGTATACCAAAATATAGGACACACCCGAAACCCGCCATGGGCAACGGCCGAAAAATTAAAAATTCCGGAACTACCCTTAACCATCCCCACTGTCCCTGTTGCCGTTTTATGGGTCGCGTTATCGTGCTTATCGTTACTGTCGGCATAAAAAGTGATACAGTTTAGTTAGCAATCAAATAATAGTAAATGTTATGGCAAATACAAGAAAAAACAACCAGGACATGCCCAACGCCCATCTCCATGAACTGTTTGTAGACGAACTGAGAGATGTGTTGAGTGCAGAGAAGCTTCTGCTCAAAGGGCTTAAAAAAATGGCCGGCAAGGCAAACCGCGATACGCTGCGCTCGGCATTTGAGGAACATTACACCCAAACCGAACAACATATTGAACGGTTGAAGAATGTTTTTTCCGCCATAGGGCTTTCGCCGCGGGCAAAAAAGTGTAAAGCCATGGAGAGCTTATTAGCAGAAGCCGAGGAAATTATGGAGAATTTTGAAGAAGCCGAAGTACTGGACGCAGCGCTCATTGCCGCGGCGCAAAAGGCTGAGCACTATGAGATAGCGAGCTATGGATGTCTGGTTACCTACGCAAACCTGATGGAGCATCGCGAAGCGGCTGACCTATTAAGCCAGACGCTGGAAGAAGAAAAAGACACCGACACCAAACTAACGGAAATCGCTATGGAAGAAGCCAACGTGGCTCACTGACACTCGGCATTGACCTATCTTCAGCCCCCTTTGCGCCCGTCATCTCCATTCAATACACACAACGACATATCACGCAAAGCGGGGCTTTTTCATGCACCGAGCTGCCGCCCCACCTCGTCCATGAACACCTCAATATCGAACGGCTTGCTGATAAATCCATTTGCCTTACTTGCACGCACGTCGTGCCGGTAGTCGTCATAGGCCGACATTAACAGAATAGGTATATGCTTCGTTGCCGGATCCGTTTTCCATGCGTTGCAAATATCCAATCCATTACCGTCCGGCAACATAATGTCAATAATCAACAAAGCAGGCACTGATTTCCCCCCATGCTGTTTAAACGACGCAATGTTATTAAAAATAGACGCCTCATAGCCAGATTCCGCAAGTAGGAATGCGATGAGCTCGCTGATATCGGCATCATCTTCTAAGACATGGATTGCTTTTTTCATGCCTTGCAAGTTTAAAAAAATAAGCTATTAATTACAAATCGGATTCCGCTTGTTTCCTGGGAATGGAAAAGTAAAAGGTTGAGCCTTTCCCCAACTGGCTGTTCACTCCGATATGGCCGCCGTGCCGCTCCACGATTTCCTTGCTGAGATAAAGCCCGAGCCCTAATCCCGTCATTTTTGATGTGCCCTCGACCTGGTAAAACCTGGTAAAAACCCGATCCTGCTGTTCACGGCTTAATCCCATTCCTTCGTCAATAACCTGCACACTCACTTCGGCAGGCGATGACTCCAGCGTAACGGTTACTTTGTTTGCATCCGGTGAATATTTGATAGCATTGGTTATCAAATTAATGATTACCTGTTCAATCCGCTGCCGATCGGCTTCAACGGTATAATCACCGTGGATATTGTTTACGAAAATGGTATGGGTCTGGCTGCTGAAATGGAATGTCTCTACAATATCGAGCACCAACTCGCTCAGGTCAAAAGTTTCAAAATGAAAACTCAGCTTGCCTGCCTCGATTTTCGAGATATCCAAGAGCTCAGCGATAAGGGAGTTTATCCGTTCGAGTTGCTTTAGGGCCTTTGTCAGAAAACGGCGTCCTATCCGGTCTATTTCAGCTCGCTCCAATATCTGCAGGTATCCCTTTACGGTGGTAAGCGGTGTTTTTAATTCATGGCTCGCTAATGCGATGAACTCATTTTTCTTCAGGTTCAGCGCGTTCACCTGCTCCAGCAACCGGGCATTGTCTAAGGTAACTGCTACCAATAATGCGATACTACGCATCATATCTTCATCTGCGGTACTGAATACATCCGACTGCGTATACCCGAAGAACATGGCACCTATCAATAGACCATCCGACGAACGGATAGGTATGGCCAGGCAATGCCGTATGCGTGGGGATTTAATGCCTACCGTTGCTTCAAACAACGACAATACATGCGGTGCCTTGCACATGTCTTCAAATTTCACAATATCTTCACTTCCGGAAAATATGGCATGAATGGCCCCGTCGTCAAGGTACACATCGCGGCTTTCCTTGAAGCGTTCGCCCTGACGGGTAGCCGCTACGGAAAGTACCGAATTGCCCTGTTCGTCAGATACCCGGTAAAAACATAATCCCACATTCGCAGCAGCCAGATGGGTGGTTGAATCAATGACAGTTTGTATAATGGCCGGTGTATCCAGCTTCTCTGAAATCACCTTTCCGATAGCGTGCAGTGTTTCCAATTTCTGGGCATGGAACTGTATGGTTTGTTCCCGCTGCACTTTTTCGGATATATCCCTGGCAATTTTTGACGCTCCGATGATTTGGCCCTGCTTGTTGCGCATGGGCGATATTGTCAGTGAAATGGGTATCTCCTTGCCGGATTTGGTCAGCCTTATGGTTTGGTAATGATCAATTTTCCGGCCCTCTTTGATTTCGCCGATAATCATAATCTCTTCGCTTGTCAAATAAGGCGGGATTAACGTGTTTATCGGCTTCCCCACAATTTCGTCTTCGGTATAGCCGAAGATACGCTGCGCACCGGCATTCCAACTGGTAATAATACCGTTGAGGTTTTTACTGACGATGGCATCGTCAGACGATTGGACGATTTCGGAAAGCATCACATGCTTCTCCTCTTGGCGCTTATAATCCGTAATGTCAATCAGGGTATTATGGGCTCCCAGAAGCTCACCCTCGTGGTTTTTTATCGTTCTCGGATAAACTAACACGTTCCGGCGCCGGCCATCCGGCGTTTCGACAATTATTTCTTCCCGCTCCTTAACTTCCATCCCCCGCATAGCCCTTGCCATGGGGCAGGTGTCCAGAGAAACGGGCTGCCCGTCGGTGCCGTATATGGCAAACGATCCGCACCACTGTTCTTTGCCGATTTCCGGGCGGCGGCCCCAAAGTGCCGCAGCAGCGTCATTATAAGCCAATAGATAGCCCTCTTTATCACAAAGATAGCCCGCCACCGGCGATGCTAAAAACAAATCTCTGAAAAGACGGTTATCTATCTCTGCCCGCGTGCTGCTCATCCAAATTTGAAAATTGCTTCATCATGACGTTTACCCATACGACGCCAGAAACAAAGTTACGAGTTTGCTTCTATATTTAACGCTTCAGGCTTTTTTTTATTACAACCGCACCATTCCCGTATATTTAACGCCTCCAAATGAGCCGGCAACTTTGATAAAATCGCTTGTAGCGGCTGTAAAACAACGATAATTCCCGTGCTTGCCGTTGAATCAGCCTATTGACAGGCGGCACCAGTGCCGGGTGCGCTCCAGCATGGCGGTAGGCGGTGATGAAAGCACGTTCACCTTTACCCAATAATTCCCTGATGGATTTACTTCGTTCGTCAGCGAACAACGACATCACGAGATCCCAAGCATGGAGAACGGTACCTGAGGTGGCCCCCTTTACCGGAAGATCCTGTGCGAGGTCTACATATTCCAGTTCCAGCTCCTCCTGCAAACGCTGCCCCTGGATAACGACCTCCTCAACGATTAGATTCAGCTGCTCATCACGCCGCTTATCGTCCGTTCCAGCAAGTAAGCCCTGATAACTCCAGATACGCTGCCCGTTTACGTCAATTAAGTCGTTAAGTACTCCGAGGTTCGCCGATAGCTGAAGTTCCATGGCCAACTTATAACGGCGAGCTTACGAGACTGTCGCCAATTGCCGATGCGAAGGCGGCGTGCCCCGGCGCTCGAACGGAACAATCCAATCTCTGGCATCGATGACCTCGCGTTTCTGCCTGTTCACCAATGTCCGGACCGAAGGATGGAGCCCTTCTGTTCCTTCTATGCTATGATAGGCAATCAATAACGCATTTTCTCCTGATTTGCACTTTTCCAACGGATAAGTAGGCATCCTGCTTGAAAAAACAGCTTTCACCACCGACCACGCCAACCCGAATTTTCCCTGTTGCTGCGCCTGCTTCTCGCCTGCTCCCCAAACCGCTCCGGCAGCTCCCAGCAGTTCCGCTTTCATGTCAACACTTTGTTTGATAAAAGCGTCGAACAACGTGGTTAAATGCTGACTTTCGGGTGGCAGGGCGGTAAGCAGGGTTTCATACCCTTTAATCCGTTCCGTATGGAATGCCACCAGATCATGCAAACATTCCATCGTTATATTTAGGTTCTCCATAATTATTGAAATTATGTTTTGTTGATTATTCATGCGAGCGGGTGCTTATCCCACCCGCTCACGATCCCTCAGTTGCTTGATGTGGTCGTGCGACGCCAAAAGTTGTGTTTTTTGGCTCGAAATAAGTGCCTTTGCAGCGGTGGATATCCCTTCTTCCTCCTCCGCCTGACGGTATGCCTTTTGTGCGGCATCTTCTCCAAATTCACAGCTTTCAAGCACAGCTTTGCGATCATCTACCGCAAATGTCTGCTTGATATCCATCCACGCGCGATATATCTTTCCTGAAGTGGTGGTTTGCCCATCCACGCGATTCTGCCATCCACTGATATGCTGCTGCAATTCGGCTTTAAGACGCTCGCTTTGTTCAATCAGACTATTGAACAACGCTTTCAGGTCAACGTCCGCGGCCGGCAATTCAGCTATGGCTTTCTCATACCCGGCGATCCGGTCGTTGTTAATTTTAACCAGATCGTTCAGCACTTCGGCGGTTTTTCTCAGATCTTCCATTTTCCTGTCTCCTTTTTCAGCTATTTTTACATTCAATTGCGCCCATGGGGCTTGCTATAAATGTTGACAATCCTTTATCGGTATTGTTTGGAAAATTTCTTAATTGATCAGCTCAACGAATTATAACGGGCGTAAGTCCGTAGCGCTTTACCGATGGCCTCAACTATTTCAGGATGGATTTCGTCATCCACCACCTGCCATGTTCCATCCTGTTCAATCATGACGAATGAATCCTTTTCCGGTGTAATGATTCGCCATCCCTGACTGCCGTTATAGTCCTCGGGTTGCCCTAAAAGGACAAGTGTCTCACCGGTGATAGGTTCCTTTACCGTTATCTTCTTCATAATACATCTTAAATTTAGGCTTCCAACAATGTTGCGATTTCTGGCGTTAATTGCCCTTTAACGTGTGCGTATTCTCCGGGCGACACGTATTTCCGGATTACCCGGAATACCGCCGCCACGCCCTCTTCCGGATTGTCGCCGAAGTCGCGTTCCGGTGCACGGCTTTTTTCGAGAATCTCGTTCAGAAACTCGTCCACCGTGGAGGAGCCTCTCCGCTCCTCGCTTATATTCCAGCCATTCACGTATACCGCTTTCAGGATCATCGGCAGTTCGGCTATCAGATGCATGGATTCCTCCACGGTTATCCTGTCGCGCAATGCCTGAAATACCGCCTGTATTAACCGGAATGCCCGCTGTCGATCATCCGGTGCCCCTAACTCCGCGGCCACCTTTTTAAGAAACAGGTTTCCTTCTTCCGCATACTTTTCAAAATGATGTTCCATAGTTACCTCCAGTTAAACGTTTTATCCTTACAAAAGCATCACAGGATGGTTGTCATAAAACTGTTCCAACAAGCCTTATGGATGCCAGCGAACCGCGGGTAAGCAGCGGCGTAATTAGAGGCAAACCACACTTCTGATTTTCTGGACAATAGGTTGGCTTTTCAGTACAGTAGCCGTCAATCACCGCTCCGCCGTTCTTGCTTCATATAAAATGTGCCCAGAAAGAAAACAAGGCGCAGAATCCTGTAAGATAACCAGCGGAGTGCCTTTCTCAACAGGTTACTGCTTGCCTGGTATCGGGCTTCATCCACGCGTAAACAATGGTTTGCGATAATGGTTTCCAACTCAACTATGGCCTGCTTCACCAAATCCCTACCTTCCACGTCAATGTTCAATTCAACACTTACCCGGTCGCTTAGATCATTCACGTTAAAAGAGCCGAGGGTCATCCATTCTTCATCGCAGGTTGCCAGTTTGCCATGTAACATGTTTGAGGTGTATTCATAGATTTCGACCCCGTGATGCAGCAACCAGCCATACATATACCGCTCCGCAGACTTCACCAAGGGAACATCCATGTGGTTACATACAATCAGTTTCACCACAACACCGCGTTTTACGGCGCCGCCGATCGCTTTACGCAGCGATGTACTTGGCAAAAAATAGCTCGACAGCATAATCACTTGCGAGCGAGCGCCACGGAGAATTTCACGGTAAGAGCGGGTAATTTCATGTTTGCGGCGCACCCAATCATTACGCCGCATCCTCACGGCACAGTCGTAGGCTTGACCAAAGTCAATGGCTGTTTCCGTCTGTCTGCATGGAACAGGTATTTTCCTCGCTCGCTGGAATCCGTTCCAAGTAGACCAACACAGCCTGCACAGCTGAGCGGCCACATAGCCTTCTATGCATAGCGCAAAATCGAGCCATGCTGGTTGCCCGGGCAGATCGTTATATTTGTTCTCGATATTTGCCCCTGTTACCATGGCATACCGGCTGTCTATCACCAGCACCTTTTGATGCATCCGCCTTCCAATATAAAACCGTTTGCTCCTAAACAAGGGCTCAAACACCCGAAAGCGTACACCATGTTCCTTGAAGCGGGCCACAAAACTATGAGGGAATCCCTGTGAGCCATAACCGTCAACCAGCACGTATACCGCTACTCCCCGCTTTGCAGCAGCGATCAGGGCATCCGCCACTTGCTGTCCGGTCTCATCCGGCTCATAAATATAGACCTGGAGATGGATAGTATCACGGGCGTTCGCTATCAATTGAAGGAGCAATGTAAAATAAGCCTTACCTCCGGAAAGCAGCCTCACCTTATGGCCCGGATAAAACCACGAGCCTGCCTTTGTTTTTTTGCCCATTCTTAATACTGTTAGCTAGCGGGATACATGGAACTAAACAAAAAACTGATGGCAGTTGTTTCCCAACGCCGCGGGCAATTTGGCTCAGCATTTGCATCCTTTAACCTGTACACACTATCATGATAAATTATGGCTAAAGATCACGGTAAACAAATCAAAGACGACGCAACATACGAGGCCTTGCGAAAAAAAGGAACCAGTAAAGAAAAGGCTGCTCGCATTGCTAACACGCCCAACGCCGGGCAAAAGGGCGGAAAAGCCAGTAAATTGGATGAACGTACAAAGGATGAACTTATCCGCGAAGCCAAGAAAATCGGCATCAAGGGATATTTAAAATTGAATAAGAAAGCGCTCATCGACAAAATAAGGCACCATTAGAACCTGTTAATGGCTGCCGCCCCGGTTTCCGAAGGCATACGATCGTTAGGTATGATCCATACGTCACCGCCAAATCGCATTACCACTTCAGCCAGATCATCCAATACATCGTCTATGGTTCCTGGCGTTTCACCGGAGGTGTGATAAACCACATCTGCGCGGCCCATAATCCGGCCGGGGATAATCCGGTCTTCTTCCAGCAGCAATGTAGCTACTTTACCGTCAAACGCATCTTTTACAATCTGTTCCAGTTGGTCGGCTCCCATGCCATCGGCAGTTGCCTGCCGGTAGGTGCTGATGATCCTATCCAGCCGCTGTGTATAATTGGGCTCCATCACCTGCCATGCCCGCCGTTGCAATTCAGCTGTGTTTAACGCGGTGGCATCGACTTTGATACCAGCCTCCATCAATCGGCCATTGCGGCTCACCTGCCGGAATATATGATGGTGTTCCGGCAAGGCAGCAAGAATTAAGGGAAGACGGGTCGGGATAGAATACTTCGCCATGATGGCTCTGTCGACAGCCCTGAAAAATTGCTCAATATCGTTTTCAATTGCCGTTTTCCGCAACCCATGGTTCTGTCCGGTGTCCCATTTTTCACCCGTGGCGGTACGGTAAGCCGCCAACGTAGCATGGAGATCACGCAGTTCATGATCCAACGCATCAATCATTGCATCGGGTACGTCGTCGCCTGATATGTCAATTTCGTCTAATTGATAACGATCGCCTTCGAAAAGCTGGGCGGTATTGGTCGTCAGCACCAACAGATGATACCGGTCATTGGCTTGGAGATACTTCAATAAGGGTTTAACGTGCGCGCTGTCCGCTACGACCGCCAGTGGTCTAACCGGCTTTCGCAAGCGGTAAATATCAAACGCGTTCTTCGTGGCAAAAATCGCTAAGCCATCCCGCGTATGCTGCCAGAATTGATAATCATTGGCAAGCGCCTCGAATTTTGAAAGGATAGGCCTGGACTCTTCGCTATTGGGATAACCCTCAGCCATAGCGCCCAGCCGTTGCACAAGTTCCCTGAACAGCCCTGGATCTGTAGCGTTGTCCGGATGTGTACGATGGGTAGGCATATAAAGGGAAAATACAGGCGCCTCTTGGTAACCCAATACGGTGTTCAGTCTACTTGCTGTTAATGTTGCCATAATCTACGGTATTATATCGTTGAACAAATGGCTGCAAATGCAACCCTACTGCTGTTAGTAACAGCCATCTCCACGGAATTGTTGAGTAATTCATGCAAAATATTACAACCTGATTTGCTGTCCGTCGTATGCACAGGGAAAACGGATGTTACCCTGTTGCTGAAGCATTTCCAACCCTAAATGGGTAAGTAATAACCGCTTACATTGCAACTGTTCTGCATAGACCTGCAACGTGCGGTAGTTTAAATGTCCGCTGATTTCTGAATCAAAGAAGTTACATTCACAGATGAACAGATCCGCATGCCTCGCCAACGTTATCAGCACAGCCGTCCACTCCGTATCGCCGGAATAGCTGATGGTCTTCCCGCCGACCTCAAGCCGTATACCATGAGGACAGGCACCCGGTGTATGCATAACCGGGTAAGCCGTCACTTCGACGCGATCGGTCTGCACAACTCCATCCGGAACGAAGGTTTTAAATAACAAGTTCAGTTTGCCGACGACGTCGGTGCCGGGATAAAGCTGGCTGAGGAGCTGATTGATCCGCTCTTTGCCCATCGGCGGACTGATAATCGTCAGTGGGGTTTCCCGCTGCCGGATCGCTTCCTCTAAAAGCAAGAACGGTACGCCACCGTAATGGTCGCCATGAAAATGGGAAATTACCACGGTGTCTATTTCGGCGAGGGATACACCCTGTTCTTTTAACCCTTGATAAGCGGTTGCGCCGCAATCTATAAGCAAGTTGGAATGCGGCGCTTTGATATGGAAGCACGTGTGCCGCCGTCCACCGCTTGCAAATGCATCCCCACAGCCGATAACGGTTACAATGACATCCTCCATTGCTGCTTTTTATAGTCGATGTGAAAAAAATACAAATCAACACAGGAATTGTTCATTCCATGTGCGGCCTCCATCAGATTCCGTCACATGAAAAAGGTGGATGTTAAAAAAAATGAAACCAAACGGATTGCACATTGTAAGATAGAAACACAAAGTTAACACGTACCCCTTATGTTTTTCGCAATACTATTCGGCGCGGTTTTTATTATTGGGATACTGGCTTACGTCATTTATCGGACGAGGCGGCGGAGGTAACATCAGACCACTTCCGCTTCAGCTTCAGGATGGCCCGCGACTGATTATTCCATGTAATCAGGTTGCCGATGATCATCGCGTCTTTCATATGCTGCCGGCATGTCCTTGTGTACACCAGCATACCAACCACCAGCAATGGAATCCGAGCCAGTGCTATACAAACTACAGACAGCGCACGCCTGTTATTGAATCGCTGTACAAGCAGGATGGATAACAATTGGAAAATTGTAATCATAGGCAGCGCGGCGAGCAACCCAATCTGCGCATTATTGGCACCGGGCAGCAGCGCCATAGCCACTAAAAAAGCCAGATCACCATGCGCAATCCGCGCTTAATATCATTCTCCGTTAACTCAGCTTTCGGCGTTAAAACCATTGTTTATAAGTCAACTATCGTTTTTTGAACTTCAAAAAATACCAACAAACCGGACCGCTAACTGTTGATTACAATAATGAAAAACAGGAAAAAATTGGCGATTGCTCTTGTACTGGCCGCGCTCGCCGCCATGTTCGGCAGATTCGCTTGGATATATATCCATGAATCCATCGGGGTAGTGCTTATTATCCTTAGCGCTGTATGTGTGGTGGCAGCTTTAACCATATTCGCCATTTATTTCAGCGAATATTAAGCGTTGCTGCCAGACCAACCGGGAAGGAACCGTTAAATGATTATTATGGAAACTACGAACTTTTTTAAACGCTGGTTTACTATTCTAAAAAATACCTTTGCCATATTCATGGAAGTGAGAGGCTTGAAATTCAGTGCATCCCTGGCCTATTACACGGTTTTTTCATTGGCCCCATTGCTGGTATTGGTTATTTCATTAGCTGCCTTGTTTTTCGGGCGCGAGGCGGTGGAAGGGCGGGTTTTCCAAGAGATAAACGGGCTTATCGGCAATGATGCTGCCATTCAGGTACAGGAGATGCTCCGCAATGTACGGTTAAAAGGAGGTAATACCTTAGCGCTTGTTATCGGCATAGCCACGCTGCTGCTCGGCGCTACAACCGTGTTTGCCGATATGCAGCATTCCATCAACCGAATCTGGGAAATTAAGCCGAAACCTAAACGGGGGTGGTTAAAATTCATCCAAGACAGGCTGCTTTCTTCCTCCATCGTACTTTCGCTTGGCTTTCTGCTTATCGTGTCGTTAATCATTAACGGACTGCTGATGCTCTTTATGGATTATGTGCGACAGGCGTTTTCTGATCTGGCGGTTTACCTGTCTGTTACTATTGACCTTGTCATCAATTTCTTTGTTATCAGCATCCTGTTCGGCATCATTTTCAAATTTTTGCCGGATGTCCGTATCCGATGGAAAGATGTCCGTTCCGGAGCGTTGTTCACTGCGGTGTTGTTTATGATTGGCCGGTTTCTAATAGGCTTTTACATTCAGACAGCAGGGCAGGCATCCGCCTATGGTGCTGCGGGCTCCTTGATCGTTGTGTTATTATGGGTCTATTATACGGCCGCCATCCTCTATATTGGGGCATCCTTTACGCGGGCATATGCAGACTTTCATGGCACCCGCATTGCTCCGGCAGAATTTGCAGTACATGTGGAAGAAAAGGAAACCGAGCTTGATGTAAAGCACATTCCCCGAAAGCACGAGGACAGTGCCGGAAAACAATAACAATATTGTTACAAATAAGAAAACAATGATATATATAACAAATGCATTATATTCGCCTAACGAACAGTAAAAGAGTGCGTTCAGATTTTTTTTAAAATTTTTCAAACAAAAATCTACCCCGGGTTGTTGGCATCTAACAGCGATTGGGCAGCTATTAAAACAAGCGTATTAAAACAAACAGTCCAATACAGTTCATTAAAAAAAATAACGATCATAAAAACTGAGAAAAAACAACGCCTGCAAGTATGCAAAATAGCGTGATAAATAATGTTTTTATGTTTTATCAACTTTTTTAGTATTGAGCTTCCAAACGACGTATTGTGTCGTTTGGAATTTTACGGGAACTTCTTAAAAAACGAAACAGCAAACGTAACTTCGGTGACGAAGCTTACCGGCCAGATTATCTAACACAAACGCACTTGAAACGATAAATGCCATAGGTTATGAATAAGATCGAATTTAACTCCAAAGTGATACAGGAAGCCGGCGCGTTAAATAATTACGCTTTTTATTTCACCCGTGATGAAGAGAACGCAAACGATTTGGTGCAGGATACCCTTCTCAAGGCATTTTCCTATTACAACAAATTCAAAGAGGGCACCAACTTACAGGCTTGGCTTTATACCATATTGAAGAATACCTTCATCAATTACTACCGGAGAAAAGTCAAGACCAATTCCATTATCATTAAGCCGCAAACCATTTCATCATCCGATCTATTCAAAAGTGCCCTTTGCAACGCCGCAGAAGGAAAGTTTATCATGGAAGACATCGAGCGGGCATTGTCAAAACTGTCTGAAGAGTATTATTATCCTTTTTCCATGTATTACGAAGGTTATAAATACCATGAAATTGCCGAGCACTTCCAGATTCCGATTGGAACGGTCAAAACCCGGATACACGTAGCAAGGCAGCAACTGAAAAAAAAGCTAAAACCGTATGCCAGGGGGAACTAATGGATCAGCTGCAACCACCACGCGTACCGCTAACATCATCCTGATTATTACACTTTCGATTGCCAGCCTGTATTTCGCTGCCTCATTTTTGATTCCTGTTGTGCTTGCAGGGCTATTGGCCATGCTACTGAATGGCGCCAGCGAATGGCTGGAAAAATTGGGGCTCGGCAGGGCACTGTCGGCTTTTATCCCTGTTCTGGCGTTTATTGGCGCAATCACGGTAATTGGTTTGGTGCTTTCATGGCAGATTAACCGGCTGACGGCAGACTTCGCCGGAATGAAGGAGCAGGTTGGAGCCAAACTGGAGGCGTTGCGGGCATGGGTAAGCGACACCTTCGGTATTGCGGTCCACGAACAGGAAAAATTGGTCAAGGAACAGGGCAAAGAGGCTTCCAATCAGGCGGGGACCTGGCTTTTTACCATTGTTAACACATTGGCGGACGTGGCGGTGAATACCGTGCTGGTGGTGGTTTACACTTATCTGCTTATATTTTACCGTTCGCACCTCAAAAAGGCCATTATCCACATGGTTCCCGAGAGCAAAAAAAGAGACACAAACCGTATAATCCATAAATCGATAGCTGTGTCGGGTCACTATTTGATCGGTTTGTTTGCCATGGTGGCCTGCCTTTGGGTAATGTACGGCATCGGCTTCACCATCATCGGACTACAGGGGGCGATACTGTTTGCCATGATTTGCGGGTTGCTTGAAATTGTACCATTTTTAGGCAACTTCGTCGGCAGCGTGATTGCCCTTATCGCAGCACTGGCCCAAGGCGGCGACGCAGGCATGGTGCTGGGTGTGGTAGCGGTATATGTGATTGTCCAGTTTCTGCAAACCTATATTCTGGAACCCCTTGTTGTGGGGCAACGGGTGAACATCAATCCGCTGTTTACCATCATGGGGTTGGTGGCCGGCGAGCTACTATGGGGTATCGCGGGCATGGCCCTGGCCATCCCGGTGGTGGGCATTATCAAAATCATTTGTGATAACGTTCCCGAGCTTAAGCCGTATGGCATCCTTATCGGCCCAGCCGATTCCCCTAAAGGCAAAACCCATCATTTTCAGGCACTGAAAAGAAAATTTGAGAGAAAATAGTACAAACCTGGCTATTTTGCAGCGTCTTTCAGGAAAGCCAGAAATTGGTTTTCGGTTTGCCGTGGCGTGGATATGCCTTTGCTGTTTAAGCTGTTGCGCAAATAGGGCTGTAACACACCCTTTTCATAAGCAGTGATAAGGCTATCAGGTACATAATATTGTTTGCAGACCGTCCGCGTGTTGCCCAGGCGTCTGGAAACAGCATCCAACACCGACAGAATAATGGCTTTGCATTCTTTTTCGTCCTTAGGGTCAGGTTGCCTGGCAAACAGACGGAACGCCCAAAGCCCGGCATACCACGTCCGATAATCCTTGGAGGAAAAGCTCCCATCAAGACAGCGTTGAATATAGGCATTAATCAGTACCGGGTTCAGGCGATGCCTGCTTCCTGCATCATCCACGTATTGGAAAAGCGCAGCACCGGGTAGTTGGCACAACATGCTCAACACCTCAGCCAGACTCGCGCTTCTTACGGTAATTTCCTGCCATACACCTTTTTTTCCCCTGAATTTGAACATCACTTCGTTCTGAGCGATGCTGATGTGCTTTTTCTTTAATGTGGTTAGTCCATGGCTTCCATACTTCCTTCGGTATTGCTCGTTGCCGACCCGAATCAGCGTAGCCTCCATGACCCTCAGGGCGACGGCGGTGACCTTCTCCAATGTAAACGCATTAACCCGAAAATCGGCGGCTACTTGCTTCCGGATCCGGGGTAAAGCAAAGCCGAAAGCAACCATGCGTGCCAGTTTTTCCTGCTGCCTATCTTTTGTCCATTCGGGATGATATCGGTATTGTTTGCGGCCCTCTTCATCAATGCCGGTAGCCTGTAAATGCCCCCGGCTACTCGGGCTTATCCAGACGTTCTTCCACGCGGGGGGGATAACCAAGGCCCGGAACCGTTCCAGCAGTAACGGGTCGGTTATCCGCTTTCCGGAACTGTCTGTGTAGTAAAATCCCCGTCCGCATCTAATGCGGCTGTAACCCGGCATAACATCCGGTAGGTAGCGGAGCTTGGCCTGCTTAAGTCTCCGAATCGATTTGGCCGTCGTACTTTTCAATGAAGTCAAGCCCCTCCTGTGTTATCTCCAACATGGCATTGGTAGACGAAACGCCGTCTTTCATGGGATAGACAACCATAAGCCCAAACCCCTGCAATTCCGAAACCGCCTCAAGCAGTTCCGGAGGTTCCACGCTTAGCTCTTGAGCAAACTTATGGACCGAGCCTGTAGCCCACCGTCTCAACAAACGTAAAAGACGCCATGCACAGTCAGTCATCCCCGTCTTTTTGCTCCTTGCCCATCTGGCTCTGTATGCGACTGAAAAACAAAGCCATTTTCAGGTTTTCCAGCATCCGAATTCCCGCCAGCTCATTACGCTTATCTTCGCCCGCCGTTTCTTCTCTGTCGTGCAGAAGGTTGTGGTGCAAGGCAGGTGGATGTACCTGATTTACTTTATTCCTTTTCATACGCCACACTTTTTTAGTTAAACTCAAACAGTTGGATCCGCTTTCGGATAATATTGATTTACGGCATCAATGATATCGTAAATTTCAAATGGTTTACGGATATACGCATTCGCTCCGCAATGTTGTGCTATATCATCGATTTCTCTGACCGCCGAAATCATAATGATGGGGATATGAGCCGTATCATCCCGCTCCCGAAGTTCTTTACAGAGGGTGCTGCCCCAACACCAGCTCAGGCCTTCATCCATCAAGATCAGGCCAATATCGTGCTCCTTCAAATGCTTATACATTAATTTGCCGTTGTCTATAATAACTTCATATTCTTCAAACCGCATAATCTCAACTACAATATCGGCAATATCGGTGTCGTCTTCAATGTATAGAATCTTCTTTTTCTTCATTCGAAAACCGTTGTTCTTCAAAGGCCCCATAAAACCTACGTTTTCATCACGCGCGTTCAGCGGTGATGAAACTTGCGTCTGCCCTTGGCTTTTGGCGCTAATATGACAGTCTGTTGCGTAGTACATTGATATGAAGGATTAGCTGACCTACTTATCTTGCTTTAGCTTATCAGTATGCATGCGATTACCGCCGCCGGGCTTGGCCCGACCACGTTCATGCCCTTCTCCCTCAGGAACAGTGTTCAGTTGATCGACCTGCGGATCGATGCCTGCTTCATAATTTTTCTGCTCTTTTTTTTCCTTCAGATCACGCCGCGCACGGATCAGATCCTCTCCTTTTTTGTCTTTCAGCTTCTCGCCGCCGGCAGACACCTTCGCATTTTCTTTTTTTATAGCCATTGTGATGTGTATTCGTTCTTTGCAGACCAACATATTGAACCGGCGGAATGTTTGGTTACGTTTAAAAATCTCAACAAAACGAGCGAATATGACAAAAACAAAACCAACGGTTAAACCGATTGTTAGCCACATTACGGAAAAAAAGCAAATCGTATGAAAAACGAAACGAGGCAACAACAAGAAAATCCGGCGGACAAATATCCCAAACCCCCATTTCCTAAAAAGCCCCAAGATGTACCGGGTACAGAAAGCGCCATGGATCCGAAAGCGGACCACGGTGAACAAACGTACAAAGGGAAAGCCCGGTTGACCGGTAAAGTTGCTGTAATAACCGGCGGCGATTCCGGCATCGGGAAGGCAGTAGCCATTGCGTTTGCGCGCGAAGGGGCGGATGTACTGATCAGCTACCTTGATGACATTGAAGACAGAGATGCGGAGGATACCGCTAAATATGTGGAGGAAGCGGGTCGGAAAGCGGTGTTGGTGAAGGGGGATATCAGCTCAGAACGGCATTGCCAAAAAATTATCGAGACTGCTGTCAAAGAGTTCGGCAAGATAGACATTCTGGTAAATAACGCCGCTTACCAGATGTCCCGTGAAACGTTGCAGGACATTCCTGCATGGGAATGGGAAAAGACATTCGCCGTAAATATCCACAGCATGTTTTACCTTTGCAAGGCCGCTGAACCCCACATGCCGCCCGGTTCGAGCATCATTAACACCACGTCGGTAAACGCCTACGAACCGAACCCCACCTTGCTGCCCTATGCCGCAACAAAAGCTGCCATTCAGAATTTTACGGCAAACCTCAGTCAGATTTTGCTCCAACAGGACAAAGGAATCCGTGTAAATGCAGTAGCCCCTGGCCCCATATGGACGCCACTGATTCCGTCAACCATCCCCGATCATGAACATTTCGGCGAGAATACACCGTTCGAGCGACCTGGCCAACCTGCCGAAGTGGCTCCTGCTTATGTGTTTCTGGCTTCGGACGAAGCTAATTACATCTCTGGGGCGACACTGCCGGTAACAGGCGGGCGCATAACGATATAATCCCGACGTACCAAATCAATGTTTGTTTAATTTATATTTAAAAGATGAATACCATGAAAATGTTAAAAATGTTTACAGCATGCCTTTTTTTGGCAGGAATTACCGCGTGCGGCAATACCGCTCGTGATGGACAGAACAATAGGAATGCCGACTCAATTTACAACGATTCTATCGCCAATGACACCGCCACATGGGGAGACACGACAATGACCACCGACTCATTGGCGAGCCCCTCGTTTCCGTGATTGCAGGCAAATGCCTACTTTTGCGGAAAGATTAATTGACTATGGCTTTATCACCACTTACGGCCGTATCCCCTGTGGACGGCCGTTACCATTATGTTACCCGCGAATTAGCCGACTATTTTTCCGAATACGCACTTATTAAATACCGGGTATTCGTCGAAATTGAGTACTTTATCAGCCTATGCGAATCCGGCGTACCGCAGCTGCGTCATTTCGACGGAAGCCTTAATGACAAGCTACGGGGTATTTATGAAGGTTTTTCTTTAAGCGACGCTGAATGGATTAAAGAGAAGGAAAAAGAAACAAACCATGATGTGAAAGCCGTTGAATATTTTTTGAAAGAAAAGCTTGAGGCATTGGGCTTGGTGGATTCGCTGGAGTTTATCCATTTCGGATTGACGTCTCAGGATATCAACAATACAGCCATTCCCTATTCGTGGAAAAAGGCGATCACTGAAGTGTATATTCCGCAATCTGCCGCACTCGTTAGCACGTTGGAACAATTGGCCGAGGATTGGGCAGCGGTACCTATGCTGGCACGAACGCATGGACAGCCCGCCTCGCCTACCCGCCTGGGAAAGGAAATCAGGGTTTTTGCCGAAAGGCTGTCCAACCAGTTGGAACTGCTTAAATCGATTCCCTATGCGGCCAAGTTCGGCGGAGCCACGGGCAACTTCAATGCTCACAATGCGGCTTACCCAACTATAGACTGGGTTGCATTCGGCAATACGTTTGTCAATGAGACATTGGGCTTACACCGGTCGCAAACGACTACGCAAATTGAACATTACGACTATTTTGCAGCCCATTGCGATGCACTGAAACGTATCAACAACATTCTGATTGATCTGTGCCGGGACATGTGGACGTACATTTCAATGGACTACTTCAAACAAAAAATAACCAAGGGACAAATTGGCTCTTCAGCGATGCCCCATAAGGTAAACCCTATCGATTTTGAAAATGCAGAAGGCAATTTGGGCATTGCTAACGCCTTGTTTGAGCATTTAGCGGCTAAATTGCCGATATCCCGTCTGCAGCGTGACCTGACAGATTCCACCGTGCTCCGCAATATCGGTGTGCCACTTGCCCACACAATCATTGCACTTAAGTCAACCGTACGGGGCTTGAACAAGCTTATCCTCAATGAAACGGCATTGCAGGCCGATCTTGAACAGAACTGGGCCGTGGTGGCCGAAGCCATCCAAACCGTCCTGCGCCGTGAGGGCTATCCGAAACCCTATGAAGCACTCAAGGAACTTACCCGGACAAATGAAGCGGTAACGAAAGAGACCATCGCGGCATTCGTAGATACACTCAACGTAAGTGAGGAAGTAAAATCCGAACTTAAGGCTATCACCCCGTGGAGTTATACAGGTGTATAAGCTTTGACGAAACACTGACCCTTAATTTGGGGATTATTGGTATTTTTGTAAAAAAGAGAAAAGATGGCAACCATAAACGTTTATACGGAATATACCCCTAACCCGGCGACCATGAAGTTTTTGGTCAACAAGCTATTGATCAACGGCAGTCTGGATTTCCCGGATCGGGAAAAAGCCCAGCAGTCGCCGTTTGCCCGAGAGCTTTTCAAATTCAACTTTGTAAACGGCGTGTTTTTCGCCAGTAACTTCGTTACCGTCACTAAAACGGATGACGCTGAGTGGGAAGATATTGAAGGCATTCTAAAAGAATTCGTAAAAGGTGCCGTGGAGTCCGAACTCAAGATACAGGATGTAGTGCCGGATGAGGAGGTGACCTTTGAGGGAACGGATACGGAAATCAAAATACAGCAAATTTTGCATGATTATGTGCGTCCGGCGGTGGAGCAGGATGGCGGCGCCATCAGCTACAAGTCATTTGAAGGCGGCACGGTCTTCGTGGAATTGCGGGGTTCATGCAGTGGCTGCCCCTCTTCGACCATTACCCTGAAGGCCGGCATTGAAGGGTTGCTCAAACGGATGGTTCCTGAGGTCCAAGAGGTGGTTGCCGAAGCAATGTAAACCGATGTTTGCGCGACTATCATTTGCCCTGGTATGCTTTCTTCTGGTTATGGCCTGCGGTACTGCGGGTAATGATAATGGTGCGCAGGACACCACTTCGGCGAGACCCTCCGGCACCGCGACTGAAAATAACGAAACAATCAAAAACATTTTATTCTTTGGCAATAGCCTGACGGCAGGCCTGGGCCTGGAAAGCCAGGACGAAGCTTTCCCTGGCATCATCCAGCAACGTATAGATTCACTCGGGCTTCCCTACCGTGTGATTAATGCCGGTCTGAGCGGCGAAACATCTGCCGGCGGAAATGAACGGATTGACTGGCTGCTGAACGAAAAGATAGATATCTTTGTATTGGAGTTGGGCGCCAACGACGGCCTTCGGGGTATACCCACAGCCGAAACCCAACGGAATTTACAGCACATCATCGACAAGGTTAAGGCCAAGTACCCGCGCTGCAAACTGGTACTGGCGGGCATGATGGTACCTCCCAGCATGGGCGGTGACTACGGCCGGGCCTTCAGTGCCATTTTTCCTACATTGGCCGAAAAAAACAACATGGCTTTTGTACCCTTCCTCCTTGAAGGTGTGGCGGGTGAGGCCACCCTTAACCAAGACGATGGAATCCATCCTACGAAAGAAGGCCATAAAATCATGGCCGAAAATGTCTGGGCGGTACTGGAGCCATATCTCACAATTAATCCTTAACTTTAACGCCGAATTGTTTATAACCACTTATAATTAACAATGAGCGAAGACATCAGTAAATTGGAGCACATTGCGTCGCAGGTAAGGCGCGATATTGTGCGGATGGTACACGCCTGCCAATCGGGCCACCCCGGTGGTTCGCTGGGCTGCACGGATTATTTCGTGGCGCTGTATTTCAACATCATGAAACGGAAGGCTGGGTTTGATATGGACGGCATAGGAGAAGATATCTTTTTCTTATCGAACGGACATATATCGCCGGTCTTTTATAGCACCCTCGCCCGTGCAGGATATTTCGAAGTCAGCGAATTGGCCACGTTCCGTAAAATCAATTCCCGCCTGCAAGGCCACCCTACCACCCACGAAGGATTACCCGGGGTACGCGTCGCCTCCGGTTCGTTGGGACAGGGGCTTTCGGTAGCCATCGGTGCAGCACGGGCCAAAAAACTGAATCAAGACAATCACCTCGTGTACGTTCTGATGGGTGACGGGGAGCAGCAGGAAGGCCAGATATGGGAAGCAGCCATGTATGCTCCGCACAATAAAGTGGATAACCTCATCGCCACCATTGACTATAACGGTCAACAGATAGACGGGGCCACGGAAGACGTGCTATCGCTCGGCAACCTCAAAGCCAAATGGGACGCATTCGGCTGGGACGTACTCGAAATGAATGGCAATGCAATGAGCGAGGTTGTAGCCGGATTGAGCGAAGCGAAATCCCGCACGGGAAAAGGCAAGCCCGTATTGATACTCATGAAGACGGAAATGGGCAATGGCGTTGACTTTATGATGGGTTCGCATAAATGGCACGGCGTAGCCCCGAACGATGAACAGTTGGCCGCTGCGCTGGCACAATTGGAGGAAACCTTAGGAGATTATTAAATTGACCATGAAAAAATATACCTATACAGATAAAAAAGATACGCGTTCGGGCTTCGGTGCCGGTTTACTGGAAGTGGGGCGGAAAAACGAAAACGTAGTGGCACTCTGTGCCGATTTGGTGGGCTCCCTCAAGATGAACGATTTTATCAAGGAATTCCCGGATCGTTTTTTTCAGGTAGGCATCGCCGAGGCAAATATGATGGGCATAGCAGCGGGGTTGACCATCGGCGGCAAAATCCCTTATACAGGAACATTTGCTAATTTTTCTACCGGCCGCGTTTATGATCAAATACGCCAGTCTATCGCTTACTCGGGGAAAAATGTAAAAATTTGTGCCTCACATGCAGGACTCACCCTCGGCGAAGACGGTGCTACGCACCAGATATTGGAAGATATCGGCCTGATGAAAATGCTTCCAGGCATGACGGTTATCAATCCCTGCGATTATAATCAAACCAAAGCGGCCACCATTGCCATTGCCGACCACGATGGGCCTGTATACCTGCGCTTCGGACGTCCGGTAGTACCAATCTTCACCGACCCGGACCAGAAATTCGAAATCGGTAAAGCATGGATGGTTAACGAGGGGAAAGATGTCAGCATCTTCGCCACCGGCCACCTGGTGTGGGAAGCCATCCAAGCGGGTGAGCAACTGGCTGAAATGGGAATCGATGCGGAAATCATCAACATCCATACCATTAAGCCCTTGGACGAAGAAGCCGTATTGAAATCCGTGGCCAAAACGGGCTGCGTGGTAACAGCAGAGGAGCATAATAGGCTCGGCGGACTCGGAGACAGTATTGCACAATTGTTGGCCAGGAATACACCCACTCCTCAAGAGTATGTAGCGGTTGACGACAGTTTTGGCGAGAGCGGCACACCTGCCCAATTAATGGAAAAGTATGGCTTGAACGCAGCAAATATCATCGCTGCGGCGCAACGCGTTATCAAACGGAAATAGTCCAGGGGAAAAGATTGGGGATATCCCGGCACATGATAGAAGATGCCCAGATATTGGAAAAATTTGCCGATGCACGCACACGTGATGAGGCATTTTCACTGTTGTTGAAAAAATATCAGCAAAAGATCTATTGGCATGTGCGACGCTTGGTCATCGACCACGACGATGCCGATGATTTAGTGCAGGATATCTTTGTGAAGGTCTGGAAAAACCTCGGGAATTTCAGGGAGGACGCCCAATTGTACACGTGGCTCTACCGGATTGCCACCAATGAGTGCATCACTTTCTTGAACAAAAAAAAACAACGCCAGAATATTTCATTAGATGACGAAAGCTCAGCTTACCTGGCAGATTCATTGACCGATACCTCATACTTCAACGGCACTCAGGCCCAATTGAAGCTACAGCAAGCATTGCTTACGCTGCCGGAGAAGCAGCGCTTGGTATTCAATATGAAGTATTTTGATGACCTGAAGTATGAGGAAATATCGGAAATTGTGGGTACCAGCGTAGGCGCATTGAAAGCATCTTACCATCTGGCTGTAAAGAAAATAGCACAATTTTTTGAGGCAAACGATTAAACCTTCAAGCAGCAAGCACATCTAAGGAGTACCATGAAGGATAAACACACATACCATGATTCTGAGGCATCAGGCCTTCTGCCAGACGCTTTACGTGTGAATCCATATACTGTACCTGCGGGATATTTTGAAGAGATGCAGCGGTATATCCTGCAAAGATGCAATGTTATCAAGGCCTCGGAAGACGCCTTTGACGTACCGCCGGGCTATTTCGAGCAGTTGGAACAACGCATTTTGGCCAATGTCAAGGAGCAAAAGCTGAAAAGCGCGGTAAGTGAAGCTGGGTTTATTGCACCCGAAGGGTACTTTAATAAGCTCGAGGAGCAGTCGTTTAACCTGTATAAATTGCAGGAAAAAACCGACAGCCCCGGCTTTACGGTTCCAGGCAATTATTTCGATGCTTTACGGGAGCGTACGTTGCGGCGCGCCTTGGCAGTTCCAGCCACGTCCCGGAAGCTGGCGCCTGTCCGGTGGGTGGCATATGCCGCCGCCGCTTGCATTGCCTTAGCGGTGGGCATTACCGGGTTGCTCAGGCTTCCCGGCCAAGATCAAGCCATCACACGGGAACCATTGGCTTTGGTTTCTGACCAGGACATCATTAATTACCTGGAGCTGTATGGAACAACAAGTGACATCACGTACATCTCGGAGCACCTCGAAGACTTTGGGGAGCGTAATATCGGTGAAGGTTTGAACGAAGAGGATATCGAAGCATACCTTAATAATACGCTTTAAAATGACCGTGAAAAAACAGTTAAATCTGATAGCCATTATGCTGCTTTCTGCTGTCTCCATCAAGGCACAGGAAACCAGGGCGGAACGATTTGAACGAATCGAAACGGAAAAAATTGCTTTCATTACCCGGGAGTTGAACCTTACGCCTTCAGAAGCACAAAAGTTTTTCCCGATATATAACCAGTATTTCAGAGCGATATCCCGCCTGAGAAACGAGAAACGGGGCGCAAAAATGCAGGGCCACAACCTGCAGAACAAACAACTTCACAGCAATGGCTTTAATCCCGGAAACCGTGATGTACTTGCTTTTGATGCCAAGGAGCTGGAAGTGAAAAAAAATTACCGGAAACGTTTTGCCGATGTCATAGGCCACGCCCGTGCATCGCGTTTCTTTGAAGTGGAGGAGGAGTTCAAGAATTACCTGCTTCGCGAGCTGCAACACCGCCGGCGCGACAAGGATCATGAGTAATGCTCAGCAACCGACAGCTTTTTCTGTTAAATACGGCACAGACTTCTAATTCACCTCGGCTAATAGAGGTTGAACGTGCGGAAGGCTGTTACCTTTACGGCCCGGGAGGCAAAGCCTATATTGACCTGGTATCAGGGTTTGCCGTAAGTAATATAGGTCATCGGCACCCCAAAGTGCTGGAAGCCATTTCTGAACAATTAGCCAAATATCTTCACGTAACCGTGTACGGTGAGTTCGTACAAGCTCCTCAGGTTATGCTGGCCACCAAGCTATTGGATGTACTCCCGGGGCGCCTTGATTCCGTGTATTTCACCAATTCGGGAACCGAAGCCACGGAAGGAGCAATGAAGATAGCCAAGAAGTTTACCGGACGCCGTGAAATCATCGCTGCAGAAAAGGCTTACCACGGGAGCACACAAGGCGCGCTCAGTCTTATCGGCAACACGGAATATCATAAGGCCTACGCCCCTCTTTTACCTGAAATCCGTTTTATAAGCTATAACGACCCTAAGGACGTTGAACGGATAACCTCCGCCACCGCCGCCGTTGTCCTTGAAGCGGTTCAGGGCGAAGCAGGGATCCGTATTCCCGACAGGGAATATATACAGGCTGTACGTAAACGCTGTGACGAAACGGGGACTTTGCTTATTTTCGATGAAATACAAACCGGATTCGGCCGGACGGGCAGGTTGTTTGCTTTTGAGCATTATGCTATCGTTCCCGATATCCTCCTGCTGGCCAAAGGTATGGGAGGCGGGATGCCTATCGGCGCCTTCGTGGCGCGCAAAGAAGTGATGGATGTCATCAAAGATAATCCCATGCTCGGCCATATCACTACCTTCGGGGGCCACCCGGTCAGCTGCGCCGCGGCACTGGCGTCGCTTCATGTGATATTGGATAATCGGCTGGCGGCAGACGCGGAAAGAAAAGCACAACTATTCCGCCAGTACCTCCGGCATCCGGTTGTCCGCGAAATCCGCGGCATCGGCCTGATGATGGCGCTCCAACTCGATAGCTTCGCCCAGGTAGAGCGCGTCAGTACTTACTGCGCGGCAAACGGGGTGATAATCGATTGGTTCCTTCACTGCGAAACCGCCCTGCGTATTGCCCCCCCACTTACTATCGACGACCACGAAATCCGGCAAGCGTGTGATGTGATCCGGGCCGCGTTGGACAACTGCCTACACGACCCGGCACAATAGTCCTTTCAGGTATTCCCCTTCAGGAAAAGAAGCACGGATGGGGTGGTCTTCCGGTTGCGCAAACTGACGGATAAATTGAATTTCCCGGCCGGCATCCAATGCTGCCCATGCCAACACTTGCTTAAAGGTTGCCATATCCATGGCCGCAGAACAGGAGAACGTAGCCAGCAGCCCTCCACGCCCTAAGAGCAGCAGTCCCCGTCGGTTTAAATCCTTGTAAGCCCGGGCAGCCTTTTCCAAGCCAGCGCGCGAAGGCGCGTATTTCGGTGGATCCAAGATGATGAGATCAAAACGTTCCCCCGCATCGGCAAATGCCCGGAGCTGTTTATTCACATCACCCTGTACCGCAGTATGCCGGTTGTTATCAAAACCATTCAGTGATACATTTTTCTGCAATGCTTCAATGGCGAGGGCTGAACTGTCTACACTGACCACTTCTTGCGCCCCATGCGCCAGCGCGTTAAGCGTAAATCCGCCCGAATAGCAAAAGCAGTCGAGCACCCGTCGCCCTTCAGCATATCGAGCTGTCAACAAACGGTTCTCTCGCTGGTCACAATAAAAACCTGATTTTTGCCCTTCAGCGATGTTAACCTCGTAGCGGATGCCGTTTTCTTTCACTTCCACCCAACCCGGCGGCTGACCGCCCGACAAACTGCCGTTTACCACCGGCAACCCCTCATGAGCACGCGCATTGGCATCGCTCCGCTCATAAATACCCCGTGGGCGCAATAATTGGCTCAGCTCGTCTACAATCACCCGCTTCATACGCTCAACACCAGCCGAATGCACTTGTATGGATATGAATCCTGCATAATAGTCCACAACCAGTCCCGGTAAGAAATCCGCTTCCGCAAAAACCAATCTTAAGGCATCCGTATCTGATGAGCCCATCAGGTGTTTACGTGCCGCGATAGCCTTTCCGATGCGCACCCGCCACCATGGTTCGTCTGGCACAGCTGCTTCATCCCACTCCATTAAACGGACGGCCACGCGCGATTGGCCATTGTATATCCCATAGCCGACAAAATCTCCGGACCAATCGGCCACACTTACCACTTCCCCGTCAGACGGGTTACCTTCATAACCCGCAATAGCACCGGAAAAAACCCAGGGGTGCAGCTGCCTGGCGGCCTTGTCTTTGCCTTTCTTCAATATAATTTTATGCATCTGCGCAAAAATACTTTTTTCGACAGACACTTATTATTTTTTTACGTCCATGCAACACCTGCACTTTCCTTGCGTCTATTGTCAAGCAGGTTGAATTGAACGTCGCTGGAGGCAATGGAATAGCGCTATTTAAAACCACAGAAACAAAGCAAACAGTTGGAACCCCAATTTAACGACAAGCACGATGAACTGGTGATGGCCTGTAGGCGGGGCGACCGGCAATCCCAGTTCAAACTATATAATCTGTATGCAAAGGCTATGTACAATACAGCGCTCCGCATTGTACAGGATGAGGCCGAAGCAGCTGATGTGTTGCAAGAAGCCTTCCTCGATGCCTTCACGCGCTTAGACAGTTTCCGCCAGGAATGTACGTTTGGTTTATGGATGAAACAAATTGTAATAAACAAATCGATATCTGCATTACGTAAGCGGAAACTGGACATGCAACCGCTCGATGACGGCGACGCATGGGCAGAGGAAGAACCGGGGGAAGATGTGGTGGCATTCAAGGTAGAAACCATCAAGGCCGCTATCGGGAAATTACCTGACGGATATCGTCTGGTACTTACCTTGTACTTGCTTGAAGGGTATGACCATGAAGAGATTGCACATATTCTGCGTATCAGTGAAGCGACATCGAGAAGCCAGTTCCTTCGCGGAAAACGGAAATTACTGGATTATTTAGCAAACTGAATGGAGTAAAGGAGGAGCAATGAAAAAGGATCTGAAAACATTCATTACCGAAAACAGGGCTGCATTTGATGACGTAAACCCGCCGTCCATGCTGTGGCAGCGCATCGCCGATGAACTCGATAAAAACGAACAACCACAACGCCACACCCCTACGTTAAGGATACAGCTCAGGCGGCTCCTCAAAGTAGCAGCCATCACTTTTTTGATTGGCACGGCAGGCATGGTCATCTATTTCTATGGAAAACAGCAGGCTTACCATGATTATAGCAAAGTAAACCCCGATTTAGCTGCGGAACAACAGATTTATGCACAATTAGTTATGCAAAAAAAGGATTCTGTAGCGTATATTGCCACGTCAAATCCAACGTTATACGGGGAGTTTTCCAAAGTGCTCAACCAAATGGAAGCAAACTATGAAGCGCTGAAACTGGAGTTCAAGGAAAGCCCTAACAAAGCGCTTACGCTGGAAGCCATGATTCGTAATCTCCAAGCCCAAATTGAGGTACTCAGCCAGCAACTTGAAGTGTTGAATTACATTAACCAAACTAAAAGCCAAGCCAGAAATGAACAGATTTAGTGCTTACGCATCGGCAACTATCGTTTCATTGCTTTCCGGCATTTCCGGTGCCGAAACGATCGCCCAGTCTACCTTAGATAGAAGCCTTAATCAGCTTAACGCTGAAATCAATATGGCAGTAGCCGACGCAGTGGCTTCCATAGATATCGCTCATGAGCCGATGCTAACCGAACAGTTGCAGGCAATCGGCGATCAGTTGGCACAACTGGATTGGCAACGACTTCAAGACCAGCCCGACCTCGATCATCTTTTCGGGTTTCAGAAAGAAAAGGTCATCGAGAAATCCTATCCCGTCAATAGTAAACACCGGCTCGCTATTGACAATCGATACGGTAAAATAAAAGTACACAACTGGAACCGCAACGAAGCTAAGGTTACCATCCGGGTCCGTACCGCTGAAAGTTCCGAAAAGCGGGCACAGGAAGCCTTGGATCGCGTCTACATTGACGAGTCGAAACACGGAAACGACATCACTTTCAAAACGAGCATTTCTTCCGGCGGAGGTTCTAATTGGTGGACATCATTCACCGGCGGTGTGAGCGACCGGGCATTGCAGATCGATTATGAGGTGTTTCTGCCCAAAGGAAACGAGTTGACGCTCGTAAACCGATATGGTGCCATAGAACTGGACGACAGAGATGGCAAGGTCGCTATATCCGTAAGCTACGGCAGTCTCAGCACGGGACGGCTTAACAGCGGGGATAATTCCGTGGCGGTGGCTTATTCCAAGGCCAAAATCAAATATCTTAATGCCGCTGATGTTTCCGTCCGCTATGGCGAATTCACCCTTGCGGAAGCAGAAACACTAACCCTGGCGCTCAACTATTCGAGCGGGAGCGAAGTTGGCCGGGTAAACCGGACCGCCGAGGTCAGCCTACGGTACAGCGCGGGATTCAAAATGGGATTGGGGCCTTCAATAAAAAGTGCCCAAGTGTCTGCTGCGTATTCCAACGTCGAAATACAACCGGCATCTGACGCTGAGTTCAACTTCAACGTGGCGGTCAGCTACGGCGGTTTCAATTATGACAATCGACACATCAGCATCGATAGCCGATCGGAAAGCCATACCGCCAAGAGTTACTCCGGCTATTGGAATAAAGCGGTAAACAATACCGTAAACATTAACTCGCGCTATGGCGCCGTAAGCCTGCGGTAATTCTCCTTTTATCCAAACCGTTTCCGGAGAATGGCATAGAGCTTATCCACCGTAGCCTGTTTCTCGGCCCAATTGTTCTTCTTCGCATAGTTTGTTTGCAAGAATGCGTCAGCTGATGAGAAGTCGTCATACCGGTTAAGCAATTCTATGGCTTCACTATAGGCTAAACTGTAACCGTTGAAGAGATCTTTTATAAACAACAGCTTATCATTGAGGCTAATGGCCGATTTAATATCCGTAACACGGTCGGTGTCCTTCCGTTGCGCAGAAAATGGAGAAGCGCCGGCTTTCCGCTGGGCTGAAATCATTTCATTGAGGGTAAGCGGACGCGCCGGCCTTTCCGGCTCCGCCGGCGATTGCTTGGGCAGCTCCGACGCAGCTACCTGTACCGCTTTTTCAGCTATAGTAACCGGTTTAACGACCTCTTCTTCTTTGGCTTCGGCTAAGTTTTCCTTAGCCCGGTCTTCCTGTTCAGCATTTTTCTGCACATCGTTTCCTTCGGAAACACGTTCTTCCCGGACGGTACTTTCCTGCACGGGGGCCTTGGGTTCGTTCGCTGGTTCGTCCGATTGATAAATGCGATCGCCATCGAGACCGAACGTACTCCCCTCTTCCATTTCCGCCGCTGTGCTTCCCCCATCGACCTCGTCCATAGATTCGTCAGCACTTTCGCTCACTTCACTAAGTTGTTTGGCATGCAATGCCTTCTCCCTGTCACCGTCTATTGGAGGGGTAAAGGTGATTTCAGTTGCACCGTTGGATTCCGCGCTCGGTTCCGGAGCGACTGTGCCTTCAGCCGGGCGCACTTCCGCGTCCGGATGCCTCTTATTGATCTCCGACGGATGATATCCGTCTTTAATTAATTTAGCGTATACGGCCACATGGGCTGCAAAATAGTTCGTTGTGGCTTCAAATAGATCCGCTCTTAAGGCTTCCTGGGCCGCACCCTCTTCCTTCAGTTCCTGGTATTGACCATTAATGTCTTCGATTAATTCTCCTATCTTCGCTAATAACTGTTTTTTCGTCGCCATACCTATAAAAGTGTTCTTGCTTTATTGTGAAACCGTAGTCAAAATTAATATTAAATTCTGATATTAGCACCCCTTGTGACGAGATAATTCTGGACTGAAAAAGCATAACAATAAACGCACATGTTGTTTTCTGAAGATCGGTTTAGGCAGCGGGACGCTTCATATGGCAGTATAGAAGTGATTTGCGGTTCCATGTTTTCGGGTAAAACGGAAGAACTGATCCGCAGAATGCGGCGTGCGCAGTTTGCCAAACTCTCCGTGGAGCTTTTTAAGCCAAAAATCGACACCCGTTACCACGATACGTACATCATTTCGCATGACAGTAACAGCATTCCTTCTTTGCCGGTGGAAAACTCATTGGCTATGCTGGCAATAGGGAGCGAAACAAGCGTAGTAGGCATAGATGAAGCCCAGTTTTTCGATGAAAATTTGCCCGATGTATGCACCACGTTGGCCAACAAGGGCATCCGCGTTATTGTGGCTGGCTTAGACATGGATTTTAAAGGTCGGCCATTCGGCCCCGTCCCCAACCTCATGGCCATCGCAGAGCATGTTACCAAAGTGCATGCCGTATGTATGCGGTGCGGCGCTCCGGCAACCTATTCATACCGCATTGCCGCAGCCGAGCAGCAATTACTGTTGGGTGAGAAAGAACATTACGAGCCACGATGCCGGGCCTGTTTTTTCCAACACAGGGAGGTATAGATTATAATTTGCTGGTAAGTTCCTGGCTTAAGGGTTCAACTTTCGAACGGAACCGATGAATTAATTTCCCTTGCTCATCAATCAGGAACTTTTCGAAGTTCCACTTGATATCTCCTGTAAAATCAGGGTTGGGTGCGGTGGTTAAATAACTAAACAATGGTGATATATCGCTCCCTTTTACACTGCTCTTCTCTGCCAGCAGGAAAGTAACTCCAAAGTTCTTTTCGCAAAAGCCTTGGATTTCAGCGTTTGTTCCCGGCTCCTGACCGCCGAAATCATTGGCCGGGAAACCGATCACGACTACTTTATCAGCATATTTCTCTGATAATTCCTGTAATCCGGCATACTGCTTGGTAAAACCGCACGCTGAGGCGGTGTTAACAATCAACAGCTTTTTCCCTTTAAACTGGGAGAGTTTGACTTCCTTCCCATCGATGGTGGTGATGGTAAAATCATGCACATCGGTTGCCGCGCCTCCATATAGTGCGGCAGCAAGCATTAACAGTATTGATTTCATGGCAATGGTGTTTAAACCCCTATAATTGAATCTCGTAGTTCTTTTCCCGTTGGACGACGTAGTCGAACAACTCCTTGATCGGCCGCCTCAGCACTTTTCCGACCTTAACCCCATACTGCTCGCACACCTCGCGTAGCTGTGGTTCGAAATAAAATGCAATAGAGCCCACAAAATGGCAGACATAGTCACGATAGTCCGGAAAAGGCTTAATATTCGTTATAACGAACTCTCTGAAGCCGGCTCTGAGCAGGTCATCCACAAAGGGATGTTTACTGTATTCACCCATAAAAGGGGCGAATGATGCCAGGTAAGCGTTCGGCGTTGCGCGTTGGTATACGTTCTTGATAACAATTTCCTTATTTATGCGGTATTGGGATTGGAACTTGCCTGCGAGGTCGACTGGCATGGTACCGTAAAGAAACTTGGTGACCAATTGTTTTCCAAACCAAACACCTGACCCTTCATCACCGAGCACATATCCCATCCCTTGGCGGGTGGGCAATACTTCAGCGCCATCGAAAAAGCTGATGTCCGAGCCGGTACCCAGTGTTGCGATATAGCCTTTACGGCTACCGCACGTGGCATAAGCGGCCCCTACCAAATCTGTTTCTACAGAAATAAAGGCATTGGTGAAGAGCTGCGACAACGCGTTAGAGACCATTTCTCGCCGATCGGGACTCGAACAGCCCGATCCGAAAAAATACACCTCGCTCACACGGTCTGCATACGGCGTGATCTCTTCGGCATGCTGGATAATCTTCGCAATGTCTTTTTCATTCACGAAAAATGGGTTCAGTCCCTTAGTAATGAAAGACAAGGGCTTGGCTTCCGGCAATGCTAACATCCAGTCTGATTGAGAGGAACCGCTATCTGCTACCAATATCATCCAATATACATTTACTCGTTAGCGTTTTTCGGACATCAAATTTACAAAAAAGTCTGTAAAAACCGTCAATCCATTTTCAATGTTCCGGCAATCTGGTTCAACGTCATTTCGGCTAACTTGGCCTGGTACTGCGCAGCACTGAACCGTACACTGGCATCTACAAAATTACGTTGGGCCTCGCGGAATTCAAGCGGTGCAATACTTCCAAGCTTGAACTTCTCCAGCGTAATATTCAGGTTATCGCGGGCTATTTCTCGGTTTCTTTCCTCCAGTCTGACCAATTCCAGATTCATTAGGTAAGTTTGGTAAGCAGCCAGCAATTGCGATTCGATCTGTTGACCTACCCGTTCTACCTCAATTTCGGCGGCCTCCATGGCAAACTCAGCGTTCTTCTCGTTGCGCCGCTGGATGAACCCGTTAAAAATCGGGACCGAAGCCGCAATCCCATAACTGAAACCATTATTCCGAGAATGCGTGGCGAACCCCAACTGTGTACTCGATTGGCTACGGGTATAGGCAGACGAAACGTTCACCACAGGATAGCGTTCCCCCTTCACCCGTTTCAGTTCCAATTGGCTCAACCGATGATTTACAATAGCCGATTGCAACGTCGGATTGAGTTGCTTTGCTTGCTGCGACAGCCGTTCATAATCAAGGCCGCTTTCGATAAGGAACGTATCAGCAACGCTGAAATCCTGATTTACATCCCGCGCCAATAGCTCGTTGAGCCTGATTTGCGTACTCCGGTACTGATCCCGTTGCCGCAGCAGGTTAGTTGTATCGGTATTGAGATCCACACTGGCTGCCAGCACTTCCAATTTGGACGCTTGTCCGATCTGATAGCGGTTTTCCGCCGTCTGGTGCCGGAAAGCTGATAATTCCAATGCAATCTGCGTTGCATTGATAAGCTGCTTCTGCTGCACCAAATCGAAATAACTGCTCATCACGTCATACACCGTGGTCAGAATGGTTGCTTTCATATTGGCTTCGCCCAGTGCTCTTAACGCCTTGAGCTGCTCATATCGCGTAAACATCTGTAAGCCGTCAAAAATTGTCCAGTCAAGACTAGCTCCATACGCGGTAGAACTGGTATTATTTCCCCGCACCTCTCGTTGTTCACCGGAAAGCAGCGTTTGTGCGGTGTTCTGTATGCCCGCGGCAGCCGAAACATTACCAGAAACACTGGGCAGCATACCGGCATTACCGATGTTTACATTATTTGCGGCGATAGCCACATCTTTTGATACCAACCGGATATCATAGTTATTTTCCAACGCAATGGCGATGGCCTCTTCCAGTGTCAGTTCAGTTTGCGAGAAGCCGATTAAAGGGCTCATCATCAAGGCGAAATAAAACAATCTCTTCATAGCTTAATGGGCACGTGCTAACACCTCTTCCTCTATACGTTTCGCTTCCTCCAGTTCCGCATTAGGCTTATAGGCTCTCGACCACATCGCATAAACTGCCGGGATGATGTACAGCGTAAGAATCAGCGAAAACAATGTCCCGCCGACAATAACAACCCCCATGCCGATACGGCTTGTAGCCGCTGCACCCAATGCCAGTGCGATGGGAAGCGCGCCCAATGCAACAGTCAAACTGGTCATCAATATCGGACGCAACCGCGCTTCGGCTGCCTCTACAATAGCTTGTTTCGTTGGCCTGCCACGTTCTTTTAACTGATTGGCGAACTCGACGATGAGAATGCCGTTTTTAGTGACCAGCCCGATGAGCATGACGGTACCGATTTGGCTAAAGATGTTCCATGATTCACCCGTTAACCAAAGGGACAGCATAGCCCCGGCAACCGCCATCGGTACCGTAAGAATGATGATAAACGGATCAATGAAACTCTCAAACTGTGCCGCTAAGATCAGGTACACCAGCAACAGCGCCAGTCCGAAGGCAAATAGCGTATTGGAACTGCTTTCCTTGAAGTCGCGTGATTCCCCTCCCAGATCCGTCGAAAAGCTATCATCCAGCACTTCACCGGCAATGCGATCCATAGCATTAATCCCATCTTCTATGGTTTTGCCTTTGGCCAAAGAGGCTGAAACGGTGGCCGACATAAAACGATTGTTATGATATAGCTGCGGAGGACTGCTCTGTTCCGTCATACTGACCACATTATCCAATTGAACAAGCTCACCGTTACTGCTTCGCACGAAGATGGTGGCGAGATCCAAGGGTGAACTTCTATCCTGATCTGCGAATTGACCGATGACCTGATATTGTTTGCCGCTCATTAGAAAATATGCAAACCGCTGACCGCTTAACGACAGCTGGAGTGTCTGTGCAACATCCCTTACCGATACACCGAGGCTTTGCGCTTTCTCCCGATCAATACTGATATTGAGTTCTGGCCGATTGAATTTGAGGTTTACGTCGACGTTGACAAACGTGGGGTCTGCCGTGGCTTTATCCATAAACTCCGGTATTTTCTCTTCCAATTTTTCGAAATTGGGTGCTTGTATGATATACTGGACCGGCATTCCACCCCGCCGGTTTACCGAAATGGTGGGCTGTTGCGAAATAAAGGTGCGTGCTTCGGTATACTTGCGGGTCTGCCGAGTTAACGCTTCGGCAATTTCCTCTTGTGAACGCTCCCGCTTTTCCGGCGGCACCAAACCTATACGCATCATTCCACTATTGGCACCCCCGGTACCGCCGAACCCCGGCGATGTGTTGACCATATTCACGGCTTTTTCCGGCACAGAATCATTCACCAACTGAATCAGCTCAAGCATGAACCGATCCATATATTCGAAGGTGCTGCCCTCCGGTGCCGTTATACTCGCACGAAGGAGACTCCGGTCTTCATAAGGTGCGGTTTCTTTGCGTAAGTGAACCCAAAACCAAGCGATGAGTCCAAAGCATATCACTAATATGGGGAAGCTCATCCACTTCATTTGCATAAAGCGCTTCAGCGAGTTAGCGTAACCGGTGGTCATTTTTACGAAGTAAGGTTCCGTAACCCGATAAAACCACGATTGTTTGGCTCCACTGCGCATCAGGTAAGCATTCAGCATCGGTGTGAGCGACAAAGAGACGAAGGCCGATATTAATACCGCTGCCGCGATAACCACGCCGAACTCCCTGAACAGCCGCCCAACAAACCCTTCCATAAACATTACCGGCAAAAAAACGGCAGCCAGGGTAACCGAGATGGAAATGACGGCAAAAAATATTTCATTCGAACCTTTGATGGCTGCCATGATTGGCGACATGCCTTCTTCTACTTTTTTGTATATATTTTCCGTGACCACAATTCCGTCGTCAACCACCAATCCGGTAGCCAACACAATAGCCAGCAATGTGAGCACATTAATGGAAAACCCGAACAAATACATGATAAAAAACGTGGCTATCAACGATACCGGAATATCGATCAACGGCCTGAAAGCAATACCCCAATCCCTGAAAAAAAGAAAAATAACCGATATCACCAGCACCAGCGCAATCAGGATGGTTTCCGCCACCTCGACGACGGAGCGTTTGATAAACAAGGTATTGTCCATTGCCACTTCCATTTTAATGTCGCTGGGCACCTCGTTTTTCAACTGTTCGAACCGATCATAAAACACGTTGGCGATATCAATGTAATTGGTACCGGGTTGCGGGATAATGGCCAACGCAGCCATAACCGCCCCTGACTCCCTGAATTCGGTTTCCAGGTTTTCAGGCCCCAACACCGCGTTTCCGATATCGCCGAACCTGATTATCCGGTCGCCTTCCGACCGGATAATCAGGTTATTGAATTCCTCCTCAGTAGTGAGATTACCGATGGTTTTTATCGCCAGTTCGGTGTTTTCCCCGACAATTTTCCCTGAGGGCAGCTCAACATTCTGCCGGTTCAGGGCGTCACGTACATCAAGCGGCGTGAGTCCGTAGGCGGCCAAACGCAGCGGGTCGATCCAAAGCCGCATGGCGTACCGCTTTTCACCCCAGATTTGTACAGAACTCACACCGGGGAGTGTTTGCAAGCGCTGGGCAATAATGTTTTCGGCAATATCCCCAAGATCAAGCGGTGATCGAGATTCGCTTTGTACGGTCATCACTATAATCGGCTCGGAATCCGCATCAGCCTTTGACACCACGGGAGGCGCATCGATATCCTGCGGTAAGCTACGCATTGCCTGGGAAACCTTGTCGCGAACGTCATTGGCGGCTTCCTCCAAGTCTTTGCTTAACAAGAACTCAATATTAATGCGGCTGGATCCCTGACTGCTCGACGAGGAAATATTACGTATGCCATCGATCTGGTTGATGGCCCGCTCCAACGGCTCTGTGATTTGCGATTCTATTATGTCAGGATTGGCACCGGCGTAGTTTGTCCGGACCGACACTATCGGGGGATCAATGGACGGAAATTCGCGTACGCCTAAAAACGTATACCCAATGACGCCGAATAACATGATCATCAGGTTCATTACAATAGCAAGAACCGGCCTTTTGATACTAATCGTAGAGAGACTCATCGTCAAGGGATTTAATCATGTTCAACAACCTGTACACGCACGGGCACCCCGTCTTTAAGCGACATGATGCCAGACACCAACACCGTATCTCCCAAAGCTATGCCACTGGTGATCAATACGTGCTGACGGGTTCGGTTTTCTGCTTCGACAGGAGTTGCCTTAGCAATTCCGTTTTCCAGTTTGTAGACCTGCTTACCGTTCTGTATGGGAACTACCGCCTCCGTCGGAACCAGCACCGCATTTTCTATCCGGTCCAGGGGCAGCTCCACGCGGGCAAACGCACCCGGAAACAATCGCTCTTCGGGGTTTTCAGCGATTGCCCGAATCTGTATCGTGCGCGTAGCGGCATCTACACCTGGCTCAATGGCATAAATTTCGGCCTTATACTTGGTATTAGAGCCACTTACGGTGAAGGTCAGCCCCTGCCCCACGTTAATTTGGCTGCTGTATTTTTCGGGCACGGAGAATAATATTTTTACCGGATTGATACTCAATAAATTAGCCACCACAGTGGTCGGAGTCAGGTATTCCCCTTCGGAAACCGATCTAAGGCCTATTTTACCACTGAATGGGGCCCGGACCGTGGTTTTGGCGAGCTGGGCCTTGATCAAAGCCGTCTGAGCTTTGGCCGTTTCGAAGTCGGCATGGGCCACATCATATTCCTGTTGGCTGATCGCCTCCTTCTCCAGCAACAGGCGGGCCCTGTTTTCGTTGTCTTCAGCGAGTTTTTCCCGGCTCTGCGCCTGGATAAGCTGCGCCTGCAGTTCCGAATCATCAATACGCAACAGGGATTGTCCTTTGGCCACCATAGTTCCCTCCTTGAAGGTAAGGCTCCTGATAATACCCGGCACTTCGCTACGTATCTGCACTTGTTCATTGGGTTCAACGGAACCCGACAATGTAATTACATTGGAGAATTCCCGGGGCATAACCACAACTCCATTCACCTCCATCGGAGCACCGCTCCTCGAAGGTTCCGGAGCGGGCACCTTCGCACCATCGTTCCGCGTCAGCCGATAACTTACAAAAGCCACAGCTATCACCGCCACCGCGACATAGATATATTTCTTCCTCATTTTAGTATCTGAATCGGGGACTGGGAATACCCCGCTGTTTCAAAAAGACATAAATATACGTCTTTCCGTTCGCCAAAGCTACTTCAAACGCCAAAGTATTTCACCGCTGTATCACTTTTTTTACAGCAACCCCAATGCCACTCACTACTTTCTGTCCCAAGCACATAAATATGCGGGATTCCTTTGTTGCTTCGTGCGATACTCCTACTTTTGCATTTCCCTAATGATATTGTCATGAAAAGAATCCGCATAAAATTAATAATCCTGATGGCTACCTTCACATCTTCCGCGCTTGCCGCACCCCGTATACTTTTTGAGGTTTCGTTCAAAGAGCCTCAGGCCCATTATGCCGAAATTAAAATGGAGATCTCCGGGCTCCGAAAAGACTACATAGACATCAAAATGCCGGTATGGACACCCGGCTCGTACCTGGTCAGAGAGTATTCAAGGCATGTAGAAAGTCTGGAGGCGTGTGATGAGGCCGGCGAGCGTATGCCGGTAAAAAAAATAAGCAAGAACACGTGGCGTATTACCGCTGGTAAAAAAGACCAGGTGATTGTAAACTACCGGATTTATGGATTCGAGGTTTCTGTACGCACTAATTTCATTGACGACGCCCATGCGTTTTTGTCGCCCGCCGCGACGTTCATGTATGTGGATGGCTTACTTGACCACCCTGCTGAGGTGACCATCGTGCCTTACCGCACATGGTCTAAGATTTCGACCGGACTGGAACCCGTTGCAGGCAAGCCGAATACTTTTCACGCACCGGATTTCGATATTTTGTTTGATTCGCCCATCGAGGTCGGCAACCAGGATATTTTCACTTTCGAGGCGGCCGGTGTGCACCATGAGATTGCCATGGTAGGCGGCGGTAATTACGATAAAGAGCGCCTGAAGAGCGATTGTGCTGCTATCGTGGAAGAAGCAACGCGCATTTTCGGGGTAAACCCGAACAAACGTTATGTATTTATCGTGCATAATTACCAGTCGGGTGGTGGCGGATTGGAACACCTCAATTCCACGGTGCTGGGAGCAAGCCGTAACGGCTACCAAAATGAACGTTCCTATGTGGGCTTTTTGGGGCTGGTGGCTCATGAGTACTTCCATCTGTGGCATGTCAAACGGCTACGGCCTATTGAACTGGGCCCATTTGACTACGATGCCGAAAATTACACAACAGCGCTCTGGATCATGGAAGGGTTCACGGCTTACTATGATAACCTGATCCTGAGGCGCTGCGGCTTCCTCAGTGAAAACGCTTACCTCCAAGCCCTTGCCGGCGACGTAAATACGGTTGAAAACCGCGCTGGCAACCGCATACAGCCTGTGGCTTTGGCCAGCTTTGACGCCTGGATTAAATACTATCGACCGGACGAAAATTCAGCCAATACGAGCGTATCCTATTACAATAAAGGTGCACTGCTGGCTATGATGCTCGATCTTAAAATCCTCGCCGCCACACAAGGCCAGAAACGGCTGGATGACGTATTGAAGGCAGCTTACGAAGAATTTTATGTAAAAAAGCAACGCGGTTTTGAAGAGCATGAACTGCAGGCGCTGATTGAAGATATTGCCGGGGTATCGGTGGCTGACATTTTCCGCGCGGCCCACACCGTGGAACCTTTAGACTATAACCAGTACCTGAATGCCGTAGGATACGAGCTGGTAGACCATAACAGGGGACACGAGCTTCCGGACTTTGGCGTATCCACCAGCGTTAGCGATGGCCGAATCGTGGTGACCGGCGTAAACCGTGGTTCCGGAGCCTGGGATGGCGGCATCAACGTCAAGGATGAACTGATTGCTATCAATGGTGAACGCCTGGACAACGGCGGGAGGGAATTAAACCGGATTTTACAGACCGCAGCAGTGGGCGATAAGCTTGATGTACTGGTGGCAAGGGATGGAAAGCTCCGCGAGCTCTCCATCACCCTGAACCGTGATACCAAAGGGGCATTCAGCATCATACCGCTGCAACATGCCACAGCTGAACAAGAAAGCCTGGGTAGAATCTGGCTCTCGCGTTAAAACACAAACCGTATCGACAACCCGATACCGTCAAACCGAAGGCCCGGCTCCGGCGATATTTCTAACGTAGGCTTCCAATCCAGTGAAAGGTTGATGGGAGCTTCGGGAATTTTATAGTCCAACCCGATGACCCCATCCACGCTGAAGGCCAAACTGTTTTCGTTTGTGTCTTTATAGCGGTAATGGCCAATGCCCCCGCCAAAACCGTAATACCATTGCAACCCCTCCACGTCAACGAAAGTGGCCGGTTGATGAATTTCATACAGCCCCAGCAGCTTGAAAATCGTGAAATTTCTATTTCCCTGGAAATTCACGATACCGTCTATGGCATGGCTGCTATTCAGGAAATGTTTATAAGTAATCCCATTGGCAACACCGAAGCGCCCACCGATGGCCCGGTCGTATGTACTTCCCTGTTGTGCCGCCACCTGTTGATGAACCAATCCGGCAAAAACAGCGGTTATGAATACGGTAATCAGTTTTCTTTTCATGCCGCTGTCCACACAAAACAAATGCCAACATTTATATGTCTTCATAATGTCAGGCAATATTTCAAAAGCGATCCATGCGCAGCGCCGTCGGACGCTTCGGAAGCCAGGTTCGTTAAAAACTATGATGTAAACTGAATTATTATTAACTTTAAATGCGCAACGGTTTTTTACGACCGCGAAAATTATGAACCAAGCACGAATTATATGACTGTCGTAACTCGAATTTTTGACCTCCTAACGCAGTACGAAGCCCGTTTTGCAAAGCCGTCGATGGTAGCCGGTAAAGCAGACGGTAAGTGGACAAATTATTCCACAGCCGATTTTATATCCATTGTTGACAACCTCAGCAAGGGATTGGTGACCGAAGGCATAAAAAAAGGCGATAAAATTGCATTGATGTCGGCCAACAGGCCGGAATGGAATTTCTGTGATTTCGCGATTAACCAACTCGGTGCGGCGGTTGTACCGCTATACCCCACGCTATCCGACCATGACCTCGCGTTTATCATCAACGACGCTGCGGTTCGAACCATTTTTCTCAGCAACAATGACTTATACAAAAAAGTAAAAGCTGCCTTAGATGCCAACAACCTCGATATTCCGATTTATGCGTTCGACCCGGTACCCGGAATACCGTCGTGGCAAGAATTGACAACGAAAGGAAGCCAGTCGGCCATTGATTTGACCCCATACCGGGACGCTGTATCTGCGGACGACCTATTGACGCTGATATATACCTCCGGTACGACGGGTAACCCCAAAGGTGTGTATCTTTCGCACCGGAATGTGCTGACCAATGTTTCCGATTGTCATCATTTATTGCCCAGCTATTTCAAGAAGGCGCTTAGCTTTCTGCCACTCTGTCATATTTTTGAACGCATGGTGGTTTATCTATATTTTGCAAAGGGTGTGGAAATCCATTATGCTGAAAGTTTAGATACCATTGTCGCGGATATTAATGACGTAAAGCCCGATGGGTTTACTACAGTACCACGGCTGCTTGAAAAAGTATATGACCGCATTGTTTCCAAGGGGAAGGAACTCACGGGAATCAAGAAACAGCTCTTCTTTTGGGCACTGAACCTGGGGCTCAGCAACAAGGAGCCCGGCAAAAACAGCGGATGGTTCAATTTACGGCTGTCCATTGCCCGGAAATTGGTGTTCAGCAAATGGCAGGCCGCGCTGGGGGGCAATATCAAACTCATCGTTTCCGGCGGCGCCGCCCTGCAGCCCCGTCTTGCCCGCGTCTTCTGGGCAGCCGGCATTCCTGTACTTGAAGGATACGGCCTTACGGAAACATCCCCCGTTATTGCCGTGAACAGCTTGGAAAAAGACGGGGTGAAATTCGGAACGGTGGGCAAAGTGCTGAAAAGCGTAACGGTAAAAATCGCTCCCGACGGTGAAATTTTATGCAAGGGCCCCAGTATTTTCTCCGGCTACTACGGCAACGATACCGCCACGGCGGAAGCCATTGACAACGACGGCTTTTTCCATACCGGCGACATAGGCGAACTTGATGATGACGGCTTCTTGCGTATTACCGACCGTAAAAAGGAAATGTTCAAGACAGCCGGCGGAAAGTACGTGGCTCCGCAAGCTTTGGAAAACAAATACATGGAATCTACGTTGATAGCACAGGTAATGGTAGTGGGCGAAAACCTTAAATTTCCGGCTGCGCTTATCGTACCAGCATTCGATCAGTTGGAAAACTGGTGTAAGCTCAAGGGAATTCCATTCGGTTCGAAAGCAGAAGTCGTTCAGCGGCCCGAAGTGATTGATAAATACCAGCGTGAACTGGATCGCTTGAACCAGGGGTTTGGCCAATGGGAAAAGGCCAAGAAGTTTGTCTTGCTCCCCCATGAGTGGACCATAGACGCCGGTGAACTTACGCCCAAATTGAGTTTAAAACGAAAAGTTATTAAACAGCGTTACGAAAAGGAGATTGAAAGCATCTATCAGGAATAGCTAACAGGAATACGGCATCCATGAAATTCCTCCGGAAATCGTTCTATAAAGAAATTGTTGAACTGCTTGGCAATACATTCGCCGAGTTCTCAAAAGACAGCGCCATGAAAATGAGCGCGTCGCTCGCATACTACACCATTTTCTCTATCGCGCCGCTCCTGTTAATTATTATCTGGGTGGTGGGGTTCATCTATGGAGAAGTATTAGCCGGCGAGCAGGACGCACGGGCCGAGATTTTCGAAGAATTTGCCGGCATGTTCGGCCCTGAAACCGCAACCCAAATCCAGCAAATTATCCAGAACATCAGCCTTTCCAATAAATCCGGGCTCGGCATAGCCATCGGCATAGGAACCCTGATCATTGGCTCTACCACCATTTTTATAGAGATTCAGGACTCACTCAACCGTATTTGGGGCGTACGTCCGAAACCCAAAAAAGGATGGCTGAAAATGCTGCTTAACCGCGCTATTTCCTTTTCCATGGTACTAGGACTTGGTTTTCTATTGATTGTTTCATTAATGGCCAACGGTATTATCGTTGCGCTGAGTTCCCAGATAAACCGCTTTTTCCCGGATATTTCGATTTACCTGATGCAATGGATCAACATCGGTCTTACGTTTGTGGTAACGACGTCACTTTTCGGATTTGTCTTCACGTTTCTGCCCGATGCACGCATGCGTTTCAGGGATGTTATCTGGGGAGCAGTCTTCACGGCAGCACTCTTTATGCTGGGGCGTTACCTGATAGCCCTTTACATGCAGTACAGTGCGCCAGCTTCAGCCTATGGGGCTGCCGGGGCTATCATTATCTTGCTGCTCTGGATATATTATTCTGCCGCCATCCTCTATTTTGGCGCCGAATTCACCAAGGTATACGCCCGTAAATATGGCAAGGGCGTATGGCCATCGTCATACGCAGTAAAAGTGGTATGGGTAGAGGAAGAAGTTGAAGACGAACCCATCGAATAACGGCTCCTATTTGCCTATTTAACGGTATAGCGGTAGGTTGCACGCCCGATATTCCCCTGACTGTCCACACCCTCTACCACCACCCGGTAGGTTCCCTTCCCGTCGGCATTATAAAATGTTATTCCCGCCTTGCCGTCGTCACCGGTGGTGACCTCCGGGTTCCAATACACCGTTGTACGGATGTCGTTTACCGCCCGCCGTTCCGGCGTGTCGTATTTCGGCACATAAAACTTACGCGCTTGGATATACCCCAGCGGTGTAAGGTCTATGATATTACTTTTCGGAAGCATGGCCTCGATCTGGCTGAGTGACATCCGCGGTCCCTTCTCTTGCTTTTTGTTGGTGTAGATCGCCACAACACCGTTGTTTTGGTACATGCGGCTTACCGTGCCCAATTCATCCCTGAGGAAAATTTCAATTCCCAAAACTTCTGCTGGCATGATGCCGTTTAGCGCGGGAACATCCATTGCCATACCATTCACAAAAAACTGCACCGGTATCCGTCCGCCGGCATTATAATCCCTGGTAATATAAAAAAGCTGAGATTGTGCATCATAGGTGACACCTGTCAACGCCGTCTGTAAGCACATAATCAGGTTGTTGCATCCCTTTAGCCGGTCGCCGCTTATTTGGTGGTCGGCCATGCCCAATCCCGAAATCGCCGGATAGTCTTTATGGGAAAAGGTCGGCCCTTTAGCGGCGGTGACCTCCACTTCTTCCAGCAAAATGGATGTCCGGTATTCATTGCGGCTGTTGTCCAGGTAACGGGCTAAGGCCTCATCGATATTCAGCATATCATTTGCCCGGTATGCTGTGGTGTCGATACCCGGGTATTGCGTCGGATCCAGATTAATTACCATGTTCCTGTAGTTATCGTTTCCCCTGGCGTTGATCGTTACGCGCGACGAGTCGGTAAATACCAGATCTTTAAAAACAAACCGTCCGTTTTCATCGGTATAGACATCCGTACGGAAACTTTTGTCCGGAATGGAAAGCAACAGACCTCCGTTGGCTACCGGCCGGCCATTATTCAACCGTAGAACACCGGAAATCTCAATACCTTGCTCGGGAAAGAACAACACCGGAGGATAACGGTCGGCCATAATATCTGTGTATGAAAAGCGGCGGTAGCCCTGCGTAAGCAGCAGCACGTCCAGGGCTTCCCTTTTCGACTCATCCGGCTGGTTGAAATAGTAATTAGGATCTTCGATATAACCTTTAAGATCGGATGTCAGCAGCAGATTGCTCAGAATTGTGGTTTCTTTGTTTTCATCGTAAGGCACTTTGGTCTCGTCTACCACGGCTACAGAATAGCTACCTGCTGCGGGTGACCCATTATTTTCGACATCCAACTGTAATTTTACGGGTTCTTTGGCCGCATATTCCTTTTTATCACTGGTTAACTGAAGCGTAAGGGGTTTGACATTTTCCACAAACACCAGCCGTTCGCTCACCGGTTTGGCATCTGCAGTAAACAGCGTGAGCTGGGCAATGCCGGTGGGAAACCGATCATTGGGTAGATTGACCAATACCGACTCGCTGCGCAACGTAGCTTGAGCCGCGTAACAGAGAATGCCGTTACTTTGCGCAATAAGGTAAAAAGCCTTCCCCTTATGGGCATTAAAATAAGCCGCATTAGCCACGATCGCCAGCTGCAATTGCGTGCTGTCGGCTTTCAATACCGTCAGGTTAATGCCCTGTTCAGCAACGGCAGGCAGCGGATAACTCCGCGTTTCTCCGTTTTCAAAAGTTACTTCGGCCGAATAGGTATTCCCGGCTTCGGGAATGAAAGTAAAATATCCCATTCCTTTATGGATGTCATTGACAACGGCAACTTCACTGCCCTGTTGGTTCACCACCCGGCCTTTAACGGACAGTCCACGCCCATCGCTGCCGATGGCCTTAAACGCTACTTTTTTAGCTAAACCGGCTATGAAGTCGCCTCCTTCCGGGAAAAACTGAACGTCGGCATCCCAAAGGGCAGAACGCAATGGAAATGTGCCCGTCATCGCCGGTGTGCTCCCGTCGGCTGCCAGCGAAACGTGTAGGTTACCTTTTTTCAAAAGCTCCCTGTCTTTACCGTTGATTGTGATAACTACATTACCCACGGCATCGGTCGCACCTTTCCCTTCATCGATAGGTTCCCATCCGGCTGCGGCAGTCCACGTTAACTTCCGGTTATTCAGCGGTTTCCCTTCCCTATTTTTGAGCTGGATCACAGCCTGTGTGCGGGCGCTCTTACCTTTGCTCACGTCATTGAAATTTATGGTATAATGCAAGTGGTTATTCAATACATCGCCAACCGGCACGATTTTATTGAAGAGATAAGCCGGATCGAAATTAGCCATCCACTTGGTATATGCCCGGAAACGGTAATTGCCCTGTGAATACCACTCCTGATCCAGCACGAGGTGCCCCTCGCCCACGTGGGCATCTGTCAGCGGAATCCTGAGCGTTTGCATCAACGAATCGCGCCCGTTCATCACCTCAACGTAAACGATCTTACTGAGATCGTAATCATACATATTACTTGTCAGATAAGCCTTGAACCAAACCGTATCGCCAACAGCATAGTACGGTTTATCAAAATGCAGGTGTACTTTTTCGATGGGGTACGACTGCAATAATTTTTGCGTTTTTTCAACAACGGTATTGATGCTGACGGTGTCTTGCTGAGCAAAAGAAGATATGGTTTGTAAACAGCAAAAAAGCAAATAACAAAGTCTTTTTACAATACGGTTCATTCCCATCACGTTTAGAATCATGAGGGGCTAAGATATTCTTTTTTGACGGGTTATGCCAAAATTTTAACATTTCGGGAGCTATGGTATGGGCAAGGTGCCGGCCCGCCCATGCCAACGGAAAGACATGAGTGAATTAACTAATCCGGCCTGCTGTTGAAACTATCTGTTCTTATCCACCTTACGCTCCATTGCCGTGATCACCTCCTCCATAAAATCCACGCCATGGAACTCGCTGGCATGGATTAGTCCACCAGGACTGAACACATTGATTTCCATCAGTTTATCTCCCACAATATCCAATCCCACCAAAAACATTCCGTCTTGCCGCAACAACGGCCCTACGGCATCTACAATTGTTTCGATTTCGGTGGTCATACCAGCGGGCTTGGCTTTCCCTCCCTGATGAATGTTGCTGCGGATTTCCCCGGCTTGCTGCACACGTTGTATGGCCGCCACCTTCCCGTTCCTCATCAGCGGTTCACCATCCATCAAAAACAAACGAACATCGCCCTTTTTCGCAGCGGGCAGGTATTCCTGTGCTATGGCAAAGCCATCCCGGCAAATCGCTTCAACGATCTGCTTACGGTTTTTATCGTCTTTTTTATCAATCAAAAAAACGTTTTTTCCACCCGATCCCTTTAAGGGTTTAAGGATAATCCGATGGTTCTGCTCGCGGTAGAAGGCTTCCACATCGGCCATATTACGCGTTATTACGGTCCGTGGCCTCACCGATTCAGGAAAATACTGTAAGTACATTTTGTTTGATGCCTTTATTAACCCCTCCGGACTATTCAGCACCGTTATCCCCTGCTGGCTGGCCAGTTGGCCAAACAGCATGCCGGCGTCCTGCGCCCACGGGCGTTTTTCCATATCAGCCGCCGGATCGTTCCGTAACCACAACACATCCCACTTATCGGAGCTGACGAGCTTTTTCTCGGTTTCCAGCACCGCATCCAAAAACGTATGCAACGAACGGAATTCACGCCCAGGCACCCTACGGCAATGCCCGCCCAACCTGCCATCTGACAGGTATACCAGATCTCCTACTCCTACATAATAAACGGTGTGGCCCCGCTTATGAGCTTCCAATGCAAGTGCTGTGGTTGTATATCCAGCGGACTCCTTACCTACTTGGTTGACAACAAAAGTTATGGTCATATATATACGGTTATTTAAGCATCTTAAATACGGTTCCGGCCTTTTTGATTTCCGCTATTTTATCGATATAGGGCTTTTCCAGAAATTTTGGCCGAAGAGTCAGGGGCTTCAATAAGCGCCTATGTGTCAGTTCTTCAATGATGGGGAGATAGTCTTGCCGGATTTTACCAATCAACAACTGCGAAATATCCTTGCCTTGTTTAATGTATTCAATCACGTTCAATAGTCCCTTTAAGTATACCGCATCTTTGGTAAGTCCGCCACCCCGATAGACACGCATCGCAATGTGGAATGCTGTGTCCGATCCGAACGCATATTTGCTGGTCAGGAGGTCAAACGTATCCACAAACGAATTTCCCGCGAGCATGTGGTGGACAGCGACCACCCGCGCAGCGAGGATACGCATCCGCTGGTTAGTCAGTCCGCCCGTCATGTATTCGCTAAGTACGGCCAGTCCTTCCTGCAACTGCTCATAGCCCGGCACGCCCACATAGAAAAGCTTAAAAGGCTGTGCCATACCGTTATAATAAGTAACTACATGTGTGCCCACCTCATGCTGAAGCAGGGAAAACGCCCGATCTTTGGAAATGCTATAACGGCTACTGATATTGAGCGTGCCCCTTGAAACCATCACGCCCTCCACATCGTCGCGCACCCGTACAGCGGTAGATACCGCTGCGTATTGCTTTTTTAAATATTCCAGCTCCATTTTCGCCATCCCGGCAAAGGTTGCAGCGTCGAGCATTTCTTTAGCCGCCGGTGATGGTTGGGGCGGAGCGGCAACCAATATGGCCCGTGCAATCTCCAAAAGATGCTCATCAATGATGCCGAAGAGCTGCTGGCTGCTGTACAGAAAGTCGGCCTTCTCCCGTTCGCCCAACATGTTGAGCATGCGGTCTATTTCTTTACGCTTATCCCTGAAAAGATATGCGATGGTGGGATCGGAAATATCTTCAATAGGCAAGTTATATAGTTTCCGCTTGATCAGTTCGGGATCTATCGGCATGGGACGATAGTGGAATACCGGATTTTTCCGGAATTTGCTTTTTGAAAACTGTTGCCAAGCTTCCTGCGCATTTATCGGGGTGACCAGCAGCAGGAAATCAAATTGGTTACTGTATTCCGCTAATTTATTGTCAATATCCCATACCAGTTCGTGCAATTCGGTTGTGCCCAGCATCTCAAAATGTGCCGCACTATAGGATGTCTTCACCCGCACAAACTCGAAGAAGCTTTTCCGCAATGCCTTCACAAACCCTTCGCGCAATTCCCTTAAAAACAATGGGTATGGCTTGCCCGTTTGCTGGTTGATATAGATTGGCGCTATTTCCAAGCCAATGACGATAATTTCGCTTTGGCGCGCCTCCTCGGCGTCAAAAATCCCATCGTAATAAGGCGGAGAAGGGATACGTTTGCCTTTCTCCAGCTTCGTTTCGATAGCCTGCGCCTGGTGTATTTGAATACGTTGCAATTCGGCTTGCATTTTCTCCGCTACGGCAAGTGCACTTTTCTGGCTGATATGGATGGTAAAAGCCGGTGCATCCACCCGATCAGACAACCAGACCTCCAGCAACATAAAACCGCCGAACTTATCGGCCATGGTGCTCGCTATCGCCCTTGTAACCGGGGTGACCGGGGTTTCGGCCGTGTCGGGCGCCACCAGATAAGCGGATTCTGTTTTCCCCAGCGCGCTCGTAAAGGCATCTTCCCCATGGGGCGGAATACGATACACCAACAAATAGGGAACCGGCCTATCGATATGGAGCTCGCCACCGCTGGGCAGGACCAGGTGCAGCGGATGGTTTTTCACCAGTTTATCCACTATACGGGCGGTATATTTTTTGATATCGGCGGTTATCATGAATAAGAAACGGCTTTACTTTGCATGTCGAGCATATCCAACAAAAAAGGAATTGATCCCTTAAGCGCATACTGGATATCCTGAAGGTGATTAATGTCCACGCGGCCCGCCCATTCATCCATGAATGTTTTTTTGAATTCCAGGGACAGTACGCACCCGTATTTGCCAAAATTCCGGTTAACCCATTCTGAAAACGCGCCGCCTCCGAATTTAATATTTTCCCGCACATCAGGGAAACTCCCTGAAATCGTATGGTGCGATAAATAGCGGACCATGCGGTGGCCAAAAGCCTTCCAGGCACCATGGTTATGTACCGTTCCGATATTGATCTCCGGGCACTCACCAATCGGATCACATTCCGACGGATCGTATCGGCGATGGTTGTAGCTATGGATATCCAGCACCACAAATTTCCCGAATGCCAGAATTGTCCATTGAAACAATTTAGAAACTTCGCTATAAAATTGATCATAGCCCTCCAACAACTGGTTCACCATGATTTCCGGCAATGCAGGTTGCCATACCTTTAGTCCCCAAGCGTCTTCGGGCTTCCGATAAACCGCATGCTCACGCCTGCGGTTCAAATCGGTCTGAAACCTCGACGTCTCGACGATGATTTTACTGACCGGCAAATCAGCCATGTATGCCGTATAGGGATCCTCTTCCCGGAAACGTTCATGCTCTTGCAAATGCATATAATCAAACAGCGGCGATGCAAGAGTATGGCCATCATGCAGCGCTACAGCTATAATCGGACTTTGCTCGCGGTATATGTGGTAAATCAACTCCATTTCGAATCAATAACATCACACCGCCAATAAAGTTTTTTGGCATTGGCACACATTCTGACCTTCTTTAATCACGTGTGTACAATCAAAACCAAGAGATACATTATTACGAAACAAACAAGCGTACATGCGCGTAACGTTAAATGAAAAGCTATGAACACGTCCATAAGAATGAATACCAAAACCCTCATAATCATCGCTTTATTATCATTTTTATTGATCACATTTTTTAGCTGTTCGAGTGGTTCATCCCAAACAAATGACAACAAGAATAACGCTGTTGCCCTACCCGTTCAGCGTATAGATACTACCACGGCCACTACCGTAAAAGATTATTTGGGTACCATTGAAGGCAAGGTCAATGTAGAGATTCGTCCACAAGTTGAGGGCATTCTGGAAGAAATCTATGTAGATGAAGGCGCCTTTGTGAATGCCGGGCAGAAGCTCTTCCGGATAAATCCACAGCCTTATCAAGAACAGCTTAACAATGCATTGGCGAATGAAAATGTAGAAAAAGCCAAGTTGGAAAACGCTAAGCTCGAAGTCGACCGGCTGAAGCCATTGGTTGAGCATGACGTTATCTCAGATGTTCGGCTCCGTACAGCCATGTCGGATTATGATGTGGCAAAAGCGTCTCTGGCCCAAGCTTCCGCCGCAGTGGCCAGCGCCCGGATCAACCTGGAATTCACCACCATCAAAGCCCCGGTAAGCGGCTTTATCGGCCGTATCCCAAAACGGATAGGTAATTTAGTAAGTAAAAGTGACCCACTGACTGAACTTTCCGACATCAGTGAAGTCTATGTATACTTTGCCATGAGCGAATCCGATTTCTTGTACTTCAGAAAAAAATACGGACGGCAGGACACCGCGGTAACCGATTCGTCCCGGACACCCCCCATGATTCCAAACGTCACACTTATCATGGCTGATGGCGCCGAATATCCAGAAAAAGGCGTCATCGACGCGATCAACGGGCAGGTAAACCGCACCACAGGCGCCATCAGTCTGCGGGCTACTTTCCCCAACAGCGACAACGTTCTCCGTTCGGGCAACACCGGAACCATCAAGATGGAAGAACGGCAACAGGGAGTCTTAACCGTCCCGCAGATTGCCACCACGGAATTACAGGATAAAATCTTTGTTTTTAAACTTACGCCAGACAACAAGGTAAAACGGCAAGCTATACAGGTCACCGGAAAAGCCGGCGACCAATATATTGTACAAAACGGTGTCGGCCCCGGCGACCGGATTGTACTCTCGGGCCTTGACAGACTGGCCGATGGCATGGAAGTTAAACCGTTGAATACATCCCGGATCGCGTTAGCGGAATAAGCATTTCACTTTCTTTTCGTGATCAGCACTGTGCAATATGGCGGTTCGCCCTGCTACCGCTATTATGCGCTTAAAGAATAAACATACTATGCTCCAAACATTCATCAATAGGCCGGTATTGGCCACTGTGATTTCCACTTTGCTGGTGATCTTAGGACTGGTGTCCATGTGGCAACTACCGATCACGCGATTTCCAGATATCGCGCCCCCCAGTGTAACCGTCTCCACTTCCTACCCCGGCGCCAACGCCGAGACGGTGGCAGGCGCCGTGCTCTTGCCCATTGAGGAAGCCATCAATGGGGTTCCTGACATGACCTATATCCGTTCATCCGCCACCAACTCGGGATCGGGTAACATTACCGTGTTCTTCAAAACCGGAACCGACCCCAATCAGGCTTCTGTAAATGTGCAAACCCGCGTTTCCAAGGCAACGTCCCGTATTCCGCCCGAAGTCATTGAATCGGGCATCACCGTAGAGCCACGGCAGAGCGGAATCATTATGACCATCAACATCTTCAGTACCCACCCAGACACGCTGTATGATGAGACATTTTTGCAAGCTTATGCACAAATTAACCTGATGCGTGAACTTGCACGCGTAGACGGCGTGGGCGAGGTGCGGCGTGTAGGCGCACGGGACTACTCCATACGTACCTGGCTGAACCCCGAAAAAATGGCCGTATATGGCTTGGTTCCGCAAGATGTGCGGGATGCTATCCGAGATCAGAACTTTGAGATTGCGCCGGGAAAATTCGGAGAAACCTCTGACGAAGCATTTGAAACCATCCTCCGCCACAAAGGCCGTTTTACGCTGCCCGAGGAGTTCGAACAGATTGTCATTAAAACCAATGACGATGGTTCCGTGCTTTATCTCCGGGACATTGCCCGTACGGAACTGGGCGCCACCAACCTTGGAAGCGACAACAAGGTGAACGGTTATCCAGGGCTCACCCTCAATATCCTCCAGACCAGCGGTTCAAACGCACGCGAGATTGATCTCCAGATACGCGACGTGCTCGAACGCCTCGCGCAGGATTTTCCCGACGGCGTGCAATACGAAATATCGTATAGTGTCCGTAACCAAATCGATGAATCCATCCAACAGGTACAACACACCATTTTCGAGGCCTTTCTGTTGGTGTTTATTATTGTCTTTATCTTTTTACAGGACTTCCGCTCCACATTGATTCCTGCTATTGCCATTCCGGTTTCGCTAGTAGGCACATTTTTCTTCCTTCAGCTGTTCGGTTTTTCCATTAATGTGCTTACCATGTTCGCTTTGGTATTGGCTATCGGTATTGTGGTGGATGATGCGATAGTGGTGGTGGAAGCTGTCCACCAAAAAATGCATGCCACAAATCTGGGGCCGCGCAAGGCCACACATGCGGCCATGGGAGAAATTACCGGCGCCATCATCTCCATCACGCTGGTGATGGCGGCCGTGTTCTTTCCGGTCGGTTTTATGGGAGGGCCTGCCGGGGTATTCTTTCAGCAATTTGCCTACACGCTGGCAACAGCCATTCTCATTTCAGCCCTGAACGCACTGACGCTCACACCCGCACTTTGTGCATTGTTGCTTAAGAAACCCCGCCATGAACCGGCGGCTGAGGCGCCTGTCCCTTCCGGACCCAAAGAACGCGTACCGTTGCAACGTCGCCTTTTTACGGCATTCAACACTGCATTTGCTGTTTTCACAGATAGGTACGTCGCCGCTTTGCGCCTTTTGGCGGGTCGTAAAGGTCTTGCCATTGCCAGTGTCGCCTTGGTCGTTGTGGCAGGCGTATGGTTAATGAACCGCACACCGTCGAGCTTCATTCCAACAGAAGATGATAGCTTCATCACCTATTCCCTTGCAATGCCCCCAGGGGCATCACTTTCACGCACGAATGCAGCCCTGGCCAAAGCCGACAGCATACTGAAGAACCGTGAAGCTATCGCCGGGATGACCACCGTGTCTGGCTATAATGCCATAGATGCGAGCGCAAGTTCTGCATTCGCTGTGGGCTACATTAATCTGAAGCCAATCGCGGAAAGGGGGAAAATCCGGAATATCAACGCAATTATGGACACTATCAGGCAGGATCTCTCCCAAATCACCGAAGCCTCGTTCAGCGTATTCCCTCGACCTACCATACAAGGATTTGGCGATTTCTCCGGACTCGAATTTGTGCTGCAGGACCGCATGGGCGGCTCTATGTGGGACTTCGGCATGGTGGCCGATACGTTTATGCGCGAACTGGAAAAAAGACCGGAGATAGCCTCGGCAAACACGACTTTCAATGCCAATTTCCCCCAATACCTCTTGGAAATCGACCCGATAAAAGCCAAAGCTCTGGGTGTGAGTATCCAAGATATGATGCGCACCATACAAGGGTATTACGGACGGGTGATGGTCAGCGATTTCAACCGGTTCGGGCGCCAATACCGTCTTTTTATGCAGGCCGATTTTAAATACAGGGCAGAACCTGAATCTTTTAATTCCATTTTTGTACGTAACAATCGTGGCGAAATGGTACCGGTCAATACCATCGTCAAACTTAAAAAGGTGATGGGTCCCGAAATTGTAAACCGTTACAATCTTTATAACGCCATTGCCATCAATGCTACACCCGCCGAAGGCTACAGTACGGGGGAAGCCATGGAAGCCATGGAGGCTGTGGCGGCCGAGCACCTTCCCGGTAATTACAGCTATGAATGGACGGGGATGAGTCTGGAAGAACGGCAATCCGGTAATGAAACCGCGTTAATTTTTGCGCTAAGTATCATCTTTGTTTATTTTTTGCTCGCGGCCCAATACGAAAGTTATATCCTGCCGCTTGCTGTCATGCTGTCCGTACCGGTTGGCCTGATTGGCGTATACTCGGTGATTAACGTGGTGGGACTGGAAAACAACATCTATGTACAGGTTGGTCTCATCATGTTAATCGGCCTATTAGCCAAAAATGCCATACTCATCGTGGAATTCGCCGCGCAACGGCGCCGTGCAGGGATGAGCATCCATGAGTCGGCATTGGCAGGCGCACGCATGCGCCTGCGGCCTATTCTGATGACGTCCCTTGCGTTCGTTGCCGGTCTGGTTCCGTTGATGTGGACGGCAGGCCCGTCTGCCCAAGGTAATCATTCCATCAGTTTCGGGGCTGCAGGAGGCATGCTTGCCGGTGTAATATTCGGCCTGTTTGCAATTCCGATACTATACTTGATTTTCAAAAAATTGGACGAAACGCTAAAAAACAGATTGTCTACCAAAGAAGAAGACTGAGCATGAACTATTTCAGGCAATTTCTATTTTCCTGCATGGCAGTATGCCTAACAATATCATCCTGCAAAGTGGGGCGCGACTATACCCGGCCTGCCACAGCACTCGCCGATACGTTCCGCGGCACATCGAAACGACCGGATTCAACAATAGACACCGCGAATATCGCAGTCATCCCCTGGTCCGATTTTTTTACGGATCGGATGCTGATGACGCTCATCGACAGTGCCATCGCTAATAACTATGACATGCAGGCTGCTTTGAAGAACATCGAGATTGCCCATCAAACGCTTAAGCAATCCAAGGCCGCTTTCTTCCCGGAGATCAACACACAGTTAGGCGGTACCAATCACCAATGGCGGTCGCGCGACTTCTTTGCTTCCCCCTCGTCCGGCTGGTATGAGCGAGGAGGGCACGGGGAACCGCCGGAACAGCTATATATGTATCAATCGCAATACCTATCGTCCATCAGCTTAAGCTGGGAAATGGATATCTGGGGACGGATGCGCAGGCAGAACGAACGAGCGTTGGCCGAGTACCTGCAGAGCTTCGAAGCGCGGAAAGCCATCCAAACCCAGTTGGTAGCGGCCATAGCTGAGGGTTATTACAACCTATTGATGCTGGATGCACAGTTAGAGGTGGCCCAACGGAATTTGAGGCTCAACGACAGTACGCTTCAGATTGTAAAGCTACAACGCGATGCCGGGGAAGTAAGCTCATTGGCCTTGCAGCAAACAGAATCACAAAAACTGGTAGCCGCGTCGCTTATCCCTGAGTTAGAACAGGAAATCGCTATTCAGGAAAATGCACTGATGGCCTTAACCGGAGCAATGCCCGACAGCGTTTACCGTTCATCCGCACTGATGGATTGGCGCATGCAGGACAGCTATGACACCGGCGTGCCACTGCAGCTGCTGACCAACAGGCCCGATGTACGGCAAGCCGAACAGGCTTTGCGGGCCGCCAATGCTGAAGTCGGCGTTGCACAGGCGTACCGTTACCCCTCGCTTACCATTGATGCAACCGGGGGGCTCAACGCCATGCTCCCGCACAACTGGTTCAACATTCCTGGTGCGCTGTTTGGCGGCCTCATCAGTAGTGCCACGCAGCCCATCTTTAATCGCAGGCGACTCAAAACGCAGCACGAGATAGCAAAGCTTGAGCGCGACAAAGCCGAGATTGCATTCCAGCAGACCGTTATGGAAGCCGCGCATGAAGTGAGTAATGCTCTGGTCATGATAAACAAGCTCAATGAACAATATACCATAGCCGAGCAGCGCGTCGCAACCGCCCAGTTGGGTGTTAAAAATGCCAACTTGCTCTTTAAAAGCGGAGAAGCCACCTACCTGGAAGTTATCACGGCCCAAAGCAACGCATTAACCAGTGAATTGGACTTGGTGCGCATCAAACAACAGCAGTTGGTAGCCAAAGTTTCGCTCTACAGGGCACTCGGCGGTGGATGGAAGTAATCCGCATTTATCGCTGCACCTGGATTACCGTATCTTTAAACTCACGGATCACGATGGTACCCGTATACGGCTGTTTAAAGTACCCCAGTACTTTAGCGCTGATATCCTGCGCTAATATTTCCATATCGTCTCCGAAAGCTACTATTGCCCTCTATTGCCACCAGCCCGCCCTCGTAGCCTTCCATAACCATAACCATAAAAATTAATTCCTTCTCCATTTTTAAGCTATAATTACCTTTCGTTTACCGGCAATTGGCCACGCCTTCCGGATACAATAACGGGCTTAAATAAGGGATATCCCAGTTAGCGCCACGCAGGAGGAACCACACGCCCATGATGAGTAAGATAACGGGCATCCATTTAGCAATGTTAACACAAACCAGCCGTTTCACACGGGAGCCGGTTATGGCCACGGCTGTCATCATCGGAAGTGTTCCCAGGCCAAAAAGCAGCATAAAAAGCGTGGCGTTCAGAACAGAATCTGCATTGAATGCAGCCATTAAAGCCATGTATACCATGCCGCACGGCAGAAACCCATTACAAACCCCTGCGATGAAATTTCCCCCCGGTTGGTGTAACCAATAGCCCATCTTCCGGATTAGCGGCGCAACCAGCGCCATTTGCCGCTTGGCTATGCCGAAATAACGCGCGCCCGCCAATTGGAGCAATGCCAGCGCCAAAAGTACCAGCCCAATCAGCAGGCTGATGTATTGCTGCCATCCTTTTAACGCAACCAGGTTACCTGCCAACCCGACCGCCAGCCCCAGCGCACCGTATACCGTGATCCGGCCAATTTGATAGACCATTTTGTTAGCAAGTGCCATAGCCTTTGACCTACCTGCCATCGGCAACGCCAGCACCAGCGGCCCGCACATGGCTGCACAGTGAAGGCTGCCCAACAATCCCATGAAAAAAGCCAGCGCCAGGAAGTTCATCGTTTTAACCGCATTAATGTATCCGCCGCCGTTAAGGGCTGGCTTACCCTTTGCAGGCTGTCGTACTTTAATCCTCGCTCATAGTAATCCGGCGCGACCAGCGAATCCGTATCATGCCTTAACATATAAACGCCGAACGACATTATCATTATCATGAAAAGAGCCAGCGCCATCACTATCTTTGTTCCCCAGTCCATATCCGTTCTATTTTATTTAATCCCTCCCCCCGGTGGGAGCTACAAAAGTGGTCTTCATGGTTTCTAACGCCTGACCGTCCACCAATACACATACGTTAACCTTAGTCTTGTATGAGGTAATATCCCGCTGCTCAGCTACCAAAAAGAAACTCAGCTGTACCGTTCCGCCCGCCGGGATCACATTAACCGGGTTCACCCGCTGAATGGAAAAGTGCCGATTGCCAGCCGTCAGCTCAAAGGACATTTCACGATGTGTTTTATTGATGAGTTCGAGACTATATAAATTACTTACCGTACCATCATCACGCAGCTGGTAGGTACTTCCGCTGGCCCGTAGCAGAGCTCCCTCCACTTCGCTGCGGCTGAACAGCAGCCACCCGAATACGGCGAGCAGCGCGGCCAGCACCATGCTGTACGCGATGGCACGTGCATTGCCGGGTTTGCTCCTTTTTTCCCCGGTTATCTCAGCCGTGGTATAGAATCCAATGAGGCGTTCCGGTCGACCGATTTTTTTCATCACGGCGTCGCAGGCATCGATGCAAGCCGTGCAGTTTACGCATTCCAATTGAATGCCATCGCGGATATCGATACCCGTTGGACACACGTGCACGCATAAACCGCAATCAATGCAGTCACCCCCTGTCTGCCGGGAACCCTGTTTGCGGTGCCCGCGAGGTTCGCCCCTCCGATGGTGGTAAGCCACGGTGATGCTTTTATCATCGAGCAGTACGCCCTGAAGACGCCCATAAGGACATACCGTCGTGCAGACGATTTCGCGCACGAAAGCAAACACCGTATAGAACACCAACGTAAAAACGATAATGGCTATCAGCCCTCCGAGGTGCAGGCCTACTGGCTCGGTAACAATTTGCCACAACCGTTCCGTACCGATGATATATGCCAGGAACACATTGGAAATAAGGAATGAAATCACAAAGAAAATCGCGTGTTTTGCTACCTTCTTCAGGTACCAACCGGTGTCGCGAACCGCCGCGTTCAGCCGCTTTTGCCGCTTCCAATCTCCTTCAACCCAATATTCTATCCGCCTGAAAACAAGCTCCATAAAAATTGTCTGCGGGCAAGCCCATCCGCACCAGATACGCCCGTATACCACAGTAAACAGCACCACGCAGACCATGGCAACGAGCATACCGAACACGAAAATGTGCAGATCCTGCGGCCAGAATACGCTACCGAATAGCACAAACTTCCTATCCACTACATTAAAAAGCAGGAGCGGCTCTCCATGCACACGCACCAGCGGGCCGGCGAATAAGAAAAGGAGCAGTGTGTAGCCTACCCATTGGCGGTAATGGTACAGTCTGCCGCCCGGCTTTTTAGCATATATCCATTGGCGTTTCGTCGTCATCCCTTCCATCAGGTGCCTTTGATTCCCTCCATCAGTAGCTATTGTATAGCTAAAGCTGCTGTATGGTCGCTTCAGCCGCTTCGTACTGCACTTCTTCTCCCTGGGGTGCTTTCGCATTCGGCGGATGGGTATCTCGCAGGCTTACTATATAATTGCTGACCTCCGCGATCTGCGCGGGGGTCAGACTCTGCTCCCAGGGAACCATGCCTTTATCAAGTACCCCATACTTAACTACCTTGAAAATATCGCTTATCTCACCGCCGTGCAGCCAATACCGGTCGGTCAGGTTCGGGCCGATTCCGCCTTCACCCGCCACGCCGTGACATGCGGAGCAATTCTGGGAAAATACAGCCTGCCCGGCGGCGATAATTTCCGGGCGTAGGTCAACCCCAACCGAGTTCTCATCCACGTTATTGGCTGCCTGGGCCAGCCACTCCTGCCGCGCTTTTTCGGCTTTAGCCATTTCACGCGCATATTCCTCCTGTTGGTTGGGGCCCCATCCGAATACGTGATAGATGCACAGGTACACGGCTGCGAAAACGACCGAAGCATAAAAAAGCCCGTTGAACCAGGCGGGCACGGGGTTGTCCAGTTCGGTGATGCCATCATAGGCATGGTCGATAACCAAATCCTTCTCTTCAGCTATAGGCCGAAGTCCCATTAACTTATTCCACCAGGCACGAATCGCCAATGCCCGGCGGCTCTTCGCCTGCATTCTTGCAGTTTGTTCAACATCAAGTACGTGTGGCATCGTGAGGCGTATCATCATCCGCACGGCGCGCAGTACCACCGCTGCTGCGGCAAGCACCACGGCCATAACCAACATCAGGACGATAATGAGCGTATCGTCGACACTTAGTTGAAGGAATAGTGATTTCATGGTTGTTCAATTTGGTATTTTGCTTCAGAGCCGGCAACATCATTGTCATCCAGCGGCCTGTTTTTCATATAGTTTACATCATCCTTCCGCATCCGTAGCAACGTAATGGCCATAGTAATGAAGAAAATCAGGAAAATCCAAAGCGACACGATGAGGTACCATTCATCGCCGCTTAAATCCGTTATTTGCTTAAACATGATTTGTTCCGTTAGAACGTTAATTTGTTATTGTCACCGCAGGTGCTTCCTGTGTCTTGATGTCTGTGCCCAGCCGCTGTAGATACGCAATGAGTGCGATGATTTCCTTATCTGGCCGCACGGTTACCCCCTGGCTGCCAAGGTCTGCCGCAATCGCCTCAGCCTGCCGCCAAAGGTTTTCATTCGCGTCGTTTACGTCTTCGTCAGAATAGGGCACTCCCAACAGGCGCATAGCGTTCAATTTGGCCTTGGTGGTGGTTGTATCCAGCGGCTGCTCGGCGAGCCACGGGTATGGGGGCATGATACTGCCCGGCGAGGTGATGGTCGGGTCGAGCATATGGTCGAAATGCCATTTATTGGGATACTTCTTGCCGATGCGGTGCAGATCGGGCCCTGTCCGTTTTGACCCCCAAAGAAAAGGATGGTCGTAAACGAACTCGCCCGCCTTGCTGTATTCCCCGTAACGTGCCGTCTCCGACCGGAACGGCCGTACAGTTTGCGAATGGCAGTTAACACATCCTTCACGGATATAGAGGTCTCGCCCTTGGAGTTCCAGTGCCGTATAGGGCTTCACGCTGGAGATGGTAGGCACGTTTGACGATATCATAAACGTAGGCATCATCTGCACCATCCCTCCTATCAGGATGGTAATCAGTGCGACTACCATGAACAGGACAGGCTTGCGCTCCAGGCGCCTGTGTCGCGAACGTTCGTTCATCACCACCGGCATAAGTTCCGGTGCTTCCGCGGGTTCATTAGCCAACAGCCGCCCCTTACGCATGGTTTTCACCAAGTTGTAGGTCATCAAAAAGGCGCCGGCGAGGTACAAGGCACCTCCTACGGCCCTAAGCACGTGCATGGGGATAATCTGCAACGTTGTTGCCAGAAAGTTAGGATATTTCAGCACACCTTCTGGAGTGAATTCCTTCCACATCAGCCCCTGTACCACCGCCGCCCAGTACATCGGGACGGCGTAAAACAAAATCCCCAATGTTCCGATCCAAAAATGTACCGAGGCGAGTTTCTTTGAATACAACTCGGTTTTATAAATACGTGGCACAAGCCAGTACAAAATACTGAATGTCATAAAACCATTCCAGCCCAGGGCTCCTACATGTACGTGCGCCACAATCCAGTCTGTGAAGTGAGCAATCGCATTCACCTGTTTAAGCGAAAGCATGGGCCCTTCAAATGTAGCCATGCCATACGCGGTCAGCGCCACCACCATGAACTTCAACGTCGGCTCCGTACGCACCTTGTCCCAAGCCCCGCGCAGCGTGAGCAGCCCATTGATCATGCCTCCCCAGCTGGGAGCGATAAGCATTACCGAAAACACCACGCCGAGCGACTGCACCCATTCCGGCAGTGAAGTGTACAACAGGTGGTGCGGTCCGGCCCAGATATAAATGAAGATCAGCGACCAAAAGTGCAGAATGCTCAACTTGTAAGAATAAATCGGCCGGTTAGCCATCTTGGGCAGGAAATAGTACATCATACCCAGGTAAGGCGTAGTCAGGAAAAATGCCACGGCGTTGTGCCCATACCACCACTGCACCAAAGCATCCTGCACACCCGCATAAAGGTAGTAGCTTTTCCACATCGACACGGGCAACTGCACGGAATTGACAATGTGCAATACCGCCACGGTCACGAAGGTGGCGATGTAAAACCAGATGGCCACATACATGTGCCGCTCGCGCCGATTGATGATGGTTCCGAACATGTTAATGCCGAAAACCACCCAGATGACGGTGATTCCGATGTCTATGGGCCATTCCAGCTCGGCATACTCATGCGAAGTTGTCAGCCCCAACGGCAATGTGATAGCCGCGGCAAGGATAATGAGCTGCCAGCCCCAGAAATGTATCCGGCTCAGCAGGTCACTGTACATCCGCGCTTTCAGCAGGCGCTGCAAGGAGTAGTATACCCCCATGAAAATCGCGTTGCCTACGAACGCAAAGATGACTGCATTAGTGTGCAACGGCCGTACCCTGCCAAAGGTGGTGTATTGCAGGTCGAAATTCATGAACGGCCATATCAGCTGGACAGCGACCAGTAATCCCACGGACATCCCGATGATGCCCCATACCACGGTAGCGATACCGAAATCCCTGACAATTTTGTTGTCGTAATTGAATTTAGTTAGCTGCATTTACTATAGTTGATTTATTTTTCCGGCAGTAAAGTTACCGTCATCGCAATGTCAGGCGAGTGACCGTGATTGGGAATAAAAGTAATCGTGGTCATTTTTGGTGGGAGGGGTGGGTGGTCGGTGATCGGGGGTCGGTGATCGGGGGTCGGTGGTTGGGGGTCGGTGGTCGGGGATGAGTGATCGGGGCCGGGGGCCGGGGGTCGGGGTGGGTTTAATCAAAATATGTATTTTTGGGGCATGGATATTTCGGCTTTCAAATCATCACTCCAACAGCCTGCACCTCCTATCGGCCTCACCGTACAGCAAGAAGCGTTGTGGTATGATGCCAAAGGAGAATGGGAGAAGGCACATGACCTCATTAACGACCTAGATGATAAGCAATCGGCCCACATACATGCCTACCTGCACCGCAAAGAAGGAGACCTGTGGAATGCCGATTACTGGTATCGCCGAGCCGGCCGTAGCCGACCGGCGCTGACGTTGGAAGAAGAATGGGAAGATCTCGCGCGAATCCTATTTTTCTGAAGAATCTGCTTCCGCTGCTTCGTCTTCAAACAGGATGCGGACAGATGGCGTATATGTATCCTCGTGCTGACCTGTCTTGTTGGCCCAAAAAAACGCTCCCAGAAAAATCAGGGCGATGAACACACTACAGCCTATCAAGAAGAAGATTACGCTCATGATTGTGTGGTCGTCAATTGGTTTTTCGCGGCATAGACGCGGGTAGCTAATGTGGTAAAACCGATAATGGTTACCGTACTCATCGGCATCAGCACGGCAGCAAACAGAGGCGACATCATGCCCGTTACCGCAAACCCCAGTCCCACCAGGTTATAGGCCAGCGATATACCGAAACTCATGTGGATAACCCGCACCGTATCTTTGGCAAAGCGCAAAAAGCGGGGCACTTTGGTAAACGACTGCCCATCGAGTATGGCGTCGCAACCCGGCGAAAAACTATTGATATCATCGCTTACGGCGATGCCCAAATCAGCCTGTTTTAACGCGCCGGCATCGTTCAGACCGTCACCTATCATGCACACGGCATGCCCTTGCTGCTGCAAAGCATGAACATATTCCAGTTTCTCCACCGGTAGTTTACCGAACTGCAGGCTTGCCCATTCCGGAAAAATAGAACGCAGTATCGCTTGATCCCTGTCATTGTCACCGGAAACCAAGTGTAGCTGATAACGGCCGGCCAGTGCATGAAGCGTAGCTGCCAATCCTTCCCGCCACGGCTGTTCTACGGAAAAGCAACCTTTGACAGCGCCGTCTATCGAAACATATGCGGTGCTTCCGCGGTCGCCGCCGGCGGAGGCCGCCGCCCCGATGAATACGGCACTTCCCACGCATACCTGACGGCCGTCTACCAGCGCTTCGACGCCTTTACCGCTGACTTCGCGGAAGCGGCTGACATGCGGCAGCTCACGGCTGTCCACCCAGCGGACAATCGCGCGGCTTAGCGGATGGGTCGAGTTCCTGCACACCGCAGCCACCATGGCAGGCTCCCCGGCGTCCAGTTCCCCATTAAACCGCATCTGGGATGCCGCAGGTGATGAGATGGTACCGGTCTTGTCAAATACGAGGCAATCTACCGCTGCAAGTTGCTCGATGGCGGCGGTATTCTTGATGTAAAAGCGATTTTTGTCAAACACGCTTAAAGCGGTGGACAAAGTGAAGGGGCTGCTCAAAGCCAGCGCACACGGACAAGCAATAATTAGCACCGCCGTAAATGCTCCCCAGGCTTTGGCAGCATCGCCATAGACCAACCAATAACCCATTGCCAGGAACGCGATGGAGAGCAGCACCACCGTGAAATAGCGGCTCACGGTATTGCTGAACGTCCGAAAACGCCGCTCGTACGGCTTTGACGCCTCATTGTTCCACAACCGGGTGAGGTGACTTTGCGAGACAGCCTTAACCACTTCTACCTCCACAGCTCCCTCCAGTTGCCGCCCTCCCGCATAGATGATTTCCCCAGCCGCCTTTTTTACGGGCTCGGATTCGCCGGTCACGAAGCTAAAATCAATCGTGGCGTCCCCGTTCAGCAGTATGGCGTCTGCAGGTACAATCTCATTGCTGCGGATAAGCAGTCGGTCGCCTATCCCGATGTCGGCAATGGGCACGGGGTGTGCCCCGTCGGCTCCAAGACGCATCACGGCTACGGGGAAGTACGACCGGTAATCACGTTCAAACGACAGGTGGTGGTAGGTACGCTGCTGGACCCACCGGCCAACTAGCAGAAAAAAAACCAGTCCGCAAAGCGTGTCGGCAAATCCCGGCCCCGTAGCGGAGGCGACCTCCCAGGCCGTCCGCATGAACAGTACCAGAATACCCAACGCCAGCGGCACATCGAGATTCAGCCGTTGCTGCCTGAGGCTTTGCCAAGCTGAACGGAAATAACCTCTACCACTGTACAGCAATACCGGCAATGCGAAACCTAAATTCATCCATCGGAAAAACGCCGAATAATGCGCTTCAAATGCCGCCATACCGAAGTACTCCGGGAAGCTGAGCATCATGGAATTGCCGAAGCAGAATCCCGCCACGGCAATCTTGGCCACCAGTCCACGCTGGGAAAACCTGCGCCCTGCTTTGATGACATCCTGTAACGTAATGCTGGGCTCATAACCCACTTCGGCCAGCAATTCCACCAGTGCCCGCAACGACAGCCCTCCGTGTCTGAATGTGATAACGGCCTGCTTCTTCATGAAGTCGCACCGCGAGGATACCACGGCAGGATGCAGCTTGTACAAATGTTCCAGTAACCAGATACACGCACTGCAATGGATTGCCGGAATATAACAGGTAAAAACGGTAAGTGCATCATCCTTAAAATCGATAAGCTGCCCCGCAATAGCCGGTTCGTCGAGGTACTCGTAACGCTCCGCCACACCCATCCGCTTCCGGCCGGGATGGTTGTCATACCGATAGTACTGCTGCATCTGGTTGCTGCTGAGCAAGCGGTATACGCTCTGGCAGCCCAGGCAGCAGAAAACATGTCCATCGGTTTCATAGGCCGTGCCAGACACCGCATCGCCGCAGTGGAAACATGTTTGAGCCGTGGAAACAATCATAACGCGTTGCTGAATGTCGGTTGAGCATGCTGCTTCTCATGCAGGCGCTCATCAAATGCCATGCATACTGTGCGCAAAAAGGCCTTTCCCTGACTTGTTACCCTTACCCGCGCGCCATCCCACGTTACCAGCCCGTCATCCAGCAACGGTGCCAGCCGGTGCAGGATGGCCGACGACTGTTCACCGGGCACTTTCAATACAGTGCCGCCCCGGCACATCATATCCAGTATATATTGGCGCACGGCCAGATCAGCTCCGGAAAGCACGTGTCCCTTGCATACGGGAAGCTGACCGGCATCCACCATTGCCCGGTAGGCTTCAAGCGATTTGGCATTCTGCGCAAATGCCGTCCATGAATCGCTGATGGACGATACGCCGAGGCCTATCAGCAGGGGCGTATACCGATCGGTATACCCCATAAAGTTACGGTGTAACCAACCGCCTTTAGCCGCTTCGCACAAAGCATCGTGGGGAAGCGCAAAATGATCCATGCCCACCTCCTGGTAACCCGCCTGTGTAATACGTGCCTTGCCCAATTGATATAGGAGGAGTTTGTCCCTGCCTTTAGGCAAATCGGCCTCCGTATACCGGCGCTGCCCCGGTTTCATCCACGGCACATGCGCGTAGCTATAGAAGGAGATGCGGTCCGGTTTCATCACCAACGCCTTTTCTACCGTTGAAAGCAGGCGTGCCGGTGTCTGCGACGGAAGCCCGTAAATCAGATCAAAATTCACCGAGGTGTAGCCAATACGGCGGGCATCGGCCATTACACGCAAAACATCAGCTTCCGTCTGCCTGCGGTTAATAAGCCGCTGTACTTCGGGATTAAAGTCCTGTATACCAAGGCTCAACCGGCGGAAGCCAGCGTCAAAAAGCACCTGCAAGTGCCCGGCTGTGGTATTTGCCGGATGAGCCTCGAACGAAAACGCACCCCCCGCCACTTGATGTGCACCATCCATCAATCCGGCGACCAATCGGCCCAGCTGTTCCGGGGCAAAGAACGTGGGCGTGCCTCCCCCCAGATGGAGTTCGCTGACGGGCACGGACGCTGCCGGAAAGAGCCGGCGATACAGCTTCCATTCGGCCAGCACGGTATCGACATAAGGCGCTTCCACGCCATGGTTTTTCGTGATGGATGTATTGCAGCCGCAATACGTGCATAGCGTTTCGCAGAACGGCAGGTGTACATAAAGGCTGATGCCTTGGCCCATGGTATGCCCGAACCTTTCCCGTACATGCGCACGCCATTGGCTGGCATCCCACGTCTGCGTATCCCAATGAGGCACCGTGGGATAGCTGGTATAGCGCGGTGCGGCTATACCATAACGCTTTATCCATTCGTCAAGCTTGTTTTTCTTCATGGCGCACATACGTTCTGGCAGCAACAGGCCTTGCCCACACACTTACCCGCTTCCCATGCATTGAGATTACGGATGGTCTGCCGGGCGATGCTGCAGGTGGATTGGTCTTCACCAGGCGCATTGGCAACCTTCAGGCCTAGCCGCGTAGCCTGCGCGAGGTCGATATGCGTGGTGGTCTTGGACCGGGTGATGATTTTCCGGACGCCTGCATTTTTGAGCTCCCACAACAGTTCGGTGTCCAGGATATCGTAAACCGATACGATGACTACTTCTTTGCCTCGTGCGTACGACACCGTATGCCTGTTCAGTTCGTTTGAAATCAGCGTCAGGTCATGTTTTTTGCCATTGGCCAGCACCAGGCACTCCTTTTCTTGGTCTTTTATACTGTAAGCAATTGCTCTCATCCATACGTTCATTTCCGTCCAAAGGTACAGTCGCGACGTTACCTTGGCGATGCGCAGGATCAATGCAAAAGGTGACAGTGGTCACTTCCGGTGTCTGAAATAACTTCCTGAGATATAAGGCTTCGGATTACTGTTTGATATTCCGGAGCCGGTGGATGGATAAAATCCGGATGGCATTCCCTTCCTTGGCAATCAGCCGTTCGTCTTTGAAGTCGGACAACATGCGGCTGATGGTTTCATTGGCGGTACCCGCCAGCGAAGCCAAATCATCGCGTGATATCCGGATGACGCATTCATCGCTCACAGCCGAATCTAATGTTTTTTCGGCCACATGGACAAGCGCATTCGCTACCCGCTTGCGAACGGAATCATAGGCAAAAGCCAGCAACTGGGTTTGCTTTCCGCGGATATTGCCCGAGAGCCATGCGATAAACTTATTGGCTATGCCAGGTTTGCGGTACAGCAATTCAAAAAAATTCTCCTTTTCAACCAGCGCCAATTCAGTGTCTTCCAGGGCTTCGGCGTTGTCGGTATATGGTTGTTGTAGCAATACTGCACCGTAGCCGAAAAACGAGTCGGGCACATGGATGTCCGTAGACAATTCGCGTCCATCCGGGTAATTCAGGAATCGCCGTACCTTTCCCTTTCTGATGTAATAAACATATAGTGGATTGTCGCCCTCTTCGTAAACCGTTTGCTTTTTTCGGTATGATTTCACCCTTGCGTGTTGTACCAACTCCTTCAGCAGCACCTCCTGTTCTTCATCGCTCAGGTGGGCGCTTCGCCGCCCACGCTCGACGCCATCAAGCTGTTTCCGTTTCTTTAAGCGGGTATCGATGGCGTTAAGCAGTTCCACCTCATCAAACGGCTTGGTCAGGTAATCATCCGCTCCCATTTCCATCGCCTTCCGCATATCAGCACGTTCGGCTTTGGCAGTAAGGAAAATAAACGGGATAGCCGCCGTATCCCGATGCCTCGAAAGCATATACAACACCCCGTAACCATCCAATTCCGGCATCATAATATCGCACAATATGACGTCAGGACGATGCTTTATCGCCATATCTACACCAGTCTTCCCCTCGGATGCGGTATACACGCGGTATCCGGTCAGTTCGAGAATCTCCCTGGTTCCTTCCCGGATATCGTCATTGTCTTCGATAATCAATACGGCGGTCTGCTGGGTGGTCATGTTTACGTTTCGTTATCACGGAATACCAATGTAAAGATTGTTCCCTTATCCTGTTCACTCTGGCAGCTCACCGTTCCCCCCATCAAAGTAACATACCGTTTTACAATGTTGAGTCCCAAGCCTGTACCGGGAATATTCCCCGTATTGTGGGCCCGGAAAAACGGTTCGAACAACTGCTTTTGATCGCCGGCCGGTATCCCGATACCATCGTCCTTTACCACAACCGTGCACGTATCCCCATTGATTTCCGTATTGAATTCAATGAAGGTGTTTTCACCGGAATACTTTATAGCGTTGGAGATCAGATTGATGATGCAATTTTTCAGCAAGTTACCATCCAGGATAAACGTGCCGGTCGATCCCGTGTGCTGGTATACAATATGCTGGTTTGCCTTGCAAACCAGCTGCATTTCTTCGGCAATTTCCTCTGCGAGTTCCACCAGGTTGATGGGCTCTTTACGCACCGACACCTTACCGGCCTCCAGCCGCTCAAGCGACAGAAAATCGTTCAGGATACTGGTGAGCAACTGCACTGAATTCTTGATCCGACCGGTGTGTTTAAGCACATTATCCCGATCGGGCTTCTCGATATATTTTTCAATAAGCGACGCGGAAAGTTGCACCGCGCTGAGCGGCGTGCGGAACTCGTGCGACGCCATGGAAACGAAGCGCGACTTCAATTGGCTAAGCTCTTTCTCTTTTTCCAACGACAGGCTCACCTCAGACTTGGCCTTTTCCAGTTCAGACACCAGCTTAATCAAATCCTTCGTCCGGTTGCTTACCGTAACTTCCAGCTCTTCCATATGGCGGAGCAGCTTTTCCTCCGCTTCCTTTTCCTTGGTCAGATCATGCACAAAGCCTGTGAACGCCAATTTATCATCATAAAACACTTCACTTACCGCCAACCGGAAAGGGAACGTACTGCCGTCTTTCCTTCGCCCCCTCACCTCACGGCCAATACCGATTATTTTTTTTCTGCCCGTCCTGAGGTAATTTTCGATATATGAATCGTGATTGCTGCGATCCGGCTCGGGCATCAAGATGGAGATATTCTCACCGATAACCTCATCAGCCGTATACCCGAAAAGCTGCAAAGCCGCCGGGTTTATGGATTCGACAATGCCATTACGGTCAATGGTAATAATACCATCGATCGCATTGTCGATAATGGCTTTCAGTAATTTGGCGGTATCCACTACCCTTTAACCAATTTTTTATATTTGATTCGCTTCGGTGTCACATCGCCCAGGCGTTTCTTCCGGTTTTCTTCGTATTCGGTATAGTTGCCTTCAAAAAAATACACCTGTGAATCCCCTTCAAATGCCAGGATATGTGTACAGATGCGGTCGAGGAACCACCGGTCGTGCGAGATGATTACTGCACATCCTCCGAAGTTTTCCAATCCTTCTTCCAGCGCCCTCAGCGTATTCACGTCAATGTCGTTCGTCGGCTCGTCGAGCAGCAGCACGTTGGCACCTTTTTTCAGCGTGATAGCCAGATGGACGCGGTTTCGCTCACCGCCGGACAGCACACCTACCTTTTTTTGCTGATCGGCCCCGTTGAAGTTGAATTTGGATACGTAGGCACGGGAATTGAGTAACCTATTGCCCAATTGGATATTCTCGTTCCCACCGGTGATGTTTTCCCATACGGTCTTTTCCGCATCCAAATCGTCATGCATTTGGTCTACATATCCCAGCGCAACGGTTTCACCCACGCGGAATGTGCCGTTGTCGGGTTGCTCCTGCCCCGTAATGAGCCTGAAGAGCGTGGTTTTGCCGGCACCGTTCGGGCCGATAATTCCCACGATACCTGCCGGCGGCAAGGAGAAGCTCAGGTTTTCAAACAGGATCTTATCACCGTATGCTTTGGTCACGTCGTGCGCTTCTATGACCACGTTGCCTAAGCGCGGCCCCGGCGGGATAAACAGTTCCAGCTTCTCTTCCCGCTCCTTGGTCTCCTCTGAAGCCAGCTTCTCGTAGTTATGCAAACGGGCTTTGGACTTAGCATGACGGGCTTTGGGCGCCATGCGCACCCATTCCAGTTCTCGTTCAAGCGTCTTTTGCCGCTTGCTTTCGGATTTTTCTTCCTGTGCTAACCGCTTGGCCTTCTGATCGAGCCACGAAGAATAATTGCCCTTCCATGGAATCCCTTCTCCGCGATCGAGCTCCAGAATCCATCCGGCAACATTATCAAGGAAATACCGGTCGTGCGTCACCGCGATTACCGTACCCTTGTACTGCTGAAGGTGCTGCTCCAACCAATCGATTGATTCTGCATCCAGGTGGTTGGTGGGTTCGTCCAGCAAGAGCACATCCGGCTCTTTCAGCAATAACCGACACAATGCCACCCTCCGGCGCTCCCCTCCTGACAAAGTGGCTACTTTGCGGTCCGGCTCAGGGCAGCGCAATGCATCCATGGCCCGTTCGAGTTTGGTATCTATTTCCCATGCCCCTGACGCGTCAATCTTATCCTGCAGTTCCCCTTGACGGGCCAGTAGCTTATCCATCTCATCGGGGTTTTCATATACTTCCGGTAAGCCGAATTTTTCGTTGATTTCCTCGTATTCCTTCAGGAGCGCGGCGATTTCCGCTACCCCTTCTTCCACCACTTCACGCACCGTTTTTCCGGCATCCAACTCGGGTTCCTGCGCCAGGTAGCCCACGCTGTAGCCTGGCGAAAAAACCACCTCCCCTTGGTAAGATTTGTCTAAACCCGCGATAATCTTCAGCAGCGATGATTTACCGGAGCCGTTCAAGCCGATGACACCGATTTTGGCGCCATAGAAAAACGAAAGATAGATGTTTTTGAGGACCTGTTTCTGGGGCGGGTAGATTTTGCTAACCCCCGCCATGGAGAATATGATTTTTTCGTCAGCCATGCTTAGTTTTTTAGAGCGTGCGAGCCGGGCAAAAATAACGATATTAAACCAACATACCAACTTTAGCAAGCGCTTGGCCGCTCTTGAAATTAATTGGGGTACAGTCACAATCATGCAACAAACCTTTCATGAGAACTGACAAAATGTTATATTTGTGTGTGTGGCTCAATTGTTGATAAAAGTTACACAAATAGTAAGGGCATAAGCGATAATTTTTTATACATTTATCGCATCCTAGCAGATAACAAGAAGAAAGAAAGGTAGAATTCATGGAAGCAAAATTTTCGCCTCGCGTAAAGGATGTGATTTCATACAGCAGAGAAGAAGCCATCAGGTTGAAGCACGACTATATCGGCACAGAACACTTGTTGCTGGGCCTTATCCGTGAAGGAGACGGCATGGCCATCAAGATATTGAAGCAAGCAGGAATTGACACTACGGAACTCCGTAAGTCCATAGAAGATGCCGTTAAGGGATCATCGATGTCCCGCGCGCCGATAGGCAACATGCCATTAACCAAACAAGCTGAAAAGGTACTGAAAATCACTTATCTTGAAGCCAAAATCTTCAAGAGTGATGTTATTGGTACCGAACACCTGCTGTTGTCCATCTTACGCGATGAAGACAACATTGCATCGCAGATATTGCAGCAATACGACATTAATTACGATGTATTCAAGGCCGACGTGGAGCAGCACAAGGCCGGTATTACGGATCAAGCCTCAGGCTCGACCGCGGGTGACGATGATTTCAAAGAGGACGATCATTTCAGCCAACCGAAGAAAGTTTCGGACATCAAATCCAAAACCCCGGTATTGGACAATTTCGGCCGGGATCTGACCAAGGCTGCCGAAGAAGGGCGGTTGGACCCCATTGTAGGCCGGGAAAAGGAAATCGAGCGGGTATCGCAAATCCTTTCGCGCCGGAAGAAAAACAACCCGATACTTATCGGTGAACCGGGCGTAGGAAAATCGGCCATAGCCGAAGGCTTAGCGCTGCGCATCGTACAACGTAAAGTTTCCCGTGTGCTGTTCAACAAACGTGTGGTAACGCTTGATTTGGCATCGCTCGTTGCTGGCACGAAATACCGGGGCCAATTTGAGGAACGGATGAAAGCCGTCATGAACGAGCTGGAGAAATCGCCGGACGTGATCCTGTTCATCGATGAAATCCACACCATCGTGGGTGCCGGCGGTGCATCGGGTTCACTTGATGCGTCCAACATGTTTAAACCGGCCCTGGCACGTGGAGAAATCCAATGCATTGGTGCCACCACGCTTGACGAATATCGTCAGTATATCGAAAAAGACGGCGCACTCGATCGCCGGTTCCAGAAAGTGATGATTGAACCGGCTTCGCACGATGAAACAATAGAAATCCTTAACCGCATCAAGGAGAAGTACGAGGAACACCATAACGTGAACTATACGCCGGAAGCCATTGAGGCGTGCGTCACATTGACCACACGTTACATTACCGACCGTTTCCTGCCGGATAAGGCCATCGATGCCCTGGATGAAGCTGGATCGCGCGTACATCTCACCAACATCCACGTACCGCAAAGTATCATCGATATTGAGCAGAAGATAGAAGAAATCAAAATCGAGAAAAACAAGGTGGTGCGCAGCCAGAAGTATGAAGAAGCCGCCAAATTACGCGACACGGAGAAACGCCTGCTGGAAGAACTGGAACACGAAAAAACAGCTTGGGAAGCCGAAACCAAAACCAAGCGGTATACGGTAACCGAAGACAATGTGGCCGAGGTAGTGTCTATGATGACGGGCATTCCTGTACAGCGTGTTGGACAATCTGACAGCCAAAAGCTACTGACGATGGGTGAATCGATGAAAGGGCGCATTATCGGACAGGATGAGGCTGTTAAAAAACTGGTTAAGGCCATACAACGCACCCGGGCAGGGTTGAAAGATCCCAAGAAGCCCATTGGGTCCTTTATCTTCTTGGGGCCCACCGGTGTCGGTAAGACCGAACTGGCCAAGGAGCTGGCCCGCTTCATGTTTGACAGCGAGGATTCGCTCATTCAGATTGACATGAGTGAATACATGGAGAAATTCGCCATTTCACGGCTCGTAGGCGCGCCTCCGGGATACGTGGGCTACGAAGAAGGCGGACAACTGACGGAGAAAGTCCGGCGTAAGCCGTATTCCGTGGTGTTGCTTGATGAGATTGAGAAGGCGCATCCGGATGTATTCAATCTCCTGTTACAGGTTCTCGACGAAGGCCAGCTTACGGACAGCCTCGGTCGGCGGGTAGACTTCCGGAATACCATCCTGATCATGACCTCCAACATCGGTGCACGCCAACTGAAGGATTTCGGCCAAGGTGTGGGCTTCGCCACATCGGCCAAGCTTGAGCAAGCCGAGTCGCACTCGCGCAGCGTTATCGAAAATGCGCTGAAACGCGCGTTCGCCCCCGAATTCCTCAACCGCATCGACGATGTGATAGTGTTCAATTCACTGGACAAAGAACATATCTTCAAGATTATCGACATCGAGCTGAAATCGCTATTCACCCGCATAGATGCATTGGGATACGGCATTAAGCTGACGGAGGCCGCGAAAGAGTTCATAGCAGAGAAAGGCTTTGATAGCAATTTCGGTGCCCGTCCGTTGAAGCGGGCCATCCAGAAGTACCTGGAAGACCCCATCGCTGAGGAGATCCTCAAGGGAGTGGTCACTGAAGGTAATACGCTGGAAGTTGACTACGACAAAGCCAAGGGTGAAATCGTGGTCAACGTGCAGGACGGGGACGGTGGTTCGTCACGGCCTTCTGATTTGGCCGAAGAAAAGAAAGACGAATAACGGCATCGCCTACGGCGGCAACCAAATGTTCAGTAACGTACATAGATAGGAGGTGTCCTGAAAAAGGACGCCTTCTTTTGTTTTAATGGCTGTCAGCCACCCCGTTTTCACCGGGCGTGCCGGATCCACTTGAAACCGGCCGGGAGCGGCTGCCGCACCTACGGGTGCCCCGATGCTTCCCCATAGCAAACTTAACCGTTGCTTACCGTAAACATACCGCAGGCCTACCTGTTGTTTACCCCGAAGGTAGACGAATGGTAAGGATTTGGTAAGGAAACGGTAAGGAAACGGTAAGGAAATGGTAAGGAAATGGTAAGGAAATGGTATACAAGAGGTAAGCCTGTGGTATGGAAGAGGTAAGGAAATGATATAGAAATGGTATAGAAATAGTACAAAAAAGGTAACCTGGAAGCCGCGGGATACTGATACGGGGGGATTTTTTATTGTAACATTTTCTTGGTGCAATTATTGTACTAAACCATTCTGTGCTATGCGTTGTCATACCATAAAAGGAATAGGCAACTGAATTATTTACTAAAGCAACCGCGTATGAAAAAGTACCTTACCCCGGTCGTTGGATTCATAGTAATCCTCGGCGTGTCTTCCTGTAGAAAAACCGAAGTTATCGAGAATTATTATCCCAACCCCAACAAATCGTTTGTTTACGAAAGGGCAGCAAATGAGTGGAATACCGATGGATCACAGATTTGGCTGGAATTGAATCTACCGGAACTTGACAGCTACTTCATGAACCAGGGCGGTGTGCAGATTTCCATGAGTCAGGACGACGAAAGCACGTACGACATCTTGCCCGCCACCTTTGACCAAATTGCTTATTCCGTAAACTATAGGGTAGGCAGGATCACCATTTACGGGCAGGACCCACTGGCCGACCCAGGTGTATCGATTACGCCACCCGATTATGTATTCATCAAGATTGTATTGATGGAAACTGATTATATCGAATAGTTACGAACTACACCATAAAAAAGCGGCCTAATGCCGCTTTTTTATGGAATAGCTTTTTTCCGCGCTACCTTTCCCCCATCCCAGTAATAACAGCTTCGCTAACGCCCGTAAAGGAAAATCCTCCGTCATGGAAGAGATTCTGCATGGTAACCATCTTCGTCAGATCCGAAAACAACGTCACGGTATAATCCGCGCACTGATCGGCCGTGGCATTACCCAGCGGCGACATCTTTTCGGCATATGAAATGAAATCACCGAAACCTTTTACGCCGGAACCGGCCGTGGTCTGCGTGGGCGACTGGCTGATGGTGTTTACCCTCACCTTCTTCTTCACACCGTATTGGTAGCCGAAGTTGCGGGCAATGCTCTCCAGCAACGCTTTGGCATCGGCCATGTCGTTATAGTCGGGAAATACACGTTGTGCGGCAATGTAAGTGAGCGCAACAACAGAGCCCCATTCATTGATGGCGTCTTTCTTCATCGCCGTCGCCAGCACACGGTGCAGGCTGATGGCAGAGATATCAAACGCTTTGTGCATAAAATCATAGTTATTTTCCGTGTAGTGGATGCCTTTGCGCACATTTAGACTCATTCCCACGGAGTGCAGGATAAAATCAATTCCTCCACCGAAATGCTCCAACGTCTGGTCAAATAGTTTTTCAATATCCTCGTTGCTGGTCACATCCGCCGGAATCACCGGTGCATTGTTACATTCCTCGGCCAGCTGCCGGATGGTCCCCATACGTAGCGCCACGGGCGCGTTGGTAAGCACGATTTCTGCCCCTTCTGCTACACAGCGTTGCGCGGTTTTCCAAGCTATGGATTTGTTATCCAGTGCGCCGAAGATGATTCCCTTTTTTCCTTTCAGTAGGTTATGCGACATAGTTTATCAGTTTGTCAATAAAAATTGGGTAAAAATAACGTTTTTTTCCTGACATCAGCGTCCGCCTAATAATTCCGCGGCATGCTGCAAAGCGGTTTCGCCAGGATTGGCCCCGCTGAGCATCTGTGCCAATTCAACTACCCGCTCTTCATTCGTCAGTTGAGCAATATTGGTTACCGTCTTATCGGCTGATTCTATTTTATATACCTTAAAATGAGCATTCCCTTTTGAAGCAATCTGCGGAAGGTGCGTAATGGCGATCACCTGCATGTGCTGCGCCAGTCGCTCCATGATTTCGGCCACCTTCAGAGCTACCTCTCCGGAAATTCCGGTATCGATCTCATCAAAGATAATTGTTGGCAGCGCCGATGTCTTGGCTATCAATGACTTGATAGCCATCATCAGCCGTGAAAGTTCCCCACCAGAGGCCACCTTTCCTACGGGCTGCGGCTCCATGCCCTTGTTGGCGGAAAACAAAAATTCCACTTTATCCTGTCCGCTTTCGCGCAGGGCCGAATCGCCAAGCCTGCTTATCTGTATACGAAGCGTGCTGTGGGGCATCCCCACTTCGCGTAATGTTCCAGCCACCTGATCTTCCACCTGCTGTACTACAGCGTGCCTGCTATCACTGAGCTGGGCAGCCAGTTCCAATGTCTCGGTTTTCAACCGTTCCGCCTCGGCCTCCAGCCGTTGGATTTCCGCTTCGTTGGATGATTGCGCCTCCAGCTTCGCTTTCAACAGCTCCCGCAGGTCAATCAGCGCTTCCACGCCATCCACCCGATGTTTCTGTTGAAGCGCATAAAGCAGGCTTAGCCGCTCACTGATTTCCTGCAGGCGGACTTCATCTAATACCACCGACTGCTCGATACGGCTTACTTCTTCGGCCAAATCCTTCAATTCAATAAAACAGCTTTCCAGCCGTTGGGCCTGCGGTTCCATGGCCGGCATAAAACGTTCAGCGTGCTGTATGTGATGCAGGGCCTCCTTGAGCAGTGCCGTGGCATTGATTTCCTGATCTCGCAGCGCATAAACCGCCCCATACAGGCTGCGCTTAATCTCTTCGGCATGTTCAAGCTGTTGCTGCTCAGCTTCCAGCCGGGCCTGCTCGTCCGCTTCAAGATTAGCTTTAGCCAGTTCATCATATAGATACTGTTGGTAATCGGCTTCCGTATTGGCTTGTTGGGCTTCAGCTTTCATGGCCGACAGACGGGTCACCAGCCTGTTATACGCATGGTATTTTTCCGCGTAGCGTTCCCGCACCTGCCGGTTCCGGGCCACGCTATCCAACGTCAATAACTGGAACGCCTCCGTATTCAGCTGAAGCGTGGCATGTTGGGAATGGATATCGATCAGTTTCTCGGCCAACGCTTTCAGCACTTGGAGGGTTACCGGTGTGTCATTGACAAATGCCCGTGACTTGCCATCCACGCTGATTTCACGACGCATGATGGTCTCCCGTTCGTAATCCAAATCATACTGCCGGAAAAACCCGTCCAGTTCATAGTTTGACACGTCGAAGTAACCTTCGATAACGCACTTCTTGTCCTGATTGAAGAAATAGCGGTTTTCCACCCGCTGGCCGAGAATGAGTGATAGCCCCCCCATGATGATGGATTTACCGGCACCGGTTTCTCCGGTAAGAATATTCAAGCCATTATCGAAATGGATATCCAGGGAATCGATCAATGCATAATTTCGGATGGACAGGCGGGTCAACATAAGTAATTACTATCTGCTATTACGTAAACGCTCGTATTTACCTGCATTGGCCGGATCTACTTCAGCAAGTATATTATAAGCCTGGACGCGTTCCTGCGGTCCCATACCGCTGAATACGCCAACGAGCTCATCGGATTTCGCCGTAAAGAAAACCTGGTTGAATACGGCTCCCTGCGCCAGTCTATCCACCTTCTGCAACAGGGGCAGTAAATCCAGCATCATTTTACGGGCCTGCTGGGCATTCTCTGCCATGGTATCCAGCCCTTTCATGGAAAAACTATATAAAAAATCACGTATTGGCTGATAACGGCGATCAAGCAAGTTGTTTACCAGCCAAAACCGGTTATTCAGCTCCTCCATGGATCGCCAACCGCTGAATCCCGTGTTCTGGGCATAATTCACAATATTCTGCGCCGCGGTATAAAACGGGGTGCCGCCATTGTGCTCAAAAGTATCGGCATCCAATCCCACAATGATATATGCATAAAAAGCCAACAGGGAAGTCAGGTTATTCATATATTGCTGGTCTGAATAATCCATCAGTTGCCCTTCGGTGTAGCTGAAGTTAAAATGCTGGTCCGAAATACTCAATACCGGGCTGTTGTAGGTTGTGTTGAAAACAGGCCTGGTGGAGACAATCTGCGCCTGCGCCGTGAAGTTGGACGACCCGTCCCATGCATTGATGGTAATTACGAAGCTGCAATCAATACGCTCCTCCGGCCGCACCTGATTGGCACTCCACGAACGATTGTTGAGAAAGTCGGATATGGCTTTCCGCAGTACATCCAGCGCCCGTTTGTTGGTATTCTGCACCTGCGGTGAAAGGATTTCCACCCGTGCATTCAGGTCCTGGCCCATTACACAGCATGTGGCAGTCATCACAAACATGATAAGCAAAAATCGCTTAACCAGCATATATACCAAGATTATTTTATGGCCAAAGATAGGCATATTTCTATGAATACTTACGCCATTGTTTTAAGTTTGCACCATGCAGGATTACAGTGCACAATTGCGTAAATACATGCCAGCCGCAGCCGCGCCTATTATCTCCCGCTGGATCAATGACAGCCGATGCGTGTTCCGCATAAGCAGGGGCCGATCTTCGAAATTCGGGGATTACCGGCCGCCCCAGAACGGGCATGGCCACCGTATTTCCGTAAACCACAACCTGAATCCCTTTGCTTTTCTGATCACTTCGGTACATGAGTTTGCGCACCTGAAGACCTGGAACGCCTACAAAAACCGTGTAAAACCTCATGGTGAAGAATGGAAGGCCAATTTCAGGCAGCTTATGCAACCGTTTATCCGGTCAGGCGTGTTTCCGGATGACGTCCAAGTCGCTATTGTAAAATACATGGATAATCCAGCGGCCTCCAGCTGTACTGATCTGCACCTGTTCCGGGTGCTAAGGCAATACGACACCGGCCCGGAAAAGACACATACGGTGGAGCAGCTCCCCCCTAACACCTATTTTGCCCTGAAAAACGGCAGGGTTTTCCAGAAAATGGAGAAAATTAGAAAACGGTACCGCTGCATCGAGGTCAAGACCCAGCGGCTGTACCTGTTCAGCCCCATAGCCGAAGTAATCGTGCTAAAAGAGCAGGCATTATCTTAATATTTTCCGTATTTTAGCCCATATTTTATGCAGATGCGAAGAGACAAATTACCTATACTATATTAACAACTTGACAGCTTAACTACAACAACTATGTACACGGGAATCAAACACCTGCACTCCACACTGGCTTATGTATTATTGGCCGGATTGATCATTTCTATCCTTTACGTGCTGTTCGCATATCTGCAAAAACGGCCGTATAACCGCAAGATGGCGTTGTTGGGACTGATATGTGCGCACCTGCAGTTTCTGGTAGGTATCATCACCTATTTTGTTTCGCCCTATGGGTACGGAAATATTTCGGGAGAGGCCATGAAAGACAGCATCGCCCGCCTGTATTTCCTTGAACATCCGTTAATTATGCTGATAGCTGTTGTGCTCATTACTGTCGGGTATTCCAGAGCCAAACGTTTGGACACACCCGCTAAGCAGAATGCCAGCGTATTGGTATTCTATGCCATCGGACTGATACTGGTCCTATCGCGTATCCCATGGCATGTGTGGCCGAGGTGGTAAAAAAACATTGGATTTAATAATAATTTGGCTAACTTTATCCTACTGTGTAAAGTAGCCAAATTATTCACTTAAAATCCCAGGGCTTATGAAGTCGGTAAAACACATCCTCGACAACAAACCCGCCGCCGTCCATTCGGTTACACCAAACACTTCCGTATTTGACGGCTTGAACATCATGATGGAAAGGAACATCAGTGCGCTCCTGATTATTGAAGACGACCTGTTGCAGGGCATTTTCACCGAGCGGGATTATGCACGTAAGATAATCCTTCAGGGCAAATCATCCAGGGATACTCCAATGCATGAAGTGATGACAACGCATCCGCAAACCATTACGTTACAGGAATCTATGGATCGCTGTATGCAATTAATGACCGAGAATCACTTCCGGCATTTGCCCGTAGTTGACGGCTCCCGCGTTGTAGGAATGGTTTCCATTGGTGATCTCGTGAAGCATATCATTGAAGATCAACAACAGACGATCAGTCAACTGGAAAGCTACATCAACAGTTAGGGTATCACATAAGGCCTGATAATAGCCTCCCAGAGGTCATAACCCGCCGCATTGAGATGCAACCGATCTTCGGCAAAAAAACCGTTATCGGGCTTGCCGTCTTTTCCCATCAGTACGGTACCCATATCGATATATTCGCCATTCTCCTGATCGCCCAGAAAACGCTCGATGAGCTGGTTTGCTTTGACGAACGAATCGGTCAATTTTAACCGCCGGTTACTAGGCTTGATGGAAAGGAAGTACACCCGTACATCAGGATTGGCGCGAAGCAGAAGCTTGTATAACTGCTCAAATGTTGCAGCCACTTCTTCAGGTGACTTACCGTTGGCTATATCATTTTCACCGGCATACACGAAAACTTTATTTGCCTTGTAAGGGTATACGACCGAATCCATATAAAATTCCACGACATCGGCCAGCTGGCACCCACCTAACCCCCTTCTGATTATGTTTGCTCCGGCAAACCGCCGTTCTAAATCCACCCATCTCCGGATAGAAGAACTGCCGATAAACAGCGTTCCGCCCGGTTCGGGGGGCGCCTTGCGATCAATATCACGAAAAACAATTACTTGGTTTTCAAAAGGATAACGTTCCTGTTGTTGTGCGGCAAGCGGCGGTAGCTGGCAGCCCAGCAGCAGCAGTACTATTAGGGTTTTAAAGTTATGCATGGTTATTCACGCTGTTAGCAGCGGTAAAGATAAAAAAAGCCCGGCATTGAAACCGGGTGTTGCCTATATTGAAAAGCTGCTACAGCAGCACTATTTCATGATGCGGAACACTACGCGGAATACAATAAACCAGCCCACCGCAAGCAAAATATTGGATATGGCAGAAAGCAGCACGGAATCATCGATGAAACGGACAAACGTTCCGGCCATTCCGATGGCAACTGCAACGGCCAGCGTAACGTAATAATGCGTTTTGTTGGCATTGTTATCTGTTTTCCTCGCAGGTGTTTTTTCTAAAGTAGTAGCCATATACGTTTCATTTTGGAGCCAAAAATACAAAAATAATAAAGGCTTATGCAAACAAATCGCACAAAATCCCTTCCTACCGCTATATGCAGGCGGCTAATACCAGCACACCAAGCAGCCCCACCACCGATACGATGGTTTCCATGAGCGACCACGACAAGATAGTATCCCGTACGCTCAGGCCAAAATATTCCTTAAACATCCAGAATCCGGTATCATTGACATGCGAAAACATGAGCGAGCCGGCTCCGGTAGCCAACACCATCAGTTCAGCGCTCGTATGGGTGGCATTTATTAAGGGAAGGGCAATTCCCGCGGCCATCAATCCGGCTACTGTGGCAGATCCGAGTACTACCCGGATGGCCGCCGCAATAGCCCAGACCAACACCAGCGGCGAAAGTGGCAATTCGCCGGCCCACGCGGCGATGGCGTTGCCTACCCCGCTATCCACCAGCACCTCCTTAAACGCACCGGCAGCACCTATGATAAATAAGATCATCGCGATACCACGGATGGCCTCTTCCGCACTGGCCATGATAGCCTTCATTGACTTTCCCCGCGCAATGCCCATCGTATACACCGCTACAAACACGGCAACCAGCAATGCCACAACCGGGTGGCCCACGAGTGACACGATGGACAGCCAGATAGCATCCGGCGGCAGCAATCCGGACAAGAATGACGCTAAGGCAATGAGCAGGACGGGCAGCAATCCCGTGAATAAGCTAACCCAAAAGCTGGGCATGCTATCGGGCGGCAAAATCTCTATTTCCATGAACTGTGCTGGCGGATTAGGCCGGATATGCGTCAATGTACGCGAAAAAAACACTCCACCCAGAATGATGGCCGGTATCGCAACAATAACCCCATAAATAAGCGTCAATCCCATATCGGCTTGATAAAGTGTACCAATAGCCGAGGGCCCGGGGTGCGGCGGCAAATAGCCATGCGTTACTGACAGCGCGGCTAACATCGGCAGGCCCACATAAATAAGCGGTAAACGGGTCTGCACAGCTATGGCAAAAACGAACGGCACCAGAATAACGAAGCCCACGTTGTAAAAAATAGGAATACCCACAGCAAATCCCACAGCTACAGTAGCCCATTGAACATTTTTTACACCGAAAGTCTGGATTAACCCGGTGGATATCCGGTGTACACCACCACCGTCGGCTATGAGTTTGCCCAATACGGCCCCGAAACCCAGAATCATGGATAGCGGGCCCAATGTTCCGCCCATTCCCTTTTCAATGGAACCTATTACATCCGTAAACGCCATGCCCTGCGCCATACCTATTGCCAACGATGAAATAAGCAGCGAAAAGAAGGGATTGACCTTTAATACCATAATCAGCAGTAACAGCAGCAGTACGCCACCGGCAACGATAAGAATGGGCATCATCTCTTCTATTTTAATTTAATAAAACATGGCTTTAACGCTGTCGTACAATCGTTGGAATGTACCGAAATTGGCCATATAAGCCTCATGCGCGGCAGCATCTGGACGGAAAACTGCACCCACGGGAGAAACACGAAGATAATCATCGAAATCGGTCATGTTTCCAAGCGCCTTGCAGGCTACCAACCAAGCGCCCTTGGCGGCGCCTTCCACCGTCTGTTGCACATATACTTCTTTATTGAACACATCTGCCAGCAGTTGCACCCACCACACGGATCGAGCGAACCCGCCATTGGCGTGGATAGCATTAATAGGACCTCCGGTTTCTTCCAGCACGCGGCCTACGCTATAAAGGCTGTACACAATCCCCTCAAAAACCGCCCGCGTAAAGTGGGCTTTGCGATGATGCATCTGCACGCCGAAAAACATCCCCTTTGCGGCTGCGTTCCAATGGGGCGCACGTTCACCCGCGAGATACGGCAGAAATACCAATCCTCCGGCCCCGGCGGCCACACCAGCGGCTTCTTCGGCCAATAACCGGTATGCCTCTTCTTCCGAAGCATGGGCAAGGCCGAAATTGTCCTTGTACCACCGCAAAACCACCCCACCGCTGTTAATGGCACCCCCCGAAACAAAACGCGTTCTGGTAAGCACATAGCAAAATGTACGGGCCATTTTATCGGTTTTTGGCGAGGTTGTGGACATCCGAATGGCCCCGCTCGTTCCGATAGTCACCACCGCGTCACCCGCACGAACCGCTTGCGCGCCCAAATTGGCCAGGCAGCCATCGCTTCCGCCCACAACAAAAGGCGTGTCTGCCGGGATGTGCAACTGCGCCGCTTGCTCCGTATCCAGCCCCGAAAGTGTATAGGTAATGGGCACCGGTTCCGAAAGCTGCTCGCAGGAAATCCCGGCCAGTTCCAACGCCGGCACGTGCCAGTCAAACGTATGGATATTGAACAGCCCCGTGGCCGATGCAAGCGATTCGTCAATCACGTAACGCCCGAACAACCTGAAAAACACATACTCTTTGACGGATATGAATTTATGAGCAGCCTCAAATACCCCGGGAAGACTTTCACGCATCCACAACAGCTTACATAAAGGTGACATGGGGTGTATGGGTGTCCCCGTTTTCCGGTAAATGTCAAGACCTTCATCTGTTGCCTTCAGGCCGTCCGCAAAGGATTCGCTCCGCGTATCTGCCCACGTGATACAGTTGGTCAACGGTTGATGCCTCCCATCAACCGCAATAAGGCCATGCATGGCACTACTGAAGCTCACCGCCAACAGCCGACTCCCCGAAATGGCAGCTATTACGGACCTTGCCACAACGGACACAGATTCCATGACCGCGGCATACAACACCTCCGGCTCCTGTTCGAAGTACCCCGATTGCGGGTTAAGCAGGGGATAGCCGACATAGTGGCTACCGATAATATCGCCCCCGCCGTCAAACGCTACAGCCTTTGTGCCAGAAGTACCAATATCCACGCCTATGATGTAATCCATTGGAATAGCTCTAATTGGAAAAGTGCGTTAGCATGTGCACTACCCACAAATATAGAAAAATGCAGAACTTTTGCGTTTTTTCTTTAACATTGCACGTCCAAACAACCTCCTTAGGTATGCAAAAAGTCCTTTACCTGCTGGTTAGTCTCCTATCGCCTGCGCTGCTACTGGCACAGCCCGACCATATTATCAATCACTTTATCGTTAAGGAAAACCTCATCAAAAACGGCAAATTAGCCATCATCGCCACCGATGCCGAGGAAAACCCCATGGAATCGGTTTCGGGCACCTACCAGTTTACCATTAACGGCTTTCAGCAGGAGCTGAAGTTCAATGAAGGAGTTGCCGTAACGCCCAACCCCATCGAAACTTCGGCATTCGTATTCATCAAACACAGAAACCAGCAGGGTTCCCACGGCCGGTTGTATTTCATATGGAAGACGGCCGATGGGCTTAACCCCATTGCCATCAGTTGGTATTATCTGATACTGATACCTGCCGTTATTTTATTGGTGGCTTACCTTTTCAAACGGCTGATGGTGCTGGCCATCTTGGTTTTAGTAGGGCTGTTTATTTTCAATTATAGCAAAGGACTGGATTTGGAGAGTATCTTTGAGACCATTGTTCACGGTATCAAGTCGCTGGCCAACCGTTAAAACGGCATACCGATACCGAAATTGTACTGGATAAAATTATAGCGATCCGGAGCGTTGGTTACCCGGTACTGTTCCTTGAATTCACGGCTGTTGAACAATTCGGAGATGACCCACTGCTTGGCCCCGTTAAACTGCGGATCGCGCACCTTAATGCCAGCATCCAGGCGTACGACGAAATAATCCAGGTCGAACCGCAACCCTGCCCCCGCCCCTATGGCTATTTGTCCGAGAAATTTATCGAACCTGAACTCGCCGCCAGGATTCAGCTCGTTTTCCCGGATGCGCCAGATATTACCGAAATCAGCAAATGACGCCGCCTTCAGTTTCGCACCAAAAACATCGTTTAGGAGTTTGAACCGGTATTCGATATTCCCTTCGAGTTTTATTTCACCCAATTGGTCAAGATTCCGTAAGTTAAGGCGCAGACCGGGATCCACCACCTCCCGGTTATAATTGCCCGGCCCCAATGTACGGGCCTGCCAAGCCCTGATGCCGTTCATCCCGCCACCATAAAAACTTTTTTCAAAAATAAGGAGGCTGGAGTTATTTCCATAAGGGACGGCAATTCCCGGGTTGAGGCGGATAACAAGCTGCCTGTTGCCGCCGAAATACCTATACAGGCGGATATCCGTTTCTAATTTGGCGTATTGCAGGTAAGGAACGCCCAAAAACTCCTTCTCGCCGTCCTCGTTCTGCTTGAAGTTAATCACCTGGCTGGCAAGACCAAGCAAGTTCCCGCTCAAATCCAATGCGCCGCGGAAATACATGAAATCCGCCAATTGGGTTAACCGTGGAGCATTCACTGTATACGCATACTGCGACCCCAGTCCGAAATAAGCCCGGTTATTGCTTCTCACGTAAAGCAGGAACCCCTGATCGATAAGCCGCTGGGCAAAATCGGCGTTCAGCTGACCATAGCGGTATTCCAGTACCAGGGGTGTCAGGCTATGCTGTTTAAAGCGGGTGTCGTACCAATGATACGAAATGGTATTGCTGAAATACCTGTTGGAATACGTACGGTGCTGATCAAATGATTGCAGGTTTGAAGAAAAAACCGTCCGCGACAAACCATTCCGGCCCGTGGGCGATACCGCAAAGGGCGTAATCAGCCGCGGCACCGTGATATTGACCCCCACCTGGAAATCGTTATTAAACACCCGGCTAAACAGATTGCCAGACAACCGCGAGTCAAACAACACGCCGTAACGAAGCTTTACCTCCAGCTGTTCCAGCCCTCCAAACAGATTGCGGTGTGTAAAGGTGTTTCCGATATTGAACCCGCTCATTCCCGCGTTGAACATATATTCACCCTCAATCTGATTACCCATATAGGGGCGCGGGATCAGCTCGTAATGCATATTCAGGCGGGCAGAATCCGGCTTGGTATAGGTGACTTTAACGCTTCGGAATCCGTTTAACTCATACAGCCGGTCATAAGTAAGGTTTTCCATCGTTACGTTATAGATGTCACCTTGTTTATGGAAAAGGTAGCGTGCAATGGGATCTGGTTTGAAACGGCCGGTGGCATCTTCAAAGTGAATTCCCCCCGGCAGTAGTTTTTTTTCAGGCGTTGGCAGGTTCAATGCTTGCCGATCATGCCGCACCACCACAAAACTGCTATCGATGGTATGTCTCGTGTGTGCCTCCTGCCCTTCGGGGTTATCCACGATAAGCCGGATGTCGGCCTGGTTATTATTCAGACCTGTATCTACATCCACCCGCATATATTGCCGAAGGTAATCATAATAGCCCCGTTGACGCATCAGGTGGTAAATCAGCTCGCGTTCAGCCACCAGGGAATCCGCGTCATAGCGCACCCCCGGCCGGATGGCCGGATCGCTGCGTTGCCGTTCTGCATACCAGCCGGCCAATTGCGGATCGGCAATATCAACAGCCACGTTACGCAGTAAAAACGGCGCCCCCGGTTCAGCATTAAAAAAAACATGGGCCCGTTTCCCTTTCCGGATGATTCTGCTGTCTACTTTTGCATTGAAATAGCCTTTTGACATCAGGTAGCGGTGGATCTGCTGTGCGGCATAATCTACTACCGCACTGTCCAGCAGATGAGGAGCTTCGCCCACGTTACGGATATTTTGAGTACGGTAACGCCCCTTTTTAGCATTGGCAAGATTATAAACAAATAGATTGATACGGGAATTGGGCCGCATATCAGGCGGTATATACCCCTCTGCTTGTTCCTGGAATTGCGGGTCAATCCCGGTAATTTCGGTTTTTGTGATCAGCGCCTGGTCTTCGCTCAGCAAACGGGTGGAACGGCAAGATGCAGATAATATCAACAAAAGCATTATACTTGCATAAGCAAAAAGATTGTTCCGTTTATCCATTAATAATGCTTTCAAAACCGCAAATCCGTACCGTCACCTCGCTCCAACACAAAAAATTCCGGCGGGAACATGGCTTATTTATCGTCGAAGGTATTAAGTCCGTAACGGAATTTCTCCAGTCCGATTATATCGTGCAACACATTTTTTACACCCCTCAAGCGGCTGCAAAATTGATTAAAATCCCGCAAAATATAAAATCGGATGAGGTTAGTGGCGAAACGTTGGAACGTATCAGCGCCCTGAAAACACCGCAAGGGGTCCTGGCCCTCGTACGTATCCCTTCGTATCCGCCGCTTACCGCGGATGCCCTGCGGAACACGTTCCATCTGATCCTGGACGACATCCAGGATCCCGGTAACTTAGGCACCATCATCCGCACAGCAGAATGGTTCGGCTTTCGCCGGGTCATCTGCTCCCCGAATTGCGTGGATGTTTATAATCCCAAAGTGGTGCAGGCGACCATGGGTTCATTGGCCCGGATAGAGGTACACTATACCGATATTACGGCACTGGTCCGCGATGCTCCCGTACCCGTTTTTGGCACCGTGCTGAACGGCACCCCGCTGTATGAAACGGCGTTCGGCCACGAAGGGCTGATTGTGATGGGCAATGAAGGCAATGGTATCAGTGCAGCAGTACTGAAACACATCCGCCACCCCGTCACCATACCGCGGATAGGTCGTGCCGAATCCCTCAACGTGGCAGTCTCCACCGCAATCGTCTGCGCCGAGCTGGCGAGAAACGGGAAAATGGGAGCAATTTAAAATGATGCAAACGATTTTTATATCGCTTAACAACAAAGCTACAGGAATATTGTATTTTTGTATTCAATGAGTAACACGTATGCATTGATAACCGGAGCAAGCCAAGGCTTGGGAAAAGCCTTCGTTCTGGAATTGGCCAAAAGAAATATCCATACCATATTGGTCAGCCTACCCGGCGAAGGTTTGGAGTTTGTGGCGGCCCAAGTTAAAGCCCTGGGGCTGGAAGCCCATTGCTATGAAACCGACTTAACCCAAAAGGAAAACATCGTCGCCTTGGCGGCATGGGTAAATGAGCGATTCCCCTTATCTATCCTCATCAACAACGCGGGGTGTGGCGGTACCCAGAGCTTCCAGGATGTTAGCGTAGACTACCTCGACCGCATCATCCAACTGAACGTAAAGGCCACCTCGCTCCTTATCCACCAACTGCTGCCCAACCTGCTGGAACGCAGTCAAGCCTACGTGCTGAACGTAGGCAGCGTAGCGGCTTACAGCCCCATAGGCTATAAAACGGTGTATCCGGCCTCGAAAGCATTTATCCACAGTTTCACACGCGGGTTATACCAAGAGTTCGCGGGCACCAATGTGTTTTTCAGCGTGGTCAATCCGGGTCCGATGATGACCAATATGGACTCTTCGGCACGCCTCCAGCAGCAGGGATTTCTTGCCAAGATGGGACTGTTGACGCCGGAACAGGTGGCAGCCATAGCCGTCCGGCAGCTCTTCAAACGCGACACGCTTATCATGCTCAACTGGGTAAACAGGCTAACCTGGGTGTTACTAAAGTTCTTGCCCGTCTATATCCGGTTGCCACTGCTTACCAAAGCCATGAAAAAGGAACTTAAGCGTACCGCATGAACGTCTTAGTTACCGGCGCAAATGGGCTTTTGGCCACCAATACCATCGTCAATCTATTGGCCCGGGGCTATGGAGTAAAGGGACTTATACGCAATGCCAAGAAATTCCTGCTGCCGCCGCACGACAATCTGGAACTGGTACCTGGCGATATTACCGATATGGCATCGCTGGACCGCGCCACAACAGGTTGCGAGTACATTATCCATTGCGCGGCCACAACCGACCAAAACCTGCTCAAGTATGCCGATTATCACCGCATCAATGTAGTCGGCACCGAAAATATCATCCAAGCTGCACTGAAAAATGGCATCAAAAAGATCGTTTATGTCAGTACAGCGAACACTTTCGGTTACGGCACATTGCAACAGCCAGGCAACGAAACCACCCCCATGAGACCGCCATTCAGCAACGCTTGGTATGCCAAAAGCAAATGGGAAGGCGAAAAAAAGGTGCTGGCTGCACAAGACCGGCTGGAAGTAACCGTAGTCAACCCTACCTTCATGATTGGCGCCTATGATGGCAAGCCAAGCTCGGGCGCCATTATACAAATGGGATACGGAAAACGGGTGGTTTTCCATCCACCGGGCGGCAAAAATTTCGTTAACGTATCCGATGCAGCAATCGGTGTCGTAAATGCATTGGAGCAAGGCAGAAATGGCGAAGCCTATCTGCTCGCGGGCGACAACCTGAGCTACCGCGATTTTTTCCGTCTGCTGGGCCGCCAGACAGGGGGGCGCCCTGTCCTTATCACTGTGCCGAAGGCCGTTTTGCTGGCCGCCGGTTACGTGGGCGATCTGCTCCGGGCTGTGGGTGTACGCACCGCTTTGTCGTCGGTCAATATGAAAATACTGTGTGTTAAAAATTATTACTCCAACGACAAAGCCCGGAGCGAACTGGCCATTACCTTTCATCCGATCAGCCAAGGCATCGATAGTGCCGTCAATTGGTTCAGGAAACACCAGATGTTATCGTAGCGCTTCGTACCGCCGTTCTTCAGGCCAGGCTTGCCCGCAACTGTTCCAACAGGTCCGCTGAAGGGGTAGTCTTCACCTTGATCTTCCGTACTGTAGGCCGTTTTCCCTTGGCTTTGGCGCGAATAATTTTCATTAGTTCCTTGCTATACTCGTCTTTATAATCGTTGACGTTAAATTCGCCTGCATGCCGTTTGATCAACTGAACAGCCATATCCATTTCCTGCTTGGCAATTTTCAAATCCGCAGGTACATTTAGGTCATCTGGCGACCGGATTTCCTCAGCAAAGCGCAATTTATTGAGAAGCAGCACCTTTTCATACGGCCTGATGATAGCCAGGTTTTCCGTATTGCGTAAAACGAAGGTAGACAACCCTGCCATCTTGGTCTTTTCCAAAGCTTTCAATAACAGCATATATGCTTTTTCTCCCCCTTTTTGTGGCTGAAGGTAATAAGGGGTTTCAAAATAGACGCTCTCAATATCGGCCGCTTTGACGAATGACTGCAGGTTAATCATTTTGCTTTTTTCGGGGCTTGCTTCCTCGAAGTCCGCCTCATCCAGTACGATATAGTTATCTTTCAGCAGATACCCTCTTACGATACTGTCCCAGTCCACCTCTTTGCCCGTGCGTTCGTTGACCCGTTTATAGCGTATCCGTGCGTGATCCTTACGATCCAGCATATCTAAATCGGGTCTGCTATCCGTGGTTGCGCTATAAAGCTTCACGGGGATATTCACCAATCCGAATCCTATGGCACCTGTCCAAATGGCTCGCATAATACCTGTAGCTGTTTGCATAGACAACAACCAAAAGCCCTTTTTGTTGCCTCGATTGGTATAACCTTTGCAAGCGAGAAGTATGGCACTAAAAGATAAAAAGATGAAAACGATAATTTCTGCTACCATAGCTTGCATAATGGCCATCGGCTTATATGCCCAGCAAAGACCTACGGAAATCACTCCACAAAACTCCTGGATCAAAACCGGCATCAACATCGGGGTGCCGGTAGGCACGTTGGCCGACCAGACCAGCGTAGCGCTCGGTGCGGAAGTGAAAGGCCAGCTTATGTCTACTCCCAACTGGGGACTGGGCCTTACCTCCGGATACACGCACTATTTCCCGAAATCCAGCAACGAAAATTTTGGTTCCGTTCCCGTCGGTGCCTTTGCCCGCTACTATCCGGCGAGCCGGGGCTTCTTCGTCGGTGCAGATCTTGGATACAGTTTCCAAACAGGGAGCGGGGCCAACAGGAACGGTGGCATGTATGTACGGCCGCAGATAGGATATCACAACCGACTTTGGAATATCTTCGGGTTCTATAACGGTGTATTCCGCAACAACGCCAACGGCAGGCATATCCAGCACGTGGGTCTCGGCACTACATTCAACATCATGTTCGATTAAATTCCGCACCTTCTTCCTGTCTGCTCCATCATTGACACGAGACTCATACAGGGTTAACATAGGGTTGACGAAGGTTTAATATAGCAATAAACTATATTAATACTTATATCCTTTGTTAAACCTATACTAATAATGAAGTGATGACGGAGCAAGTTTGGACAAGGAGCAAGTATAACGTGATCTTGCTTACGAGTGCTTGACATGCAATCGCCGCTTAAAAAGCGACAAAAAAAATCGTATGTTTGCGGCATCATGGTCCAACGGCTTATTGCCATATTGCTTATCGGGTCGCTATGCGCGGAAAACGTCTCCCGTTTGCTGGTGACCACCGCCTTTGAACTGAACAGGGACTACATTACGGCATACTTTTGCGTCAACAGAGATAAACCCTTGCTTCACTGCGATGGACAGTGTTTTTTAGCCAAAAAACTGCAAGAAGTAGAGGAAAAAGAGAAGAAATCCGAAAAAGAGTCGCAGAAAACCAGCTACCAACCAGCCGTGTTCACGGAAAAACACGTCCTGTTTTTTCCTTCATTGCCTGCCGTAACGCACCAAACCCGGGAATTGCCTTTTGCTTTACCTACCCAAGCGGCAGACATTTTCCATCCGCCGCGTATTTAACTTCTTTTATCGGTGTACCATCCCCCCAATCGTCAGGGGTAGAGACTATCTGATTTTTAAAGAAGTTATTTCCATGAATATATCCACTTTATTAAGGACCATTGTGTCCTGGTGTATCGTTGCATGGGTTTTCCAAGCCGAGGCACAAGAACATAAACTGGCTGGTCATATCTATGACAGCCAGACGAACCAGCCGGTAGCGGGCGTTTCCATTAGCGATCAAGCAGGACGCACTATCGGCCAAACCGACACAGACGGCCGTTTCAGCGTGCTATCTATACATCCGTTATCCGTTATCCAGGTCACAGCCATGGGCTACCGTCCGAAACTGGTCGATTTATCCGATGGCCGCACGAACGTCAATATCCAGTTGGATGCCGACCCGGTAAGGCTTGACGAAGTGCGCGTGGGCCTTCACGGCCGTGCAAACAGGGAGACACCCGGTTCAGTGGCGTTGTTGACCGCGGACGATATCCAACGCGGCAGCGGCGTATCGCTCCAGCAAGCGCTGAATACCGTTCCCGGTGTACGCATGGATCAAAGCACACTGGCCGATTCGCGCATATCTATCCGCGGTAACGGCGTCCGCTCCCCCTGGGGCATCCGGGCGGTGAAGGTTTACCTGAACGATATCCCGATTACCGAAGCCGACGGGACCACCCGCATCGAAGCCATTGACGTGAATACCATCGGACGGGCAGAAATCATCAAAGGTCCCGCATCAAGCATTTACGGCGCCGGAACGGCGGGGGTCCTCAACTTCCAACTGCAAAGGGCACCTTACGGCGAACGTAACGTAGCACTGTCGGCACTCACAGGCCGGTTTGGCCTGAACCGGGTGACTTCTGCATACCGTTCCGGTGGCGACCGGGTAAATAGCTATGTGGCATATGGTTGGCAGGAATATGACGGGTACCGTACGCACAGCAGTGATATGCGGCGGTTCGTCACCGGAAACTTCCAGCTTTTTCCCAACGACAAACAGATTATCACAGTCTTGCTGAACCGAACCTCCCAATTTTCGCAAATACCGGGAGCCCTTACACAAGACGAGCTCGACGACAACCCCACCCAGGCGAATGCCTCCAATGTAGAAAAAGCGGCGGGAAGAAACCAGCACTGGACACGCGTCGGCATCGGGCAGCAGTACCGATTCAATAGCAGGTTCACAAACAGCACCAGCGTATTCAGCTATTTTTACGACCTGGACCATCCCCTGGCATTTGCCTATATCCGCAATTATTATCAGAGCTATGGGGGTCGAACACGGTTCTCTTACGATCTTGACCTTCCCTTGCTCCCGACGGTATTCACCCTCGGTGCGGAATTTAACCAAGGTTTAACCAAAGGTAGCCAATACCGGAATGAGCAAGGTAAAGAAGGCCCTATCACGGCGAATATTGACTACCAAAACACAGCTTATGCCCTCTTCTTCCAATCCGAAACCCGACTTTCCCGCAAAACGCTGTTCACGCTCGGCCTGGGGGTAAACAGCCTGCAATACCGGGTTAGTGATTATTTGGCACCTCACCAAAGCGGCGCCAAGCGGTTCACCCCTGTAGCCATGCCGCGCGCGGCCTTGAGCCACACGATTCATGATGCATTGACATTACATGCAAGCATCGGCACCGGATTCACCCCGCCGACTACCGCTGAAATCAAGCTGGCGGACGGCTCCATCAATGCCCGGTTGCGGGCAGAACGTGCTGTTAATTATGAGGTCAACGCCAAAGGCGTGCTCACGCATTCGCGACGGCTCAGTTATGACCTCTCCCTCTTTTGGATGAACATGAGCGACGAATTGATTGCGCAGTCGGTTCAACAAGGCATCACGATCTATAACAACGCAGGTAAAACCACACACCGGGGGATAGAAGCGGCATTTTCGTGGCTATTGCTGGACGACCGGAATAGCCGGTGGCTACAGCGGCTACGCCCCTATGCTGCAGTAACTTACTCCGATTTCACGTTTGCCGATTACAAAACGCTGGACGCAAGCAATACCGTCACTGCCGTGTACGATGGCAACCGTCTTACCGGAATCGCTCCCTGGGTGGTGAGTGCCGGTATAGACTGCCATACTAAGGCAGGGTTTTATGCGCATTGCGATTATCTTTACAGCGATCGCCTGGCGTTAAACGATGCCAATACGGCTTACCACCCCAGCTACCATGTGCTGAATGCAAAAGTGGGGTATTCTCACGTTTTCTCGAAACGGATCAAGACCAGCATTTACGGCGGCGTGGATAACTTGCTGAACCAGCAATACAGTGCATTTGTGGCATTAAACGCCGTTTCCTACAGCGGGGGGCAACCACCGTACTATAACCCGTCGCCCAGCCGGAACGGCTATGGCGGCATTAACTTCAGTTACTTGTTCTAACCCTTATGAGAAATTTAAAATATATCTACATTATAGCACTGGCCAGCATGGCGGCAGTCTGTTCGCCCAAAGGTAATGGAACGGGCATAGCTACCTTAAGCACGAGTGCCTCAGCGAGGGGCCCTTACCTGACGCACGACCATCAAGGTCGTCCGGTAATCTGCTGGACAGAAAAAAACGATGCTGGTGTCTATCGCCTGTCTTTTGCGCTATATGACGCCACATCACGACGCTTCGGACCAGCAATTGCGGTTGGGGGGTCTGAGGGAATAAGCACCTCACCGGAAAGTATGGGCAAAATTGCCTTTAAAAGCGATGGTACGGTAGTAGCGGTCTTCGCCAAACCATTTAAACAAGAAAAAAACCCTTTTGCCGGAGGGATTTATTACAGTATGTCTAACGATATGGGAGCGACTTGGTCGCCCCCAAAATTCCTCCACACGGATACGGCCCATCATTACGGGCGCAACTTCTTTGACATAGCACGGCTGGGGAATGGCGAAGTAGGAGCCGTTTGGCTCGACGGACGGGATACGACTGTACAGGGCTCCACGCTATATTTCGCGGCTACGGGATCCGGAACCGGGTTCAACGGAGAAACAGTGGTGCATCGCGGCACCTGCGAATGCTGTCGGACGGATTTGCTGGTCGATGACGGTGGTACCATTCACGTTGCCTATCGCAGCATCATGTATCCTACCGCACGATTTGGCGAACAGGTGCGCGATATGGCCTATGTACGTTCTGAGGACAACGGACAAACGTTCAGCAACGAGCTGACTATCAGTCCCGATAATTGGGCTATCCGTGCCTGCCCGCATTCCGGTCCGGCATTGGCTGCCGAAGGAGAACACATCCACGCCCTTTGGTTCACCGCAGGAGGCGGCTCCGCACTTTACCACACCCATACTGATAAGCAGGGCTTTAAGCAACGGACGCTCATTAGCCAGACCGGAAGCCATCCTCAGCTCGCCCTTTGGAGTATAGACACCGTGGTAGCGGTATATGAAGATGCGCATTCACCCCATACCGGGGCACACCATCACCATGAATCTGATAAAATGCCTACCGCTGTAACACCACGCGTGGTGTTGCACCCCATCGTGCGCGGCCAGCCCTTACAACAGGTGGTAATTGCCGACCACGAGGGGGGCACATATCCTGTCGCTACCCGGATGGATAAAGGGATACTGGTGGCATGGATGAGAGAAACAGCTAACGGATCGGCGATAAGCTATACGATCTACTCATTTGCAGATAAACCCCAGTTTCATTAAGTTTGTGAAACCGGCTTTTATTCTGAACAGAAACACCCCATCCCTTGTTATCGTATTATGGAGCTTATTGGCCATGACTTTCCAGCCATTACACGGGCAAGACACCCTGGCCAAAGACACGCTGGGTACGCAGGTTGACTCCATCACGTTGCAAAAGACTACCGGTTTGCTGTTGCAGATGGACAGCATGAAAACCGTAACGGAAGCTGATCAGCGTTAAAAGTCGGCTGTTCCCCGGCATCCGCTTCCGAGAATACCAATTTCTTGATAGCGACCGTGAACTGCGCGTGGTGTTGTTTCTTGCTAATGTCTTGCGGTTATTGATGATTGCCTTGGCACTTTACATTACCCTGCCCCTGCTTTTCAGCGTCTTTCCCTGGACACGCGGCATCGCAGAGACGTTGCTGGGCTGGATTATTAAACCGTTGAAAGCGGTGTTATCCGGAATACTGGATTACCTTCCCAATATTTTTACGATTCTGGTCATCGTGGCCATTACACACTACGTTATCCGGTTCATCCGCTTCCTGACATCCGAGGTGGAAAGCGGCGCGCTGGTTATTCCCGGGTTTTATGCAGACTGGGCCAGGCCGACCTTCAATCTAATTAAAATACTGCTGTATGCCTTCAGCTTTATCGTGATTTTTCCGTATCTGCCCGGCTCCGATTCCAAGATATTCCAGGGAGTATCGGTATTCCTCGGCATCCTATTCTCATTAGGCTCATCTTCGGCCATCTCCAATGCCGTAGCTGGATTCGTCATTACCTATATGCGACCGTTTAAAGTGGGCGACCGCATCAAGATAGGCGAAATCACCGGTGATGTGATTGAAAAATCGGTATTGGTAACCCGCGTCCGCACCATCAAGAACGAGGAAATTACCATTCCCAATGCCACTATTCTTACCAGCCACACGGTCAACTATACCGCTTCGGCACGGGAGCTGGGGCTTATCTTACATACAAGCGTAACCATTGGGTACGATGTACCTTGGAAACAGGTTCATCAATTGCTTATCGATGCTGCCTTGGCAACCAAAGATATCCTCAATGACGAACGCAAGCCGTTTGTGCTTCAAACCAGTTTAGACGACTTCTATGTGGCCTATCAACTCAATGCCTATACGGCAGACAGCCATCGCATTGCCGCCATTTACTCTGAACTCCACCAGAACATTCAAGACAAGTTCAACGAAGCAGGGGTTGAAATTCTCTCCCCGCATTACCGGGCGGGCCGCGATGGTAATCCCGTAGCCATGCCGCCCGATTACCTGCCTCCTGATTACCAACCTCCCGCGTTCCGGGTCAATGTTACTCCACCAGCGCGTAACGAATAATCAAACCCGATGGTGATCGCTCATATCTGGGAGAATTTGTATTTTTACCGCACAGAAAAATCAACAGGCTGACATGAGTGACGAAACAAATCCGATTCCTGAAGAAAACCAACAGCACGCCAACAGCGAGCCGCAGTCAGGCGGGAGCCAAACTATCCTACTATCTGGCCTGTACGAAAATTGGTTCTTGGATTATGCTTCCTATGTTATCCTTGACCGAGCTGTCCCACACATCAATGATGGGTTGAAACCCGTACAACGCCGTATTCTACACTCCTTGAAAGAGATGGATGACGGCCGGTTCAACAAAGCCGCGAATGTCATTGGCAACACCATGAAGTACCACCCCCACGGGGACGCCTCCATCGGAGACGCCATGGTCCAACTGGGGCAAAAAGACTTGTTAATCGATTGCCAGGGAAACTGGGGCGACCCTGTGACGGGCGACTCGGCCGCTGCCGCCCGATATATCGAAGGACGCCTTTCCAAATTTGCCAATGATGTGGTGTTCAATCCCGATACCACCGAGTGGCAACTCAGCTATGACGGACGTAACAAGGAGCCGGTAACCTTACCCGTCAAGTTTCCCCTGCTTCTGGCTCAGGGCGCCGAAGGTATCGCTGTGGGACTGGCCACGAAGGTGATGCCGCACAATTTCATTGAACTCATCGATGGCTCCATAACAGTATTGCGGGGCGGACGCCCGAACCTTTTGCCCGACTTTCCTACCGGCGGCCTGGCAGATTGTTCCGCCTATAATGAGGGACAGCGCGGCGGCAAAGTCAGGATACGGGCCAGAATTGAGGAACGCGACAAGAAAACCTTGGCCATTACTGAAATCCCTTATGGCACTACTACCGGCAGCCTCATTGACAGTATTGTGTCGGCCAATGAAAAGGGTAAAATAAAAATCAAGAAGATCGAAGACAATACGGCGCAGTACGTCGAGATCATTATACACCTTGCCCCGGGCATCTCTCCTGACGTGACAATCGATGCCTTATATGCCTTTACCGCCTGTGAGACATCCATATCTCCCAACACATGCGTGATATGGAATGACAAACCCCAGTTCATGAGTGTGAACGATATCCTTATCGAAAACACCAAGCAAACGAAAAGCCTGCTAAAGCAGGAACTTGAAATCCGCCTGCATGAATTGCAGGAAAAGATATTCTTCAGCAGCCTGCTCAAGTTATTCATTCAGGAAGGGATGTACAAGCATCCCGACTATGAAAACGCGGGCGATTTCGAAACGGTCGTGGAGGTACTTACCCACCTGTTTACGCCCTTCTTTGATCGGTTTTACCGCGAAATTGTGCCAGAAGACTACAAACGGCTCATCGAAAAGCCAATGAGCAGCATTACGCGGTTCGATGTGAAGAAGGCTGACGAACAACTGGCTGCGCTGGAAGAAGAAATTAAGAAGGTGCGCCACCACCTGCGCCATCTGACCGACTATGCCATCGCTTGGTTTGAACGGCTCAAAGAAAAATACGGCAAAGGTCGGGAGCGGAAAACAGAACTTCGTGTGTTTGACCGGGTGGAAGCTGCCCAGGTGGCGTTAGCTAACGTAAAGCTCTATGTAAACCGTGCGGACGGTTTCGTAGGAACCGGCATGCGCAAAGACGAATACGTCTGCGACTGTTCGGATCTTGATGATATCATCGTATTCCGTACAGACGGCAAATGTGTGGTCACGAAAGTACAGGATAAGGTATTTGTGGGTAAAGACATCATCCATGTGGCCGTATTCAAGAAGGGCGATGACCGTACAGTATACAACATGATTTACCGCGACGGGAAATCGGGCGTTTCCTACATTAAGCGCTTCTCCGTACTGGGTGTAACCCGAGATAAGGAATACGACCTCACCAAAGGTGAAAAGGGCTCCAAGGTCCTGTATTTCACAGCCAATCCAAATGGGGAAGCTGAAGTGGTAAGCGTACAGCTGAAACCCCATTCCAAGCTCCGCAAATTGCAGTTTGATATTGATTTTGCCGAAGTAGCCATCAAAGGACGCGGTTCTCAGGGCAACATCGTGACCAAGTACCCTATCAAACGGATTACACTGAAAAGCAAGGGCGTATCTACGTTGTCCGGCAGAAAAATATGGTTTGACGATGTACTGAAAAGGCTCAATGCCGACGGAAGGGGCCAGTACCTAGGCGAGTTTGACGGAGACGATAAAGTCCTGACCGTCATGGCCGACGGCACTTATGAGCTTACAAGCTTTGACTTGAGTAATCATTTTGACGATAAGCTAATCCGGATTGAAAAATATAACCCGCAGCAGGTGTACAGTGCGGTGCACCGCGATGGTAAATCAGGCATTCACTATGTTAAACGGTTCATGTTTGAAGATACGCCCATCGGTAAGCGTACTGCTATCATCAATGACGAGCCCGGCTCTAAACTGGTACTGCTTACGAATGCCGCGGCACCTGTGGTTTCTATCGACGTGCTAAAAGGCAAGACCCGTACGCCGGATACCATAGAACAATCCTTGACTGACATTGTTGATGTAAAAGGCATGAAGGCGCAAGGTAACCGGCTGACGCCGCATGAGGTCAACCACGTAACCTTGATCAGTAGCGAAGACACAGCAGCTGATGAAGGTACAGACAGCGGGGCCGCAATCAGCGCCGGGCCACCCCAAAGCGGTACGTCCGAGAGTAGCGGGGCCGAGCGTGAAACCGAAGCGCCGGTGGACAAAGCGCCGCCCACAGCGGGGGTAACGTCCGCACCGGCAACTAAACCAGCGGTAGATTTCGAAATAACCAATCCAGATGATATCCATATGGATGACAATGGCCAAATGGGACTGTTTTAATAAAGCCGGATATGAGCATGCTAACGACCTCACACGTTTTCGGAAAATTTAATCTTTCAATTATGAAAAAAGTATTTTGCCTTTTGCTGTTAAGCAGCTGTTTATTCGCCAACAAAAACGCCACAGCACAATCGGGGAGTGTATTCAGCGATCGGCTGGAGCTTGGTTTAGCGGCCAACTACAATACAGATGTTAACCGATTCGGTCTCAGTGGCCATGCCAAATGGCTTTTTCCGTCGCCGACCAACGGCCAGTTCCTCATCACCGGTAAGCTGACACATACCGCTCCGTCAAACGGTAATTTTTTCAGCACACTGGACAGGGGCAAATATGACAATATAGCGGCCGCACACTTGATGGGCGGATATCGGTATTATTTCCGTTCCGGTCCACGTAACCCGGTTGCCGCCGGCAGCGCCTTTTTCGTGGAAGGAAATGCCGGACTATCATTCGTGAGCAGAGGCAGAACCTTTGGTGCAGGTCTCAATCCGGCTGTCGGCTACTCCACCTTATCGGGGCTTGCGTTTTCACTGGGCTATCAGGGCGTGCTGGCTTTTCATCGGGATAAACAAGGCTTGCAGTTATTGGAAGCTGGGGTCGCCTACCGGTTCTAATGCGCGTGGCGGTTATCGGCTATCCAGAAACTTACGAAGTTTAGGCGCTATCACCGCCGCACAATAGGGATTCTGCGGATTGTTGTTGAAATAATTATGGTGATAATCCTCTGCCTCGTAAAAAGGCTGGGCGGGTGAAACCTCCGTGACGATGGGGGCCGCATACACCTTATGTTCCACTAATTCCCTGATAAATGCTTCAGCTTCGGTCCGCTGCTGTGCGTCATGATAGAAAATAACCGATCGGTATTGGGTGCCTATATCGTTGCCTTGCCTATTCAATGTGGTGGGATCATGGGTTTTAAAGAAAACTTCCAATAACCTGCGGTATGGCAATACGGTTTCGTCATAGTCAATGTGCACCACCTCAGCATGGCCCGTCGCGCCTGTGCAAACTTGCTCGTACGTGGGGTTTTCACGCCGGCCTCCCATATAACCCGGCTTTACGCTGTTTACTCCTGCTAATTGCTGGAAAATCACTTCGGTGCACCAAAAACACCCGCCTCCAAATGTTGCTTTCATATTGTTCTATATTATGTCACTGTATTGAAAAAGGCACATGAGGTTTGATGTACAGCTGCTTTCAATAAACACTTTCACCGTCTAATAATAGGTCTTGCTGGCGCGCATCGCACACGGCATAGGAAAATCCCTTTTGCAGGGAAAAAGCTCCATATTCGCCCCGGTTATTTAACGCGAGGAAACCCACCTGTATTTCCTTAGCCGTTTCCGGCTTTTTACGGATAATGCGCCGCACCGCTTCATGGCATGCTTCAGCGGGGGTTAGCCCCTGCCGCATCAGTTCCACGACAAGAAAACTGCCCACCGTGCGGATAACCTCTTCGCCCACCCCTGTGGCGGTGGCACCCCCCACTTCGTTGTCGACATAAAGCCCTGCGCCGATGATGGGACTATCGCCCACGCGACCATGCATCTTAAACGCCATGCCGCTGGTTGTACAGGCTCCGGACAAGTTGCCAGCGGCATCCAGTGCCAACATACCGATAGTATCATGATTATACCGGTTGCCCGGCAACCGCTCCACGTTAAACGACTTGTTTTCGATATTGATGACCGGCTTGTACTGTTTTTCCTTAAGCCATTCTTTCCAGGCACTTTCCGCCTCGGGCGTAAGCAGGTTTTCTTTCTCAAATCCATTTTCAAGGGCAAACTGCAAAGCCCCCTCCCCCACCAGCATCACATGGGGCGTTTTCTCCATCACCATGCGGGCCACCGAAATGGGGTGGGCGATATGTGCTAATGCCGCCACCGAACCGCAGTTTCCGTGTTCGTCCATAATGCAGGCATCAAGCGTGACATGGCCGTCGCGATCCGGGTAGCCACCTTTACCAACCGTCAAGTTGGTCAGATCGGCCTCCGGTACCCGCACCCCCGCCTCTACCGCATCCAACGCCCGGCCACCCGCCTCCAACACTGCCCATGCCGCTTGGTTGGCAGCGACACCGAAGTCCCAAGTGGATACCACGATAGGCCTGTTCATTGCTGCATGGGCACTTCTTGCCGCACCTTTGCAAGATGGGAGAGCCTTACTTAATGAAAACAGCGAAAAAGTTGCGGCACCCGCCTTAATAAATTGTTTCCGGTTAATCATTCGTTGCAGCTTTTTGCCTAATCTTATAATTTAATAACAAAAAATTGTACATTATTGAATTATAACTTAACTTCGTAAGAAAGTTCTAAGCATGAAATCCCTCTATTCTCTGTCTTTTTTCACACTTTTTTTTCTATTTCACGGTCGTGGTAACGCCCAGTCAACCATGCCTGATTCTGCTGTCCTAAAAAAAATCATGCATATTGCCGAACAGACGGCTAACCGTTTTGTTCCGGATAAACGTACCGCGATTTTCGAATGGCAACCGGCCGACGGGAGCTATCACATTCAAACCACGGAAACGGAAGCAAAAGCTTACTTCTTGCAGCAGATAGCGGACAACCATATTTCCAACGCAAAGGTAACGATAAATCTTTTGCCCGACAGCAGCGTGGCAAGTTATGTTACAGGAATTGTTAACCTTTCGGTAGCTAACCTGCGTACTGCACCGCGCAATCAGGCGGAGCTGGCTACGCAGGTACTGCTGGGCACCAAAGTGGATTTATTACAAAAAAAGGACGGCTACTACCGTGTGCGTACTCCAGAAGGGTACATCGCATGGACCAGCGCGTCATCGGTTACACCCGTATCCGCATCGGCCCTACAACAATGGCAACGCTCAAAAAAGGTTATTTTCACGGCAGATTTCGGCCATTCCTATTCGGCTCCGGATGAACAGTCCCTGCGGGTATCCGACTTGGCCATGGGCAACATACTCACTTGGGACGGCATCGCAGGTGATTTCGTGAAGGTACAATATCCGGACGGACGGCAAGCCTATATCCGCAGCGGCTTGGTTCGTCCGTTTGACGAATGGTTAGGCAGCCGCCATCCTACCGCTGAAAATGTACTGCATACCGCCAAATCGATGATGGGACTTCCCTATCTATGGGGCGGCACTTCGGTAAAGGGTGTCGATTGCAGCGGATTTACAAAAACGGCCTATTACATGAACGGGATTATCATACCCCGTGATGCGTCTCAGCAGGTACTCGCGGGCCAACCCATTGATATCCTCACCGCGGACACCCTCGATGTTACGAAAGCACTGAGCAACCTTCGCCCAGCAGACTTATTATTTTTTGCATCGGGCAAGGGCCGCACGCCCGATGCGCGAATTACACATGTGGCTTTGTACTTAGGCAACGGCGAATTTATCCATTCCGCGGGTACGGTGCGCATCAACAGCATGCTCAGCGATGCGCCTAATTACAGCGACTTCGAGACCCGCACACTCGTAGCGGCCCGCCGGTATATCGACCAAGCCGATCCTGCGCTCCAACCCATCTCGCAACACAGCGCCTATATTTCGCAGACAGCAGATTAAACGTTAACAACCGTATGACTGTAAAAAACTTGGGTAAATTCACCCTACGATACCGCCCTTATACATTAACATTAAAACACGTATTCACCGTGGCGAGTGCTTCACGCAGCACGACGCCGGTGGTGCTCACCGAGCTTGAATTTGATGGCGTAACGGGTTATGGGGAGGCTTCAATGCCACCCTATCTGGGCGAATCGCATGAAACGGTACTCGCCTTTCTGGACAAGGTGGACCTTTCGCGATTTGACGATCCGTTCTTAGCGGAAGATATTTTATCGTATGTTGATGATATTGCACCGGGAAACACCGCCGCGAAAGCTGCAATTGACATCGCGTTGCACGATCTGCTGGGCAAAATCATGGGACAGCCTTGGCATCGGATATGGGGGTATGACGCCACCCAAACACCCCATACCTCTTTTACCATCGGCATTGACACCGCGGAAGTGGTAAGGCAAAAGGTACGGGAAGCGGAGCCTTATAAGCTCTTGAAGGTAAAATTAGGGCTCAATACCGACAAAATGATGATAGAAACCATCCGGGAAGTGACCGATAAACCGCTGTGCGTTGACGTAAACCAAGGTTGGAAACAACGTGAGGAAGCGTTGGAGATGGCGCATTGGCTGGCCGAACGGGGCGTTATCTTCCTGGAGCAACCTATGCCGAAAGGGCAGATAGACGACAACGCGTGGCTTACCGAACACAGCCCGATACCAACCGTGGCCGATGAAGCCGTGCAGCGGCTGCAAGACGTACGAAAGGCATTTGGCGTATATCATGGAATCAATATCAAATTAATGAAATGCACGGGTATGCGCGAGGCCCATAAAATGGTAGAACTCGCCCGCGCGCTGGACATGAAAGTCATGCTCGGATGCATGACGGAAACCTCATGCGCCATATCCGCCGCAGCGCAATTGTCGCCAACGGTCGACTGGGCAGACCTGGACGGGGCGCTATTAACCAGCAATGACATTTTCCGCGGCATGGAAGTGGTAAATGGCAAAGTGACATTAGCCGCCGCCACAGGCATTGGCATAACCCCAAGATGATTACGGTGTGGGATAACCGCTAAAAAAAGGGCTTGACGTCATGTCAAAGCCCCTTTTTCCGCATTCCTTACAACGGGTATCCTGATATCATGGAGCTGAAACCGTTTCGGCTTCTTCCAGTGCCTTGGTGGTTAGGTAGTATTTAGCAATCATATTGGGCACTTCCCATTCCGGCATGGTTCCGGATTGCAGAAAACCAAGGTACTTTTCGGTTACCTCAGCAAAATGCTCCTCATGCGTGGTCACCAGCGAGGGGTCTATATTAATCAAATAGCGGCCATCGTCCACCTTTTCATAGGCAAGCCCCTTATATGTACCGTCTAACTGATCAACCGCTTTCTTCAACGCATTTTCAAAAGCGTCGTCGTCCCGTTCTCCTGTGGACTCGACATACAGCCTGGGCTTGTACTGCTCTTCGGCACCCTGCCGGATAATCAGGTTGGCATACTTGCCGCGCATGATGGAATAGTGGGTATCGCCCGTACCTTGCGGTGCCTCGAAATTCCAGATAACCGACACCTTTGCGTGGATACCTTTCAGCCTGTAGTTAATCTCGCCGTTGGCGTATACGGCCAAGTTACCATCATCGCCTAACGACGAGGAAAGAAACGACGGAAATTCGGCTTGTCCGGTCGACCGCTCAAATTGCGCAGGTGTCAGGGAGGTAGACCAGCGCCTGGCCGACAGCAGCTCGATATCCTGCTTATAATCGATAATCTCCTCGGGGAAACTCTCCCACTGCACCAGATCGATCAAGTGAGTCGTAACATCCACCAACCCCTCGCCTTGCTGCTTGGTGTCGTAGAACCAGGCCGGACGCACCAACGGCTTGCCGGATACCTCCTTGAAAAAATGATGAACGCTTTCTTTGGTGATTGCCGGCTGATCCGGACTTCCTTCCACCAGTCCGCCGAAAAACTCGGGAACCTGCGACAGCGACCGTTGCAGCATGGTGTTGATTTCGTACCGTTCGGTCATGATATCGTACAACAACACGTCTTTTTCCTTAGCCGTAGCAAATGCCTGCTGCAATTTCGAAAACCCTTCTTTATTGATGGCCATAGGCTTATCGGCAAGCACATTCAATCCCGCATCAACGGAACGGCTGATGTAGTCGATTTTCCGTTGGTTGTTGCCGGCCAGCACAACCACGTTGCCCTTCCGTTCCTCCAGCATTTTCTCCAAATAGTCTTCCCCTTGGTACACCACTTCATTCCAACGGGTCGGATTGTCCGCCCGTGTGTTGTACTGGTCTATTAACGCTAAATGAGCCTTTAATTCCGGCCCTTCAGGCGCATATACGTGCACTACACTATCCACCTCCGGATACATAGACTTCTGCACCAAGGCAGCGTGGAAGTGACCCGGCGCCACGGTAATTAATCGGATGTCTTTTTGTTGCATGTTGTCAGCGCCTCCCTGGCATGCGCCAAGGCATGCGAAGGCCAGCAATGTAATGAGCTTCTGTTGTCTGTCCATTTGTTGTGTTTACCTGTGTTAATATCGTATCCGAAAGGTCATGCCTTTACATACTCCGTACCGTAAGGGTAGCGCTGCGGGCGTGCTAAAAGGCCATTCGCTTCTTTATCATTGATAAATTGCTCTTTAGTGGAATCCCACCGCAGTTTCCTGCCCAATTTCATCGCAGCATGCGCGACGAGGCAGGCCGATCCGGAACGGTGCGCCACCTCAACGTGGCTGATGGTTTGTTTGCCGTTCCGTATGCATTCCAACCAGTTGGTGTGTTGTTCCGGACTTTCATATAAGCGCGTTTCGTGCTCTCCGATAACGGATTGTAAGATCTTGCTGTCGCTGGCTTTGAAAGCCTCATTCTGCTTACCCCCCGCTGCTCCGGGGTCGGTAGCGGTTACCCCCACATTACCCCGCGACACGAAAATCCAGCCTTCGGTACCTTCGAACCGCACGCCATTGGGGTTGGCCCCGCTGATTTGCATGATTACACCTCCCGGGTAAAGCATTTCCACCTCGAAATCGCCATGTACGTCCCACAACCCTGATGTCGGGAACGTTGCACGGCCTTCAGCTTCCAGCGGCCCCGACAATTCCGTATCCAGCCCCCAGTGCGCGATGTCTATATGGTGCGAACCCCAGCCCGTGATCATCCCGGCCCCAAATTGTTCGCAACGCAACCAACCCGGCCTATCGTCTATATTGGTTTGCGAATGTACACGGTCTAGCGTGTAGGGCACCAGCGGTGTGGAGCCCAGCCAACGTTCGTAGTTCAAGTTGGAGGGAACCGGCATCTCGGTTGGATTGCCTCCCGCGGGGTCTCCAGGCAGGCCGATAACGACACGCTTGACCGTACCAATACGTCCGTTACGCACCAGCTCGCAGGTGCGCTTAAACTGCGGCCACGGGTGCACCGACCGCTGCTGGCTGCCCAATTGGAATACCACGCCTGTTTTTGCCACCACGTCAGCCATCATACGGCCTTCTTCGATGGTCAGTGATGTAGGCTTTTGAAGGTAAATATGCTTACCCGCAATTGCGGCCTCCATAGCTGGTTGCGCATGCCAATGGTCCGGTGTGCTGATAATCACTGCATCCACCTGCTTATCGGCAATCAGGTCGCGATAATCATCATAAACCACCACATCTACAGGCGATCGCCCCCCGTTTTTTTCAGCATACCTTCCTTCTATCCACTCCTTGCCCATGGCCAGCCGCCTACTATCCACATCCGATACAGCCACCACTCGCACATAGTCGTGCTTCAGCACTTCCGGAAGATCATGGCTCTTGGCTATCCGGCCAAAGCCGATTTGCCCGATATGGATACGGTTACTCGGAGCGTTTTTTCCGAATACCGACGCGGGTACGATGGTGGGGAATGCCGCCGCTGCGGCCAGCAAAGCCGTTCCGCCTGCTGCTTGCTTGATAAATGTCCGTCTATTCAACTGCTTCTTATCCATGATAACACTATTTAGAGAAATATTTGGTCAACGTTCAATAACTTCATCCGTAGGATGGGTTGCATATGCTTTACGGTAGTCGCGCTTACCGCCCTTTGACACCACCCATTCAATGCCGCCCAGGATATGCTGCCTGAACTCCTCATCCATATAATCCGCCTTGTCATGCCCGAGTGAAGTGTACCACGACCAGCCACCGTCAAACCCGTGGCACCACACCGAAGGGAACACATCGCCGAACGTATCCAAGCGGCGGGAATCTTCGCCCTTCAATGTCGTCGCATCATTCACGGCAACCACATGAAGGTTGACATTCAATTGTTTCAGGTAGTAAAATTCATCGCCCTTCACCCGCACCCATTTTCTGGGCAGGTGCTTTACCGATGGATGCTTGGCATCAACGACATTCACGGTAAAAGGCTGGAATTTGTCATGCCAATAAAACGTGGCGCCAAGCAATTGCTTAAACCACTTCCATTTGCGCTCGGTGCCCGAAGCGGAGTGGATACCCACGAACCCTCCACCGGCTTGGATATACCTCATCAAGGCTACCCGCTGTGCATCAGTGTCAAAGACATCATTGTTGGTGTTTGAAAACACCAAGGCATCGTATTGCTTAAGATTCTGATCCGTAAACACGGCTGGATCATCCGTTGCATCTACTGCAAACCCATGCTGCTCACCCAATTCCTTTAAAGCGATTACCGAATTCTCGATATTGTCATGCACATATCCCGGTCCATTCTTGGTGTACACCAGTATCTTTACCCGCTTCCAATTGACAGATTGAGCATACAGCATGGGCGAAAGGGAAAGCAGCACCGCAAGCGCTAATAGTCCTGCGCGTGTTAGTCGTTGTAAAAGCAATAATGTTCTGTTCATCTGGTTACAAAAGTTTGCCACAGCTGTTCGGCTTCTTCGGCCGACAGGCTGCCATCAAAAATAATTAAGCGATAGTGTAATGTATAAGATCTTCCAGCTTCTAAGGTCCAGTCTTTATTCTTGGTGGGCGAAAAGTTGAAGAACTGGTCGCCCCGTCCGCCGTTAGCGTCTTCAGGCCACACCCGTATTGGTTCAGGTGCATTATAATTATCGGGATGGGAAAGAAAGAGTATTCCACCTCGGCCATCTCCCAGTTTACCCGACACCATAGCCCAGCGCTCAAGCGATCCATCAGCGTCCTTACGGGATTTGCCACTTGAAGTGAGCACTTCGCTATTGGTATTGGTCCATTCGGGCGTGGCCCTGAAACCTAAACCGGCGTAACGATATTCTTTAAGTACAACGTCGGCTGTTGTAGCCGGCCGCAAGACGGACCGTATATCGCACTGATAACGACCGGAATCCAATTGAGAAACCGTGATTCGCCAGTTTTCCTTCATTATCACGGTTTCTTCGCTGCCATCAAAAATGACATGGTCATGCACCGCCTCAAAGCCGGCCTTCCCTTTATCGTGGAAGATATCTTCAAATTTGACGAAGCGCACGGTACCCTTTTTGTCGCCTATATTCCAAAGGTCATATAACTTTCCCCGGTATTCCACACGTGTCCAGGGATTCCATAACCCGTAGTGATGATAGTGGTCGGCGGGCTGGATGGTGGTAAGCACTTTGCCAGACGGGGTCTGCAGCGGGTGGATATACCCCGCGCGGCCATATGCCGGATCTACTCCCTGAGGAGGCGCTTTAACGGTATACCGGTATGTCAGCAACGCCCTGCCCTGCGGGTTCTTTAACACCAGTTCGTCCGGCCCCTTATCTGCCCGATAAGTCTTATCTTGGCCAGCCTCCTGCGCCAATGTATGCGCGCAGACAACTACCGAACAAATCGTACCAATAACTTTCAACATAGCCGATAGATTTATAAAAGTAATGGGCTAAAGTTATCAAAATCTAACCCGATAAAGGAATTGTCGCCGCTTGATAGAAGCCTTCATCATGCCAATTTGGCGATAGTTAATGAATTCAACCGTTATACTAAAATTCATCATCCCGCTGATATGATTTGGCCGCCAGCACAGGAATCTCCGGTTTAATACAAGTTAGCCGGATAATAACTACCTTTGATCCTATTCAATCGGTTACTATGGCTACTAAGCGCAATCATACCATCCGCTGTTTTTTTTTCATGCTTTTTGCTTTTCCCGGGTTTGTTTTTTCACAACAGGCAGACGCGTCCATGGCGGCACTTAAGCGAAGCATCCCCGCCATCGACAGTATTTACCAAGCATTCGCAGTTAAGTACCATTCGCCGGGCGTAGCTTATGCCATTGTCTATAACGGCGAGGTTGTCCATCAGGGCACGTGGGGCTATTCAGATATTGAACGGCAGATTCCCGTTTCTCCGCACACCGTATTCCGGGCAGCCTCTATGACGAAAAGTTTTGTTGCGGCCGCGATTCTGCAACTGCGCGATGCGGGAAAACTGGATTTAGATCATGCACTGGAACGCTATATCCCCGAATTTGGCGCGCAACGCATGCTGACGGCCGATGCACCGAAGATCACCATCAGGCATTTGCTTACCCATATGGGTGGATTTCCGGAGGATAACCCTTGGGGCGACCGGCAATTGGACATCAGTGATGAAGAATTTGCCGAACTTATCCGAAACGGATTTTCGTTTTCAAATGCCCCGGGTGTTACCTACGAATACAGTAATACTGGCTATGCCTTGTTAGGAGAAGTCATCAAACGGATAACAGGGCAGCGGTATGATGCCTATATCAAAGCCAACCTGTTTACGCCATTGGGGATGCATAACAGCTATTGGGCATATACGGATGTGCCCGATGGCTTACTGGCTCATGGTTATCGCTGGACGGACGGTCAATGGATTAAGCAACCCATGCTGGATGACGGCGCGTACGGCGCGATGGGCGGATTATCGTGTTCACTTGAAGATTTTGCTCGTTACGTAGCGTTCTTCCTCGATGCCTGGCCGGCACGGGACGATACCGACGATGGACCGCTGAAACGTTCGTCGTTGCGGGAAATGCAGCAGCCATGGACCTTCAACCGGTTGACGGACGTTAACGGCTGCCCTGTAACTTCGGCATACGGGTACGGGTTACGCTGGACGCATGACTGCAACGGGATAACGACCGTAGGCCATAGCGGCGGCCTGCCCGGCTTTGGCTGCAACTGGTTAATTTTGCCCGATCACGGGCTGGGTATCGTGTCTTTCAGCAATGTCACCTACGCACCAGCTACTACCATTAATAACCAAGTAGCCGGAGCGATTATCCGCCTATCGGGTATCACCGCTCGGCAAATTCCTGTAAGTACGGTGCTTAAACAGCGGCAAAATGAACTGGTGCGGTTCTTACCGCACTGGGAAGGGGCCGAAACCAGTGAAATTTTTGCCACTAATTTCTTCCTGGATAACGATATCCATATGCTTCGCAAAGAAAGCCAAGCGATGTTCGCTACGGCCGGCAAGATCACCGGCCTGCAGGAAATCGTTGCGGAAAACAACTTACGAGGCACCTTTATCATCGTGGGCGAACACCATGACATTGCCGTTCATTTTACGCTAAGCCCTGAAGAGATTCCCCGTATCCAACAGGTCACTATCACCAAACATAGTTCTTGAACGTCTCATTGGGCGGTGAAGAAAGATCGATGAGGTAACCGTTAATGACTGCATAAGCCGGCTTGCCATCTTTAGCCAGGAAAAAGTTGGCGTCTCTTCCCAGGTTCGGACTTGCCGGTGTGGGGGCGCGTCCGCTAAAAATCATGAGCGGCAGGCTGTGATGTCTATTTTCCGGCGCATTGGCAACCTGGATGGCATAGTAGCCTTGGCGCAGCCATTCCATGGCCTGCTCAGGGGATATATCACCGACTCCTTTCACTACCTTGGGGTAAACATTGCCCGGCATAAAATGGTAGCCATCCGCGTCAAAGTCCACATAACCATAGTTCTCCTTCAAATCGCCTATATCGGTAATCCGTGAACGCACGTAATAGTCGCTTTCAACCGTGTGTTCGTCACGATTGATGGAGAGGTCTACCTTGTAATCAATGGAATCGCGCGATGCACCGACGTTACGCAAAAGCAAATCGGACAGTTTCGAATCACTGAAAGGGAGCGCCTCATATTCCGCGATATCGTATTGGGCATAACTGCCCTGTGCAATTTCAATCAGGGCATTCAGGATGATAATGAAGTTAAGCTTACGGATAAATTGCTTTTCGGGATCACCTTTATAGCCACCCGCTTCAATCAGTACTGTACTGGCGCCCCACTTTTGGAAATTGTCCCCGAAGGCCCTCGGCGAGTGGGTATCGTCGTATTTAGCAACCCCGTCAGGCACGTAGCCCTGCAAGATCCGATTCATCCCCACGGCGATCTTCATGGCATTACCACGCACTTCATTAATGTCGCGCTCAGCGTTATATGCCGGGGCGAGCAATGCGATGGTCACGGGGTTGGGCGTACCGGGCACATTGTAATAGATGTTCATGTCATGCAGATTGAACCCATAGCTGGGTTGTATACGCTTAGCTGCTTCCAGCAGGATACGCCCTTCAACCGTGGCTCCGGCCCGCGCGTCACGGTTCAGATCCACGTCCATCGCATTGCGCCGGTTATATATATCAGCTCCGTCCGGGTTCAGCATCGGAATAAAATAAATGCTTGTTTGTTCCTTGAGCAGGTTGCGCAGGTTATCCATCCCATCGCCTGCACCTTCCAGGAAATTGAAAATGTCCATCAGCGCCATGGTGGCGGTAGGCTCATTGCCGTGCATCTGCGACCACAGCATCACCTTCTTGGGGCCCTGACCGTACTTCACCTGGTAGATAGCCTTTTTCAGCACTGACACACCTAATTGCGTCACTTCAAACGCACCGCCGTCCCGGCGCTTAAGTATCAGCGGCTCGATATCCGCGTGCTTAAAACGCCGATGCACAATGGCAGGCTCCCGATAGGTTTCAAACGCCTTGGCCAACATGGCCGTATCCGGCACATCATTGTACGTATTTTGCCCAATACCCCGGCATGCAGCCGAAGCAAGTACCAACCCGAACAAATAAGCCCAATATTTCATAGTTATTCCTTTGCAAAGATCTCTCCTAACACCGCGATACTTCCCGCGCTCGCATTCATGCGCACACGGGCTCCAATAGGCATGATGAACTGTTCATCGATATGCCCGATACGTGCGCCCTGATAGGCAGGGATACCTAAGGGCTTGATATAATCGTCCAGCACCTGTTCCAAGGTCAGCGATCTGTCCGGGTGTTCTGCTTCACAATCTGTACACTGGCCGAAAATAAAGCCCTTTATTTTCTGTAGGGCTCCAGACAATGCCAACTGGCTGAACATCCGGTCGATCCGGTATGGCTCTTCCCCGATATCCTCGACAAAAAGGATGCCGTCTTCAAAATCCGGGTAATACCGGGATCCCGCTATGCCGGTCAATACCGTGAGGTTGCCGCCCAACAGGCGCCCTTCGGCCGTTCCGGGCGTAATCGTGCGGATATTTTCCAGCTCATCCCGATATTCCGGCAGGTTCCCTTCGAAAAACAGTTGCTCGAATTGGTTGATGACCATCGGTGTCCATAGACTGTTCGCCACGGCACCATGGAACGTAAGAAGTCCTGTTTGGGTAGTAATGGCCTGATGATACGCCGTAATATCGCTATACCCCATAAAAATCTTCGGGTTACGTGCAATAAGGTCATAATCCAGCTTATCAAGTAACCGTGCCGCGCCCGAACCGCCCCGCAGGCAAACGATGGCTTTCACATCCGCGTCGGCAAACATGCCATGGAGGTCGGCCAACCGCTCCTCGTCTGTACCGGCCAAATAGCCATAACGATTGCCTACATGCCGGCCCCACTTCACGCGGAGCCCCAACACCATGAAGTTCCTGTCGGCGATAGCATATCCCTTCTTATCCACCAGCGGTGATGAAGGCGTGATAATACCTACGGTATCGCCTCTGCGGATGGTAGGTGGCAGTATAGCAGGCCGGCGGACTGTCTCCAAGCTCTGCGCCGCCTTTGCCACGGGCAGGGACGCAATCCCCAACCCCAGCGTTTTGATGAACGTCCGTTTATCCATATAACGTTGATGACTCAGCTATCGGTTGAACAACAGCCGCTGACCACTCCCTTTTTCCAGCAGTTGCCCGGAAGCATATACCAAGTTGCCCGAAACGATGGTATACAGGACGGAAGACTTGAATGTATGCCCTTCAAAGGGGGACCATCCGCATTTGGAAAGAATATTGTGTTTGCTTACCGTATAAGGTTTATTCAGATCCACGAGTACCAAATCTGCCCAATACCCTTCGCGGATAAAACCCCGCCTATCGATCTGGAAGCATACGGCCGTATTATGCGCCGTCTTCTGCACCAGTTCTTCCAGCGTAAACGTGCCGCTGTGGTACATGTCTAACAGCGCTTGCAAGGCATGCTGCACCAATGGGCCTCCGGAGGGAGCGTGGGCATAAGGTTGAGATTTCTCCGTTATGGTATGCGGCGCATGATCAGTAGCGATGACATCAATACGGCCATCCAATACGGCACGTCGTACGCCCTCCCGGTCGGCAGCGGTTTTCACGGCGGGATTCCATTTAATCAGGTTTCCTTTCTCCGCATAGTCCGCATCGCTGAACCAGAGGTGATGCACACACGCTTCAGCCGTGATCCGTTTCTGTTCCAGGGGGATTCCGCTGTCGAACAACTCCGTTTCCTTAGCTGTGGAAATGTGCAGGATGTGCAGTCTTGTACCGTGCTTTTTCGCCAGCGCGACTGCCCGGGACGAGGAGATGTAGCAGGCCTCGGCCGACCGGATAAGGGGATGCATATCAGCGGTTAAATCATCGCCATGCAGGGCCTTATACAAGGCAAGATTCTGCTTAATCGTCACTTCATCTTCACAGTGTGTAGCAATCAGCATGGGCGAACGGGTAAACAGGCTTTCCAGGGTATACTCGTCGTCAACCAGCATATTACCCGTGGATGATCCCATGAACACTTTGACGCCGCACACCTCCCTTGGGTTGGTGCGCAGTACTTCGTCCAAGTTATCGTTTGCCGCTCCCATATAAAAAGAATAGTTGGCCAACGATTGCTGGGCTGCAATAGCGTATTTATCCTGTAGCAATTGTTGCGTCAGCGTATTGGGCACGGTGTTGGGCATTTCCATATATGACGTGGTGCCTCCGGCTACCGCGGCACGGCTCTCATGCCATATATCCGCCTTGTATGTAAGCCCCGGCTCACGGAAATGCACCTGATCATCAATCAGGCCCGGCAGCAATACCAATCCCTCTGCATTGATTTCAGTGGCTGCGGGCGCATTGAGCGCCGGCCCTATCTTTTGAATGAAGCCATCCGCAATCAGTACGTCCTGCGTGGACATCTGGCCTTCGTTGACCACGGTGGCTGCTTTAATGAGGATTGTAGACATCGTAAATGCGTATTGCCGTATATTACGGCCAAACTTAGTTAAATTGCACTGTTTTTACAAACACCGTCTATTACCAAAAAAAGCGGGACAGCCTGTGGCATACCCCGCTTCCTATCGCATCACTACATCAAATCCAGTGCTCCATGCATCCATTATATCGGCAGATTTGCCATAAATTGTACATTCACATTACCCAGGTTAACGCCCACCAAAAAAGACGGCATCGTTGGGGCGAATACCCACGCATTCCTATGCCGGTAAACATATCCCCGGCGGTACGGGTCGTAATACGTGCGGTATGCCGGGAAATAAACGTATTCTGTACGGCGGTGGAATCGCTTGTCATAGTACCATTTGTCGTGGTCGCGGTAACGCTTATGCTGGCGTTTAACATAATCCCGGTAGGCCTTTTCACGCGTTTTGTAATAAGCCTGATATGACTTAGCAATCTCCTTGTCACGTTTATACGCCGCTTTCTGGCGTTTTTCATGGTATTTGACATACTCCTTCTTACTTTTGACACGGCGATCGTTGCCCCTGCCCTGGGCGTTTACTTCGGTCGTCGCCACCGCGCCAAACAGGATGGCAACGACATAGATGATTAGCTTTTTCATAGTCCTACCTTTTAGTTGAAACATACCGCTTTCAAACTCCCTTTGCCAGTAAGACGGCAGCAATAGCGTCAAGGTTTAATGAATAAATCGTAACAGCTTTGTTGACAAACAGGCGTTCTCCTACTTCGGAGATGCCTTCGGCAACGTATCCTGATGCAGTGCCCGGTATTTCTTAAGTATTTCAAGCGTACGGTCTATGGGTAATGCCTTTACCACATGGCCACGGTGCCCCTCCATGTCTGCGGCCATAAACAAAGAGTTATAGATTGCCTCTTCCGTAGCTTCCAGCACCGCCAGGAACAGCGGAGACAGCTCATCGTTTCGTAAATCGGGCGTCATGTGGACAGGCTCTTTCGATGTGTGGGGAATAAATGTATCCGGATGAACCGAAAAGGCGATGGAATAGTCGCCGCTACCATTGGATGAAAACGAGCCTACCGCCCCGAAAGCCAGGTACGACCGCCGTGCAAGGCGTTTCAGGTTACGGGCAGACAAGGGAGCGTCCGTGGCGATGATAATCATGCAAGAGCCATCGGCGACATAAGGCCCTTCTTCCATCATATAAAAATTATGCAATTCCCGTCCTACCGGTGCGCCGTTAATCTGCAAGACGCCACCGAAATTGCTTTGCACCAACACACCTACGGTATAGCCCCCTTTTGATGGGGGAAGTATCCGCGACGCTGTACCGATTCCGCCTTTGAAGCCCAAGGCACGCGTACCCGTACCGGCCCCCACATTGCCTTCAGCTACCGGGCCGCTCGATGCTGTGCGCAGGGCATCTGATACATCGTTCGGGGCAACATGCCTGCCCCGGATATCATTCAAGTATCCGTCATTGGTTTCTCCTACTACGCTATTAACCGATCGTACGTTCTCGTTGCCGGGTAGCCCCAGCATATAATCGAGTAAGCCATTGGCCACGGTGGGCGCACTGAGCGTATTGGTAAGAGCAATAGGTGTTTCCAGATTACCCAACTCTTCAATTTGCGATAGCCCCATTGACTTCCCGAAGCCATTCCCTACGTATACGGCGGCAGGTACCTTTTGCTGGAAGATATTGTCTTGGTGGGGCAAAATTACCGTTACGCCGGTCCGCACGGAATCACCGCTTAACAGCGTTTTATGTCCCACCGATACGCCCGGTACATCCGTAATGGCATTCCATTTTCCCGTGGGAAGGATGCCCGTAATCAGCCCAAAGTCCCTTGCCCTGCCCCGCTCCTGGGCCGTGGCCAGCAGGGCTGAAAACAGCCATAGCGCAGCAAAGACGCTCATTTTATGTTTCATATCAAGTGGTTTTTAGTTTTGAAGGATCCAGTGCCCGGATAAGCGATCGCGCGAGGATACGGCTGGGATCAATCAATGGAATCCCCTTGTAATAGGGGTTCGTTATGGCAAGCGGAATTTCCGTGCAGCCTAAGATAACGGCATCTGCCCCTTTCCTGATGAGTTCGTTCATTGCCTTGGTAAGCTCATTGACCGCCAGCTTATTCACCGGAGAAGAAAACGCCTTGATACCGTATGCCGTATTATAGATTGCATTGTGCACACGTTCGCGCCACACCTCATTCAGCTCGATCACCTCCAACTGTTTGTCCTGGAGTGCTTCGCGGTATACCCCGGCCTTATAGGTACCGGTGGTAGAAAGCACCCCCACTTTGCCGCCTGCTGCGATACCATTTTTTATCGCGGTAACGGTTTCTTCGATCAAACTTAGGAGCCGCAGTTTACTGTTCGCTTTCCCCAGCTCCTGCTTTATGGTACCGAAAATGGGAGCTGCGTGCGCCGTATTGCAGGGAATAGCGGCCACAACGGCGCCCATCGCTTCCAAACGGAGAAACAATTGGCTGATGGGATACGCCGGGTTGTTCTTTTCCCGACCCAGGAGGTACGCCGTCCTATCCGGCGTATCTTCGGGTACAGACAGCAACGTTACCGGGAGGTGATCCTGGTCGGTACGCGCGTTGGTTTCCTCAATGATTTTCTTCAACAGATCGACGCCAGCCAACGGGCCGGCTCCCCCTACTATTCCTATCATGTTATTGCAATATCACTTAATAGCCTGCATAGTCTTGACGCTGCTCAGGGTCAAAGATAATAATATGCACCATTAATACCCGGCGGCACTATCGTCGCCCCGTTTATCGGCTACGGCCTCCACCCCTGATTCAGTTATCCGTATCACCTCGGTGCGGCCTATTGGCGCACGCTCGGTAAACTGGTATCCCATCGTCATCAGCTTAGCGCGGGTTTCCGCAGAAAAGTCCCTTTCCACATAAACTACATCCGGTTGCCACTGGTGATGAAATTTGGGATTGTTCACCGCCTCTTCCACGCTCAGGCCGAAATCCAGGATGTTCACCAGTGTCTGGAAAACGGAAGTAATGATGGTTGAGCCGCCCGGGGTGCCCAGCACAAGATAAGGTGCATTATCTTTCAGCACGATAGTGGGTGTCATGGAGCTGAGCATCCGCTTGCCCGGTGCTATCGCATTAGCGTCAGTACCCAGCAGCCCGAACTTATTGGGCACCCCCGGTTTGGCGCTGAAGTCGTCCATTTCGTTATTCAAAATGAAACCAGCCCCGCCAACCACCACACGGCTGCCATACGCACCGTTCAAGGTTGTTGTTACAGCTACCGCGTTACCTTCTTCGTCCACTACAGAGAGGTGGGTGGTTTCCTCGCTTTCCTGCCATACTCCGGCCTGCACCGCTACGCTCGGCGTAGCTTTCAGCGGACTATAATCGCTCATCCGCTCCGCCAGGTACTGCTTGTCTACCAGTCTGTGTACCGGTACCTCCACGAAATCAGGATCGCCCATATACTCGGTACGATCGGCATAGGCACGGCGTTCTATCTCAATCATCAATTGCACAGCTTCTGATGTACCGTACCCGTACTGTCCTATCGGATGCGCTTCCAGCATGCCCAGCATCTGTTGCATCATAACGCCGCCGCTGGACGGCAGTGGCATGGTGACGATGCGGTAATCCCGGTAATCAAATGTAATGGGGTCCCGTTGTACGGCGCGGTAATCTTTCAAATCCTGATGGCTGATGATACCGCCGCCGCGCGTCATTTCAGCAACTATGAGATCGGCGGTCTCCCCTTCGTAAAATCCGGCTTGCCCAAGATCCCGTATCCGCTCCAGTGTCCGGGCCAGATCGGTCTGTATCAACGTGTCCCCTTCCTTCCAATCGCCATCCTTGACAAAGGCGGGACGTTTGGTGTTGTATTTTTCGAAATCCCCTTTTGTCCGGTTCAAACCCCTTGCTTCGCGCTCGGTGATGGCAAAACCTTTCGCCGCCAGCTCAATCGCAGGCTGGATCAGTTCAGCCATTGGCAGCCGCCCGTATGCGTCGTGCGATGCGAACGCACCCGCCACCGTTCCGGGTACCCCGGCTGCGAGGTGTCCATCGCGGCTCAAGGTGCTGACAGCCTCGCCCTGTTCGTCGAGGTACATATCGCGCGATGCATTTCCAGGAGCGCGTTCGCGGAAATCGAACGTAATGTTTTCTCCATTTTGCCGATGCAATACCAGGAATCCTCCTCCACCCAGATTACCCGCGTTGGGGTACACAACGGCCAAAGCAAATTGCGTAGCGATAGCCGCATCCACCGCGTTACCTCCTTTTCTCAAGATTGCAAGCCCCACCTCACTGGCCAGCGGATGGGCGCTGACCACGGCGGCATGAGGGACAGTGACTTTCTTAGTAATGTCATAATCATATGCATCTATCTGTATACGATTGTTCTGGCCGCATCCAAAAGCCAAAAAAAAGATTGACAGCAGTGAAGCAAGTTTATTCATCGTCGGTTCCTTTTCGATTATATTTGTTTAGTCTGTTAAGCTATTTATTAAGGTTTGGTCTTTTCCAAGAAATCCACTACCACTTTGGCAAATTTCTTCGCAAATTCGGGCCGATCTTCCGGGTTCCGCACACCTGGGCGGTGGCACTCAATCTGGAAACCATATACACCGGGATAGTGGACCGATGTATATCGGTCTGAGTTATATCCTCCGTTAAAAAAAGGTTCCCCGGACATGGGGTACGGGTCTTGTTTACTCGGTACTGAAGGCACTCCTTCGTTGGCCATCAAGGTGCCAAACGCATGATCGCCGATAATCAAATCACGTAGATTAAACGAAGGGGCCATGCCAACAAGATTGACCAGTGTAGATTTGGCCGTCAACGCGGTTATATTCGTATTGGTGTATACATGACCTAAATCGCTTGCATTGAGCCGGTATCCCAACTCCAGCCGATGCTTTTCATGCGCATGACCATGCAAATCAATATACAGTGCGCGTCCGAACTTATTTACCGCCGTTGCCAAAGCCGTATCAATATAATGATGGAAGTTGTGCCAGATCACCTTCATTTCTTCGTTTCCGCAGGTAGCCTCATTGATTTCACGGTTTTGGTCGATTTTAATCCTGTGCAGGTGATTGATAATTAAGTACGGCCGAACACCATAGGTCTGGTATAGCTCCTCGGCGATATCACGGGCCAGTTCCATTGTGTATAAATCCGTTCCAACCGTAGCGTTGGGGCACGTCCGGTCCGGCACGTGTGCCGGACGCACGGCACCACCGTGCGGCGCGCTAATGATCAAAGGCATATCACCTACAACGCATTCCGTCCACCGCGGCTCATCGAAAAATACTTGGCCGGCTTGCCAATGATGGGCTACCGGCGGTTGCGGAGCACCGTCGTCACCGTCATCTTTTTTGCACTGCACCAGCAAGAAAAACAGCGGCAACAATGCGATTTGAAACATGTAGTTTATCTGAATCTTTTTGATGGCATCTTCCTTCATATACTCCAATTAAATTATGTCACCAGCTTTGCTCCATGTGCACTAAAACTTCACGGAGTTTTCGGAAGCCTCAGCCGATTCAAATAAGCTACAGTCACCTCGGCGAATTTCTTAGCAAACCCCGGGATGTCTTCCTCGCTTCGCACCCCCTTGAAGTGGCATTCTATCTGAAAGCCAAATACATTCGGATGACTGCCGGATGTGTACCTCCGTGTGTTGTAACCGCCGGAAAAAAATTTCTCGCCTTCCACCGGATAAGGGTCTTGCTTGCTGGGCGTAGCAGCAATTCCGGCATTTTGCAGCAACGTACCAAAAGCATTGTCACCAAACAGTAATTCACGCACATCCATACCATTGTTGATAGCAACGCTACGCATGGACGTCTTGTGGCCCAACGCTGCTTGCGCACCGTCTTCCGATTTATACAGCGTTTCCATCGATTTAGATCCAATCAAATATCCCAACTCCAGTCGTTGATTGGGATGTGCGTGGCCATGTAAGTCGATATACAGGGCATATCCATGTTTTTGGACAGCATCAGCTAAACACGTGTCTATATACCGGTGAAAAGTTTCCCACACCTTTCGCAGCGCTTCATTGCCACAGGTAGCCTCATCAAAATCGCGGTTTTGATCGATTTTACTACGATGCAGATGTGTAAAGACAATATAAGGGCGTTTATTATATTGCCGGATAAATGCCTGCTCAATTTCTTCGGCCAGCTCCATGGTATTTCGGTCGATACCTTTCACTCCGAGGCACTGACGATCCGGTAACGTACTGGGTTTGAGCCGACCTCCGTGGGGGACACTGATTACCAGCGGCATATCTCCTACATGGCAAGTGTTCCAGCGATGCTCATCTGCATAGATATCTCCGGCTTTCCAATGCTGGGGCGCCAAGCCAGCCGAGGTTGCGGTCTGCGCCAAGGTTTGGCTACAAACGACAATAAACGAAAATATAATTGATTGATAAACGAATAGCTTACGCTTCATAACCGTGATCATTTTTTAACGTTGAGTAAACCAAAACGTCTGATTACCTAATAGGATACGGGCGACTTCTTCTCTGATCTTTTCACCGTTTGTACTATTGGTAAAGCAAACTAACGCTTCTCCGGTATCCGGATAGGCAATAAAAAAATTACGGAAACCAGGATTGGACCCCGTATGAATAACCGCTTTGCCCCGTTCGTTTTCCTGCAACAAAACGCCCAAGCCGAAACTAAGATGTTCATACGCTTCACCGACTTTATCGGCTGGTTGCCCCGAACTTGACTTGGCCAACATCATTTTATGCGTCTCCGGCTTCAGGCCCTTTCCCTTAATCAACGCCTCCGTGACAAAACGAAGGTAATCGCTGGCCGTTGCCCGGAGCGAAAAGGCTGCGTTCGCATGTCTCGTTTTCCGAAGCCCATAAGGTTCAAGCCCTTTGTGCCCTACCACAGCGTTCCGTTCCATACGGTTAACCCAAACGTAACTGCTATGCTTCAATCTCAACGGTTCAAACACCTCTTCTTCCACTACCTGCTGCAAGTTCTTTTGCGTAAGGTGTTCCACAACGAGCTGTAACCAATAAAACCCTTCGCCGGAATAACGGTAATGCGCCCCCGGTTCGAAAGCGGCCTTCAGTTCGCTGGTTTTCCAGTTCGGATTGGATGTGCTGACCTGCCAATTAGGTAAACCGGTCGTATGGTTAAGCACCATTCGTGCGGTCATCCGATTGCCCCTTTGTTCGTTACGCAGCCGTTCGTACGGCATGTATTCCAGCAAAGGCCTATCCAAATCCAACAGGCCTTTATCATACAGCCGCAATACGGTATAGGCAAACACCACTTTGCTTAACGAAGCCGTCTGAAAAACACTATTCCGGGAGACCGCTTTGCGAGCGCCATATACCGCTTCCCCGATGTTGTAGTGATGTATTTGACCATCCTTGAGATGCGCGATTTGTATACCGGGGATTTGGGTTTCATCCAGTATCCGTAACAGTCTGCTTTCTATATCAGGCTGACCGTACGATCGCTGGATGCCGAGCAATAAAAATATGAGCAGCCACCAATTGTGCTTTACCGCTATCATTCAGCACCTTCATTTAATCTCAGCGCCTTTCCGGCAAGCACCTGCGTGTATTTTCCATTGTCAATCGTAAGTTTACCATTGACTATCACGTAAGAGACGCCTGAGGCCATTTGTTCTGCGTCGTCGAAGGTGGCGTTATCTTGTATGGTCTTCGGATCAAAAAGGATAATATCTGCGTAATAACCCTGTTTGATAAAGCCCCGCTGTTTAACGTTGAACGTCTCGGCAGTAAGTCCGGAAGATTTATGAATCGCTTGAGCCAGCGACAGCACACCTTTATCTAACACATAGCGCCGCAATACCCGCGGGAAGGTGCCAAAAGCACGTGGGTGCCCTCCACCACCGTCGGATCCAACCATCACCCAGGGCTGCCGCATAAAGTTAAGCAGATCGTCTTCTGACATACTGAACGAATGGACAGAAGGTGACTTTTCTGCAAGGATACGAAGAACGGCTTCTTCTGGCTTGACACCCCAGATACCCGCAATTTCTCCAACGGATTTACCGTTGAGAAAAGTGTCTGACGGGATAGACAAAAACAACAGGTCTGCTGTACCCGTTCGCACCTCGATGCTCTCAGCGATGCCACGTAAGATGCTGTCGCGTAGCGTTTCGTCTTTGAACCGTTGCCGCATGGCCGATGTACCACCATCGCGCACCCAGGCAGGCACCAAGGCAGATCCCAGCCCTGTACGTGACGCCAAATAAGGATACTGATTTGCTGTTACCTTCAGGCCTTTCCGATGGGCCTCTTCCACCATGCGGATAATCTCCTCACTTTTGCCCCAGGAAGGTTTCCCGGAAACTTTGATATGCGAAAAATGAACCGGAATAGCAGCTTTTTCTGCGATTTCAAGCACTTCTTTCACGGAGTTGATAACGCCGATATTCTGTGACCCCTCATCCCTTTGATGAGTGTCATACACACCGCCATAGGCTGCCGCTACCTTAGACAACTCAATCACCTCATCAGTTGTAGAGAAAAAGCCCGGTGTATAAAACAATCCCGTTGACAAGCCAAATGCACCTTCTTTCATTGAAGCTTCTACCAACCCCTTCATACGCTCTATCTGGTCAGGCGAAGCACCAATGTTACGATACCCCATCACCGCCGCGCGAACCGAGCCGTGCGGCACGAAAAGAGCGGCATTGACGCCTATACCTTCCATTTCCCATTGACGCAATGTTTCCCCGATGGGCAACGGTCCGGAACCGTCATTACCAGCAAAGATAGTGGTTACTCCCTGCCTTAAGCAACGAAGCAGTGCTCGGGTTTGGGCATTTTCGCTTGATAATCGGCCATTTTGGTGTGTATGAGGATCAATGAATCCGGGAGAAAGGTACAATCCCGTTCCATCGATTTCGCGCTCGGCCTGCATCGCTGCTTCAGCCCGACCGATAAACACAATACGTTCACCGCTAATACCTACATCAACCTGTACGGAATCACTGCCTGTACCGTCGAAGACCCAAGCATTTCTTATCAGAATATCCAATGTTGGATTATCTTTCGCTACCAAGAGCGCAGCATGCAACATTACGCCGCACGCCAGGACTAACAATCGCTTTATCATAATTTGTTTATTAAAGTATCTAAATAACATTATATTATTCTGGCATCCAAGATTATTTTGAATAACCGGCCTATATCACCTCCCGACACGGAATTGCCTTTCACGTCGGTATTGACACGGTGAACGATGACCATATTATATTCAGGTATCACCAAGAGATGCTGGCCACGGGCGCCTTTAGCCGAATAAGAATCTTCCGGGACTTCCGCATGCGACAAATGCGGATGCCTGGTATGATTTCGCGCCACCCACCAGAGGTAGCCATAACCCGAACGCCCATAGAGCGTAGCGTCTGAATAATAGCGAGTCGTTTCATGCACCCAGGTACTATCAATCACCTGCAGATCGTTCCATTTCCCATTGTTAAGCATCAACCAACCAAACCGCGCAAGGTCTCGGGCCGACACATGAAACGGGTAAGCTTTATGCATAGAAGCCTTGCCGCTTATGTATTTTCCATCAGCTGGCTGATAATCCTCCATTCCGATGGGGCCGGCGATATCCCGCTGGAGGGCCTCAAAGAGCGATTGCTGCGTCAGTTGCTCAAAAATTGTCCCGAGCACATTGAAATCCCAATTGTTATAATACCAAAACGTTCCCGCACGGTGCGTATGCCGTTCGGGCTTTCTTCTTTTCATGCCCTCGGTCTCATATAATGCCGGATGATAAACGCCAGAGCGGGATTTAAGACAGTCCCGCACGGTGGCACGTAACTCCTCTTTAGTTAGCCCTTCTACGTCATTAATGCCTAAATCAGCCATGGTCGCTTCCAAATCGATGGTACCGTTCAGCACATATTTCCCATAAAGCGCACTCATTACACTTTTTCGGATAGAATGGGTATTGAACTTCTTGTCAACCTCACCCCATTGGTATGCAACTTTTCCATCAACCACCACCATTACCGCAGCCGTATGAAGCGTTTCGGAGAATGCCTTTGCCTCCTCCAATTTGCTTTTTGACAAGCCGAGCTCTTCCGGCGAAGCAACAACTTCCCAGGTCTTGCCGGGATAATGTACGTGCTTTCCTTTTGATGGCTGGCCGATTACCCCGCCACAAGGCACTATTACCAGTGCCAAAAAAACTACTCTTAAAACCGTCATAGTCATATCCCCATTCACTCTTTGGTGATTTTAAAATCAATCATTACTTCACCCCTCGTCCCCTTCTCTAAACCGACCACCCTTCCTACCGCATACATCCCACGTTCTTTGCTCCTGGAGCGGAACAGCACATAGTCGCCAATAGCCAGTTCCCGTATACGGGCCGATGGACCATGGTTCTTTTGATTGTAGTAGTCTTGTTCTGGTAAGCTCTTTACGATCGCGTTGTACTTTTGAATCAGTTGTTTATTGGTTTTGATCGTTTTGAAAGATTTACGCAATGCTTTTGTATTTCCAGCCGCAACGAGCGTCCCGCTATTCTTCACCTCCCACCGTTCAACAACCTGGGTTCGATAGCGTGAACCAAATAATCCCACACTCGAACTGGACGGCGTCATCAGATTAATGGCTGTCGTTTCACCATAGGCATACACCAAATCGACGTCGCCTTGTTTTTTAGTAGCCTCATTTAAATGGTATACTTCGCCTGTTTTCAAGTTAGCAAATCCACCTTCTACGGCATCAGCGTGCTGTCCGCCAAAGCGGATCATGATCCGGTTTACTTTCGCGTCTGTCTGTGCCCTGGCAGTCACTCCGCCGCAGAACGTAGATATCGACATCAAAAGCCAGATAAATATAGATTGTCTACACATGATAGCTTTAGTTTTGAGATATTTTAAATGCGATTTCGAGTCCTCCCTGCGGGTTAGACTCCACTACTTTAATGGCCACGATAATTCCGCGATCTACCGAATTGATAAAAATGATATCGCCGGTACCGACGTTCGACAGTCTGCCCGTAGGCGTGTGCAGTGTCTTGGCATGTTCGAATGCTGCTGCCATCGCCTCCCGATCTCTCTCATCCAACGACTCATACAGCGCCACGTGTTCAGCCGCGCTCCCCAGATTGATCAATTCGGCATGGTTACGGACCGGCCAAGCCTCAATGTTCGCACGTAGCGCTGCGGTCCACGCACCGAATCCGGGCCCATTCGTAATGGCAATAAAGTTATGGCTCGTGCTGCTGCCCCTTAGGTGTGCTACGTCAATTGCAGCGGTATTCAATTCTGCAGTGCCTTCCTTATGCACCACGACACTGGAGAAATCAATGAAGTCGGCCGTACTGGCTCCTACGCCGGTGAGCCGCAGGTTCCTGACGGGTGGCGGCGGTACCGCAATTTCTTCAGAACGGTCCACTTTAACAGCGAGCGCTATTGTGCCAGCGCCTCCTGAGGCCTGTGCTGTCACCTTGGCCATCACATAAATCTGTTTGCTTTCAGACTTGAAGAAAATCAGATCGCCTACCTTCAGGCTGCCGATATGCTTACCAGGGCCATGCGTGTCTATCGCATATCCCTCCTGCCCATCTACTTCGGCAAGTGCGTGGGAAAAAGCATTCCTAAGGTGGCTTTTCCGGTAGGAATGTAAAAAGATGGAATCTGCCTTTGCGGAAGCATCCATTTTCACGAAGACGCCTTCATTTTTGACCAGCCAGTTGGCATTGAGGTCACTTCCGATAGACCACGATGCCAGCCATTCTTCGTCATCAGGACTCATGAAATTGAAGCCCCCTTTGTCCGCACTGTTGAGGAAAACCACATCAATCTTTTCTTGGTGATGGAACGCATGCCTTTCCTGCGGTGTCATGGCAGAAAGATCATAGGTCGTTCCGGTAGAAAAATCCAGGAATCGCTTACCTTCGTCGTAGCCCGGCCGATCCAGTTCAGTCTCGTAAATTTCAATACGTTCACTTGCCGGAACCGGAGGAATTTCCGTCCGCTTACTTACGTCAATCTTCATAGACAATCCGAGGGAACCCGATGTACCTGTAGCCAGATTAGTGACCAGCGCCACTGCACGCACTTGCTTTTCCGTTTCCATAAAGACCAGATCGCCCACAGTCAGGTTCCGCACTGCTGGCCCCGGTCCGTATTCAGACTCGAGGTAGCCCTCTTGCTGCTCGACGGTGTTTAGCGCATTTTGATATGCCTCTGCCAAATCATCCGTCCGCATAATCCCGTCATAGGTCGCTTGCGTAGTCGCAGAAGATTTGATTCTGACAAACGTCGTGGTATTCTTAACTAACCATGTATTATTGATGGTTTGACCTGCACTCCACTCATTGAGACGCGCAATATTACTGGGGGCTATCAGATTCATGCCGGAGGCCGACCCCCAAAGCATGACCAAATCGATTTTTTCGGGCACCTCAGTACCTTCGGCCAACGTATAGCGTTGGCCCGTTCCCAGGTCAAGAAGCCGCAGTCCGGAGGCCACACCGGGTCCTTGGAGCACCAGCCCCACCCGCGCTAGGTCCGATCCTGCATCAAAACCCGCAGGATCGTTAGGGATAATTGACTTTTGGCAGCTCGCCACAACGAGGCAGCATACCGCCAACAGCGTGGCTTTTATAGTATTTAATAGGATGATTGTACACCTCATAACTGTATATTTTTATAGCTGAATTCATTAGGGGCTCTATCCTTCACCACCTTTTTTGGCTTGTACTTTCAGATACCCAGCCGTACCCGGAACCATCTCCTCCACCTTGATCATGCTCACCACATCGCGGTCATTCGAACGGAATAATAGAATATCACCAACACCTACGGCCCGGATCCGGGTCGATGGCCCATCATTGGTGCTGTTATACCCGGGACGCGACTGGATGTTGGCGAGAATTTGTTCATACGCCACGATGAGATCAGCTTTGGATTCCGCTTCTTCAAACAGTGCTAGTTCTTCGTTTGATGGGTTCGGCAAGCGCATCAACGTACCCCCGTTGCGTACATTCCACTGCTCGGGAATATGGCTCGATCCGCCCCATGCGGTTACCGACCCGCTGGAGGGCGTCAGGATGTTGTGTTCCGTGCCCGCCGACGAACGAAGCACAATAAAGTCGATTTTTTCAGGGTTTGCATCTGCGCCACTAACGATATAGGCATAGCCCGTGTGCATATCGATGTAGTTACCCACCGACGGATTGGATTGAGCCCCGAATGTCAGGTTCTTGAAAAAAGTCATGTCATTTATAACCTCAACCTCATCCGGGTTGGGCGGTGTAGAAGGGTATAAAATCTGGAAACCTATACGGTGGTAACCGTCCATAGCCCGTACATCGTCTGTTGTAAGCAGTTCAAGCACCAACCGCGGACTGCCGCTGCCAGTAGTCAGAATTTCGACCTGAACCCATCCAAAGCTGCTGTTTGCGGGGATGACGAAGGTACCGTTAGTAGGTAACCGGTAATCGACTCCCTCCCGGGCTGTCGACTCCTCGGGCACCACACGGAAGTTTATCGTGCGGTCGTAATCCTTTTGAAGGCCGGTCATGTTTACGCGAAATTCAATAACCCCCGCTTCATGTGACACCCCCGGCAATAAAGGATAATTGCGGCCGGAAGCGTTTGAGTTGATCACGGCGTCGTGAAACTCGATGCGATTTTCGGTGAAAAGGTACCGTTCTTCATAGTCCTTAAAACATGAAGTTAAGGAAAAAACAGCTATGGCAATTATTGAAAAGTATGGTATATTTCTCATGTGTCTCGAAAATTAATAACCACGGTTTTGTCTCAGGTTTTTGTTAGCATTGAACTCGCGCCAAGGTATCCGTGCCAGCACACGGTAGTCGCTGAAAGCGAATACCTGTCCGTTCGGTTTAACGATATCCATCCCCAACCGCTTATAGTCAAAAAAACTATGCCCTTCAAAAGCCAGCTCCAGCCTGCGCTGTTTGAGTACTTCATTGATGAGTGCATCTTCGGTCAGGCCAGAAACCGGGTTGAGTCCCGCCCTTGTACGGATCATATTGATATCAGCCATCGCCTGCTGTTCCATGCCGGCCGTGCGCGCATAGGCTTCTGCACGGTTAAGGTAGACCTCTGAAATACGGATAACGGGAACATTATCCAAGTTAGGTGTTCCGCCACGACTGAAAAACTTAGTCATCTGGTTGTCGTCACTGGCAGCACCAAGTCCCTTCCATATCAAAGTTTTCCGTACATCTTGCTCCTCATACAGGGCAAACAAGTCGTCCGATACCCGCGCTACCCCCCGTCCGTTAGGTGCCGTGGCGGCCTCATCGACGCGGTTGGTAAAATCAGCCCGGATGGCATTGTTAACGCCTACGTTCTGATCCACCTTAAACTCTACCTCAAACATCGATTCGGGATGTATTGTGGCACGCCAATCTGCGAAATATGACTGTCGGGAAGAAAAGGTACCCACACCAGACGTCAATGCCTTCTCAGCCTCTTCGATGACTTTCTCATAATCCCCATTATAAAGTGCAACCCGGGAGAAAAATGCCGCAACAGCCCCCTGTGTCACCGCGTGGGGTGCCCGACTATTCGGCGTTTCCGCCAAGTAATCATAAGCCAGTTCCAAATCGCTGTAAAGTTGTCGGTATAGGTCTTCAGTGGAAGCCCGCTCCAGATTCTGGATTTGATCGATACTGAGCACGGGCTTCAGGTTGAGCGGTACGGTACCCCTATCGGCCGAGGCGACCCGGGCAGTCGGGTCGTAGCCATAGACCTTGGCCATATTATGAAAAAACAATGCCCGCAAGAAATGGAGCTGGCCTGCAATACCGTTCTTCCATTGTGCATCGCCCTCAAAATCAACCAGCGCATCAAGTATAATATTTATCTGTGCAATAGCTTCATAGCCAGAGCGCCAAGGCGACATGTGGCTACCCCTGGCGTTTATTGAGAGGTCCAGTAAATTGGTACCCCGTCCGGAATGCGCAGCCGTGTTACCCAGCAATTCCGGATAAACAATCAACTGCCTCCCATACTGAGCTGTATTTCTCAGGATGGAATAAACGCCGGTGGTAGCCGTTTCAAAAGCTTCAACAGAATTCAGGGCTTCAGTGGCATCGATGGCATGGGTCGGTTGCACATCCAGTAGCTTATTGCAAGCCGTCATGGCCAGCATTGCGATCATTGCACTGAAGCAGTAGATTTTCATATTCTTCATCTTAAAAGTTCATTTTAATTCCCATAGTATACGCTCTTGTCTGTGGAATCTGTCCCGTATTGGATGAGAAGTTACTGTCATCAATGTAAAACTCGGGATCATACCCGGTCCATTTGGTCCAGGTCAACACGTTGGTTGCTTGTGCATAAACCTCAACATTGCTGAGCTTTAGCCGATCGGTGTATTTACCCGGCACTTTATAGTTGAGTGACAACTGCTTAAGCCGGATGTAGGAAGCATCTTCCAGGTACCGGCTTGACGCCAAGCTCATGCTCTCGGCCAGCACCTCACGCCCACCGTCAATTGGTCGCGGGAAGGCCGTGATCTGGCCGGGTTCCTGCCAGCGCAGGTTGTAAGCCCGGGCAGTTGAATTGGACTGCGTTTCGCCATTCCGGTAAAAAGGTCCATTAGAGTTATTATATAACTCACGCCCCATATCATACTGAAAGAATATACCGAACTCCAGGTTTTTGTAGGTAAACGTATTAATAAAGCCACCGAAATAGTCAGACAGGCGATTCCCACGGCCGTAAGGGGTATAGCTCCCCGAACCCTGTGTGCCGGGCGAATAGCTCAGTCGGTCGTGGCCGGACCACCACATGGGTTTTCCCGTGGCTGCGTTAACGCCGGCATACTGCTGCCGGAAGTTGGTATGCAACGGCCATCCTAATCGGATGCCTGGATTGCCGGGTAGGCTTTCAACATCCTGTTCCACTATCGGTGCATCGATATCCTCACCGTCTTCAACGATCCCTTTGTAAAGTTTGGTGACCTTATTCCTTAGGAATGAGATGTTGAAGCTTGACGTCCACTTGAAATCCTTGGTTCGCACAAGGTTGCTGTTAAGCTCCACTTCCAGCCCTTTATTGACCACTTCTCCAACATTCCGGTACACTTCGGCAAATCCGCTGGTCCATGGCAAGGGAGTGCTGATTAACAAGTCGGCACTCCGCCGGTGGAACACATCCACCGCACCGTAGAGCTTCCGGTTGAACAACGAGAAATCCAATCCTAAGTTGGTTGTGACATTACGTTCCCAACGCAGGTCATCGTTACCCATCTGCACCATTACGGTGCCGGGTCTGCCGGCGTGTGAACCGCTGCCATCCCAAAGCGCCCGGGCCGCAAAATTGCCGATGGCGCTGTTTCCGGTTTCACCGTAACTGGCACGCAATTTCAATTGCTGCATCCATTCTATATCGCGTGCGAACATTTCTTGCGAAACATCCCATCCAGCTGAAAACGCAGGGAACCAGCCGAAACGGTTATTAGCTCCAAACCGTGAAGAGCCATCATACCGGAGCACGGCGCTAAGCATGTACTTCTTCATATAGTTGTAGTTAAGCTGGCTGAACAATCCACCCCGTTTGTTTGCTGTATTGTTTTCGTATAAACTTAAAATGGTTGCCGCAGAAGACAAGTACCTGAACTGATGGGATGGGAAACCTTCGGCTGATCCCCCGCCGCGCTGCATATGGTAGTCACGGTACTCAGCACCCAACAGGGCATTGAAATTATGGCCACCGGGTAGGGTTTTATTGTAGACTAGGGTATGGGATGTAGTGAACGTGGTGGACGGCTGATACCGGAACGATTTATACCCCTGCCGGGCATAAGCCTCTTGTGTGCGTGGGTCTATATAAAACTCGGTATCGTAAATCCGGTAATTCAACCCGAATCTTGACTGGAAGGTCAGGTCTTTGGTAATGTCGTATGTCAGACTGAAATTACCCAACAGGTTCTGCGTTCTGGCCACCTGCGTGTTCACGTCTGCCACATGAATGGCGTTATAGGGCAGGTTACCCGGGAAACGTTCAATCGGTGCATTAAATGAACCGTCTTCCAGGTAAATCGGCAAGAAAGGGAGCATCAGCGGTGCGGTGTATTGCGGTGAAGAGAAATACGAATAGGATCCCCAAGATCGGTAGCTGCCGTTCTGTACGGTGGAGCTCAAGTTGGTACTCATCATCAGTTTTAACCGCCTATTTACGTCGTGGTTAAGCCGCAGGTAGACCGTTCCCCGCGTGAAATCGTTGGCGACAACATTGCCTTCCGTCCTGTTCAGCGATGTGGAGATCCGGAATGTTGTCCGTTCCGTTCCACCCGAGGCGACCAGCTGAAGGTTATCCGTATTGCCGGTACGGAATGCTGCTCCCTGCCAATCGTAAGTAGGCAAGGCCGCAATCTGTTCGTCAGTGAGCGTAACGTCCAACTGACTTTGGGATAACACCTCCGTGCGCACACGCTCGTAAGACCAGTCTGGATTCAGATTGCCTACTGCCTCCATGCGTACATTCAGGTACTGCTGGGTGTTCATCATCTCCATGAGCGGCATAGGCTCCGTGATGCCCTTGTAGTAGTTGGCCGTAAAGCTGGTCTTTCCTGCCTTTCCTTGTTTGGTGGTGATCAACACCACGCCATTCGCGGCCTGTGCCCCATAGATAGAAGCCGCCGCTGCATCCTTCAGCACTTCAATAGATTCAATATCTTCCGGATTGAGGAAAGCGAGCGGATTTGACGCGGTGATGTTATCTGCGGCGTCTTCGGCATTGATCTCTGCACCATCCACGATATAGAGTGGCTGTGTGCCGGCGCTGATGGAGCCCTGCCCTCTAATCTCAACTTTTACCGGTCCGCCGGGTACACCTGAGCCTCCCTGCACCAATACGCCAGCCATACGGCCCTGCATAGCCTGGTCGAACGACTGTATTGGCATATTTTCAAACTCGGCGCCCTTTACCTGGGCCATCGCGCCGGTGATGGTACGGCGCTCCTGCGTCTGATAACCGGTAACGACAACCTCATCCAGATCCTTCATATCTTCTTCCAAGACAATGTCAAGGGGCTGCGCCGAATCAATCCGCATTTCGCGGCTTTTGTAACCCACCATGGAAAATACCAGTACCGTGCCCTTGGGAACCTTAACGGTGAACAGACCCGCAGAATTAGTGCTTATCATCCGGCGCTGTCCCTTCTCATGGATATTGATTCCGGCAGAGGTACGGGGCATGCCATTAACCATCAGGCGGACTTTCCCGGAAACTTCAATGAGTTCCTGCTGCACCGGGTTGGGAGCGCCGGTTTCCCCTTCGGAATGTTTAATAACAATCGTTTTCCCAATGATCTGATACGTCAGGGACTGACGCTCGAAAACCAGCTTCAGGGCATCCTCCAGTGTAACGTTCTTTGCGTCAATTGTAATCCGTTTGCTTTCGTCCAATACGTGCTCTTCGTACCAAACAATGTATTTGCTCTGTTTCCGTATTTCGGCCAACGCTTCTTCCAGCGAAGCGTTTTTGAGCACCAAGTTGAGCCGCTGTGCATAAGCGTCGACCGCTAAGCCTTGCATGGCAGAAACAGCAATCACCCATGCTGTGACCTTAGCAAAAATGAATACTCGTCTTACGGCCGTCATGGTATTGTGGCAAAACAAAGGCCGCAAGAAAAACTTGAATCTGTAAATAAATCTCATCCGTTGATAATTGTTAGTTCTGTCAGTTTTTCGACAATTCCGGAATGCCCGGACAGGTAATTTAAGCCGCATGGCGTTGCATACGACGCGGTGTGACGAAGGGAAGTAGTACTTTATCGCTATCCAGGGCTTTTCATAACTGCTTTCATTTTGTTTTTAGGGTTAGTTGTAGTAAATATTTCAGATAAGGTCAGTCTTGTTTAATAATCAGTTTATCGCCCAGCATATCGTAATCAATGTTATATATACCAAGAACTTGCAGCAGTTCATTCAACGGTGCTTTCTTGGATATTCCACCAGTGAAGCGCCTCTTCGGTATGGAGCCGTCATAGACGACCTCTATGTCATACCAACGCGCGACCTTTCGCATGATAGCTTCTAAATCGGTGTTGTTAAATGAGATGAAGCCATCCACCCAAGCAATGGCCTCGTCGGCGTTAACCGGCGAAACATCAAACGTGCCGGGTTGCCGCGACACCGTGGCTTGTTGGCCGGGTTTTAGGATTTTACTGACGCTAGCACTTGCGCCGGCCGTATGCTGCGGTGCTGTGACCTGGACGGAGCCCGATAGCAGTGTGGTTTTTATGTGATGCTCATCGTCATAGGCGCTGACGTTAAACCGGGTGCCCAGCACTTTGATGTCAACGTCGCCGGCACTTACGTGGAACGGTTTAGCCGCATCCCGGACAACTTCAAAATACGCTTCGCCCTTAAGCACAACCTCACGCTTGTCTACCCCAAACACGCTTGGAAACCGGATAGTAGAAAATGAATTGAGCTTCACCTTAGATCCATCGGGAAGCAGCACATCGTACTGTTTGGCCTTAGGAACGTTGACTACATTCATAACAGCAGGCGTAGCGGCGGCGGCCTCGGCAGGAGGCGGCACTACCTCGTAAATTAATGTCTGATCGGTTGTCTTACGTATGCGTACAGCGCCGTATTCAACCGATTCGCCAACATTAACGCTGTCAAGGTTAACCTTAATGCTATCGTCTAAAAGGATGTACACCTCATGTGCTGCAGCCGTATAGCGGCTTACCGCATCATTCCCCTGCGGACTGCGAACAACCATCCACAGTACCAGCAAGGATATACTGGCCGCCAACACGACCACCGCTGCCGCGGCCATGCGTCGTATGGTTGTCCACCCCCGCACAACCGCACGTCTTCCATGCACAGGCAACCGTTGCCACACTTCATCGAGGTCTTCTTCTATGGTTTGCTCATCCGGCAATGGACCTTGTTGGTTCCTGGCGTGGTATAGGTACCAATTTTCCAATTCAGTCCGATCCGCTTCCGAATAAATGCCCCGGCGATATTTGTTTAATAACTTCTTCAGTTGCCTTTTTTGCATAGTAAATCTTCCGCTAAATCGGCGGACTTACCATAAAGACGATTGGGGAAACATCAGGGTGTAGAAGAAAAACGAAAAAAAAGCGAATTTCAGAAAAAAATGAGCACATGAAACTCATTGAGTTTAAGTCGGAGGACCCGCAGGGCATTGTTAATCTGCTTTTTTACCGTTTTCTCCGATATATTAAGCTGTTCAGCGATTTCTTTATGTGAAAAATGCTCTTGTCTGCTTTTAACAAACACAGCTTTCATCTTTACGGGCAACGCATTAATTTCACGTTCGATCAAATTAGCCAGTTCTTTTTCCCGCAAAGCGTGATCGGTGAGGCAATTTTCGTGCAAGTCGGCAAAACTTTGATAGGAATCATAATACCTATCCTGAATGCGGCGGCGGGCGATGTGGTCAAGCACCTTATTACGGATAGTCATATAAAGGTAAGCGGAAAGACTGGTTTTCACTTCCAGTTTATCCCGTTTGGTCCACAATGCGGCGAAGACTTCTTGCACAGTATCTTTGGCCTCTTCCCGGTTTTCCAGCATCCGGAACGCGTGGGCGTATAAAACGCCCTTATAGCGCTGGTAAATTTCTGCATAAGCAGCCGCTACACCTTCCTTAAGGGACGCAAACAACTCATGATCAGACAATTCGGAATATGGAGACATCATTATCCTTACAACCCACTATTGACTTAACCCATGAAGCTGGGTGGGGTGAACTTTTCACAACAAAAGGTCTCAAGCTATCGAGTGGTCGCTAAAATCGGAAAATCAGGTCATATTGCAAAATTATTTTTTTACCCGATTCACAGCCGCAGTTGTTTTTTATACAGAAACGCACGTCTTAATAGCACACGGGCCAATTCTGCCCAGATTTTTTCTACGAAATATGTGCGGAACGTATCCCCACTTTACCTGCGCTACTTAAGATGGCCACCATGGGGGTATTCGCCTCAATTTTTCAGCAGCCGCTGAATTTCATCTAATTTCATCAGCGCTTCCACTGGCGTCAGCGTATTTACATCCAGATTATTGAGCATATCACGGATTTTTACCAGAATGGGGTCATCTATAGAGAACATCTGCAATTGATATGCCTGCTTCTGCATCTTTTTTATGCTGTCTTTGATGCGTTCGCCCCCGGTACGTTCCTGTTCGAGGCGTTTAAGGATTTCGCTGGCGCGTTGCACCAGCTTAGGCGGCATACCTGCCAGCTTTGCCACATGGATTCCGAAACTATGCTCGCTGCCTCCCGGTACCAGCTTACGTAGAAAAATCACCTTATTGTTCACCTCCTTTACCGAGACGTTGTAGTTCTTTATCCGGGAGAATGAGGTGGCCAGCTCATTAAGCTCGTGGTAATGGGTGGCGAATAAGGTTTTAGCCCGTGCGGTCGGATGATTGTGGAGAAATTCGGCAATGGCCCAGGCAATGGATATACCGTCATAGGTGCTTGTGCCGCGCCCGATTTCGTCGAGCAAAATCAAGCTTCTTGCTGAGAGGTTGTTCATGATGCTTGCCGTCTCATTCATTTCCACCATGAAGGTAGATTCACCGGAGGATAGGTTGTCTGACGCCCCCACCCGGGTGAAAATCTTATCCACCAGCCCAATCTGTGCTTCTTTGGCCGGCACGAAGCTGCCCATCTGTGCCATCAATACAATTAACCCGGTTTGGCGCAGCAGGGCCGACTTACCGGCCATGTTCGGCCCCGTGATAATGATGATTTGCTGGGTTACACTATCGAGGAACACATCGTTCGTGATATAGTCTTCCCCTATTGGCAGGTGCTGTTCGATGACCGGATGCCGCCCGCCCTTGATATCGATGACCGTGCCTTCGTTGATATCGGGCTTTACGTAGTGGTTCTTTTCTGCAACGATGGCAAAGTTGAGCAACACGTCGAGCCGCGCGATCAGCTGTGCATTAAGCTGGATAGGTTTGATGTAATCCGCGGCAGCGGCCAGCAATCCGGCATACAGTCGCGTTTCCAGCACCTGGATTTTTTCTTCGGCTCCCAGTATCTGTTCTTCGTATTCCTTGAGTTCTTCGGTGATATACCGTTCGGCGTTAACCAGTGTCTGTTTACGTATCCATTCGGCAGGCACCTTATCCTTATGCGCGTTGGTCACCTCAAGGTAATAACCAAACACGTTGTTGAACGCGATTTTCAGAGAGGGGATCCCCGTGGCTTCCGCTTCCCGCTTCTGGATTTCCAACAGGTAATCCTTACCACCGTAGGCAACTTTGCGAAGCTTGTCGAGCTCTTCGCTGACCCCCACCGCAATGACATTTCCCTTGCTCACCAGCACCGGCGGCTCGGGGTGAAGTTCTCTTTCGATACGTTCGCGGATAGCTTCACAGGGATCCAGTTGCCCGGCAATAGCTTTCAAGGCTTTCGTATCCGCACCGATAATGAGTTCCTTCAATTTTCCAATGGCCTGCAATGCCCGTTTTAGCTGGGCAATCTCCCTCGGATTGGCCTTCGCCAACCCGATTTTGCTGATAAGGCGCTCCAAGTCGCCGATTTGTTTGATATGCTCGACCACTGTTTCCCTCAGGTCTTTATGCCGGTAAAGGTAATCGACCACCTGAAGCCGTTCATTGATACTTTTCTTATCCTTCAGAGGCATCACCATCCAGCGTTTCAGCAACCGTGCGCCCATGGGCGATGCCGTATGATCCAGCACATCGGCCAGTGTTACGGCGTTTTCATTGGCAGAGCCTACCAATTCCAGATTGCGGATGGTAAAACGGTCGAGCCACATGTACCTATCTTCCTCTATGCGCGCGATATTGGAAATATGCTGGAGGTTATGGTGTTCCGTCTCGTTCAGGTAATGCAGTGCCACGCCTGCAGCGGTAATTCCGGATGGCATGCGGTCTATACCGAAGCCCTTTAACGATTTCACCTCGAAATGCTTATGCAGCAGGTCCACGGCGTAATCGCCCGTATAGGGCCATTCGTCAAGTGTGTACGTATAAAAACCATTGCCGAACTGTTCGATAAACGCTTTATACTGCCGCTTGCCCATAATGACTTCCGTGGGCCTGAAGCCCTGCAGCAACTTATCAATATAAGCAACGTTGCCCTGGGCCACCAAGAACTCTCCTGTAGAAATATCCAAAAACGCTATGCCCACCCCCTGTCTATCGAAGAAGACCGACGCCAGGTAGTTGTTGGATTTCTGCTGAACGATATTATCGTTATAAGAAACCCCCGGGGTCACCAATTCGGTAACACCGCGTTTCACGATGGTCTTGGCAGCCTTAGGATCCTCAAGCTGATCGCAGATGGCAACGCGCTGGCCTGCACGCACCAGCTTCGGCAAATAAGTTTCCAGGGAATGATGGGGAAACCCGGCCAAAGCCGTTTCCGATTCGCTCCCGTTGCCGCGCTTCGTCAACACGATTCCCAGAATTCCGGCGGCTTTTACGGCATCCTCACCGAATGTCTCATAGAAATCCCCCACACGGAAAAGCAGCAGCGCACCGGGATATTTCGCCTTGATGCTATTATATTGCTGCATCAATGGGGTTTCTTTCTTTGCTGATTTTGCCAAGATGGACGTTTGTTTATTTTTGCGTGGCTGTAAAAATAGAACAATCGGAACGATTTGACAAGTTCAATCGTTATATTCGCCCTAAACTTCAATGGCAAGGAAACGCAAACGCAAGAGAAAAATTAGCCGGAAAAACCGGTGGCTCCCAACCATCTCTAATGTGTATCTTAGGTGGTTTGTGCGCGTGACGGTGTATTTCTTCATGATCACGGTAGCGTGGGTCATTCTTCTGCGTTTCATTAACCCGCCTGTTACCTGGCTGATGGTACAGCGGGGCTTTGAGCAGAAAAGTGAAGGCAAGGCATGGCGGATTACCAAGCGATGGGTACGGTACGACGAACTTCCTGACCACCTGAAGCGTGCCGCCGTTGCCGGTGAAGACGCGCGGTTCATGGAACACGGCGGATTCGACCGCGAAGCCATTCTGGACGCTTACGAGCGCAACAAGGAGGGTGACCGGCTGCGCGGGGGCAGTACCATCAGCCAACAAACCGCCAAGAATGTCTTTTTATGGCCCCGCCGCTCGTGGATACGGAAAGGATTTGAAACGTATTTCACGTTACTTATTGAACTGTTCTGGGGGAAAAAACGTATTCTTGAGGTCTATCTAAACGTGATTGAAACGGGCGACGGGCTGTATGGCGCCGAAGCCGCTGCGCAGCATTATTTCGGCAAGCCGGCACGCAACCTCACCCAGCGGCAAGCCGCACTTATTGTAGCCGTACTCCCTAATCCACGCCGTTGGTCACCTGCCAAACCCACGCCATTCATCAACAGAAAAGCGAACAGGATTGTGCGGTATATGCGGTATAGCCAAATCCCCTGACCATCGCTCATCCACCACCGTCCCCCATTACCGTCTATCAATCACCGTTCAGCCAAAAATACCCTCGCATGCCAGCTTTCGCGCAGCGGCACCTCCCAATGGGTGGCCAACTCCGGATATGAAGCCACCAGGTTATTGAACACGACAGTATCGCCCGTCACCTTCCCGACGCGGATTAACTGCTCGAATTCCTGCTGCGGTACCGCCTTAATGACTCCTGCGTCCCGGTAAGCTACCTGCAAACGGTCAAAGAGGCTAATCCCCAGTTCCTGTTCAATTTCCTTAAGCAGGTGCACCGACTTATCTATGGAACAGCCGCTCGGGGGGGCTACCGTATCGTCTACCATGAGAATGACAAAACGCCGGTGGCGAACCTCCGCTTTGGCAGCGAGCGGCGTACCATGGGCGCGCCACTGTGATGTAAATTTTTCCAACTCGGCCAGTATACGGGTAGCTTCGCCATCGGTGAGCTCCCTGCTGGCCTGATAAATCCAGATACGTTGCATTGCGGTATAAAGATACGGATTTTCAACCAAAGCTTACGTCAAGTTCCGTAATAAGGCGATATCATCAGGTAGACAATAACCCCTGTTACGGCAACATAAAGCCAGAGCGGAAAGGTAATTTTAGCTATCTTGCGGTGCTTGACAAAGTTTCCAGCCAATCCCCGCACATAGGTAATCAGCACAAACGGGATAATTACAATGGAAAGCAGGATATGGGTGATCAGGATGAAAAAATAAACGTAACGCAGCCATCCCTCGCCGCCATACGACGTTGATTCGGATGTCATGTGATAAGCCACATACATGGTCAGGAAGGCCACCGAGCAGCCAATGCAAATGCGCACCAACATTTCGTGCAGCCGTTGGTTCCCCCTTCTGATGGCTGCCACGGCCCATACCAGCAACACGGCAGTGATACCGTTGATGGTGGCATAAATGGGGGGAAGGAATGTCAACGGCTTCACATCATACCCCAAATCCCGTAAATTCACCCTGAAAAGGATGGCCACCACCACAGGGATAGCCACCGATAGGATTACAATCCATTTATTATATTTCTTTTCAACTGCCTGTTCCATGTTATACGATCAATTAACGTTACTTATAAGGACTTTTCTCGCGTATTTCCTGTACAAGCAGCAATTTGATTTCGTCAATCAAACGATCCACCTCTTTTTTGTGACTCACGTCATAATAGCCCCGGATGCGCCGCTGCGAGTCGACCAGAATCAACGACGAACTGTGAATGAAGCGAGCCTCCTGCGTGGTATCCTGCGCCGCATCGACCAAAAAACCTTCTCTTGCGATGCGGTGAATATCGTCTTTTCCCCCCGTAAGGAAGTGCCATTTCTTAGTGTCCGGCCGATAAGTACTTGCATAATCCTTCAACACCTGTGGCTTATCGTATGCCGTGTCCACCGTCAGCGAATAGAACCGCACCATATTGTTCTCCGCGAAGCGTTCCGCTACACGGTTCATTTCGTTGTTCAGTTGCGTACAGAAAGTATTGCATCGGGTGTAGAAAAAATTAACCACGGCAATTGTTGTATCATCGGCCAGTGCCGTCACTTCACGGCCTTCTTGGTTGACCAAGGAAAACGGCTCTATTTGATGGAACAACGTATCAGGCACCTGCTTTCCCATCCGCTTAGTGAACGTCCCTGTGAGGGTTTTCTCCCCGTATATAGGAAGGTTTTTATAGCGGTTTTCACCCTTTTGCTCCAGCAAGTAATATAAAAATCCTGGCAACACCAAAATGGCAGCCAGGATTGCAATTTTCTTCGCACCGCTCGTTTTCCCCACTTGTCCCATTTATGGATTTGGCCAGAACGGGAACGGATTGTAGTGCGACTTCAGGTAGGTTCCCTCTGTCAGCATCAAAACAATGAAATAAATGATGAACAGAAAAACGATGGTTATCGACATGATAAATCCAAACGTCTCATACTTCAGGTGCATGAAATAGGCCACAATATAGTAAGCCTTCAACAAGGTCAGTATTATATAGACGATGTTTACCCCAAGCCCCTTTTCGATAACCCCACCATGCACCAGCGCCAAGGCGATGAAGAATTCCAATGCGGTAAGCGCGAGCAGATAAAAAAACACCCGCCAGATTTTACCTTTGGTCATACCGTCGTGGTGTTCTGCCCCTTCGTGTTCTACTGTATCGTTATGTTGAGAAACCATAGCTGTTTTATATCGTTATCAAGATTAAACCAAATAAAAGAATGTAAACACAAATACCCATACCAGGTCAACGAAGTGCCAATAAAGGCCTACTTTCTCCACCATGAGGTAGCTTCCGCGGCGCTCAAAGGTGTTAGCCAGTACCATTCCCAACACGATAATATTCAACAGAATCCCGACGGACACGTGGAATCCGTGGAACCCGGTGATGGTAAAAAACAGATTAGCAAACTGCAGGGCAGAAACCTCGGAAATCTCCTTTGTAAAATAAGGAGCTAATGCAACTTCCGGGGATACCCCCTCTTGTGTGGGAATATGTCCCCACCAAAATCCTTGATGGTGCAGGTGTGTCCACTCCAGCGCCTGGCAACCAATGAACATCAAGCCACCGATAATGGTAGCAACCATCCACCACACCACTTCTTTTTTCGAACGGCGATGCCCCGCTTCCACGGCAAGCACCATGGTTACCGAACTCATGATAAGGATAAAGGTCATAATCCCTACAAACACCAGCGGGTACCCGTGGTCAGCCACAAAAGGAATGGATTGGAAAACCTTGTCCGGATCAGGCCAGGTCAGGTGCGCAAACCGTTGTGTACCATAATAAATCAGGAATGCGGAAAACGTAAAGGCATCCGATGTGAGGAAAAACCACATCATGATCTTACCGTACTCTACGTTAAAAGGCGACTTCCCCCCGCTCCACCGACCGGTCTTCACCTCATCCAATTGCGATACAGTTGTACTCATTGTTCAGTGTTATTGATTCAAAAGTAAAAAAACATAAATATAAATCCACAAAATACCCAAGAAATGCCAAAACAAGGCAGCAAGGTCCATCCGGAATACATTATTCACCTGCGGTATATTCCGGATACGTCCTACCAACGCCCTGGCCAATACGGCAAGTCCGGCTATGATATGCGCCAAATGCATTCCGGTAAATACATAAATGAAAGACTGCGATGCATTGCTATTCACAAACACCACACCCCGATCGCTCAATACCCCCCAAGCATGCACCTGCATGGCAAAAAAGCCAATACCCAGCGCTATCGTGACCAAGAGCAGCAACTTCTGCCGGCCGAATGCCGTGCGCTTGGCGGCAGCATACGCCATTTGCATGGTCACACTGCTGACTACAATCAAGACGGTGCTGTAGATGAAAGCATCGGGCAATAAGGTTTTGATCCCCCTATCCGCGCCGCCGGCGGTATACACGATAAAACCGCTCGACAAGGCCGCGAACATCATAAACATGCCAATCATGCCCAGCCAAAGATTGAATTTCTTTGCCTTTTGCTGGGTCAGTTCCTCTTTATCTTGCGTATACCGCGCCATAGCTATCATAAGGCGTTAAAGTCAAAAAGTAATATCAGTTGAAGCACCGGCAGGATGAAGAACGATGTAAACATCACTTTACGGGCCGAAGCTAAATCACGCTTCATCAACAGCAGAAGCCCGTACCAGCAAAACAGCAATCCACCGGTCACCGATACCGCGGCCACTGTAATGCCGCCGAATCCGAAATAATAAGGCAGCAAGCTTACCGGTATCATCAGCAAGGTGGAGAAAAATACCATGAACGCCGACACAGCATCCTTTTTCCCGGTAGGAAGCAATCGGAACCCTGCCCGTTTATAGTCGTCATCAAGCACCCAAGCTATCGCCCAGAAATGCGGAAACTGCCAAACAAATTGAATGGCAAACAGCACCAGCGGGATAATAACAATAGCGGCAGCGTTATGCTGGCTGAAGGCCGCCAAATCGTTCTGGCTGAAAGCAGCGTAATAACCGATTAATGGAGGCAATGCCCCCGGAAACGCCCCAACAAACACCGCAATGGGCGACTTTTGTTTAAGCGGTGTGTAGATGAACGCATATAACAAAATCGAGAACACCGAAAGCAGTCCCGCAATGAAGTTGAGAGAAACCAACGTATAGGTTCCGGCAATTCCCATCAACAGACTCAACACCAACGCCTGGCCGGTCGTCATCCGCCCGGCAGGTATGGGCCGATCTGCCGTGCGCTTCATCAGCTTATCCAGATCACGTTCAATAATCTCATTGAATCCATTGGCCGATCCGGTAACCAAAAAACCACCGAGGGTCAGGATTACCCAGTTCAGCCATTGGATATCGCCTTGTTGTTTACTACCGATTAAAAAAGCAATGGAGGCTGAAAACACCACGGTCATCGTCAGCCGCATTTTCACCAATTGCTTAAAATCGCCCACAAACGCCATCACTTCCGAAAACACGTCGCTCTTGGCCGGTTTTCGGATCGCTACATCCCCTTCTACCTTCTTGGCGTGCATATCCTTATCAATTTTCATTTATCAATCTTAATCGTTAGCCCTCCCCACGCGTGCCTTGCCCAGCAAGAGCATCAAATAATACTGGGTACCGAACAACAAACTGGCCAACACCAAATGGGCCGTCTGCGCGTAAGGAGGCATATCAAAATAGGCCAACAATATGGCCGTAACAGTTTGTAATACCAGCAGCACCATCAGCATGTTGGTAAACCGGCTTTGATGCGTGCTCGCGGCGAACCGGGAGCGTACCGCGAAAAACAGCAGCACCATCACGATGGCTGATATTACGGCAAGTGTGCGGTGTACGTCAAATACATTACCTACCTGCTCCAGCCACTCCCCCCGCTCGGCCACGTTGCTTGCGATATGGTCAATTTCTTCCCGCACCCCCGTACCGACGCCCACCTGTACGACAACCAAAAACAACGAGCACGCAGCTAACACCTTAATGCCTCCTGTCTTGTGGTTAATCAGCAAATCCTTATCGCGCAATGATCTTGCCTTGAAATACGTATAGATGCTTATCCCTACAATCACTAAGGCCAGCAGCATATGCACGGTGATAATCCAGGGCATCAGGTTTGTCGACACCACGATAGAGCCCAACCAAGCCTGGAAACCAACCGCTACCACGTTAATGACACTCCATATAAAAATGGATTTCCGTGTTTTAAAGAACGTAAAGGAAAAGACGGCACAAAGTAACAACAAAAATCCCGTCACCGCCCCCACCAATCGATTGATATACTCCGTCCATGTTTTCGCAGCGTTAAACTCCTCATGCCTGAGAATGCTCTCATCATGGCGGATGCGGTCGGCCAACTCCGTCTTCCCGAGCCGCTCCAGCAGACCGGCAAACCGATTGTTCTTGGCTTGCCTTTCCGCTATATATTTCGCCTCATATCCTTCAGGCAGCTGCGCCTCACTTGTTGGCGGCACCAACCTGTCAAAGCATTTCGGCCAATCGGGGCAACCCATTCCCGACCCCGTACTGCGTACCACCCCGCCTGCGAGAATCAACACGAATAGCGAAACAATCGTAATCTTGTTGACCCATAAAAACCTTTTCTCTGCAGGCGGAAGCATAGGCGTCTACTCCGCCTCCTTCTCGGGCTGTGGCTTATTCGCCAATTCCCATTCCCGCTGTATACGTTCTGCCTCTTGGTTCCCCTCGAAATCATGCGGTAAGTTAGAACTCATGGTCTCAGAGAACGGCACCGTTTGCGGAATAAAGTCCTCATGGTGCCCAGGCTTACTGTAATCGTACGGCCAACGGTAAACCGTAGGAATCTCGCCCGGCCAGTTGCCATGGAAGTGCTCTACCGGAGTTGTCCACTCCAATGTATTGGAGCTCCAAGGATTCTGGGTGGCACGTTTGCCAAACCAAATCGACGAAAAGAAATTCCAGATGAATGCCAACTGCCCTAATGCCGCGATGATAGCAGCCCAAGTGACAAACTCGTTCACGGAAATCCATTTGTCCATGAAAGGAAACTCAGTGAATGAGTAATACCGGCGCGGAACACCATCTATACCCATGAAGTGCATGGGGAAGAATACCAAATAAGCACCAATAAACGTCACCCAGAAGTGCAAGTAGCCCAATTTCTCATTCATCATTCTACCGAACATCTTGGGGAACCAATGGTAAACACCGCACAGCATGCCGAAGATTGATGCCGACCCCATCACCAGATGGAAGTGAGCAACAACAAAATACGTGTCGTGCAGGTTAATGTCAAGTGCCGAGTTTCCGAGGAATATCCCGGTTAACCCACCTGAAATAAAGAATGACACCATTCCGATCGCAAACAGCATGGCCGGGGTAAACCGGATATTCCCCCGCCAAAGCGTAGCCAGGTAGTTAAACACCTTAACCGCCGAAGGCACTGCAATAATCAGCGTCGTAATCATAAACACGCCACCGAGGAACGGGTTCATACCTGTTACGAACATGTGGTGGCCCCATACGATAAACGACAATACGGTAATCCCAATCAAAGAATAAACCATCGCGTGATAACCGAAAATAGGCTTGCGGGAGTTGGTGGAAATCACCTCTGATGTAAGCCCTAATGCAGGCATCAATACGATATACACCTCAGGGTGCCCCAAAAACCAGAACAAGTGCTGGAACAAAATCGGGCTTCCGCCCTCATTCGGCAGAATCTGCCCCTGCACCACTAAATCTGACAAGTAAAAACTAGTACCGAAGCTTCGGTCGAAAACCAACAGCACCACTGCCGACACCAACACAGGGAATGAAAGCAAGCCGACGATAGCGGTGAGGAAGAGTGCCCAGATGGTTAATGGCATCTTCCAAAGATCCATGCCTTTGGTCCGCATGTTCAGCACTGTACTGATATAATTTGTTCCGCCCAAAACCTGAGACACAATGAACAAAGTCATACTGATCAACCAAAGCGTCATCCCTGCGGCAGAACCACTGATGGCCTTGGGAACTGCCGACAGCGGCGGATAGATTGTCCATCCTGCACTTGCTGGACCGCTTTCCACAAAGAACGAAGCAATCATGACCACACATGCGGCAAAGAAGAACCAGTAAGAAAGCATGTTCATGAACGGTGATGCCATATCCCGGGCTCCCAATTGATAGGGAATCAACAAATTGGCAAACGTACCGCTAAGGCCCGCCGTCAACACGAAAAATACCATGATGGTACCGTGTATGGTCACCAATGCAAGAAAAAACTCGGGGTGAATGCGTCCACCCTCTGCCCATTTCCCCAAAAACAACTCAAGAATGGGGAATTCCTTGTCCGGCCAAGCCAGCTGAATCCTGAACAGGATAGACAGCAGCATGGCAATTACCGCCATCACAATACCGGTAACCAAAAATTGCTTAGCAATCATCTTGTGATCCTGACTAAACACATATTTAGTCCAAAACGACTCATGGTGATGCCCATGGCCACCGTGATGATCCACACTATGAATGCTGGCGTTTCCTATAGTTGACATATTGATGTATTAATACGTTAATGTTAAAACCTTAATTGGCGTTAGCCAACAACTTTTCACTTCCCTCGTTTGCCGTTGCCTCAGAAACCTGGAACTCCTTACGTAAGTCTTCGGTAAAGAAATAAGGTTGCTCGTTGAGCCATTCGCGGTATTCCTCCTCTGTAACGACCCGCACCTTTTTCTGCATGTTATAGTGCCCGCCACCGCATATCTTAGCACAAAGCATCACGTAGTCGTAATTATAATCACCCAACCTGTCGCGCATTTCCTCGGTCGTGATAGTGGGCGTAAACTGGAAATACGTCTTCATTCCCGGTACTGCGTTCATCTGCACACGGAAATCCGGTATATAGAAGCTATGCAATATATCTTTGGAGCTGATCTGGACACGGACGGGCTTATTTACGGGAAGCACGATCTCCGAACCCAATTGATCATCCCAACTATTCTTGTCATTGAAATCGATACCTAAGTTATTCAGCGGTGTCGTCAGGCGGTAATTCCGCTCGCCAATTACCCCATCCCTTCCGGGGTAACGGACAGTCCAGGTAAACTGCTCACCGATCACCTCAATATGCAATGCATTTTTCTGGTCTTCCTCGGGCACATTGGTGATGCTCCGCCAAGTAAAGAACCCAAACAATACCAACACGGTAAGTACAATAGCCGGAACAATGGTCCACACCTTCTCTATGGTATTGTTATGCGGATAAAAGTATGCCTTCCGTTGAGGCGTAGCCCTGTATTTGAAAGCAAAGCCGAACAAGCCGATATGGGTAAGCACCAACACTATCGTAGTAATCACCGTGGTAATCATAAACATCAGGTCGATGCGTTCTCCGTGCTCGGTTGCCGCATCGCGCATAGATTGCGCACCATGATGTACATAAGACCAGTATACACCATACAAACCCACTATCAAGCACACCAAAAACAGTGTCGCGTGGATATTATGCATATAATAGGTGGTATCTTTTCCGGCCATCCGACGGGTCAGTTCATATATCTGCCAAATCCGGCCGACCACCACAATAAGTATACAAATCAGCAAGACAAGCAACACATAATAAAAAGCGTTCTGGTAAACCTGCGGATCGAGATCCAGGGGTTGGTCACCTTCAGCCGTAGCCACCGACGTCACGCCTATCGCCTCGTCAACTGTAGTACCGCCCGCTGCCGTATCGGGTGCCGGGGTATCGCCGGTTACCGCAACGGTCGACGCCGTGTCCGCATTGCCCACCGTACCGGCAGTATCCGTACCCGCAGTAGCCTGAACGGAGGTGTCCGCTGTTGACTGTGCAAACGCCGGGATTGACAGCAACACGCACATGGAAAATGCCAGCAAAAAAACTGTCCTGATATTACTATTTTTTATAAAGCCCATTTCAATTTATAACGATTGTCCGTACTTCGATATTTTAACGTCATCACCCTGATTCCCACAACGCATCTTGCCGTATCAGATCTGGTGATGCAAGCTCTCCTCCAAGAAAGGGTGTTTAACCGGAGCCAGCGCATGCTTACTCAATTTATTGAATACAAGGAACGTAAAAAGCCCAACGAATCCAAGCGCCGTGCCGACCTCAATCCAACCAAAACCGCGGTGGGTTTCCACTGTGCCCGGCATGATCATGATGTAATAATCCAGCCAGTGCCCCATTAACAGCACAATACTTACGATCAGCATGATATTCATTTTCCGCTTGGCATCACGGTCCATCAGTGCCAGAATCGGAATCACAAAATTAATCAACACGTTTATCCAGAACCATGGCTTATATTCAGGCTCCCAGCGTTTATAGAAGTAAACCGTCTCTTCAGGAATGTTTGCATACCAAATCAGCATGAACTGCGCAAACCAAACGTAAGTCCAAAAGATGGAAAACCCGAAAATCAATTTCCCTAAATCGTGCAGGTGATTCGCATTTACCCACGCCAGGTAGCCCGCCTTCTTTAGCAGGATGATAATTATGGTAATAGCGCAAAGACCACTTACCCACATGGCCGCAAAATTATACCAGCCGAACATGGTGGAAAACCAATGCGCCTCCAGTGACATTACAGTATCGAACGACCATATCGGCGTGGTGAATCCGAAAATCACCAAAAACAACGCTGACAATTTAAAACTCTTCTTATAAGAATTAAGCCCACCCTGCAAATCTTCATTGTAGGAATACTTGGCCAACAACCATGAACAGATGCTATAGGATCCCATGAATATCACCTGCCGTATCAAAAAACCCGGCGCATTCAGAAAGGCAGCCTTACCGGCAACCAATGCATCATAATTGGGGCTATCAGGGTCAGTAAGTCCTTCAGCATACCAATGGTGGTAGAGGTTGTGCGTAAACAATCCTGTCGCCGTAATGACAAGCAGAATCAGCGAAGCGATGGGCAATACACTGGCCATAGCCTGAGGAATCCGTACCATCCCCGCCGACCAGCCGGCTTGGGTAACGTACTGCAAAGCCACAAAAAATCCGCCCGCAGCGCACACACAGGTGAAATAATACCCCATCAGCAACAAATTGGCGTATGTACGCTCCACGGTGATGTGGTCACTGGAAAGCAAGCCAATGGCTATCGCCACGACACCCACGGCAACGGCCACCAAGCTGAATACTTTTGCCTTTCCCGTGAATGTATATTGCTCACTAAAGTTATAATCGTGATGATGACTATGAGTTCCCATTTAATATAGCTGATATAATATTATTTCTGTTGTAATTCTCTAACATACATAACCACTTTCCAACGTTCTTCGGGCGACAACTGCGAAGCATGCGAACCCATCATGTTCAACCCGTAGGTAATCGTATGATAAATCTTACCGTCGGTAAGGTCGGCCATCAGTCCGCCGCGGGATGAATTGGCACCATCCGAGCGCCTGTACGATGGTGGCGGCGGATAATTTTCCAGCGCCCTGGATTCCGTCTTAGATTCCAGTCTTCTATCTTTTGTGATTGGGCCGTCACCTGCCCCTTCAGGACCATGGCATACCGCGCAGTATACTAAATACAGGGCCTTGCCTTGAGCCAGGTTAGCCTCCGTACGGGCCAACGGGTTCACCACCTCGGCACCAGCCCGTTCATAATCTTCGTTGGTACCAGCATATTCAAACCGCTCAAAACCTACAGGTACTGTTCCAGGAGGCGGTACCTGTGCTGTCTTGCCATCCTTGAAGTTGGCATTCGGCTGGTCAGGATTATACCCGATTGGGTCATACATATTTCGCGAAAATTCCCAGCCCGTGCTACGCGTCGTTTTATCCCCGCAAGCCGTCACTACAGCCGCAATGGCAACAGCCGCACCTACAGCGCCAAGAAACCTCATCTTATTCATAGCTAACATATTTTCGTTCGTTGTACTTCACTTCTACGGCGCCGGCTTCTTTCAACAAGCTTTCAATCCGTTCATGGTCTGCATTATCGTTGGCATCAATGGCAATGATAAACCGATCATCTGTGGCACGCAAATCCATTACACGCGGTGCCCGCCCCGGAAACAAATGATTCCGGTAAAAAAACGTAGCCACCATGCCCAACGCCGTAATTAAAATCGTACACTCAAATGTCACGGGTACGAAGTTCGGCAATGGCAGGGCCGGCTTACCGCCGATGTTCATTGGCCAATCATACGTCATGGTATAGTACAGTAAACAGAATCCCAGGGTGCCTCCCAGCAATCCAAAACAGAAGGCGGCAATGGGCAAGCGCGAAGGTCTCACACCCAGCTTCGCCTCTATTCCATGGATGGGCATCGGCGTGAAGCAATCATAAATGCTGATGTTATTAGCCTGCAGCTTGTCAATCCCGTCCATCAGCTCGTCCGGGTCTGCAAAACTTCCGAGAATATATTTAATCTTGCTCATTGCTACTTGGTTTCTAATGCCTTAATGTCCTGTTCCGTTACCGAATCATATTTGGTAAGCGAATTTCTAAAGAATTCCACCTGTTCCGGATCCTGATGCCCTTCTTGTACCAGCTTGGTCTTCTGCTGTAAACTGGCGCTCTTCAGCAACAGTTTCACCTCGGCCACCGCTATACCCGGCAAGAACCGCAGGAACAGCAAGAACAAGGTAAAGAACAAGCCGATGGATCCCACAAATATACCGACATCCACCCATGTCGGATAAAACATTGCCCAGCTTGACGGGATATAATCGCGATGCAGCGACGTAACGATGATTACGAAACGCTCAAACCACATCCCGATATTAACCACAATGGAAAGCACCCACGATATGGGAATACTGGTACGTATCTTCTTAAACCAGAACAGCTGAGGCGAAATCACGTTACACGTCATCATCGTCCAATAAGCCCACCAGTACGGCCCCGCAATCCGGTTCGCAAAAGCATACATTTCATATTCAGAACCTGAATACCAAGCGATGAAAAGTTCCGTCAAATAAGCGATACCCACAATAGAACCAGTTACCATGATAATCTTGTTCATGGATTCGATGTGGAACATCGTGATATAGTTCTCGAAGTTGAGCACCTTACGCATCACGAGCAGCAGTGTCTGCACCATGGCAAAGCCCGAGAAGATGGCGCCCGCAACGAAGTAAGGCGGAAAAATCGTGGTATGCCAGCCGGGGATAACCGACGTTGCAAAGTCAAACGATACGATGGTGTGAACCGAAAGTACCAACGGCGTGGAGATACCTGCCAAGATAAGCGAAACTATCTCGAAACGCTGCCAGGTTTTCACCGACCCGTTCCATCCGAAAGACAGGATTGAATAAATCCTCCGCTTGAGGCCAGCAGCGCGGTCGCGCACAGACGCGATGTCGGGCAGCAACCCGCAATACCAAAACACCAGCGAAACGGTAAAGTATGTCGAAATCGCAAATGCGTCCCATACCAGCGGAGAGTTGAAGTTTACCCATAAGGAACCGAATTGATTCGGCAAGGGGAAGATCCAGTAGGCCAACCAAGGGCGCCCCATGTGTGCCACTACATAGGTAGCCGCACAGATTACCGCAAAAATCGTCATCGCCTCTGCCGAACGGTTAATGGAGTTCCGCCAGTTCTGCCGGAACAACAACAGTACCGCCGAGATCAACGTACCGGCGTGACCGATACCCACCCACCATACGAAGTCGGTGATATCCCAAGCCCAACCTACCGTTTTGTTCAAGCCCCAGGCTCCGATACCGGTCCAAAACGTATAACCAACGCTCACCACCCAAAGCAAAGCCCCCAAAGCCGCCAGGATAAACCCTATCCACCAAGCCTTGTTGGGCTTGTTTTCCACCGGTAACAGGATATCGTCCGTCACCTTGGCATACGTGATGTCCTTGCCTGTTACTAATGGTTCCCTTAATATTGATTCGTTATGCGATGACATAATATATTATTTCGAAAAGAAGAATTGATTAAGCCTCATAAGTATTTCTCACCTTCGTCATGTAACCGATGCCCGGTTGCACGTTAATTTCCTCCAACACGTAATATACACGCTCGTTCTTCAATGCCTTGGATACTTCCGAATTAGGGTCATTGGCATCTCCGAATATGATTGCGTTGGCCGAACATGCTGAGCTACAAGCCAATTTTATATCGCCATCTTTCAGCGGACGCTTCTCCATTTTGGCTTTCAGCTTACCTGCCTGGATACGCTGGATACACATGGTACATTTCTCCATTACCCCGCGTGAACGGGACACCACGTCCGGATTAAGCACCAGCTGGGTGAACTCGTTATTCAGGTAATTATCAAAGCGTGAGTCGTTCCAGTAGTTGAACCAGTTGAAGCGCCGAACTTTATACGGGCAGTTGTTGGCGCAGTACCGTGTACCGAAGCACCGGTTGTACGCCATGTGATTTAACCCTTCTGACGAGTGCACTGTGGCCAACACGGGGCAAACCGTTTCGCAAGGTGCGTGTTCACAGTGCTGGCAGGTCATCGGTTGGTGCACTACCGATACATTCTCGAAATCCTCCAGCTTGGCAATATCGTCTTCTTTGGTATATGACGCTCCACCTTGCTCGATAGCATAGTATCGATCTATCCGCAACCAGTGCATTTCGCGACGGCGACGCACTTCATCACGGCCTACAACCGGAATATTATTCTCGATATTGCAAGCCACGATACAAGAGCCGCACCCCGTACAAGCGTTGAGGTCTATCGCCATCACCCACTTATGCCCAGGCTGCTCATACTTATTCCACAGGTCGTATGTCTTATGCTTATCCGTCCATCTTCCGGCATTATGCCCCGGATTTTCTTTGTATTTAGCGAAAGTCGTCTCACGGATAACGTTACGTCCTTCAATCGTATGGTGCGTTTGCGTCTGCGCCAGTTCATAGCGGCCGGAGGCCTTAGTCAGTTTCGCCGTGGTATTGAATTGCAACGTTCCGTTGACCAATTTTGCCAGCGGATAAGCGTTTTGTCCAACGTTATTGCCCGCTTTACCCACCTTGGTACGGCCATAGCCCACCGCAATGGATACTGTCCCCATTGCCTGCCCCGGCTGCATCAACACCGGCAATGTAATTTTATAGCCGTTTTCCGCTTCAACCTCCACGAGGCTGTTCTCTCCCAAGCCCAGTGATTCCGCAAACTTCGGATTAAGCGCCGCATAGTTATCCCATGTAACCTTTGACACCGGATCGGGCAGTTCATGGAGATACGCGTTATTGCCCTGCTTGCCATCTTTTAAGGCCACGCTTTGGTAAAGCTGCACTTCCACGTCCTTGGCAAGGGTCTTGCTGCCGGCTGCGATGGCGCCCGCTACCGCTTCGAGGGTGCCGAAATCAAAGCTATACGCAGAAGCAGGCTGGTCACCCTTGTATTCAAACCCTGTCTGCAATACATCCTTCCAGGTTTTGCTGCTACCCGCAAGAATATGCTGTTCCCAGTTCTGTTTAACAAACGTATAGTAATCTGTTTTCTCACCGGCCCAAAGCAACAAGCTGTGTTCTGCCTGCCGCGTATTGAAGACCGGATTAATCGTAGGCTGTACAATGGTGTAATAGCCCCCGCGCGGATTGGCATCGCCCCAAGATTCGAGGAAATTATGATTCGGCGCGATAGCATCCAGTTCGGATGCGGTCTCGTCTTCGCGGTCAGCGAACGAAAGCTTGAACTTGATCTTTCCTAACGCTTCTTTGACAGCCCCTGCATCCGGATAGTCGTACAGCGGGTTACTATCCAGGAAGAACACCACATCTACATCACCCCGGTTTGCCTCCGCCAAGAACGCTGCAAAGGCTTCGTCGTTCCCTTTATACCGGTAAGACGGATTGTCCAAATCAATGGTACTGCCATAGCTTTGCAGCGCCACGTTAATGGCATTGGTCAAGGTCTGGATAGCCGTATCGTTAGAACCCGCAACCACAACGGCACGGCCGCGTGCCTGCTGCAACTCCTGGGCTACCAGCTTCAATGCCGTCTGTGCCTTCTGATTGGTGCTCAACGCACCGGACAGGCTGCTACCGGTAATGGCGTTGTACAACGCGATTAACAACGGACCCTCTTCTGAAGGTTTAATGGCCACCCTGACATCCGCATTGGTGCCGGTGAGGCTCATTCCGCCTTCAAACTGGATATGGCGTGACATTTTGCCATTCTTAAGGCTTTTATAGTCGCGGTTAGATATATACTGTTGTGTATGCTCCTCACCATCAAGCCAAGTGCCCAGGAAATCAGCAGCCACGCTGACAATCACGTCCGCATTGTCAAAGCGATAATGAGGCACCACGGCTTTGCCGAAGCTGTTCTGGTTGGCTTTGATAATGCCGCTGTAAGAAACGGCATCTACCTCAACTAAACGGGCAGTCGGATATTTTTCGGTAAAGCGGGCTATCGCAGCGATAGCTGATGGACTGTTGATGGTGGAAGAGACAATCCGGATCTGCTTTCCGGCAGCCGCAGCCGCGTTCAACGCCGTCACTACGTGCGTGTCCAATTCGTCCCAAGAAATATCAGCACCGTTAAATTTGGGTCCCTTCAGCTTGGACATGTCGTATAGATCCAGTACCGCAGCCTGCGTGGATGCATCCGTTCCGCAATTCAGCCCTACAGCAGAAGGGTTAGCCTCTAACAGGATGGGGCGTCCCTCGCGGGTCCGCACCAAAACGCTCTGCCCTTTGAAGCTTGAAGCATAGAAGTTGGGAATACCCGGGGTCACTTCCTCGGGTTTAATGAGGTAAGGAACAGCTTTATGCACGGGCGTGCGGTTACACGCCGCCAGCGTAACAGCTCCCAACCCGAATCCCAGTGCTTTCAGAAAGTCACGACGAGGTGTCTTGGTGCTCAGGCCGGCCTCATTCAATACATCTTCTACGGGAACCGGTTCGGCAAATTCACCTTTGCTTTGCTTTACAAAAGCCGGTGTTTGCTGCAATTCTTCCAAACCTTTCCAATATTTCTTGTTGCTATCCATTTAAGCTAATATAAAGAGATATATATCTTATTTGCGTGTTCTTATTATTAATAGTGGCATTTTCCACATTCCAATCCGCCGAGCATGGCCGCCGTAATCTTCTCACCCTTTTTCAGCTTCTCGTGCGCGGCAATCAGTTCGTCATAGTAAGCGTTGCCTTTATGGTTCACTTCTGTCTCCTGGTGACAGTCCACGCACCATTTCATGGTCAACGGCGAATATTGGTATACTTCTTCCATCGTTTCAATCGGTCCGTGGCAGGTCTGGCATTCCACCCCTGCGACCGCAACGTGCTGCGAGTGGTTGAAATAAGCGAAATCAGGCAGATTGTGGATACGCACCCATTCAATGGGGCGCTGGTTGGTACCATACTCCATGGTCTCCGGATTATAATCCAATGCGCGGTAAATTTTAGCGATTTCCGGCGACAGTTGCCCGTCATACTTGTCGCTCCCCGTAACGGCCTTGTGGCAGTTCATACATACATTGGCCGACGGGATGGATGCATTCTTCGATTTGTATGCGCCACCATGGCAATATTGGCAATCAATCTGGTTTACGCCCGCATGCAACTGGTGCGAAAACTTGATGGGTTGCACCGGTTGGTAGCCCTCATGCACACCAACGTTCCATAGCGTCTTCCATCCGGCCGAAGCCAGGAAGACAACCAGCATCAATACCGCAAAAAATACCAACTTTTTATTTTTAGCCAGCTTCCGGAACTTAGCCGCGTAGTCTTTACCGGGAGTTTGGTCAAGCACCGGCTCAGGAATCAGGTCTTTATTATTGGTAATTACCCGTTCCAATGTGCGGATAACCTTATTAAGCACCAGGATTACCACCAAAGCCAGGGCAATCACGGCAATCAGGCCGACAATCATGAAGCTGCTTGCGTCGCCGCTCGCCCCGCCAGCGCCTCCGTCTGCTCCGGTGCCGCCATCAGCTGCCCCCGCCGCACTTTTCTCCTCTTCAGACTTGATATAGGCCAAAACGCTCTTGATCTGATCTTCAGAAAGTTGCGGAAAAGCCGACATAGTCGCATTGGGGTATTGCGCATCCAGCTCTTTGGCTATGGGATCCCCGGCAGCAATCATTGCGGGTGCATTGTGAATCCATTTCAACAACCAAGCCTCTTCCCGCCGTTCGTTTATCCCTGCCAGTTCCGGCCCCAGGAATTTGCCGAACACCCGGTGGCATGAAGAACAATTGGATCTAAAAATCGATTCCCCTTCCTTCGCATCCTGCGCTTGTAATGAAGAGGCCACAAACAACAGCACTAAAGCAACGGATATCGGCTTGGCAATCCTTCCAAAAACTAATGAGATATTTCTCATATTGAGCACTTTATACAGTTTATGATAAATGTAAAAATTTGGGCTATTTGAATCAATGGAACTACACCCTCTTAACAATGGCACAAAAGTATAACTTATTGCCGTATCGGTGACAATCTGATGACTGAATTTAATAATTTATAATCGTTCTAAATTGATGAAAAAATGCGATTCCAGCGTGTATTGCATAATTTATAAGATCGCATCGGTTCCGGTCATTCCCGTAGCAGGCAAGCCAGATTTTGTTTTTTGATAATTAATTTTTAAGATTAAATGCAGGGGGTTGATAATCCTTTTTATCACATCTTAAAACTTTTTTCCATACTTTATGTATATTCGCATGAAGGGTTATGATAAAATCCATCAATTTAAAAACGCACCCATGCAGTACGTTAGCTGGTTCGCTCTGGGAGTGCTTTGTGTTGCCATAGCAGGGCGGGCGGTATCCCAACGGGATGTCCCTCATCAAGCCGACCACAACAAGCATGGTTCAATTCAATATCAGATGGACACGGCGAAATACAATAAACTTACACCCGAGGAAGAGTACGTCATTATTCACAAAGGCACGGAACGGCCGTTCACGGGGGCACTATTGAATAATAAAGCCCAGGGCACTTACGTGTGCAAGCGCTGCGATGCGCCGCTTTACCGTTCAGAAGACAAGTTCGAATCGCATTGCGGCTGGCCGAGTTTCGACGATGAAATACCGGGGGCCGTAAAGCGGGTACCTGATGCCGACGGGCGGCGCACCGAAATCCTATGTTCAAGCTGCGGGGGACACCTGGGGCACGTATTTCTTGGCGAGCGATTCACCCCGAAAAATACCCGCCATTGCGTCAATTCCCTGTCGATGAAGTTCGTGCCCGCGACGACTCCCTGATGATCAACGTGGAAGGGAGCACCACCTGCCGGTTTTCCTTGGCGTTGCCGTCCAATTGGTTAAGCAACGTATTGATCAGCTCATCGGCTATGCCTTCGATAGGCTGTGACACAGCGGTTATCGTCGGGGTAAACAACTTGAAGAGCGTATGATCATCATAAGATGCTACCGCAGGCATCGAAACTCGGTGTTGTTTAAGCGCTTTGAGGCCGATAATGGCCAGGTAATTGGTTGCAAAAAAAACAGCGTCAGGTTCCTGATCGGCTAAGAAGGCGCTGAAGCTGCTGATAGTTGTCTCTTCATCGTCGCCCATGTTCACCTTTTTCACATATGGTTGCAGCTTATAGGTGTCAATCGCGCGCATGTAGCCGTCCATGCGATCACGCATTTGCGTCTGCGACGAATATAAAGTGACCAGAGCAATACGCTTGTATCCCTGCTGCGCTAAGTGGGCGGTGGCATCATATGCACCTTTTATGTTATCTGAAACGACATAGCTGGTGTTCAAACCAGGAATATACCGGTCGAACAACACCACGGGCAGCTGGCTGCTTACTAAGGATTGGATGGTATCTTTAACCCCCTCCGAAGGCGTAATGATGTATCCATCTACATGGCGGTCACGGAAAAGCTGGATAAGCTCAATGGTTTTCTCGGGCTGGTTGTCCGTACTGCAATAGATAATCCGGTACCCTTTGCTATAGGCCTTGGCTTCGATAAGCCGGGCAATATTAGCGAAAAACGGATTGGAAATATCCTCAATAATCAAACCGATGATTTTAGTTTTTCCCGTGCGGAGGCTTTTAGCCAGCTCGTTGGGCTTGTACCCCACCTTCTGGACATAATCCAGCACCCGCTTGGTTAATCCTTCGCTGATACGCTTCTCTTTGGCTTTGCCGTTGAGAATAAACGATACGGTGGTGACAGACACCCCTAAATCTCTAGCGATGTCGCTTATAAGTATTTTCTTCTTCATTTAGCAAAACCTGCTTTATGTTTAGCACATTTGGCAAACGTATGTATTTTTTTTTGGGATTGAAAGAATAAGATTTAGTTTTACAGGAAATTGGACATTAATTTTTTATCACATGAATATGCTAATGCGTTTGAGCTCATTAGTCTTGTTTTCCTCCCTCTGTCTGCTGTCACGGGGTCAAGACTCCCTTATCAGATACGTAGACCCTTTCATCGGCACTGGCGGGCACGGGCACACCTTCCCGGGGGCAGCCGTCCCCTTCGGCATGGTGCAGTTGAGCCCCGACAATGGCCGGTCCGGCTGGGACTGGTGCAGCGGATACCACTACAGCGATAGCCTCATCGCCGGCTTCAGCCATACCCACCTCAGCGGCACTGGCATAGGCGATTGGCTGGACATTTCCGTGATGCCGCTGACGGCACCGCTTGCGGATACCACGCAGGGCATCAAAATACGCTTCAGCCACGACAACGAGTATGCCTCCCCGGGTTATTACCGGGTAACGATGGACAACGGTATCCGGGCTGAGCTGACCGCGACAGCACGCTGCGGGTATCATCGTTATACGTACCCCCAAGGTGCTACGCCAACGATCCGGCTTGATCTGGCCTTCCACCTGAATTGGGATACACCTACTGAAACGCATGTCACCATCCTTAACGACAGTACGCTCGTCGGCTATCGTTACTCCACGGGCTGGGCCCATGTACAACGGGTGTATTTTGCGGCGAGAACGTCGTCCGCTTTTACAAAAACCATCCTCAACGACGGACATTCCGCTTCGGACATGTCAGACATGGCAGAGACCTATGACAAAGGAAAGGGCGTGTCTGCCCAGCTCATCTTTAACGAACACCACGGGCACATCATCGAACTTAAAGTGGCTTTATCCAGCACGAGCTACGATAAGGCGTTACAGGCACTCAATGAAATCCCCAGCTGGGATTTCGCCAGAACAAGGAAGTCTGCTGCCGACCAATGGGAAAACGAATTACGGAAAGTTACCATCAGTACAAACAACGACGCCTTGAAGCGCGTCTTTTATACAGCACTTTACCATACGGCCATTGCCCCTACCCTGTATTCCGATGCCGATGGCGAATACCAGAACGCGCACGGTGATGTGCATACCATGCCGGGGGGAACCAGCCGCTATACGCTGTTCTCCCTGTGGGACACATTCCGGGCATTAAAACCGTTGTTTACCCTTACCCAACCGGAGCGCTATACCGACATGCTCAACAGCATGTTGGCCTTCTACGACGAAAACGGATTACTCCCCGTTTGGGATCTCAGCACCTGGGAAACCAATACCATGACCGGCTACCATGCCATCCCTGTGCTTGCGGACGCCATTCTAAAAGAGTGGCCCGGGCTGGATGCCGAGCGGGCTTACGAAGCGATGATCAAAAGCGCACACCAAGACATCCGCGGTGTGCCCGATTACATTCAATACGGATACCTGCCACAGGACAAGGCCGGCGGAAGCGTTACTGTTACGCTGGAATATGCCTATGACGACTGGTGCATAGCCCAAGTCGCCAAGAAGTTGGGTAAAACGGCAGACCATGCAACGTTCATGAACCGTGCGAAATCGTACGCCCAGCTTTTTGACCCAGGCACCGGCTTCATGCGTGCCAAAAACAGCGATGGTCAATTTGTAGAACCGTTTGACCCCTTCTGGTCAGAGCATGATTTTGACAAAGCTCAATACATCGAAGGCAACGCCTGGCAGCATTCGTTCTTCGTTCCGCATGATGTAGCCGGACTGGCCGCTCTGTATGGCAGCAATAAAGCATTGGGAAAAAAACTGGACGAACTCTTTACCGCACCATCGGTAATGCATGGCGAGAATATTTCTCCCGATGCCAGCGGCTTTATCGGCCAATATGCCCACGGCAATGAGCCCAGCCACCATATTGCTTATATGTATAATTATATCGGCGAACCATGGAAAACCCAGGAACGGGTGAGACAGATTGTCGATTCCATGTACCACGACAAACCGGACGGCTACGCCGGCAATGAAGACGCCGGACAGATGAGCGCCTGGGCCGTCTGGAGCATTGGAGGACTATATCCAGTGAACCCCGCCGCCGGTGAATACGTATTCGGAAGCCCTTCGGCCGATAAAACCACCTTTTCTTTGCCAAATGGCAGACAATTCACCATCAGCGCACAGAATAATAGCGACAGAAACATCTATATCCAGTCGGCCACCCTGAACGGAAAACCTTATGAAAACCTGTACATCCGGCACCAAGATATACTTGAGGGCGGTGAGCTGGTGTTCAAAATGGGCCCCAAACCCAATAAACGCTTCGGACGCAACCCGGAGACGTGGCCCGGCGGGGAAGGTAATTGGTGATTGGCAGTGATAAAAAAAGCCGGACTATCAACTTCGATGTCCGGCTTTCTCAATCAAGTTATTTTTGCATTACGCCTCTTTTTTCTCAGGGCGGGGCAGCAATACTTTCCGTGAAAGCTTCAACTTGCCTTGCTTATCAATATCCAGCAACTTCACAGTCACCATATCACCCACGTTGAAGATACCATCCATCGTCTCGAACCGTTTCCAGTCTATTTCTGAAATATGAAGCAACCCATCTTTGCCGGGAAGCACCTCGATGAATGCACCGAAGGGCATGATGGATTTCACTTTACCTTCGTATATCTCACCCACCTCGGGTTTGGCGGCGATGGCCTTAATCCGGCGCACAGCGTCGTCAATAGATGCTTTGTCTTCGGCAAACACCTGTACCACGCCCTTATTGTCAACCTCATCAATAGCAATGGTCGCCCCTGTTTCCCGTTGCATCTCCTGAATGATCTTTCCACCTGGCCCGATTACGGCACCGATAAATTCCTTATCGATGGTAAAGCTCACAATACGCGGTGCATGCGGTTTGTAATCCTCACGCGGCTCACTGAGTGTCTTTTTCATCTCATTGAGAATGTGCAAGCGGGCTTCCCGTGCCTGTTCCAGCGCTTGGGTAAGCACCTCCCATTTCAAACCGTGGATCTTAAGGTCCATCTGGCAGGCCACAATTCCCCTTTCCGTACCGGTCACCTTGAAGTCCATATCCCCTAAGTGATCTTCATCACCAAGGATATCACTTAAAATAGCATATTTACCGGTTTTCTCATCGGTTATCAGCCCCATAGCGATGCCCGATACGGGAGCTTTGATTTTCACGCCGGCGTCCATTAACGCCAAGGTACCCGCGCATACAGTAGCCATGGATGACGAACCGTTGGACTCCAGGATATCCGAAACCACACGGATAGTATACGGGTTTTCATCGCCCGTGGGAAGCACTTGTTTCAACGACCGCATGGCCAAGTTGCCGTGCCCTACCTCGCGGCGGCCCGGTCCCCGGTTCGGGCGAACCTCGCCCGTGGAAAATCCAGGAAAGTTATAATGGAGAATAAACTTGTTGTAACCGTGAATGAAAGCGCCATCAATCAACTGCTCATCATCCTTCGCTCCCAAGGTTACCGACGTCAACGACTGCGTTTCTCCGCGGGTAAACAACGCCGAACCATGTGCTGCCGGGAGGTAATCCACCTCACTCCAAATTGGGCGTACGGTACGCACGTCACGGCCGTCGAGCCTGATACCCTCGTCCAGGATCAGGTTACGTACAGCTTCATACTGTACGTCATGGAGATACTTTTTGATTAAGAAAGCAGTATCCTCGTCAATTTCCTCCTCGCCCAGACTTTCCACAAACTCCTCCCCGATCTGCTTGAACGCTTCGGAACGATCATGCTTAGCCGATGCCGATTTGGCCACGGCATACACCTTGTCGTAAGTCGCCGCAAAAATCCGGTCGCGCAATTCCGGGTTGCTGGGTTCGTGGCTATACTGCCGCTTAGTGGTTTTTCCGACAAGCTGGGCCAACTCAACCTGTGCCTGCACCTGTTTCTTGATGGCCTGATGGGCAAATGCTATGGCTTCCACCATTTCACTTTCCGTAATCTCCTTGGCTTCACCTTCCACCATCACGATATCATTTGCAGAACCTGCAACGATAAACTCCAGCGTAGCCCGTTCCAATTCACTTAGCAACGGATTGATAATCAACTTACCGTCTATCTTGGCGACGCGCACTTCCGATATCGGGCCGTTGAACGGAATATCCGACACCGCGATGGCCGCAGAAGCAGCCAACCCTGCCAATGCATCCGGCATGATATCCTTATCGGCCGAGATCAAGGAGATCATAACCTGTGTATCCGCATGATAATCTTCAGGGAACAAGGGCCGCAATGCGCGGTCGACCAAACGCGATATAAGGATTTCATAATCCGACAGGCGGGCCTCACGTCGCAAAAATCCACCTGGTATACGCCCGGTGGCCGCATATTTTTCCTGATAATCCACCGAAAGCGGCAAGAAGTCCGTTCCGGGTTTGGCTTCCTGTGCGGAAACCACCGTGGCCAGCAGCATGGTTTTCCCCTGCTTGACCACCACCGAACCATCAGCCTGTTTAGCCAACTTTCCGGTGGAAATCTCGATTAGGCGCCCTTCGCCCATATCGATTGTTGTCTTGATTTCGTTGTAACTCATTGTTGTTTTCATTCGGTATGCCGTTCATCTTCACGCGGCACACCTTTCTATATTAGACCTTTAGAACTTGGCACAAATGTAAAAAGCCATCTCCATATTTGGGATGGCTTCAATGAAATTTTTACGCGAAAAGCTATTTAATGATGTCACGCAAACCAAGCGCCTTGATAATGGCCCGGTAGCGCTCAATGTCCTTGTTGTAAAGGTATTTCAACAAGGCCCTGCGTTTACCTACCAGCTTCTGCAAGGAACGCTGCGTAGCAAAGTCTTTCCTGTTCGATTTCAAATGCTCTGTCAAGTGAGCAATCCGTTTGGTGAATAAAGCCACCTGGCCTTCGGTAGAACCTGTATTGGTTGCACTTCCGGCAAATTCGGCGAAGATGTCCGCCTTGTACTCTTTACTTAAATACATTACAAGAATAATATTAAAGCGTTGAAAAATAAATTAATTGGCTGCAAAGGTACGCCAATTTTTGTTAGGTTCCAAAGTTTTTTGGTGATTGGTGATGGGTGGTCGGTGGTTGGTGATTAGTGATGGGTGGTCGGTGGTCGGTGGTTATTAAACCTTGATGTAAATTCCTTTTTTATCCAGCATATAGCATATCGCCCAGCATAAACCGAGGAAAGCCAGTGCGTAACAAAACGAACCCACTTCAGGTGGTCCCGGAACTTTGGCGCATATCTCCGTATAAAACCAACGAAGCGGCGTCGTGTAACGGTTTTCGCCTGCCGCGTCCACACCTGCCGGAATCCGCACCAACCCCAGCAACCGCGGCAGCGCTCCACTAAGCACGAAGATAAACAAGGGATTTTTTCCGAACACATCGAAAAATCGCGTCAATCCGTTCCGCACCTTCAACACTTCGATAAACCAAATCATCGTGCCGATAGCCAGCATCGCCAATCCGGTGGTATAAAGGACATAGGAACCCGTCCATATCTTTTTGTTGATCGGAAATGCCAACCCCCAGAATAAGCCCAGCAATGTCATCAACACTGCTACCACAAATAATCCGCCCAGCATGGGGTATATGGGCTCGCCGGACGACCAGTGCCTGGGCCAGAGCCACTCCACCCGACCCTGCTCTCGGATGTACCGGCCGGTGAGATAGCCCAACACTACCTGTACGATAGCCGGCAGCGTGCTTACCAGGCCCTCCGGATCAAAAGGAACCCCCTCCCCTTTGTACAGGTGGGCCACGCCCAACACATGCTTGTCTACGGCTGTACCGAACCACCCCGCTAAACTATAAGGGTCCGCTGCACCGAACACCACACAAAGCGCCCAATATCCCAATAACAGGAGGGCCGATACAATGATTACCCAGCGCTCCTTAAAATAGTAAACCAAGATGGAAGCAAAGCAGTAAGCCAACGCAATCCGCTGCAACACCCCCATAATCCGGATGCCCCGGTCGGGATTGTCCGGATCCACCCAGAGCTTAAACACCAGTGTCTCACCGCGCCATTGCACGAAGGGCCACCAGTTCAGCAGCAGCCCGATACCGAAAATCAACAGCGTCCGTTTCAGCACCTTCTTCCAGAACACGGCATCGCCAGATTCGCGCAAACGCGGCATCACAAACGCCATGGCGTTGCCCACCGCAAAAAGGAAAAACGGAAACACCAAATCCGTGGGCGTGCAACCATGCCAGTCGGCATGTTTCAACGGCGAAAACAAATGCGCCCAACTGCCCGGATTATTCACCAGAATCATCAGCGCCACTGTGGCCCCGCGGAACACATCGAGCGAATAGTATCTCTTGTTCATATATTACCAATAAACAGCCTTGATTTATAGGAAAGCCGCACTTTTCCATCCCGTTGGTGCGCTTCAAACAACACCCTAAGCGACGCCAGCACCTCTTGCGTGAGCGGCGACGACTGATCGGGCATGTAAGAATATGACAACGTACGCCCCCGTAGTTGCTCGAACGTCAAAAAATCTACGTACTTGAAAACCCTGTATTCCGGCTTCATCGGCGCATAAAAAGCCGAAACATCAGCCGTCTTCATTTTCCGCTGGCTGACCTTCAGATAGTCCACCGAGTACCTCCGTATCAATGACTCGTAACCAGACTCGAAGGCGCTGTCGGTATTCCGCAGGTTCCAGACGATCGCCACCAGCGGATTTCCGTGGCCGATGCGCTTGAATTCCGCCTTCGCTTTTGCTGCATCAAACCAATGGAACGCCTGAGCCGAAACGATAAGGTCCACCGACCCATCCGGCAATCCCGTTGACTCTGCCGTACCTTCGATGAACGTACAGTTCTTAAACGCTGCCAGCCTGCGCAATGCCAGCTGCCGCATGTCTGCATTAGGTTCAACCACATAAACCGGATTGCCCCATCGCGCAAGTAGCTCGGTGAATATCCCCGTGCCGGCGGCGATTTCCGCAATAACGACATCTTCCCGCGACGGAATCCGCTCTCGGATGAAATCCACCAATCCCGGGGGATATCCAGGCCGAAACCTGTCATAGTTTTCAGCTCGATCGGAAAACCGGTTGATACTATCGCTTGACATGTCGATCCTATAATTAACAGGAAATGTAAAAGTAACGGGTTTTTGTCAATCCTAAAATCTCAACCAGTCATTCCGAATGGTTTAAATCCAAAAACGCTAATTTTCAACAATATATAATCAATTAAATATTTTTTTTAAAAAGTTTTTTATTTTACGATTATATATTTATTAAGTTTGCGTTAGGTTTAACATTTCAGCCAGTTATACGAAAGATTGTGAAAATCCAGCGCCAAACTTTGAAGCAAGCCGTATTTAAGCTTCTTTACTATAGGGGAGCCCTATCACTGGCCGAGTTGAGCATGCACACGAATAAAAGCATACCCAACATCACCAGCCTGATGAACGAACTGATAACAGACGGTTATGTTGCCGAACACGGGCTGGCGCCATCCACCGGTGGCAGGCGTCCAGTCAAATACCGCATTAACAAGAAAATGAAGCGGTACATCCTGGCTATTGCAATGGACCAGTTTATTACCCGGATTGTCCTGTACAACCTGGTGAATGAAGCCGTCCACCCGGAGGCCACATTTACCCTGCCATTGCAGGACAATCCAGAGGCGCTCCACCAATTATGTGCAGCCATTGACAAATACCTGAGTTCCGCCTCCGTACGCCGGACCCATATCATAGGCATCGGCATTGCCATGCCAGGGTTCATAGACATTGCGAAAGGCGTAAACGCCAGTTTCCTTACCAACACGGGTGACATGGGATTGCGCGATTGGCTAGCCCAACGGATGGGTATTCCAACCTATATAGAAAACGACTCCAGCGCCATTGCCATTGCCGAACTGCATTTCGGCGCCGCCATGGACATACAGGATGCTATGGTCGTCAATATGGGCTGGGGTATTGGCTTGGGCATGATTGTCAACGGCCGCCTCTTCCGGGGGCACAATGGGTATGCCGGCGAGTTCAGCCATATACCGCTGTCGCACACCAATAAACTATGTTCCTGCGGTAAACGAGGATGCTTGGAAGTAGATGCCTCCCTGTTGGTCGCCGTGGAAAATGCAAAGCAGGCCATGGCAAACGGCACCAACTCCAGCCTGGAAAAGCTATTTGCCGACCGTAGCAAAGCTGAAGGCGACCACCTCATTGAAGCCGCGTGTAATGGCGACCAATTGGCCGTGACCTCGCTTTCCGATGCCGCATTCATGATGGGCAAAGGCATAGCTACGCTCATCCACATCATGAACCCGCGGCGAGTGGTTATCAGCGGACGGGGAGCGGCGGCAGGCAAACTGCTTTTACCGCCCGTGCAAGGAGCCATCAATGAGTTCTGCATTCCGAAATTGGCGGAGCAAACTGACGTGGTGGTTTCCACGCTAAGCTATCAGGCTGAACTGTTGGGAGCTGCCAGTTTGGTAGTAGAAACTATCCAACCCGATCGGCATGGCAAGCAGGAATTAAATGGTAAACCGGACGTACTAACAGAAAACAATCAGGCAAGTAATAACGTGATTTAACAATTTATATAACCAAAGTAACAACAACATGAGAATTTTGTACATGAAGTTTTGCATGGCCATTATGGCGATTCTTGGCTCCACGATGATAGCCCATGCACAGCATACTGTCACCGGGGTTGTGACAGATGCCAGCGGCCCGCTTTCGGGCGTGACGGTAACAATAAAAGGCACAAACACCGCGTTGCAAACAAACGCAAATGGAAGCTATACATTGACTGTTGAAAAGGGGGATGCACTGGTCTTTTCTATAATTGGCTATAAGACAAGGGAAGTTGTAGTCGCCGACCAAACAACCATCAATGTTGTACTAGAACAAGATGACAACCAATTAAGCGAAGTGGTAGTCACCGGCTTTGGAACGCGACAGAGCACAAAACGGTTATCATATGCTGTCACAGAGGTCAAAGGAGAAGAACTGGTACGTGCAAATAATGCCAACATCGTCAATGCGCTACAAGGTAAAGTGGCTGGGGTAATGATTAATCAAGGTGCTAGTGGGCCTCAGTCGAGTTCACGCATCCGTATACGTGGAAACAGTTCCTTAAGCATGAACACCCAACCACTCCTGGTAATTGATAACGTACTTGTCGAACCGGGCACAACTGGCGGAAGTGTCTGGGGGGACGCTGCTGACTTTGGTAACATTATGAAAAATCTGAACCCCGATGATTACGAAAGCATTACGGTACTAAAAGGATCCGCGGCTTCGGCCTTATATGGCTCCAAAGCACAAAATGGTGTGTTATTGATTACAACGAAAAAAGGGAAAGCCGATAAGGGATTAGGCGTCAATTTCAGCCATACCGAGTCCTATGATTTCGCATATCGCTACCCAATATCCCTTCAAAATGAATTTGGTGGAGGTATATACACAACATTTGAGCAAGATGCCAATGGCGTAGATATCGTGTCTAACCCGGCTTTCCCTAATAGCGGAGGCTATTCTTTCGGACCTCGGTTTGACGGACGATTAGTCAAAGACCTTGGTGAAGGTCGGATGATTGAATGGAAACCAAACAATCCGCTAGACGTTTATGAAACTGGTGTATTCCGCAATACCAACGTGTCACTGGAAGGCGGGGGGGAGAACTCGACATTACGTTTTTCGTATTCCCGCTTAGATAATAAAAGCGTCTTGCCAAACAACGGTATCGAACGCAATAATTTCGCGTTACGGGCCACTCAAAACATTTCTAAAAGAGTATCGATTGACTTGAGTGCAAATTACAGCATGACCGACACGAGAAACCCCGGAAGGACGGGCAGTAGAAACAATCTTGCCTATGCGTTTAGTTACCTGATGCCAAGGCATGTCGATTTACTGTACTACCAGGCCAACTACATAAATCCTGTTTATGGCGGCCAACGTTCATCGCAGGATGCCGACTTATATGATCCTTATCGTTTAGGCAGCGTATTCTTTTCATTGTACGAAGACAATCAGTCGTTGAAGGAAAATAATCTTTTAGCGAATGCTGACGTTAAGGTAGACATTGCACCTTGGTTAAATGCACTGGTGCGGGCAAACACTAATTATTATACATCACGTTATGAGCGTAAGTTTTTAGGAACTGGCGTTAACTTCCAAGGTGGAAATTATCAATTAAGGCAAGAAAACAGAAGTTCTTACCGGGTACAAGGATTGTTAAACGCCAGCAAGCAATTTTCAACCGATTGGTATGGCACATTATCCTTGGGAGGCGAAACGTATAGAAATGTTCCGGGGTTATACAACGATTCCTATACAGACGGCGGCTTACGGGTTCCGGGCTTATTCACCATCACGAATTCCGTTAATCCAGCTGTTACACAGGCATACCCCACCGCAGGCAAGCGTACTGACGGATTGTATGCATTCGGTGATCTAACATGGCGAGATATGTTGACAATGAATTTCACACTGCGTAACGATTGGTCTTCTACACTCCTCGATAGAAGTGGTGCAGGACAATATTCTTATTTTTATCCCGGTGTTGGCCTGTCTTGGAGTTTCACGGAGTTACCAGCGTTTAAAAGCACTAATTCGATATTGTCCTTTGGCAAATTACGGGCATCATATGCGCAGACCGGCTTAGAAATGGATCCTCAGATGCTCAACACGGAAGGCTACTACAGGATACAGGACGGTACGTTTAACAATGCCAACAATACGAACCAACAAATATTCACTTTTGCAGATAACGTTCTTAGAGGAAGCAACTTAAAAAACCAATTAACAAAAGAATTGGAGTTGGGGTTAGATCTTCGCTTTTGGAACGGGAGATTGGCTTTGGATGCCGCATGGTACAAGAAGAATACCTATAACCAAATCATCCGTATCCCAATGCCGAGGGAAAGCGGTGTAACAGATCTACTAACCAATGCAGGAAACATCCAGAATTCGGGCATCGAACTTTTAGTGACCGGTACGCCTATCACAAACAACAATTTTAACTGGAATTCTACGATCAATTTTACGCTAAACAGGAACAAAGTAATTGAACTCGCACCAGGAGTATCGTCCTACCAATTGGAAACTGCCTTTGGCGATGATGTCGAAGCGGTTGCCCTACCGGGTTCGACCTATGGTTTGGTACGTACCGGATATGCGTTCGCCACTTACCAGAAAAGAGATGCAAACGGCAATCCAATTGACCATCCAAGCAACGGACAACGGGTAATCGGCGCTCCCCCACAGGTCGCAACGGGCAACTATTTAACATATCTAAGAACCGCTGACTATGAACCTGGCTCGACAAAAGACCTCGGCAATATCATGGAAAGGTTTTTGGTAAGCACTGTGCAGGACTTTAGCTATAAAAATTTCAACCTCTCCTTTCAGTTAGACGCCAAGGTTGGGGGGCTAATGGCTTCGACAACCCATCAATATGGCTCTGCTAACGGCTCCGTTACCAACTCGTTATTCGGAAGAACAGCAGATTTGGGCGGAGTCACTTATATAAGTAATGGCGTTACCAGAGACGACGGCATTATTCCAGAAGGTGTGCTGGCAGATGGAATTACAGTGGTACGTGACGGTCAGACCATCGATTTAGGAGGAATGACCTATTCGGAAGCATACGAATTGGGCTATTTACCCGCTATCCCTGCATACGCCTATTATGATAACCTTACCAAATGGGGCACCGGTATCCGCGAGGTATCCGTTTTTGAAAACTCATGGGTGGCGGTACGCGAAGTATCCGTGGGATACAACCTGCCCTCTCAATTGGCAAGCAACTTAAAAATGAAAAACCTGAGACTCACCCTTACTGGTCGTAATTTGGGATATCTATGGATGACCGCAAAAGATGGCGTAAATCCGGAGGGAATCTTCAGCAACAGATCTGGATCCTTTTTAGAATCTGGTGCATTCCCCTTCACCAGGAGCATCGGTTTCACACTAAACGGTTCATTTTAACGATAAGGAGTAACGAAATCATGAAACTCAAAACACATAAATATATAGGAGTTGCGATTATTGCAACAAGCCTATCGACGATGTCCTGCAAGAAGGAATCATTTGTCGAAGCCAACTTAAATCCGGCTACACTGTACGAAGTTACACCCGAAAACCAGTTTTTGGCCGCCTCAATCCAAATAAACAACGACTATGAATACTATTACGATGTGTACCGCCGATTAAATTACTGGCTACAATACAGTACTCCTGCAAGTGGTAACGGCTTTAATTTTAATGCGCCGGGCGGGAACTTCAATTATAGATATAATAACTTCTATAACAATGTCGGGCCAAAATTGATGGACGCCATCCAAATTATCAATTCTTTACCACAAGAAGAACGAAATGGCTACATACATCTTGAGAATATCGCGAGAATTTTGTTGGCTTACTATGCATGCTACACCAGTGATTCCAATGGAAGTATACCATATTCAGAAGCGTTTTTGGCAAGGTATGGAGGAACACTCACACCGATATATGACACGCAAGAAACTATATTCTCACTCGCAAATGACCAAATCAGTGCAGCAGTCGACATACTTAAAAACACTACGACAGACGGGCAGGTTAATTTAGGTTCAAACGATCCTTTTTTTAACGGAAATGTAAATCAGTGGATAAAAGCCGGAAATGCGCTGAGATTAAGAATCGCCTCTCGCTTTATCAAAGCGGATCAAGCAAAAGCCCAAGCTATCATTAGCGATGTATTGGCTAACAGTGACCAAATGGCTCACGTTGACGACTCTTGGGAAATGAGAGCGGGTCCAACCTATGCAGATGCCAACACTAATTGGAATCCAGCCAACTTCATTGCAGGAAAGCCAATATTGGATTACATGAAAGAAAAAGCAGATCCAAGGCTTCGAATTTACTACCGTCCAAACAGCAACGGAGAGTACGTCGGTGGTTTTCCAAGCCCGGATGACCCAATTAAACCCGAAAACGCACCGCTGTACAGTGGTGGAATTGCTAATTTTTCGCAATTGCAGCACCGGCTATTTACCCCGAATTATGACGAGGGAAACGGTGCAGGCAACGGTTCAGCATTTTTTCCAATCATCACTTATGCAGAGTATTGCTTTTTGAGAGCCGATTTCGCAGCTCGCGGACTTACAAGTGACAATGCAGAAGAATGGTACAAGAAAGGCGTCTATGCTTCAATTGATTACTACGACCGAAGAGCACAGGCCAGTTCACCTATTGGCGGACTCGGTGTCGGTACCGGCATCGAGGGCTACGTTAGCGTTACCATGACGGAGAAGGATAATTATTACAATGCTACGGGCGTAAAATTTGACCCTTCAAATGCCTTAGAGCAAATTGCTGTCCAAGCCTATTTTGATTTCTACCGAAATCCATTTGAGGCTTGGAATTGGTGGAAGCGTACCGGTTATCCATCAACGTCGTCAACCATCTTTGAATGGTCTGACCTCGTAGCACAAGGAGCTCGCTTGCCCTTGCCAAGGCGCGCCTCACAATCCTTTTTGCCTACGTCAAACTTGAATTACCAAAACCAGCGGGCCGCCTTAGAGCAGATGATGCAAGACCCGGAATATGGTTCAGGCCCTGGCGATCCATTTGGCCGTGTTTGGTGGGATAGATCAAATTAAATTTCTTACATTTAGCACAGCAACTCAAAGTTGCTGTGCTTATTTTAAGCTAATGGTTAAACTAATCGCATTTTGTTTACTGTTCTGTGGAAATATTACCACTGCGATATGCCAATCCCATGGCTCATTCAGCGTTTGGGATATCCAAGAAAAACGACAAATAGTCCTAAACCAATCAAAACATAGCCATTCACTATTCGTATTTCTATCGCCAGAATGCCCGCTTTGTCAAAACTATTCAAAAACCATTAACGAACTTAAAATTGCGTTCGATGGAAGTTTGACTATTTATGGCATTGTTCCGGGCACTTCATATGCAGATGAAGACATTATGGCATTCAAAGAAGAATACGGATTGTTATTCGACTTATTCATTGATAAAACATTTGTGCTAAGCCAATATTTTAGTATTAGCGTTACCCCAGAAGTTGTCCTGTTAAACAAGAACGGCAACAAGGTTTATACTGGTGCAATCGATAATTGGGTTGTTTCGTTAGGACAAAAAAGAAATTCTGCTACCGTTCCCTATTTAAAGAATGCTTTGACGGAAAGCCTGGCTAATCAGCCTATTTCCGTTACCTACGTGCAAGCGATAGGATGTGCATTGAATGACTATTGAAATTAAAGCTAAGATGAACAATATTCTTCCCCTCAGGAACTTTAATTTCCATTTAAAAGTTTTTTTATTCGCAGCATGTACAGCATTACAAACAAGAACTTCTTATACACAAACCTTTTACAAAGATATAGCACCAATTATACACGCTAAATGCACCCCATGCCATCGCCCGGGCGAATCCGCTCCATTTTCACTCATTAGTTATGATGACGTTGCTAAACGGACTTCATTCATCAAGAAGGTTATACAGGAGGGATACATGCCACCATGGAAAGCGAACAACGAATATGTACACTTTGCGAACGTTAGATCATTAGAGCCATCTGAAAAACAGTTGATTATTTCTTGGATAGATGGAAAAAAAGAACGAGGAAAGGCTAAGAAATCCAAAGTCCAAACGCCATACGAGGTAAGCGGCCTAACCCGCACTCCCGACCTCACCTTGATGGCGCAAGACACCTTCGTGTTGCAAGGAGATAACAATGAACGTTTTGTGGTCTTCAAAATACCGTTTGAGTTAGACGCTCCAGCTAATATAGAGGCTGTTGAATTCGTGAGCAATGACAAAAGAGTCATTCATCATGCCAACTATGCCGTACATGAAGTTGCCGACCCAACAATCGACATTAGAGCAGCTCCAAGACTGATTAATTTATCTGATGAGGCAAGGTCATTATACGACGCCTACCTGCCATTAAAAAAAGTTATGACATATTATGGTGGTTGGATTCCAGGAGCGTCGGCAGAGACCTACCCGTCTGGTATAGGGTGGGTGTTACCCAAACGCGGTATCATCCTGTTAACCGTCCACTTCGGACCGTCTGCGATAGAAAGAAAATCGATTTCCGGGATAAATCTTTTTTTCACGAACCAGCCTATTGAAAGGACTGTAAAAGTAGTCAGTTTCGGTTCTGGCGGAATCGGTGAAAATGAAATACGTCCAAGTTTCTTCATGATTCCAGCCAACAAAATAAGTTCGTACTCGCTCAAAGTGTCTAATCCCAGCGAGGATTTTTCAGCATTATACGTCTGGCCGCATATGCACTATATCGGGAAAGAATTCAAAGCTTATGTTGTCACTCCGCAAAATGACACGATACCTCTGGTTCATATTCCCGAATGGGATTTCAGATGGCAAGAACTTTACCGTTTTAAGAACTTAGTGAAAATTCCCAAAGGATCGGTTATTCATCTTGAGTGCAGTTACGACAATACCGCTGACAACCCGTTCAATCCGTTTAGTCCTCCTGAAAACATATTTTCATACAGTGATATGAAAACAACGCAAGAAATGATGACTATGTTACTGGTTTTTCTCCCTTATAAAGAAGGTGACGAATTTGTGTCTACTTCGCAAAAATCTTTACGGGAGTGAAAACAAAACCGAAAATTAAGAAAATAAAAACAACGGCGTTTGCTTTCGCTTGGCTGTTGCTATTTGCATTGGCATCCTGCGAGAAAAAAGACCAGCAGTTTGATGAAGATGTTTTCAGGGTGACTTATTTACGCCCTTCGGACGGCTGCCCCAGCGGGCCTTTGATACAGTTTAGGGAAAAAGATGCCGAACGTCTAAAGCATTTTCTTCCAGAAGGCCATCCAGAGGAGCACGCCCACTATGGCCCCATATCAGCCACCAATCTGGATAACACTTATAACGCTGGGCAATCTCTTGTGATAAAGATTCGCCAGCCTATCGGAAATGAACATCCATTTTGCACGGCTAATATACCGTGGTACACAAGCGTTTACGTGCTTGAAGTACAAACGAAGTGAACTAAACAACTTACAGGATCAAAGTCAATGCTACTTACTAATACTGCCAGAGCGACCGAGTTTGTATGGATCAACATCAATTGTTAGACTTATGATTTCTAAGAATAAACACAATACACTATTTCTTTTTTTTATTGCCTTCACGGCTGTTTCCTACGCCCAGCACCACAACATATCCGCCGGATATATCCCACCATCCGACCACTTGGTGCAGCAGAACCTCGAAGAATGGCAGGACCTAAAATTTGGCCTTTTTATGCATTGGGGCACCTACAGCCAATGGGGTATCGTAGAGAGCTGGAGCCTCTGCCCTGAAGATGAGGGATGGACGGTGAGGCGCGGCCCCCATTCGGATAACTACTTTGAATACAAGAAGGCTTACGAAAACTTGCAAACAACGTTTAACCCCACAGCATTCAACCCCGAAAAATGGGCGCAAGCAGCACAGCAGGCGGGCATGAAATACGTGGTCTTCACCACCAAGCACCACGACGGATTCGCGATGTTTGATACCAAGCAGAGCGACTACAAGATCACCGACGCGAAGACTCCTTTTTCCAGCAGTCCACGTGCCGACGTGACCAAGGAAATCTTCCACACATTCCGCGATAAGGGCTTTAAAATCGGGGCGTATTTTTCAAAACCCGACTGGCATACCGAACATTATTGGTGGCCCTATTTCCCGCCGAAGGACCGCAATGTGAATTACGATCCCGCTAAATATCCTGAACGGTGGAATAAATTCAAGCAGTTTACCTATAATCAGATAGAAGAGCTGATGACGAATTACGGCAGGGTGGATATCCTGTGGTTGGACGGGGGATGGGTACGGCCGCTGGCATCAGTGGATACGACGGTTGACTGGCAGCGTACCATCAAAGTGGAACAGGATATCGATATGCCCCGCATTGCCGCCATGGCACGCCGGCACCAGCCCGGCCTATTGGTGGTAGACCGTACCGTGCCGGGCGAGTTTGAAAACTACGTCACACCCGAACAGCAGGTGCCCGACAAATCGCTGGATATCCCATGGGAAAGCTGCATGACAATGGGAAGCTCGTGGAGTTATGTACCGGACGATACATACAAACCAGCGCGCGACATTGTGCACACGCTTATCAAAATCGTTTCCCGCGGGGGCAATTACCTTCTCAACATCGGCCCCGGCCCGCATGGCGACTGGGATCCAGACGCTTATGATCGCCTGCAAGCTGTGGGTGGCTGGATGGCGATCAACAGCGAAGGGATTTACGCCACACGGCCTGTAGCTCCTTACAATGAAGGAGATGTTTATTACACCCGGAAAAATGATGGCAGTGCTACTTATGCATTCATGCTATCAACGGAAGACACCGTTGAATTGCCAACAAGTGTCCGATTACCCTTGCCGGGGGGCGGTGCCGTCAAGCGGGTGGAATTGCTGGGCATCGGCAAACTCCGGTTCAAAGAAACGGACGACGCATTGGAAATCACCATACCGAAAAACAGACGCCAACCGGTAGACTTACGGTATGCCACCGTGTTTAAATTAACGCATTAATGATCACTAAGCATAGCACGATGAAACTTGCATCGGTAACCATCGCAGTGTTGGCGGTCCTGGCATTGCCCGATGCGCAAGCGCAGTCATTGCACCGCTTCACCGAAGCCCTCTACATCGAGGTTCCGTATAACTATGGTCGCGAGGCGGTTTATACAGATGAATTACTGTGGCATTACCACAGGGGTTCGCTGGCCGCGCCTGCGCCGGGACAGGCATTGGAAGGCCGCACCGCTGGAGAAGGCGCTGCCGTGTGGTCGCCGGTTACCGCCGACACCTCCGGCTTCTTCCGCCCGCAACCGGGCGCAGGCGGCAACCTGAATAGCCCGAATAATCCCGCCGGGCCGGGGCGAATCGACCGCCAAAGCAGCCAAACACCGCGCACTCCCCAACGCTGGCGTCCGGGTCCCAGCTACATTTATACAACATACCGGTCGCCAAAAGCGCAAAGCGCCGTACTCAATATCCGTGGCAACAGTGCCGTGCTGGTCAACGGGGAATTGCATGCGGGCGATCCCTACCGGTTGGGTTGGATGGCCATTCCCGTACACCTGAAAAAGGGGCTGAATGAATTTTACATCCGCGGATTGTTCGTGGCGGCCGAACTCCACTTTCCCGAAAGTGAGGTATACGTAGATCCGACGGATGCCACCCTGCCCGATATCGTTGAAGGGAAAGACAACAGCCAACTGATGGCCGGCCTCGTGGTGGTAAACACCACATCGAAACCGCTGGTCAATCTGTCCGTAAGCAGTACCGTGCAGGGGAAAACCGTTTCGGCCGCCGTACCTGCCATCCTTCCGTACAGCAGCCGCAAGGTGGCTGTGCCCATTGACGGGTCGGGCATAACGCAAACGGGCGACGTGCCGTGCCTGATCACCCTGAAAGGGCCGGGCAGGGCAGTCCATGAACAGCCGATCACGCTGCGGAGTGTTTCCGCCGCTACGCCCTATCGCGTCACATTTATCAGCGACATAGACGGCAGTGTGCAGTATTATGCCGTTAATCCGGCAAGCACGGGGGAAAAGCCGGGCGATGCACTGTTTTTTTCCGTACACGGCGCGGGTGTGGAAGCACTTGGGCAGGCACAGGCATATACCGCCAAGGATTGGGGCACGCTGGTGGCTCCCACCAACCGCCGCCCGCGGGGCTTCAATTGGGAAGATTGGGGGCGCCTCGATGCACTTGAAGTGCTCAACCTGGCCCGGCAGTCGCTCCGCCCGGATACGCAGCGCATTTACCTGACCGGCCACTCCATGGGCGGCCACGGTACGTGGTTCCTCGGCGCCACTTATCCGGATAAGTGGGCGGCTATCGCGCCCTGCGCTGGATATCCTACGCTAAAGGGTTACGGATCAGCTGACGGACTGATACCGGATAAAGGCCGGAATGCGCTGGAAGACATGCTGCTGCGCGCCAGTAACCAGAGCGATGTGATCGCCTATGCCTCAAATTATAAGCCCCTGGGCATTTACATCCTGCATGGCGATGCCGACCGTACGGTGCCTGTTGAATATGCCCGGCAGATGCGGAAGGTGCTCGGCGACTTCCACCCTAATTTCGCTTACTACGAATATCTGGGCGGATCGCATTGGTACAGCAATGAAAGCGTGGACTGGAAACCGCTGTTTGACTACTTTCAATGGCACAGGCGCAACGTGGATACCGCCGTGCACCATATCGACTTCACGACGGCCAATCCCGGTATATCGGCTGCTTACTATTGGGCATCCATCCACCAGCAACAGGAACCGCTGAACTATTCGCGTATCGTACTCGACCGCGACGTAAAGATGGGAACGATAAGCGGAAAAACCGAAAATGTCGGCCTGCTGCGCCTTGACATCGGCGCATTCGCCCCGGGACAACCTGTCCGCATACGCCTGGATAGCCTGAATGAAATCAGCTATCAACGTCCCGAAGCCAGCCTGCTTTATCTGCGGCGTGAGGCCAACAGCTGGCGGATAACCGAACCGCCGGCACGCGCCGAGAAAGGTCCGCACCGCAACGGCAGCTTCAAGGAAGCTTTCAACCACCGGATGGTTTATGTGTACGCCACCCGCGGTACTGACGAGGAAAACCGCTGGGCCCTGGAAAAAGCCCGCTACGACGCTGAATCGTGGTATTACCGGGGCAACGGTGCATTTGACATCGTGGCAGATACCGAATTTGACCCCGCGGTGTATGCCAACTGCAACGTCATTCTGGTTGGCAACGCTTCCACAAACGGCGCATGGCACAGCTTATTGTCCGACTGCCCGATCAGGGTGGAACGCTCGGGAGTTCGGATAGGAAGCCGGTACCACCAGGGTGACGATCTTGGCGGATATTTCAGTTGGAAGAAGCCGGGAAGTGATCACCTTTCCGTTGGTGTGATCACCGGCACGGGCATCAAGGGCATGCGGGCTGCGGCGGCCAACCAATATTTTGCCGGTGCCAGCGGATTCCCGGACTACCTCTTCTTTGCGTTCGATATGCTGAAGCATGGATCTAATCATGTGGTCGATGCCGGATACTATACCAATCAATGGGAGATTAATCAATGAAACGACATTTCATAACAGCCTGTTTAGCTACATTTATCGGAACGGCCTGCCCGGCACAACAGCTGGTACCCCCCGATTCTATACGCGGAAAAATGCAATGGTTCGCTGATGCGAAGCTCGGCATCTTCATCCATTGGGGCATCTACGCCGTAGACGGGGTGAGCGAAAGCTGGAGTTTCCACAACGGCGATGTGCCGTATGACACCTACATGAACCAGCTCAAGGGCTTTACCGCCACCCACTACGACCCCGAGGCGTGGGCGGCGCTGATTAAAAAGAGCGGCGCCCGGTATGCGGTTATCACGACCAAGCATCACGACGGCGTGGCGCTTTGGGATACCCAGCAAGACCACTACAGCACGGCAAGGCATACTCCCGCGGGGAAAGACCTGCTTACCCCGTTTTATCGCGCTCTTGACCGGCATGGTATCAAACGTGGCGCTTATTTCTCTTTGCTGGATTGGAGCCACCCCGACTATCCGGGCTTCCTGAAAGATAGCAGCCGCTACGCCATAGCAGATGATCCCGAACGCTGGCAACGGTTCCTTGCGTTCAACCGGGCGCAAATGGATGAACTCACCAAACAATTCAACCCTGACCTGTGGTGGTTCGACGGCGATTGGGAACACAGCGCCGACGCATGGGATGCTGCAGATATCCGCCAACGGCTGCTCGCCGCAAACCCGGCGACGATCATCAATGGCCGGCTACAGGGCTATGGCGACTACGATACACCCGAACAGAACTTTCCCGTTACGCGCCCCCGGTTTGATTGGTGGGAGCTGTGCATGACCATCAACAACAACTGGGGGTACCGGCCGAGTGATACCGCTTGGAAAACACCTTACGAGATCATTACCATTTTTGCCGATGTGATTGGAAATGGTGGCAACCTCTTGCTTGACATTGGCCCAAAAGCCGATGGCACCATCCCCCCGCAGCAGGTAGATATCCTGGAGGCACTGGGCAACTGGACGGAAAAACACGAAAAGGCCATCTTTGGCACGGTTGCCGGATTGCCACAAGGTCATTTCTACGGACCCTCCACCTTGTCGAAAGACTCGACGTCGCTGTACCTGTTCATACCGGGAAAAGCGCAAGGGCCAGTCGTTGTCAAGGGGCTGTCCAGTGATATTGTCCATGTCTCCGACGTGGCTACCGGAACTCCGGCTCCGCATAAGATAGTGGGCAAGATATCCTGGAGCCCTGTACCGGGACTGGTTTATATCGACATCCCGCAGGAAGCACAGGATGCCTACATGAATGTACTGGAAATCAAGCTCGGCGGTCCGCTCAAGTTATACCGAGGCCACGGAGGGCTGGGCACAGAATGAAAAAGCAATTTAAATGGATGCCTCTTGTAGGTGCATTGGTTTTGCTTTGTATACAACCTGTACGGGCACAGGACTTTTCAGTAATCGCCTATTACACCGGTGATGACAAAGCCATCGACCGCTATGAAGTCGACAAGTTGACTCACATCATCTTCAGTTTCGGGCATCTGAAAGATGGGCTTTTCCGTATCGACAACGCCCGGGATACCGCGGCCATCCGGCATCTGGTGTCATTGAAGCAGCAACACCCAAAACTGAAGATCATGCTTTCGTTGGGCGGCTGGGGTGGCTGCGAACCGTGTTCGGACGCCTTTTCCACGGCAGATGGCCGCCAGCGCTTTGCCCGATCGGTCAAGGAAGTAAACGACTACTTCGGCACGGATGGCATTGACCTGGATTGGGAATATCCTGCCATCCCGGGGCATCCGGGACATCCATATAAACCGGAAGACCGCGAAAACTTTACCGCGCTGGTTATTGCGCTCCGGGAGGTACTGGGCGATAGCAACGAGCTCAGCTTTGCCGCCGGCGGGTTCCAGAAATTCCTGGATGAATCGGTCGAATGGCACAAAGTGATGCCGCTGGTTGACCGGGTCAATATCATGAGCTACGATCTGGTACATGGTTACTCCACGGTCACCGGCCACCACACGCCGCTGTACAGTGTCGGGCCGGATGAGGAGTCGACCGACCGTGCGGTGCAATACCTGACCAAGCTCGGCATCCCTCCGGAAAAACTGGTTATCGGCGCCGCATTTTACGCCCGTGTCTGGAAAGACGTGGCGCCGGAAAACAACGGCCGGTACCAACCCGGTGAGCATACCAACGGTTTTCACTTTAAGCGATACGAACAGGAACTGACTGCCGAAAAAGGCTGGCGGTATCACTACGATGAAGAGGCCGAAGCCCCCTACTGGTATAACACCAAGGAAAGAAAATACGCCACGGGAGACAATATCCGTTCGGTAACGGCCAAAACGCGCTATGCTCGTGAAAAAGGCCTCGGCGGCATCATGTTCTGGGAATTGACGTTGGATAAGGAACGTGGAGGCCTACTGGATGCGATCGCCACGGCGATTGACCGCATCCAATAGGCATCAACTACATTAATATTCCAGCACGGTGACCTCCGTACGCCGGTTGGCCTGATGGGCTAATGGATTTTCCCACGGCTCCACATTACCCGACCGCCGTTCGAGCAGGTAATCTTACAAACCGTATTCATTGCCTCCCGGAAATCCTCTTCCATCCCCGTCTTTCTGCGAATAGCCGTCCGTACCGGCGTCTATATACCGCAATACGTACAACATTCATTGTATGCGGAAAAGACCAGCACCCGGGTATGCGCTTTCTTCTACCTTGCTTCGGAGCTCAACCGGAACTCGACCGGAACTCGTTGGGAACTCCGCCGTAGCTTGTCCGAGTTCGGCCCGGACAAGCTACGCACGAGACACCACCAAGGTCGCACCAAGTTCCGGTCGAGGTCCGAAGCGGGTTATAAGTAAGTGGAAGAAGTTAACGTCAAGGAAAACGAACCGGTTCCGAAAAAGGGGCTGCGGCCTATCGCCGAGGCGGCTGTTTATAAGGCTCATCAGTATTGATGTTCCGCACGCTGTTTTTCTGCAACCAGCTAAGAAATCCGTGGGTATCCTCGGGTGTAAATTGCACAATGGCTCCATCCTTGAGCGAGATAATAAACACATCCAATGTGTTGGTAAAGGCCGATAACTCGGAGGCCGGGTGGCCGAAACCGGGATAAGTATTGTTTGTACCCATACGCATGTATTTTTTTTAGCACCGGTGCCACCAAAAAAAGACGTGGGACACCACACTTATCGACATTGAGGCACTGGTATACCTGACTCCGAATAAGCGAGCGCCCACGCCATGGGCGTGAGCGTTCTTACTTATCGTCTTGGAGTCTTAAAAATTACCAGTTTCCAATGCCCAGACTTAAAGCAAAAACAGCTTTAAAATTTCTTATATGTTGACACAAACATACGTAAATTCACTTTGACATGCAATATAATTGTGTGGTATCTGACGGCTATATCTTGTTTGCTGATAATAGCATCAAGGCCGGGCCGGATGATATTTAACATTTTTTAACTAAAAACGAGTAGTGCTTTAGTCTTATATTTGCGATACCACTTACCGATAAAGGGGCGATTATCCCTGATAATCTGGCATCAATGTTTGTCAATATCCCATTGAATTCGGAAAAGAAAAAGAAAAAAGCAGGCTTAACCGCCTTAAGATTTTGGTTTGTTTTAATAGGTAAGAAGATGCCGGTAACCGCCCTGGTTACCGGCTCTTCTATTTTTTGGCTATATCGCTGCCGTTTTTTCGGAAAGCCAACGCCGTTCGTCATCGTCCAGCCGTGGAGATAATGCTTCATACACCCGTGCATGATAACTATTCAACCAATCGATATGCCGGGTATCCAGCAGCGATTTATCAATCAATGCGGTATCGATGTAACAAAGCGTCAGTGTTTCAAACGCCAAGAATGTACCGAATAATGTCTCTTGATGGTCGATACTGAGCACTAGATTTTCGATGCGGATACCGTAAGCCCCCTCCCGGTATAACCCCGGTTCAATGGATGTAATCATGCCCGGTTCAACCGCCACATCAACCGCTGCCGCATTGAAGGTATGCGGACCCTCATGCACATTAAGGAAAAAGCCGACACCATGACCTGTACCATGCCCGTAGTTACGCTGATGGTCCCACAAGGGTTTACGGGTAATGGCGTCCAGTTGATAGCCGCGCGTGCCTTTTGGAAACACCGCCGTGCTCCCTTCAATCATCGCTTTTAATACCAATGTATAATCCGTCCGCTCGGCATCGGTAATATTGCCCAACGATACGACGCGGGTAATGTCTGTCGTGCCTGTTACGTATTGCCCGCCTGAATCCACCAACAGTAACCCTTCGGGTTGCAACGGACTATCGCTTTGGGGTGTGGCCTTATAATGCGGGAGCGCCCCATGCGCCCGGTATCCGGCGATGGTATCAAAACTCTCGCCGACAAACCCTTCCTGAGCTGCCCGGAATTGCCGCAGCGTGCCAGCAAGGGAAATTTCCGTGATGGTTTCTTTACCGACGGTCTCCTCCAGCCACTTGAAAAAACGAGTAAGGGCTACGCCATCTTTCTCCATGGTTTCACGCGTGTGTGCAATTTCCACCGGATTCTTTACCGCCTTGAAATGCGTGGTTGGATTCGTCTGCTCAATAATGGTTGCCGATTGTAGGGCCCGGGTATACATGGCAAAGCAAGTGCGCTTGGGGTCTATGAGCAGCGTGGTTCCAGGGTCAAGGGCATCCAAGGCTTCCTCCACCTGTTCGTAATCGGCTACCTCAACGCCAGCAGCCGTCAATGTTGTTAACGCTGCATCCGGCAGTTTCCGCCGGTTGATAAACAACGTGGCGGTATCGGCGGTGATCAGCGCAAACCCGAGCACCACCGGATTACAGGCTACGTCACTGCCGCGGATATTAAATAGCCAAGCCAGATCGTCAAGCGACGAAATCAAATGCGCGTTTACCCGCTTGCGTTTCATATCTTCACGCAGCCGCTGTAACTTGTTTTCCGTTGACGCTCCGGTAGTGGCCTCACCCAACAGGTATGCCGCGGCTGCAGGCAAAGCCGGGCGGTCTTGCCACAACGGGCTGAGCAAATCCACGCTGCTGTTCAGGCGTATTCCGGCCGGAAAGAGCTTCTCTTGCACCGCCTTTGCAAGCGCCACGGAGGCCAGCCTGCCATCGAAGGCCACCACAGCGCCCTCAGGCAGGCACTCGGCGAGCCATTCTGCATATTCCGGAGCCGTCTGTACCTTTAGTTTTACCAGTTCATACCCGCTTCCGGTCAATTGTTCGTTTGCCTGCACGAAATACCTGGAATCCGTCCACAGGCCAGCGAAGTCTTGGGTTACCGCCAGGGTACCGGCAGACCCGGTAAATCCTGATGCCCATGCAATACATTTATAATGATCAGGAAGATACTCACTGATGTGCGGATCGGAAGATGGGATGATATAGGCATCGATATGATGCTCGGCCATCAACCCACGGAGGGCGGCCAACTTTTCGATGTGTGTCATTGTTTCTTGTTTTGCAGGAGCGCAAGTTACGAAACTTTATTGTCTGCTGCCCGCATACTTGTTACATTTGCTGGCAAACCATTTTTCAGGAACGCTGTATTTTTTATATGCAATTGTTATTCGCTGTATTGTTGTCATCTCACATTATCAAGCAAGATACCATCGACAAAGATCTGTTAGCCTTCGGAACCAATAAAGTTATCCCAAGCGTCATTGAAAGGCAAGCGCTTATCGCACTGTCTTATTTTCCTGAGTTAAAGGAAACCAGTATCCATTTTGTTTTCCGGCCGGGATTGAAGGGCTCCGTTATGGCAGCGCGTCCTGCGATAGGTTCGTTATTTAAAAAGCGGGACAAGCGTACTTACCAAATCCTGATCAATCCGGTATTTAAGCTGGAACACGCCATTGAACCGATGCGCCAGATCCCCGACAGCGTGATGATTGGTTGGTTGGGCCATGAGCTGGGCCACATTATGGATTACGAACGCAAAAGCACCTGGAGCCTGATGGGATTCGGGATTTCCTACGGGTTGTCTAAAAAGTTTGTGCGCAAAGCTGAACGCGTTGCCGATTCGTTTGCTGTTAATCGGGGAATGGGCGACTACCTGGTGGCTACCAAAGCGTTCATTCTTGACCATTCGGACCTGCCCCAAGCCTATAAGGATAAAATTGCCGCATTATACCTTTCTCCGGACGACATCGTGGAACTGATTTCAGACCTGGAACGCGAAGACCAGAGGAAACAGGACAAACGGGTTGCCGACGAAGAAGAGGTAATGCGCGAAGTTGATGAAGAGCTTAAAAAATCGGAGCGAAAAAAAGACCGCAGCTAAGCTTAAGCCAGCTTGCCGATGAACGCTTCGAAGTTTCTGAAGTCTTCTTCGGCCATCACACGCGGTATCTTCGTCTGCCCTCCCATTTTTTTGGTTTCACGGCTCCACTGGTAAAAATAGTCGGCCGGAACAATCACTGCCTCCACGCCTTTCAGTGCTTTACTACGGGCAACTTTGTAGTTTTTATTGGTGTCTGCCAGTTCGCTATCCAGAAATTCGATAACTGTGGCGGGATCCAGCGTCTTATTGGTACCGAGGTACCACCTATTGATGTAATCTTCTCCTTTCCGGATCGCTGCCACGGTAAATTCCAGCACCTCCGTATCGAAGCGTTCACCCAGTTTTTTCATCGCGGCGTTCATCTGATGCACCGAAAGCTGCTCACCTACCACATTGAGGAAGTGTTTTGTACGACCGGTAATGATGATTTCTGCTCGCTCCATATCGGTGATCATCACCGTATCGCCGATCATATACCGCCATGCACCGGCTACGGTAGAGATAAGCAGCACATATTGAACATTGGGCTGCACATCAGCCAATGTCAGCACCTGGGCATCTTGCCTGACGCATCCATGTTCGTCCATATTTTCTTCTGTAAAGGGAACAAACTCGAAGAACACGCCGTTGTTCACGATCAAGGCCATCGCGTTGGTATCTGGCCGTTTTTGTGTGGCAAGATAACCCTCTGACGCCAAATAGGTATCAATATAGATGAGCGGTTTGCCAATCAGCGCTTCAAAACTTTTCCGGTAGGGTTCGAATGCTACACCGCCAGAGGTGTACACCTGCAGGTTGGGCCAAATATCGTGTATGGTGCCGACTTTATTATAGCGGATAATTTCTTTGAGCAGCAACTCCGACCACGACGGGATACCCGTCATGCTTCCGATATCCCATTTGGAAGCATGGCTGGCAATTTTACGCACACGCTCATCCCAGCCCTGGATGGCTGCAATCCGTGCACCGGGCTTATAAAATCGCCTGAACCACATCGGAATATTAGCGGCGCTGATGCCGCTGATTTCGCCCTCCAGAAATTCTCCATTGGGTGTCAGCGCTGTACTGCTTCCCAACATCATAATCTGTTTTTCGAAAAAATCGCCGGGAAGATCAAAATTTTTGAGGCTCAGTATCTGCTGGATGCCCGACCGCTTGATGGCATCCAGCATATCATCAGTAACAGGTATTGCCTTGCTGTTCGTGGTAGTGCCGCTACTTAATGCGAAATAACGCTGCCCACCTGGCCAAGTAACATTCTGGTATCCTTCTCGGAGGTAATGCCACCATTCTGCATACAGCTTATCATAGTCAAATATCGGTACGGCTTGCTGGAAGGCTTGGGTCGGATCTGCGCTGGCCAAAATTTCTTCAAACCCGTACTTCTTACCAAATGCAGTATATTTCGCTTTATCTAACAAATGATGCAACACCTTCAATTGGGCTTCCATCGGGGAAGGGTGGTCATGAATGTACTCGGTTACATCTATTGCTCGTTTTATAAGTTCGCCGATAATTGCCATTGTTGGTCGCGTTGTTGTGAAGAAAACAGCGCAAGTGTATTTTTGTTGGGCACATCTGCCGCTTTTGGTTAATTTAGCATTCGAAACAACAACAGATACGACTATGCTAAGACTCTTGTTTATTTTATTTGCCATCTCCTTCCAACAGGCGGTTGGCCAGCCCTTAGCACAGAAAATCGCCTCGGCTTACCGGGTTTTTGAAAGCCACGAAAGCATGGCCAACGGAATTGCCTCGCTGGTCGTTATCAATGCCAACACCGGCGAAGTTATCTTCGCTAAACATGAAAAACTGGGCCTGGCTCCGGCTTCTACCCTCAAAGCGGTCACCGCCGCTACGGCATATCATGTGCTTGGCCCGCAACATACCTTTGAAACCACTTTGTTTTATACCGGCACAATTGAAGCCGATGGCACATTGAGGGGCAACATCGTCATCCGCGGAACGGGCGATCCTTCCTTGGGCAGCGACCGCTTCCCGCAGACAGTGGATACCTTGTTGCTGGGAACATGGTTGCGGGCGATACAGACAACGGGCATCCGCAGCATTGAAGGGGCAATTATTGCAGATGACCGGTTGTATAACGGGCAAACCGCGCCAGGAGGATGGACATGGCGAGACATGGGCAACTATTACGGGGCGGGCGTATCTGCCCTGAACTGGCGGGAAAATGCCGTGGGCGTCAACTTTATTCCCGGAAGTGCGCCCGGCATGCCTACACGTGTCGCCAATACGACTGCCGACATCAGCTACCTCCAACTGATCAATGAAGCCACCACCGGCAACCGGGGCACGGGCGACCGGGTATACGCCTATGCGGCACCATATGCCTCGCGCGTGTACTTGCGCGGCACGTACGGCATTGACCTCAAAAAGACCATTTACCTCTCGCTGCCGGATGGCGCATACGATGCGGCCTATCAACTGCACCGTGTGCTGGATAATGCAGGCATCAAACAAACAAGCCAACCCACCACCGCCCACTTGCTGGCCCTCGCAGGAAGCAAGCTGCCGGGAGCGGGCACCCCATTGCACCACCACCGCTCACCGACGCTCGGCGAACTGGTTTACTGGTTTAACCAAAAGAGCGTTAACCTTTATGGGGAGGCACTCCTGAAAGCGATAGCCGACCGGCTTGACGGAAAGACCGATACACGCGACGCCGCAGCAACGCTGATGGACTTCTGGGTAAAAAAACTGGAAATAATGCCCGGCGAACTCAGAATCCTGGACGGCAGCGGCCTTTCACCGGAAAACCGGATAACCACCCATGCAATGGCCCGCATACTGGCCGCGGCGAAAAAAGAACCCTGGTTCGGTAGTTTTTATGAAAGCCTGCCCGTTAACAACGGCATGAAAATGAAAAGTGGCACCATCAGCGGCGTGTTAGGATACGCAGGCTACCACACCTCCAAAGCGGGCACCCCGCTGGTGTTTGCCCTGATCGTGAACAACTATCAGGGGAACGCCACTCCCATGCGGCAGCGGATGTTCAGGCTGTTGGATGTATTGAAGTGACAAATCATTATAAAGTACTATCTTTAAGTACTACCTTTGCGCCTTATTGCAGAGCAAAAGACCAATTTTCATCATGAGTAAAACGAATCGTAAGCAAGATGCCCTGGACTACCATGCCAATGGAAGGCCCGGCAAAATTGCTGTGATACCGACAAAGCCAACCCAATCGCAGCGCGACCTATCATTAGCCTACTCGCCCGGTGTGGCGGAACCCTGCCTGCGCATCGCTGAGAACAAGGAAAACGCCTATAAATATACGGCGAAGGGTAACCTGGTGGCTGTTATCAGCAACGGCACCGCCGTGCTGGGTTTGGGTGACATTGGCCCCGAGGCTGGTAAACCCGTAATGGAAGGCAAAGGACTGTTGTTTAAGATATTTGCCGACATTGATGTGTTTGACATCGAACTGGATACCAAAGACGTCGATGAGTTTGTACGCATCGTCAAGTGTTTGGAACCGACATTCGGAGGCATTAATCTGGAAGACATCAAAGCTCCCGAATGTTTCGAGATTGAGCGCCGGCTCAAGGAGGAAATGAGCATCCCGGTAATGCACGATGATCAGCACGGCACGGCCATCATTTCCGGCGCGGCACTCATCAATGCATGCGCGCTGCAAAAAAAGAAATTGGAAAAAGTCAAAATCGTGGTGAACGGCGCCGGTGCCGCAGCAATCTCATGCACCCGCATGTATGTGGCGCTTGGTGCCCGCAAGGAAAACATCATCATGCTGGACAGTAAGGGCTGTATACGGCATGATCGGCCGAACCTGGATGCGACCAAGGCTGAATTTGCTACAACCCAAGCTGTGGACACCCTGGAAGAGGCCCTCAAAGGTGCGGATGTCTTCATCGGCCTGTCCATTGCGGATGTGATGACACCCGAGATGCTGAAAAGCATGGCCAAAAACCCCATCGTATTTGCAATGGCCAACCCGGATCCCGAAATTGCTTATCCGCTAGCCGTAAAAACCCGTAAGGACGTCATTATGGCCACTGGCCGCTCCGACTACCCCAATCAGGTGAACAATGTACTGGGCTTCCCCTATATTTTCCGCGGCGCGCTGGATGTGCGGGCAACCACCATCAATGAGGAAATGAAAATAGCTGCCGTAAAGGCGATAGCCGAACTGGCAAAAAAACCGGTACCCGAAGCGGTAAACCAAGCTTATAATACCCAAAACCTGAAATTCGGACCGGAATACATCATCCCGAAACCCACAGACCCCCGCCTCATTACCGAGGTGGCCCCTGCCGTGGCACGTGCGGCGATGGACTCGGGAGTGGCCCGGATGGATATTACCGACTGGAACAAGTATGCGGAAGAACTGCGCCAGCGCTTGGGCCAAGACGACCGTATCATGCGCAACCTCAGCGAAGCGGCCAAGCTCAACCCTAAACGTGTGGTCTTTGCTGAGGCCGATAATTACAAAACCCTCCGCGCCGCACAGATCGTAAAGGAAGAGGGCATCGCCGTTCCCATCCTCCTCGGAAACCGGAAAAAAATCAACCAACTGATCGACGACCATCTCCTGGAGCTGGACGACGTCATGATTATCGACCCACTGGAAGAAAAAGGAACGGAACGTTTCCAGCAATTTGTAGACTACCTCTATGCAAAACGCCAACGGCGGGGCATCTCTTACCTTGACGCGCAAAAATTGATGCTCGACCGGAATTACTTCGGTGCTAGCCTGGTTCAATTCGGTGAGGCTGATACCTTAATCTCGGGCCTAACCAAGAACTACGCAACCACGATACGTCCGGCCCTGCACGTTATCGGTACGCAACCGGGCAGCAAACTGGCGGGCATGTATATGATGCTTACCGCAAAGGGACCGGTATTTTTTGGCGACACGACGGTAAACGCCAATCCCGATTCGGAAGAGCTGGTGGATATCACCCTCCTGCTCCACGAAGCGGTGAAGAAAATGAATATCACACCGCGCATCGCACTCCTCTCTTATTCCAACTTTGGATCAAATGATGGCGCCGTACCTGCTAAAGTGCGGGAGGCGGTACGCCTGCTCCATGAACGCCACCCTGACATCCTGGTAGACGGAGAAATGCAGGCCAATTTTGCGACGAACAGCGAGCTGCTCGCGGCAAATTTCCCCTTCAGCGTGCTGAAGGGGAGCCCGGCCAACACTTTGGTATTCCCGAACCTTGAATCGGGCAACATTGCCTACAAGCTCTTGCAGGAGATTGGCAATGCAGAGGCCGTGGGTCCTATCCTTCTAGGGATGAACAAGCCGGTGCATGTACTGCAACTGGACAGCTCCGTGCGCGAAATCGTAAACATGGTCATCATCGCCGTGGTAGATGTACAGTCGCGGGAAACGGCAACCATCAAAAAACGGAAATAAAAGCGCGGCCATGTATGAATACTTGAGCGGTAAGCTGGTGGATAAAAGCCCCACGCATGTGGTAATCGATGTCGGCGGCATCGGTTACCATGTGCATATTTCGTTGCATACGTATGCCCAAATCAAGGATACGGACCAAGGTAAATTGTATATCAGTTTCCAGGTGCGGGAAGATGCACATACCCTTTACGGCTTTGCCGAAGCGGGCGAACGCAGCCTGTTTGAGCACCTGATATCGGTATCGGGCATTGGTCCGAACACGGGACGGATGATACTGTCGTCCATTACTCCCGACGAAATCCAATCGGCCATCATCAACGGCAATGTACCGCTGATTCAACGGATAAAGGGCATAGGGCCCAAAACGGCCCAGCGGATGGTGTTGGAACTGCAGGACAAGCTCAAAAAACAGGGGCCTGATGCGCTCACGGCCGTTCATCGGCAGCAAACCGTGCCCGAAGAAGCACTAAGTGCTTTGGTGATGCTCGGTTTTGTGCGTGCACAGGCGGAAAAAGTATTAAGCAACATCATACAAGGCAGCCCCAATCTGAGCGTGGAGTCACTTATTAAAGAAGCATTAAAAAAGCTTTGACTTGTTTCTTTCGGATTTTTGCTAAATTGGGGGGCAGAAAACTATCGTTTTTAACTAATTGCCAATTGGATAAGACGCTTCCGCTATACCGCTGCATACTGGCGTTGTTTCTTGTGTTTCTCGCTACAGGTTATACTGGTGCGCAGACCCCCGCTGATTCGCTCAGGCGGGACAGCATCAAGTTGCCTTACCCATTCAAGGATCTTCCGTTCCTGAACCTCTATCAAAAAAGAGGCCCCTTGGATTTGGGCATGCCTTCCAACATTACCCGCGAAGTCATTTTCGACCCTGTGACCCGCCAGTATATCCTGCGTGAAAAGCTCGGCAGCCGCCTATACCGCCCACCGCAATACCTCACGATTGATGAGTTCCAGCAATACGAAAGCGACCTGCTGAAACGCAATTACTGGCGGGAATTGGCCGACCAGCAGCTTACGGATTACCGGCAAGACCGTCTGATTCCTACCATCTACGTACAGAGTGAGGCTTTCGAGCGAATCTTTGGCAGCAACACCATTGATATCATCCCGCGGGGAAGTGCCGACATCACCATCATGGCCCAGCACAACCGGAACGCCAACCCGATGTTTAACGAGCGGCAACGGCGGCAATGGGGGTTCGACTTCGACCAACGTATACAGATGAACCTAACGGGGCAAATCGGCGATAGGCTTAAAATTACAACAAACTATAATACCGAAGCACAGTTTGATTTCGAAAACCAAATCCGGCTGGACTATACCGGCAAAGATGATGACATCATCAAACGGATCGAGTTGGGCAATGTGAGCATGCCCCTCAACACTACGCTCATTTCCGGCACGCAGGCATTGTTCGGCCTGAAAACGCAATTGCAATTCGGGCGATTGAACGTAACGGGAATTTTCTCCCAACAGCGTTCACAGCAACGGGAAATCACCATCAAAAATGGCGCTCAGGAAAGTGAGTTTGCCCTAAAGGCGGACGAATATGAAGACAATCAGCACTATTTCCTTGCCCAGTATTTCCGGGAGAACTTCAACCGGGCCTTGGCCCTCGCCCCTATCCTGACCACGGACGTCAACATCACCCAGATTGAAGTCTGGATAAGCAACCGTAGCAATGCAGTGGACGACTCCCGCGACGTGCTCGCGTTGATGGACTTGGGAGAGTACATGCCTTATAATACCGCCTTGATTACCCCGGGCAATACACGCTACCCCTCAACGGGTGTTCCGGGCGAATCCAACCCGCAAATATCGAACAACCTGATACCGGAACTGACCGCTTTTGACAGGGCATTCAGGCAAACACAGTCTGACGCCATGCAACGTTTTTTTGCCGCAACCGGCCGCAACGACAACTATGCGAAGCTCACCTACGCCCGCAAGCTCCGCGAAGGCACGGAATATACCGTAAACCGGCGCTTGGGCTTTATCTCGCTCAACATGCCGCTCAACAATGACCAGGTATTGGCCGTGGCCTACCGGTATACCGCTGGAGGTCGCGAATACCAAGTGGGCGAATTTTCCACCGATGTGCCCGTAACACCGTCAGATCCGACCATGCTGGTGGCTAAGTTGTTGAAAAATGAAATCCTGAAAACCAACTTGCCGATATGGGACCTGATGATGAAAAACATCTATTCCATCGGCGCCTATGGCGTGGGGCAACATAATTTCCGCTTTAACATCTTCCGCATTGAGGACGAAAGCGGCGTGGAACGCCCAGCGATGTATGAAGGCCAGAACACGCAAAACAAACTGTGGATACAGCTCACAGGGCTTGACCGGCTCAACCCCCAGAATGCGCAGCAACCGGATGGCTTCTTTGATTTCTTGCCGGGCATCACCATCGATCCGGAACGGGGGCGCATCATGTTTCCGGTGGTGGAACCTTTCGGCAGCGATCTGGCCAGCCAGTTTGTGCCGGGTGCCGAACAAGCCTTAATTGATAAATACACGTTCCAGGCACTGTATGATTCGACCAAAGTACTTGCCCAGCAATTGTTCCCCAACCAAAACCGATACCTTATCAAAGGTTCATACGAGTCAGAAGTAGGCACCGAATTCCAATTGGGAGCCATCAATGTACCGCGGGGCTCGGTACAGGTGTTCGCCGGACCTGCGCCGCTCCAAGAAGGGGTGGACTTTATGGTGGATTACGATATCGGCCGCGTTCGAATCCTCAACCAAGCGCTACTCCAATCTGGCCAGCCCATCCGCATCAAGATGGAAAATAACGAATTGTTTGGACTACAGCAGCGTACCATGCTGGGTGGTAGGCTGGATTACTTCGTGAACGATAAGCTGCAATTGGGCGGCACCATCATGAACCTGACCGAACGGCCCCTTACACAGAAGGTAAATATCGGTGAAGAGCCTATCTCTAACACGATGTGGGGGCTTGACATGGCCTACAATTCGCCGTCGCGCTGGCTTACCCGTATGGTTGATAAGATACCGTTCTTAAACACCAAAGAACCATCGTCCATCTCGTTCTATGGCGAATTTGCCCAGTTACTCCCGGGCCATCCGCGCGCATTGAATTTTGCGGGTACACGAAGCGGGATCACCTATATTGACGACTTTGAAAACAGCCGTTCATTCATCGACATCAAGGGAGCTTACAACTGGCAGCTGTCCGGTACGCCGCAGTTGTTTCCGGAATCGCAGCTGATGAACGATTTGCAATACGGCTTTAACCGGGCCAGGCTGGCGTTTTACAATATCGACCCTATTTTTTACCGGAACATTAACCTCACGCCGTCTAATATCAACGCTGCTGAACTATCCCAGCACCGGGTGCGCGAAGTGCTGGAGCAGGAGGTATTCCCCTACCGGCAGTCCACTACCGGCCTGCCGATGTTTCTGGCCACCTTGGATCTGGCCTTTTACCCGAACATACGCGGCCCGTATAACTTTACCACCACGGGAGTTAACCCGGATGGTACGCTCACCAATCCCCGGGGCCGTTGGGGAGGCATGTTCCGGAAGATAGACGCCCCTGATTTTGAAGCACAGAATATTGAATTTATCGAGTTATGGATGATGGATCCATTCCTCACCAATCCGGGGTCACAAGGCGGAGACCTGTACTTCAACCTGGGCAATATCTCAGAGGATATCTTGAAAGACGGGCGGAAGGCCATGGAAAATGGCATGTCGCCAACGGGCGATCTTTCCCAGATTGATGAGACCAACTGGGGCCGCGTACCGCGCCACCAGCCCGTTATCCAAGCATTCGATAATGATCCGGTTGCACGGGCCCGGCAAGATATCGGGCTGGACGGACTGAACGATGCAGATGAACGCGCCTTCCATAGCGACTTCATGGCGCAAATGCAGGCAATGCTTACCCCGGCGGCAGCCCAGGCATTAGCCGATGACCCGTCGGGCGATAACTTCCAGTACTTCCGGGGGCCTGAACTGGACGCCCAGAATGCCGGCATCCTCAAACGTTATGAGCGGTTCAATGGACCGGAAGGCAATTCCAGAACCCCTGAACAGTCGGTAGGCGTGGAAACATCGGCTTCTACCCTCCTTCCGGATGGCGAAGACATTAACCGCGACAACAACATGAACGAAGCGGAAGAATATTACCAATACCGGCTATCCCTACGGCCGCAGGATATGCAGGTGGGCCAGAACTTCATTTCCGATATGCACACGGCTGAGGTGAAACTTCCCAACGGCCGTACCGAACAGGTTAAATGGTACCAATTCCGTATCCCGCTTGCGCAGTATCACGAACGTATTGGCGATATACGCGATTTCAAATCTATCCGGTTTATCCGTATGTTCATGACCGACTTCGCCGACACGGCGGTTATACGTCTCGGGCAGCTCCAGCTTGTGCGGGGCGAATGGCGGCGTTATAATTCGGAAAACAGCAATGCGAAGGTCATTGCCGACCCCAGCATGGGCAATGTGCCGCTGGACAACTCAACCGTAGAGGTGGCCGCCGTCAACATCGAACAAAACGGTAACCGCCAACCCATCCCTTACGTGGTACCTCCCGGTATCGAACGCCAGCTCGACTGGGGAAACCTCAATGCATATGTGGAGCTCAATGAGCAATCGCTCTCGCTGGATGTGAAAAACCTACGGGATGGCTACGGCCGCGCGGCCTTCCGCACGGCTATCAATGATTTCCGTGCTTATGGACGCTTGGAGATGTTCATCCACGCCGAAGGTCAATACCTGCAAGACGGGGATTTCAGGGCTTTTATAAGGGTAGGTACGGATGATCAATACAATTACTACCAGTATGACATGCCCCTGAAAATCACGCCGCCAGGTACACGCGACCCCGAACTCATCTGGCCGCAGGAAAACCGGTTGAACGTCCGCATCAGCATTTTCCAAGAAGCCAAGGAAGCCCGTAACCGGGCCAGGCTCAACGGACAGCCCTGGCCTGTAGATGTACCTTTTACGTTCTTAGACGGCCCGAACCGGGTAACCATTGTAGGCCAGCCGGACATCAGCAAAGTGCGCTTCTACATGCTCGGCGTAATGAACCCGTTGCGCGGAAGCGAGGTGAGTACACCGGGTGATGACGGACTGGACAAATCCGGGCTGTTTTGGTTCAATGAACTGCGGCTTACTGACTTTGACGACAGAGGTGGATGGGCGGCAACCGCGCGGATGAACGCCCAATTGGCAGACTTCGCCAATGTCACCTTATCAGGCAGTAAAAGCACCATCGGCTTCGGGTCTATTGACCAGCGCATCGGTGCCCGTAGCCGCAGCGACGACGTGTACTTGGATTTGGTTACCAACGCGGAACTGGGTAAGTTCTTCCCGGTAGACTACGGGTTGCGTATTCCGATGTTTTTCAGTTACACACGGCAGGTAGGCACGCCAGAATATAATCCGCTTGTACCAGACATCGAACTGAATAGCGCATTGGCCAACATGAACCGTAACCAACGGGATTCACTGCTCCGCGTAACGCAAGACTTTACTACCCGGCGGAGCTTCAGCCTGACCAACGTGCGTAAGATACGCACGGACATCGATAAGCCCATCCGGCCATGGGACATCGAAAATTTCAGCGCCACGTATGCTTACGCCCAGCATTATCACCGCGACTATCTGACGGAAACCGCATTGCAGAAAAACTACCGCGCCATGCTGGATTATACCTTCGCCAGCAATGACGAGCTGCTTATTGAACCCTTTAAGAAATTCGTTAAAAACAAACACCTCAGCCTGCTCAGCGACTTCAATTTCAACCTGATGCCGTCGCTCCTCAACTTCCGCATTGATGTAAATCGGATATATAATGAAAACACACTGCGTGTTAATAATTCGGCGGACAACTTCCTGCCGGCTATGGGAACGCTGTACAACAAAAACTTCACGATGAACCGGATCTATGGCATCAGTTGGAACTTGTCTCGGTCACTGAAATTGGACTTCAATGCGACCAACTATGCTATTGTGGATGAGCCGGATGGACGGATGAACGGCCTGAAGAGGGATACCCTCTGGGAAAACTTCTGGCGCCTCGGACGGACAACCGACTACAATCACATGATGAACATTACCTATTCATTGCCGATTTACAAATTGCCGGGCCTGGACTGGATAAACATGGACGCCCGGTATGGGGCGCAATTCAACTGGCAAACAGAACCGCTGCTTTCTATGCGCAGTGCAGACATCAACATGGGTAACAGCATCCAGAACTCACGAACGGTTCAGCTGAACCCGACGTTCAACATGACGGGGTTGTACAATAAATTCGGTTTTATTCGGGAGAACACCGGACTGGATGCCCGCGGAGCCACGGCTTTCTTCACCGGCTTACTTACCAGTATCAAAAATATCAATGCGGCTTACACCCGGGTAGAGAATACGCTGCTGCCGGGATACCTGCCCAAAACGAACGTCCTGGGATACGACATCGACCAAAACGCACCCGGCTGGGGCTTCCTTTTCGGCAGTCAGCGCGATATCCGTGAGCGTGCTGCTGCCAACGGATGGATCACGACCGATACGCTCCAGACGCAGCTGTACATGACATCGTTTACCGAGGACCTTTCCGTGCGGGCCATTGCCGAACCATTGCGGGATTTGAACATCGAGCTTACCGCCGTAAAGCTGAACAACCGGAACTACACTACTTCGTTTCAGTACTCAAGCCAGACACAAGACTTCGAGAGCCTGACGCCTGTTACCACCGGCAATTACAGCATCACCTATGTAGCCATCGGCACCGCCTTCAAAAACCACGATTTGCTGTTCCGTAAATTTCTGCAAAACCGACAAACCATTTCGCAACGGCTCGGCCAACTGAATCCCAACTCTTCGGGACAAAATGGTGGGTTTGCCGATGGGTATGACCAGACAGCCCAAGACGTTGTAATCAACGCATTCCTGGCCGCATACGGGGGCAAAGACGCGTCGCGCATAAGGCTGGGCGGCTTTCCTGAAATTCCAATCCCTAACTGGATGCTTACTTATAACGGGCTGAGCAAATTGCCCCTGTTCAGCGAATTTCTGACGTCGCTCACCTTACGGCACGGTTATAATACCCGTTATTCCATCAATGGCTACAACTCCTTGATCCGGTATGCCGAACGGGATGGTTGGCCATCGGAACGCGATGCCAACTGGAACTTCCTGCCGGAATACCAATTCCAGCAAGTGTCTATATTTGAACAGTTCGCGCCGCTGCTGGGATTTGATGCCCGTTTCCGGAACAACCTGACTGCCAACGCCGAATACCGCCGGGCGCGTACGCTGAACCTCAGTTTGCAAAACAGCCAGCTGGCTATGTTGAGCGACCAGTCTTTCGTATTGGGTGCGGGCTACCGCGCTGCAGGCTTCCGTATGCCGTTTGGCTGGTTCAGCGACATGAAAATGAACAACGACATCAATTTCCGGCTCGATGTAGCCTTCAATGACCTGAAGACAATGGTTTACCGTTCAGATATTAACCGGTCTGAAGTATCTGCTGGCAATAAAAGCGTTTCCTACCGGCCTTCCGTCGATTATATTATCAATCAACGGTTCAACATCCGGCTCTTCTTTGATAGCAATGCCGTGCGGCCCTATACTTCGCAGACCTTCGCCACCTCATATACCAATTTCGGCTTCAACTTAAGGCTGATGCTACAATAAAAGGGGTAAGCGGTGACTATTTTATTAATGAAACCCGGTATAAATCCCGGCGGCGATCCGTGAGGTTCTGGACCGTACCGTACCGATTCAGTTCTTTAAGCAAGTTGAGATCCACATCTACCACCAATACCATTTCAGCATTCGGTGTTGCCTCCGCTTTCACGGCGTTGGTGGGAAAAGCGAAATCCGAAGGGGTAAAGACGGCCGATTGGGCATATTGGATATCCATGTTATTTACCTTGGGTAGGTTCCCTACCGATCCCGCAATGGCCACATAGCACTCGTTCTCAATAGCGCGCGCCTGGGCGCAATTGCGTACCCGGGTGTAACCGTTTTGCGTGTCAGTGAGAAACGGCACAAAAAGTATCTGCAACCCCTGGTCGGCCAAAATGCGGCCCAGCTCCGGAAACTCCACATCATAGCAGATCAGTATGCCTACCTTTCCGCAGTCGGTATCAAACACACGCACCTGGTCGCCTCCATACATGCCATAGTATCTGGTTTCGTTAGGCGTAATGTGCACCTTCCGGTATTCGTCTGTCCGGCCGTTGCGCTGGCAAAGGTATGAAACATTGTACAACCTGTTACCCTCGCCCAGGAACGGCATGGAGCCGGCTATAATATTTACATTATACGAAACGGCCAGACGCTGGATCTGCTGTTTGGTGTCTTCCGTAAGTTTCGCCAGCTCGCGCATCGCCTCGGTAGTAGGTAGGTGGTTGTAAGGTTCCATCAACGGCGTATTAAAGAACTCGGGGAATAACACAAAATCCGCGCCGTAGCCGCTTACCGCATCCACAAAAAACTCTACCTGCTCGTAAAACGCTTCGACATGCTGGAACGTCCGCATCTGCCACTGCACCAGTCCCAGACGGATGGTTTGTTTCGTGGGCGAAGCAGACCTTGTTTTAGGCTCGTAATAAATATTGTTCCATTCCAGCAAGGTAGCATATTCCAGCGATTCCGTATCGCCGGGCAGGTAGTTTTTCAGAATCTTTTTGACGTGGAAATCATTGGCCAATTGGAACGTCAACGCCGGATCATAGATCTCCTTCAGCTTCACCTTTTCGATGTATTGCCTTGGTGTTAACTCTCCGGCGTATTCATGGTACTTCGGCAACCGGCCGCCCACCAGGATTCCCTTGAGGTTCCAATGTTCGCAAAGTTCTTTTCGGGCATCATACAGCCGCCTGCCGAGCCGCAAATCCCTGAACTCGGGATGGACGAATATCTCAATGCCATAGAGCACATCGCCTTCGGGATCGTGGGTAGAAAAGGTACCCCCAGCGATAATCTCCCGGTAGGGATCTGTAATATCGGTTTTATGGCTATCGATAATAATGGCCAACGCACAGGCCACAACACGGCCATCTACAGCCACGCATAGCTGACCATCAGGAAATAACGTAATGAGATCCTTGATATGGTTACGCGTCCATACTCCGCCCACTCCGCCATAAGCCTGTGTCATGGACTCGATAAGGTGGTTATAATCCTTCAGTGATAACTTTCTGACTTGGATATTCATCTGTAAACCTGCTCACCACCGGATCAATCTCCATCGCGATATTCACCGGTAAGTGCATACCATCCAAAGATACATAATCCTCCCGTAATGATAGGCATCAGGATAAAGGTATAGATAATGGCAGGCACCAAATCTTCACCCTTACCGCTGCTAAATTGAGGGATAGCTTGGCTAACAATCAGGTAATAGCCCGCTGCCAACCCCAATACAATCCAGACAACACCCAATATTCGCTTTATCGTATTCATGTTAATTTACGCTATTACTACTTATTACTGCACATCCTGGTTTTTGTTTTTGATATACAGCAACCCGATGACGAAGCTGACACTTGCGATGATAATGGGATACCACAGCCCTTCCAAGTATGGCTTATCATAGGGTAAAGCGCCGGATGTCTGCTGTACCATATTTGCAGCCTGTGCCTTGGTAACCAAATATGTGGCAACCGCCGGCAAAAGGCCCCCAAAAATTCCATTCCCGATATGATAGGGCAATGACATAGAGGTATAACGGATGCGCACCGGAAACATTTCTACCAAGAAAGCCGCAATGGGCCCATAAACCATGGTCACATACAAGACCTGGATGAATACCAACAGCACTAGGGAAACAAATGCCCCCTGCCCTACCTTTACGGTTTGAATGACGGCATCTCCCTGGCCGACTACCGTGGCGGTACTGCCATCATCATATACCTTCATCACGGTCTGCCCCGCCGTGTGCCGTTGTTCTACCAGCTCCTGTTTTGCTGTTACATCCGTTAACCGATACATCTGGTCATAAATCGGCCGGTAGGTCAACACAGCCAGCAGCATACCCGCCAGCATGATGGGTTTGCGACCGATTTTATCAGATAGCCAGCCGAAAAACACAAAAAAGCCAGTTCCTGCCAACAACGCACATCCGATGATAAAATTGGTTTGATCGAAATCGACCTTACATACGCTTTGGAGGAAAGATAACGCGTAGAACTGGCCCGTATACCAGATGACCCCCTGCCCCATCGTAGCGCCGAAAAGTGCCAGCAGCACAAACTTGAAGTTGTATTTCTTGCCAAAGGATTCCCGGAGCGGGTTACTGGACGTGTTTCCTTCACTTTTCGCCTTTTTGAACAGGGGCGACTCATCCATATTCCGGCGGATAAAGTAAGATACTACGACCATGACCGATGAGATCAAAAACGGTACGCGCCATCCCCAATCATCAAACGCCTCGGCCGACATACTGCTTTTCGTCAGCATAATTACCGCTAGGGAAATAAACAGGCCGAAGGTAGCGGTAGTTTGAATCCATGATGTACGGAATCCCCGCTTATGCGGTTCGGAATGTTCGGCTACGTACGTAGCAGCGCCGCCGTATTCGCCTCCCAGGGCCAAGCCCTGCAATAAACGCAGTATCAGCACAATGACCGGCGCGGCGAAACCGATGGTTTCATAACCCGGCACCAGGCCAATGGCGCATGTGGCCAAGCCCATGAGCAGCAAGGTAACCATAAATGTGTACTTACGGCCGATGATATCGCCCAGCCGACCGAAAAACAACGCCCCGAAAGGACGAACCACGAAGCCTGCAGCAAAGGTGGCTAATGTAGAAAGAAAGGCAGCCGTAGGGTTATCCGGCGGAAAGAATTTGGTGGAAATAACAATGGCCAGGCTGCCAAAGATGTAAAAGTCGTACCACTCAATCAATGTACCCAAAGAGGATGCGCCGATAACTTTCCACAGTGTTTTCTTACTGGACCCGGGCATCTCCGCAGCAGTGTTTTGCATAACTCGGTTTCGCTATCAAATTGGTTAACAAGGACGCTAAAGTAACTACTAAAACGGAATGTTTCGCCAGAATTTTAAAAAATCTATAACTGCACTTCCGAGGCGCTGTCGCCATCGACGAACAAGACAGCATTTCCATGCGTACGCAACACTGTGGACGGATACATTGCATGGACCGCCGCCGTCAACGTGTGGCGGACAGCGGTGGCCTTATTTGCGCCTGGCACGACACAAAAAATGAAAGTAGCCGCCATCAATGCCGGAATGGTCAACGTAAGTGCATGGGTCGGTACGCTCCTAATCATAGGGAAACATCCATCGTTAACCTGCTGTTGCCTGCAAGCCTCATCCAAATCGACCACTTTTACCCATGCAGGATCGTTAAAATCCGCCACATGTGGATCATTAAATGCAATATGGCAATTCTCACCAATGCCCATACAAACGATATCTACCGGATGCTGCCGCAGCAACTGCGTATAGCGCTCGCACTCCTGCCGCACATCAGCAGCATTGCCATTTAGGTAATTAACCGACCGGAACGGCAGTTTTCCAAAAATCCGCTCCTTCAGAAAGTTGCCGAAACGCTGCGGAGCATCGTCGGGCAAGCCAATGTACTCATCCATGTGGAAAGCGTTGATTCGCGTCCAATCGATTCCCGGTGTATGCACCAGGGCTTCCAAAAATTCATTCTGCGAGGGAGCTGCGGCAAATACGATATTGACCGTCTCCTGTTTTTGCTGTAACGACTGCAACTCCCGGACAACCGCCGAAGCCGCCGCACTCCCCATTGCCGCTCGGCTATCGTACTGCTGTATCGTTAATAAGTCTACTTTTCCTGTTTTCATACGGGTAACGGCTGATATTCATGGTCATAAACAACATCACCTTTGATAATCGTTTTTCTGACCCTAATGTCTTTATCAAAAATAACCACGTCGGCCTGTTTCCCGCTGACCAATGAGCCCAACAGGTCATTCACACCGATAATGCGTGCGGGTGTAGCCGATATCATGCGTATTGCATCAACCAACGGCACATCTGCCTGGCTGATCATCGTCCTGACCAAACGATCTGCAGTGGCTGTGCTGCCCGCGAAGGCCGTGCGATCCGGGAGTTTGGCCACACCGTCTTCTACGATGACCGCAATACCGTCATCCAAGCTGCCCAGCATACTGTTCCCTTCAGGCATGGCCGCTGCCCGCATGGCATCGGTAACCAAGGCGGTGTGCTCGGGCCCTTTGTGCTTGTAGATTAGCTTTAGCAGCTCCGCCGGCAAATGTTTGCCGTCGGCAATGATCTCCACATCCATCTCGTCAATCAGGAAAGCACTCTCCACCACCCCACCATACCGGTAGGCATTCCGGCGAGTGACGCCGGACATCGCCGAGTAAAAATGGGTAGCTAGGGAATATCCATGCTCAAACGCCTTGATGACATCGTCATAAATGGCGTCGGTATGGGCTATAGATGGTAATATACCCCGTTCACGCAAAACCCTTCCAAATGCGAGCGCACCGTTTTTTTCGGGAGCCACACTCCATCGTTTGATGGCCGGGGAGCTATTGAGAATTTCAAAATATTCAGCCGGATTCGGGTCTCGGATATAGCGGGGATCTTGCGCCCCGCGCTGTTCCATAGACAGGTAGGGTCCCTCAATGTGTATACCCAAAAAACGGGCACCCTTTTTTCCCGCGCCCTGTGCCTGTTCATAAACCTGGAGCGAACGGATGATAGCCTCCTTTGTGCTGGTCAGCACCGTAGGCAGCATGGCCGTGGTGCCATATTTAACATGTGTATCCGCCACATGACAGAATGCCTCGGCGCTGTTGTCCATGAAATCAGCATTTCCGCCGCCATGCACATGGATATCGATAAATCCCGGAGATACATAGTGGCCTTCAGCATCGATAATCTCCGCATCCGGCGCGTCGATATTGCCTTCGCTTAATTCTTCTATTTTTCCATCGGCAAATAGCAGTTGCCCACCGTTGATGATGCGGTATGGCGTTATTATCCGGCCGTTAACAATCTTCTTATATACTTTTGACATTTAAATCCTTTATTACAATAATACTATCACCACTTCCGTAACTTATGGCCCCACATCGCATAATAAATCAAGTATAGATAACAGGGCAGCAGCACCCAATAAGCTTCTCGGAGCCCTGCCACATCCGCAAAATACCCGTATACCATCGGCAAGATGGCATTGCCACACAGCCCCATAATCAGTAACGATGCGCCTACCTTGGTAAACCTGCCCAGCCCGTCAATAGCCAAGGGCCAGATACCCGCCCATGTAAGCGAATTTGGAATCCCCAGCAACACCACAAACCAGATGGAAATGTCGGTACGGTGCCCAAACAGCACCACTTCGCCCCGTGTGAACACAATCAACAAGGAAAACACCGCCCCCATAATGGTGACAAGCCGCAGCATGTTGGTCTGGCTAATCCAACGAGGAACAACAGCAATTCCCATAAAATACCCCACAATTGCCATTGCCAACGTATACGAAGGAAATACTTTGGCATCAATAAGCGAAACACCCATCGAACCGGCATAGTTGATAATGGTATCAATGGAAATGACCTGGGCCCCAACGTGGATAAAAATCGCAACAGCACCCAATACCAGGTGGGGGAACTGGAAAATATGGGTTTTCCCGTGGTTGGCAGCATGTACTTCGGCTGATTCTTCCTCGGTGTTGATTTCAGGCAACGGCGAATAACGCACACCAATCCCGATCAGGAACAGTACCGCTCCAACTACCGTGTAAGGCGCGATAACGCGCCGGATCAACTCGTCCAGCGCCGATGCCCGCATATCGTCAGACATTGTGGCCAAGCTATCGAACATTGCCTGATCGGTAGGTCGCAGCACAGCAGCGGCGAAAAGCAACGGAGCCAAGATACCCGCGAATTTGTTGCAGATGCCCATGATACTAATCCGTTGTGCTGCACGCTCCTTAGGCCCAAGAATGGTGATATAAGGATTAGCTGCGGTTTGTAAGATTGCAAGTCCTACGCCGATGGTAAACAGACCGATCAGAAAAACCGCATAAGTACGCGTCATTGCCGCAGGCACGAAGATAAACGCCCCCAAGCTCAACGCAAAAAAACCGATCATCATCCCCCGCTTGAACCCTACCGCTTTAAGCAAGTACGAAGCCGGCATGGACATTACGAAATACGCGATGTAAAATGCAAATGCCACCAAATACGATTGAAAGTGGGTGAGCTCACATGCTATCTTGAAGTAAGGGATGAGAATTGCGTTTATCCACGATAGAAAGCCGAAAATAAAAAACATTCCGGCGATGATAACGATAGAAACTGTAGTATCCCGGCGCGATAGCGATGCCACGCTTACCGCTGTATCTGAAGTTGCCATGGTTTTATACGGATTTAGTTATATGGTGGGTTTCCAGCCCTTTTCGTATTCACGGCTCCAGAGCTTACGCGCTTCGCGATTGTTCAGAATATGGCCGTTGGACGGATCGATGTCCAGCATTCCGCCCGTGCGCTGGGCAATGTTTCCCAACTGTACCAGCAGCGTGCTGATATGGCCACTCAGGATGTCAGCATTCAACTTGCTGCCACTTTTAATGCCATCAAAAAAGTTCTGGATGTGGATGGCGTCTAATGCCTGGGACGGGTTAGTAAGGTTACGGGCGTCTATGGTTACGTCATTCTTTACTTCTTTGAGCAATTTGTTTTTTAGATCGAAGACCTTATAGGAGTTACCGCCATCAATTTGTAAGGCACCCTTTTCGCCATAGAACATCACCCCCACGGATGAACCTTCGATTGGATTGGGAGCACAGCTCCGCCCCTCCCAGGTGATGGTACCGGCGTCGCCGAACTCAAGGCTAATCACCTGCGTATCGGGCGTCTCCCAGTCGTCCTGATACCGATAGCGGCCACCCGCCGAAGTAACCTTGGTTGGATAATCCACTTGCAGACCCCAGCGGGCAATATCCACCATGTGCGTACCGTTATTCAACGCTTCCCCGGTACCCCAATGCCAGAACCAATGCCAGTTATAGTGGATAACATTATCTTGAAACGGCCGGCGCGGTGCAGGTCCCTGCCACAATTCGTAATCCAGCCATTCCGGTACAGCCGTTTGCTTGCCCACACCAATGGACGCCCGGTTATTCGTATACCAAGTTTTTGCGAAATAAGGCTTACCGATAATTCCTCCGTGCAGTTCGTTGATGGCCTGTACCACGTTCGGCCACGACCGCCGTTGGTTGCCCATCTGAATAACATTGCCATACTTTTTCTGAGCTGCCACGACCAGTTCCCCCTCGTGCGGATTATGGCTGGCTGGCTTTTCGAGGTACACATGCTTACCAGCCTTTGATGCCAGAATCGCCGCAGGAGCGTGCCAGTGGTCCGGTGCAGCTACCACCAGGGCGTCGAAATCGCTACGCTCAAGCAGTTTTCGGATGTCAGGCTCCGTGTTCGGCTTGCGGTTCTGGTTGCGCTCTACCCGCTCCACACATTTTGCGGCGGCACGTCCATCCACATCGCAAACATAAACCACCTCGCAATTGGATTGCGCTGAAAAATTTGTGGCGAGCGCCAGTCCCCGCGCATTGACCCCCATCATGGCCACGCGGACGCGTTCATTTGCACCAACAATATTCCGGTAGCTTTTGGCACTGAAAGCAGGAAGCACCCCGCCTAACGAAAAGGCAGCTGTACCTATTGCTGCTTTTTTGATAAAGTCTCTTCTTGAGTCCAATGGATTTTTCATGTTAAATTATGTTGTTTTATTATTGGCTATACCCGCTAAGTCTCCGTTCGGAATTATTCGAAAATGAAGAAAAAACGCTTCGTGTACGTACACGAAGATAAACACTTTATTTTATAGTACATAATTTTTTCTCATTATTTGACGGATTTCTCCTTCAGCCAATACATAGCGCCTCTGTAAATACAAGCGATGCCATTTTTGCGGACATTGGCATTCAGTGAAGCCTTCTTATTTTGATATTCCTGAAATAGGCACTATCTCCATGGTCCTGCAAAAGGATGTGCCCGAATGTCGCCTCCCCATAAGCCGTCGCACTAGTTTGATACTCCTTGAATTTGGTTTCAGCCACCCGTTTCCTGAACCCATCTGTCCCCCTTTCATACGCAAGGATTTTTTTGCCGTTCAACCAATGTTCTATATGCTTTCCCTTCACAATAATCCTAATATGATTCCACTCTCCTGCGTGTTTCCATGTCTTATTGTCATTGGGCGCATATAACAAGTAAGCCGATCCAGAACTGGTTTCTGGACTTCTATTTCCTTTTACAGATTCATGCTTAAAGTCGTCGATCAATTGGTATTCTGGGCCATTGAATACCGTCTTGCCTTTGGCGTTCCGCAAGGGAGCCACGATATATTTAACACCTGTATTGGCCGAGTCGGTTAATTTGACTTCCAGCTCGAGTTCAAAATCCGAAAACTGCTCCCGCGTGATAATATCCTTTCCTTTCCTCCCCGGCAAAATCACCAACATATCGTCTTCAACCGCCCAACCCTTTTCCGGAAACTGATCGCCATTAATGCTTCTCCAACGTATGTTTGGGTCATTGCCGTCAAACAAGACTTCCCACCCCTGGGCGTCTGTCGATGAGTACGAGTCCGCCTTCCCGAAGACAGCATTTTCTTGCACGGCAGCCAGATGCGGTTGCATTCTGAGCATACCTGCAGCAAAGCGCCTGCCGAATTCCGCGGCCGAAAAACTATCGAAATGCGTTCCATCCCCCAAATGCCATAACCCTTCCGATGACACCACCGTGGTATGCTCAACCGACGCCGGAAGTTTACGCAATTCGCTATTGATAAGTTGATAGTTATTTCGATATCTCGCCAATTGACCGACGATAAACGGGAGGTTTGAATTGCCAACCACGGCACGTATCCTTCCGATAAGTACTGTGAGCCTTTCCAAATATACTTTAGACGATGCTTCATTGCTGTCACCCTCACCTTGGTGCCAAATAACACCTTTCACTATGCCGGTTTTCATCGCTTGACGTATTCTGGCCACCGCATCATCATAGGGATGGGTATTTGTTTTATCATCATAAGCCCCCGGGATCCACTTGGCTATGGAGGTTCCGCCTACTGCACATGGCACCAAGCCAATAATTGCATTTGGATATGCTTCAGCCATGGCCATGCCGAAGGTAAGGCCCGGTCCGACACCGGCCATTTTCGGCTTGTCAAAATGGAGTGGATGTTTGGCAGGCTCCCATTCGCCAGATTGGTTGAACGTCATGACACGAGGGTGGCCGTGCTGCGCATAATCGTCGGTTATTTTACCCCGTCCCGCCATGTTAGACTGCCCCATTAAGATGTAGATGTGTACGTCCTTTTGAGGTTGTGCAAATGTAGTTATCGTGAAACAGCTAAAAAATAACTGTAGGCCAACAATCAACGTCTTATTCATATCGTGTAATTTCATTTGATTGACCGGTGTTTGACCACATCTGGCAAATTACCGTTATATAATGACCGGAAGAACACTCCGATTTCAGGGAACATCTCCGTAGTCAATCGGTTAATTTCATGGGGATAATCGACGATAAGGTGCTCCTGTTTCCCGTATAAGTCATATACTTGACTTACGGGAACCATTGCCCGCTTTAGCGCTTCGATATCTGTGTGCCGATCTATATCGGGCGCAATAATTAATATCGGTGTGGGGGCTACTGCGGCGAGCAGTTCACCAAAATCAACCGGTACATCGGATGGACTATCGGCAAAAAAGCCAAGCTTCGGGATAAATCCGTGCAAGTGCGAGTATGTCCTCAACGACTCATATTGGCTATTGGACGTCCTCCACGGTGAAAAAGCAGCCACGGTCGCCACCCCGGCAACACGTTTATCCAATACAGCGGCGAACAACGATACGCTACCCCCGATTGTATTACCCAGCAGATAGACGTGTTTCTCGTCGACAAAATCCAAATCTTCCACCGCGTCTATACAACTACGGATATCGCGTACCATTTTTCCCATTTTTGACCATTTCGGGTACCGTTGATAAAAATGCGTAGCCTCTTCAATACGTGTGCCGAAGCCGTACATATCGATGGCCAAAACAGCAAACCCCTGCTTCACGAGCGCTTCGAATAACCGCGTTGTGCCCCGTCTGCCGTCCTTGTCGTACCCTTTTGAAAAACCTGTAGAATAAGCATACTGATGTGCGTAAATGATAACTGGCAATTTACCGCTGGGTGGCAGTTTTATACTGCCCGATTGATTCACGGGGCAATACAACACACCGGAAATATGATCGCCAATAGCCGTGTAAGGTCCCAAATAAAGGGCTTTGGCCCCGGGTACCACAGGACGCGGCACGACACTTTCAACCCAATCATACCTTGGTTTCGGTTGTACCACGACATCGGCCGCCCTTACGCCAGACGGCTCTTCACCTAATAGCCAATGCAGGTTGGCAACGATTTGCGCCCTCTCTTTTTTAAAGTCATTTAAATCAGTATAATGGCCGTTGAGCGACACCTTATTAATGCGCGCTGCTTCGGCACGCTCCTCCTCATGTTGTGCTTCCCATCGCTCGTAGTTGTACGTGTAATACAATCGGTTCGTCCATTCCAAGTCGATGCGCTTAAACTGGATATCCAAAAAGTCAATGGTTGCCTCTACATCCCTGGCAGCGACCGCGTGCTCACCCATACGCGTATGCACACCTATCCGGTCAGGCACCCCAAGGAACTCATATACTTTCTTGACCGAATAATAGTTCTGCTCGTTCGACCATGAATTAAGTCCCTGTTCCACTATAGAATAATGAAATAGTAAAGGTCTCGGTGCTACCAACGCAGCCAAAGAATTCTGGTCAACTGGCAGTTTATCTTCCCGCCCAGCAAAGAACCGGAGACGCGGATGAAACCAGTGCCCGTTCCACGCCGCTACATAGTCCAACGTTTCGCTTGCATATTGGGGATCACAATATCGCCACGGCATATCTCCACCGGTGCTTGAGCTACTTGATATTACCGCTGCAATCCGTTCATCAAAAGCGGCTGCCCATAGCGATTGCTTCCCGTTTCTTGAATGGCCTGTGATGGCGATTTGCTCGTTATTAACTTCCGGGCGGGTAAACAGATAATCCACAACTCTAGATGCTCCCCAAGCCCTTCTCATCAGCCCGCTGAAATCATAGTCGGGATAGCGTGCCTGGTAGTAATCCGTATCATCTTTAACGTCCGCAGCCGCATAAACGCAACCGATATAGCCCCGTTTTACGGCCAACTGTGCCCACCCGCGATGGTTCCATTGCGTCATGAATACCGGAAAAGGGCCACTCCCTTCCGGTACAATGAGTTCCAAGGTCATCGTTGCCTGCTGTTTGGGGCCGAATTTCAATTTAATGAGCTGCACACGCGCTCCTCCCGCTTCTACTGTGTCTTTCAAAATTTCCGGTTCTACGTTTCCAGGAGCGGGGGGCGCATGCCCAGCTATCCATTCCTGATACTGTGCTTTAATCCACTCCCGCTGTTCGTCCCATTGGGCTTGAGTCGTAATCCGAAATGTTCTACCTTCTCGGTTGTACAACAAGGGGTCGGGCAGCATAGGCGTAGACGGCATAGCCGAAAAATCTGGCGGTAGTTCTCCTGTCCGCCGCAGCCAGTCATCCCAAGTGCTGTCCTGTACGCTGATTCGCCTGGTGTTTGCCCGAAACCGTTGCTTGATATTTATTTGCAAACTTTCTTCGAGGTATTTTTTTCGGCGTTCAATCTGCCCTTGCGAATACAAAACTTGTGGCATGATGATACAGAAAACCACACCTACTAGCATAAGTTTATTGGTCATGACTTAAATCTTAGTCGACATATTAGGAATCCTATTTTCCACAGTTTTTCATTGATCGGCAGACTGGTTTATTACCTGGAAAAGTGGTAAATCACCACGATACTTGATGGATATTATATGACAAACGCTGCTACAATACATTTCTAAGAAATTTCACAATAATGTCTGTATAATCTCTATTGATAACGTTATAAATAGCATGACCTTTCCCTTCAAGGATATACAGTTCAGATAACACGCCGACTGCCTTCATCCGCTCATCAATCGCATAAGCATAGTCCACATGAATCAATTTGTCCTTGTCACCATGAAAGGTCAGCATTGGAGGCGCACCGGCATTGATAACCGACGTATCTTGTAGGCCTCCCCACATATTGATCACCGCACCTACCGGTAACGCCGTTTGAGCGGAAGCATACGCCAAGTGGAGCACAGTCATGGCTCCCGCGGAACCACCGGAAACCGCAACCCGCTGCGCATCCAAATCAAAGGCTTCTCCGTTTTCCGTTATCCATTCGAGCACTTTAGCTGCATCGCTAGCCGCAATGGTTACCGCTTTCTGCAATGCAGGGTGAAATTTTCCGTCTGGCCTAAGGCCTTGTGCCATATTTTCACTGGCGCTGCCCCCCGAAGCTTTATGGTGTTTAAGGTATAGCCGATAGTTTGCTGAGATCACGGCAAATCCCTTGGTAGCGAGATTCCGCCAAAATCCTTCAAGGGCGGATTTATCCCCTCCTGAGAAACCGCCGCCGTGGATAAATAGGATAACGGGCTTCTTTACGCCTTGTTTATCAACTGGCAAGTAAAGATCCAACAGGCGATCGCTGGATGTGTCTGAATCATAAACAGTTTCAGGTTTTTCCGCATACCGGATATTGCGGTATACGTTTACCATAGAAGAATTATCTTCGCCCACCAAACCAGGCGATTCAACTCCAAACCATGATGCTACATCGTAATACCTGCTGGGAGGATCAGCTTTTTTCAACCCGTCATCGATCGTACGAGGAGACTGTTCTTCGACGGAGGGTTGCAATCCATAGTAATAGTTCTCCCTAATCATTCGGTGTTGCTTTCTATTTTCCGGCCCAGCAAATCCGTAACTGGTAAGGTTACTGTAGTTGTAGATGCGGTTCATACGATATTCGTAGACATGCGTGTTGCCAGCGTTCTCCTGAATGATTACAGGCGAGCGATTTTTACCTATATGGAAGACGTTATTGTAGATTTTAGCGCCGGAAAATGCATAATTGGCATAAACAAGAAAACCGTGGTCGTTACTACTGATATTATTTCGCACTACAATCCCCGTATCCGCCAATGCAGTGCAGAACCAAACCAGCCCGTGGGAATTATTGTGGCTATAACTATATTGCCAGATCGTACCTGGGCTGCGCAGGTCGGGATCGTAAAGGCTACCATCAGCATCGGTAGAACGATTAAGAAAACCTTCATTGTACTGAAAAGTCGTACCTCTCGCACTAATAGTGAACATCGTATTACCCGACATCCCTAAGGCCGTCTCATAACAAAGGTTGTGTTCTACGAGTCCTCCTTCGGTAAGTCGCACAATCATGGCGTTTTTTGCAATATGATGCAATACGTTCTGATGAATGACCAGACCCGTAAATTTTTGCTGGTGCCACCGCTCAGTACCGGGGTAATCTTTATGATTACGTTCATTATTTGTTACAATTCCCTGATTGGATATATGATGCAGTAGGCAATCGGATACACGGATATCATCAAACCGGGTTGGGCGTTGTCGATCATCGACGACACCAAAATAAATACCTGCTGTCTTTTTACTGGCGTAATCGTGTCCGCGGATTCCGTGGATGTCATGGATATGCAAATGGTGTAAATGGATACCGCGTATCACGCCGGCATTTTCAGCCTTAATTTCCACGCCGCGCCTATCGCCTGCACTATCGGCCGGATTGACGATTTCCAGGTTACCTACTTCCCAATAAGACTGATTATAAAAACTCACAACGCCTGAACCTTGCAGTCCGTTGCCATGCAACAGTGGATTCGGGCCGGTTCCATACGCACTGATAACGATGGGTGCATCAGTTGCACCATCTCCCTGTGGATGGAGTTTACCAAACCAAATACCACCTCTGCGGAAGTAGATACAATCACCCGGATGGAAACGAGTAGCGTTAACTTTTTCAAGAGATTTCCATGCTTGATCGGGTGTGGTGCCACTGTGGCAATCATTACCATTGAAGTTATCAACGTAATATATGGTACCACCGACCGGTTTGGCAGGCGATTCGAACGTTCCCGAAGGATTGACCTCGTGTAACCAGTGGTATAACGTTTGAAAATCCGGCTCATTCAGCCGTTCAACCGCAATAGTCGTGACCTGCGCACTAAGCCAATGATCAAACGCCTTTTCAATGTAGGCAGCAGTGATTTGTCGCCTATACGCGGAGAACGTGAACTTGTCGCGTTGGTAAGGTCCGCGCTTCATTTCCGCATATTGCTCTGCGAGGGCTTGTTCTGTAATGGGCAGCGTACCGTCTGCAACCAGCAACTCCTTAAGTTTAATCAGCGCGATCGCGGTTTGGTATTCAAGGAATGTCTGCTCGCTATACTGCTCTGGCCCGTAGATAAGTTGCCCCTTTTTTTTCTTGACAATTCGCGCTCGATTAGCCTCAACAAGATGCAGCTTAAAATGTTCAAAATCAGCATATTGCCAAAGGTTGTATTCGACTAGTATCTGTTCTAACACCTTTCTAACGTGTAACACATGCATAGCCCTGTTATAAAGCCGAGCCATACGCGCTGAATCACCGCGTTCTGCCAACCAATATTCCTGTGCGGTTTCTCCATCTCTGACCGGCCCCATGACACGCCACCTCAGGTTGCGCATTTCCCGTATCATTTCTGCTTGCATAATGGGTCGGTCTCCAACTACCGCTATCACATCGTGATCGCTATTGGCAGTATTTTTCTTCCCAACGTCCTGCTCTATACCGACCAATAAGCCTATCAAACTTAATATGCTTACCAAAAAATTATCAATCATATACCACGAACCTTTCTCCAGTCAGGGTTAATACCGTGTTAAATATTAAAAGAGAGCTTTCGAGATAGCCCAAGTTACCGTTTTCGTTTCCGTATTGGATGCATTACCCCGCAGGGTAATCGTCGTACTGGATAATGTAGAGCGCCCGGGTTCAACGGCCCCCTCATGAACCAACGTAAATCCCGATTCAGGCAAATTGGCGATCACCTCTCCATTCACAGATGTAAGCTCGAAATCTCTGATGAGCCAGTTCCGCTGTGATCCGCTTTTTTCTGGATCAAAAACATACATAAACGCAATATACATTGGCTTATTTTCTACCTTGAACTCCGAAAAGTCTTTCGGTCCCCACGGTGTCCTGCTAGTTCCAGCGGCCAATGGATAGGCATCGGTGATATCAATCCACGTCGCGGCCTGTACATTATCAGCATCATACTTGCCATTAAAGTCCGAAGAGAGCAATACGGTTAATTGGTCTTCCTGTGCACCATATTGTACCGATGAACTAAACGAAACTGCCGATACATCTAATAGATCATTCGTAATTTGACCGGATTCATATTCGGTATAAAAAACATCTAAGGCATTAGAGTCGGGCTTAAACATTGAACGGTATTGGAAGTCGCCATTTGGCGGAAACTTTTGTAAGGTATCCAGCTCAGCACCTTGGGGCACAATATGCTCAACGATACCTCCCTCACTATCCCTATATTTCACCTCCACGCCTACAAGTGAAGGCTGTGCCGGCATCCAATCAATCTCAACCCCTTCTCCGACCCTGGTCATTCCCCTATAGGTTCTCCCAAGAAGGGAAGCTTGGTATTGTTCGCCATAAACTCTTCCGATTGCCGTTGCAGGAATAGAAGCGTTTCCATCTTTGTCAAACATAAAAATCTCAAAATAATACGTGCCCTCAACCATGCCGTTTAGCGTGACGCGGACGGTGTCGACGTCTTGGGACTTTGTGACCGCGCCTCCTACCGAATCCTGACGGCTATTCCAGTAAATTTTATAGTTAGTAACTTTAGGGTCAGAAAGCAATAACCACGACAGCTCTATCCGTTCATTACCTCCTCTTGCCTTGATCGAATCTGCCTTTGCAATATAAATCGTCTCCCCATCTTTGATAAATTCACTGATCTTATCCTCCATTTTCTTGCAGCCGAGTGCACAGGTAATTACCATTAATGTGAGAACCGATAATAATTTTATAGAACTTTTCATTCGTATAATCATAAAAATTTGTGAACCTGTCTGATCAATCCGTGGGTTGACCCCAAAGTGTCAATTCAGACACGCGAATAATTGGCGTATATCCCCACGTTTCCGTTACTGTGAAGCGTATATATCGGTAAGCTTCTGATAATTGCGGAAAATTAGAGTCTTCGCCTGCCCGAGACTGCGCCCTGTCTTCGTTAGATAACTGCCCTAAAGGCAATCCGGAAGGTTTTATTGACTCGAATTCGGCAAGCTTCACCCAGCTATCCCACGAACCATCTTGGCTGGGATCATTGCTTCCCCATATTTCATACTTCCTAGGAGAACCATTGGTATACATCCAATTCTCCATATTATTGTGTGTGGGCTGATTGAGCCTGAACCGACTAAATATAGCCTTTTGCCCCAAGTCTATGGTAACCCATAGTGGAAGCTCAATTCCGTCGTAGGGTTGTAAGAAGAAATAATTGGAAGTTCTACCGGACCACAAGTTCTGAACGGGATGAGCGGGATATAGTGGCGTAAAATAATCATTGTTCAACGGATAATGCTGCCAAATTCCCTTATCCAATTCTATTTCAAACATGGGAGTGAGTGTTTGGAAAAGTGTATCCGATCGATTCAGCCATTTATCACTGAACAAAAACGCAAACTCCGTTTCTTCGGGAGGTAATCCGCGGACATTGTGTCGCCATTCGGCCGCACTGGTATATAAACGGTCGTACGTTTTCCATTCGTTATCTTCGTCTTTGATTAATGTGTACAGCACATATTCGCGCCGTTGTTCATTGACAAAATGTAAATTCACTCCACCGAAATCCTGTGCGACTTGCAATGATTCAAAAACAGTGTGTATGGGAGCCTTCAATGGTTGGATAGTAACAGATGTCGGTTCTGAGCGATTCTCGGATCGGTTTACCGCATATAAGATTACCTCTTGAGGTTCTGTGCTAACAAACCCCTCCAATACAATATGGTTCTTATAAACAGACGACTTTGCAATACGCCGTCCTTCACCACCCCGTATTGCATATTCAGCGACCACATACAAAAGATCTGGATCGCCGGGAAGCGAATAGGTGATTTTAGCTCCCCCGGGAAGATTTTCAACGCCCACATTGCTTACCGTGCCCGGTTTGGCATCAGACGTTACAAGTGGTGCTAATTCGCGCTCCTGGCATCCAGCCAAAAACAATAAGGCAATCGCAAATAAACTAATTTTTCGCATAGCTTAATATATTACCAACCTGGGTTTTGAACCAGATTTTTGTTGACAATTAAATCTCTTTCTCTCAAGGGCCAGAAATAATCTTTTAATGCAAAAGATTGATGAAAGATAATCCGTTCGCGATAGTATCCGCCTGCAGTCTCTTGGTCTACATCCCAGCCAGAAATCGGACCATTCAACTCGACGGGGGCTGTTTTCCAGCGTCGCAAATCCCAAAACCGCTCTCCTTCCATCGCTAGTTCGATTGCACGTTCCTGATGAATAATCTCGCGAAGCCCTTCTTTCGTAGTATATTTATTGGGATTAATGGAAAAATTTGTCCAAGCTTCCTGCACTGTTGGAAGGCCGGCCTTGGCTCGGATCAGATTCAAATAATGATAGGCTTCCTCTTCGGGACCATACAACTCGTTGTACGCTTCCGCATATAACAGATACAGGTCGCCCAACCTCAGCATCACCCAAGGGTAATTGGTGGTCGTATAACTATTACGGTTAACGGGTGTGTTGGCGTAATTTGATAATTTCTTGGCATAATAACCCGTCACCGAGTGGAAGCCAATCCCTACTTTACCTCCATACTGGCCCACCTTTCCTTCATACCAATACGTATCGTTATCATCAAACCTACCGTGTCCGTACCAAATCCCGCCGTCAAAACCCAACCCGCCATAAAATCGCGACTCTCGATCGAAGTTGAACCGTGCTGTAACGTAACCTTCTTTTATTTTGTATTTTTCGTTTTCCGTTGCCGTTTTCAATTGGAATCGATCATTATAATTCCATGTAAGATCTTCTTCGATAGGCACTCCGTTACTTGTATAGAAAAGGCTAGCTACTTTAAGTGTGACGCCAACAGTGCCATAGGGCAACTGATAATCTACCATACTGGAATTCAATGCCCTCGGGGTCATTGCTAGTTGTAGATTTCGAGTCGTGCTGTTTGTGTTGGCCCAAAGGATTTCAGGATTCCACCGCTCGGTTACCGTACCACGGTAATTCATTTGAAGCTTGGTGGTATCTGAAATGTTTCGAGCCTGAAAATTAGGCTGGAACTCATGTAATTCATACCCTAATATGTGCGCATATTCGATAGCTTCTTTCAACGCAATGACTGCGCGCTCCCATTTTTCAGGACGATATGTTTGATCAAACAATGGGGTTTGGTCCTTATTTGTAAAATTGGAATAGTCCGTGTTGCCATTGAATAACGGGCTTGCGGCATAGACCAACACCTTTGCTTTCAAACCCATTGCTATGGGTAAGGTAATCCGGCCCATCTCTGAATTTTCGTCCAATACGTTGTCGGGTAAATGCACGATAGCCTCATCCAGCAATTCAACGATATACGCAAACACCTCGTCAACGGGACGCCGAACCACACGAACCTCATCCCCGGAAGCCGAAATCGGCAAATTTTCTCTCATAATCGGGATAGGGCCATACGTCCTTAACAAATAGAAATGGTAGTATGCCTTGAGCGTCTTGACTTCTGCTATCCACTGATCTATCTCGGATTTTTCCATGTCTGGAACGCTTGAAATATGCTCCAAGAAAATATTGCATTGGCTAATACCCATCCACATAGCCGTGGCAGAGTTTGCCCCATTCCAGGAATCTAAGTACGGATTATTAATATTCTGTTCGCCTCTTGCTATCATAAAATTCGGCCATTCCCTATTATCTGTGGCCCACATTTCATCTCCCCCCAATAGGCCGGGATTAGTTTGATAGTTTCCGAGGCTGGGCAAAAAAGAATAGCATGTGGCAAGATATCCAATCGCTGTACTCCTCATGCGGAACGCATATTCCAGTGTGGGCACATTATCTGGCACCACGTCGATAAATCGATTACAACTGGTCATTACTAATACCCCAATCAGTGCGATGCCTTTCAACTTATTAAATTTCATGATTCGCTAATTAAAAAGTAACATTTAGGCCAAGGTTAAATACTTTCTGAACGGGATAACCTAATCCATTACCGCCCATTTCAACATCCCATAGTTTGAAACTGCTCAGCGTCAACAAATTTGTTCCGCTCAAGTAAAAACGAAAGGTACTCATACGCAACCGTTTAGATAACGATTGAGGCAAGGAATACCCTAGTTCCGTCTGTTTCAGGCGAAGAAATGCCCCATCATGCAACCACCATGTACTCCGCTGTGTATTGTTCGCATGGTTATTAACACTTAGCCTTGGCCAAAGCGCATAGATATCTGGGTTTTCCAACGAATAATGATCGTCTGCAAAAGCCTTCAATATCTGCTTACCTCCTACAAAAGGTTGCACACTACTTGGCGACACCCAGAACGAGGAATATGCTGACCCTTGAAAAAACGCGGAAAGATCCAATGACTTCCACCCAACTGAAAAACCGATGCCGTAAATGATTTCCGGCGTGGTCGGAAAACCGATAGGTACCTGATCAAGTTCTGTAATCATGCCATCTCCATTTATATCTTTATATTTTATATCGCCAGCGATATTGGGTGTACCGAAGTTTTGCGCCGGAGAATTTGCAACCTCATTATCGTCAACAAATAGGCGTTCCGCGATATATCCCCATTGTTGACTAATGGGATGTCCTATTTTCGATTTCCACCATTCACGGTCATATAGCGGTTCCTCATAGACACGGAACCTACTTGTCGCGTAAGTGAAATTGCCTCGTGCTTGTAACCACATTTGATTGGAAAAGCTATGTGAGTAATCCACGGATATGTCCATCCCTTTTCCCGACGCTTCGCCTACGTTGGCCCTTACATCTGCCGTTAATCCCATGGTCGATGGGATATCGGCCCGATCCATGAGGATATTGGTGCGGATTTCCGAGAAGAAATCCGCCATAATGTTCACCTTATTGAACAACCCGAGTTCAACAGCCAAATTGGTTTTGTGAGAAGTTTCCCAAGTAATATCCGGATTTGCATACCGGCTGATATTTACACCGTTGGTAGAATAATTGCTTTCCCGTCCAAATGTAAAACCACGAGCGCTTGAATTCATGCTCACTTCGGAGAGATAGAAGAACCGATCTGAAGTCGATCCTATAGCGTCATTGCCTACAAGGCCGTAAGTGGCCCGCAAGCGGAAATTATTGATTTGTTCTTTAAGCGGCTCCCAAAATTTTTCATTGGAGACACTCCAAGCAACCCCTGCTGAGGGGAAGAACCCCCAGCGTTTGCTAGTATGGAAACGCTCGGAGCCATTGTAGCCGAAATTGAATTCCAAGAAATACCGGTTGTCATAGGCGTATGTAGCCCGACCGGAAAGTCCCACATTACGCGACGGCAACGACAATTGTAGGCTATTGGCCTGTGCACTCATATTCGACCGCATGAGGTAAACCAATAGTCCGCTTAACGTGTGCTTGTCTCCTAACTCTCGGTTATAATTTAATGCGGACTCCATATAAAAGGTTGAGGTTTGCTGCCGCAATTCGTTGTCGAGGTTAAAACTTAGAAACTCCGTCCCACTCGATTCGTTAAACGAATAAATCGAATATGCTCCAGACCGCCGATCGAAAAAATTCAACTCATAAAAAAATGGGTTGTACGATCGTTCTATATCAAATCGTGATACACGGTTGGTGTTAAACATAGAACGAAAGCTCAATCCTTTGGTCAAAAACGAAAGGTCTTGTTTCAGTTCCATCTGGGCCATCATCAGCGAGCGTGTATAGTCTTTATAACCTCTTACCATATCGGCGTAGGGATTTAAAAAAGACCGATCAGAAACACCTCCGAACATAATATGCTTGACATGACTATGTTCGTCATCTATGGGATAGTAAGGCACAAAGTCGACTGGGTTGGTACGGATAACCTTATTATAAAGGTCTGCTCCCCCTTCAATCGGCCCAGTATAGTCATCAAAATTGCCATTCAGCCGCACAATCAACTCTGTTGAATTGGTCAAGTCGATGTTGACATTTGCCCTTAACGTATAACTCTTCAAATCGATGTTATTATTGAAGTTATTTACGGGGTCTACCTTCAGCACTCCGTTGTCTTGTGCCAACGAACCGGCTACATAATAACGAGCAACCTTGCCACCGCCGCTGACGTTGAGGTTGTAGCGATGGTTAAGTGTATAGTCCTTGAATAACGCTTTTCGCCAATCAGTCGCCGGGAAAATAATCGGGTGCGTGCCTTCGCTCGTTGCATCTATCTTTTCCTGCGTATATAATGGTTCCTCAAACGGATTGCGCGCGACCAATGCCTCGTTATACAGTTTCATGAAAGTCACCGGATCGGCGAGTTCTACATTGCTAGTAGGCATTGACAGCGAGCTTTCCGCCCGGAACGATATAGAAGCTCTCCCTTCTTTTCCTTGCTTAGTTGTCACAAAGATGACGCCGTTTGCGCCCCTAGCACCATATAATGCCGTAGACGTTGCATCCTTCATGATGGAAAAACTTTCAATATCATCCGGTCGTAACCGAGCCAATTCGGTAACACTGAGCTCTACTCCATCGATGAGGATCAGTGGATCAACTTTTCCTGTACCAAATGACGTTACGCCACGGATAAAGAAATCTGCATTATCCATCCCGGGTTCTCCACTTCGCTGATAAGCAATTATACCCGCTGCCTGCCCAGCCAACGCAGTAGTAAGGTTGCTTGATGGCACCCGTAGGTTACTAGGCTTCACTGTGGTTATCGAACCCACCATATCCGTCCGCTTTTGCGTGCCGAAAGCGACAACTACCACTTCCTCTAAACTCGCCGGATCTTGTTTCAGTACGACGGTCAACTCGTTTCGCCCCTGCACTGATATCTCCTGGGTCAAGAATCCGGTATAGGTGACGACAAGCACAGCATTACTTTCCAAGCTTGGGAAATAAAACCGTCCTTCATTGTTGGTCTGCGTACCTACATTCGTCCCTTTCAGCATAACGGTAGCGCCCGACAAGGGCGTATTAGTGGAATCGACCACCTGCCCATGTACTTCAATTTGGGCAGGAGCTATTCTCCGACCGTCGTTCTCCCGCGCAGTTATACGGTCGCTCAGGGCCAACAGTAGAGCAGCCACAAACACCATGGCCACGTGGTGTTTACCCACAGCCGGACGAATCCTATGCATCCGGCCGCGGATACTTTTTTGGTAAAACATAATTATCATATTTCCTTGGTTAAATGAGCATGTAATTGGTTTAGTTGGTATCGGTAACGCTACCGTTAAAAGACAGATGGTTTGTACGGTGTTTAATCATAACATTTCTATTTTTGGCCTAAAAATCGATTAAAAAAAGCGATGGCTTGGCGATTGGATTTTTCATCAGGAGTATGCGTAGCCCTGTTGGTCATTGCCACACGGTCTTCATAACCAAGTAGCTGGTTAACTTTCCGGGTATGGTTGAGCGGAATCCATCGCTCTACCGGATCGGCTTCGCCACCCGACACCAAAAATGGCCGGGGTGCCATAAGTGCGTGCAGTTCATGCAAGTTAAAGCCTTTTGCAATAAGACCGGGATAAAGTCCCTGGGCGTTTTCAACGTTGCCGTGCCTACGCCAAACATTTCGCCATGGTGGCGGGTAATATCCCAAATACCACGGTTCCCAATAATTTACTGCTGACCCTTTAGTCTCATCGAAAACCACTCCGGGATCCGACCATACCGCACAGGCAAACTTGTCAAACAGGCAGGAAGCAAACATAGCCCATTTACCACCAAATGAGTGTCCCATGATTCCAACCCTTGTAGAATCGACTTGCGAAACATTAGCCAATACGTGCCAAGCATTAGCAGCGGCATAGGCCAACATGGACAACGGCTGCACTTCTGCATGCGCTATCGAAGGGTAATACAATGAAAACTCGCGGCGCTGTGACGCGGCTCTTGTACCGATGGATAGCGTAACAAAACCTGACTTAACCAATTGCCGTGCGAAATCGCGTTGGGGTTTATCGCTCATGCCAATCGCGGTCTCCGGCTCATAATATACGACGAGAACGGCCGGACGCTTCTGCGCTGTTTGGTCATCAGGAACAAGTAAATAACCGTCTGTCCACTCGTTAGGCATCCACTTGAACCGTATTTGATGTTGTACATAGCCAGTTCGTTGTACTGATGAATCGATTCTTAAATGCTGACCCTCTAACAAAGGCGGCCACTGTCCCATCAAGCTAGACCAACGATGAAGAATTTCCGTCCTTCGCCGTTTCCAGTCCGCAGCATCTTTCACCCATGCACCGCTATAAAACTGCAATGGAGACCGAAAGTCGCCGAACCGCTCTGCCAATGAATCAGGCGGTTTGAAAAACGGCATAATGTCTATACTCAAACAGCTATCCGGTCCATTTCCTTTAGGCCATGCTTTCTTGGTTACAGCATTGCTAATGCATAGGCAACATAAAAATAGTAGTAGCTTAGGAAATCGCGTAATTTTCATAATTGGTACCCGGCAAATCAAATCAAATACTGCATGGTCCCTTGCTCCGCAGCTTTATTAGCTAGTAGTACTGCCCGTGCCGTATCTTTTCCGGTTTCTACATTGGAAAATGGTTTTCTGCCCTCGCCTATGCAAGAGACAAAATCCATCAGTGCATAGGCCGTGGGATCGCGGTTTTGACCGTCTTGGTTGCTAAACTTTAACTCCATGGGTTTCCCTTGCCCCCAGGATTCCGCTGTCGCGCCGGTTACGCCGTCAACAGTGGTTAAGTGGGCTTTTACCTGTTCAGGATAAGCCAGTGCTTTGGTGCGCTGGACCACTATCGTCCCCTTACTGCCCAGTATCCGTATAGAATAGCCATTGTATGCGTTGCTAAGGATGGAACTTACACTGGCCTTTACCCCGTTTGGATAGGCATATATGGCGCGTATATTATCGTAAGTCTCACGGCCATCCTTCCAGTAATCAATGCCCCCAATAGCGACCACAGACGCTGGCGGGCTTCCATTAAACCAGTTGAGGATGTCGACTTGATGTGCGCAAAGCTCCGTCATCAATCCACCGGAGTATTCTTTGTACATCCGCCAATTTATCTGTCTTTCCAGTTTCGGGTCTGATACCGGCCGTCGCCAATCTGAATTACGGTGATACTGACATTCATATTGCGTTACGTCGCCGATGAAACCTTCACGGATTACTTCTAACACCCTATGGTATAATTGGTAATAACGGTATTGATGGCCTATCTGTAATACCTGCTTGGGATAACGTGCAGCTGTCTGCACGAGCTGTTCGGCCTCCTCCATGGTGTGTACCATCGTTTTTTCGAGATAGACATGCTTTCCTGCCTGTAACGCTGCCACAGCTGCCGGATAATGCAGATGCTCGGGTAACGCAATTATAACCGCTTCAATAGCGGGATTTTCCAGCAATTTCCGGTAATCAGGATACGCTTTAGCTTCAGTGAATTGCCTGCCGGCTAACTGCAATTGGTTCTCCAGAATATCGCTATATGCATGGAGCGCTATACCTGGCACGGTTCGGATAATACTGGCAATACCGGAACCCCGACTACCAAATCCGACGATGCCGACAGCCAATGGACGTCTTTGGTTAGCCAATATATGCCCGACCGGTCGATCGACCATCGTAAGCCCCGCCAATCCATATGCGCTGCTTTTTAAAAAAAATCTCCTATCCATGCCAACCGACTTAACTTAATAGTTTTTGTACATTGATGGGTCCACCCCCCTTACGCTTGCTCAAATCGGCGGCCTCCATAAAAGCCACCAATTCTAATGTTTCGGCAGGACTTATAGGCACTACGCCTGTATCAAAATACTCAACAATATGGTAAAGCAAAGGAAGATACCCGGAATATTTCCCGATAACGGCCTGTCCTTTTTCTCCGTAGGCCATCCCTCCATACCCGTTTTTCCCGCTCCTTAGCCCCCGGAAAACGCCTACACGACCGTCCGCCCAGGTGCCTACCACGATATCTGTTTCGGCGCCATATATCCGCCGGACCTCTTGGCAACCGGTTCCCAATACCGCATATAAAATCTCAATGCCATGTATGCCGTACCAAAACAGGTCGGGATGTGACGGTTCCAATGTGGCTGGAGCAAATGCATCGACACCGGTAATGTTTCCGATAAGCTTGCCTGATTTAAGATCGGGAATGTTCTCTACGTAGCGTAAGGATGATGATGAGAACGTCGGAACGCCATACGTTTCCGATGCCTCAAAAATAGCCTTCGCATCGGCCAATGAGGCGGCAATCGGCTTGTCTATGAACAAACGTTTACCGGCTTTAAACACCGGCAATGCCTGTTCTAGATGCAGCCGACCATCATTGGTTTCCAATAACACAACATCAACCTGTTCCAACAATTCCGCAATGGAATCTACAATGCGCACGCCCAAGCCTTTCATTTCGTCTATATACCCTGGAATACGCTTTACGCTGCTCGCTATCGTCCGGCTTCCATAAGGATAGGCCGCTATCACCTTATAGCCTTTTAACCCCGGATCAGCATTGGTGGCATTGAGCGCTTTGCTAAACGCTATACTATGGGAAGTATCCAATCCGATTATTCCAACCCGTTTGCCCACAGGCACAGCTTGGGCTCTGCCTATCATCGGCAGTGCAGAAAACGATAAACCAACGCCTAATGCGGCGAAATCTTTCAAAAATTCTCTTCTTGTGTTTAATATATCCATAGCCAACAATTATCAACTACCGAATACGTGTACGTACACGTTAAGTAAATCAAAACAATGAAATAACGATTCCTCTGCTAAAAACTCAATTTTATTTTGCCTATAATTGGATCGCGGTAACGTACCCGCTAATTAAGGGAATTAATTTAAAATATGCAAGACTTAATTTAAAAAACTTCGATAATAGTTTCTAAAGGTCATCCACGCAAGAAATCATTAACGAACTCATCGTCTATAAGTTCCGGATAATTTTTACATACACGGGTGATCTCGTCACTTTGACCTGGCGATAACGTTTCATTTGGATCAAGGCACCATATGCCTTCCAGCAATCCCTGCCTTTTTAGCACTTCATGGATGCCCGGGATACATCCATGGAAGCCATTGGCTGGGTCGAAAATCGCGGCATTCATATCGGTTAAATGAACCCCCTTCTTTAATAATTGCCTGGCTCCCTGAAACCCGGCTGCTCGACAAGCTTTGATTTCCTCCAATAGACGTACAGCACTGCGTGTCCAAACCGCCCAATGCCCCAGTAATCCTCCCACGAAGTGCCGGGTGACCGTGCGGCCGCCGTGCACCTCAAAGGTAAAGTCAGTCAGTAAATCTGCTACTATATTATCGTCGTTTCCTGTATAAAGTGCTATATTTCGCCCCCTACTTGCCGAGCATACTGCCCTTATCACATCCAAGGTCTGATACCGGTTGAACGCCGCCACCTTTATCGCTATAACGTTAGGGATTTCCACAAACCGTGACCAAAAATCGTATGATAAAATCCTGCCGCCCACACTGGGCTGAAGATAAAAGCCGAATACTGGAATCCGCTGTGCCACCTCAGCCGTACGCTCCAGTAGTTGCGTTTCGCTCCAACCCGTCAATCCACCCATGCTAAGCAGTCCCATATCATACCCAAGGTTTCGGGCAAGTTCCGCCTCGTCAATAGCTTGTACCGTTTCTCCGCAAATTCCGGCAATTTTGAGAAATCGATCAGCCTGTGGCGTACGGTCTACCTCCTCGGCAGCTAACCGTAAAACACGTTCAAATAGGTTTACCTGCGGTTCCCGGATAGCAAACTGCGTACTATGTACACCTACAGCAATACCTCCCGCCCCAGCAGCCATATAGTAGCGGGTAAGCAGCCGTTGCCTTTGCTCGTCCAGCCTATATTTGGCATTCAGCGCTAAGGGATGGGCCGGGATGACCACCCCCTGTTGCAATATTTCGTACTTGCGCGGAGTTAATGCGAATATGTCCATGCGTTTTTAAAACCTTCCTTTCCTTTCTTGAAAATGAGTGGGTTTATCGATTTGTTCACCACCCAATGTTAGCCACGATGCAGTCATTTCTATCATTTCCATCAATGTCACGCGCGGATATCCGAATCGTTTGTGCGCCTCTGCTGCATTGCTTAGTAAAGCAGAGGGTTGCTCTTCGTTGACAAACAGGGGCTCCTTTTGAAATAGCTTTCCAAACTGGTGCGCCAACCACCTTACGGAAATCGTTTCGGGGCCGGTCACGTTCAATATGGTGGCAGGCGACGTGCAATGAAGCAATGACCGTATAGCCATTTCATTGGCATCGCCTTGCCAAATCACGTTCACATGACCCACAGACAAATCGATGGGAATACTGTGCAGCACGGATTTAGCCAACTCCAGCAATACACCATAACGCAAGTCTATCGCATAATTGAGTCGGTAAATTAGTATCGGAGTACCATTCTGCTGCGAAAAATGCTGGAAAATGCGTTCACGGCCGAGGCATGACTGCCCGTACTCTCCTATCGGTTCGGCGGGGTGGTTTTCTGCTAGCCCCCCCTCCAATAAACGGGCGAAGGGATAGACATTGCCGGTTGAAAAAACAACGATCCGTGAGTCACGGAACCGCTCGGCCACCCTGCCTGAAAGGTAGGTATTCATCGCCCATGTAAATGGCTCCCTGCCAGTAGTACCAAATTTCTGCCCCGCCAGATAAACAACGTTATCTGTGTCAGGCAACGCATTCAATGCCGCCTCGTCCAATAAATCGGCCGCGATGGTTTCGATCCCCGATAGCTGTAAGTCCCGGCGGGCGCTATCCTCACTAAACCGAGATACCGCTATAACACGCTTCCGAACCCCAGCTTGTTCTATCGAACGTTTTGCGAGTTTGGCCATGGATGGCCCCATCTTCCCCCCCGCGCCCAATAGCATGATGTCACCGGTGATGCTTGCCATATCGGAAATTAGCGCATCTGAAGGTTCCAGCAATTTATTTTCCAATAGTTTCAACTGCATGTGATTATTTAATAAGTAATTCATTCACATTATATCCCGCTAGTATAACCAATAAGATCAAGCCTATTAGCCCAGCATATTTAGTAATCGGCGGACTCACATAAATCCCCATTTCCTCTTTGTCGTTTGAAATAATCCACATCACCGAACCGATGAAAGGCACCAAAAAAATGGTGATACTTTGGGCGAAAACGATTACTTCAAGCGGTGGCTTCCTGAACGCCAGCGCGACTCCGCTTCCCACTACCATTACCAATGCGATAAAGCACTTTACCCAGCCGGAACTGAGCGCACTTCCCAGTCCGAGGCCATCCGCAAGCATTGCCCCCCCTACGGTAGCATTGCCAATCAACGATGAAAAAGATGCGCCGAACAACCCGACCAAAAATAATTGGGCTGCATAGCGACCAAAAAGCGGCTCCAAGGCTATAGCCATGTCTGATGCATTACTTACTCCTCCCCCCCTCGGCTCCAATACTGCAGCTGCACAGATCAACACCACCGCACTCATGACTCCTAATATGCCTATGCCCAACGTACCCTTGCTTTCATTAAGCATTAAGCCCTGCATTTTCCGTTTCCGTTCTTGGGTAAGATAAGATTGATAGAAAGCACCAACTACCGAAAAGCATGAAGCGAAAAATGCAATAGATAATCCCAATGACCCCTTTGGCATGCCCGGAATAAGCCCAAGCAAAATATTCCTAATAGCCGGTTTGGCGAGGAACATAGTAGTTAAGAAAGAGAATAGCATCAGCACAACGATAACAATCATCAACCGCTCGAGTACCTTATAAAAGTCTTGGAAAAACAGCAAAGCTATGCCCACGACATTGAACAATATAATCCAAAGTGTAGTAGCGCTATCGGTACTTTCTCCCAATGCGATGCCTAATCCAGTTGCGTTACCAGCCTGGAAGGATACACAAACCAGGAAAATTCCTATGCCGATACACGCTCCTGCCCAGCGGCCGAACCGCAAACGAATGGTGGTCAACAGCGATTGGTTTACGGCAAAACCGATTCGCGAAGCCATTGCTGAAAAAACCATCATAAAGAAAATCGCCACCCCAATCACCCACAACAGGTTGTAACCATAAACTGCACCCATCTTGGACGTAATGGTAATTTTGCTGGGACCAAAGACAATGGCCGCTGTGACAATACCGGGCCCTAACGCCACAAATCCGTCCTTAAGCATCTTAGCATCGATACGTTCCATGTTTACCTATTTTTTAGCGCCGAACGGTTCGAGCTCGTGGTGACTTTTGAGCTTTGCGACAAAATCAGGGTGGACGGTGCCGCCAGTCGCGAACAAGTGGTTAACGATATCCCGACCAAGTCGGGTGTTTACGTGGTTGTATAGCACATAGTCATTAATAGCTAGAAACCCATAACAATCTGACAGATCATACCTGCGTCTGCCACTTATAACGGGGGCGTGCACCACACAATTCGTAAAACTGGTACCCAAAGATGCTTCGAGAGTATAAAATTTAGCGGTATCGGTATCGGCCACCGGCTGAAAAACACAATTTTGAAAAAACAAACTTCCCTGCATAGCCTCCGTGTCGCCACATTCCAAACTAATAATAGATGACCGACTAAATAAGATTTCAGCAACACTTCCTTTCAATACTCCCAGAAACCCCTTACAATCCACAATATGGATACTGGGATATAACGCGTATTCATGTACATACGGCTGCTCGTAATCAGGGACCACGGTAAGATGAGCATCGGTGTTACAAGCTGTTCCCTTCAATATTTCCAATTGAATATTTTCAAATCTGATTTGCGCATTTGTATGGAGCTGCACCTCATTGTATCCCCCCGGTAAATCGACACGGTAATGTTGAGGCTTGTACAACTTCATCAACCTTACCCCATGTTTGCTGCCTACCACGGATACATTACGAAAAACAAGCTCCCTGGGGAAAATGAGGTGATCGCCATTTGACATCCTTGACATCTCGGGCGTATTGACTAGCCAGCAGGGACGCTGTGATGAGGAATCCGGGCCCAAATCGATGACTAGATCCTCCACCCGTATAGACCGTCCCAGACTTATAGGATAACGGTATTCGGCATCGAGCGGATGGAAGTTGAGTACGGTGCTACTTACAAGTGGGGGTGGCACGAAACGGCAATTACTTATCCGGATACACCCATCCCATTTCGACCCGAAATCTCGACGGAAATTGACGAACGATTGGTTATGGCAGACCGTATGCTTGATTAGGAGTTCGCCCCCTCCGGTAACGGATATACCACGGTATCCGATATTAGAGTCGGTGATACAGAGGTTCCAGCAATGAAAATGTACGTCAACCCGGTTAAGCTTGCACCGTTCAATCCGGAAGTTTTTATTCAAGTTTGTGCCGAAAACGCCCCAATGTACCGGGCCGCCCTCTGCAGTCACGTTCCTGAATGTACCATTCAACATCCGGCCAGCACTGATGCCGTACGTTCCAGCCGGCACATCCCGGTCAGTTCCCTCGCGGTTCTGTTCCCAGGGGATTAGTCGAACATTTTCTAACGTTACGTCATATACCATGGAAAACGTGTAGAAACCAGTCCGAGGAGTTATGGCTACGTCATGTCTTCCTTCTTCCAGACCGACCCACTGATTACGTATGATAGTACGGCTGCGGTTTACGACAATGCCATTACTCTTGTACCCGTTGTACACCGTCCCCGGGCTATCGCCCGAAAGATAAAACGTGCCCCCATCGATAACCAAGTAATTATCGTCACATGGATAAACCGTCAAACTGGTAAAGTCTTTAAACTCCCAAGCAATATCTCCTACCACGCAGCCGTGTTCCTCCACATAAAACAGTTCCTCCCGGGCCCACGACTGCCCCTTAAACTTGGCTCCGGCCCGGAAACCGATGCGGTCATTATTGTCCCGGATATTGACCAAAGCATTGCTATAAGGTGCTAATTGAGGTAAAAGACGTACCCCTGGCTTTAGCGCTTCCAGAAATTTCTCCTTTTGCTCATTGTTAAAGCTTATCTCCTGCTTTTTTTTGGTACTTTGCACCACAAACTTGCCGATTCCCTTGACGTTGAATTGCTCATCGATGTGAAAAATGGTATGTCCCCATGTCACATTGGTCCGAATTGCGATACCGTTTGTTTCCTTGATCCAATACTCACCACGCAGGTTGATGACTGGGATATTATGCTTGTTGGCATACTCGTGTGTACGTTTGATTTCAAGACCATCATCGTGTACACCATCGCCTACGGCCCCAAACATCTTGTAGTTGACTGCTTGGTTGTGGAGCAGCAAAGCGATCAGCCCATTGGTTAGCGGTACGATACCCGCCTGCATTTCGCCCTTCCCTTCCTGCGCCTCAATGCGATACCACGCGGCACCGCCATCACCAGCCTGAAAATACCCAAGAGTTTGGACAACCATTCCCCGTTTTAGTTCCAAATTGGCTAGCTCCCCCAACGTTGCACATGTGATAACAGTGGCGTTGTCCGATTTCTCAATTGCCTTTGGCATACCAGGCGCCATGGCCAGCCCTGTAAGCCCTAATGTCGTCAGTACATGCCTTCTGCTCCATTTATCACGCCCTTGGCCGTTGTTCTTCGTCATTCTTGCTCCCTTTTCTTGTTTACCTTAACCGCGTTGATTCGCAGCTCTGTGTCGAACTCGGTGTAATGGCTGTAATGGCCCGTCATCCATAGAACAACCGGAGGCTGGCCTGTTGGCATTTTAACCGCATACGGACGCACACTGTCTGTGAGCGACCCCTCTGTCAAAAGGCAGCTGTGCCACTCCGTATCCTGTCGCGTGTAATGCGCTATTTCAAAGCACCCACCTACTTCGCGTGACAAGTAAACATGATTGGCATCACTGTGATCTAAAACGATTCCACCGGAATAATGGGGCTCCTTTACTCGTTCATTGGGTGCTACCCGCGGCATCCATCCTCCAGCCCTGCATATTTCTTCGTCTACCCATTGCTTACCATCCCACCAAGCATAATGGTACCGGTGATCGGTGTCTTTAGGATACCGCATGTAACATACCACCGGATTCCCCTGACTATTCAACGCTACGTCGGCTATCCAGCTTCTGACACCACTTGCCCGACCGTCGTATACTTTGCCAATAGCTTTGCGTGAAAGCGGCAACTGCGCCACGTCACTGATCCGGCTACCGTCTGTCTGATAAAAAGCTCCCTGTTCATAATACATGTGATAAACAGAATTGGTCGGTTCTACGCCCGGATGACCATCCGTAAAGATGAAATCGATCCTATTATGTCCGTCGGAACTGACCTTTAGATAGGGCCGATTCCGTGTACCTTCGCTGGCCAGCAATACTTGCGGTCTGCTCCACGTATCCCCATCGTCGTCACTGAAGGCAAAGGTCTGCTGCCAATCGCTACCCCTCCAAAACACATAGATACGGTTTCCTTCACCAGACAGCATCACTGGATGGGCGTAAGTAATACGGGAGCCACCGAATGGAATGACCCGCTCTTCATGCCACGCGCTGATATCCCCTGGCCTTTTGCTTTTGCGCATGAAAAAACGGCCGTTGTGCTCAGTATAAAACGCCAATAGATGCCCATCAGAAAGTGCCAGGATAGCAGGAACGTTATGGTCGTCTACCTGTAATCGCTCGTGCAATACAAAGGTTTCCACTGTCTTGGTAGATAGGTCTCTTGCACCGATGACCACATCGCCCTTACTATTGACGTAACCATAGAAAATCTGCTCGCGGCTGCCTTTGTGATATATGGCCCGGGGATCAGAAAACCAACACCAAGCCGCATCACCTGCCACAACCTCATAGTCTTCCGCACTACGTCGGTCACACTCCGTACTGCCCTGCGTAAATCGGCCTTCAATTTGCTTGAAACGTGCCCGCAGTTCCGAGACCTTTTCGGGGTAAACTGTCGCTAAATCAGACGCTTCTGCCCGATCTGACCTTAGGTTATATAATTCCTTGCCATTAACTAGCTTCCAATCACCTTGCCGCAAGGCCGTTTGTTTCCGATACCTCCAATACAATGGTCTCTCTGGCATTTCAAGGCTTCCGAACAGCACATCGCTAATAGCTATCCCGTCTATACGGTTAAATTCTATATGTTCTTGGAAACCGGTTAAATTTGCCAATGTAGGAAGCAAATCAATATTGCATACAGGGACATCTACCACCTTATCACCGCTAATCCCATCGTTCCACATGACCATCGCGGGCACCCGTATCCCGCCTTCCCATATCGTGCCTTTCTCCCCACGGAGTCCGCCGTTGTCTGCATGTCCGAAGAAGCTTTCTGAATACCCTCCGTTATCCGATATAAACCATACCATGGTGTTTTGCAACACCCCCTGTTTCTCCAGCCCTTCAAGCACGCGCCCGATATTATCATCGAGGTTCATGACCATAGCTGCATAAGCCCGTCTGTACGGATCTTCGATCGCTGCTGCCTTTTGGACATACGATTGCGGTGCCTGCAGCGAGTTAATCACATTGTAGCCCTGATACTTGCCGTGGCTAAGCGCGATCGTATGGGGGACGATGTGGCTCGGATCGGTTTTGCCGTAATGTGGAGCATTATACGCAAGCAGCGCCATAAACGGCTGGGATTCTCCACGGCCCCTATTGGCTATAAACCTGACAGCGTAGTCAGTAATCAGATCTGTAGCATACCCTTCCTCTCGCCTTTGCTCACCATTAACGGACCAATCATGCCCCATCGGGCCGTACCCGTGAGTGAAATAATCCACACAACCGCCCAAAAAGCCTACAAACTCTTCAAACCCATGAGCTTTAAGTGTTTGTGTTGAATCGTTGACACCGAGGTGCCATTTACCGAACAACGCGGTATGGTATCCCTGCGCTTGTAAGTAGTAAGCCAGCGTCTTTTCTGCAGTGTCAAGGTACTGCGTATCGACCGGCATCAATGCACGGGTGAGCCCATGCATTGATCGTTGGGGATAGCGTCCGGTAAGCATGCTATACCTGGAAGGAGTACAGGCTGGTGCCGACACATAGAAATCGGTAAAGCGGATGCCCTGTTTGGCTATTCGGTCAATATTCGGCGTTGGAATGTCTCCGCCATAGCAGCCCAAATCGCCATACCCCAAATCGTCTACATAGATAATAACGATGTTGGGTTTTGCGGTATGCTGTGCCTGCACCTCCATAGCCATAGGCATTATTGCCAACATGGCAGTTATCGCCATACAGCCTCGCATCCAGTGTTTCCATTTTTTTTTGCCTTGCATGTGATTATTGCATTTCAACCCCATAACGGAGGTAGGCATCAAAAACATGGATATACCCATTAGTCGCTTTTAAATTAGCGGTCCTAGCAAGTGTGGTTTGGATAGACCCCTGGAAAGCATTCACGGCGAGTTTAGATGTTTGGGTATTCTGGATCTGCAAATAAACGAGGTTAGCCTCGTTGTTTGGCGACAACGATTGCACCACCGTGTTGTCAGGCCCTAGGTTATGGTATGAATATTCTCCTTCCAAAATATGGTAAAGCAACAACTCCCGCACTTGCTCTACGGGATAATCTTCCCATCTTCGCCCGGGACGCATCATCGGCTCGCCATCTTCGTCTAAAACCGGATTCCCGTCTTCATCGAGCACTGGCACCGTGTTTCTACCAAAATAACAGCCTGAATTAACCGTACCACTGCTGTTATACCGTAAAATTGCATAATTGTTAAACACCAAGAAAGTACGCCCTGGCTTCGTGTATTCGTCTTCCAGTCCTGCATATACCACGGCGTCAACGAACCGGTCGAAACTACGCAAGGTATCTTCCAGCGGTGTGTTAATGAATTGCCATGCATCCATGTGGATCTCGGGGGATAAAATATTGACCTCATGCTTGTGATCCTGCTGTAGTTCAAGTCCCAGCAATGTACAGCTGCAAACGCTAAGCAGCACGGCTAAAGCCGCTAAGTTCCATAACGTAGCGATATTTTTCTTCAGAATATCCATTATTATTCTCTTTAATTCGTTCTACAATACTGTTTTTTTTTCTTTGGTGCAGTGATTAGAAAGAGTACGGCTCGTTCTGTGTCAATACAGGATTATTGATAAGCACGTTCCGGTGAATCGGAAGTAAAGTACGCCGTCCATCGGTAAAGCCCGTTACGGTCATTTCCAATGCCTCTTGCCGCTCCCGGATAATTGGATCCATCACATTCATTGCTCTACCCGTCCTGACAAGATCAAACCAACGCCGACCTTCGGCAAAAAGCTCCAACTGTCGTTCATCCAGTATAGCCTTTTCCACTTCATCTTCACTGGAATATTCCGATCCATCCAGCGGATCAAGCCCTACCGCTGCCCTCACCTCGTTAAGCAAGGCAAAAGCGCCGGGTTTATCGTTCGACCGGTTCAGCGCCTCAGCCCGCAACAGCAAGACATCAGCATAACGGTACATGGTAAGTTTATATTCACTTTGGGTGGTTTGCGGATACTGGAAGGTGCCGTTGGCATTCCTGACAGCAAACTTGCCAAGCCGTTTACTCCGGGCATTGGGAGTGGCAGCATTAGCAAAGAGCAGTGAATCAAAGGTGAGCTTTGTACGAATGTCTTTTGGATCATTATGGAACCGCTCGATGACGGCCGGGTCCATTACATACAGCGGATCCAAATTCCCTGCGCCAATTTGCCTGGAAGTACCATCAGGTCCATCTTGCAGGAAATTCCAACTTAAGCTCCAGATATTTCCCCGGCTATTAGCAGGAGACAAAAACATATCTTTCCATTCGTCTCCGTTGGCGAGTTGATAACGGTCAAGCCCGATAAGCCTTTCGGACGCTTCTAACGCCCCCTCGTAATCATGCAGCCACATGTATACATCGGTGAGCATGGCCAATATTCCCCCTATATTCACCTCGACCACTGTATTTACACCCGGATCAACAATCTCTAAGGCATGACGGAGGTCGGGTAATATTACATCCTGCACGATTTGATCGGCTGGACTACGTGGGCGGTTGGCCTCGGCGTTGATGTTTTCATAAGGTTCCAACCAGATCGGCGCATCACCCCACAATCTTATAATAAAAAAATACATGTATGCCCGGATGGCATAGGCTTGGGCCAAATAATGATCGCGTTGGGCCACTGGCAAATTGATTGTTGGTAAGTACTTGATGGCCAGATTTGCACGTTGGATTGTCTTATAAATTTCAGCCCAACTCGTGCCCGCCATGGTAGAGGTCACCGCATTGATGGAGTAATTAATCTGTGCTTCACCTGTGCCGCTAAACGTAAAATTATCTGACCGTGCATCGCCCCACAAGATATAATTGGAGCTAAACACAGATTGGATGCTACTGTAAATTCCCGCCATACCGAGCTTTGCGTCATCCGCCGTCAACCAGAATTTGTCGCTGGACAGGTCGGATATCGGTTGTTGGTCCAAAAAGCTTTCGCAAGACGTAACCAAACAGGCACACCCCACATACAGCAATAAAACGATACGTTTGATGCCTGGTGCGCGTCCGGATATATGAATGGTGTTCTTTTGTACGTTCATTGTGTTAAAAATTAATATTTAACCCTAAACCAAGTTCCCTTCTCCGGGGATATCGACCCGTATCTCGCCCCATCTGAAGTGGGTTGGAAAAAGCTATTTCCGGGTCAAACCACGAATAGTTCGTCCAAGTGAATAAATTGTTGCCATACACGTAAATACTTGCTCCGGCAAATTTGACAGCTGACATCCATTGCGCGGGCATCTGGTAAGTAAGCCTGGCATTCCGCAAACGAATAAAAGAGGCATCTTCGAGGAAAAAGCTATTCAATTCCCTCACGTTCTCCATACCGTTATTAACAGGAATGGGCACATCGGTAATGTCACCCGGCCGCCACCAGGCATTATTTATAATATAGGGATCAGGAGTGGCCAAGCTGGTCGTGTAACTCGCCATCACCCGGCGGGCCTGATTGTAAATCTTTCCTCCGTAACTTAAATAAAAATTAAATGACAATGTCCAGTCCTTGTATGATAGAGCATTGTTCCAACCGGTCATCCATTTGGGTTGGGCATTGCCCAAGATAATGCGATCGGTATCATCAATCACCCAATCGCCGTTCACGTCTTGCCAAATGACATCGCCCCCCTTGGATATGCCACCCGTTGTCTGCAACTGATTGACATTACCCATATAACGCTGTCCATCGAGTATATAATGATCAAACGCCCCGTCACTGCCGAACACTGGCATAAGCTGTCGTCCGTCATCCGTCCACGCATTCGACTCGTCATAGGCATAAACCCCAAGATTATTCCAACCATAGAAATTTCCCAATGGCTGTCCTTCTTCAACCAACCATATCCCGGCAACAATCATTTCTGTACCTTCAGCTAGTTCTAAAACCCGGCCCCGGTTGCGGGTGAAGTTGACTTCGGTATGCCAACGAAAGCGCTCTTTCCTGAAAGGCGAACCGCCTATCGTGATCTCGACTCCCCTATTTTGGATAGAACCAAGGTTCACCCGTACGTCGTCGAATCCCGTCTCATACGCTATCGGTGCGTTATAGAGCAAGTCTCTGGTAGTTTTATTATAATAGTCTGCCGTGACCGTCAAACGACCATCGAAGAAAGTAAGATCCAAGCCCGTATTGAATTGCCGCGTTGTTTCCCAACCCAATGTGTTGTTTCCGAAGAGTGTGTTGGGTACGACGCCAGAGACACCATTATAAAAATTACTACCGAACACGTAGCGTTGGATAGCGTCATATTGTCCTATCCGGTCATTCCCCGTTACACCATAGCTGACACGCACCTTGCCATCGGTCAGATAGTTTCGGGTGGCCTGCATAAAGGACTCGTCTGAAAACCGCCATGCGCCGGATACCGAAGGAAAAAAGCCCCATCGGTTATCACGCCCGAAGCGGGACGAACCATCCAACCGGAAATTCGACTCGAAGATGTACCGGTCATTGAAATTATATCCTAATCGCCCGAAAAGCGAAGCCTGTGTACTTCTCAAACCGTTGGTATAAATATTATTCAGGATTAACTCCTGTGCGGCATTCATGGTAGGTATCTCTTCAGACACCCAATTGTTGCCTGCGATATTGATGCGGCGGGTATACTCGCGTTCGGCACTCACGCCTAATACACCCGTAAAATGGTGCCGGTCGGCAAAGCTCTTGTCGTAATTGAAAAACCCTTGCACCATCCAGTAATTTAACATATTATCTTGCTCGCTACCGTTGCTCACCGGTTCTACGGTAGCCCCAGTGTTTGTATTCAGCAATTTCGGCACGAAAACCTCATTATGGCTGTAGTTGAACCGGACGATCGCATCGGTGGTAAACCGAAGCCCGTCCATGACATTGAACCTGAAATAATTGTATATACTGGCATCGTAAATGTCGAATTCATTTTTTCGCAGCAGGGCTTGGGCCAACGGGTTCATACGGCCAGATATGGTTGGGGCTAGTGAACCGTCAGGAAAATAAACAGCATTGGTAGGCGGCCTGGGGATGGCTTGGTTCAACACATTGCCTTCATGTATACGGTTTTCAGTCCGGTAAGAAAACGACAGCCTGTTACCGTAGGTAAATACATTGCTAGGGGAGTAATCCATATTCAATCGACTTGTCACACGCCGGTACCAGCTATTTAAAATAATTCCTTCATCACCCAAGTAGCCCAAGCTCCCATAGTAATTTAATTTACCTGTACTACCGGCCAAACTCGCATCCAACTGATGACGTTGGGCTGTACGGGTAATCAACTCTTGCATATCGTTATCGGCATTATACGCTGGATTCAACGAGTCGATGGTACGCGCACCGGCACCACCGCGCTTCATCTCATACAATCTACGTTGATCCGCGTTCGCCTGAGGAATTTTGTGCGACAATGTATTGTAGCTGTTCAAGTAACTTCCCTTAATCTGCGGCTTTCCTTCCTTTCCTCTCTTAGTGGTAATGATGATTACTCCATTGGCCGAACGGGATCCATAGATGGCCGCCGATGCACCATCTTTCAATATCTCAACCGATTCAATATCGTCTGGATTGATAGTATTGATGTCTACGCCCTGCGCACCGTCAACGATGTATAGCGGATCGGCGCCTCCTTCCATGGTGGCGGTACCGCGCACCCGTACAGAACTGCCGGCTCCAGGTCTGCCTGATTCCTGATCAATTTGGACACCGGACGCCATGCCTTGCAGGGCGTCAAACACATTAAGTGCCTGCCGTTCCGCAATATCTTCGCTGCTTACAGAAACGATAGCGCCTGTAACATTTCTTTTTTTCTGTGTACCGTATCCTACTACAATCACTTCGTCCAAATGGCTTGTGGTTTCGACCAACGTAACCTGGAGATCCGCATTCGGCTTAACGACAACTTCTTGCGTTTCAAATCCGACGATACTGAAAACCAACACCATGGAATTACCAACAAACGGGAGGCTAAACCGGCCCTTAGCATCGGTCTGGGTTGATGTGGCGCTTCCCTTTACCGTAACGGTAACTCCCTCGAGCGGCTGCCTCTGTTCATTCGTTACAAGACCTGAAATAGCGGTGGTTTGCGCCCAAGCCGTCCCGCTGAACAGGTACAGCAAAACGAGCCAACAGCTACTTTTGACTACAATTGAAGGTTTCATACGCATATTTTTAGGGTTATATATTCTATATCGTAATCACTGCCGCATACTTACGTTAACGTTACCGTTAATAAATCGTATGGACTCTGTATATGAATTCTACTTGACGATTAAATGTTTCAAAACTTCTAGTTTTGCATTATTTCATAACGGTAACGTACACGTTAAAATACAAAAGCAGGGCAATTTACCATCGTTTCATTTTTACCCGACTTGCGTCTTTATGACGCCTGCTTATTGACCTCAATTCCCTTAGTGTTCTCATAACTGGTTAGCGGTTACGTACCCATAAAGTACGCTAATTAAATTTTTACTTCCAAATTTAATTTTGCTTTTTTTGTGTATCGCATGTCTCTTCCTTAATTTTTATAAAATTCGTAATTTTCTTTGGTGATAATATCAATAGGCATATAATTTACTTGGGCCATCTCTCCCCCCATTACGATGTGTTGAAATAATGTCATAAGGCCAAGATATCCCTGTTCTTCGGGCTTCTGTCCGATCAGGAAGTCAATCACCCCCTGTTTTAAATATTTTACATTTTCTTGAAGAAAGTCATAACCAATAAGGATTTTATGTTCCAGCTTTCGCTTTACCAAATAGCTAGCAACGGATCGCACACGCGAATTGGTCACGAAAAGTGCATCCACCCCTTGAAGTTCCGCTATTATAGCGTCTAATGTTTCTTCAATCGATTGTTGGTCGGTGTCGCGGATATCTATTTTAGCCAATTCGATCTGCCCGCCCTTGTTATCATTGAAATAAGCCCTGAATCCATCTTCTTTCCGCAACAGGTGATGGTAACTATCTATTTCCCTTGAAATATTGACTATCAATACGTTTCCGGCTTTCAACCCAAAACTGATCAATTGGCCTGCTTGGTAACCGCTTTTATAGAGATGCGGGCCAATATAACACAGGCTGTCTCTGCCGGGAATATCTGAGTTAATGAATACATACGGAATGTTTTTCGCTTGACAATAGCTTGTAAAATCAGTTGCTTCCCTAATAAAGGATGGCGCAACCAATACCCCGTCACATTGTTTCTGCAATAATAGGTTTGCAGCTTTTGTGAACGACTTTTTATCGTTCAGGTCATAAAAATACTTGTCCAGAACGATTCCGTATTGCTTGATTTCCTGGTGTGCACGTTCGATACCTTTTACCGGTGATTCCCAATAATCTGTCTCGCTCGATTTAGGGATCAACACTGCAAAATGATTTACTTTTTTTGAAGCCAGCCGACTAGCCAAAATATTCGGCTGAAATCCCATCTCGGCAATAATCTCACTAATTTTTTGCCTGGTCGCTTCTGATACACCTTTTCGGTTGTGGATAACCCGATCTACCGTAGCGATAGACACATTGGCCCGTCTCGCGATTTCTTTTACGCCCGATAGTTCGGTCTTCTTTTGTCTGCCCATAAAGATTACGAAATAACTTCTGAAATAACAACGAAATAACTGATTTTTTTACGCATTACGATGAAAAACGTTGATATATTTTGTATACGGCTATTTTTTGCTCCTCCGATCATCCAGCAAAAATGTACATTTTTATGTACTTTTGCTCGCAAATTTGCGCATATTGACACACGTGGGTGGCCCCGAATCGCTGCGAACGTTGTCATGCCTTAGAGCTGATCATTTTAAAAAAAGCGAATTAATCAGATGAGAAAGAGAAACTTTTTAATTTGGGCAGCCATGCTCTTTTATTGTATGACTTTTGCCCAACCTCCTTCGCCGAACCTCACCATTATTCCGGCTCCTGCGGAGATTCGAATGCAATCGGGCAGCTTTCCTCTTAATGCTTTCACTACAATCGGTTACGATAGTGAAGCTGATAGGAACATAGCTGAATTCTTCCGGGATTACATAAAGGAATCACTCCAATTAACTATTCCGGTGAAGGCCGGCATCAATGGCCCTTCATCCATTTATTTTTCTTCTAATGGAACCGAAAGTTGGGAAAATCCGGAAGCCTATATACTGACGGTAACGGGCGATCGCATCTCCTTGCAAGGTAAAGATGCCGGATTGTTCTATGCCATGCAGACCCTCACACAACTGCTACCCAAAACACAGGGCGAGGGGCCGCCGGCTATTCAAGCGGTAACGATCAAAGATGCTCCCCGCTATAAATACCGTGGTCTGCACCTTGATGTGTGCCGTCATATGTTTCCTGTAGCGTTCATCAAAAAATATATCGACTTCATCGCCGCTTATAAACTCAATAATTTCCATTGGCACCTTACGGAAGACCAAGGCTGGCGCATTGAAATAAAAAAATATCCCAAGTTGACCGAAACCGGTGCTTTCCGAGCGCAAACACTTATCGGGAATTATAAGCAGCCCGGCGATTATGACGGTATTCCTTACGGCGGATTCTACACGCAAGATGAAATCCGTGAAGTGGTGGCTTATGCGGCTGAACGCTATGTAAACGTTGTGCCAGAAATTGAAATGCCGGGGCATGCGCTGGCTGCGTTGGCATCTTATCCGCAGTTGGGATGCGGTGATAATCCGGGGCCATACAAAACTGCTGAAACCTGGGGCGTTTTTGACGACGTCTTCTGCGCAGGTAAAGAGGAAACCTTCGCCTTCCTGGAGGATGTCATAGATGAAGTGCTGGAGCTATTCCCTAGCGAATACATCCACATCGGAGGGGACGAATGCCCCAAAACCCGATGGAAGGAGTGTCCGCACTGCCAGAAAAGAATTAAAGATGAAGGACTGGACGATGAACACGAGCTACAAAGCTACTTCATCCAGCGGATGGAAAAGTACATCAATGCCAAGGGCCGCCGGATTATCGGGTGGGATGAGATCCTGGAGGGCGGATTGGCTCCCAACGCCACGGTGATGAGCTGGCGCGGCGAAGATGGGGGTATAGCTGCAGCCAAACAGGGGCATGATGTCATCATGACGGCCAACAGTTATGGACTTTACTTCGACCATAAACAAGGCCCCGACCCCAACCGGGAGCCACTGAACATTGGAGGCTATTCCACACTGGAAAAAGTATATGCTGCAGACCCGACCCCTAAGTCACTCTCGGAAATTGAACAAAAGCATATCCTTGGCGTACAAGCTAACATGTGGACCGAGTATATGGAAACGGGCAAAAAGGTAGAGTTTATGTTGTTACCCCGCCTTTATGCGCTGGCCGAAATCGCTTGGACAGCACCGGTCCGAAAAGACTGGAAAGATTTCTCCGAAATCCGGGTACCTGCACATTTAGCTGCACTTGACCAGACCGAAACGGTATACCGCGTGCCGGAGGTCATCGGTTTAAAAGACACGGTCATCTATGCGAGTGAATACACCTTCCGTGGACTGAAGCCTTCGGTGGCCGGCGGCAAAATTTACTACACCATAGATAACTACGATCCCACGGATACCGATTTGGAATACCAAGGATCGGTTAAAGTGATTGTACCGGAAGGGAAAGAGCGGATTTTCAAAGCGACTGTAATTGCACCGTCGGGACGCCGCAGCAATTACGTGCGGGCCGTCATCGTGAACAGTAAATTACCCGAAGTGACAGAAAGATAAAAATGGCAGAAGAACTCTATATCACTTCCGGCACCAAGGAAGAACAATATCAGGCGCTAATCCCCCAAATCAAGGCATTGGTTCATGAGGAGCCTGACTTAATCGCCAACATGGCCAATGTATCGGCCGTGTTAAAGGCCCAATTCGACTTCTTTTGGGTTGGCTTTTATATCGTCAAAGCGACTGAACTGGTGCTGGGGCCGTTCCAGGGCCCTTTGGCATGTACCCGTATCGCCAAGGGAAAAGGGGTATGCGGCACGGCCTGGGAGCGTGCGGAAACCATCATCGTTCCAGACGTCAACGCCTTCCCGGGGCACATCGCCTGCAGCTCCTTGGCTAAATCTGAAATTGTAGTTCCCCTGATAAGCGGTGGAAAGGTAATTGCAGTATTGGATGTAGACAGCGAGTACCTGAATCACTTTGATAAGGTTGATGCCCGCTATTTGACGGAAATCGCTCGTTTGATCAGATCAACATAACGTCCCAAACCATTGCTTGTTTATCATCACTCACGGAAATCAATTGTTGCTTATACGGATTCCACACTAGGCTATTTACTGAGAGCAGGTGACTGTCGAAACCGCGCTCAAAACTGACAACGCGCAGTAACCGGAAATCTTCGGCCGACCAGATTTTAATGCTTTTGTCACGGCTCCCTGTTGCAAAGATTGGCAATGTGGGGTGATACTTAATGGCATACACCGTAAATAAATGAGGCGTGAATGTACTGACCGAAGAAAAGCTTTGAGCATCCAGAATATTTAACTGTGCATCCCGTCCTCCGGTAAGAAGATACCTGCCATCCGGCGAGAAACTGAGCGACGTGACCGGCATGGTATGCCCCGGAAGTTCGCCCCCGAACGAATAGTCCGAAGCGTTATACAACTTGATTTTCCCTTCTTTGGTACCAAACACAATCCATCGTTCGTCGGGACTGATGGCAATGGTGCGCACGGTCTGTTCGGCTACTTTGAAATGATACAGCAGGCTGAACGTCGCCGTATCCCAAATGGATACCGTACCGTCTTCAGAAGCCAGTACCACCTCAGGCTTGGTGCGGAACGACTTAATATCAAAAACAGGGCGCTGATGGTGCGTCAGCTTCGCCGCCAAGGTCTGTGTGTCGGTGTGCACCACTGCTACCTTACCGTCCCGCGTGCCGATAGCCAATAGCGGGGTTTGGGATATCCGGTGTAGGGCATATACCGAAAATTGCACAGGATACAAGATACGTTCAAAAGTAAGCGTTTCAAGGTTCCACTGCACTACGCCCTTATCGTTTCCACCTGTAAAGACAATATGAGCCATTACCCCATTTTCAATGGCAAAAATAGGATTCTGATGGCCCGACAACGTGCCCGCTTTATGGACTTCCAGTTTTCCCACGGCGCTTATTTATGCCTGCCCTCGAGATTCTTGGCAATGGTATCCAACGAAATATTTTTTTCTCGCAACAGCACCAGCAGATGAAACACCAGGTCGGAAGCCTCGTTAACGAAATCAGCCTCTTCTTCTGCAAGTGCCGCGATCACCGTCTCCACAGCTTCTTCACCGACCTTCTGGGCTACCTTGGTCAATCCCCGCTCATGCAGGCGGTTCACATAGGAACCGGCTACCGGGAATGCGAAACGGTTATCGATCACATCGGCCAGTTCAAAGATAAAATTCCGATTGTAGTCGGTATTAAAACAGCTACGGCTCCCCGTATGGCAGGTGGGCCCTTGCGGCCTTACTTTAATCAGGAGGGTATCGTGGTCGCAATCGATGTGTGTGCTAACAACATGGAGGAAGTGGCCGCTTTCTTCGCCTTTAGTCCACAGCCTTTTCTTACTTCTGGAAAAAAACGTAACCCGACCCTCACTTTGGGTCTTTTCCCACGCTTCTTCATCCATATAACCCAACATCAGCACTTCCAAGGTCCGGGCATCCTGTATGATAACCGGAATCAGTCCGTTGCTTTTTTTAAAATCTAACATAATAACTACCTAACTTCAATCCCCTGCTGCCGCAGTTCCTCTTTCAGCTCCGGAATCCGTATTTCGCCATAGTGGAACACCGAGGCAGCGAGCGCGGCATCCACATTGCTGCGCTGGAATACATCGACAAAATGCTGCTTATTGCCTGCCCCGCCAGATGCTATCAACGGGATGGACAACGTGGCATTTATCTGCTGCAGAAAATCACAGTCAAAACCGTTCTTGGTTCCGTCATGGTCCATAGAAGTCAACAAGATTTCTCCCGCTCCGCGGCTTTCTGCTTCCCTTATCCAGTCTTCGGTCTCCATGTCTGTTTTCAGGCGTCCCCCGTTGAGGTGTACATAGTTCCGGCCATCGACATGTCGTGTATCCACAGCTACCACCACAAACTGTATACCGAAGGCCTGTGCCATCTGGTCAATAAGTGCCGGGTTCCGCACGGCAGCTGAGTTAATGGAGATTTTATCTGCACCCGCATGCAGCAGTACATCCGCGTCCTCAAGTTCATTGATACCGCCGCCGATTGTAAACGGTATATTGATTTGCCGGGCCACAGCTTTGACCAACTCCACGGTGGTTTTGCGCCGTTCATGCGTAGCAGTAATGTCCAAGAACACCAATTCATCCGCACCTTGCCGTGAATATTGCCAAGCCAATTCCACAGGGTCTCCGGCGTCACGCAAGTCCACGAAATTGACACCTTTCACGGTACGCCCGTCCTTAACGTCAAGGCAAGGGATGATGCGCTTGGCCAACATACCTAAAAACGGATAAGCGATTTCAGGTTCCACTCCTTTATCTGCTCGATGGTAATGCGATTTTCATATATCGCTTTGCCCACTACGCAGGCCTCCACCTTGATGGCATCCAGCGCATAAATGTCATCCATCGAACTGATACCGCCCGAAGCAATGAGTTTAATGATGGGCGAGTGATCCAATAGCTTCTTGTACAATTCCACGCCGGCACCACCCAGCTTGCCGTCTTTGTTGATATCTGTGCAGAGAAAACGGAAAAAACCGAGCGAAAGACAGCGGTCTATATAGTCAAGCAGTTTTACTGGCGAGCTTTCCATCCAACCGGAATATTTGATGACTTCGTCCAGTACGTCAATGGCAACCACCACCTGATCGGCATACTTATGTTTGCCCCGGTTCAGTTTGCTGAGCTCATCCAAAAACGAAGGGTTGGTAATGGCCTGTGTACCTACCACCACACGGTGTATTCCCGCATCAAGCAACTCCTGTACCTTTTCTATGCTTCGGATACCTCCGCCGTACTGTACCTTCATGTCTGTGGTACGGATAATATCAAAAAGATACGCTTGATTGGAAAAGTCACCTTTGGCACCATTGAGATCCACAATATGTACGAATTCGGTACCATTGGATTGATATTTCTCGATCATCTCTTCAAGGCTAACTTCATAAACCGTCTTATCGTCATAGTTACCCTCGCGCAGCCGGACCACTTTCTTGTCCAACACGTCTATAGCCGGAATGATATACATAGTCTTTTCTAAAGGTTGATTTTTAATATAGTTTTGAAAAATTAAGCAACAACTTTTCACCCGCTTCGCCTGATTTCTCGGGATGGAACTGTACTCCGTAAAAATTCCTATCCTGCATTGCTGCTGAAAACTTCAGTCCATACCCCGTGTAAGCGGAAGTGAAAGTATCATTATACTCAATGAAATACGAATGTACAAAGTAAAAATAGGTATCTTTTTCTATATTATCGAATATCGGACTGTTATTTTGATGATATACCTTATTCCAACCCATGTGCGGCACCTTTAGGGTAACCCTTCGCTCAAAGTGTAACGTCTGCAGGGGGACAATGCCCAACAATTCGCTGTCGCCCTCTTCCGAATAGCTGGTAAGCAGTTGCATGCCTACGCAGATGCCCAATACGGGCTTGGTGATGGACGCAATAGAATCGGCCAAGCCAGATTCTCGCAACTTCCGCATGGCTGCACCGGCATGCCCCACCCCTGGAATGATAATCCGGTCGTACGCCCCAAGCTCCGCTGCGTTATTGACCATTCCGTAAGCAATACCCAGTCGCGTGAGCGCTGCTGTCAGCGAAAAAATATTGCCTGCCCCATAGTTGACAATTCCTGTCATAACACTCCTTTTGTACTTGGCAACTCCATATGTTCGGCATCGCGTCTTACCGCTTTTTTAACCGCTTTGGCAAATGCCTTGAATATCGCTTCTATCTTATGATGCTCGTTATCCCCTTCGGCCTTGACGTTAAGGTTACATTTCGCTGCATCTGAAAAAGATTTAAAAAAGTGAAAGAACATTTCCGTGGGCATATCGCCTATCTTTTCTCTTCGGAACGTTGCATCCCAGATAATCCAGCTCCTCCCACCGAAATCGATGGACACCTGCGCCAAACAATCGTCCATTGGCAGCGTAAACCCGTAACGTTCAATACCTCGCTTGTCACCCAACGTTTTGGCAAAAATTTCGCCTAATGCGATACCTGTATCTTCTATGGTATGATGTTCATCGATATGCAAATCGCCTTTTGCATGCACAGTCATATCCATGCCCCCGTGACGGGCAATTTGGTCGAGCATATGATCAAAGAACGGCAGTCCGGTGTCAATGTCAGCTTTGCCCTTGCCGTCCAGGTTGAGCTCAATGTAGATATCCGTTTCGTTGGTTTTCCGGCGATGCGTTGCCTGCCGCGTGCCCAGCTTCAGGAATTCGTAAATGGCGCGCCAATCCGAAGTCTCTAATGCCACCACGGATTCGTCTATCACATGGGCCTCCGACGCTCCGAGCGTGTCGTTATTACGCAACCATATGGCCCGGGCGCCCAAATTTTGGGCCAGTTTTACATCATTGATACGATCGCCGATAACGAAAGACCGTTTTAGATCGTACTTATCCGCATCGAAATAATGGGTTAACAACGCCGTTCCGGGCTTACGTGTCGGCGCGTTTTCGCGCGGAAATGTGCGATCGATATGCTCTGCGGTGAATACAGCGCCTTCTCCGGCAAAGGTATCCATAACAAAGCGGTGTATCGGCCAGAAATTCTCCTCCGGATGAGAAGTGGTGCCCAACCCATCCTGGTTCGTCACCAACACCAATTCAAAGTCAAGCTCTTGAGCTATACGCGGCAAGTATTGCAATGCGCCCGGATAAAACTTTAATTTGGCGAATGAGTCGACCTGCTCATCTTCCGGCTCGACGATTAAGGTACCGTCGCGATCGATAAATAGTAATCTTTTAATCGTATCAGGCATCGCTATTACTGTTATTGCCTCTTATATGGTTGGAGTGCCAAACTTAGGCAAAAAAGCCAAAATCGGCAGCAAAAATATTAATTTACCGTACGGTAGTTAACCAGTGCTTCCAGTAATATGCTGTTTTCACGGGGTGTGCCTACCGTTATACGCAAGCATCCGGCACATAACGCTACTTTAGACCGGTCGCGCACGATGATGCTTTGTTTAACCAAGTATTCATAGATATGCCTGGGCTCCTCGGTTTTCACTAAAATAAAATTGGCATCAGATGGATATACATGCTGCACAAATGGTAATTCCCGCATTTTTTCCGATAGCTGTTCGCGTTCGGCAACGGTTTCCCTTATCCATGCGTTCACTTCTTCTACTCGATCCAAAGCCTCCAATACCAGTTCCTGTGTCGCCTGATTGATGTTGTATGGTGGCTTGATCCTGTTGAGCACTTCGATGATTTCTTCACTGGCAAACGCCATGCCCAAACGAAGACCGGCCAGTCCCCACGCTTTAGATAAAGTTTGCAAGACGACCAAATTTGCATACTCGGTCAATTCCTGAATAAACGTCTTTTGCCTCGAATAATTGATGTAAGCTTCATCAATAACCACCAGGCCGTTAAAATTAGCCAGCACGGTTTCTACATCTTCCCGGTGCAGCGAATTGCCGGTAGGGTTGTTCGGCGAACACAGAAATATCAGCTTGGTGTTAGCATCAACCGTCTCAGCTATGGCATCCAAGTCGAGCTGAAAATCTGTGGTAAGGTTTACCCGCTTTATGGCCACATCGTTGATATTGGCAGACACCTCATACATACCGTATGTAGGGGGTACGAGAATAACATTGTCGATACCTGGGCGGCAAAATGCCCTGAATAAAATATCGATGGCTTCATCACTGCCATTTCCCAAGAAAATGTTCCTTGGCGGCACGCCCTTTACGGTACTCAGCTTTTCCTTCAACTGCTGCTGCAATGGATCAGGATACCGATTATAATGCCGTTCCAGCGGAGAACCGTAGGCGTTCTCATTGGCATCGAGCAACACCGAGGCAACACCGCTGAACTCATCGCGTGCCGATGAATATGGCGTTAGTTCTCGGATATTCTCCCTCAATAAACTTGTTAAGTCGAATGTATTAACCATGTATAAGTAAACAATTATATGTTATACCAATTCCCCTCCAACGCCAGTTGCGTCGCATCAAAAACCGTCCGGCTCTCATCCAATAACGGCTTCAAATCTTTGTACCTGGCCGAATAATGTCCGATAAGCAGCTTCTTTGCGCCTACAAGTTCCGCTACCTGACCCGCTTGCAGCGCCGTGGTGTGGTACGTATCAAGCGCACGCTCAACCATATCATGCAAGAAAGTGGCTTCGTGGTAAAGTAAATCAACATGTTGGATATGGGGCAGGTACCTATCCGTCCTTACCGTATCAGAACAGTATGCGTAACTGCGTGGTGCCGGTGGCCCGATGGTCAAATCCTGCCAGCGATATACGGTGCCGTCCGGAGCGGAATAGTCATGCCCGCGTTTAATCAATGGAAGGTAGGCACCTGGTATGCCGAGGGCAGCCGCTTTTTCCTTATCTATGGAAGGCAGCCTTTGTTTTTCATCGAACCGGAAGCCGGTGCATGGAATACGATGATCAAGCGGGAAGCTACTCACCCGCAACATATCCGTTTCCAAAATAACCTCCTCCTCCTGATCCTGCGTAGCCCGAAAACGCAACGGGTATCGCAATACCGTTTGGGAGTGGACAAAATGGAGATCGATAATCTCCTTCAACGCCGGCGGTCCGTATAGGAATAATTCGTCTTTCCGCCCCACCAGATGCATCGACGAGATCAGTCCTATCAGGCCCAGGTAGTGGTCGCCATGCAAATGGCTGATGAATATATGCTTTATGCGGTTACCCTTGATCCCGTATTTGGCCAGCTGCAACTGCGTACCTTCTCCGCAGTCGACCAAGTACAGTTGCTCGTTGGCATTGATAAGTTGTGCCGTGGGATGGCGCCCATATATAGGTGTCGCGGAACTGCTTCCTAATATCAGTACCTCAAACCTCATCCTTCTTCCACAGCACCCCGGAGGTCCTTTTCAAGTTCTTTTGAAAATATCAAATCTTCTGCCTCAGCGGTATTGGCCACAAGCGTAAGTACACCGTCTAACTTGCACATGGAAATCAGCGCCTTTATCTGCTCGTTCGCACAAGCCAGTATGAATACACCACCCGCCGCTTTACACAACCGGTGTGCCAATAGACCTGTACGCAAACCGGAGGAATCGGCTTCCCGCACATTCGTCAGATCCAATACGATGTTACGCTGCCCCCCGGTGTTCCACAGTAGGAACTCCGCCTTGATTTTGGGCGCTGTCTCGCCATCAAGCACCTCTGCATGAGGTTGGATGGTCACATACTTTTCGTGTTTGTCAATGGTAAATCTCATGACGGCAATATTTTTGTTGGTTTGTATTCACTTTAACTACCTAAACGGTTCAGTGCAGCACGGGTGTTGTCTTGTACCCGTTGCAGCAAGTCAGTGTCATCCGGGCATGTAAACCGTTCTCCGGTAATATGCTCAAAGAGTTCGATATACCGTTCGGATATCGACATCACGATTTCATCTGTCATTTCCGGAATGCGCTGCCCCTCTTTTCCCTGAAACCCATTATCAATTAACCATTTACGCACAAACTCTTTAGACAGCTGGCGTTGCGGTTTACCTTCACGTTGCAATTGTTCATAACTGTCTGCATAGAAATAACGCGAAGAATCGGGCGTGTGTATTTCATCGATCAAATAAATTTCACCATCGCGCTTGCCAAATTCATATTTGGTATCCACCAAAATCAGTCCCCGTTCAGCAGCCAATTCTGTCCCGCGCCCAAACAGCGCACGGGTATACGCCTCTAACTGTTCGTAATCCCGCTCAGAGACGATTTCCTGCCGCAGGATTTCCGCCCGCGAGATATCTTCATCATGTCCTACAGCCGCTTTGGTGGTAGGGGTGATGATGGGTGTAGGCAAACGGTCATTTTCCCGGAGACCGTCCGGCAGCGGTTCTCCGCAGATTTCGCGCTTTCCTGCCCGGTATTCGCGCCAGGCATGCCCCGATAGATAACCGCGTATAACCATCTCTACCTTAAACGGCTGGCACAAGCGGCCGATAGTAACACAGGGATCAGGCACTTCTACCACCCAATTAGGCACAATGTCTGCGGTAGCTTCCAGAAATTTAGCTGCAATTTGATTCAATATTTGCCCTTTATAGGGGATAGCCCTCGGGAGGACCACATCAAACGCAGAAATACGATCTGTCGCTACCATAGCAAGGTACTTATCCTGGATGGTATAAACATCACGTACTTTTCCTCTATAGAAATGGGTTTGCCCCTCAAACCGGAAATTTGTCTCCTTTATGGTATTCATCTCATTTATTGTTCCTTGTTCATTTCCCAGTTTCGACGACTTTGCCGGGTCAAATATCCCCATAGGCTTCCAGTATCCGTTTGACCAGCTTATGCCGCACCACGTCTCCACCACTTAGGTGAATAATATCGATGCCCGCTATACCCTCCAGTAATTTCAACGCGGTTTGCAATCCCGATTGCTGCTTCTTGGGCAGATCTATCTGTGTAATATCACCTGTCACGATAAACTTGGCCGTAGGGCCCATCCGTGTAAGGAACATTTTCATCTGCATATCCGTGGCGTTCTGCGCTTCGTCTAAAATCACGAAACAATTGTCAAGTGTACGTCCTCGCATAAATGCCAATGGCGCCACTTCAATGGTACGATTTTCTAAAAAAGCCTTCAGTTTTTCGGCCGGGATCATGTCATCCAGTGCGTCGTACAACGGCCGTAGATACGGATCCACTTTTTCCTTTAAATCGCCGGGTAGGAAACCGAGGTTTTCCCCTGCTTCTACCGCCGGCCTGGTCAAGATGATACGTTTCACCTCTTTATTACGCAATGCCCGTACAGCCAGCGCTACAGCCGTGTATGTTTTTCCGGTACCCGCGGGGCCAATGGCAAACAGGATATCATTTTTCAGGATACTCTCCACCATCCGCCGCTGATTGGCCGTGCGCGCCTTTACGACAATGCCGTTCGGTCCGAAAACAATGGGTTCCTTACCGATGCCGTCCGCCCCAGCTTTTTCTCCATTTTTAGGTGCAACAGCCTTTGCGCCGGTGCCCAATATGGTTTCCACGTCATTTGCTGTCAGACTGTTGTACTGTTCGACATGTGCCACAACCTGATCAAAATAACGCTTGAACAGCGTGATTTCCCGCTCATCGCCCAATACCTTCACCTCGTTACCCCTCGCAACGATTTTTAGTTTCGGAAACTGCTTTTTGAACACCTCGAAGTGTTCATTTTGTGTTCCCCACAATATTGCGGGATTCACATACTCTAATGTGATGGTTAATTCGTTCAAATTCTTACTCTTAACTTGCGTGATGCTTCACACGCTTGTGCCATAGGATCCATGCGGCCCTCGCTCAACGCTTGCCGTCTATAGTCTAACGCTACCGCTTGAAATCATCAACCGCCTTCAAAGATAGCGATAAATTGGCATTTCCAAACATGCGTTAATTCTCCTATTTTTGCACGAACTCCAAGCAACGCGGGTATGGGTATTGTTACCTTAACGACGGATTTAGGGCATAAGGATTTTTATCAGGCGGCACTAAAAGGCAGCATTATCAGCCAATTCCCAGCAGTGCGTTTGGTCGATATCTCGCACGAAATTCCCCCGTTTGATATCCAATATGCCGCATACGTACTCAAAAACGCGTATACCTACTTCCCGGAAAAAACTGTACACCTCATCGGCATCGATTCCGTATTCAACGAGGACACCCGCTACCTCGCTGTGCAGTACAACAACCATTTCTTTGTAGGGGCAGATAATGGTGTCTTTTCGTTGATATTAGATGGTCCGCCCACAGAAGCCGTAGAACTTAATATCATCCAAGATCTGAAATATCTTCATTTCCCCCTCACAGACATTTTTGCTAAAGCGGCTTGCCATCTAGCTCGAGGAGGAGAACTTACGGAAATCGGCGATCCGGTGGATTCCATGGTTGAGCGCACACTGGTGCAACCCGTGGTGGAAAAGGATAGTCTCAGGGGCAGCGTGGTCTTCGTCGATTCGTTCGGCAATGTGATTAGTAACATCAGTAAGGAACTTTTCAACAAGGTACAGCGGGGGAGAAAATTTGTGCTTTACTTCAGGCGTAATGAAACCATTGACCAAATGAGCTGGCATTACAACGAAGTGCCTGAAGGTGAGAAGCTCTGCCTGTTCGGCATTAGCAATTACCTTGAAATCGCTATTAATAAGGGTAATGCCAGTGGATTGCTTGGATTGAACAAAGGCGATATCATCCGTGTAGAATTTAAAAAATAACCTACATGAACAGAAACCTGATACAGCAATGGCGGGATATGACGCGCCGATACGCACATGTGGCTCTGGCGCTCTGCCTCATATTCGGGCCCTTTATGCTTTTTGCACAGCAGTCATCGTCCGATACGTCCGGTTATGAGCAACAGCGACGGAAAGTCAACGAATTACTGGCTCAACGCAGTGCCAGATTCGGTCAGTTTGACGAAAGCCTAAAAAAGCGGACCGGCATTTTCGGATTGAAAACCAAGAAAGACATGCAGGCCTCTATCGATATCTTAAAGCAAATCGTGCTGACCGATAATGACATTTTCCGCGAAACCAAAGCGCTCCTCGACTACAAAGACTTTGAAAAATCAAAGATTGCACAGCAAGCGACAGAATTTGACGGCCGCATAAACGGATACATTAAAACCATTAGCAAATTACAGCGTGAACAAAACACTTTAGAACAACATATTGACGCTTTGGAAAAAAGCAACCAATTATATCAAGGGTTAACCGTGCTTTTCGGGCTCATTGTAGCGGGAGGCGGTACTGTAGTCGCAGTTCGATGGATAAAACACCAAAAATTGACGAAAGCGTGATATGCACCAGGGTTATTGTCCATACTTTTGCCGCTATAAATTTTAATGATAGGCCATGGCAAGAGCACGGTTAAATAGCGGGGATGCGCCACCGGACGATCTACCCAAACCCAAACTCACAAAAACTACAATGCGGAAAGCCGCTAAACTGCTGGCTTACCTCAAGCCTTACCGGGTAAAGTTTACCGTGGGAATGGTTTGCCTGCTGTTTTCTAGCCTGACCATCCTCACGTTTCCCACACTCCTGGGGGCGATGATCGATGCTGCTCAGGATAAACAGACCTATCCTTGGATACCCATGGATATCCAAACCATCGGAGGAATCGCCTTCGCTATCCTGTTTGTGCAGTCTCTTCTGTCTTTTTTCCGCATACGTTTATTCGTTGAAGTTGCAGAAAAGTCGTTGGCAGGTATACGGCGCGATTCTTATTATAAACTGATTACCCTGCCGCTGGATTTCTTTTCCAACCGGCGAGTGGGCGAGCTAAACAGCAGATTGTCTGCAGACCTGGCACAGATACAGGACACCATGACAACCACACTCGCCGAAATCATCCGGCAAATCATCCTGCTTATCGGTGGCATTGGCTGGTTGTTTGCCGTATCCATGAAGCTCACCCTGCTTAACCTGAGTATTTTGCCTATTTTGGTTGTAGTGGCCGTTCTCTTCGGGCGGTTTATCCGCAGGTTGTCGCGGCAGGCACAAGATCGGTTGGCTGAATCGAACACGATTATACAGGAAACCCTTCAAGGCATCAGCAATGTTAAGGCCTTCGTAAACGAAGCATACGAGGCAACCCGGTATACCAAATCATTACAAGGGGTGGTTAATATCGCCGTTAAAGGAGCTACGTACCGGGGCATCTTTGCCTCGTTTATCATTTTTTGTCTCTTCGGCGCTGTGGTTGCAGTAATTTGGTACGGCTCGTCCTTGGTGGCCCTAGGAGAGATTTCGGTGGGCGATCTAACGACCTACATTCTTTATTCCCTGTTCGTTGCCGGTTCGATGGGTAGTTTCCCCGAATTATATGCCAACATCCAGAAAGCCATCGGTGCCAGCGAGCGCGTTATCGAAATTCTTGACGAGCAACAGGAAGACGTGGGCCTTTTACACGAGGAAAAAGCCATCCGGTATGTCATCGAAGGGAACATCGCCTTTGACAATGTTACGTTTTCTTATCCTTCGCGCAGGGAGATCACCGTCTTGAACAGGGTGTCGTTTAATGCCCGAGCAGGCGAAAAGGTGGCCATCGTGGGGCCAAGCGGTACGGGGAAATCAACCATCGCGGCGCTCATACTGCAATTCTATATGCCAAACAGAGGGCGTATTTTATTTGATGGACGGGAAGCGTCACAATACCCGCTCACCGATATCCGTAATCAGGTAGCCATCGTTCCGCAAGACGTATTGCTATTCGGGGGAACCATTCGCGAAAATATTGCTTACGGGCGCCTTACCGCCGATGCCGAAGAAATCATTACCGCGGCGAAACGCGCTAACGCACACGACTTTATCATGGATTTTCCTGAAGGATATGACACGGTGGTGGGCGAACGTGGGGTTAAACTGTCTGGCGGCCAACGTCAACGCATCGCCATCGCTCGCGCCCTGCTGAAAGATCCGGCCATCCTCATCCTCGACGAAGCGACCTCCTCATTAGATTCGGAATCAGAACGGCAGGTGCAGCAAGCCCTTGAAGAATTGATGAAAAACCGCACGTCTATCATCATTGCTCATCGCCTTTCCACCATCCGCGAAGCCGACCAGATTATTGTGGTTGAATTCGGGAAAGTTGTCGCCTCCGGCACCCACGAGCAGCTCATGAACAAAGGTGAAGGGCTGTATCACCATTTATACCATCTTCAATTAGCACACAGGTAAGTGCAAACATTTTCTGTTCGTCATTGTTTCTTTATCAAAGCAGTGAAGATATTGCACAACTAAAGAGGAACGAAAAGATGAACACGAAAAACAGCATGATGACGTTTGCCCTGATAGGGGCTGCAGCAGGTACGTTAGCTTGGTTCTTGTTAGGTACGAAAGAAGGCCGGAAACAGTTGGATCGGGCCAATGATGGGATACGCGAATTAACCAGCACAATTCGGAAAACGGCTAAGGAGGGAATCAACAAAGCCTCAAAACTGGCAGACAAAGCTTCCCGGGAAATGGGCGATTTACAGGCACAGGCTAAAAATAAAGGCCAGGAAGCTATCCGAAAAGCTGACCGCATGGCAAAAGACGGTCTTGATAGCGCTAACGACCGCATTAAAGCCGCGGCGCAAAAGGCCGGAGAAGAAATTTAACTCCCATTCGCGCGATGAGTTGTATCTTTGCGGCGAATGAATGTATTGAAAGAGGTCAGATCCCTCATCCGTAAAGACCTTATTCTTGAATGGCGTTCAAAATATGCCATCAACAGCATATTACTTTATGTAGTATCTACGGTATTTGTGTGCTATCAGGCATTCAAATCCGTAGATCCTACAACATGGAATGCGTTGTTCTGGATAATCCTGCTATTTGCTTCGGTTAATGCGATTAACAAAAGCTTTGTACAGGAAAGCCATCACCGACAACTATACTATTATACGCTGGCCAGCCCAAAGGCTGTTATTTTATCTAAGATTGTCTACAACATGCTGGTCATGTTGTTGCTTGCTGCAATAGCATTTCTGGTGTACAGCATCATCTTCCATAATCCCCTCGCTGATCCATTACTTTACCTGTGTGCCGTTGTACTGGGCAGCATGGGTTTCGCCTCGGTATTCACGATGGTGGCAGGTATCAGTGCTAAAGCAGGAAACAGCAGCACATTAATGGCCGTACTCAGTTTCCCTATCGTTATCCCACTGCTGTTAGTGCTCATCAAATTATCTAAAAATGCGCTGGACGGCCTTGCACGTAGCGCCAGCTATGACGAGCTCATTGTGCTTTTGGCCATCAATATCGTTACTATAGCCATTTCTTTACTGTTATTTCCGTACCTTTGGAGGGATTAATCCGTACACAAAAATGAAATCCTACTGGTGGAAAATCCTCGGCCTGCTTCTGCTACTCTACAGCATTATCATGGGACTGTTGGGCCCGGTACCCGCATTGCCTATCGTGCATGAAACCATACGGAATGTTTATTTCCACGTACCGATGTGGTTTACCATGTTTACGTTATACGTTATTTCCGTGGTATGCAGTGTTAAATACCTGTCGTCTGGCAACCCGAAGGACGACATTATAGCGGTGGAAAGTGTTAATGTTGGCATTATTTTCTGTGCCTTTGGGCTCATTAGTGGAATGTTATGGGCTAATTTCACCTGGGGTGATCCGTGGCCTAATGATCCCCAGCTTAACGGATCGGCCATTGCCACATTGATGTATCTCGCCTACCTCGTACTCCGCAATGCGCTGGAGGAAGAGCAGAAACGCGCCAGGATATCTGCTATATATAACATTTTCGCGTTCCCTATCATGATCGTATTGATGTACATCCTGCCCAAAACCACGGACTCATTACATCCCGGAGCGGGTGGAAATTCAGGCTTCGGGGAGTTTGATCTTGACGGGATGATGAAGGTGGTATTGTACCCAGCGTCACTGGGCTGGATATTGGTCGGTATTTGGATCATGACCTTGCGGTTTCGCATCCGGAAATTGGAATACCAAAACGACACCGCTGCATCCTAAATATTGGCATAATGACAACCCTAAAACGATTCAACAATAAAATTTGACAACATTTTTTGCAAAACGATATGAAAAAGGCAATTCTTTCTTTATTATTAGTTATCAGTGGGTTAATGTGTAGTTTTGCGCAGTCGAACAACGGGGTCGAGATGGCCACGGGGTTACGCAGTTCGGGCAAAATATATGTGGTGGTACTTGTTTTGGTCGTGCTGTTTTTAGGATTGGCTATTTATTTGTTTACCATAGACAGCAAAATAAAACGACTGGAAAATCAAAATAAGAAATGAAACATTACCACCGCCAATCTGCCTGAACTGCCACTTACATGAATCGATTACCAATTAGTTTAATAAATCAATTGATATGGCTAAGTCTATAGCAAACACAGCGCAAGAACCCCATTTTTTTGATGACGTATCCCAATTTTTTGATCATGCGGCACAATTCACCAAACATCCCAAAGGCCTGCTGGATCAGATAAAGACCTGTAACAGCATATATCGCTTCAGCTTTCCATTCCGACGTGGCGATCAGATTGAGGTAATCAATGCATGGCGCGTGGAGCACTCGCAACACATGTCGCCCACCAAAGGTGGTATCCGGTATAGCGAAATGGTCAACGAAGACGAAGTAATGGCACTTGCCGCATTGATGACTTATAAATGTGCCATTGTAAATGTACCCTTTGGCGGTGCCAAAGGAGGTATTTGTATTAACCCGAAAAACTACTCGGTAAACGAATTAGAGACCATTACCCGCCGGTATACCGTGGAGTTGATCAAAAAGAACTTTATTGGCCCAGCGATTGACGTACCTGCTCCCGACTACGGAACGGGCGAACGGGAGATGAGCTGGATAGCAGACACTTATACGACTATGAATCCCGGCCAGCTCGATTCCTTCGGCTGCGTAACCGGCAAACCATTGTCTTTGCATGGTATTAATGGCCGCAGGGCAGCAACCGGACGGGGCGTAGCTATCGCCATCCGCGAGTGCGTTGACGTTGCTGAAGACATGAAACGGATCGGACTAACCCCCGGTATTGCTGGCAAACGAGTCATCGTACAAGGTTTGGGCAACGTAGGCTATAATACCGTAAAAGTGTTACTTGAGTTTGGGGCCGTCGTTGTGGGCGTATGCGAATACGACGGTGCGTTGTACAATCCCGATGGATTAGATCCCGATGCGGTATTGGAACACCGCAAAAATACAGGCTCCATTCTTGGATATAAAAAAGCAACTAAAGAATTCCGGACACCGGCGGAAGGGCTGGAACAGGAATGTGACATCTTGGTACCTGCCGCATTGGAGAATCAACTCACCGAAGAAAACATTGGTCGCATCAAAGCAAAAATCATCGCCGAAGGAGCTAACGGCCCCACAACGCCGGGTGCCGAAGCCATGTTTGTGGAGAAAGGCGGTATCATCATTCCAGATATGTACTGCAACGCCGGTGGTGTGACGGTATCCTATTTCGAGTGGTTGAAAAACCTGTCGCACGTCGCCTTCGGCCGTATGGATAAGCGCTATGAGGAAATGGCAAACCTCAACTTGGTCAACACCGTGGAAGCAATTACAGGGAAAACGCTTACCCCTGCGCAGCGTATGACAATTGTAAAAGGTGCGGATGAATTGGAATTGGTCAATTCCGGACTGGAAGATACCATGATTAGGGCCTACCATGAAATCCGGGAAACCAAAAATACCAATGCCGGCATTGATACCTTGCGGACAGCAGCTTTCGTAGGCGCCATCAATAAAATTGCAGTTTCTTATCAGAATCTGGGTATCTGGCCGTGAAATCACGGCTTGGCACGGTTAAAAAAGCCCAAAGACTAGTCATCTTCGGGCTTTTTCAATGCTTGCCACAACAGTTCAACTGGGTGATACGCCCGGCGTCCGGTACCGTCTTTGATTTGATGGCGGCAGCTGGTTCCGGGAGCTGCTATCCAAGTGTCGGCCGGAGTACTCCGAACGGTCGGCAGTAACACCAATTCTCCTACTTTCATGGAAACCTCGTAATGCTCTTTCTCATACCCGAACGAACCTGCCATGCCACAACAACCGGACGGAATGGTTTCCACTTCATATCCCTTAGGGATAGCCAGCATTTTCGCCGTCGTTTCAACCAAATGAAAGGCCTTTTGATAACAGTGTCCGTGTAATTTGATTTTACGGCTTTCTTCAGTAAACCGAGTGGAATCAATGCGCCCCGCCTGCAGCTCATTGAGCAAGAACTCGTCGATGAGCAACGCGTGCTTGGCCAGGGCATAAGCGTCTGCTATCAATTCCTTATCCACCAGCTCCGGATATTCATCGCGGAATGTCAGGATAGCTGACGGTTCAATACCAATCAACGGCGTGTCGGCCGTGATTATATCCTTCAGATGTCGGACATTACGGTTGGCAATCGCTTTCGCTTTACGCACTAACCCCTTTGACAGGTAAGTACGCCCGCTTTCTGAATGATTAGCCAACGCCACGTCATAGCCCAGTGCGGTTAACAGCCGGTAGGTTGTTTGACCGATGCCAACGTCGTTGTAATTGGTAAATTCGTCGCAGAAAAGATAGACTTTCCGCGGCCCCGCTATGCGCTGTTCCTCACGATGCTTTGCTATCCACCGCCGCAGCGTTATCCTACCGACTTCCGGCAACGATCTATCCCTTGCAAACCCCAGAACCTGTTTCACCAGAAGCGACAGGGGTCTGTATTTGATTATGGCATTATAAAGGCTCGGAAAATAAGCCGCCAATTGCTGCGATTTAGTAAAGTTGGCGATTACCCACGTCCGAAAAGGTGTACCGTTGGCATCATGATAGTGTTGGAGGAACTCTGCCTTCATCTTGGCGATGTCTACCCCTGAGGGGCATTCCGTCTTGCAGCCCTTACAACTTAGGCAAAGATCCATCACCTCTTTAATTTCAGGATGATCGAACCTGTTGGCTTTTGGTGAGCTGGTAAGAAATTGTCTCAACATATTGGCACGCGCTCGTGTGGTATCTTTTTCTTCCCGTGTGGCCATGTATGAGGGGCACATTGTTCCGCCTGTAATATGCGTCTTACGACAATCACCGGATCCCGAGCATTTTTCCGATAGCCTTAAGATACTTTCCTGTCGGCTGAAGTCGAATAGCGTATCTACTTTAACCGATGAAGTGTCGCGTTCATAACGCAGAAATTTATCCATCGGCGGAGTATCCACGATTTTATGGGCATTAAATACCCCCCTTGGATCAAAAATCTCTTTGACCTGCCGTAGTAACCCGTATACCTGTTCACCCAGCACCGCACCGATAAATTCGCCACGGAGCCGTCCGTCACCGTGTTCACCGCTTAACGAACCATTATACTTCTTCACCAACTGTGCGGTCTCAGCCAGCACGGAACGGAACGCCATTTTCCCTTTGTCGGTCTTGAGGTTTATCAGCGGCTCCACATGTAGTTCGCCGGCGCCGGCATGGGCGTAGTAGGAAGCCTGCAGGCTGTGCCGATTCAATATATCCTGCAATTCAATGATGTATGCCGGCAAATCTTCAGGTGACACGGCGCAATCCTCAATAAGGTTTACGGGCTGGATATCACCAGGTAGATTACGTATCAACCCCAAACCCGCTTTGCGGACGTCCCAGACCAAGTTGGTCTGCGGACCGGTTACCAAGGGATATGCATAGCCAAGCCCCTTAGCCACCAACGCGGTTTTCAGGGCGGCGGCCTTGCCTTGCACTTCCTGCAGGCTGTCGCCCCTGAACTCCACCATCAACAGCGCCGCAGGGTCGCCTTCAATGAAAAATCGGTTATACTGGTAGGTCGGATGACCTTTGGTAAAATCCAGGATGTACTTATCCACCAGTTCAGACGCCTCAGGGCTATGCTGCAGCGCTACCACATTCGCATGCAGCGAATCTATGAGCGTATGGCAATGAATACAAAGCAAACCGATTTCCTTGGGCGGTAATGGCTGCAGATTGAGCGTTGCTTCCGTCAGAATACCCAACGTACCTTCAGATCCCGCCAGCAACTTACACAAGTTAAACGGCTCGGAAGTATCACTAAGCATGTCCAGTGCATATCCTGTATTCCGCCGGGTAAGCGAGGGTTTAGGATATCCCCTTTTTATGGCCTCGCGGTTTTCGGGGTCGGTGAGCAGCGCATTCATACGGCGGTAAATATCGCCTTCCCGATTGGTTAACGTCAGCTTACTGAAAAAAGCAGGTTCATCCAGCGCTTCGAATACCGCCGTTGACCCATCATCCAGTAAGACGGTCGCCGACCGTAGGTGGCTCCGTGTATCACCCCATACGATGGAATGCAACCCGCTGGAATTATTGCCTATCATCCCGCCAATCATTGCCCGGTTTGCGGTGGAAGTTTCCGGGCCGAACATCAGTCCATACGGACGCAAGTAAGCGTTGAGGTCGTCCCGGATCACCCCAGGCTGAACGCGCACCCAACGTTCTTCCACGTTGACTTCCAACACCCGGTTAAAATACTTGGACACATCCACCACGATGCCGTTACCCACTACCTGTCCAGCCAGCGAAGTGCCAGCCGTACGCGGGATAAGTGTCGTGCCCTGGGCGGCCGCAAAATCGATGAGTGTCACCAAATCGTCCGCATCCCGGGGTATTGCCACGGCAAGCGGCCGCTCCTGATATACCGAAGCATCGGTGGAATATGCACGGAGTATGGTTTGGTGTTCAGGGCTGGAGTCGTAATAAAATGCTCCCTTCAGGATTTTCTCCAAGCCAGAGAGTCCTGCCAAGATATCGCCTTCGATCGTTTTCACGTGCTAAAGATACGTATCCCGACTATTTTTTTACCACAAAAAGGCTGTATATAGTCATCGGCATAACTAATGCCCGCCGGGGGCAGCATCTGCCTGGATAACGTTGCCTAGCTTTCTACTGCAGAATAAGCCATAGCCAGCGATATAGGCATAACATATCGCGGGAATAATAAATGATGGTTTTAACCCAATCGTATCGGCCAGCCATCCTTGGAAAAGTGGAATCAAAGCGCCACCCAGAATTCCCATTACCAACAGGGAAGCTCCTTGGCTGGTATGAACGCCAAGACCATTGATGGCTAAGGTAAAAATATTGGACCACATGATAGAATTGAATAGTCCCACGGCCAGCAATGTCCACATTGCCCAGCTACCCGTCCCCAATACAGTAGCCAGAATCAAAACAATATTTACCAGCGCAAACACCATCAACGTACGCGCAGCCACCGAACGCCCAATGGCAAAAGCCGCAAAATTGAGCAGGATAAAAAGTAGAAATACCGAAATCTGAGTAAAACTCAAATCCACAATGGCATAAATCACAGAAAATACCGCAGCCGCGGCTAATACCATATAGATCGCTTTCTTGGCTCCAGCCAACCGATCGTTCAATGAAATGGCCCCAAGAAAGCGACCGATCATTGCCCCGCCCCAATATAATGACAGATAATTTTTACCTATCTGTTCGCCTACACCCATAATTTCTGGCTGCCCGATGAAGCTGATAATGAGGCTGCCGATAGCTACCTCCGCGCCCACGTAGAAAAATATGCCCAAAACCCCGCCGCGAAGCTGTGGAAAGGCCAGTGCCCCCAACTTGCCGCCTCCCAGCTCTTCTGCCTGGAACCTGGGAAGCCTGATGAGGCTTACCAATACGGCCAGCAGCACGAATAGCAGGCCGAATATCAGATATGGAACTTTGGTGGCCTCGGGCGTAATCTCGCCCCCCTGAGCAAAAAATTCAAAAATCAGGTAACCGCCTAACACAGGTGCAATGGTCGTACCAAGGGAATTGAAAGCTTGTGCCAGGTTGAGCCGACTCGAAGCTCCTTCCGGCGGGCCCAGAATGGCGACATAGGGATTCGCCGATATCTGTAACAACGTAAAACCAAGGCCCAGCGTAAACAATGCCAACAAAAACATATTGTATATCGCTAATATTTCTGCCGGATAAAACAGCAAACAGCCAACCGCCGAAATCAGCAGACCGATAATAATCCCACCCTTATATCCAATTTTATTGATGGGATCGCCGTAAATATATGATACCGCAAAATAGATGACCGATCCGATAAAATATGCGCCGAAAAAGGCAAACTGCACAAGCATTGCCTGAAAATAGCTCAGCTGGAAAAGTTCTTTCAGATGCGGAATAAGGATGTCGTTCATACAAGTGATAAAGCCCCACATGAAGAACAAGGTGGTTAAAGTGGCTAAAGAAACGTTGTAATTCGATTTAGCTCCCTGTGATGTTGCCATAATATTCCCTTCCGGTTTATAAACGGCCCAAACTTAGTTAAAATGGTTTACATTCGGCTGTTCCTTTTTAAAATTTTACGGTTGGCCGTTTATCGCGGATCCCGCCGGCTACCTCGCCGCAAAGATTTCGATATCCAACTGGAACTCGTCTGAAATCGCCCGGTCACCCAAACCGCTGAAGAAATTTCCAGAACGGTATTTGATGTCAAACTGTGTGCGGTCTATTTTAACGCCTTTTGCTGTGGCATGTACGGTATTGCCGCTATGGTGCACCACCGCCGGAAATGCGATGGACTTGGTAATGCCTTTGATAGTCAGATCGCCGCGAATGGAAAACCCGTCACCCGCCCCTTCTACCTTGGTAATCCGGAAAACAGCGTCCGGAAACTTAGGCGCGTCAAAAAAATCTTCATTCTTCAAGTGGTTGGCAAGCCGGGTTGCACGGTCGCCAGCCAAATCGGTCACCTCAATAGTGTTAACATCAACGGTAAAGGTGCCACCAACGAGTTTTTCCCCTTCAAAGACCAAGGTCCCTTTGCTGATCCCGACGGTGCCCGTATGCTTACCGCCAGCAATGTTCTGCCCAGTCCAGGCAACCGTAGATTTACTGGTATCCACGTTAAATTCATCGGTGGTTGGGCGGGCGGAAGCGGGCAAAACCGCTAACAATATCATGGCAAACAGGGCCGATAGGGTTGTCTTAATCGTCATCGCGTTTCTATTTTGTGTCAAATATACGCGGCTATGCGATTAGTTGTCTCACCTCTCCGTAATATTCATCGGAACATTTGCTTTTTAAGGGCGGGAAGCGGCCCACATTATTCCTGTCGGGTCACGAAAAGGCAACCTTGTAGGTTTCATTACAAAATCGTACCTTTGAAGAACTTAAATCTTAAGGGGAGACTATTATGTCAATTGTAAGAGAATCAGACCTGATTGGCATCGGTAAAAAGTACCAAATTGAAACCGAAGCCGGCGACCATATGGTAGTGGTAATTCACGATGATGGGCGGCGGGAACTCTATCGCTATGACCAAGAAGAAAGTGAGTCAAGATGCGTGATGACCCTGTCCGATGAAGAATCCAGGCAAGTAGCCGGTATCATCGGCGGGCTGTCATACAAGCCCAAGGCTTTGGAGACCATTGAAATCGCCTTAGACGACCTCATCATCGAATGGTACAAAGTAGACGGTAACGCGCCAAGTATCGGCAAGTCCATCGGTGAACTGGAAGTGCGCAAACGCACGGGAGCTTCCATCATCGCCGCCATCAAAGAGGGAGAAAGCATCATCAATCCCGGCCCCGATTATATTGTCGCCGCGGATACCACGCTCGTAGTAGCCGGTAAACGGAGCCATATCAAACTATTAAGAGAAATACTATAGCAGTATAGCTTATGCCCTCCCACACCCTGATACTGGAAATAGGCGTTGCCGTGAGCTTGGTAGCACTTGTTGGACTGATTTCCAACAGGCTCCGCTTTTCGGTGATTCCATTTTTCATATTAATCGGAATGGTGCTGGGACAACATGCTCCGAAAATCGGAGATATTGATCTTACGTTTACGGAGAGCAAACCGTTTATCGACTTCATGGGGCGCCTCGGCGTATTATTCCTGCTATTTTATCTTGGATTGGAATTTTCTGTCGGAAGGCTGATCAAATCGGGCAAATCCATTCTTACCGGAGGAACGTTTTACGTTATTCTCAATTTCTGTTCAGGCCTTTTCATGGGTTGGATGATGGGATTGCCTTTCAAAGAAATGATGGTGTTATGCGGTATCATGACCAGTTCATCAACCGCCATCGTAGCCAAGGTACTTACTGACCTGAAACGCACGGCAAACCCTGAAACGGAAGTCATCATGGGTATGATCATGTTTGACGACCTCTTCATTGCCATGCATATATCCTTCCTTTCGGGTCTCATTCTGACTGGCAGCAGCTCATTCTGGACCGTCGCCGGAACCTCGTTACTTGCATTGGCGTTTATCCTAACTTTTCTTGTATTAGGCAGGAAACTCGTCCCGTCTATTGATAAAGTTCTCCAAGACAAGTCCTCGGAGCTGTTCGTACTGGTAATTTTTGCGTTGCTCTTCATCGTGGCCGGTTTTTCCGAAACCATCCATGTCGCTGAAGCCATCGGAGCGCTTATGGCCGGACTCGTCCTAGCCGATTCGCAATATATAAAACGGATTGAGCAGCTTATACTTCCCTTCAAAGACTTCTTTGGCGCTATGTTTTTCTTCAGTTTTGGCCTGTCTATAGACCCCCTGTCGCTCGGCGGCGCGGTGCTATGGGCTTCCATTGCCGCTTTGGTTACGGTACTGTGCAATGTGGGGTCAGGTTATTTTGCCGCTCATTTTTCCGGATTGAAGAAGCGTAATTCCGTGGATATCGGTTTCACCTTGGCTGCCCGCGGCGAGTTTTCCATTATCATGGCCAACATCGGGAAAGCAGGGAACTTGCTTCCGGTCGTCCAGTCGTTTGTGGTCGTATATGTATTAATATTATCGATCATAGCGCCGTTGCTCACAAAAGAGTCACGCAGTATTTGGAATGCCCTCTTCGGAAAGGACAACGTAGAGAAGAGACCGCTGAAAACGTTGAGCGATTTAGAACGAGAAATAAAAAATAAATAAAGCGATGAAACAATTGATGCAACTTTCTTGGCTAACTATCCTGTTGTTTGCCTGCAACAATACCACTCAGCAAAACAAAGACGGAAGCGATAGCTTGGCATTACTGCCAATCGTAAATAACCCCGAACATCCCTCCCATATTTTTCTTAGGCTGGTGGACGCTGAGGAAGATGAAACATCGATTACCTATGTAGCAAAAGGCTTGTATCAAGATGATACGGTTGGTTTCATCATCAACGTTAATAAGGACATCCCCGTAGGTATTAATGCCGATGGTTCGGTGAATGAAGCTTCTGGATTTAAAAAAGGGGCAATAACGTTCAGGAAGGAAGGAGCGATGAGCGACCGCTTTATCACTGCACTGGCCGAACTGTGGAAGGTCAATGAGGTGGATGCCATGAAGGCAGCCCCCGTGCAACCTTTGGTATTTTCCTCAAACAGGATACCCGTTAACCTGAACAACCGTGCCACCTATAGCTTTAAGTTGTTTTTCGCCGAAGATGCGCCAGCTCCGGGGGAAATATTCTTTATGGTCGACACCTATAAAAGGGGCATCGAATTTCAGGAAAAAGATCCGCAATACCGATCGACAATCGTGCATGCCTTGGGCGATTAACGCCTCCTTCCCTACATAAATCCGAGTTCAAGCCGGGCGACCTCACTCATCATGCTTTTGTCCCATGGTGGGTCAAAGGTCAATTCGACCAATGCCTGCTTCACCCCTTCCACGCTTTCCACTTTCTGCTGCACATCATTGATGATGTCCCCGGCCACGGGGCATCCGGGCGCAGTAAGTGTCATGACCACCTTTGCCGTACCGTCTGGTCTGGTAATCAGTTCATACACCAGTCCCAACTCAACGATATTAACCGGAATTTCCGGATCAAAAACCGTTTCCAGCTTTTCCCTGATAACGGGAGCAAGATTCAATGGGTCATTCACAATCATGATTCCTCCAATAGTAGTTTCACAAAGATACGGTATTTTTGGATCTGGTCATAAAGCTGTATCTTTAAACTAGTGTTATCTGACGGTAAAAACGATGAAGAACATCCTCACTTCGGAACAGATGCGGGAGGCTGATCGCCACACCATTGCCACAGAACCCATTGCATCCGTTGACCTGATGGAACGGGCGGCACTGGCTTTTGTAAAAGCATTCATGCAGCTTCATCGCGATAAAAATGTCAGCATTCTCATCTGTTGCGGCACAGGGAACAACGGGGGCGATGGATTGGCTGTTGCTCGGCTGCTGCAACAACACGGCTACGATAACGTTACCGTATGGATTGCCCGCTTTGCCAGCCGCCAGAGTACGGATTTCGCGACCAACCTCGCTAAACTGCATTACTGCCCCATCCCTGTTTCCGAGTTTTTTCCGTCGGATGAATTTCCAGCTGTAACCCAATCCATATTGATTGATGCCTTACTCGGTTCTGGGCTAAACAAGCTGTTGGATGGCGATTGGCTGCGTCTGGTACAACACCTTAATGCAGCCCGGATACCATCAATAGCAGTGGATATCCCTACCGGACTTCCGGCGGACGGCATCGTCCCATCAACCGCCCAGATGCTCTATGCACGAGAAGCCATCACTTTTCAACGGCCGAAGCTGAGCTTTTTTTTTCCCGAATCTGCGAAAGCCATGGATAAGTTCCATGTTGTGGATATCGGCCTCGATGAGGTCTTCATCGAAAATTTACCCGCAGATTTCAAATTGGTTGAAGCAAGCGACATCCGCGGTATTCTCCGCGGCCGGAAGCGTTTCAGCCATAAAGGTACTTACGGCCATGCGCTGATTATTGCCGGCAATACCCACACGATGGGCGCGGCATTGCTGTGTGCGGGAGCCAGTGTCTACAGCGGTGCCGGGCTCACCACCGCGTGCATTCCCGCGGAAGGCTTGTTAGCGTTAAACGCCCGATATCCCGAAGTGATGTATACTCCCCGGGAAACGTTGGCTGAAAATTGGGAAGACGCCGATGCTGTGGCGGTCGGCCCGGGCCTGGGTTTGACCGTTGACCTTCAGCACATGCTGGAATACCCGGCAAAACCACTGGTGCTGGATGCAGATGCGCTTACCTTACTCGCCCGAAACAAGTCATTAATGAAGAAGCTGCCGCCCAACAGTGTTCTTACTCCCCATATGAAGGAATTTGACCGACTGTTCGGCGAGCACAGCAATTGGTGGGATCGGGTTAACACGGCAAGAAGACGGGCAGTGCAGCACCAAACTGTCATTGTCCTGAAAAACCAATATACGTTCATGATTATGCCGGACGGTCAAGTTTATATCAACCCCACCGGAAACCCTGCCATGGCCAGCGGTGGAATGGGTGATGTGCTTACCGGCATGCTTACGGCTTTTCTGGCCCAGGGTTACCCTCCCCAAGAAGCCACCATATTGGCCTGCTACATGCATGGATCTGCTGGTGACCGACTAGCGGCCGAGGGCATGGCGGTCATACCGGCTACTGAACTGATTGCTGCAATCCCTGTAACATGGGATGCAATAGTGCAGTCTAATTGTTGATGAAGCTTCTACTCAAAACCGAACAACTGGCATACCTTATTACCTGTTACGCAGCTACACCTCGGCTATACATGGTGGTTGTTCTTAATTCTTTTATTGACTCCAGATATCAGCATGGTGGGCTACCTGTTCGGTAACCGTTGGGGTGCATGGTGCTATAATTTGTTTCACCATCAAGGCGCCGCCCTGTTGGTTATTATAACTGGCTGGCACTTTTCGCTACCAACACTGCTGCTGGTCGGCATTATTCTACTGGGGCACAGTGCAATGGACAGGGCGTTAGGCTATAGCCTCAAGTACAGTTCCGGTTTCCACGACACTCATTTGGGTCGCATCGGGAAACCGAACCGTTGAATCATTCCGCTGTGTACGCTGATGTCGCAGCGGCATCCGCAGCAGGTCAGTAAAAGTCATGCCAATCGCATTATCATCCGATTCGCCGTTTAATAGTAGTTAAAATAATGTACGTCTTTCTTCCGCTGTCCGGGAGCGTGATCCCGTGCCGACTTCTTGCCGGTGATTTTCTTAGCTTGTCCAGGCGGCACTTTGCCGCTCTTGCCAGCCGTGCGGTATCCTACACAGGATAGCGATATAAACACCATTACGGCAAACAGGACCGCCCCAACTTTTTTCATCATTTCAGTAAGTTTTCCGAGAATTCCGCAAAAAGCTTACCCATAAATAATACACTAACTTACAACGGCTTACAAAAAGACTGATTGTCTGCTTTACTGTACAGGCAGAGCTATCAGCATGGTATTATGCTCCATGGAAGTAAGAGCGTACCGCCTGTACCTGCCTGCCGGAAAGCACAGTCTGCAGCTCGTCGTCGGTAGCCTCACGGATCCTTTTGACTGATTTAAAGGTCTTCAGAAGTTTTTCGGCAGAAGTTCTACCTATACCGGGGATGTTTTCAAGTTCGGTACGAAAGGTTTTCAGACTCCGTTGTTTGCGATGGAATGTAATACCGAAACGATGTGCTTCGTCGCGCAAGTGTTGGATAATCTTCAGCGTTTCTGATTTCTTATCGAGATACATCGGATACTGATCCCCGGGATAATATATTTCCTCTAACCGCTTGGCGATGCCGATGATGGTAACCTGTTTGTCGATACCCAACAGCTTAAGGCTTTTTAATGCGGCAGAAAGCTGTCCCTTACCTCCATCGATGACAATCAGTTGGGGCAGCGACTGTCCCTCATCCAGCAACCTCCGGTATCGCCGATGCACAGCTTCCTCCATGGTGGCGAAGTCGTTCGGCCCCTCAACCGTTTTCACATTAAAATGCCGGTAGTCTTTCTTGGAGGGTTTGGCATCTTTGAATACTACGACAGCTGATACCGGATATTTGCCCTGGAAATTAGAATTATCGAAACATTCAATATGCCGGGGCAAGACATTCATCCGCAGGTCTTGCTGCATCTGTTTGAGAACACGTTCCGTTTTAAATTCCGGATTGAGCTTCTCATACTGATTGAGCCGCTCTTTTTTGAAATACAATACATTTTTGAGCGATAGATCCAATAGGCTTTTCTTTTCACCTTGTTTCGGCACGGTAAACTTCAGGTTGTCGGCTTCGATATCAATAGTAAATGGAACGATAAGCTCCTTGGAAGTACTATTAAAACGACTCCGTATCTCCGGAATAGCCAGGCTCAGCAGTTCCTCATCGCTTTCATCCAACCGTTTCTTTAGTTCAACAGTCTGGGTCTGGATGATCACTCCGTTTACTACCTTCAAGTAATTGACAAAAGCATAGCTCCGGTCAGATGCAATACTGAACACATCCACGTTGGTGATGGATGAACTCACCACTGTCGACTTGCTTTGGTAGCGGCCTAAAAGATCCAGTTTACTTTTCAAATAGTGGGCATATTCAAAATTCAATTTCGCTACCGCCTCATCAAGTTGATCTTTCAGCCGCTTAATAACAACACCTATTTTACCGTTGAGGATATCCCTGATGTCATTCAGGTTTTGCTCATAATTTTCTTCACTTTGATAACCTTCGCAAGGCCCCTTACAGTTGCCGATCTGGTATTCCAGACACACTTTGAATTTACCTTTACTGATGTTTTCGGGAGAGAGCGCCAGATTGCATGTGCGGAGCGGATAAAGCTCGCGGATGGTTTCCATAACTGCGTTCATCATGCCCACCGACGCATAAGGCCCGAAATACTTTGAGCCGTCCTTAATGTATTTCCTCGTAGGAAAAACCCGTGGGAAACGCTCGTTCTTAATCACTATCCAAGGATAAGTTTTGTCATCCTTAAGCATGACATTGTAGCGGGGCTGGTGCTTTTTGATCAGGCTGTTTTCTAACAGCCAGGCATCTATTTCCGTATCCACGATAGTGAATGTGATGCGTTTGATTTTACGCACCAGTACACGCGTTTTGCCGTTGAGCAGACCGGCTTTGACGAAATAAGAGCTTACACGATTTTTCAGGTCTTTGGCTTTGCCGATATAAATCAACTCGCCGTTTGCGTCCCAGTATTGGTACACCCCCGGCCGATGGGGAATCTCCTCAAGCGCCTTACGGTAATCGAATTCCATCATATCCAATCGTCGGTAGCGTGGTGATCAAAACCCAAGCCGCTCATCCAATTTTTCTTCCTCTTCCCCGTAAAACTGTTGGTATTGGCTACAGTCAAGTTCGCGCGTAAGCCCGCCTTCCGGCAACGGAAAATCACCCTGGGAATAGCTGAGCGATGTATCGGCATATACCTTTTGCATATACAGGCCGAATACCGGCAATGCCGCCTGTGCCCCCTGCCCTTCGGCCATGGAGAAGAAACTGATGCCGCGGTCCTCGGCCCCCGTCCACACCCCGCTCACCAATTCCGGCGTGATGCCGATAAACCAGGCATCGGCGTTGTCATTCGTTGTACCGGTTTTACCACCCATCGGTGGCTTCAGGTTATAACGCCAGCGCAAGCGATTGCCAGAACCCCCGTCCACTACGCTTTTAAGCATATCCACCATAATATAGGCGGTTTCGCTATTCAACACCTTACTTACCTTTGGCGCCTTTTCGTAAATCGGCGTACCGTTCTTGTCTTCAACACGCAGGATATAGATAGGCTCTATCCAAACACCATGATTTACAAACGCCGAATAAGCGCCTACCATATCATATAACGACGCTTCATATGAGCCCAATGCAATGGACGGATATTCCTGCACATCAGACGTAATACCCATGCTTTTGGTGAGCTTCGCTACGGCGGTGGCACCCACTTCATTAATCATATACGCAGTGGCATAATTCTGCGAATGGGCCAATGCCCTGCGCAGCGTAATCGGACTACCAACCGATTCGCCCCGTGGACTCCACGCATAAGGTCCACTGCCGATAGTCAACGGCACGTTGGGCACCTGAAAGCAGGGTGAGTAACCGTTGTCAATGGCTACAGCATAAGTAAACGGCTTGGCTGTTGACCCCACCTGCCGTGTACCCATCTTCACCTGATCATATTTATAATGTTCGAAATTAATCCCACCCACCCAAGCACGCACATAGCCCGTATGCGGCTCCATGGACATGAACGCATTCCGAAGAATCAATTTATTATAACGGATGGAATCCATCGGAGTCATGGTGGTATCCCTGTCCCCTTCCCAAGTGAAGATAGTCATCGGAACGGGGGTTTCAAAATCTTTTTTTATCTCCGCGTCTGATTTACCCGCTTGTTTGAGCATCCGATAGCGGTCAGATCGCTTCATTCCTGTTTCCAGGAGCTTGGCTTTATCACCCCGGAACGGGTCGCGATTCTTCCACTGCTTGTCGAAAGACGCCTGAATAGTTTTCATCCATTCCCGTTGGGCGTCTTCTGCATATTGCTGCATTTTCGAATGGATAGTGGTATAGATTTTCAATCCGTCACGGTCAAGGTCATATGGGGTGCCGTCTGCCTTGGTAATCGACAATTCATTAAACGCACGCTGAATGTCTCGTTTCATTACCGCACGGAAATAGGGTGCCAGTCCCTCCCCGTATTCCGATATCCGCAAATCGGTTATCAATGGCTCCTTCTTGTATTTGTCTGCCTCTTCACGTGTGAGGAAGCCTTGTTTACGCATATTGTCAATAACCACGTTGCGGCGCCGGATGGCGTTCTGCGGATAACGTACAGGAGAGTAAATACCCGGTCCTTTGAGCATGCCCACCAACAACGCAGCTTGCGGCACATTCAACTTATCGGGAGTGGTATTGAAATAGGTCCGCGCTGCCGATTTGATGCCGAACGTGTTATACGCACCGAAGTCTACCGTATTGAAATACATGGTAATGATTTCTTCCTTGGTATAGTTGCGTTCCAGACGTACCGCGGTTATCCACTCCTGGAACTTCTGGATGATGCGCTTTCCCGTATTCCTGGCCCTACCTTCGGAAAAGAGGTTGAGTGCCAGCTGTTGGGTGATGGTGCTTGCCCCTTGGCGCTTTCCTATCAGGTTGTAGAAAATAATGGTGAAAGTACGCTTGTAATCAATGCCTGAATGTTTATAAAAACGCTTGTCTTCTGTGGCTATCAGTGCCTGAACCAAGTGGGGCGACAATTGGTCATACCGCACATTTGAACGGTTTTGAACATAGTAGGTACCCAATACCACGCCATCATCGGAGATGATTTCCGATGCCAGGTTGCTCTTTGGGTTTTCTAAATCCCGGAATGTCGGCAATTTCCCAAAAACCCCTATCCCCACACTGAAAATAAATAAAAAACCTAATAAAATAGCTCCTATAATTATTTTCCAGAAATTGCGGGTGTAACGGTTGACATCTTCCTGCGTTAGCGCATGTTTGTTCTTTTTCTTTTGCTTCATTATGCAGTACCGGGTACTTAATTATTTTTACAAATTTACGATTAATTATAGAACTTACTTATTAGGGCTTACGGCTCATGGCTCCTGTTCCTGATAAATGGCATGGTAATCGTCTATTTTGGAGAAATCAGATAACGTGCCAAAGTTCTCTTCCGTAATCAAAAAAGTATTGTAAATAGCCGAAGGAATTTTCATGATATCGGGCAGCAGCGGCCGTATGCGCGTCTCATACAGCTTTGCCTGTTCATATCCGTCAAATGGTCCGATATAGACTAATTGAGTTTCATTGTTCACTACTTTAAGCTGATGGCTGATCCCAACGCCGGTATAACGCGTACGGTTAAACTGTCCGATACCGAACCGGGAAGGGGCCAGGTTCACCCGCGCATTCATCACGTTAATAACAAAATAATAGGTTGCTGAATCAGGCAACAACACCATATCCCGATAGGTATTCGGAGCGATTTCTCCCACATCAGCGGTTTTAGCTAACTGCCGCCCCGCGATGCGGGGTGTGCTGCCGAGGCCCCGGTTCGGTGGAAGTCCGGTTTGCCCCGCTGCCGCTACTGTTAGTTCCTTACGCGGCCGGGGCCGATCGGCCCCCCGTCGAATCACCAGCTGAGGCCAAAGCGTCATTGTCGGTTCATCCACGAAACGCTCCCGGCTTTCATCCATATCCTCCAGTGCATACTGCCGGGAAGCCAATGTGTCCCTATTGGCTTCAATAAACGCCAAGTGCTGATGAACCAGCGGTGCGATTAAGCTATCATCAGGAAAATCGGCCGCTATCGTTTGTAATACGTGCTCAAAAGTATCAAGCGGTGCTGTCCTGCCCAATGCCAGCGCTCGCAAATAGGCCAATTGACTTAATGTCTGTTGCCGGCCCTGCCCTTGGTCAAGTATATGCGTAACCTCCGCTATCACCTGTTGGTATTCCCGTTGGGTATACCGGGTATAGATGTTTCCATAAACTTCATCAAGAATACGCTGCTGCTGCTCTTGCTTCTCCAAGTACATCGGATCGCGCACAATATGTGCATACAACGAATCAGGAAACTCCCCGAGCAGTCTATCTCGGTAAAAATCCGCCTTCGTTACATTTATATCGGTATATATGCGGTAGAGATTGAAATAAATTAATGCAGCTTCTTTGGTATCCGGGTAACGTCTCAATAATTCCTCATAGGCTTTGGCAGCTTCCTCATAATCGCGCAACTCATCGCGGTAAATGTTGCCAACGCTAAGCAGGGCGTCATGTATCTGCCGGTGTGAGGCCGCCAACTTTTCTTTCGTATCCGGCAATGCTTCAAGGTAAGTTAAGCGAAGCGCCGATGCCCATGCCGCGCTGTCCACCTCCACAGCCTCCTCAGGCACCGCAGCGGGCGCTTCCTCTACCAGACGGCCAGCAGCGCCGGGAACCGCCTGCCCCATGTCGCTGAACCGCCAATTGTCACCAAGTTGCCGATTGCCCCACCGCCTTCTGAACTCAACCTGTCCCATGCCCATCGCATCCGGATTGTTGAAATAAAACCGGTTGTCCGTATAAACTTCCGTGGATACCATGACATCGTCAAAAGTGAGCCGTTGCGGTCGGCGATTGGTTTTCCCCTTGACGCCTTGTTTACTGGCCTGCACCTGGGCATACGCCTGCGCCACGATACTGTCAATTCCGGCGTTGCGCCCGTGCTCATCAAGCCCTGCGAGGTATTGCAGACTATCTTGACGTGCAACCACTTGCAGTTGTAAAATAAGCTCGTCGAGATTAGCAATTTTACGTTGTATTGCCCCAGCGTCCGGAAAATCCGGTGGCAGCGACATGCCCACGCTGTCGTAATACTGTTTGGCTGTATGGTATGTTGCCTCATTGAAATAATGGTCGGCCAGTTTTAGGTAGGTCAGCGTCGTCTGGTACCGGTTGGCATTTTGCTGCTGCAGCGCAAGCTGGTAATTCGTTAAGGCCTCCGACACGTTACTGTCCGCATAATAGACCGCTGCGATTTGATAATAAATCTGATCCCTGAAATCTTTGTTTTTACTATCCCGGAGCATACGTTTGAGCAGCCTGACACGTTCCTCACCTGTGGAATGGTCCTTTGTAAGCAACTGTATCCTGTGCAGCCCTGCCTGAAATGACATTTCATATGGCGCATTGCTGCGTACCACGCGGGTAAAATGCGCATAAGCTTCTTCATTTCGCCCCTGCTGTTCCAATAACTGGCCAAGCAGGTAATGCCAGCGCAGCTTCGTGGGCTTATGCTGTGTGTACTCAAGGGCCTGCTGCAACATCGTGACGGCCGATGCTTCGTCGTGCGTGAGCAGGTAATGCTTGGCCTGTGTGGCAAACGCCATTCCCCTTGATTTCCGTTCCGACTCCAACCCCATGAAAACCGTATCCAATACCAATCCCGCAGCCGTTAAATTACCCAATTGCATCAGTGAACGGGCTTTCCATACTAACGCCGCTTGCCGGTATTCGGGCATATCGCCAAACGTGTTAGCAACATAAGTAAAGAATTCCACGGCATTGAAATAGTTTCCCTTCAGGTAATTGGCCCGGCCCGTAAGCATGTAGGCCTCATTGATGTACTTACTCTTGGTTTTTTTATTGATGATGTTCAACGCTTTGCCGATAACAGAATCCATTAATGTCGCGTTGGAAGCCGCTGTGGTTTCCGTCGGTTCAATCAACACCGGGAGCAATTGTTGATAGTTATCGGTATGCGAAGCGAATAGCTCCCGCTCGACATCCATGATGATCTTACGGCCATGGTAAACGATGTTATACCTTGCCGTAAGGTTTTCCATCATATCATACTCCGGTTCTCCCCGCTTCCGCTGATCCGCAGCACAGGCGGCAACAACAGTCGCTACACACGCCACGGCAATAAATCGGATAACGGAAACAGGGAGATGTGCCATATAAATGAATATCTTTGCCGGGAATAAACATGCAAAAATATCATTTTATTTTGATTAGGGGGGCGCATGGCCAAACAAAAAAAGTCGTTACCAAAGTTACTAAACGCACGCTACAAACTGGTTGTTCTCCATGAGGAAACCTTTGAAGAGAAGGCCGCATTTACGGGCAGGTTATGGTCCTGGCTTACCGGCGCGGTCACGGCCGCAGCAGTGCTCGTGGTTCTTACTGTTATCCTCATACGCTCCACCGCTTTACGGGAATACGTCATCGGTACATCATTAAGCAGTGAGGAGCGGGAAATGCTGACCGAAGCCTATGCACGCCTTGATTCCATGGAACAGGTTGCCCAGGCGAATGACATTTACCTAACCAACCTTCGTCAGGTAATCAGCGGTCAGGCCGGCGAAACGCTCGAAGACGCCAGCCGCCAACAAGCCCAACCTAAAAACAACATTCCCGCTAACGAACCCGACATCAGTGTTTCCGACGACGAATTAGCTCTGCGGGAGCTGGTAGAATCGGGAGCGCCCTATGAATTGCCCGAAAACCAGCAAAACGCCCGGACAGGCATCTCTTCTTACACCTTCTACAGTCCGATTAAAGGAATTATCAGTGCTGATTTCAGCGCAAAAGACCAGCATTACGCCATAGACATTGCTGTAAAAATGAATGAGCCGGTCCGTGCAACGCTAAGCGGCCATGTACTGTTCGCCTCTTACACTCCCGAAACCGGCTATGTTGCTATTATTCAACATGGTAACAATCTGGTGTCGCTTTATAAACATTGCGCTTCAATTATCAAAAAAGTTGGTAGCTTTGTGCGTGGCGGAGAAGTTATTGCGTTTGCCGGCGACACGGGAGAACTGAGTACAGGCCCGCATCTCCACTTTGAGTTGTGGTATAACGGCAGTCCGGTAAACCCTAATGACTACATTGCTTTTTAACAGATACCATAGTGAACACCTAAGCAAGACCCAACATGTTTGTAAACAAAAAGAATGAAAGGCTACAGGAACAACGGGGAAGTAGTTTTAACTTGATTGCTAACGGCACGGAAATCACCGGCGACATTCGTACTACAGGCGACCTGCGCATCGATGGGCAAATCATCGGCAACGTCACCTGTACCGCGAAGTTGGTCATCGGAGAAAGCGGGGAAATCAAAGGCAATATCCATTGCCAATCCGGTGAAATTTCGGGCAGCGTACAGGGGCAGATTATAACGAAGGAAGTACTCCAGCTCAATCACTCCGCCTCCATACAGGGTGACATCGAAGCCATGCGTTTCATCGTCGAAGACGGCGCGTCCATTAACGGAAGGTGCACCACCAGTAAAAGCCTGCCCGGACAGCTGCCAGAAGTGAAACTGATCACTTATGAAAAACCACAAGCGCTTACCGAATAATGCACTGGGCAAGTATGCCTATTTCACCGGCGTGGGATTCCAGATGTTAGCCATCATCGGTATTTTCACTTATATTGGTCATCGTATCGATAAATCCCGAGCCGCGCAAACACCGCTTTGGACCGCGCTGTTTGCGCTCGCGGGAGTATGCATCAGTATATATACCGTAATCCGCGCAGTCACGAAAAGACGCTAAGGAAGCACGCGGCATCCGTTGGCTATCTCCGTTTCCTCCATCGGACAATGTTCAGGTAAAAGGAAATCAGGGCAACCGCTGCGAAGCTTACGGCCGTGGTTGTATCGATTACCGCAGCATCGACATCGGCACCAGTGAGTTTATCAACCTGGTATTTGATAAACGAATTGGGTAAATCCCGCTCACCGAGTTTGGCCTTTACTTGCCATTGCCAATCGGTAATCGGGCAATAGCCGATTCCATACCATATCCCAAGCAGAAGCCACGACCCCGCTGTCGCCAATACGCTGTATAGGTGCAATCGGCGCGTAGCTTGCCAGACCCAGCCCGTCAAATTGAAGCCGATAATCAGCAAGTGAAGCAGCGTATAAAATACATCCAGCAGCTTGAGCCCTGTCATATTCCTCAAATATACGTATTTGCCGTATAACGCTGACATCATTCAGTTCCCCAACATAAACCGCCTTGATATGGTGAAGCCCCACCTGAACTGTCCTTTGGCCCATGATGAGGTGGTTTCCGGAATGAACTGCATTTCCTGGATGGCCGTAGCGTTGGTAAAGTTCAGGTTAAACACATGCCCGCCCGTCTCAATTTCTAATCCCACGCCCAGTGGGTGGTATAACGCGGTGATGGCCTCTTCATACCGTTCTCTGCTTGCCGTCGGTCGGAACGGCACAACATAGTCCATCACCAGCGCCATACGCCTGCTTACCTTCAGTCGTCCCCCGATACCCAGGGCAAGCAGGTTATCTTGGTTGTCATAATCAGCGGTTGTATTCCGGCGGATGTAGGTTGGATGCATGGCCAAAGACAGCCGTTCACCGAACTTGCGTGCAACGATAAGCTGCACCACTGCATTAAACCGATCAGCAAACTGCCTGTAAGATATCGCTTCGCCATCGTTCTGTTCATCCGCCGCTACACCGGGAATTACGAGGCTCGTATAAAACGTAGCCGATAACGGTATTTTCTCATCAGTGGTCTGGTGCAATAGCCGCAACTTCAGGTTTGTCTCATATAGCTGGGATACCCGTGTAGCACCTTTAGTCCGGGCAATCCCCACATTGAGGTCATCCGTAATCCCGTACTCAAACCCGATGCGGATATCGGTGGAGTTGTCCAATCCAAAAAAATTCTTGGCCCCGCCGTTGGCCCCGCCGATATCACCAAAACGGTGATCCACCTTAAAGTCGAGCTCATGCCGGTGAATGGTCTCAACGGATTGGCTATTGATGATACGGGTAGTCTTAAACGTAGCCTCTACCGGCTCCCCGTCGTGATGCTGCACGCTATCGGCGCTCAATAGCCGTTCCATATCCGTCTGTGCCGCTGATGGCCTGTATCCGGCAAAAAGATTCAGGACGATAAGGAATCGCAATGTATGGCGTATAAGAAAAGAAGGTTGCATAGGTAAAGAATTAGGGTATCCGATAGGTTGCTGATACGTCAACAGAAACTACTTCTGCGATATTCTTCATGACTACTCTTGGTATTCTGATGGCGTGGTCGGCCAATTTAACATCGAATTTGGCGTGAGTCTGAATTACGCCACCTTTTATCACGATGGTCGCCTTGGTGGAGTAAAATTTTTTTACACCATGGATATCCAGATTTCCCTCTGCCGTCACTTGATGGCGGCCGTCCGCTGTCCAGTCTACATCTTCCACAACCCTACCCCCGAATGTCGCATATGGAAACCTATCCGTTTCCATATAATTTTCATTGAAATGCTGCTGCATCAGCCGCTTATTGAATTCGAACGACTTAACGGGTACCTTAAAAGCAATCTCATTAGTTTTGACATTAAGAGCAGCCACGGCCTTCGCAGTAGCCGCTGATATATTTTCCAGCGGCGCCTCGGAGAAGAACGAGATACGACTGCTCTTGTCCAACAGGATGTCCTGCGCTTCCGCACGGAAGCACAGGAACATCACAAAAAACCAGACATACCACTTGTTCATACCCATCAGTTCTCCGGCGCACCCTTGTTGATCCATGCCTTTAACAAATCCAACTCGCGCGTCGATAAGCTACCGTTTTGCGGCATTACCCTGCGCACGACTACCACATCGTTAATCCGCGTCAGGTTATCCCTTACCGAGGTATAACCGGAAAAAACCCACCGCGATGTACCTGCACCGGATCCCGTGTGGCACCCGCTGCAACGCGACTGTAGCAGTCCGCCCACGAAATTGGAATAGCTTACATTGTCAACGGTTACTTCTTCTTCGCCCCCATTTCCGGGAGGCGGGCCTGGCGGCTCGGGCGTTTCATTGCCTTTTCCACAGGCTGAAATCACCACCACAGCAAGGCACCATAACAGCTGGAAAACGGATTGTTTCATTTTCATCGTTTTTATATTAATTTGTCGTATAGTCGGCATCCACTTCGGCATTCATAAGGGGATACGGCCCGGACATCCAAAAGGTTGCTTTTAACAGCCAAGAAAAATTTTGGTTCAACAGGGCAACCTTTTGGTTCAATTGCCCGTATTTTTACTACAACGCATAAGAAAGAAGCTTGCCGACGACTAATGAAGAAATAGTGCAACAGTATATTGCCGGTTGCCTGCAGCACGATAGGGAAAGCCAATATGCTTTATTCAAGTATTTCCACAGCTATGCAATGGGAATATGCAAGCGGTATGCCCGCCGGTCAGATGAAGCATCAGACATTCTGAGCGAGAGTTTTTTAAAAATATTCAACCATATCGACCAATACGATGCATCGAAACCATTCAAGTCGTGGATCGGGCGGATCATTACCAATACGGCTATCGACTATTACCGGGCGAGTTTGAAATTTGCGCAGCAGGAAGATGTGGATGAACATGTGAGTATGAGCAATGAGGCCAGCATTTATAGCAAGCTGGCATACGACGATTTATTGGCGTTGATTCGATCACTCAGCCCTGCATACAGAACCGTCTTTAACCTTTACGCCATTGACGGGTATAGCCACGATGAAATCGCGAAGATGCTGGGTATCAATATCAACACCTCAAAATCAAACTTACACAAAGCCCGGAAAAAACTTCAGGAACTGCTGGACAAAACCGCCAATGAACGGATGGGCACGCAAGCTGACAATGATGGACAACTGATCAGATAAGAGCACATGGAAGACAAACACCCCATCGATAAACTATTCCGGGAAGGGCTGAACGGGCCGGAAATCCCGTTTGATGAAACGGTTTGGAACGCTGTTGCCAAAAAATTGCCACGGAAAAAGCGCAAATCGCCGTTGCTCATCTGGTTGGGCAGCGGCTGCGCCGCTGCCTTGGTCATTGCCATCGTATGGTTGTCTGGCGACCGTACTGGCTCCAGCAACGGGCCAGCCCTCCCAACAGCACGCGAATTGCCAACAGCCAATTCGGCAATCCCGCAGGAACACACCGTGGTTCCAACAACGGGCAGTGATTCAGTCATCGCCAGAAAATCAACCAAGCAACTGCCTATAACAGCCGTCGCCGAATCAACCGACGAGGTTCCGCATAGCAACGGACAGCTGCTGGCGGTAGAACAAGTAAACGTAAACGTGCTGTCAACGTCGCCCCTGACAACCTCGCCTATTACCGAATTACGGACGAACGAAAAAACACCCACCGGACGCGTAGCCGAAATTACCAACGCACAAATGCAGCCCAGCGAGCCGCAAGGTGGATGGACATTCAGTATTACCGCAGCCCCGGATCTTTCCGGTATCCGACCTTTCGCCGGTAAATTAAGCCGGAATTTCGGAATTGTCATGAGTTATCGTCTCAACGATAGATTGAATATCGCCGGAGGCTTACTGTATGCAAAAAAACTGTATCAAGCCGATTTTGGTGTTTACCAGCCAGAAGGGGGCTGGCCATCCTATCGTAACGGAGCCGACCGTATTGATGCCGATTGCCGGGTACTGGACATTCCTTTAACTATCCATTACAAACTCTGGCAGGACGGTCAATCTTCATGGTTTGCTGCTGGCGGACTATCAAGTTACATCATGCTTCGTGAAACCTACGATTTCCATTCTTATCGTAGCGAGTCTTTCTATCCGCGGCAATACCGGTTCCGTAACGAAAACCAGCATTTCTTTGGAATATTGCACATGGGTATCGGCTATCACCGCAAATTCAACAATGCGATGGGTATGACTGTACAGCCGTTCGTAAAAGTGCCGTTAAGCCAAATCGGTCAGGGCAATATCAAACTTTACTCTACCGGTGTGGCGCTATCGGTGGATATCGATCTGACACGCCGCAGGCCGTAAATCAAATTATCGGCCGTTGTTCTTCACATACTGTTCCAACCAACGATCCATCTCCCAAAGTGTGTGGTAAATAGACTCTTTCGCCCGGTAACCATGCAATTCTTTGGGCAGGAACACCAACCGAACCGTTCCCCCATGCCCTTTGATGGCTGCATACAGGCGTTCGCTGTTGATAGGGAATGTCCCCGAATTCTCATCGTCCATACCATGTATAAGCAAAAGTGGCGTCTTAATCTTATCGGCAAAGCTGAATGGCGACATTTGGTAATAGACCTCCGGGGCCTGCCAGTAAGTACGCGGCTCCGCCTGGAATCCAAAGGGTGTCAAGGTACGGTTATAGGCACCACTACGGGCAATACCTGCGGCAAAAAGATCCGTATGGGCCAGGAGGTTGGCCGTCATAAATGCGCCGTATGAGTGGCCTCCCACACCAATACGCTTCCGGTCGGCTACGCCCAGGGAGGTCACGTAATCAATTGCTGCCTTCGCATTGGCTTGTACCTGAGGCACAAACGTATCGTTGGGTTCTTCATCACCCTCACCCACAATGGGCATATCAGCATTGTCAAGCACAGCGTACCCGCGGGTTACCCAGTAAATGGGCGATCCCCAGGAAATCCGCGTAAAACGATAAGGCGATCCTTTCACCTGGCTGGCCGCTGCGGCCGTCTTAAATTCACGCGGGTAGGCCCACATCAGCATGGGTAGCGGCCCGTCTTCCTTGCTATAGCCAGCGGGCAGGTAAAGAGTGGCGGTTAGGGTCAGCCCGTCGTTGCGCTTATAGGAGAGCTGTTGCTTCTGCACTCCCTCCAGTGAGGTATATGGGTGCGCGAAAGCGGTTATGGCGGTCATCGACCGGCTTTTCAGATTAACCGTGTAATAATTGGGTGGCTCTTCCGCAGACTCACGCGAAATAATCAGCGAGCCTTTGTTGTCAAAAAACACCGGCGACTCGTAATAAGGTGCCTGCGACTGGAACAAAGTATCGGTTTTGCCGGATATCAGGTTCCAGCGCATCAAGAAAGGGCGATCACCCTCCGGCGATGCGCCGCCGGAAATCGTAAAGACTGTTGGTTGCCGACCTTTATCCAGCAATAGTACCGAACGATTAAATCCGTTAGGGGTATACACAAACCGGCCGGGGTCAGTGTATGTATCTTCTGATGACCGATCAGCTATGACTTGGATGGCCTTTCCGCTATTGGAATCAAACAAGGTCATTTTTTCCTTCCGCGTCTGTCGCCACCGCTCCGTTAAGATGGCAAAATCCTTGTCGGCCCATGTAATACCGCTATAGCGCAGCGCGGTTTGGATAAGATTAGCCGGTTGGCCGGTAAAGGGCGCTTCCAATTGGTATACTGCATCCCGATGCTCAGCTTTATTCCGCGCAATACCTCCATCCAGCGCCTCCACCCAATACAACGTTGCAGGCTTGTCCGGCCGCCAGCCGTGCGCCCGTTGACCGGTTACAACATTATCGAACCCTATAGGTACGTTATCGGCCAACGGTGCTTCATATAACCGTTTAACTTCATTGCCATTCTTATCCCATATCAAGGTATGGTAAGGGAATGCGTATACCGGTACGAGATAAGAATAAGGTCGCTCCACGCGCTGCACCAGCAGATAATTCCCATCAGGCGAGTAATTTACGGAACGGTAAATTCCCGGAACGCCAACTTCAGTGAGGTTTCCTCCCAGATCCACCAAGGCAAGCTGACCAGTCAGATAGTAATCAAACAACCGCTCATCGTGCGGATCTTCCAGCAAATTTTGATAGGTTCTTGACGGAGCCGTTTTTCCGAGATTTTCCTGCACCACCGGTCCGGTTGGCACCTCGCTCGCTTGCGGTGCACTTCCGCGCCCTTCCGGGATGAATTTCGCCAATATATGGGTACTCCCTGGCGCCCAGGTGAACGTAAAGCCGAACGCATCGTTCAAGGGTACATCCGTTATCCTTCTGGCAACAAACTGCTGGAGATCAGCCACCCATAGCTCTACGGCAGTTTTTGTGCTATTGCTGAACGCCACCCATTTTTCATCAGGACTGAATGTAATATTCCCGATGCTGGCTTCGGTGGGTAATCCGGTAATTGGATATTCCTCGCCGGTCTTCACATCTTTTACCGTGATGGTGGTAAAGCCACTGCCTACCGCCGCGTTGTTCGCCGGATTGATACGCAACCCCGCCAGGCCCAGCGCCGGTTGTGAAATGTCGGCTATGGTGGGAAAATCCGGACGCTCGAGCAATAGCATCTTATCTCTTTCTTTTGTAAAGAATACCGATGGCGTGTTAGGTGCATCCACCAATGCACGTATGCTTTCCGGAGGTGTTTGGTAGGTGAGTGAATTTTGTGCCGTCACCGTCGACAAAAACGGCAGCCAAAGCAACAAAAATGTACTGGAGCATGCGGTAAGTTGTCTTTTCATAGCGAGTTTTCTGGTCAAGTTTATGATGAACCAAATATGGGTTCTTTTTTTAAAAAAAACACACCGGTAACCATCAAGTTACGTTAACCTGTGCTTTTTATTTCCGGGCGATAAGGCATACAGCGTAAGCAACTACGCCTTCTTGCCGCCCTATAAATCCCATGGTTTCATTCGTGGTTGCTTTAATGGAAACGTCCTGCTCGGTAATACCCGCCGCGGAGGCAATATGTTGTTTCATTCGGGGGATATACGGTTTAATCTTGGGGGCTTCCAAGCACAACATGGCATCAATATTTCCGACGGCCCACCCCTGCTCATCCAACAGGCCGGCGCAATGTTCAAGCAAAACCAAACTGCTTACCCCCCTCCACCGTTCATCCGTGTTCGGAAAATGGTAGCCGATATCTTCCAGGTTAGCAGCCCCCAGCAACGCATCGCATATCGCATGGGTCAGCACGTCCGCATCAGAATGCCCAAAGGCACCAGCATGATGCGCCACTTGCACACCACCCAACACAAAGGGATGACCCTCCTTGAGCTGATGTACATCAAATCCAAATCCAACTTTTATATTCATTTTTTCTTTTTTTTTCGGGGATCGGTGACCGGGGATCGGTGACCGGGATCAGTGATCACCAACCACCAACCACCGCCAAACATAGTGAAATGTAAATTTAGTTGCGATTAACTTCGATAATTTATTTAATTTTGATTTTTGGAAAGAAATGTGTTTCTGATATACGCCGAATGAAAACAACAAATCCCTATTTAGTCCATTTCCTCTTATTGGCCATCTGCAGTACACTACTCGGTTCCTGCAAAAACCAGAGCGGTGTTTCGTCCAAAACCGGTGTGGCATACAATGACCCCCATAACGGCGGGCTTCAAATCAACCGTAAGGTTAAAGAAGGTCCGGGGCCGGGCTTGGTTGTCATCGAGGGCGGTACCTTTGTAATGGGCGGCAGCCTCAATGAAGATATCACGTATGCACATGATAATCTCAAACGGCGGGTCACGGTAGCCTCCTTCTACATGGATGAAACGGAAGTATCCAATGCCGACTGGCTGGAATACCTTCACTGGATACGCCAGAACTTCCCTGATGACGATGAATTCTATTATAGAGCACTTCCTGATACGTTGGTATGGCGTCAACCCTTATCCTACAATGAGCCCTATGTAGATCTATATCTTCGTCACCCGGCTTATCAGGATTACCCTGTTGTAGGGGTTACCTGGGAACAAGCCAATGATTACTGCATATGGCGCACCGATCGGGTAAACGAGCACATTCTCCGTCAAAAAGGAGCCTTGGTTAGTTACAAGGATTTATCTGCTGCCCAAACACGCCCAAACGAACCCTTCAATACTGACATTTACCTCAATGGCCAATATCAAGGGGAAGGCATCGATGGTGAAAAAATGCCTAAAGATAACCGGCCGGGTGCCGAAGATGGCGCGAGACGGACGGTAAGGATGGAAGATGGTGTGCTCAAGCAACCATACCGGTTACCCACCGAAGCGGAATGGGAATACGCGGCTTTGGGATTGGTGGGCAACGCCGAATATGGCAACATCGAAACATATAAAGTTTACCCGTGGAACGGGTTGGGTGTACGTTCAGCCAAAAGGCGTACCCAAGGGTTAATCCTGGCAAACTTCAAGCCTACAGGCGGAGACAACATGGGGGTGGCCGGATACCTTAATGATGGCGGGGACATCACTGTACCTGTCACGGCGTTTCTCCCCAACGATTATGGCCTGTACAACATGGCAGGCAATGTCAATGAATGGGTAGCCGATGTTTACCGCCAACTGTCCTTTGAAGATTTTGACGATTTCAATCCCTTCCGGGGGAATGTTTACGTCGACAAACAATATGAGGATCCGGAGAAGGGAATACTTGCCAAAGACAAATACGGACGACCCATCAAAGTGCCGGCAAAAGCCCCAAGGAAACAAACTTGGGAAGAGTTGCAGGCGATGACTAATACGCCTTCAGACTCGGCCGCAAACACGTTTGACCATGATGCAAGAGGATATGCCGACGAGGTGAATGCCGAACTTTATGGGGTCACCACATTGGTTAACGATAAATCCAGAGTATATAAAGGCGGTTCATGGAACGACCGAGCCTATTGGCTTAACCCAGCCACAAGGCGGTTTATGCAGCAGGACCAATCCAACGCCATGACCGGTTTCCGGTGCGCCATGACATTGGTAGGTTCACCGGTGGTCAATACCAAAGCCAAACCAAGTTTTCCCGTAAACCGTACACAGGGGCAGCAACGCAGTAAGTTTCTGGGTATTTTCTAAGCGCTAAGCGGCACTGAGCTGCTCCGAACTGCTGATTGGGCTTTAACATAAAAGAGCGGTGGAAATCCACCGCTCTTTTATGTTAAAGCCTTAATAAAAATCAGTTAGGCTGTTGGGTATAATAGATGTTCAGTTTCATTCTCAATTCACCGGTACCACCCGGATTATTGATAACCGCTCGGCTCCCCACATTCAATACTGGATAATAGGGCACTTGACTATCTGAAACGGCTGCCGGGGCGATGAAAAATTCTGCACTGTTAATCTTCCCAAGAAGCAGATCCTGAATATAGGAAGTTAGATGGAAAATGTAACGCCTTCGTCCATCGTTTAACCCTTGTAGGTTTCCGCCGAAGGCCCGCCAATTGCCATACCGGTACCAAAGGCTTCGTCCGTCGCCGCCGAATCCTCCACCACTGGTACGGGAATCGCCATCCGGTATGGGTTGCCGCTGTCCCGCAATATCTTCCCGGTATAATGTCAGACGCGGGGCCTGATGGTCAAAAACACCGGCTGAAGCCTCGTCATCCACGTAAAGCACCAGCTCTGCTTTGTTAACGGCGATATTACGTCCTTTGAGGGAATCAATATAGGGAATGCGCAACCGGGTGCGCAATCCTCCTGGCGCCTGGGCATAAACCTGAGCGTAATTACCCGCAGGATTTCCCAACTGTTCCAGCACATTCGCGGTGTACGTACGCGCAATGCTGGATGTGATGCGCCTGAATATTGTTCCCGAATAGCCGTCCGCCACGGTTGTCGGCAAGAATGTTCGGACGGTATCAATGTCAGCATCTTCCCCTTCCTCTCCGTTTGGTTGCCTATACGTCAGTTCAATACCCGCCACATCCTGTGCTCCCCTCAGGGTGACCAAACCGCCAACGCCGGTCATGGCACTTTCATCGACGCTAAGATAGAGTCCTTTTACATGATCATTGAAACCAGCTTCTGTTGAAAGCAGGGCGGAATCGACGGATTCACTCAACAGCTCCTTGAAAAACGCCGGAGACAGCGACAAGCGCAATTGCGGAACCGCTTTCACCAACGAATCCTTGCCGTCGATATGCCTCATAATGCTTACACTGTCGGTCAACTTATATGCAAATCGGCCGACCGTCTTTGATCCGATTATTTCGTCTTTAACAGCCCATTCTTTAGTAGCGAAGTTTCCGTCTGTATAGGCTTCGTCTAACTGCCGTACCTGTAACGCAAAGGTGGGACTGAGGGTATCACCGAAGTATTCCGTTCCATAAGGTAAGACAAGTATCACCGAATCGATCGTCGCATCGGATCGGATGCGGGGCACCGTGCTCGGTCTGCCTATGGCCAACGCGATATCCGCCTTTGTTGTTCCGATGACCGGGTCATTGATCCAGCCAAAAACCGTTTCTGCAAAAGATGATGACCGGGCACTGTCGTCCCGCAACGTAACCGCATGTACGGTGAGTGTATCCGTCAATATACCCTCTATCTTATCCGCTGGGTTAACCTCCAACCCAATGCCAGACGGATTTTGGCAAGCTCCTAAAACAAAAAGACTTATCAACAACGTCAATAAGTCTTTGGGATAACGCTTCATTATTAAAGAAATTAACTTCAAAATCATGCTTCCACTGCCGACTCAAGCTCTATGCTCGAAAATTGTTCGTAAAGGTTGCAATAATTTTCGAATTCTTCGTGGTTCTCTACCTCAAAAGCAGGAATATCGCTCTTTTTAACAATATTTAACAGTTCTTCCCCCACGTCGTCACCGGTCAGTACCACAGCATCTGAATACGCCAATGCCCCTTGATATAGGCCGGCGTAATCACCTGAGCCGTACAGCGCCACATCTTCGGGTGTCATATTGCCTGTAAGCGCTATTTCCGCAAAATTCTCACCAAGGGAAAAATCATTGCCATCCTCTTTATATAAAGAATAAACAACTTTGGCATCTTTAAATGTCGGGTCGTCCTTGTACGCGGTTTTCACGTAAGCCGGTATCAATGCACTCATCCATCCATGGCAATGCACTACATCGGGCGCCCAACCCAGCTTTTTCACCGTTTCCAGTGCTCCTTTACAGAAAAACACCGTGCGCTCGTTGTTGTCTTCGAAAAATTTACCACACTCATCACAGAACACATGCTTCCGTTGGAAATATTCCTCATTGTCCAGAAAGTACACCTGCATACGGGCAGCCGGAATAGAGGCGACCTTAATGATCAGCGGGTTGTCGTTGTTGTCCACGACGATATTCATCCCCGAAAGCCGGATTACCTCATGCAGTCGATTACGGCGCTCGTTGATATTACCAAACCGCGGCATAAGAATACGGATTTCATATCCTTTTTCTTGCATGGCTTGAGGCAGTTGGCGGGTGATTTCGGAAATTTTACTTAGTTCGAGGAAAGGCGACATCTCGTGGGTAACAAACAAAATCTTCGTTTTTGCCATCTCCAAATTATTTTTGTTTTTTGTATTAGAAAAGTAAAATCGATTTGCAAAGATAATCATTTTTTATCAATATACCAATCAGTTATCTCAACAGCCTATTAGGTAAACCAAAAATTCACCATTTTTGCAAACAAAAAATTCCTGTACATTGGAAATCGTCAAGACCAAAGAATCGCTGCGTAAAAGCATACAGCAATACCGCCAAAGGCGTGTAAAAATAGCATTCGTGCCTACTATGGGCGCCCTGCATGACGGCCATATTGCATTGATTGCATATGCCCGGCAATTGGCCGACGTGGTTGTATGCAGTATTTTCGTTAACCCCACACAATTCAACGACCCCAAAGACTTAGCGAAATATCCCCGGCCCATCGAACACGATATTGCCAAATTACAGGCAGCGGCTTGTGATGTGCTTTTCCAGCCTGAAGTGGACGAAATGTATGGACCTAATGAACAATGGCATTTGGATTTAGGGCATTTGGATCAGGTGCTCGAAGGGATGCACCGCCCGGGGCATTTCCAGGGCGTTACCCAGGTTGTAAAGAAATTATTTGACGCCGTACAGCCCGATATTGCGTGTTTTGGCCAGAAAGACTTCCAGCAATATAAAGTCATAGCATATATGGTCGAGCGGTTGAAGCTCCCTGTTACGCTGGAGTTGTGCCCAACCGTCCGCGAACCCGATGGGTTAGCCATGAGTTCCCGAAACGTGCGGCTGACTCCCCAAGGGCGCGGACACGCACTCGCCATTTACCGAACCCTGCTCCAAACGAAAGCTGATTTCGGAAAAAAGAACCTTCATTCGCTTAGAGACGAAGCCATAGCGAAACTAAAAGACAGCGCCGGTCTGCGACTGGAATATTTTGCGATCTATGACCGGGAAACCTTCACTGAGGCGACCGGCGAAACTGCCGGACGACCATCAATTGCGCTGGCGGCTGCATGGGTGGACGGCGTAAGACTGATAGACAACATATTTTTGTAACGATTGCATGTCCAGCCACTTTTGCTCAATCAACAATGGAATGTCATGTGATTTTCAGGAATTCATCGTGCTGATGTAAGGAAACATAGCAAAATACGGAGATACATATTATTTCCGTATCTTTGCCGTATGGTTATCGAGGTAATGAAATCCAAGATCCATCGGGCGCGCGTTACACAAGCCGAATTGAACTATGTGGGCAGCATCACGATTGATGAGGATTTGATGGACGCGGCAAATATTATTGCCAATGAGAAAGTGCAGATCGTGAATAACAACAATGGCGCACGGTTCGAGACCTATGTGATTAAAGGCGAACGCGGTTCCGGAATGATCTGCCTCAACGGGGCGGCTGCGCGGCTTGTTCAAGTGGGAGATATCATCATCATCATCTCATATGCCTTGATGGATTTCGAAAAGGCCAGAACATATGAACCCATTCTGGTATTTCCTGATGAAAACAACCGATTGATTTCATAAAAGAGGAGGTACCACCATCAGGCTGGGCTTCTAAAATATTCCTATCGGAATAAATTCTTTTTTAAAAGTGTTAGACTAATCAAACTTCTATGCTATCTTTGCCTGTCGTGAGAAAGCACAGGCATATCCGTTCTGCACTTGCCCTATTTCAAGCAGCTCTATTCTGCTTGATTATAGGCAGTGGTACCGTCTTCATGCATAAGCACAAGACCGCTGACGGACGCATTGTCATCCACACTCACCCTTATAACCTCAAAAAAAACCAAAATAGCAATCAACATCACCAGTCGCAGAGCCAGATCCACCTGTTAGACGTCATCTTCCAAGGGTCATATCTGCAGCCTGCCTTATTTCAGGTTGATTTCTCGCTTATTTTAAGCTTTGAAATTCCCTTTACGATAAGACAGGTGCCGTTTTTAATGGTTAACTGTGGCCACCACCTTTTCCTCCGCGGCCCTCCCACCCAACTGAGCTGATACCGGAACTCCGAGGTATCAGTCCGCTATTGTACAGCCCCTGACACGGCACTCCGTGGCGCAGCAGCGCTATACCCAACAACCGTTAGGTGCAACATCGTCGTTGTGGACACCGGCGTGGTTACGATTGGCCTCCCCCTTTCCGGGGGCCGATGATTACGTTAATCAGCAAAGGTTCCGCCTGAACATTGAAAAATTTTAAAAGAAATACACAGATGAAACAATATACAACACATCTTTATGTGTTTACATGCATTTGCTTAACTTTCGTTAACCTGATTTCCGCTTATCCGCTCGCCGCCCAAGAGGTATCGGCGGTTCTTCATGGATCGGTAACTTCCGGCGGCGAAACGGTTCCCGCAGCCACCGTTTCGATTGCCAATACCAACCTGGCGACCAAATCAGACCAAAGCGGGAATTTTAAACTCAACATACCTTCAGGACGCATTACCGTCCACGTATATGCCTTGGGGTATGCTCCATATAGCCAAATTGTTAATGTGTCTGCTAATGAATCTATACGGCTTTCTGTTATCCTTGAACAGACCGTGGTATCATTGGACGAAGTTGTCCTCGACCGCCAGACCGGTTTAACCAAGCGTACGCCTTACGCGATATCGGGGGTCGAAATGCAAAGCCTCTCGAAAAGCGGCAATCCGGGAGGTATCGCCGGTGCACTGCGTGAAATACCGGGTGTAAGCGGTGCGGGAATGGGGCCCGGCATTGTCAAACCTTTTATCCGGGGATTGGGGTTCTCCCGCGTGGTTACCATTTACCAGGGCAATAAGCTGGAAAACCATCAGTGGGGCCAAGATCATGGATTGGGTCTGAACAATCTGGGCGTGAGTAATGTCGATGTCATCAAAGGCCCGGCCTCTATCCTCTACGGCTCGGGTGCGCTCGGCGGCGTATTGTTGGTGAAAGACGATGAACGCTACCTCAATGCAGAAACGGTGACCGGCTCACTGGGAACCGCTTTCAATAGCAACTCAAACGGCATCCGCACATTCGGATCCCTCGGTAACCGTTTCCAAAGCGGGGTGTTCATCAACGTGGATGCCGCTTATGAGAACCACGCCGACTACAAGGCCGGCGAAGGGCTGCTTATCGGCAACAGCCGGTTCAATAACCACACGGTGCGTGTCCATACAGGATTAGATCGTGAACGTTTCAAGAACAAACTTTCGCTTACCTATCACAACCAAGACCTCGGCATTATTTCTGATGACGAACTGGAAGACGGACACTCATTGGTCACCACACGCAACGACCGAAGCATCCAGCTGCCCTACCAGCAGATAAGGGATTATGTTGTCTCTTACAACCAGGAAACCACGCATGACAAATTCGAAACTTACTTGCACGTGTCGCACCATTACAATGACCGTAATGAGGTGGAGGAGTCATTCGACGAAATCGACCTCGGACTTAAACAGCACAACACGTTCTATTCCGGAAGGATAACATTGCATCCGAACCAGGATTTTTCCCATACGTTCGGCCTGCAAGGCGGCTTCATTGCCACGGCGAACAAGCCGGTCGCCGAGGAGATCCTTATTCCTGACGCCCGTACGACTGACTTCGGCATCTATTACCTGAGCAGTTTAGACTGGAAGGGCTTCTATTTTCAAGGGGGAGCCCGGTTCGACTACCGCAAGGTCAACGCAGACGCCAGCGCCCCACACCTCGTAGACTATGGTTTTACCTTACCGGGAGACCCCCAAAGCCGGAGGCTGAACGTCGATTTTTCGGGGTTCTCAGGTTCATTGGGAGCCAGCTATACCTTGGCATCGCAACACCAATTCAAGGTTAATATTTCTACCGGATTCCGGGCACCTGACCTCGCCGAGCTGTTTTCCAATGGCCCCCATCCGGGGACCAACCGGTTTGAAACCGGGAATGTCGACTTCAAGCGGGAGCAAAGTGTACAGGCCGACCTCAGTTATTCTTTTGGCACACCCGTGTTCAATATCGGTGCTTCAGTGTATCACAATACCGTTTCAAATTACATTTATTTCGTGGCAACGGGCACCGTCCGCCCCGAAGATGGACTGGAAATCTGGGCGTTCCGGCAAGATAATGCCGTGCTTTACGGTACAGAGTGGGAGGCGTCGTACCGGCCGCTACGCGACAAACAACTGGAGTTGACGGCGAAAGGTGCGCTGGTACGGGGCAAGCTTACTTCAACGGCGGAAGATCTGACTTTTATTCCAGCTGACAATTATACGCTGCAACTCGCCCATGAACCGCGCTATATGCCCGGTGGGCGAGCCTTCGTATCGCTCCAGCATACTGCTGCCCAGGAACGGATCGGCTTTAATGAGCTGCGGACACCGGGCTACACGTTGCTCAATGCGGGGGTTCAGCAGGAATTTCCCTTGACGCGCGGAACGCTTACGACATCCGTTCATATCAACAACGCCCTTGACGTGCGGTACGTAGACCACCTGTCCATCCTTCGGGCATTTTCCATACCCAATCCGGGGCGGAATTTCAACCTCGCCGTGGGGTACCGCTTTTGATAGTAGTGATGGACCGCTGATAGTAGTGATGGACCGCCGTCTGTTATTAAACGGGTGGCGGTCCTTCCAGTAGTGCAGTAAGTTGCCCACATAACGTGCCGTAAAGCACCATACCGGTAATTTCCGGCAACCGCAATCTTCGGCCGGGGAACCACCCGCACCTCTGCGATACCGATGCTCGCCAAAAAACCGATGGCCGCAGGCGTCAGCCTGTTCAAGGTTGACTTGAACCGGATCCAAGGGAAACACTCGCGGCTGGATTATCGCTTTGGCCTCATCCGATGCTATCATTCCTTACCGCTTATCCGTATGCCCCAAATCTTTACCGGGAGCGATCCGATCGCGAACCAACCGTTTCAATGCCGATATTTCAGGGAAACCATCAACTTTCCTGTCTACCGCCAGCTCCCCATCGATATAAATACAGAATTTACCTCCGGTCTCCGATGGCCGCAATATCACGCCTTCCAGTTCTTCCGTAAATGTAGAAAGCAACTCTGACGCCATATAGCTTGCACGTAGCAGCCAACCGCATTTGGGGCAATATTCTATGGTAATAACCGGCTTTTTCATTGTTTAAGTTCTCCTTTGCTGACAATACAATTCCCGAAAATACATATTTTTTCTACGTATTGACAAACCGTCTTTCCATAACGGTTTCACCGAATGTCTCTGTCCTCGCCGTGTATACAGGGCAAAAAGGCGTTTCGCGCCCAACTCCGATCGCAGTCGTCTGAACGGTTCACGGTTAGCGCCACGCAGCTTCTGCCACCAGCTCCCCACACCGAAAAAGCTTAAATCGTGAAGGAATTTATACCTACGTGTAGCAATACGCTCGAAAAAACGTTTATCTTTATTACACAGTATTAACAGCAAAAACAAACATTGTTCGCACACTGCTTGTTAAATAGCTGCTTGTTAAATAGTGTTAAGGAGCTAATTAATTGATTTATTTAAATAACTTTGCATTTTGCGGGTTGAAACAACTAAAGAGATGAAAAAATTAAACACACTGGTTTTGGGATTCGCCGTAGCGATGGGGTTGTCTTCTTGTATTAAAGATGGCGATCAGTTTGACCCAGCGGCGCAGTTTGAACTGGAGCGGCCTATCGTTAGAGCCTATGCTGAAGCGAATTTGGGTAATCCGCGATTCCATGAGGAAACGGGAATATGGTATGAAGTGGTAGCCCCCGGTGACGGAGCTTATCAGTATAAATTGGTATCGAACCCAAACAACCCTAGCAACAGAGTGATAGAAGCCCCTGATATTACCGTAATCTATACGGGAACACTCGTTGAAACCGACGTTGTAGTCGAATCAAACGATGATGACGGGGGCGATAAAAAATCGCTGGGTAATGTGCCAGCGGCCTGGCAATTTGCCTTCCTCCCCGAAGAGATACTTTATGACGAAGACGGCGAGTTGTTGGATGAACCTATTAAATTTGCAAATTCCGGAGGCCTGACGGAGGAGGGATTAACAGCTGGTTCTGTCATCCGGATTGTTTCTCCTTCTTTTTATATTTACGGAAACCAAAGTGTTGGAAGTGTTCCGGCCAATTCGCCCATGTACTATGAAATCGAAGTGGTCGCTATCGAAGCTCCCGATGCTGATTAATCAGTTTTTTACGTTACTCAACAAATGACCAAAACAACATCTGGTATCTTAACTACCGCTATCGCTGCAACCGCATTCATCATCGGTTGCAGCGATAAGGAATATTACTCCTTTGAGGAGCTGGACAACAAAAATATCCGCGAATATATCGAGAAAAACAACCTAACCGGACAGGTGCACCAATACAAGGAAACTGATTTGTTTTATCAGGTATTGGACGCGGGTACCGGTAATCCCATAGACTATAGGAAGCGGTATCCGGTAGTATATACCGTTAAAAGCCTGGACGGCTCGTACAACGCTGCCGATACACTGACCAGCAGCAACCGTTACGCTGATTTTTTTGGCTATTTCCCATTTGGTTCATCTTATGCCGGCACGCCTACGGTGGAACGCACGGGCGATTTCAAGGAAGTAATCCGCGAAGTATTGCAACATACCAATGGCAAGATTCGTATCATTGTACCTTCCCGGCTTATGTATGGGCGTAACGGCGTTCCTTCGCAGGGCATCCCACCCAACGCATCACTGGATTACGTAGTGACTGTATATGACAACTTTGAAGATTATGAAGACGGTGTTATCCAGCGAATGATTACGGATGCCGGTTTGAATATTGAAGACTTCACCAAACAGGAAGACAATATCTATTACCGTATCATCGAACAGGGGGAAGGCGATGCCATTACTGCCGACTCCACGGTTACAGTTAACTACACGCTTAAAAACCCTGTCGGAAACGTCATTGATTCGGGTACCGATTCCAGATTTAGCCTCGCGGGCGGCGTCATTTCCGCCTGGCCGAAAATTGTCCCCTTGGTAAACAAAGGCGGGAAAATCAGATTTTTTACCCCGAGCACGCATGCATACGGATTATCCGGCTCATCGTCAATGCCTCCGTTCACGTCTCTTGATTTCGAAGTGGAAGTGAAAGACGAGTAAAACGCGTTGTCCGTTTTATTTCCCCCGGTAGCGCGAGCCGTCCAGCACGGTCTGGGCATCGGCAATCGTCAACAACTGCTGTAATGTGGTTTCCGGATGCCGATCCATGTATTTGTTGACGATATTCCATCCAATAAAAACGCCGAGTTTAGGTGCGGATTCATTCCGCTCACCCAGTTCCGGCGTGAAAGGGGCTTCGCCCAGGTATTTCTGTATTCGATTGTAGTCTGCCTCATACAATAGCTTTTCCTGAAGAAACCATGCCCATATGTCGCGCTCGAAGCGATTGGCCCACTCCCACTGTTGACTGGTGTAACCGATTTTCAGGCTGTCTGCCATGTCGGGCATCACCCTATCCATTATATGCAGTACTTTCCCGTGGTATATCATGTGCTGCAGCAGGCTCACATCCAGCTCGTCCTGCGGATACAGTTCTTCCCGGATAAATCCCTCCACTACCCTGGGCACAATATTTTCCGGCGTGAATCTGCGGGAGATGTAATGGGGAATGCTCTCCCGCAATGCCGGATAAAATCCAGCATCCGCGCCCAAAAACATGTCCAAGCCGATGCCTATATAATCCTGCCCAATCGGGGTCTGAACAGCGAAACCCGAGAAAAACGCGATAAACCGGGGAACATCAATATCGGGAAAATAATATTTCAGGTGCCTGAACGCATCCGTAAGACCAGCTTCCTGTACCGCCAAGTCCGGGAAAGTCGCGTAAACACTTGACTTCAATGCCTTATAGTCGTCGGTAGCAATAACTTCCTTCAATACCGCAGCAAGCTGTACGCTGTCGCCAGGACTCCCAGCCTCCAGCATATGTTTCATGTAATCCACATAGAAAAAACCGTAATGACGGAGCCATTCCCGGTTCTTTTGAATGATGTTATCCGGTTGCAGGCTATCCAGCGCCTTATCGAAACGCTCGATACTGACCTCCAAACCGATATGGCTTACATCCACACGTTGTTCACTCCTGCAGGAAATCAAGGTGACTATAAAAAAAAAGAGATAACTTTGCGAACTACGGGTTTTGAGTTTCATTGTTGATTCATTAGCCGCAACGAAGTTACGGATTTTGACGGTTTGGTAGAATTTACATCGACAGGTATACATATATGCAAAAACGAGCGACTTTTCTCCCCTTTTTTACCCTGCTGCTCCTAACCTTGCCCACGTTACGGGTTGCTGCGCAGGACTACTACAGTTCCGTCTATCAATACAAACCCATATCACTGGGCATCACGCTTGCCCCTAACATGGGGTGGATGCGGTATGGCGATAGCGAAGGGTATGAAAGCACCCCCAAGTTCGGTTACGCCTACGGCTTGCTGGCCGATTTTGCATTTACGGAAAATTACTATTTTTCAACGGGATTAATAATCAATACCCTGAACAGTGCGGCTAAGTACCCCGATCCGCTATCCAGTGCGACGAACACGTATATCAACGCGGATTACCGCATTCAATATGCTGAGATTCCCGTAACGCTCAAGCTGAAAAGTACGATGCGGTATTTCCGGAGCTATTATGGGCAGTTCGGTTTTTCGGGCGGCCTTAAGCTTAACGCCAAGGAAAAATTGCCTGCGGCAGCTTCGCGCAGCTCAATGGGCAGCAATGCCGACCTTTTCCGTCTGGCCCTGCAAATCGGAGGAGGTGTGGAATGGCAGCTCGACCATAACCTGGTCATGATGACCGGACTGACATTCAACAATGGTTTTACGCGGACGCTTAGACAAGGCGAGCCCCGCAACTCGTATGTGGCTTTCAACTTCGGAATCTTTTTCTGACCTTTGGTTCTACGATAAACACGCTACATGATCATTGCCTTAGCACAGCTCAACTACCATATCGGTAATTTTGAATACAACACTTCAGCCATCACCGGAGCCATACAGCAAGCTAAAGATCGTGGCGCCGACATGGTGGTTTTCGCGGAATTGGCTATCGGCGGCTATCCGGCAAAAGATCTGTTGCGATCCGATGCCTTCCTAAATCAATGCGAGACATCCATCGCCGAAATCGCAGCCCATTGCCACGGCATCGCCTGTATCATCGGGGCACCCGTCCGCAATACCACCGGCCAAGGGAAACCGCTGTTCAATGCGGCATTGTTCATCGCGGAGGGTACCGTGCAGCGGATAGTGCACAAGGGTTTGCTGCCGGATTATGACGTGTTCGATGAATACCGGTACTTCCAGCCGGCCGACACTTTCGGATGCGTCCGTTACCGGGGGCATACCGTAGCGCTCACCATTTGTGAGGACCTTTGGAACATCGCTTCTCCGAAACTGTACCGCAGGAACCCGATGGATGCATTACGCGAAGAAAATCCGGATGTCATTATCAACATCGCCGCGTCTCCATTTTCGTATAACCACTTGCGTGAACGCATGGAAGTGCTGGTTACGCATGCCCGGCAAACCCAAACCCCGCTCCTGTACCTCAACCACGTAGGCGCGCATACCGATATCATATTCGATGGACGCTCCATCGTGCTCGACGCGTCCGGCGGATGCGTAGACATGATGGCCTCCTTTGCGGAAGACTTAAAATATTACGAACTGGGGGGTGGCACTGTCACGCCGCTACATGAGACATACACGGTGCAGCCTCCACTGGACACACCGCTCATCCATCAGGCATTGCTGCTGGGCATCCGCGATTACTTCAGCAAATCGGGCTTCAAAAAAGCCGTTGTAGGATTATCCGGAGGCATAGACTCCGCGGTGGTGGCAGCGCTCGCCTGTGAGGCATTGGGCGCGGAGAATGTAATGGCTGTGCTCATGCCATCGGCTTATTCCAGCGACCACTCCATCACAGACGCGCTGGAACTGGTCCGGAATACCGGATGCCGCCATGAAATCGTCCCCATCCAATCCATCGCCGATGCCTTCAACATCAGCCTTGCACCAGCCTTCCAAGGGCTGCCGCCCGATGTTACGGAAGAGAATATCCAAGCCCGCGTCCGGGGAACGCTGCTTATGGCGTTCGCCAACAAACGGGGTTACATCTTGCTCAATACCTCTAACAAAAGCGAAGCAGCGGTAGGTTATGGCACCTTATATGGCGACATGGCTGGCGCACTGGGCGTCATCGGTGATATCTATAAAACACAGGTCTATAAACTGGCCGGATACCTTAATCGCGACAAACCTGTTATCCCTCAACATACCATCATCAAACCACCGTCAGCAGAGCTGCGGCCCGGACAGCAAGACAGCGACTCCCTACCGGAATATGAACTGTTGGATGCCGTGCTTTTCCAGTATATCGAAAATGAAAAAAGCGCCGCACAAATCGTGTCGCTCGGATTCGACGAATCCCTGGTAAAGCGGGTTTTGGATATGGTCAATAAAGCGGAATTCAAGCGCTTCCAGGCCCCGCCGATACTGCGTGTGAGCAGCAAAGCCTTCGGAACGGGTAGAAGCATGCCGCTGGTGGCACGGTATCCGTATTAGCTCCATGAACGGATTAAACCTTGGCCGTTCGGGTCCGTCTAATGGATAAACTGACTATAGGAGGGCATCGAACCATGAGAAGGTTATTATTATATGTTATTCCGCTTGCGGTAGCACTGGCGTCTTGTTCGGCATACCGGTACCATACCACTAAGATACAAAGTGCGGATTTCTCTCAATACCGCACCTATGGGTGGCTGCCGCCCGTAGACTCATTGTCTAAATCGTATTTCGATAACGATATTGCGGAGGCCAATATCCTCGAAACAGCAAACCGCGAATTGGAAGCCCGTGGATTAACTTATACCAAGAACCAGCCGGATTTGCTCTTCCGGTACATCGCTATTGTGAACAACAAGAAGCGACCCATATACGGCGGAATGGGCCCTTGGGGTATGTGGGGTTATCATCCCTGGATGTGGGGTCCTGGTTGGGGATGGGGTTGGGGATGGGGATGGAACCGTCCGGTAGGAGAAGAACGCTATCGCGCCAGCCACATTATCATCGAAGCGAAAGACCGCCGCTCCAACAAGGTCATCTGGCAAGCGCGCGGCTCAGGGGAAGCAAGAGATCCGGAACGGGCCATCAACAAACTGCCTGAAGTGGTGTCGGGCATTATGGATCAGTTCCCGTTGGCTCCGGCAGCCAAGCGCTGACCACCGGCTGCTCTTACTAAACCGAAGGCCGGAGCGTCAGGTAAAAAGGCAGTTTTTCATGCCGCTTAGCATTATCGAGAATAAGCTGGGCCGCTAATGCACCCATGCGCTGAAAATCTGTCGATATTGTGGTGATACCATTCAGAATAAATTTTTTCAGGGGAGTTTCATTATAGGAAATAATTCCTACTTGGCTCCCTATGCTCAATTTGAGTGAGATCACCCTGTCCAGCAGTTTTACCAGATCGTCTTCCATCAGATTGATATAGGCTTCTCCTTCAGCTATCGGTTCCTCCATAACGTCACCAACCAGTAAATGGTTGAACGCATACTGTTGGCAAAAACGGTAAAACCCTTTGATGATACCCTTGGGGAAATAACTCTTGTCAGGAAAAACAAGCTTCAACGTGTGGTATTTGCTTAACTGCTCCCTGGCGCCTTCCAACGCCTCATAGATGTCCCGTTCAAAATCTTCATAAACAGCTGCATATTCGCCATCAATACCCGGCACCAGTTTATCAAGCAGCACCAACTTATCTTTTGGAATAGTATTAATCAGCTCAGCAGCTTTATCCTGGCCTTCAATAAAGTGAGGAATGATGACATAATGTGTATATTCCTGCTTGAGGTTCTGGAATAGCTTCTTGAACAATGACAAATCATTATTATATATATAAAAATCAACGGCTACATCGCTCCCGATCGCTTCCACGAACGAATCATACACAATCTTCTTATGGGCACTCAATTTATTGAAAAACAATACTATCTGCAATTTCTGTTTGAAATCGGCATTGGTAATGTAGTACCCTTTACCCGGCACAGAACCTAACACCCCTAATTGCTTGAGGTGCTTATACCCCTTTTCGGCCGTATCACGCGATATCTCCAGCACATAGCTAAGCTCGTTGATAGACGGCATCATATCCCCTTTCTGTATTTTTCCCGCTTCAATGGCGCCAATTACCGCATTTGCCAATTGCAGGTATTTCGGTGTAGCGGAATACTCATTGATATGGATGTACTCAAACATGGATACAGGTTTCATACGTCATCCCCTTTTGCATTTTAGCGGATTAAGATAAGGGGTTTAACTGATATTTACGTCAATTTATTCGCTTTTATAGCGAATTATCCTGGCGGGCCCTGCCAAACCCGAAGGCTGAATAAGCCAGTCCGCCGCGTCAAACGGTTTATAGTCAATGTTTACGAAATTTATCTCGTGGTAACGCCGCCACTCCATCCCCTTCCTGTCCATATCCCGGATGCGGTTGGCCATGAGATTAGCCACTTCAATGCGGACGGAATTTTCCCCCGGTTTCAGCAGGTGTCCTATCCGGAGGCGATATGGCAGACTCCAGACCAGACCGGCTTCCTGTTCATTGATATAGACGCGCGCGCTCTCATGCACTTTCTCCAACTCAAGCACGTATAGCGCAGGATCCGCCGTTTTATCTACGGTGACGGTGGTGCTGTAAGATGCCATTCCACTGAACGTCTGGTACACTTCATCCGGATTGCGGGTCCACAGTTGTAAGGTATCCATCCGCAATGACTTAGGTAATTCTGGACCGCCATTTTCAAATTCGAGCTGCCAGGGGTTGGCTAACGGAATCTCGTCAAGCTTCTGCCCGAGATAATCCCAATCAGGCACCGCTCCTCCGGTTTCCGCACCAACTTTCACAATGACGGCTTCGCCGGGCCGCAGTTGTATACGGACACCATAATGCCCGTTCATCGCCACACAGGGAGTCTTACCGAAAGCACCGCTCTGCGGGTCCAGCATTAAGGCCATGCCGTTGCCGGCGGCCAACAACGGGATATACGCATCCACGGCATTGGATTGGTGATTGACCACATAGTAATACGTGCCGTCCGCTGCGTTGCGGCGGATGAAGCCAAGCCCATGAGCGGCCAGTGGTTCCCCGTGGATGTCCTGGGTTTGTAACGCGCTTACCACATCCGGCGATATCACGGCACCGCTGCCGGGCAGGGCCGCCACCGTCTTTTTGAACGTTGTGTGACGCTTGGTATAATTTCCAAGCCCCGGAATGTCTTCCGGCACGGCTTGCAGCACAATGGTTGCTCCCTGCCGGGCAAGGTTGATGAGTTTACGCAACGTTTCTTCCGGCATCCGTCGCGTCACCGGTACCACCAGGGCTTTATACGGCGTGCCGTCTGGTGATGTACGAATACGCCCGTTGCTCACCGTGGCCGCGGCCAGCAGGTTATCGGAAATGAAATCAACAGCATAGCCGTGCCTGTGCAACAGCTGCAGATTTTCGTAAAACGGCGTTGGTTGGAGCCAGCGGTCAATATGGTGCACGGTGAATGTCATCATCCGGCCATCGGCATCATCCCAATTGTCATAAACCGGCCAGTACATCAGCAATTCATTATCGGATTTGCCCGACTGCAAAACGGATTGTACACGAGTAATGTAGCCGTTAAGGCCATCCAGATGGGGCCACCAACTGTTATTCGGCACAAAATTGACTGATGCGTAAAACAGCCAACCGGGCCATCCTGCCTCCTCCGGCGAGTAGGTGACTCCGTGGTAAAAAACATGGTTTATCCCTGCGAGAAAGCACTGTTCCACTTCGGGCTTGCATTGCGCCAGAGAAGTCTTAAAATGCTCGGTCAGCCACGTGAACGTTTCGGATGAAGCGAGCCGCTTGCCGGTAACATTTGCCGCCGAAGAGGCAAATTTCATCATCACCGGATCGGGATCTACATTGCGTACATCGGCGCTATCTCGGCGCAGGCCGGGGATTGGGAAAAAGCTTGACCCGAATGTTTCCGCTTCCGGAATGTCTACTGCCGCATACAGGTCCAGCAGGTTTCCCGGAGATCCATGTGCCTGGTTTTTTGTTGCGCTCCCATAACGGTGCGCCCATTGTGTCCAAGGCACCGTAAATTGCTCAAGCAGCAGCTCCGCCATGGTTTCCCGGTAATCGGACTTCACGCGGCTGGTGTTGGCCGTGGTATCGCCCGAAAACAGTTCCCGCACCTGCAACCGAAGGTCATACCCCCGCCTTTTTTTAAACTCCGTAAAGAAATCTGCTGACCAATCGGCACCATACACTTCATAACTATCGTTGTAAAAGGCCCGGATACCTTGGGGTTTCCGATGAAAGGCACTGTCAAAGCGAGACAGGTAACGGTTCAGTGCATCTCGCGAAAAATGGTTAAGCGTATATCCCTCGCCCCCCGGAGCGGCGCGTTTCACACGCTGGAAGGTTTTGCCTTCGAATACGGCATATAGCGTCCACCGCCCGTTGGTGGGCTGCCACTTCAAGGTGCCGTCAGCGGCTACCCGATTGGTAATCACCTTTGCATGGCCTCGTTCGTCATAAGCGGTGAGCGACAGTAAGGGGGCCGACAGTTGCTTGGGGTCTTCGGGCACAATCTTCTTCGTAAAGGGCATGCCGGCCTGCACCTCGAATGTCCGGTACACCACGCGTGTTGCCGCATCTTCCAGCCGCACTTGGGGGCCGCCAAAAGGCCACCCCGTACCTACAGTCAGGTCGATGCCCAATCCGAGGCTGTCTCCCCGCTTCACCGCATGGCGCAACATGGCCATCCAATCAGGCGAAAGGTAAGGCAGGTATTGCTGTTCATAGCCCTTTGCACCGTATATCGGCGCAATTTCCAATCCACCGAAACCCACATCCGCGTATTCCCCCATCAGCTGCGTAATGGTCTGCTCATTGATCGCATTCCCCATCCACCACCAGCGTGCCCACGGTTTAGCTTCATTGCCCACCGAAGGCCAGGGATCCGTCTGCCCCCAACCGGCTTGGGCACCCAATATCCCCCACATGCCAACAACCATCAACCACTTCTTCATAACAGGTAATATTTCGGTTTATCAATCCAGGTGAAATACCGGTATCAACGGTTTGCTCACCGGCGAATTATCGGCATTTGTTTCCATAATATCTGCCATGTAAGCCCACCAGCGCTGCACAATGGGATGATTTCCCAGTTCCTGAGACGACTGTGCTCCATCGCCCTGCCGTTGGACGGCAAACAGCGTATTGGTCTCTTCGTCCAGAAAGATGGTGTAATCACTGATTCCGCTTTCCCGCAATAAGGCAGCCAATTCCGGCCAAATCGCGTCATGCCGCTTCTGGTATTCTTCCTTGCAGCCTCGCATCAATTTCATTTTGAACGCTATCTTTGTCATCCCGATCAATGAGTTTCGTCTAAAAAACCATATCCATGGTCCGTATTTGCCGATCGGTATCGGCTATCCGTACCTGCACCGCCCCTGCTGTATCATCATAATGCCAATCAGCTTCCCGGCCCTCCACCCGTACCGCTTTCGGCCGTTCCTTTGTTCTTACATTTGCCACATACTGCCGTGCGCCAACCCGGTAGTTTCCTTCTGGTTCCCCAACCGTCAGCGTTAAGCGGCTTCCATCCCATTGGGTGGCAATAGGGGTAAGTGCATATCCGCCCTTCTGATAATCGAGCGAACGGCCATCGTCGTCATAAAGCATAAACTTACCGTTACCTAAGAAAATATCGAGCGTTATGGTATCTACCGGTTTTTCCTCCATAAATTGCCGGGGTGTCTGCATGGGGATGATGGCTCCCGCTTTTGCGAAAATAGGTAGGGTATCCAACGGGGTGGTTACGTGGATGTATTGCCTGCCGTCATAACGCTTTCCCGTCCAGTAGTCATACCACACGCCTTGGGGCAGGTATACCGTCCGCGTCTTTGCATCCTTGGTCACCACCGGGCACACCATTAAGTTTTCCCCGAACAGGTATTGGTCGCCGATGTCATACCCATTCGGGTCGTCCTGGTAGTCCCACGCCAGCGCACGCATCAGCGGCGTGCCGGTGCGGTATAATTCATACGCATGGCTGTACAGGTAGGGGATAAGACGATACCGCAAACTATCGTACTTGACAAAATTCCGGAGCGCATCATCACCGTAATTCCAGGGCTCCTTATAACCCGGGTGATCCATGCCGAACACCATCGCGATGGGACTGAACATACCAAACTGCACCCAGCGTATGTACAGCTCCGGATCGGCCGGATGCTCAAAACCGCCCATACAATGCGTCCAATAGCCCACGCCCGACAGGCCAATATTGATGCCGGCTTTGATGACGGGCAGGAAATACTGCCATTCGCTGGGCCAGTCGCCCGCAAAAATAAATGGATAACGCTGTATGCCCGCATATCCCTCACGCGTATGGTTCAGTCCGCGGATGCCGTTGTGCTGTTGAAACTTCTCATAAGGCGCTTTCGCATAAGCTATCGGAAACACGTTGTGCAGTTGCTGCGCCTTTTTGTCCGTCGGACCAGTTTTGTCGCTTTCATTGGCTTTTCCGCCGAAGGCACTGCCCTCATCGGTTTTGAGAAACATGGCCCCGGTATCCGCCAGCTTCTTCACACCGTTTTCCCACCACCAGTTTACCGACGCATCATCAAAGAAATTGACAAACTCGCCCTTTTCTTCGCCATACTCATCCGGCTCGGGGTAAACGTATCCTTCAGCACGTGCCCGGTCGAGCAGGTTCATCGTCTTGCCGTTGTCAAATCTTGGTCGGAGGTGCAGCCCTACCATGCTGTAGTTCATCGCATAGAGGCTGTCAAACATCGCTTGCGGGTTGCTGAATGTTTCGCGCCATTCAAACGAGGTAGCTCCTTTACCCCCCTGGGTACCAAAGATACGCCAGGTGGAGTCCAGCCAAAGCAAATCAACAGGAATACCCAGTTCGCGGAATTTGCGTGCCAGCGCAATCACATACTGGTCTGACGTGAGGTGCTCATGTCCCCACGTGCCGCCGCTGTAGGTTCCCGCATGGAGCCCCAGTGCGAAACGGGGGAGCAAGGGCGAGCGGCCGGTGAGCGCGATGTAGCGCGCCATGATGTCTTTGAACTTGGGTCCCTGGATCACGTAATAATCCAGCTCGCCGTTGACGGCGCCGAAGGTATACGCATCGCCCTGCCCCAGCCCCATATCCCAAAACGTCTCATACGAGTTATGCAGGAAAACCCCGTATCCCCGCGTACTCATGAAAAACGGTATGGGCGAATAGTTGGCTTCCAAGATGTTATATGCTCCGATTTCATGCGGGCGGCCCTTTCCGCGCCCTACATTGAGCCGTAATTGCTTATTGCGCTGATCTATGAAATCCATGCGCTCGCCAAAGCCGAAGAAATGCTCGTCGGCCTGCAAGCGCTTGGTCACGCTGACCGAGTCGCCGCTGCGACGGGCTCCATTCAAAGTATCCGCCAACAGCAATTTGCCCGCCCGATCATAAACTCGCAGGCTGAACGGCGTCTTGGCCAGTAGAACACGTAACGAGTCTGTTGTGAGCAGGAAGCGGTTCGCCTCCTCACTGACCTGTACATTTACGGGCTCCCATTGGTATTTGACCACCATGAGGTGTTCTTCCGGCTCAAAGGTGCCGTCCCAGGAAGTACGGACGCGGAACATGCCGGCATCGCAGAATTCCAGCCTCACGGCAGCTGTTGTCGTCTGGAACGAAAACGCATTTCCCGTTTGGGTAAATCCGGCACGGTAATCGCCCGTCGTTTGGGCCAGCGCTGCAGCGCTGACGAGCAATGCGACCAACACCAGCCCACTTCGCATCATCTTTCCTGCAATCATTGGTCTTTTTTCAGTTTCTGTTTGAGCTTGACGATTTCAATCCCCGCATCAATGACCGACCCTACGCCGTGTTTTTCATTGGCACGGGCGGGACGGGTATAATAAAACCGCAGATCGTCTGCTATGCCAGTACCTATACAGATATCCTTTACCTGTCCGTCCTCGGTGATGAAGTGCTTTTTAAATCCTTCCCATCCCACCAAGGCTACGGAGGCATAATTTTCGTCCAACCACCCTTCATTGACAGCCTTGGCAAACCCTTGGATAAACATGGCCGACGCAGAGGCTTCGGCATATGAATCGGGCTTATCCAGCAATTGGTGCCATAAGCCTTCGGCATCCTGATAACGGGAAAGCCCCACCAATTGCTTCTGCAAATTCTCGATGATGTCATCGCGGTGTGGATGCTGGGCAGGCAGCCTGTCCAGCAGGTGCAGCTGGGCGAGCACGATCCAACCGTTGCTACGACCCCAGTGGGCTACGCCATTCCGTTTATACGGCGAATAGTAGCAATGGTAGTACAGTTCCTTGCCATCGTGCCATAGATACTTATCAAAATTCAGCACTTGGTTGACGGCATCATCCCAGTACCGCTCATTGCCCGTAAACGCTGCCATACGCGCCAAAAAAGGCACGCTCATGTACAGGTCATCCGCCCATAACGTCTTATCCACGGGAAAGGTACGCACCAGTGTGCCATCAGCCAACCGGTCCTGCCCATAAGTTAACCGTTTGATGCCGTTTTCAAGATATGTCTTATACTCCTCACGCGGGGCATGCTTATAGACTTCCAGAATACTGGCGCTCATTGCCCCGAAATCGTCCAATTCCTGCATCGTCCACAATTGCCCGAATGGAAACCGGTGATGTGGGCGGTCGTTTTTAAAAATGCGTTGAAAATGTCTATAATTATCAAATCCAAAAGCGACGTGATCCAGAGCATACTGCGCATACTTTTGATCACCGGTAAAATCGGCCAGTTGCAACATGGCCATGTTAATTACCCCGTTGGTATAGTGCCAGGCGCCGTAACTCGTCTGAAATGCCGCCTCAATTCCCTCGGGGATATCGCTGGCTTTTGCATATACGCGGCCGCCCTCATCGACAAACCCGAAGGCCGCCTGGCTAAGTAAGTAGTCGGCAACACGCCGTACGACAACCAGGTCTTCATCCTGCGCAATGCATTTCCAACCGCTGCCCAACAAAATCAATAGCACGCTAAATTTCTTTAAAACATCCCGTTTTACTAAACGACAAAATAACATCTGTGACTTAATCTAAAGTTTATAATCTTCAATAAGTATTTTATATAGTTAAATCCGCTCATCAGTTCAGCGGTTAGCGGATACAATAATATTTGTTTAAAAGAATCCAGCATCCTGTTGCATCCTGTTGCATCTGTACGCACCATTAAGACAAAAATCTGATTAACAACCATATACAATAAACTGAAATCAGAAACTAAATCTACGCAAACGATTCCGGGTCTAACACAGGTCTCAATCGGCTGCATCGGGGCTGCAACTTAATTGATATACTTCCGTACCCGCCAACAGGAAACACCCAAGCCCATAATCTTCGAAATCGGGCATGCTTGTATACGTCACCGGTTGACCGTCTTTGGGTTCCTTACCGGTCCCTTGTACATAACCCAGAAAGCCGTTTTCATGAAGAGACTCATTTACCAGCGCATTCCATGCTTTGGCAACAATCGGCAGGTACACCTCACGTTCTACCAGCTCCTTGTTTAATGCCCAGGCCATTCCGTAAGTAAAAAGCGCTGTCCCCGTCGCCTCTTTCCCGCCGTAATGGCTGGGATCGTGCAGACTCACGTTCCAAAACCCATCCGCCCGCTGCAAGGGCACCAACGCCGAGAGCATATCTTTCAAATCCTGCAGGTATTCATCGTAGTGAGGGTCGGTATCCGGCAATTCATCCAATACACGTACCAAGGCAGCCACCACCCACCCATTTCCTCGCGACCAATAGCAGTCTTCACCGTTGGGTTCTGTGTAAGGCGGTATAAAATCCTTGTCGCGCCACCATAGCTTGTCTTCGGGATTATACAGACCGTTTCCGCCTTCACGGTACTTTGCATGCGCGTACATCGCGTACATCCGGTCGAAATAACGCGTATCGCGGAGAGTCACCCCCAATTTGGCAAAAACAGGCATAGCCATCTGCAATGCGTCAATCCAGTCCCAGTCGTCCACCCGATCGCTTTCCAGCATACGGTCCATGTTATCTTTGATGGAGCGGATATATAGCGGATTCCTGGCTATGCGATAGAGGTCGATGTAGGTCTGCCCGCAACATTGGTTATCGGCATCCCGCGTAATAGGTGCCCATGCAGGCTGCCAGTGGTGCTTTTCTCCCCATTGAATGGCATAGTCAAAATACCGTTTGTCGGCATCGATCGTGTAAAGAGCCATCAATCCTTCATAATATACGGCCCTTGTCCAGATATTGGCCGGACGTTCACGGTTGGTAACAATGGTTTTGCCCGCGTCGGGCCATTTTTCCATGAAATAATTATTGGCTCGCCGAAGCTGTTGCAGCACCGCTGCCTGCTCGGGCAGCTTGCTGCCGTAATCAGCCTGTGCAGATACGGATGCGAACAAGCTTAGCCATGTAACCAATAACCAGTGGTATTTAATCATAAACTATCTGTTTGCGGTTAGTCTATTGTTGCGACGGTTTCTTGGGTGGTCTATCTTCCCCCATGTAAAAGCTGGTATGCGGGGGTTGGTTATATGCTACGTTCTGCCAGGCCACACTCAACCGGTATTGCGGGTCGCGCATCAACGTAACCAGCCGGTGCGGTGTTGGTATGGTGGTTGAATAGATGCGCAGCGAACGGTGATCGGCCGTGGGGAAAATCACCTCCTCGCGCCAGTCGCCAAGGATATCGGCACTCAGCACGGGCGTCGCTTTCGTACCATTGATAGCCACGCACCCTTCGGCCCTGAAAATCGGTCCATGCCTGTATTTATCAATGGTGATGCCATCCAGTAGTTCACGGGTTAAGTCGCCATCCCACCAGATAAGGAAATTGGTTGAACTGGGCTGCGGTCCTATCCGTTTTCCATCCGCATTCAGCAGCCCGCCAGATCCCGAAAACCAGAATTCAGCCCCTGGATTATCCGCATCGATATTTGCCGCAACGCCCCGGCCGACATCCTGCCCGAAGGCTCCCAGCCATAGCGCTTCACCCGTGCGCGCATCACGCAACGCGGCGCCCGGACGATGTACCGGCGGTTTTTCATGCACAGTGAAGATTTCCAACCCCGGCCGCGAAGGTATCAGGTCGCCCAGATGCTGGGCATCCCCGTGCCCCCATCCGGTTGTATAAAGCGGTTGCCCGTCATGGTCTACCACCATGGCCCCGTAGATAATCTCATCATTCCCGTCGCCGTCAATATCCGCAACGCTCAGGTTATGAAATCCTTGCCCGGAATAGGGATCCGTTCCATTTTTGGAATCAAACACCCACCGCTGCGTCAATTTTCCATGCCGGAAATCCCATGCTGCAATCACCGAGCGCGCATAATAACCACGGCACATCACGAGGCTGGGGAGGCGGCCGTCCAGGTAAGCCACAGCTGCCAGAAAGCGGTCGGATCGGTTGCCCCGGTTATCCGTGTGGCGCGGCGTTCCCCACCCATCAATAGGGTCTCTTCCCGGTATGTAATCAACGGTAGCCAATGCTCTACCCGAGGCACCTTCGAATACGGTGAGAAACTCCGGCCCCTCCAGTATCCGCCCTTGCTCGTTGCGCCAGTCCTTCGTACTATCGCCAATAGTGACACCCATGCCATCGATGGTTCCGTCTGCCGTTTTACAGGCCACCTCTGCCTTCCCATCGCCGTCCAGATCATACACCATGAACTGGGTGTAATGCGCCCCTTCCCGGATATTCCGGCCAAGATAGATGCGCCAGAGAAAAGTTCCGTCCAGCTTGTATGCCTCCAGCACCGGGGGATCCGTAAATCCGTCGTGCGAATTGTCCCGTGCCCTGCCCGTACGGTGCAGCACGATTTCATATGCACCGTCCCCGTCCAGGTCGCCCACCGATGCATCGCCCGCGGTATACCCCGGCAGCGGCTCCAGATCAATGGTTAGGTAATTGGCAAAGTCATTCAAGTCCACCCGGCATACCGGTGATGCCTCGCCTTCCTGTTGGCCTACCACCGGCTTCACGAAATAACCAATTGCGCTTGATTGCGTGGGAAGCTTTGTATCCACATAATACGTGGGGCCGGCCAGCGGTGTTCCGTTCAGCTTTTCCGAATTCCCTTGCCCGTCGGTCCGGTAAATATTAAATGCCACCTCCGGGGGATCATCTGCCAGTAACCGCCAGGAGACGAACACTTCACCTTCTTTGGCGGCGAGTGCCACCACCCCCCTGTCCAAGCGCTCCATCTGGCGCTGGGCGACGGTCTGCTGTGTGGCAGCCAGCAGCATACTTGCTGCTAACTGCACGGCTTTCTTCTTAAAGAATTTCATAAATCTCAGCTTCAATAATACTCAACACATATTTTCCCTTGATATCGGCATGCGCTAAACCGTCACCCAGTTTCTTTCCCGACACCTCCGTGCCTACGGATGTCTCCCGAAGCCGGACACGCTCGGGCAGCAACCTAATCGTTACACTTCTCCCCCGCTTTTCGTTGAAAGGCAGGGTGACATAGCCTAAGTTGGGCGGTGTATTACCTCGGAATACCTCTTCACCATCCACCAGTATTTGGATCGGATAGCTCCGTGTGCGGAAGTTGTTCAGTTTCAGTTCCACCACGCTGATGGAAGTTTCCTCAGCCAGTTCGTAGGTAATCCACGCCGTCTGCAGATTACCATCATTGCTCCATCCCGTCCGTTCATTATCATCATAACTCGATTGCACTTCCACCGCGTTGGCGCCGGCCGTGGCACCGACGATCACCGCCGATTTTCTTGTCGGAGTAAACGATTCACCCATCGGTGCAGGCCCCCGCGTGAATACGGGCCGCAGGCCATCGGCCGGCTTGTACAGCGACAGGCCATGGCTAACCTCCACGGATGTGGTATTCAGCGTGATTTCATGAGGCGCCAGCCCTTCGGACCGTGCCTTCACGGTAATGGTGCCGGCAACAGGGCTGCTGCGCACCAATACCCGGTTGACGCCGCATTCTACAGGCAACTGCTTGGAAAGAATGTAGTTATCCGGCCCTTGGGCAATTCCGCCACGCCATTCCGCCGGACCGTCCAGCTCAAACTCAATCGTATTCAATGCGGTGGGGCAACGATTGCCATGGGCGTCCACCACTTCCACAGTAATTAATGCCAGGTCGGCCCCGTCCGCCCTGAAGCCTTCCGGGTGGTGCCGGGCCGTCAGTCTTACCGCCGCGGGCTCACCCGCCGTTCTGATTTCGGCGGTTGCCAGGGTCCGACCTTCGGCATCATAAGTAACCGCCTTGATCACCCCCGGTTCCCAGTTGACATCCTTAAACGTAAACAAGAAATTTTCGCTCCGTTCGCCGAATCCCAGACTTTTCCCGTTGAGCAGCAACTCGGTACGCTCACCCGTAGCCACCACATGCACCGGCTTGGTGACGCCCGGCTCATAATTCCAATGCCCGATGATGTGTGCGCCGTGCTCGTCAACGTCCACCCAGCCGTTCCACATCACCTGGTGGGCAAAAAAGCCATCCTTCGGTATCCGCATCGGGTCCACCTCACCGCTGCGCCGGTAGTTTTCCGCTCCGCGGAAGTGGGTATTGGAATCTGAGAAGATGATGTTAACGCCGCCCGAACTTACCCGCCGGCCCCGGCCCGGACGCTGACGCCAGAATTCATTCCAGCGGATGACGTTCTCTATCGCATGACTGTCCTGGTTGCGATTATAGGCCGCGGCCGACTCGCCACGGTATGGCGGGCCATCGCCGTCTTTATGGTAGGGCGGCGAAAACTCATCCCAGTATTTCCGCAGCCCTTCATCGCGCGAATATTCCATCGCCCAGAGGGGAATGCGTGCACTCTTGTTGATATAAAGCATTTCCCCGCCATATTCCGCCACCTCGCTGTCCAGCATTTCCCGCGAACCGATGGCACGGCCGCCATGGGGGTCATATGTGTCGCGAATCGCTTTCATTTCGCGCATATGCTGTTCACTGATACCTTTGTTGCCGCTCTCATAGAATACGATGCTGGGGCTATTGCGGTTATAGATGATAGCATCGCGCATCAACTGCTTCCGCTGTTCCCAGCGCGGACCTTCCACATCATGTTCGGCATCGCCAGCGGGCATGGCCTGCAGCAGCCCCACGCGGTCGCACGATTCTACGTCCTGCTTCCATGGGGTTACATGCATCCAGCGGACCAGGTTGGCGTTGCTTTCCACCATCAGGCGGTTGCTAAAGTCACTCAGCCAAGGCGGCACAGACATGCCGACAGCAGGCCACTCGTTGCTGGTGCGCTGCGCATATCCTTTCATCATCAGCACGCGGTCGTTCAGGTAAACCATGCCCTCACGGAAGTCCGTCTTCCGGAAACCCGTCTTCGTATACAATTCATCAACGATCTCCCCGTCCACCCGCAGGCGGGTAATCACTGTATACAGGTACCCATATCCCCAACTCCAAAAATTGAGCCCCTCCAGTTTAGCCTGCGCAGATACACGGTGCGTCCCACCCGGATGAACAGTAAACGCGTCGTTCCCGAATGTCTTTACCGGTTTACCGTCGGCGTCAAGGACCGCCACTTCAAAGGTAAACGTCCGGGGCGTATCCCATTCATTTTTTACTTCGCTCTCGGCCACCACCACAGCAGACTTAGCCGGGATATCCAGCGCCGTGGCATAGATATAGGTGCCGGTGGTTTGCAAGAAGGAGTATAAAGGCAACGTCTGGTACAGTTTTTCAGTGACGTGCAGCCACACATTTTTAGGTATCCCGCCGTAATTGGCGTTGAAATTCCGGTCGGCCCACTGAAATTTGGTGTCGGTGGCCTGTTCCCGGTAACCCCAATCGTTGTCCACACGCACAGCTATCACGTTGTCCCCTGCGGGGTCCAGGAATTCGGTAATGTCAAAGCCAAAGGCCATCACGCCGTTTTCATGTAGCCCGACATACCTGCCGTTAATGTATACAGTTGCCGCCTGGCGCACACCTTCAAATTCGATAAACACCTTTTTCCCGCGGTCGGCCGGCGGTAGCCGGAAATGCTTCCGGTACCAGACCACCCCCGTGCGGTGTTTGTCAATGGCCAGCCGGAAAGCATCATCCTCGTTCCACGCATGGGGCAAGGTCACTGCCTTCATGCCCGACTCATCGAAGTCTTTCTGCCGGGCGTCGGCGGCATCCGTCTCGAGCAGCTTCCATCCGGGATTGAAATTATACTTGGCGCGGTTTTGTGCTGTCGCGGTATAAACCAAGACAAGGTAGGCAACCAGCGACAAGCAAATTTTCAAAAAACGTATATTGTTTAATATCATCATAGGTCTATCACGAAGTGAAGAAATCGGGTTCCTGCAAATCTACAGCTATACCCCTTGCGCATCCGGTAAAAATCGTGCAAAACTCCGGTAAAAATGTTTCGTTTTTCCCCATTCTGTCCTCATTCTTAGATCGAAATCCGATAGCCGGAAAAGGAACTGGCGATTTTTCGACCAAACACAAATTTCTTGTTATGAAAAAAATAAACGTATCGCCTATGCGGCTTTCTTTTTCTTGGCGGAACATTAGCCCATCCAAAATTTAAAGCCGCCAGAGCGCATAATTCAGCCCAAAAATGCAATGCTCCCCAAACCGTCGGCATCGGAAGCCGGCAACAACGGGCTGAATCGGAAGATTCACCGGGCGTGAAAACAATTTTCACCCCGTTCATTTTTGAAACGCGCCTCGGAGCGAAGATGAATTGACTTTGGAGGGTTTATCACCTCAACCATATTTTTCCTAATACGAAAAAATAAAACTTCTTCTGAAATCTTTACATTAAATCAATGAGCTCGCCCCTCTTCTTCCAGCAGTTCCGCAAGTACCTGCGGCATGGTCATCTGCGGATTATGGTCGGCCTGCATATTGATGGTCTTCCATCCCATCTGCTTCGCTTTCGCGGCAAACGGAGCAAACGTATCTTTTTCCGGATTATCGCCTTCATAAGTGAGGATGTAGGTGGTTGGCAGCTTTAGCCGTACGGGGTTTTTCAGCCGGATTGGCTGGGAAAATGTCTTGGCCGGATGCGGTACATCCCGCGGAAGTCCCTCCTTTTTTCCAAACGGCGGAATCAGGCCGTTTTCGGTGCGCATCCCCCTGCCTTGATTATCCGAGCCCCGTGCCGAGAAAGCACTCTGGCCGTCGTCCGGCACAAACGCATCCAGGTAGATCAATTTACCGATACGTTCCGGCAGGCTGTCGGCTACCCCGGTTACGACCATGCCGCCATAGCTGTGCCCGACAAGCACGACGTTGTGCAGGTTTTCAAACAAAATGACATTTATCACATCCTTGATGTGTGTTTCTAAATCAACGGCTTCGGAAGCGAGGTGCACGCGTTCGCCCAGACCGGTGAGCGTGGGGCGGTAGACTTCATTGCCCATCGTGCGCAATAGGGAGTCTGTCTTTTTGAATGACCAGCCGCCGCCCCAGGCACCGTGCACAAGCACATATGTCTGTGGCTGGGCCACCGCACCTACCGCCGATAGCATCCCGCTGATAAACAGCACGTAATATAAATTCTTCATCGCTGAATGGTTAACCGTTTTATAATAGTCCCCCCCTTTTTGCACTGCCGAAGCGATAACCCAGCCCTACCTCATGGGTAGCGCTGCTGAACCGTCCGGAAGCCAAGTGGCTATGGAGCCCGAATTGATAGGTATATCCGATACGGAAGCGATCAATAAACACATACCCCAGGAAGCCGAGGTTATCTGTGGTACGGTAGCTCACACCGAAGCCAACCAAGTCTTTCAGATACGCGGTAGCGGCGAAATCGGCCAGCACGGGCTGCTCGGGCGTGATGGCTACCAACATCGCTGGCTTCAGCTTGATCCCTCCCCCCAGGTTAACCAAGTAGGCCGCAGCTCCATAATAATTGTTCCTGAAATATTGCTCGGCCCCTTCCCGTGCATCTTCCAAAAACCGGAAATTGATGCGGGGTACCGACACGCTTACATAGAACTTGTCCGGCTCATACAGGGTAAGCCCGATTGCCAGGTTGCCCGTGGTCTCCCTTTCATCATTGCGGAACACCGCGTCGCGCGGAGCATACTGCGACGCATTCAATTCGTAGCGTTTGATGCTTACGCCCAATGCTGTGCCCATGTAGGTTTTTTCGGACAGGCGCACCGACTTGGCGACGAACACACCGGCATCCATAAAGCGTTCCGGACCGAGACGGTCGTGCATGACGTTGATTCCTGCTGAAGCACCGAATTGGTGGATAGGTATATAGCCGTTCAGAAAAAATGTAGTGGGAGCATCATCCATACCCACCCACTGCCGGCGCAGGATGGTATTGATAGCCCCCTGACCCTGTATCAGCGAATAAGCGGGATTGATGTAGGTCAAATCATGCGTATATTGCGTATACATGATAGGCTGCTGAGCGGCCGCTGTACTGATAAGTCCGATGGCCGTCAGCAGGTACCGGGCGTTTTTTACAATCATTCGTAGCATAATTCTAACTTTTATCATTGATATTTAAGCATGAACCACCCCTTCCTGCGTTTAGTCTCTCCCTTGTACGTGGTTTCCAATATGTAGAAATATGTACCTTGGGGCAGCAATCTGTTGGTACTGCTTCTTCCATCAAACACCTTATCTCGGTTGTTGTATCCCGCTATACGGAACACCTCCACGCCATTGCGGTCCATGATGACCAACCAGTTCTGGGGGTAATTCTGGATACCCTCGATGAAGAGAATGTCGTTTTCACCATCGCCATTGGGCGATACCGCGCTACTTACCTCCGGTTCATCGGGACCAACTACCACGAGCGTGTGCGCAACATCCGGTGCCGCATACCATAGCGAGTCGCCCGGCTGGCTGGCTACGATGGTAGCCGTCCCCTCGCGGAATATCCGGATTTTGCCGTCGATGACCCGGGCTACATCGGTATTGCTGCTCGTATAAATAACGGGCAGCCCCGATGTCGCTGTCGCTTGCGGGTCGTAGTCGCCGTGATCCACCTTCAGTTCCGGTATGGGATGGAAGGCGATGGTTTGGGCGGCCCGTGGGATTACCAGCAGTTCATGTGATACGGGAGATGCGGCTTCCCAATAGTCGTCACCCTCCTGCACAGCGGTGATGATTACCGTTCCTCCGGCTATTCCCCGGATTTTCCCATCCACAATGATGGCTATTGACTCGTCACTGCTGATGTAAGCAACAGGGAGACCAGAGCTTGCGGTCGCGCCGGGATCCAGGTCGTCATATTCGGTAATCAGTTTATCCAGCGGATCAAAAGCAATGGATTGGGGCATCAGTTCGAGGAACGTAATGTCTCGGGTGGTTTCTGCCGGCAACCAAAGCGCATTTCCCTGCTGCACTGCAGTGATAGTGACCGTGCCGACACCCTTGGGAACAATACGTCCATTGACTACGTCGGCTATGGACGGATCGGCGCTCATATAGGTGACAGGTAATGCCGATGTTGCCACTGCACCCGGGTCAAAAGGTTCATCTTTAACCGACTTATACCCCACATCAGGGAAGTCGATGTCTTGCGGTTGCTTTTCAACCTCCGTAAGCTCAATATTCGGTGGTTCGGGCATTTCCATGCCCTCGCCAAGATAAAAGCTTGGATACGGGGGCTGGTTGTATCCGCTGTTCTGCCAGGCAATGGCTGTGCGGTACTGTGGATTATGCATCAGCGTATGGATACGGTATTCCGTTGGTATGGTGGTTGTAAAAATAAGCAACCGGGAGTTGTCTGACGTCCGGTATATAACTTCTTCCCGCCAGTCGCCCAAGATATCAGCTTGAAGGTTGGGGGTAGCCTTGGTACCGTTGATGCTTTCGGCGTTGGCCGACTGGAAAAACGAAACCAATCGCTGAGCGTTCTTTGTTACCGGGTTCCATTTATCGATAACGGTTCCATCCAGCAATTCGCGCTGCAAGTCGCCATCCCACCAGATACCGAAGTTGATGCTCGGCCGGTTGGTGCTGATAACCTCTCCCGTTCCGTTGTACACATTACCATTGGCTGTGCTCCATAATTCATAACCGGGATAGTTGGGGTCGATGTCCGCTGCCATCGCACGGCCTACATCATTGCTGGCCGGCACACCGAAGAGGGTTTCTCCAGTCTTGGCATCGCGTAGCTCCGCCCCATATTCTCCAAACGTTGCCGGATCTTCATATGACTGCCAAATCTGCTGGTTTGGACGGTCGGGGAACATACGGGTCATGTGTAAGGCATCGCCATGGCCCCGGCCGTTGGCGGCATACGGACGTCCGTTGTCATTGATGATGCTGGCGCCGTTGATGATTTCGTCTTTGCCGTCGTCATCAATATCGCCCACGGTCATCTGGTGGTTGCCCTGCCCGGCATGGGCTTCATTGCCGGGATCATTGCTATCGAATGTCCATCGGTGGGTAAGTTCACCATCGCGCCAATCCCAGGCTACACGCACCAGCCGGGTGTAGTATCCCCTGCCCATGACCAAGCTTGGCCGCGCTCCGTCCAAGTAAGCTACCGCAGCAACGTAACGCTCCGAACGGTTGCCCCAATCGTCGCCCCAACTGCTGACGTTTCCGCGGGCCGGCAAATAGTCCGTTGTAGCCATAGCTGCCCCGGTTAGCCCATTGAAAATGGTCAAAAATTCGGGGCCCGCCAATATGCGGCCCGCTTCGTTGCGGTGATCGATCTCCGCATCGCCAATGACCATACCGGTACCGTCCACCGTGCCGTCGGCTGTCTTCATGGCGATTTCGGCCTTCCCATCGCCATCAAGGTCATACACGATGAACTGGGTATAGTGTGCTCCCGCCCGGATGTTTTTACCCAAATCAATCCGCCACAACTTCGTTCCATCCAGCCGGTATGCGTCAATGTATACATTGCCCGTATAGCCGTCATGAGCATTGTCCTTCTGATTGGTAGGGTCCCACTTCAGGATAATCTCGTACCGTCCGTCGCCATCCAGATCGCCCACGCTCGCGTCACCGGGTGTATAGGTATAATTTACTCCATCGGGTGTCGTGCCACCCTGCGGGATATCCAATGGTATCGAAAGAAAGTTACTGTCCCATACGCGCACCGGATAGGTTGCGGCCTGTTCTTCGCCGCCTACTACAGGACGTATGGCATACGTGGCGGTCAAGTCTTCGGTCTCGTCTACAAAATTGGTTGAGTTGGCAATCGGTTCGTCATTAATCCGCTCATCACCACGGTATACGTTGAATGCGATATCCGTGGGGTCGGTACCAAACAGCCGCCATCCGATGTACACCTTATCGGGCGCCGTGCGCACGGCCACCAGCCCCCTGTCCAGTGTTTCCAGCTGTTTTGGGGTGGTTACCACTTCGTCGGGTTCTTCCGTATCGGGCGATAAATTCAGGTTGAAACGCCGTACAACCGGTGTATTCACACCGCTGGCATTAGCTTTTACATATGCCACATAGGGTTGATTGTAGCGGTCTACATGCAGGAAAAGATCGTAACCGGGTTCGTCAATACCGATTTCGGAACTCCCGCCGGCGTCCAGTTCACCCCAGGTGTCGGCACCTGCCGCCAGCCGGCGCACCCGCACCACGCTGCGGCCCGAGTTGTTCGTGATGACGTCCTGAAACGACGCGTATAGGTTGCCCAGCCCGTCTTTGGCCAGTGTCAGCACTTCCGTGTTGCGCCCCGAAAGACGGCCACCGAACACCGCTGTCCATGCCTCCGTGGAAAGATCCAGAAACGACACCGTGCCGAAGCTGTTCGTGCTGGCGTCCATGTACAGGACGTACAGCCGACCGTCAAGCACCACCGACGATGCATGACGCACTCCGCCGATGCCCGAAGCCGGAAGCGCCGCCCAGGCCCCTCCCGAAAACCGGAACGCACGGAGGTCGCCCGTGCTGCCGTCGCCCCCGGCATACGTCACGTAAGGCGTATCTCCCTCATCGAACGCTATGCAAACTCCCGATGCCCGCTCTGCAGAAAATCCGCCCGAACCGACCAGCTCCCATGAACCGTTCACGAAACGCTTCACGTGGGGGCGGCCGCCCGAACCCATCTCCGCGTACACCACGTAGGGAACGTTGTTCCGGTCGAAGGCCATCCAGTTATTCCGGGAGACACGCAGCTGGCTCGTGCCGTTCAGTATGGAACCCTCCGAAACGTACGGGTCGCCGCCAAGCGGCTCCCATGCCTGCGTGGCCGCGTTGAACCGCTTAACCGCCAAGCGATTGCCGTTGGCCAGGTCCGCATAGGCCACGTATAGCCGGTTACCCCCGTCGGCAAAAATGTTTGTGTGCGAAGCATTGCCCGGAGAAATATCCCCGCCGACCCATTCCCACATCCCGTACAATTGCCGCCTTGCCCTGGCCACGCCATTTTCTACAAACGCCACATAAGTTGCTGTAGTACCATATTCCCGGATGGTGGCCACCGAAGTATACGTTGAAGCACCTGACGCCACCTGTTGCCCTTCTCCCAACAGTTCCCATGCATTGTAAGGCCCCCTTTCTGCCGCTGGCGGCACTTGTATGAGGTCAAATTTACGTACGATAGGGGTGTTTACTCCCCCCGCATTTGCCTTTACATAACTGATATAGGGGTTCCCTTGTTTATCTACATACAGAAACGACTCAAATCCCGGCTCGTCCACTCCCGATTCAGATGCTCCTCCTGCAGTCAATTCATCCCAAGTGTCGGCACCTGCCGCCAACCGGCGCACCCGCACCACGCTGCGGCCCGAGTTGTTCGTGATGACGTCCTGAAACGATGCGTACAGGTTGCCCAGCCCGTCTTTGGCCAGTGTCAGCACTTCCGTGTTGCGCCCCGAAAGACGGCCACCGAACACCGCTGTCCATGCCCCCGTGGAAAGATCCAGAAACGACACCGTGCCGAAGCTGTTCGTGCTGGCGTCCATGTACAGGACGTACAGCCGACCGTCAAGCACCACCGACGATGCATGACGCACTCCGCCGATGCCCGAAGCCGGAAGCGCCGCCCAGGCCCCTCCCGAAAACCGGAACGCACGGAGGTCGCCCGTGCTGCCGTCGCCCCCGGCATACGTCACGTAAGGCGTATCCCCCTCATCGAACGCTATGCAAACTCCCGATGCCCGCTCTGCAGCAAATCCGCCCGAACCGACCAGCTCCCATGAACCGTTCACGAAACGCTTCACGTGGGGGCGGCCGCCCGAACCCATCTCCGCGTACACCACGTAGGGAACGTTGTTCCGGTCGAAGGCCATCCAGTTATTCCGGGAGACACGCAGCTGGCTCGTGCCGTTCAGTATGGAACCCTCCGAAACGTACGGGTCGCCGCCAAGCGGCTCCCATGCCTGCGTGGCCGCGTTGAACCGCTTAACCGCCAAACGATTGCCGTTGGCCAGATCCGCGTAGGCCACGTATAGCCGGTTACCCCCGTCGGCAAAAATGTTCGTGTGCGAGGCATTGCCCGGAGAAACATCGCCACCCACCTGCTGCCACAGCCCGCCCGCCAGCCGCTTCACCTTGGCAATGTTATTTTCGACAAAGGCGATATAAGGTGTCGCTTCTCGGTTACCTTCGTAATTCGTGACAGCGGCCATACTAGTAAAGGCCGAGGCACCACTGGCAATTTCCTCTCCCCTCCCCAGCAATTGCCATTGATTCGTGGGGGTGCTTTGGGCAAACAAATGCCTGTTTCCCAATTGCATCAAAATAAGCAGCACAACGGCGAAGCACGCGTAATTCCTGTTCATTGCATTCCGTTTTTTAAAGTTAGGTCAATCATTCGGTATATTCCCTTTTGTTGCCGTTAGCATCAGTGCCAGTTAAACGGCAGATACCAATGCTGCGGATTCGATAAATCCACCGCAAGCGTTTGTCCCGACCGTTCGAATTTTGCATCCATCCACTGTTTCAGCAATTGCCCTCCCGTACCGGGTGCTTCTTTCTCCCTCCGCAATGCAATGCGCAGGAGGTCGGGCCAGCGATACCCTTCGAAGGCCAGTTCCAGTGCGCCTTCAGCCAGCAGCTTTTCTTCCATATACAGCGTTAAACCATGACCCTCCACCACTTCGCGCAGGTAGGGATCAGGGTTGGTCATATCGAAAAACCGCGCTGAATCGGCCGGCGCGATCAATGAATGCGATAACCCAGCACGTCCGCGGATACCCGTATTCCGGTGCCAGTCGCTGCGGAAGCGGGGAAAGTCGCCCATCCGGGCGTCGAAATCATAAGGCGCGGGGTAATGCAAGGTGTTCATGATGTCGGTAACATCCCGGCCATTTATCCCGGGTGTGGGGTCGTAGGTAAACATGATCCCGCCATTGAGTAGCGCATAAGCCAGTTTTTGGTAGCCATCGCGGTTAGCCGCTTCAGCGAACCGAAGGTGAACCGCGCCAGCGCGGTAGAGGATCCATTTGCCGGTGGTCTGGAAGGGATCGGCCGCATGATACGTAGCGATGTGCTTATTAACCACCGGCTGTCCACCGTTCATGACGTAAGAGCGCGTCCGGCCGCGCAGGTCAAATGGTGTCAGCCCCCGCATCTGTTCGTCCCAATACTGCATGATAAATTCCGACGGGCGCAACAGGTAACGCCCCGCACCCTGATTGGCGAATAAGGGGATAAACGGATTTTCCGGCTCAAAATTGCGGTCATACGGCATCATCCAGATGTTCTCGTAATTGGAAACACGCTCACCGAAGGGAGCACTAAAAATGTTTATCCAATTTTCTCCGGTTAAGAAAGCGACGTAAGTGAGACGGTATGTGCCGTAAAAATCGTCTAAATTAGTATACTCGCCCCCCTTTTCCATAACTTTGCGGTAGTGCGTGGCGGCCGTCCGGTAATTGCCTTTCCAAAGGTGGAGGTCGGCCAGTACCAGGCTTTTCATGACGAATATCTTACGGGTATTATAGCCGTCTACGGTCGTCAGCAGCGTGGTTCCGGCAGGATATTCTTCCTGAAAAGGGAGCGACTCGGCAAAAGTAATTAAGCTGTCCAGCAACCGCTCGAATGGAAGCTTCGGAAATAACGAAGGGTCGGTCACGTGCGTTGGCCGATCCACGGGCTGGGTCACATACGGAACGGTTCCGAAATGGATACCTAACTGCAGGTATAGCCAGGTACGCAGCATACCGATATCTGAATAACGGGTTACGAATTCGCTTTCCATGAGTCGCCCGTCCTTTCGCATGGCCGCAAAATTGGCAAGCGCGTCGTTGCAGTTCAGGATCACTTCATAGAAATCCCGCGGATTGGCGTAGGGATTATCCGGCTGCACCTGATGATTGTTGATTTGGACCAGGTGGTGATCGCTGTTCATGGTCACGTCCATCAAGTCGCCGCGCAGCTCATTCCATACGAGATACTGCCTGGCCAGTTCCGGTAATTTGCCGTAGATGCCGATGACCGCCGCATCAGCGTCATACACATGCCGGTACATCTGAGACTCGTCTACGGCGTCTTCCGGCAGCAACTCGAAAAATTTCGTGCACGATTGGCTGACCATACTGATCAGCACCGCAATCAAGGGCAACAGTGCAGGCTTCGTTTTTATCGTTGTCTTTTTCATGTTCATGCTTTCCACCATTAAAATGCTTAAAACCCAATCCGTATTCCGAGTTGCGTACTCCGGAATATCGGTTCGCCCCACATGTCCACACCTTGGCCGAAAATCGTTGGCGCGGCACTCATCTCGGGATCGTATCCTTTGTACCGGGTCAATGTAAACAAGTTATTGGCTGTCAGGTAAACCGACAGGTTATTGATGAATTTCAGCCCGCCCGGGATGGTATAACTGAGTGCCACGGTACGTAACCGGACAAACGAGCCGTCTTCGATCCAGCGGTCGGAAAAACGAGCATTGCCGAGCGGATCACCCCATGCCAAACGCGGCATATCGGTGACCTGGCCATCGGTTCGCCAGCGGTTCCTGACGGCCAGCGATTGGTTAGCGGTGCTGGCCTGGGTTTCAAGCGCTGCCCGTTGCGCATTATAGATGTCATTTCCATAGCTGAAGGCCACATGAACGTCAAGCGCCCAGCGATGCCATTTTAAGTGGTTGCTCCACATACCCGTGAAATCCGGGTTGGGGTCGCCAATCACCTGCCGGTCGTTTTCGTCAATCACGGTGATACCGGCTGCCTGATCTTCGGGTGCATCGTGTATATTGACGAAACGGACATCCCCGCCGGCCACCTCAACCAACACCCCGTTCTGGCGGTTGTACTGCCTGGCGTCTGCGGCTTCCTGCTGCGTAAGGAATAATCCATCGGTTTTATAACCGTAGAACTGGTTGGCGGCCTGCCCTTCGGCCGTCACGTAACTTGCACCTCCGAATGTGGTGACGATGCTCCCCAGCGGCAGGTCTACAACGCGGTTCCGGTACATGCTGAACAGGATACCCATATCCCATTTCAGCGCCGCGCGGGCCAGACGGCCGAAGGCATACACATCGACTCCATGTGTACGCATGGCACCCTGATTGGTAAGCATATGCTGCATACCTGTTTCTGCCGGCACTTGTTGCCAAATCAGTAAATCGCGCGTATGGCTGCGGTACACGTCAGCGGTCAACTGCAATCTTTCGTTGAAAAACGCCATATCTATCCCTACGTTCACCTTTTCTACGGTTTCCCACCTCAAACCGGGATTACCGATGTTTCCCCGTACCAACCCTTGCATGCCAAGCAGATTCTGGGAAGTATAATACTTGCGCGCCGTATAATTCCCGATGTCGTCATTGCCGGTTAAACCGTAACTCACACGGAGCTTCAACAGGTCTATACCATTGGCTGCCGCCATGAACGGTTCAGAAGACAGCAGCCAGCCAGCCGCCAAGGAGGGTAATACCGCAAACGGCACACCGCCTATCCGCAGACTGTTTACTTCGGTACCGAACCTGGAAGAGGCATCCGCGGCAACATTCATTGACAGCAAATAGCGGTTGCGGTATTGATAATCGGCCGTCAAATAAGTATTGAGCCAGTTCCAGCGGCCCAAACTGCCTGCCAACTGCCGGAGTTCACCCACCCCATGGCCCACGGTGACCAAATCATCCGTCGCCGAATTAAACCCGAATCCACTGTCATTTTCGCTTTGACTGTGGTTATAGCGTATGCCCAAGCTGGCTGTCAGTCGGCTTACATGATTAAATGACCGGCGGAAAGACAACCGGGTGTCGTTATACAAGGCGTAATACCGCGACAGATTTACACCCGACTGGTTGCGGATAACCGCTCGCCGCATCGTATCTGGCGCAATACCACGTTCAGGGATAAACACGGTTTCACGCACCTTGTCAAAGGTGACCCCGAATAACGTATGGGCGCTGAACTGTTCATTAAACCGATAGTTGAAACTTGTTGAGCCAAAAAACCGGTAATTACTGCTACTCCCGATCATGTTTTCGATAACACTCATCGGGTTACTCACGTTGAAGATATCCAGTTCTGCCAGGTTTGGAGACACCTGCCCCTCGTCTGATACGACATGTGTGGCAAGGAAAGGCGCTTTGATCTGCGACAACAACAAGGGGTTAGTACGGAAATCTTCGCCCTGACTGCGAAGGTCCTGCTGCGTTGAGGTGAACGCAAGGCTGACCGTAGCGTCTAACTTCTGACTCAGGTTCAGCGCACCGTTGAAGCGGGTATGGTAACGGTCTAAGCCGGTATTGGTAAACAAGCCTTCCTGATGGTTATACCCCACTGAAAGGCCATAAGTCGCAATATTGTCTCCACCTGTTACCTTCAGATAATAATTCTGGTTATACCCGTTGCTCATCACTTCGCGTTGCCAATCGGTATGGTTATGGTAGCGGTAATAATCGGGGTTAGGGTCGTCCCGCATGAAGGGGATCCTGCCTATCTCTTGGGGAGTCATCCCCCGGCTCTGGTACAGGTCGGAAAGAAATACGCGGTAATCCGAACTACCCATCACGGGGAGTGCGGCTACCGTTGCATTGAGACCACCGTAGGCAGCGAAGTCAATGTGTGTAGCTTCTTCTTTTGCGCGCGCCGTAGTAATCAGGATGACACCGTTTGCCGATCGCGTGCCGTACTGCGATGCGCCGTCTTTGACCACAGTGATGTCATCGATATCGCGCAAGTCTAGCATACCGAACGGGTTGCTGGCATGCCCCGGAATGATGGATGGGGCGTATATCTTATTGTCATAAATCATCCCGTCTACCACGATGAGGGGTTGGTTGTTCGCATAGATTGACGAAAAACCCCGCAGGAACAAGTTTGCTCCCGAACCGGGGGTTCCAGCGCGGCGGATTGCGTGAAGACCGGCCACACGGCCTTGGAGGTAGCTATCCGGTGTTTCACTGTTAGCTGGCCATTTATCGGCCATGCTTACGTTATGAATTGCCCATGGCTGGGTACTTAACGGCTGTTTCCCTACCGTGGGGGTCTGAACGTCCGCAAAAAACGTTGGATAACCCTCCTCAATTAGCGACAACTCAATGGCCGGCTTTCCGGATACCGCTACCCGTTTGGGAAGAAAGCCCACTGCCGATGCCTGCAGCACGGCATCGGTATGGGGTACACCGATCACGAATCCGCCGGCATCATCCGTAAACTCGGAAGAATAGCCCGCCACCTCAACATGCACGCCCGCTATCGGCTCACCCGTGGAAGCAGATACCACTTTCCCCTTAATCGTCAGTTGGCCGATACCGGTTTTCTCCGGCGTCCGGTTCAATGAATCCACTGGCTGTGCGTATGAAAGCTGGCATCCCAACAACCAAACCATGGTGGCAAACCAGATACCATCGCGCCTATTTAGAAGTTTTTGCATAACCTATTCCGCTTATTGTATTAATAGATGGGTTCCAACCTCAGGTAATCAAGTAATAACGTATTCGTGCCGTTCGCCGTGGTCGTATTACCCACAAGGTATAAGCTAAAAAGCCCGTACCTGTCCACCGTCAGTTCGCCCAGTAAATGTTCGCTGTAGTCCGGAGAAAATGTGCCGTTGCCGTTGTTGATGACGGGTGCCGGCCGGTAGCCGAATCCATCGGTGCCCGGTGCGGTCAGCGGATCTTCTCCCCAGGTCACCTTCATCGGAAAGTGCACCAGATCTTCCGCATCCGCCGCAGGGACCAATCCCAGATCCGCATCACGGATAACTCGCCAATATACCCGGTAACGCCCTGAATACAGCCGTGGAAAATACCGCACCCACATACCGTTAACTCCGTGGTTCTGAATCAGTAAATCATAGAACACCTGACCGTCTGGATTCAACCGCGTACGCACACTGAAGCCCCGTCCGTCGCGGACCTCCTCCGGTGCCTCGCCTTCCACGATAATGGGCTTGATCTTGGTTTCAAATGCATACGGGTAGTCGTTGACGAGGTGGACGGTTCCGTTGCTCACGGCATAGGATGCTATGACGTTTGCCGGCTTAACCTGGATAAGTACACTGTCCACTAGGGAATATTGCGGTGCATTGAGCGCACCAACGGGCACATTGCCTGCAATCACCAAATCTTTCACCGCATTCCATCTTGCATGGTAAACCGAAAGTTCTGCCGTGCTATCCACAAAAAAACGGGATAGCCGCTGCTGTTCTCGCTGGAAAACCTCATCACTGACCACGAAAAACGTGTACTCGCCCATCTCATCCTCCAGATTGGCGACCTGGTTTAAAAATACATTCTGTAAGGTAAACACACTGTCGTATACCGGTAACCCGTCCGGATTGACGCCGATCTGCGTGGACTGCTCGACATCAAACTGCAAAGCATAGAGCGACTCCAGAAATGTTTTCAACTGACTGCCGTGTCCATCTACCGCCTGGAGCTGTTCCCATGCGTTGGGTTTGGGCGTCAAACATACGGGGAGCACATGCAATACGCCATTGGCACCGTAAATATCCTTGTCTACCGGAATTACGCCGTCCACATGGTTTGCGGTCATATTGAGTGCTTTACCTCCCAATGTCGGTAAACGAACGGTGGAATCCTGTGGAATTTTATTGGCAAAATAAGCCTGGTCTGCCAAGTGGAACTCCACAAGCTTTTTCACATACGCTTCATCGGCCAGGAGGTCCGGATCAAGGGCATCAATGGCTGCGTTGACCGGTGCCCATACGGTATAGCTTTTGGACGATGCGATAACCTTGTCGTACCCCGTCTGCTGAAGTAACTGGGCGAACCGGCTCAATTGCGGATTCTTCTTCAGGTTGTCCAGCAGGTTGCCCGCCAGGGCCTCGTCGTTAACGGCTATATGCTTGCTCCAAGGGTCTTCGCAGGATTGTACCAAAACTGTCAGCGCGAATAAACCCCATAGTAAGTGTTGTATACTCTTCATGAATCAATTTTTATCAGCGGCATATATTAATTGGCTGGCCGTTGTACGATTTCGCCGTTGGGTTGAAACTTGGGATACAGTTGATCCATATCAACCGGTATAAAATGGATCATATCCCACCAGGTTCCATTAGCATCTCCGCCGCCGGCGATGCCTTCGAAGCGCAGGATGTGTCTGTCCGTGGTTTCCACGTCTATGGTTCCCAGAAGACGCCCTACAAAGTTATTGCTGGAGCTGTTGGTATGGCGTTTGAAGCCGAGTGCTTCCATCTCCCCTTCCGGCGTATTCCCTATATTATACTCAGCCATATTCAGCGTTCTGGGCAAGGGTACACCGTTAAAATACCCTTGCATAATGGGCGCACGTGGATTTGTACGGTAACACACCCATACTTTATACCTCCCCCGGACAAGCAGCGGTGTGGTAAATTCCACCCAATGGTTACGGATATTGGTCGTTCCGGACATGGGAATCATTATCCGGTCGCCCCAGAAGTGGCCTTCACCGGCATTGGCCTGGTACTGAATATGGTCCCGCTCCCATCGGATGGCTTCGAGATGGCTTCCACCCTGTGCCAGGTTAACCGTATGCACCAGGCTTCCATTCCTGAAGCCGGGCAACCGCCTAAATTCCGGCTGGTCGGCCAAGTCCCAATACACCGGTATAGGGCTGCGTAACTTGATATTGAAATGTCCCTGTGCGATATGCAGCACGCCATTGGTGGCCGACCGGTCGCTGGCAGCCGGGTCAATACCGATGCCGGGTTCGTGCATCCCGTTGAAGATATCATCGTTAATCAACACCTCCTGGCCCATATATTTCGATGTGATGACCTCCAATGGTGCCCATGTGGGGTGGGATGTCCGGCTTACAATATCGGCCAGGTAGCGTGCATCAGGCAACACATGATAAGCGACATAGAGATACAGGCTGTCGGTCGGGTCGGCCGGATTACCGGTATGGCTGAACCGTTCGCGCAAGGCTTCATAAGTGGGGAAGCCGGCTTCGGCCAAAACAGCATCCGGCTCCACCAACACGGTGAACCAACGTCTTACGCTGTCGGGATCGGGGTTTTCAGCAGGGAGCACATTCAGCCTGTTGTACCATCCGGTTTCATGCAACGCCCGTGCGAAAATCTGCAGGTCGGGGTTCGACTCAATGAGTTGCGCGACGGTCTGCGTGGCGGGTTCCAACACCTGGTCTATCGCATGGATTATTCCATTGTTGACGGCGATATTCCCTTCTACCAGGTTTGCCTGCCGGTTAATAACGGTATTACTCACTCCACCCACATTGGCTACACCGGTTACCAAGTGTTGCCCATAATACGTCAACCGGTTCAGCTTCCCATCCGTGAAGGCTGTGGTACCGATGGTATCGGGCAACAGGTGGAACAGTACCAGATCGCGTAATTCAGCGGCGGTGAAATCGGATGCCGATTGCTTTCCTTTCCGCTGATAATATGCCCTCACGCCCTCATTGGTTGGGGCAAAAATGGTATATAGCCCATAGGCGTTCAGTACACTGGAGACATTTGCAGCGTCAAGAATGGCCGCAAACTCCGAGAATTTATCCGGATTGGCTTCGAAATAGCCCGTTATGCTGACCTGCTCAGTGGTTTCGACCACGATATTCTCCTTCACGCAACCCAGGATCATCCCCAAGCATGCGAATACCAACGCCAATACGTTGCTGGATATTTTTTTATGCGTTTCCATATCGAACTAATTTTATGTTTACATGCTTACTATCTGTAAAATGGATTCTGTTCCATATAGGGGTCGCGCTCAAGCTCATCGACAAAGACCGGTAGGTAATGCGCGTTCGGGTCCCTGAATTTGTTACGTACTGAGTTGAAGCTGTTGGCCTCCACATTCACCAGTACCGCTTCCAACAGGGTATTGATCCCGGCATAGTTGTTTCGCTTTGCATAGCGGAGTAAGTCAAACCAGCGCTTTCCTTCAAAAGCAAACTCCCTTGCCCGTTCCTGCAGGATAAAATAAGCGATGTCTTCTGCCGAATTGGGCGAGGGATTTAAATCAGTCGTTTCCAATGCATATGCACGCTCCCGGATTTGATAGACGAGTTCAAGCGCTTCCGCGCCGCGGTTCAGCCAAGCCAGAGCCTCGGCTTTCATGAGCAGAACATCCGGGTAGCGGTACACAAACCAATGGGCGAACGACTCATCGGCGGTCCGGATTCGCATATCCTGCTGCCCACCGGAAGCACCGGCGAATTTCCAGATGATCATATCGGAACTCCGTACCGCCGCGCCGTTACCCCGGCGATCATAATTCTCGATATTGATAAGGTCGTACGTATAGATTTCCTCCATCACCAGCTCGCTCGCCGTAAACCGACGGTTGGCATTGATCAAGGCGTTAAAAAACGGATTGAGCTTGCCCCGGTGGAACTGAAATTCGAAGATACTCTCGTTTGAATTACCCTCGTAAAACACGGTATTGAACCACATGGATTGGTTTTCGGCGTTGATGAGTCCGAAACGCCGGGAGTCGATAACCTTATCGCACGCAGCGAGCGCCTCTTCAAACCGGTCTTCCCACAGGAAAACATCGGCCATCAAGGTGTGTACCGCATATCTGGTTATCCGTCCCTTATCTTTCGCTATCGACCCATGCGACAACGGCGCATGCTGTTCCGCCCACTGCAAATCGCTCACAATCTGCGCATACACTTCTTCTTTCGTATTCTTGCCTTTCCGTTCAATGGCTGCATCGTTGTAGGTTGGTGTCAACTGAAGTGGCACTTCGCCGAAGGTGCGATAAAGGTAAAAATACAATAATGCCCGAACCGCATAGGCCTCGGCTTGGTAAGCTGCCAGCTGCTCCTGGGTAAAAGTGGGGTCGTTTTCGAGCACCAGGGGTGCGAACGCGATGACTGTATTGCAAAGGTTTATGGAAAAATACAGTTGCCCCCAATGGCTGAGCGCATTGGACGGAAGCATATTTCCCCGCATGAGATTCAGTTCTTCTATTGTAGCAAAGCCGGTATAGGCAACCATATCGGCTCTCAGTTCGCCCCACGCGAAGAGGTTGGTTACCAGCCGGTCTTCCAGCAAGGAGGCATAGATGCCGTTTACAGCCACAGCGACCTGCTCCTTGGTTTTCCAGAAATCTTCCCGGATCAGACCGTCTTCCGGCTTCAATTCCAGCCACTTGTCGCATGAGGCGGTCAGCAATACAACAAGTGCTATGCCGACGTAGAATATATTCTTTATCATTGCCATTTTGTCATCGATTAAAAGCCCGCCGAAATCCCGAACAAAAAGTTTTTCGTGGGGGGTGTTAAATTATTATCCTGCGCATACCTAAAAGGGTCTACATTGCCCCGGATGCTTATATCCGGATCCTGCCCGGTATACCGGGTCCAGGTAAACAGATTTTCAACCGTGGCATATAAGCCCGCACTCCGCAGTCCCAGCCTGTTCAGTAGCCTGTTGGTCAGATTGTACCTCAGGGTGACGGACCGTAAGCGCACAAACGAGGCGTCTTCTACATAGCGATCGGAGCCCAGCCAGTTATAACCGCTCCGGTACAGCGCGCGGGGTACATCCGTCTCGTCGCCCGGATTGCGCCACCGTTTCAATACGGCGGTGCTTTGGTTATCAAAATCGAACATGTTCGTGGTATTCATCATCCCGCCGTTGATCATATCGTACTTCAGCCGGTAGCTGAAAAATGTCATGAGCCGGAGGTTTCCTTTGTAGGTGACATTAAAGCCAAAACCGCCGGTATACTTGGGTACGGTATTGCCGATATACACCATATCGTTTTCATCGATATTACCGTCGTGGTTGATGTCTTCATACATGGCATCGCCGGGCTGGAACACATAATCGGTAAACGGGTAATTGAACCGCATATATACCGGCTGCCCGTCCAGTCCGGTGATGGGGTTTCCGTTTGCATCTCTGGCGACGGTGGCTTCTTCGTCTCTGTACACGCCTTTGTACCGGAAGCCATAGATCGACCCGAACGGATTCCCGATTTGCAGATAGGTTTTATATACCCCGTTCTCACCAATGCGCGCATCGTTTTCGCGCGGGAAAAACTCCGACACTTCGCGCACCACGTTGTAGTTACGGGCAATATTGAAGTCGACGCCGATACTCCAGTTTTCCGAACGGAAAGGTTGTGTGTTCAGCATGAGCTCCCACCCTTGGTTATCCATGGTTCCCACGTTGAACGTGGCTGTGTTGTAGCCGCTGTATGTGGGCAGTCGAAGGTTGTTGAAAATCAAATCTTTTGTACGGTTTCGATAGAGTTCGCCATCCAACCGGACACGTCCCTTGAACATCCAGAGATTGAAGCCGATGTTGCTGCCCACGAGCGTCTCCCACCGGAGGTTGCTGAGCTCGATGTTGGCCGGGAACACGGCCGCTTCATCGAGGTAACTCCATGCGTAGTTGGCATACCTATTATAGAACATGTAGTTGTGCTGTGGTGCTTTACCAGCTTGGCCATAGCTGCCACGCAGGCTGAGGTCATCCAGCCAGTGCGCATATTTTTCCATAAACGGTTCGCCGGAAATCCGGTAGCGGGCCGAAACGGCAGGGAAATAACCATAGCGGTTTTCGGGGCCAAAGCGGGAATTCCCGTCCATGCGGATGCTTCCGTTGATGATGTACCGATCTTTGAACCCATACTGGGCGTTCAGCAGCACGCCGATATTGCGGTATTGGTCGCCAAAGGCATTCAGCGCCCCGGTAATCTGCCTGCCCGGGATAGCCGGATCACGCAGGACGGACGACGCTGTATTGGAACTCCGTGCGGAGCGGAACAGGTTGCGATCGTCCTGTGTCTGGATGGAGAGCAAGGACTGCAGCGTATGCTCCCCTTTCAGTTGCGGGGTATACAACAGGTTCAGCTTAGACGCCACGGCGATGAAGTCATTTTCTTCGTCGGTAGCCAGGTTTACCACCGTTTCGGTAAACGGCCGGCCCGTGGCATCCTGCGGCAGGAAGCTGTTGTATTTTGTATTGTTGATGTCGAACTGGAGGTCAAACGTGGTAAACAACGTTCGGGGTATGATGTCATATTGGAGGTTAAACCGCGGGGTAATCCGCTGGCCAATCTGGCGACCGTATCCCTGTTCGGCCATGGCTAAGGGATTGTAAGTTCGTGAATATTGCCCTTGGATATTTTGTGCAGGCGAGAAATAAACGGGCGTCTGTAGTCCGTGTTCGTCATATTCATAGACCGCCATGTTGGGCATTTTGATGTAAGCGACGCCTCGTATTCCGCCTGTATAATTCAGCCGGTTGTTAATGTACGCATAGGTTACGTCCGTCCGGAACCGGAGGCGTGACGACACCGTGTAGTCCAAGTTGATTTTTGTGGTAATCCGGTCCAAGTTTGTCCCTTTGGTGGTTCCCACGGTGTTCAGGTAGCCTACAGAAGCGTAGTACCTGGCCTTCTGTCCACCTCCGGTCATAGACAAGTTATGGTCATGCGTATACCCGATTTGGGTGATTTCCTGAATCCAATCCGTGTTGCGGCTGTAGTTGTGATACCAGTAGGGATCGTTGGGATCGTAAAGGAATTCCTTATTGTTTTGCAGGTTTAACGGCAGCCCATTAGCATTCATCACCATCTCTGGCACCAGCATCGAATACTGGTCGCCCGTGAGCAACGGAATAGCCTGAGGTTGCTGATGTACGATGCCCCGCAGGTTATAGGTAACCACGGGCTTACCCAGCTGTCCCCTTTTCGTATTGATAATCAATACACCGTTGGCAGCACGCGCACCCCACACGGCCGTGGAGGCAGCGTCTTTCAGTACCGTGATATCCTGGATATCCGCCGGTGTGATATTCAGCAATTGCGCGTATCCCTGCTCATCGGCCGAGCCGAAATTGAAGTCTTCCGGTATAGATACTTCATACGGCATCCCGTCCAGCACGATAAGCGGGTCGGCCGAGCCGTTAATGGATGCTGTACCCCGTATCCGGATGGACATGCCCGCGCCGGGGTCGCCGGAAGTGGCACCGAAATCCACTCCGGGGAGCCGTCCCTGTAACGCCTGGTCGATAGAGGCCGCGGATAGTTCCTCCAAATCCTTGGCACTAACCCGCGATACGGCTCCAGTGAGATCCCGTTCTGCAATCTGCAGCCCTGTGCCGTAGTCGATCTTCGGTCTGGTTTCGGCTACAATAGACACCTCTTCCAGGGCGGTTTGCGCAGGGTTTAACCGGAAAACGATGAACGTCCGGTTGTTGATATTCTGCACCGCTGTCTGATACCCGATAATGGAGGCGCTGATGCGGTGACCCGGTGCTACTCGGAGCACGAAGTTACCGGTCATATCGGAGGTAGTGCCGGAAACCGTGCGCCCGTCTTTGTCCAGTTCAACGACGGATGCTCCGGCAATCACATTCCCATCAGTATCCTCTACCCGGCCCCTAACGGAAATCTTCTCCGACGGCTGGCCCGCCGTCATTGCCGCAAGCAGCAGGAATACCAGTAAGAGCGGATATTGTATCGATTTTACTCGTTTGTTCATGGAAAAAAGCGTTTAATTTCGGTAATTCAATACATGGTTAATGGAATGGATTAATGTCCGGTTCGACAAATTATTGCTGAAAGCCGCATCGGCCTGCGTCACATTGCCTTGTTCGTCGCGGAACGAAAGTTGCCCCACGCTTTTGGTCACCGTAATGTAAGTGGGGTCGCCGAGATCAGTTTTGTACAATGTGGCGACCGCCATCGGGTCATCACTCCGGTTATCCAATGCCACGGTACGTCCATCCAGTATATGATACTGGAGGAAACGGGACACCTTATCCGCATTCGGACCAACCGGCGGGGTAAAGTTGGGGACACCGGTGGCCGGATCGCCCGGTAAATCGCCCCGTCTCACTGCATCTTCTATCGCAGCGTTGGAAGGCGCCAACACGGTATACATGACACCGGCACTCGTACCGTTCAGTTGCTTGGTAGTGGCGTTGTACCGGGAAGGCGAATTCAATAAAAAGTTGAAAAAATGGCCGTATGTCTGGGGATATTGCGCCGCCAGCTTTTCGATATGAAAACCAATCTCATTTTCTGTAAATTGTAATATTCCTTTGGTATAATATACGGTTCCATTAACGGTTGTCTTGACGCTGTCAATAGTGACCACCGTACCGTGGTCTTCATTCCCCGCTGCGAATACTTGGTTATTCCGGTATTTGATGTATTCTTCGTTGAAAGTTTGCAGCACCCCTTCCCCGCTGAGGTCCGTGATGTTCTGCTGCACCACCGCCGTCTGCAAGATGCGGAGTATCCTGTTTTGGGGAACGATACCTGACTGAACTACGTCATTAACCGTATATGTCCAGGCATCGGTGTTCGTATTGAAGTCGTAACCAGCACCCCGTATCTGCGTATCAGACATCATGAATACCGAATAGTTGAGCAACGGGTTGGTCATGGAAAATCTGATACCAGCGGTTCCCACCGCTCTGTTCATCAACAAATATTTAGGATCCAGGTAGATCTTAGAATACACGGTACGGAACACATTGGCTTCCTGCACTTTATTGGTTCCGTAGAAAAAGCCATTGCTGGCAAGTTTCCGTTCGACAAGATGCGAGCGGTCAAAAGAGGCCAGCTCCTGATGCGCGTTGTATACCGTATGGAATTTGCTGGGCCATAGGTTTTGCCCCCACATGTGTGCATTAATTAAATCGACCAAAATAGATGTGGGCGCCCGATCAAACGAGCCGTAATGCATCAAAATACCTTCCGGGCCATGAACGTACGCATGCAATGCTTCGTTTTCCGGCGCCACAAGTGCGTATCCTTCCATCTGCCCCGCTGTCGTGTTATTGATATGGTTTTCATTGTTCAGCGAAAAGGCCAAATCAGGGCTGTAAATCTTGGTGTATACCGAGTCGGGCTGACCTGTCAGGACGCGGAAGCGATGCGTAATGTCAGCATTACCTTCATACCTGACCAACAATTCATCCAGCAGTTGCTTGAAATAGGAGTACTTCGGATTCGCAGCCAGATAATCTTCAATACTCGGTAATGGCAGTATCACACGATCCACTTCATGGATAACGCCGTTTTCTGCCAAAATATCCGGCGTGACCACCCCGGCGCCCGCTACGTTAAAGCCGGTGTAAGGCCTATCGGGATAAAAGGCATTATAGTCTTCGGCTGTCAATTGCTGGGCATCCATAAAACTCTTCAGAAAAAAAGGAATATGTTTATAGTTGTTGTCGCCCACATTGTAAAATCCGAGGTTGGTATTATTATTGATGATCCGCGGGTATCGAAGCGAGGGGCCGGGCTTTACAAAATCGTAATATGCGGTCTTGCGTTTATAGGCCAGCCTATCGATTGCCCCTCCCGGCTGTTGGTACTGGTGCAACTGGTCGCTCCGGTAGGCGTTGTACGCCAATGCATACTTGACGATTGCCGTTGCGGTAACATCGTCGATATCGTCTACGCTGGCCAGTTGATTCTCAGCTAAAAATAGCCGAAAAGCTTCATCGTTGGGTGCAAAAAGCGTCCAATAGCCGGCCTTCCCCAACGTATTTGTATAGCCTGCTTTTTCCACTACTTTGAGGAAAGACGTGAAATTACCCCGGGATTCCAATTGTTGATAAATGGGATCGGCCAACCAATCAGGGCGACCGTACATTTCGTCCCATGCTTTGTCTTTGCAGGCATTAAACAGTACCGCGGTGCACCATAACACCGCGAACCCTAGAGCTGTGTATCTTCTTGTCATTCTTCAGGTCTTTAAAAAGACGTTAGTACTTTTCAGTTTAGTTGGCAAGTACAGGGCCGGCATTCCCTGTCATCTTTACGGCAATCACATGCGTTTTAGGTCGCTCAAAATAGGCTCATGAAGAGGCCACCCAGAAACACCTTCTCAGGGTATGCCCAGGCTATGCAGGCAAACTGCGGGCAACGCCCTCGGCCTTCCTGCCGCGGCATCATACCGGACACTCCCGATTGAGTTCCGGCCGCTAAAAATCCGGCCTACCCAAGTAGCATGAAAGATTTCCTTTTCGTGAAGTTTTGAAGTACATTATCATAACATAGCAATTGGTTTAATTTGTTGCACTTTTTGTTCCCTCTCCGTTGGACAACCACCAAGAATCAGTGACTTATGCAAACGTACGCAGAACAGCGGCAAGGGATAAGTAATAATCATTCAAATTTCCGGTAAAATTGTATCTCCATCGAAAAAGTGTCTATAACACAATAATGCATGATAGTACGGGATGCATGTTTCAACTGGATATGTTATATTTGTGATAACCAATTATCGCTAACCAGTCCATATCGGATCTAATTATAGGCTCATGCGTTATCGCTACTTAACCCTGTTTTTACTACTTTATGCGCCGTGGTCCATAGGCCAGTCGCTTAACCTGAGATTCGGGCATATCACGTCAGAGGACGGCCTGCCGCAAAATACCATCCATGGTATTGCGAAAGATAAATACGGGTTTATGTGGTTCGGAACGTGGTCCGGTTTATGCCGGTACGACGGATACCGGTTCAAGATATACCGGTATGACCCTGAAAACCCCAAAAGCGTCAATAACAACCGTATCCACAACATCTTGAAAGATAACAACCAAGATATCTGGGTGATGACGTTCGATGAACAGATACTTTGCAAATACAATTACGAGACCGACGATTTTGAGCGTGTTCCGCTGGAGCGCGTGCCTGATGACATACAAAAGTCGATCTTCCGGAAAAACCATCACCAACATACCACTTTCAAGTTCAAAGATTACGAATGGCGACTTGAACGCCGCAGTAATACGTTGGTAGAAACTTATCTCCCCAGCAGGGAAATCAAACGTTATTCGGCGAATCCCGGTATCCGTGGGTCACTGAATGATTCTTACGTAAGCGATGTTTATCTCGATGATCAGGATATCCTATGGGTAGGCACTTACAGCAACGGCATTAACAAGGCCAACCTGAATGCCAATCCGTTCCATTACCATCATTTTGACCCCACAAGCAACCGCTCTATCATCGATGACAATGTGCGGACACTCTGTGAGGACAACGAGGGTAACCTGTGGGTGGGTACGCGGGATAAAGGCATCACCATTATCGGGAAAAACGGCACCTATCGGCATCTCCGGCACGATCCGGCTGACCCGCATTCGTTACGAAGCGACCAGATACGCAGGATTTACTGCGATTCAAGGGGCTGGCTCTGGATCGGCACCAAATCGGGTCTGGACTGCTACCTGCCCAAAACCGGAGAAATCCGCCATTATGACCAGCTTACGCCCGGTCATACCGCTGTATTCGGCATTATTGAAGATCGGCAGCAGTGTCTCTGGTTTGCAACCTGGAGCGGTATCTACCAATACTCACCGGCCACAGACAGCGTGATCCATTTTAATCCATCGGAAACCTTATTTACCGAACATACCTGGACCATTATGGAAGACAGCCACGGCAAGCTTTGGGTAGGGACGGAGGGCGGCGGGATCAGCGTCCTGAATAAAGACACCCCGGGAGAGGTTACACTTGTGGAACATTATATCCACAAGCGCGACTCGGCAAACAGCATCAGCGACAACCGCATTTATGTCTTATACGAAGACAGCGAGGGGTATATCTGGATTGGTACGGGGAACGGACTGGACTGCTATGATCCCCGACAAAATACGTTCCGGCGTTTTTCCATTTCGCCAAACGGACTTCCCAATGGGATGATAGCCGGAATCCTTGAGGATAACAATGGGTTTCTTTGGGTAAGTCACAAGGCCGGCATTTCGCGGATAGACAAGAAATCACTTTCCATCCGAAACTACTCGCAACAGGATGGCTTGCAAAGCAATGAATTTCTGGAAGGAGCAGCGTTGAAAAGCCGGTTTACCAACAACCTCTATTTCGGAGGAGCCAAAGGATACAATGTATTTAACCCCGACAGCATTACGTGCGACCAACGCCCGCCACAAATCGTGTTTACGGAACTTCAGATTCTCAACAAGCAGATTGGCGTAAACCGCGAAATCAACGGGCGAGTCCTCCTGGAAAAACCCCTCTACCTCACTGAGGAGCTCGCGCTCACCCACCGTGACAAAAGCATTGCCATAGAATTTGCTGCGCTGCATTATACGAATCCAGTGGGAAACCGGTACGCGTATATGCTTGAGGGTTTCGATGAAGACTGGATTTACACCGACGCTTCGCATCGGGTAGCCACCTATTCCAATCTTGCCGCCGGCAATTATGTTTTCAAAGTTAAGGCGTCTAACAGCGACGGCATATGGAACCCCGTGCCGAAAACGCTGAAGATTTCCGTTGCGCCGGCATTCTGGCTGAGCAAGTGGGCTTATGTGGTGTATGTACTCTTTATCGTATCGTTACTGTATGCCTATTATTATTATGTGGTACGGTACGCCAAATTGAAAAACAGATTGGCTTATGAAGCTATTCTCCATGAAAAAGAACGGGAGCTGCACGAAAGCAAGGTGCAGTTCTTCACCAACATATCGCATGAAATCAAGACGCCATTGACGTTGATTTTAACCCCGATTGAACAACTGACAACCTTTTGCAAAGATAATTTAGCCATCCAGAAGCAGTTGCAGACAATGAAGGAAAACGGTGACCGGCTTCTTAAGCTAATTAACCAGCTGTTGGACATGCGCCGATTTGAAACCGGAAATGAGCATCTGCTGGCCGAAAAACGTGATATGGTCAGCTTCGTGGAGGATACGGTGGAGGCGTTCCGGCCGATGGCCGAACAGAAGCACATTCAGCTGGAAACCGTCACGCCCTTGGCGGTGCTTGTCAATGACTTTGACGCCGACAAACTGGAAAAGGTTATTAACAACCTCTTGTCTAACGCGTTTAAATTTACACCGGAAGGCGGGGAAATACGGGTTTCGTTGACATTGGATAGGTCGTCATCACCGGAAGTGGCCGTCATAACGGTAAGCGACAATGGCATTGGTATTCGGGAAGACGAGATGGAACGGATTTTCCAGCCGTTCCAACGGGGGTCGGTAAATAAAAGCGATGGCACGGGAATCGGACTGGCATACAGCAAATCATTGGTTGAGCTGCATGGGGGGACCATTTCGGTATCCAGCAACCGCGGCAAAGGAAAACCGAACCGGACCACTTTTTTTGTGCGTATTCCGGTTACCGAAGATAACACCACCGAGCAGTTCCGCTTAAATGATTCGGGAGAAACCCCGCAGCTACGTGGAAAGCCAGATCTCCCTTTGGCGCACCAAGGCCAGCATACCCGAGTAGTAGACCCCAGCAAACCGTATACATTGCTTGTGGTGGAGGACAATGACGCCATGCGTCGTTATCTCAGCGACACCCTGAGCCATGAATACAACGTGCTGGAAGCAGCCAATGGGGCTGAGGGACTTGACCTAGCGCTTGCCCATGCGCCGGACCTGATTGTCAGCGATTACATGATGCCCGAAATGGATGGATTTGAATTATGCAGACGGGTGAAGGAGCATATGCTCATCAGCCACGTTCCGTTTATATTGCTTACTGCCAGAACACCTATCCAGTACGAAATTGAAGGCTTGGAAACAGGTGCGGATGATTATATCGTAAAACCCTTCAATTTGACCCTGTTGTTGCTAAAAATAAAAAACATGCTGCTGAATAAAACCCGGTTGCAGGAGAAATTCAAAACCAAGATTACACTGGAGCCCTCCGGCTTCAATCTTGAATCGCCGGATGAAAAGCTGCTTAAAAAGGTATTGAGTTTCATTGATGAACGGCTTTCCGACTCGGACCTGAATGTTGATGACATCTGTGAACACATAGGCCTGAGCCGAGCTCAGCTATACCGGAAAATGAAGGCGCTGACGGGTTTGAGCATCGTTGATATCGTCAAGGAAATCCGGTTGAAGCGTGCGAAGCAACTGCTTACAGACCGGAAGTTCAACGTTAATGAAATTTCTTTCCTTGTAGGTTTCAATGACCCGGATTATTTCCGGAAATGCTTCAAATCTCATTTCGGTTATTCACCATCTGAATACAGTAAGCATATGCTGGCCAAGCATGAACGACATACCTAATCGGTCAATACGTTGACTTTGGGCATCTCGAACTGCTTGTTCCCGTCATCCACCTTCGGTAAACCGAAGTAAAAATATACCCGTCGCTCAATCAGTCGGTTGTTCAGCCGGTTCGGTTCGCTGCTCGGCCCGAACCCACGGGGATCACTGGTGATGTTAAGTGCCAGTTTACCGCCAACAGGAGGGATATAATCCAAAAACGAAACGTCTCCACAGGGCAATACCGGATATGATTCAGGACCGGTGATGCCGTAAAAGTCAAACAACCTTACATACATGCCTTCTGTGGGAAAGCTAACATAAAATTTGCCCTCCACCGTGTTGAATTCCATCCACGAAACGTCAGCATAGTAGCCCTTGAACTCCGGATAAACCCAAGGATAACTACCGGTCTGTGTATTATTGTTCCGATTTTTCCAAACGCTATAAGTGGTCCCCTGCAACCGGTTTTTCCAGACTCGGTAAGGCCCCTTTCCGAGCCATTTAACGCCGAGTACGTAATTTTCGGGATAATTGAAGCTGACCCCGGCGAAGGGGTATTCGCCTTCTTCCAACTGGTAACCGTAACGGAGTTCCAGCCACCCGGTCTTCTCCATACGCCACGTGATGTACTTCAGGTTTCCGCTATAAGCGGCCGTCACTACAGCTGCACCATCTTCCATGGTATACTCCACCCGTTCAGGAAGGGCTTCGCCCTGCACAAGGACAGGTCCATTACGAAAAGACAAGCTTTTGCTGTTCACGTTACTCAGCCCGGCCAGCAAGCCGGTTTTCTTATGAATAGCCACACTGATACCATTGGCCTGCAGCAAGAAAACACTATCCATATCGCTAACCCGCACCACACTGTCTGCGGGTTCAGCAAAACGGTTTACAGCCAATTTTTCCGATGGCTGTATCTTCCACGTCCAGCGATAAACCTCATCCCCATGCGGATCAATGGCTCGCAGGGAAAGTGCATCATAATCGCGCCAGTTGCGCGGCAGATCCAGTAGCAACTGCCCGCTGTCTGCCGGTGCGATGGCGGGAAATGCCGCATTCCCCCGGTGTTTAACCGTATAGCCGCTGCCCCCGGACAAAGGCAAATCAAAGTCGATCAGTTCCCAAGCTGCCGTACACGCGTCCAAAACAGTAAAATGATAGCGATTTTCCACAGGTATCCGTCCTGAGAAATCAGCTGGCAAGCGCGGTAGTGATATGTTGATGGGCGAAAAAATTTCCCGTATGGCATTGACACTTCCCTCTTCTTCGCGGTAAGGCCCCACCAGTCCGTCCGGCGCATTTACGCCGTTGACATCGATGGTTTCTCCCTCATCGGTGCGCACAATCCCTTCATCAACCAGCGCCCATAAAAAGCCACCCGCACCCAACTTGGAGCGCCAATGCAACTCCCAGATATCTGCCAAGCCAGCCGCCCCGCCCCCATCGTCCTGCGCATGCAGGAACTCCGTGGTCATGTAAATATTGGTATCTGCCAGAATCTTTTCGGTACTGTAATAATCCTCATAATGGTTGCAGTCTATCCCGTTGAATGCATTTCCCGGGCGGTGATGAGCATGGATGACCGGACGGTTAGACAAGTCGTAGTAGCCGAAAACGGTATCCAGTCGGAAGTTATGCCCTCCTTCGTTGCCGTTGCTCCAGAAAATCACGGAAGGATGGTTTACGTCACGGATAACCATTTCCTTCACCAACTTAGCGCCGACTTCGGTGGAGTATGCCTGCTGCCAGCCTGCCAGTTCATCCAGCACATACAAGCCCAGTGAGTCGCAGGCGTTCAGGAAGGACCTGTCGGGCGGATAATGCGCACAACGCACGGCATTCATGTTCATGCGTTTTATCAGCTTGACATCATTCAGATCGATCGTTGGGTTGACCGATCGCCCGGTTTCAGGCCACCATACGTGCCTGTTCACCCCTTTCATCTTCACTTTAGTGCCATTGATGTATATGCCATCCTGTTTCCGTATTTCGACGGTCCGGAATCCGAATTTTTCCTGGCTGGAGTGAATAACCTGCCCTTCTTTTAACAACTGAATCCGCACGTTATACCGTGTCGGCGTTTCGGCCGTCCATAAGGCCGGGGCTGTCACTGCTGTCTTCAGCAAGGCGACAGAATCACCCAGCTTGACTGCGGCATTCGCGCTACCTACCGTCAAGCCATTGGAATCAAAGATTTCGCATTGCACCGAAAGATCGGCGGTGGCGCCCCCGATGTGAACCCGCATGGCAAACGTGCCGTCGGCCTTCGCATCGATTGCAGTCCAATCGATGAATGTGTGCGGAACAGCCTCTAGGTATACTGGCCTGTAAATGCCACCGAAAATCCAATAATCCGCCAATCGCTCCGCATTGTTTACCGAACGGTCGGCCGACATTTTACTGACGACTACCTCCAGTTGGTTCGAGCCATGGGCGTGAAGTTTATCCGTGATATCATACTTGAACCGATAAAAAGCTCCTTGATGTATGGGACCTGCCAGCTGTCCATTGATTTTAACTTCAGCATCGGTCATCACCCCTTCAAACACGATGAATACCCGTTTCCCGGGCCATCCCCTGGGCAGGCCGAACGCGTGCCGATATACCCCTTTTTCATCATGGAACCGGAAATTTCTGCCGTATGTAACGTAATCGCGTCCATAATTGTAGTTTCCATATCCCTGCTGCTCCCAGTGGGATGGCACCTCTATTTTACCCCATGTGCCGCTGTTCCTCCCTCCGGAACACCAAAAGTCCCATGTTACGGTATGTTCATTATCCGTACCGGAAAGAAAATGCACCTCCGTGGCGGGATGCTGGCAAAACGCCTGGTATGGAATACCCCCCATCATCCACAATACGAGAACCAGTACCGGAAATAGTTTCCGGGCGGCACGTAATACCGGTTTTCCGTTCGTTAGTGACATCATCGATTAATCCGCAAACATAACCGCACTGTCATTGATTTCAAAAGGTTTATTCCGGAGTAAGCGGTAAACCTCGGCACCGGCAAGGATGGCCGGGCCATAGCCATGCGCAGCATATTTATTCACCGGCCTGTGGTAATAGAAGGCCGGATCAAACCCCATACCCGTGCCGACACAGGTTCCTTCTACCTGCCCCTGCGCGTTGACCTGGGTACTCACTGCATTCCATGCCTGCAGCACCATTGGGCCATAAGCTTTGGCGTCGAGCCAACCCTGGTTGATACCATGTGCGATACAATAGGCATAAATTGCCGTGGCGGAGGTTTCGAGGTACGTATCGTTGCGATCCAACAGCTGATGCCAAAAGCCGGTACCATCCTGGAGTGCGGCAAGTCCCCGCACGTGCGCGCGGAATTGATCAAGCAATCTCGCGCGTGCGGGATGGTTATCCGGTAAAGCGCTGAGCAGCTCAACGTTGGTAAGCAATGCCCAGCCGTTGGCACGCGCCCAATGGAAATGCGGATGCGGTTCCATATCCTGTACCCAGCCATGCATGTAAAGTCCTTTTTCGGCAACGAACATCCGGTCAGCAAACAACCAAAACTGCCTGATGGCTTCATCGAAGTACGTTGTCTCACCGGTTAGCTTTGCCATCTGTGCCAGGGCGGGAAGGCTCATGTACAGATCATCCAACCACAAGGTATTCGGCAGCGGTCTGTTACGCGCCAATGTACCATCTTCCAGCCGGAATTCTTTGTTTAAGATATAATCGATATAACGATTGACAATTGGCCGGACTTCCTTCGTTGTCGCCCCCGCCTGATGCGCCTTAATGATGGCCGCACACATGGACCCGGCATCATCCAATGCACCCGGATGGGTCACGGAATGAACGGGCGAACGGTAAGCAGCACCCGCTGTCTCAGGCAGCGCCTCGAACGCCGCAACAACATCGGCGATGAAATCAATACGCCGCTGCGTGTATTGCCGATAGCGTTCGTCTCCAGTCGATTCGGCAGCAGTAAGCATAGCGCCATACGTCACTCCCCATTCATAGCTGATCAACCGGAAATCACCCTGTTGAAATATGGTATTCGTATCAATCGACGAAAGATCGTCTACCGGGCGTTTACTACCTTTGTTAATCACGGCTACCGGCGTGGCATCATCAAGGTAGCCATGTATGCGGTCGAGTACCGCTTTCACATCGTCAGGCGTTGTTTCGCCATAAAACACCGGATAGTCCGGCTTCAGCAAGTGCAGCGGCGTATTCACATCGTTGGTCACTTCGTTTTTTTGACCCGTTCCTCCACCGCCACAGGAAGATAGACAACCCGCTATGGACAACACAACTACAGATACATTCAGAAAGCAAGATTTAATCATCATATTTAGTTTTTCCACTTAAAATTCGGTTATTGATGTCCCTTACGGTTAACGGGCCTCCCCTGCATAGGCCATACATTGCATAGCCGCCAAACTCCATTGAGCCACCGCATTGGTAGAAACCGCAGGTGCCTCATCCCGCTTACTGAGTACTTCGGGAGGTGCAATGGTCGCCATTTCCGGGACGCCCATCTTTAACCCACTGCCTCCGGCGTAAAACTCATCCCAAGCCCGTTGCTGTAACGTGCGGTTTTTCAGGAACCATCCGGCATAGGCGGTCAGCCGGCTATGCCCCTGTTCCAGATTCAGCTTACCTAATGCGCGACCGAGATGCTGTTCTTGCCATTCGCTGCCTGCATTATAAGCTATGCAATACTGTAACCAGGCCTCGGTAAACTCGGGGACATCGAACGCATCGATCAGCTCAGCACAGATTTCGGCGAGCCCGAATGCAGCACTCAGGTGTGACACCGAAATGGCGTTGTGCTTAACCCGATCAAATACGCCGCTCTCCAACTGCATATCTGCCGTTCCCGTGAAAAATCCACGGGGCTGCCTGCCGATACTTTCCATGCTACCAATCAGTCGGTTCTTCATCCGCTCGTCGGCCGTCCGTTCCCATTCCGTGAACCAGGCAGCCGCCAGCGATCCCCAATCAGTACCAAAAGATACACTTACCTTGTTTTCATCGGTGGCCGCTACCTGTCCTACTTTACGGCCCGGAACGACCCGTTTAAGGGCCTCGGCCCCGTCGATCTGTTCGCGCATCAAATCTCCCACGCGTTCATCTGCTGTAAGGTAATAAAAGAAGCGCCTATTGATTACCGTACTGATACGTAGTTGCTTGGCGCTGCAACCCCAATGCAGAACGTTATGCCTGGAACCCAGCGGAGCGAAACGGCCGATATGGTGCACGTCAACCTCACCGGTATGTCGCGTCATGGCTTCCGCCATGCGGAACACATCGTGCCTTCCCGACCGAAGGAAGTAGTACCATAACCAAAGATCGGTTGATAATTCCGAGTTATCCCATGCATAGCCGCCGACGTCGTACCGCCACATATGGCGGTCGCCATCGTAGGTATGCATTACATCGCCATAATTCCAGAATCCGTACCAACGATGTTGTGCTATCTGCCGTTTATAATAGTCGACATAAAAATCCAGCTGTTTTTCAATCATCTTTTCCCTCTCGTTGGTTGCCGGTGCTGCGGAAAATGCCTTACCGAACACGCCGCACCGCTCGTAATAGGCCGGTTCGCAAACCAAGATCGACGGATCCTGTATCTGCTCGGCGATATCCGCGAGCTCGTTGTTGCGCGGCGTCTGTTCCATCGCCCACAGTTCAACTTCACTCGTGCGGGCGATACCTTGGGGTGTGCCGAATTCCGGCTCATAGTCTTCGTAGGTAATGTCCAAGCCGCCGAGTTGTTCAGCATACGTATCCTGCCCCATCCCGTCGTGGTAAAACCGAAGATCCATCGCCGGAGCGGAGGGCGACCATAACCAAAGCGTCAATGCGGCCGCTTCCGTGTGCGCATGCCGGATATCCACCTGTGCCGGAAAGCTCTGCCAGAAATTACGGATACCAAATGCCAACCCTCCCGAAGCGCCGCCAATGTACCCCACCCCCACCGAGCGATCTCCATATGCGGAGGCTATCCATCCATGGCCAGCGCCGGTCCGCTTACGGATTTCAAACCCGTCTGGCGTATTCTGACAAAGCGTATAATCGCCGAATGCCGGAATGTATTGCAATCCATTGGCTACAACCGGATTGAACTCAGCAACCGGCGGCGTGGCTTGCCCAGCAACCTGCGCTTTCCTTACCGCCCTACCGGGATCACGCCGCAAGCCGGTAAGCCCCCGAACGGCTTCAGCAAAGACCCCACCATCGGCCGAGCAAAACCGAACGTGCCGATTATGCAGCTCATCCACCATCGGCACAGCAAACCGAAGCCCTATTCCGCTGATAAAGTCTTTGTACTCATCCGCATCATACACCAGGGTATGGACCAATCGGAGGGAAGGTGTATGAAGGTAACAATAAAAACGTAACGTGAAAGGCAGCAGCTCCCGCCCTGTCGCCTGAGAGCGATGGATACCCGTTGCCTTGATGACTGCACGCATCGGGCCTACGTGCTCTACCAGCATTTCGTGGATTTCACTTTCCAGTGAATCGCTTTCGAGCGGTTCACCATTAATCGGTTCCGGCGTATTCTGCCATTGTAGCACCAAATGTCCATCCGCGGCCAATACCCGTTTACCATTGCTTATCGACTTTACCAACACGTTGCCAGCCTTGGGAAAAACATACTGCAAGCCGCCTGTATCCACGGAAATCTCCTCATCGTGCTGCGTAACCACAATTTGGCCGTCTGCCTGCGCCGAAGATGTACCACTAGCACGGAGCAAGACATACCTGGACGCTTCAGATGCCGATACACTGGCCGCATGTGCTGACCATTTTACCGATCCGTCGGACCACCGGGCCGTCACCCAATGCTGTGCCGGTACCGGTTTATTTTCGGCCGTGGCAAACGTTAGTTTATCCACGTTGTCCAGTTCGCCCTTGGGCCAAGGCACGCCCCAGGTAATGCCGCGCGGAACGGTCGGTGCCTCGCCACGCAGCCAATGCAGGGACACGCCCTCGCCAGTGTGTGCGGGCCTTGATGGCCGAAGCGAAGGCAGGGGCGCGGCTATAGGTAATGTTGCGGTAAGGGCGAGTGTACTTTTAACAAATTTTCTTCGTGATATAGTATTTCGAATAAACATCTGATTCCCTATTTTAGCGACATGAAACCTTATTCTTCCATTGGTCTACTGCTTTCCTTTTTTACCTTGTATTGCTGCCAGCCGCCGGAATCCGGCACAAAAAACGGACAGCGACTGATTCTTGAAGATGACTTTGGCCGAGGATTGGATACATCGCTTTGGATTTCTGAAATTGCGCCTGAACCCAACTCTTCTGTGTACGTGCAGGACGGCAAACTGTGGCTGGACACCTACGGCGGCGTGACGGTATGGCTGAACAAGCCACTGGAAGGCAACATCGCCATTGAATATGAGCGTACCGTCGTTGTGGACAGTGGCGCAAATGATCGGCTGTCTGACCTGAATCAGTTCTGGATGGCCACTGATCCGTCTGGCCATGAACTGTTTTCCCGATCCGGTATTTTTGAAAGCTATGATTCATTATCACTTTACTATGTTGGTATGGGTGGTAATACCAATACCACGACCCGTTTCCGTAAATACGAGGGCGATGGAAGCAAACCCTTACTTTACGAACGGAATGACCACCTACTGGAAGCCAACCGCACTTACCATATCCGCACTGTTGTCAAAGACAGTGTGACCACATTTTCTGTAGACGGCCAGGTAATTTTCAGCCACCATGACCCTTCGCCATTGACCCGTGGTTATTTCGGCTTTCGTTCCACATGGTCACGCCAATGTATAGACAACGTTAGAGTTTACCAACTCGAAGAATAACCAGTTCACTCATTGCAAACCTACGGTGAGGCTGTTTAATTTGCCGGTAAAAATCATTCAAATTCCGGGTAAAAATATTGCGGTTACTAAACCGACCGGAAGTAATACCTCCGGTCGGTATAACCGCTTATCTGTCTAGGCACTCACCATCCCGGATTTTGCATCGCTGCCTTCTCTTCCGGCGTTAATGGTCTTCCATTTCGCTGTATAGCGTCCAAAAAGCTTTGCGGTATCGGTCGCAAGTAATGCTTATTCGCAGATGGTCTAGCCTCATCGTTGAACAAAGTGGCCCGTAATACGAGCGTGTTGGTTCTCGCTAGATCTTCCCAGCGCATCAGTTCACCCATCAGCTCGCGCGAACGCTCATTCAAAATAAAGTGCAGAAATTTATCGGCGTCCGAGCTTACCCCCAACTTATCAAAAAAATCATTGGTCGAATTAAATATGTCAGCAACACTGTTAAAACGTAGTTCATTTAACGTGGATCCATTAGTTTCGGACATATCGTTCGATTCAAAATAAGTATTCCGATCGGAATAAGACACGAAGGCTGCCGTATTGGCTGCGGTGTTATTCCGATAAGCTAAGCCGCCATCTGAATGATAAGATCGATCCTCTCCTTCCTTATACGCTGCACGTACACGCAGCTCGTTAATATAAGGCAGCGCTTCATCATAACGCCCCAGTCGGCCCAGCGCTTCAGCGGCTATCAAATACGTTTCAGCCAACCGAGCCAGAATTCCGTCCCGGCGCCCGAACTGCGAAGCGACGTTGATTCTAGAACCGTCGGTGAACTTAGAAAGTGCAACAAACCGACTTGCCTCGAAATTCCCGTGTCCCCCCTTCATGTTTTCGCTTTCACCTGCAAAGTACCTCACGAACATGTGGGGTGCCCTACGTTGTATGTTTTCTTCGGTAAAGCGCGGATCACCGGCATCGTTCACGATGTAACGCACGGCTTCTTGTCCTCCCGTGAATTTCCGTTGGTTAACCAAATCCGGGCTTGGGGCATACTGCGCCGTCCAAACAGGCGCACTATTGGGGTTGTTACATAGATAAGAGGTTTTAAAGCTTTTCCAGAAACGCGAATCATTCACTCGATCATATACATCGAGCGCGTAGTCAGTCGATCGTAAGCGCTGGAATTCTCGCCCGCCCGGTATATCCCGTTGCATCCCCGGCAAATTCTGATAGACTGAAAGGTAATAAAGGTGGACTTGATTTCCATAGCGGCCCTGTGTGGCCTCATTATCCGAAAATTGAGCGGACAAAATGATTTCCGGAAGGCTTTCGTTCGGCCCGTTAACTTCGGTATAATGCCACAGCTCCCGGAAATCAGCCGCCAAGGTATGCGGACTGTCTTCTATAACAGTCCTCGCGTAATTAACCGCATTGTTCAAGTCGCTTTCCCGGGTTTCCGCATTCCAGTCGGCATAGCGTTCGCTTGCCCGGAAAAGATACACTTTTGCCAGAAAATGGGCGGCAGCCCATTTGGTTATCCTCCCCTGCTGCGCAGGTGTGGGAGGCAGTAATTCGTAAGCCCGTGTAAAATCTGCAATAATCTGTTCGTACACTTCCTGAGCGGTATTGCGGGAAAACTCACGTTCAACTGTTGTAGAAGGCTCCAGTTTTAACGGCACGCCTCCATATTGTTTGACCAATTTAAAATAGTCAAAAGCCCGCATAAAATAACCTTCGCCTAAACGCACGTCCTTATTAGGGCCGTCACCATAGTACTGTGGCACATTTTGAATCACAATGTTAGCGGTATTGATGTTTCCATACATGTTATCCCATACAATAGCTACATCGTCTGTCATTGAGTTCAACCCCGCGTCATACGAGTTCCAAATCTGCCTGCCTCGGTCTCCGCCTACGGAGAACTCATCCACGCCATAGTTCGTTGTGGTATAAGCCCACTCATAGTTGAAGTGAAACCGAAGGCTCTGATACATACCCGTCACTAAACCTTCCAAGCCAATTTCTGTTTCAAAATCCTGGGTATTACGTGCCGTAATCAATTGCTCGTCTAAAAAATTTTTGCATGATGCCCCTGTAAGGATTGCAGCAATCAACGAAGCATTTCTAAAAAACTGATATACATTTTTCATAACCGTAAAGTCCAAATTAGTAATGAAAGGGGTTAAAATCCAACATTCAATCCTATAACAAAACCTCGGTTAAATGTTGATCCACCTAAGTCCGGATCAAGCCAATCCACCTTGGAATAAATCAATCCGGGGTTCATTGCTTGGGCAAAAATTTTCATATTGCCCAATCCTAGTCGCTGCGCATAAGACTGAGGAAGCGTATAACCCAGTGACACGTTGCGCAATTTAATGAATGATCCATCTTGATAATTCATAGACGTGCGATATTGATCGCCGCCAGCATTGCCATAATTAGGTGCAGGGTATTCGTTGGTCGGATTGTCAGGGCGCCAGTAGTCCACCCTACGCTGGGCAAACCGACCTTGCATGTATTCACCGCCCGCTTCTATGGTAAAGCCAAAACGTCCATATAAGAAGAACGTAAGATCCCAGTTTTTATACCGTACTGTATTGTTCAATCCTGCGGTCCACTTAGGCATGGAATGCCCTACGATCTTGCGATCATTATTGGCATCGATGATATAATCTCCGTTCAAATCGGCCACCCGAATATCACCAGGACGGTACTCGTGCCCTCCGGCTTCCAAGAATTTGGCCATTTCCGCATGGTCTTCCGGCGTGTCCTGCCAGATGCCCACTTTTTCATAATCATAAAATACCGCAAGACGCCGACCGATAAACCACAGGTTATTCGGATCGTCCACTTTTCCATTGGATAATTCTACGATCCGATCAGTAGTCATGGTAAAATTCAGTCCCGATTCCCAATAAAAGTTGCCGCTACTGACGTTCACCGTATTCAGCGATAGATCTACCCCCTTATTAGCGGTCGAGCCGATGTTCGCCCAAGTTCGTGTGTAACCGGTAACCGAAGGAATAGCCGCCTCCATCAATAGGTCGGTTGTCTTGGAGGTATACAGATCCAGTGCTCCGTTTAGGCGTCCGTTCAAAAGATTGAAATCGATTCCAAGATTCCATTGCGTTGTGCGTTCCCATCCCAGCTCCAAATTAGCCATGGGAGCGGGATTGGCCAAAGACGCGTCTGAAGACACATAACCTGGTTCAACGATACCGCCCCATGTGTAATATAAGGTCTCAACGCCACCTTTGGTCATATAGGGTTCGATAGCTGCATTTCCCGTAGTTCCGAAGCCCAAACGCAGCTTCAATTGGTCCACCCAGCTAACATTTTGCATAAACGACTCCTGATCCATCCGCCATGCTACTGCAGCAGAAGGAAAAAAGTCCCATTTGTTCCCGTCTGCCAATTGCGATGCGCCATCCCAACGCACCGATCCGGTAAAGAGATAACGGTCGTTAAATCCGTAATTAACCCGTGCCATATATGACAACAACTGAGATTCGGAAAGTCCAGTGCCGAATCTGTCCAGTTCACTGACCGAATTGAGCTGATACCAGCGCTGGCTGTCCCAAGGTAAGTCTGTTGCAGTCATTAGTGACGTTTCAGTACGGTTCGCTGAAGCACTTTGTAATAACGTGACACCAAGATCATGTTTATCCTGAAACGTCCGGTTGTAATAGAGTAAGTTGTCAAGCGTCCAGGAAAAGCGCATGGTTTGGCCAAGCTCCGCGAAGTTCGTTGAGCCCGGTTCACCCGCCCCCCTTTCAGTCGCCATGGCGTCCATCCAACGTCCATTGCGGAAATTGTAAAAATCGGGGCCAAAATTAACCCGGTATTTCAACCCTTCGAGAAAGTTAACTTCGGCATAAATGTTGCCAAGCGTACGGAGCACCTTACGTTCATTAATAGTATATTCATGTTCGCCTATCGGATTACGGATATTAACGTCGCCACCAGGCAAGTTAATACGGTTCCCCTCATCATCGAACGGGACCGCATAGGGTAACATACTCCGGGCCGCAAAATACAGGTTGGGCGCACCTTGCGATCCACTCCCTTGATAACCATAATTCTGATCGCCAAAGGTTGCTGTTAAGCTCCCCCCCATCTTAAACCATGGCACGGGTGTTAGATCTACCGTAAATTTACCGGTATAGCGTTGATAATCCTGCCCCAGTTGTGTTCCCCCTTGATTGAGGTAACCGAATGAACCATAGGCCTGCATCTTATCCGTCCCTCCGCTCGCATTAAGCGAATGATCGTGCGTGACCCCGGTCCTCAGCACCATATCTGTCCAGTTAGTTGTTGCCACCAAACCGGGATTCCAGGTTCCCCCCTGCCACCCTCGGGCGATATTGGCCCATGCATGGCTGTCGTTCGCGAAAATACGGGCATCTGCATCTTCTGACGGTACCTCGGGATATCGGTTAGGGTTTCCTGCCGGAAGTCTCCGGAAGGCATCTCGCCTGAATTCAATGTATTCGGCAGCGTCCATCATCTCGGTTAGATCCGACATACGCTCTATAGTGGTTACAGCCAAGTAGTTGAGCGACAATCTTCCCTCTTTCCCGCGTTTGGTGTTGACTATGATGACCCCGTTTGCACCCCGCGAACCGAAGATAGCAGTAGCGGAAGCATCTTTCAATACATCTATGGATTCTATGTCTGACGGGTTTATGGCCTCAATTCCCCCTGCTGCAAGTGGAATGCCATCCACTACATAAAGAGGCGAATTACTTGCACTCAATGAGCGTATACCTCGCACTGTCACGTTCCCCATCTCACCAGGTCTTTCGTTCGACGTAATATCTACGCCGGCCACCATGCCCTGCATAGCTTGCAAGGCGTTGGTTACGGGCATCCGGCGCACCTGTTCAGCGCTAATGCTCGAAACCGCACCTGTCAGATCGGTTTTCCTTACAGTATTATAACCAACGACGACCACCTCATCCAACGCGGCCTCCTCTTCTTCCAAAGTGATGGACACCTCCGAGCGGTCTCCCAGTGCTAATTCCTGAGTTGTAAAACCAAGGTAACTGACTACAATGACTGCGCCATCCTGCACAGTCAGCAAAAACTCACCATGGTCATTAGTCTTCGTTACGCGTTGGGGATTTCCCTTCAAACCGACCGATGCTCCAACAATCGGCTGCCCATTGGCGTCCCTCACTTTCCCTTTGACTTGGCGCTCCTGCTGGACGGGGGATGTGTTTTTCGGAGCAAGCTTGATAATCACATTCTTATTGATAATCTCATAAGCAAGCGATTGTTCCTTCAGGCATTCGCGCAAGGCGTCTTGCAAGGTCGCGTCGCGAAGATTAAGGTTCACGGGCCGGGCGGTTTTGAGCAATTCAGAATTGATAAGTATATTATACCCACTTTGCTCCCGTATTTCCTTGAACGCCTGATGCAATGGAAGTTGCTTCTTGACAATGTTGATGCGCTGGCCGTATCCTACCGCTACAGCCAGATGCATGTTCATGATAATTAAAAACAAAGTCAATTTCATAATCAGGAATAATCTGGATCCACCGATGCTGGATGCTATCGGGATCTTTTTGGTTATTTTTTTATACATTTGAAACAGCTTTATTAATTGGTTAAACGTATCATTGATAAAGTTGAATTCGGAGTCCTAATGGGTTCTTTCTCCGGGGGTGTCCCACCACTCCCGGTTTTTACCTATTGAGACTTCTTTGTATGAATTAATCGTCAGTCTATTCTGTCACGATAATCCTCCTTTCTTTTAGTTCAAAACGCGCTGTACCGGTAATTTCCAGTGCTTTAAGCAGTTGGCGAATATCTTCCATTTTCGAAATGGTCCCATCCAACCCTTTCTGCGGAATATTACCCTCGTAGTGGATATCCACATTATACCACCGGCCAATCTTTTTCATGGCATCGGCCACCGGTTCATTATTGAAAAGGAAATAGCCGTTTTTCCATGCGGTGGCCTCCTCCACATCGACCTTCCGGATGGTGATTTTATCTTGGTTAGGCCAAGTCTCGGCCTGCTGGCCAGGATTGAGCAAGCGTGATTCCCTGCCTTTTTGCACCTGCACACTGCCTTCCAGTAATGTGGTCCGCACGGACGGCTCATCTTCATAAGCGCTCACATTGAAGTGAGTACCCAGCACCTTGATGCGGGTATCTCCCGCGGTAACTACAAACGCCATGTCCTTAAAACGCTTTACTTCGAAGTACACCTCCCCGCTAATCGTCACTGTCCGTTCATTCTCAGTAAACATGATGGGGTAGGTTATCGATGACGCCGCATTAAGCCATACTTGCGTGCCATCGGGTAATGTGACACCGTACTCGCCGCCGAGTGGTGTGCTGATCGTATTCATGATTGGCTTTGCCACGACTTTATCCATATCATATATCAGCCGCCCCGCTTTTATGCTCAACCGGACGCCATCCATCGTCTGTACTACACGACCTTCAAGACTATCCAACGGAATAGTGCTACCATCTGCCAATGTAAGCGTTGCCTGCTTGTGCCCTGGGAGTACAGTCGATACGGAAGCAGGTATCCCAACGTCTCCCGCGCTTCGTGCAACCAATTCATGTTCAGTGCGCTGCCAAAAATAAAATAACAGGCTAAGCATGATGCCAGCGGCTATCGCAGCCGCAAACGGCCATTTTTGCCACATCCTTCTCCTATCTTGTTGTCTGGCAAGACTTTTTTTATACCTATTGTCCCCAATGATATCTGCATACATCTCCCATGTGGGGATATTGATCGGTTGACCACGTCCGGTCCATTCGGCAATCTCATCCATGACGGCCTCCATCTCGGTATTATCCGGATGTTCTGATAAAAAATTCATCAGCTCTTCGTACTCCTGCGAAGAGATATTTCCATTCCAATAGGACGTAAGGAGGCGCCTAAGCCTTTTTTTGGTCATCGTCATAAAGGTTACCTAAACAGTCATTCAGACGTTTATTATTGGTCTTTCTTTATAAACGAATAAGAGGAACGATCGGGTAGGTTAAGAAAGGAAAAAATTAAATTGCCAGAACCGATAAAGCGAAATACAAAATATCATGCTTTATTAAATACTGCTTTAGGGTCTTCAGTGCAGTGACTAAATGGTATTTGACAGTATATTTGGATATATTGAGCCTTTCTGCGATTTCGTCGTAGGTGAGTCCATAAAACCGGCTCATCCGAAAAACGACTCGCTGCTGACGGGGCAATTTATTGACCAAATCATCGGTAATCCGCGTAATTTCATTTGAATGAATCGTTTCCTCAGTTTGGTTTGACAACTGTTCCGGATATGTAAGCCATTCCTGATTAAACCGCTGCACGATGGCGTTTTTCCGGAAGGCATCGATGGTAAGCCGCCGCACATGGGTAAAAAGATAGGGGTAAAGCGGCAGGTTCTCAGATAGCTTTTCCCTATGCAGCCATAGTTGGATGAACGCTTCCTGTGTAACTTCCTTACTTAGCTCTTCATTCTTTGTATAGGTCAACGCGAATCGGTATACCCGTTCATGCAAGGCAAGGAAGATCGACTTAAATGCTTGTTCGTCTCCTTGGCGCAGCCTGATAATCGATGCCGGATCAATGGCCTGCTTATGCGATGCGACGTGCGGTGTTTGATTGCCCATGAGTATGCTTCAATTATTCGCAATATAGTGCTTGCACAGGAAGCGTTTATAAATGGTTTCATGTCTAAAAGACACTTACAAAAGCTAAAATATGCATTTTTAAACAGCCATCCATCCTGTGGCATCCTGCCCTCAGGGAAAAACAAACTTACATGCGCTTAACTTTAATGCCTTTTGGACTTCTGACTACCGTTTTCACTTTTCCGTCCGGTTGTCTTGTATGTTTTACATAAAGTACCCCGCGAGGGGTAGGAAATGTTCCTTCCACATAGTCCAAATCGCCCAGGTTAGGAGCGATGACAATCTCTCTACAACCCGGAGCAGTCACCTTAATACCCAGTACATGCTCGGTAAGCCAAGCGGTGGGCCCCGAAGCCCAGCCGTGGCACAAGCTATGCCTGAATCCTACATAGCAATAATCCCCATAATCACCGTGAATGTCCTTTTTTCCCTCGGGAACCAATTCATCGATACGTCCGGCGTTGGGCAACCATTCCAAGTTAAAGTCTTCCCAAAAAGTAGTTGCCCCTAAATCGAGCATGGCTCCCCAATAGTCTCGAATCACGTCCAATGCTCCTGTATAGTTACCCGCCTTGGCCATTGCCTGCAGCATATAGTATCCATAGAACGTGGAAAAATTCTTGGCCCCACCTACAGACAGCACCTGATCATTGGCAACAGCCGCTGGCACCATATCTACCAAGGCCAGCAGTGCTGCAGCCTGTTTAGATTGTTTCATTTCTGGCACGTATTGCCTCAGTCTACCCACCGCTTCTTCGGCAATACTTTGCGTTTCGGTATCGCCGATGACTTCACCCAGCTTGGCGGCTGTGGTCAATGACCATAAGGTCATAGCCTGCAGCCCGGCATGAACTGCTGCGGTATCTTTACTGGAAGGCCAATCCAAGAAACGGTTGCCATCCATCCGTTCTTTTCCATCAGGTCCAACCTTATTCACTATCTGCTTAACCAGTTCGGCCAAATAAGGTTGCTGCTGTTTCAGGTATGCCAAATCTCCATGATGCATATACCAGTCATAATGGAGGATGATCCACCACATGGAGTATGTACTGATACCCGACATCCAGCCGGGCAATGGCGTTACGTCGCGGGCCAAATCCAAGCTCTTTGGAACCACGTTATTATAACCGAATACACTATTTACGGTAGCCACCTCAGGATGCAGATCCCCTACCCAGACTAGGCGATCACGTTTTATGCCATCCCATAGATAATCCTGCATATTGAGATGGACGGTATAAGCCCCGGTTTGCCAAATCCCATTAAGGCGCTCGTCATTACTTTTAAATGACCCCAAATAAGGAATATCCCGATAGGTAAAGATTGCACGTACTTCTTTTAGGTGCAGTTCTGCTGCGCTGTCCAGCAAATCAATGCGGACAAAACGGAAACCGCTCTCTCCTACCTGTATCTTCCCAAGCCAAGGCACCTGTATACGGAAATCACGTATAGCATGGTCATTAGTAGCGCCTTTTTCATGTAATTCCGCCATGGCTTCACTAGCCGATTCGCCGAAACGGACTCGAATATTTCTTGGTGTATTGCCGGGCGACCACATACCCGTCACTATTTCCAGTCCGCCGTGTAATTCCGTACCAAAGTCAATCAATAAACTGCTTTTTGCCGAACCCTCGTTTTTTAACACGCAAATGCTGGCATTGGTTAGATCGGCCTGTCCGATCCCGGGTTTAAGCAGTTGCTCTTTATTCTTTACTGTTCCTTGCTGCCATAGAATGCGTACTGGGTGAAGATATTCGCGTACACGTTCGTCACGCAGGGCAGAGTCTTTTGCTATTTGCGAGTAGGAGAATGCAATACAGTGGCTTCCCGCCATCCAACAAAGCATCATTAGTCGGATTCCTTTACAATACGCCATTTAATTCGGTTTATAAATGTATACTTTGCTTACCTGTGCTCCCGTTGTTAGCGAAAAAAGGGATACGCACAGCACACAATCAACGATAGATAATCGCAATCTGATAGCTGCCGGACGCCAACTCTGGCATTGCTATCCAATTTCCTTTTCTTTCGGTTCTGACCGTTCTGCCGTTAATTTGGACATTAGGTTTCGCCTTGCCGGCTACAGGCAACTCCACCCTAGCCACAGTATTGACAGGTACCGTCAGTTGCACCACGCTGGCCGATGCTTCCTGCCGACAGGATAAGGCTATCGTTCCTTTTATGGTCGGTATGTTAATCCGTGCCCATTCGAGGGATCCCAGTTGCGGTCTCACCCGAAATCTTTTCCAACCCGGTTCAACCGGTTCAACTCCCATCAACTTCCGCGGAATAGCATTAGCCGGCACCGCACCCCAAGCATGGTTCCAGTCCTGGTTAGGCTTGTACTTATTATCCCAGGCCTCCATGGTAATGGTACTACCTGCCCGAATCATGTTGTACCAACTGCGATCACTCTGGGAAGCAAGTAACGATAGGCCGTAGTTTCCATCTCCTCCCTCATAAACTGCATCCATCAGGAATTGGCTACCATACACGCTGCATGCCATCCCTCGCGAGCGAATGAAATCCATTACTTCGCTGACATGCTTTTCCGGCACCAAACCGAAAGCCATAGCCATCATATTGGTATGCAGGGATGCGTGATCGGTGTCAATTCCATCGCGGTATGCGCCCGCTTTCCTGTCCCACAGCAATGACTGGAAGGCAACATACGTTTCGTCTGCCTTTTTCAAAAAAAATGCAGCATCATCATGCATTCCAGCATCTTGTGCCATTTTTGACATATCCTGCAGCGCTTTATAGTGAAAAGCGTTAATCACAGCATTGTAGTCTGTGAAAACAAAACCGTCTGTTTCTCCATTACCCACCATGCCAAAACCGCCCGTATGCGGCCAATCCACAATGTCACGAAGAGAGTCGCCACGGTAGTGGATTGCTTCCATCAGTTCCGGGGTCTGTTTACCCATCCTTGTACTGATGAGTCCATTACGTTCCCGGAGCGGCAGCAGCAGCTTGGCTTTCAGGTCGTCATAGTGGTAACGAACCGAACGGATATCGCCTGTGTATAGGTAATCGTTGTATGCCATCAGCACCGATTGGAGAATCCATTCTGTGGGCCATGTCGCGTTATGGAGCAGGTATTCATGCGAACGACGTGCCATGCTGTATTCCTTATCCACACTGTAATGGCAAAGCTGGTTGATATAAGCATCAGCCTCGTAAGGGATCCGTTCACGATCGCCATCAACATAGATGCCCGCAAATGATGTGGCCTTGATGCTGTATTTACACAATTCCCATACCGCATTAAGTACCGAATCCGAGCTTTCGAAATCTGCCGCAAAGTCGTCAAATGGATAATGAATCGTTGAGCGGACGACAGCTACTTCGTCCAGGCCATGGCTGCCCCCAATCTCGACATACCGAAACGGCAGTACCTCGCCGATATAATCTGGCATTTTTATGGCCTGTGGCCCCGTATTCCGCTTATCAGGCCGGAACTGCAATTGGTAGGTATGATGTCCACGTATCAGCGGCACCCGGTATTCGGCATAACGGATGGTGCCACCGGGTTTACGGTTGATACTTCCATCCGAATTAATTGCCTCCCCGAGCCGTACAATGACCGTGTCGTTGCCTGCAAGCGATGTTATGGTCAACCGCAACTGCCCGAATGCGGCCTTACCGAAATCTATCCGTACCGTATCGTGCACTTTCACCATTTTTACGGGTAACTCATCCGTACGCAATAAGGGGTAAAAGGCGGTTTGGTAGTCTTTCAGTGTATCTGCCGTCCAAAAACGGCTAACGGAAGACCAAGCTGAAGGTGTACCTGCACCGTCCCATACCATAACTTTCCAATGATACGCTGTATTCGGCGCTAACGACCGGCCCGCATACCGGATATTGGTCGATTCATCCGACTTCACCTTGCCGGAATCCCATACCTCCCCCACATCCTTAGCTAAACTGTCGCTGCTTTGCGATATTAAAATACGGTATGCTGATTGGGCAGTACCTAAACGGGTATCCGACAATTGCCAGCCCAGAACCGGTTGCTTTGTGGTTATCCAAGGTCGTTGGCCCATTTTTTTTTCATATCCGGCAATAGGGTAGCCATTGTATACCAAAAGATCCGTATGGTGCAAGTGTTCTACGTGCAAATGCTGCACTTGAAGGGATTGGCCGTTTAAAATGGATGCCGTTATTAATAACAACAGGCCCGAGAGGTTCACAGGTTTTGAGTACATGAAATTGTTAATAAAAATACAAACACAAACGTTCAACTTTAGCTATTGACTATACAATTCACATACATGAATTCTAAAGCTTAATCACCTAACAGATACCGACCTGGTTTCAATTCATAACAGTGCCTACCGTCTTTCTCTCCCAGTGCACTAATGGTACCGTACTTCGATATATCGATAGCATCCTCTGGTTGTAATTGCAGTATAGCCACAGTATTCGGCGGCACTGTGATATCCAGCTGCAACCGCCCGGACATTCTGGACCAGCGCAATTTAATCAGCCCCGAAGGAGAATCGAAGTTCGCCGTTGTCCATACTACATCTGTTGCGTTTTGCGCTGGGGGTCGGATAATAAATCGGCGAAACCCGGGATAATCGGGATGGCGCCGGATACCGGCTAGACCATCAATATACCAGGCACCGGGATAAAGATAAGAACTGTGCAGTAATGAATGCCCCGGCAGATCTTTCTCCCACATCTCCCATATCGTCGTGGCTCCATTTGCTTTCATATAACCCCAGCTGGGATACGTCTCTTTAGACATCATCGCATATATGAGATCATCCCTACCTTCGTTGCGGAGAAGTTTAAAGAGCAATGCACCGCCGGTGATACCTGCGTGAATATGACCACTCCGGACCTCGCGGATTTCTCTTTCCAACCGCTGCATTACCCCATCACGAATTGGCGCAGGTGGTATTTCTGCGAGCAGCGCCGCTGCCAGATTGGCCATAGAACCGTCGGCATAAGAATTATCCGCTGCATTGAAAAAGTGGGTATGTATTGCTGCGGCTGAAGCCTCTGCCTGCTTTTCCCATCGGTTAGCTTCATTTTTCTTTCCCAACAGCCGGGCTATTTTAGCCGCTGTGCGCATGTTAAATACATAGTATGCATTATTGAGGCACAAGGTCTCGGGCTTATCATTATTCATCCCTTCCGCAGTAGCATCCGGCCATAGCCAGTCGCCCAAAAAATCCCACTGTCCGCCGAACCGCTGCAATAAATCTCCTTGCGTATGTGAATTTAAAAAATCCAGCCAACCGCTGATAAGCTCAAAATTATCGGCCAACACCCGCCTGTCACCATAATGTTCATACATGAACCATGGCAAGGTAACTACAATACCGCCCCAGGCTGGACCTCCCCCACCCCAATATGTCGGTGCCGTATGGGGCAACACGCCATTCTGGAGTAACCTACCGCTGCCGACTGCCTTTCGGGCATAGCTCGTATCTAACATATTGCCCACCATCGACTCTGTGCCCTGAACATCACGCCAGTCTTGCATCCACTTGGTATAGAAAGCTCCCAACTGATAATTGAACATCCCCGTCTCGCTTGTTGCATGGGCGTCACCCCCATATCCCATACGCTCACGCTGAGGGCAGTCGACAATGTACCCACCCAAAGAAAGGTTTTCGAATGTCCATAAGACACGGTCATATATCCAGTTCTGCAACGTATCGGAACATTCGAACCGGCTAGCATCACTGTAGTCCGTCCGCACCAACCAGCCTCTTATATCGTCCACTCTGGGCTTTTCCTTTAACCCCTGTATAGTGATCCATCGGCCCGAACTATAGTTAAATCGGTTCCGGAATACCCCTTTCCTACCCGGCCCAATAACATAAGCGCTATACAGATTAAATGTCATATCGTCGTGCTCCCGTTCTGAATATTGGAAACGGATGGTATCCCCTTCATTGCCGTTAACCGCCATCTCCATCCAACCGGCGAAGTTTACTCCCATGTCCACACGATACGAACCATCGGGTCTTGCTTCGATGCTGACGGGACGTATTTCACCGAACAGCCGGTTAGCCTCTACCGGTTGGGCCGAAAGCTGTAATTTTATCGCATATACGGTGGCTGCTTTCCATGAGGTTTCATCACAGGTCAAGTCATTCCAATCAGGCACGGTGTTGCGGTCATCCCAGATTTCGCCACCCATCTTGCCGAAATCCCATTTGCCAAGCAACCGATTGGGGCTGGGATGGGTCTTCCACGAAGCATCGGTACATATGGTTGCCATCGGTACAGCTCCATTTTTCGGCGACTGCTCCTTGTAGACAGCAACCTGGGCCGTCACAAGTGGTGTGAGCGGTCGACCATCCTGTAAAATATAGGCAGGAAAAATAGACCATGAAGTCCCCAGCCATAACGCTATTACGTTAGTGCCCTTACGAAGCTCAGGAGCGATATCATACGCCACATATCGTGCGCGTTTTGTATGATCCGTCACAGCCGGCGTCAATACTTGGTCTCCTATCCGCTTACCGTTGACATACAATTCATGGTACCCTACAGAGGCTACAAACAATGTGGCTTTTCCGGGTTTTTCAGGAAGTTCTATCAGTTTTCTAAACCATGGGTCACTGATATTATTGTCGCTGACGGAAGGATTGTAAACTTCGTGGCTGCCTATCCATTTGGCCTGCCATTCGCTGGGCATGAATAAGCCGGTGGACCAAGTTGCTGTTTCACTCCACGCCGATTCCGTACTACTCTCATCTTTTACTTGCACCTGCCAATAATACGTCCGATCGGATTGCAGATCTCGGCCACTGTATTCAATATGCTGCATATTATCTGATGCTACCCAACCGCTATCCCACATGTCGCCCTGCTCCTGTGCGAGCAGCTTGTCGACAGACGCTACCAATACCCGGTATGCGGTCTGCCGTTGGCCGAAACCACGGTTGTTTGTGGCTTCCAGTTTCCAGCTGAACCGCGGTTTCATTATATCCAGCCCGCGAGGATTTATGAGGTACTCGCAACGCAGATGCTTGGGGTACACCGAACTTCTTTTTTTAGCATTGGCAGGTGATTGTCCGACTATATTTACAAAAATCAATAACAGGATCAATTTATTCATTTGTGGATGGTTCTTCCTTAGGCCCTTTTGCTTTGCGTATTATCTTTATGGGCGATGACAAGCGCCGCACGAACCGTTTTTAAACTAATTGGTCAATAACAAAAGTAATGCGCTCCAATTAAACAACCATCCCGCACTGTCCCATATCACTTTGGCGGATCATGGGATGGGCCGTTTGGCAAAGATTGACGCAAACAATATGTCATATTGGCACAGCACCATATTCTGCATAGCTTTTGCTAATATAAATTTCAACGCTGCCATAGCAAACAGGCGGCACAGCATAGTGGAACGGCAATAAGCTATTTTTCTTATGACAATTCAATTGACTGAAGACAACAAGCTAAAAAAATTGATCGTTGTTGGCGATCGGGTATTAATCAAACCCACTGTACCCAATGAACGTACAGCCAGTGGACTCTACCTGCCGCCGGGTGTGCAGGAAAAAGAGAAAGTGCAATGGGGTTACGTAATGAAAACAGGACCAGGGTATGTATTGCCGGTACCCGCGGAGGACGACGATGCCTGGAAGCCGCAGGACGAAAAGATAAAATATATCCCATTGCAGGCCAAAGAGGGTGATTTAGCTATCTTTCACGTAGGAGCTTCCACGGAAATACAATATCAGGGAGAGAAATACTTCATCGTACCGCAAAGTGCCATCCTGATGCTCGAACGGGAAGAAGAGTTATAAAATTGAAAAACTACTCTATCGCGTATTTCCGCAAAATCGTTTGTAATGCCGGTTTAAGTTTTTGCAGCATCCGATCAAAACCTAAGTCATTTGGATGCGTACCATCTGTTGTACCTTCATTATCGTCACCCAACAGCCCATCAGCGGTAATAAGATAAAGATGTGGATCCGAATGCTGCAACAACCTGATTTCCTTATCGAAATTAGCATTCTGGGCAGCTACCCGTTCTGCTATTGCGCGATCAAAGTTGCCGCTTTCGCGCACAATACTCTGAACGGCGATGATCGGCATTTTAGGATGTTTACTGCGAATGGTCTTCACCAGATTGGCAGTCCGTTCTGTAATCTGCTGTGGCGATGAATTAGGCACACAATCCAATATCAAGGCATCCATCGGTAAAGCCGTGATCATTTCCGCAACAGTAGCTTCCATTTTTGCATTACCACTTACTCCCAGATTGATAAAGTGGTGGCCCGTCTCACGCGATAACCGTGCAGGGTATGCAAGGCCGGGCCGACTAGCCGAAGCTCCGTGCACAATACTTGACCCGTATATCAGGATACGATTCCGGAACGGATCGGGTCTGGCTGCCAAAGTAGCCCCCTCGGTTACGCCGATGTGCAGTGATATGGTTTCATCATAGAGCGGGAGATACAACAAACACTCTTTATCGCCGGAAGCCATGTTCTGAACCAAAGTAAACTCATTACATTCATTGGTTGCTGGTCGTGCCACGCCCGCGTATTGCCACCGGCCATCACGCTTGATATACAAATCCAGACCTTCGTGTGCAATAGCGGTCATATTATTGCCGGCCTTTCGATCACTCGTACACCACTTTACCGATAGCCGTGTACTGTTGGTGCTGAAGCTAAGGGCCAATCCTGCCGAATGTGTAAGCAGACGCTTCACTGTTTGCGGAATAGCTGGAAACGCTGCGGTGTCTATACGGTGGAAATAATGGTCACCAAAATGAGCTTTTCCAACTAAGGTAAGTTCACGGGCATCGGTATATTTCCAGAATGTTGATTCTTGCGCAAGCACTTCGCTCGTTAACGTAAACTTACAAACAACTATCGATATCCAATAACTTATCCGCATTGTACTTTTTTTCACGAAAGTAATAAAAGCTTAAAGGTATAAAATTTTCAAAGGGGGTTCCGGGATTTTTTTGGAATTCCAGAACCCCCTTTGGTTTATGCCATACTCACTCCGTTTTAAATGATGAGGTGTACAGCGCTTAATATTATCTTCTATAAGTACCTATCTCAGCGATGGCGGTAAACGTTCCATTTTTATAGTCGGATTTTACTTCAATTCGGAAATGCCTGAACGAAGCTGGGGCTATTAAATCGAAATATTGTTTGACAGCACTATTTTCAAACGTATAAGGCCCTAAAGACCTCCAAGTTTGACCGTCGCGTTCCTTGTTGCCGAAGGCGAATCCGTGCCCGGCCCCATCCTCAAAATCGGCAATACTAACAGCCGCTACCGCTTTCCTATTGGCGCACGCGCATTCGTGAAAGGATGGAACAGCCACGGCCCCGCCCACCATTGTGCGGTGGGTATAGGCCACCTCAGCAGCAAAATTGAAAAATTGGGAAAACTGCTCAGCATGGAAACCATCAAGGTATGCTAATGCATCAAAGCAATATAGTGGTCGGTGCGCACAGACCACCACATTGACGACGTGCTCACTTTGGTAACCGACGCTTACCGTTTCCACTCGAGGCGATGGCTGCCGGCCATCAGTGTACGCGGCTCTCCGTCTGGCAATAACAACGTAGCTGTACTATTGGCCGGGATAATGACTTCAATGGCCACTTTTTTACCCTCTTTTTTCCAACTGCTTTTGATTGTACCATACGGTCCATTAAACGATGCGTCAAAAGCATCTAATCCCTCCACAAAATGTGGTTCAATCAATACATGTTTAAAGCCCGGCCGGCTTTCGTCTGGCTTGATACCACCCAGTCCCTTAAAAAACCAAGCCCCGATTTCTCCGAACATCATATGATTGTCCGAAATGTCTCGTTCGGCCTCAAGATCCCAATTCTCCAGCAGCGTGGTAGCTCCGTTTACAATCCACCAGCCCCAAGAGGGATAGGTGTCGTTGGCGGCCAATTGATAGGCCAGATCGGCATATCCATTTTCGCTCAACGCGTTCAGCAGTGCTTTGGCTCCCAAGACGCCGACGTCAATGTGGTTACCATCTGCGCGTACACGATTGGCAAGCCGGGCGGCGACCTTGCTGACCAGCGTATCCGGCACTACATCCCACATCAATGGCATGCTCAGTTCAGTTTGTGTACCTGAGGCATAGATGCCTGTTTCGGGGTTTAAATACTTGTCGTTTATTGCCTTCTTGATGAAAGTGGCTAACTCGGCATAACGATCATAATCTGCTGTTTTACCAAGTATTTTCGCAGCCTTTGCCAAGATAACGGCATCAACATAGTAGTAAATAGATGACGTTAACTCCAAAGACGATCTGGACTTAACAGGAACCCAATCCCCCCTGCCCCATGTTGTTAATCCGTTAGGACTGATCCGGGTAACGTAGTCAACATAACGTTTGATGGATTCATAGTTATCCGAAAGTGGTTTAGTATCACCGTAAAACAAGTACAGGTTCCACGGTATGATGGCGATGGTACTCGTCCAGTCTGTTCCATTGGCTGTTCCGTACCCCCATCCACCTGTTGGAATGATATCCGGCAACACGCCATTGGGCTGTTGCTCATCGCGGTGGTCGGCCAGCCACTTCTCATATATAGTGATGCCGTCAAAATTATAAAGTGCTGTTTCAATAGCAAAGTGGCCATCACCCGTCCACCCATTTTTCTCCCGTTGCGGACAGTCCGTTGGATAACCAAATAAATTGGATAAGTAAGAATTGTTGGCCGCCCATGCGATGCGGTCTACTAGTGGATTGGATGAACGGATCTGTCCGATAGCAGGGACGTCACTATGCATGAAATATCCCACCAGGTGGGTAGAATCTAGTTGGACCGGTTGGCTGCTTGTAACCTCTACATACCGGAATCCTTTATAATTGAAACGGGGCATAAATGTCTCCAGCCCTCTGCCTTTTAACGTAACGATATCTGTCTGAAACGGATCGGTATTATCCGTCGGCCTATAATACACATCGATATTCGACAGATCAACCCGTCCGTTTTTACCAAGACGCTCACCATGTTTGAGCCGTAACTCCGTACCGGCCGGGCCTGATATCGTTAGCTTGCTAACACCCGCTATATTGCGTCCTAAATCAAACAAATAGGTAGAGTCATTGAAGCGGATTACTTCTTTGGGCCGAATTTCTTCGACATTACGAATGGGATGAAGCACCTGAGCAACAACATGTTTCGAAGGGGCAGACCGATAAATTACGCCTTGCCAGTCACTATCGTCAAAATCGATCGTATTCCAGCCCGCCTGTTCCAACCTTCCGTCGTAGTGTTCTGCAGTGTAGATATTATTGGACGTAATTGCCCCTCCGCTGGTTTTCCAATCACGGTCAGAAATGATGGTTTCCACCGTTCCATCTTCATAAGTAATCCGGAGATCCAAACAAAATGCCGGCCGGTTCCGCCATGGTGCCCTGTCAAAATCCCATACAGCGCGGGCCTGGTGGTTATACCAGCCGTTGCCCAATATAACGCCGATTGCATTCGCGCCTTGATTGACCAGGTTGGTAACGTCGTGAGCCACATACAGTGTACGCCTATCATACCGGGTATACATCGGATCAAGGCGTTGATCGCCCACGCGTTGGCCATTCAAATATAACTCATAGAGTCCTGCCACGGCAATATAGGCTCTCGCACTCGTTATCCTTTTCGGAGCATCGAATGTTTTCCGGAAATAGGGTGCCGGCCGATAATGGATATCATGTCTATCCGAAATCCATGCGCCCTGCCATTGCCCGGCATCCATCATTCCTGTCTCGAAAAAAGCTATGTCCGCTGGTCTATATAGCTCGCCCAGTGTGCTTTTAGCTTCGATTTTCCAGTAATACCGAGTAAACGGTTTTAGCCGAATTCCTTCATAAACCACGAGATTTACGTCGGCCATCACTTCGCCAGTATCCCAGCATTCACCTCTGCTTTCTGCAACAGCAGAAGAATCGGTGCCTACCACTATACGATATGTGTGTTGGGCGATACCTTGCCGATCATCGGCCATTCTCCAAGTAAAACGCGGTGTATTTGTATCAATTCCGAGCGGATTGGTAAGATACTCACAACGAAGATCGTATAAAAGCCTATCGGCAGCAGATGCAGCAGTACAGCAAAAGGTCAGGAAACAAGCCAAGAAAAACGTGCTGCGCATAATTTCAACGGTTTAAATAACTCAAATATACGTTACTATTGCTGAACGGTCATACTGCACTGTCCTGTGATTACAGCACTTTGGTAAGTCCGGGCGTAGCGACCGCCGGAGTCGGCCATTGCGTATCCCAATCGAAAGCATCCAATGGGGGGCCGAATGTCACGTCTGAAGCCATTGCCTGTTCCCAGGTAATTTCTTTTCCACTATATCCCGCCATAGTGCTTAAGATGGCCAGTATGGTACTGTTTGCCGCCCACAGGCCATCGTTAATCGGCTTTCCGGCCTTGATGGATGCAAAAAGTTCATTATGTTGCGTCTGGTACATGTTGTTTGTTGGGCCATCATACGACCATGGCTTCGCCCCAGTTATTACATACTTACGGCCTACTTCTATGGACGCGGTTCCTTCCGAGCCAATGATATCCACGCTGTTTCGGTTGGTACAGCCCGGTTGCTGACGGGTAAAATGATATCCCTTGACACCGTTTTGAAACTCAAACTCTACCGCAAAATGGTCATATATATTACCGTATTTTTCGTCCACACGGACCTGCCGTCCACCGGTACCTATCGCTTTATAAGGCAGCCGCCCGCCCATAGCCCAAAGCATCATATCCAGGCTGTGGATGGATTGCTCAACAATGATATCCCCCGAAAGCCAATTGTAGTAATGCCAATTACGTAACCGATAGACCAAGTCGCTCCAGCTGGGCTGTCGGGACTGGAACGGCAGTTCCCCGCCAAACCGGAATGATGACAACGATAGCACTTCACCAACGGCACGTTGTTTGATTTTTTCAAACAGGGCCCGCTTCCGGTAATCATACCGGAAACAAAAGCCGGAAACAAGGGCGATGTTTTTTTCCTTGGAAACCTTTACCGCCTCAAGCACCCGCCTGATTCCCGGTATATCTACCGCTACGGGCTTTTCAAAAAACACGTGCTTCCCTGCCTCTACGGCCGCAGCTAAATGCATGGGGCGAAAATATGGGGGACTGGCCAATAATACAACATCCACACCGGAATCAATAAGTTGCTGATAGCTGTCAAAGCCAACGAACCGGTGCTGGCTGTCTACCTTTACCCGTTTTGCATCCACTTGTTGCAGGGCATGCAAAGCGCCTGAAAGCCGATCTTCAAAGATATCGGCCAATGCAGTGATCTCTACATTTGGATCTGCGCGCAACGCTTGGACAGCCGCGCCCGTGCCGCGCCCCCCGCAGCCAACCAGGCCCACCTTGATGCTGTTTGAAACCGGTTGTTTGGAAAAAAGAAATGCCGGCGCGGCCATAGCTGCCGCACCAATACCTGAAGTTTTAAGAAACTGTCGTCGATTAACGGTCCATTTTGGCATATCGCTCATGGGGGCCAAATATAACCAATGGTACCTAAAGTTGATAAAGAAATGGTTATTTGGCTGGCGTGATCAACGTGCCGGGAAAGTCTCCTACCCGCTCGCAACACACTTGTTCCATTACCTGCTTCAACTGTGCTTTAAACATTGCCACGGTATGATCACCTCCATGCTGGCCCAACGCGGCTACGCCATACATAAACGGGCGCCCCATAAAGGTGAAATGTGCCCCGCAGGCCAGTGCCCGTCCGATGTCTGGCCCCGATCGCAGACCACTATCAATCATCACTTTAATTTTATCGCCATAGCTGTCCGCCAGTCCTTTCAGGGGCTTGATGGTCGACTCTCCGGCATCGATCTGCCGACCACCATGGTTAGAGACGATAATGCCATCTGCACCTAAACGGATGCTTTCTTCCATGTCTTCGGCACATACAACACCTTTGATAACCAGCTTGCCTTTCCATAGGTCGCGTATCGCTTTCACTTTATCGGAATCCACTCGCCCTGTAAACGTGGCGTTCATAAATTTACCCAATTGGCTCAAATTCATGTCGGCGCCCATATAAGGCTTCAATGTGGCAAATTCGGGTATACCTACCCTTAGCGTTTCGAACGCCCAAGCCGGACGCATGGCCGCTTGGAGGAAGTTACGGATATTCATCTTGGGCGGCATGGATAGGCCTGCTTTAATTTCACGATACCTCAACCCGAAGGAAGGCACGTCTACCAACACAACCAATACAGGGCACTGCACAGCTTCGAGCCTATGTAGAATATCGTCGCGCAGCTTATTTTCAGTAGGATGGTACAACTGAAACCAAAACCGCGACTCGGTAAGTTCCGCAATGCGTTCAATACTGCTGGTAGACACCGTACTCAAGGTATACGGTATATTGTGTTTCAATGCCGCTTTTGCCAATATCTCCGGTGCATTGGGCCACATCAGCCCCTGCAGCCCGATAGGCGATATACCAAATGGCGCATCATAGACATGGCCGAACAGTTCCGTGCGCATATCCACCCCATTATGCTTTTTGAGGTACCGTGGCATCAATTGGACATCCCGGAAATCAGCCTCATTGCGCAACAGGTTTATTTCTTCATTGCATCCGCCTTCAAGGTAGTCAAAAGCAAACTTGGGGATGCGCCGCTTAGCCTTCTTTTTTAAATCTCCCACGGAGGGGTATTGCGGGTTGTATTTTAGTAATTCAGAATTCATTATTTGTTCCTTCTTGCTGATGTGCGTGAGCATAAAAACGCAGCGCTATCAAGTCGTTGGGCAGCGTCCGTTTATTCCAGACATGGTGGATAGCCAATGCGGCACCTACCGCTGTGGCCTGCGCCATGGAGGCTGCGAATACCTCCATCTCGGGGAACGCATCGGCCAACAGGTTCATGTAAATGGCATTTTTGCTAAAACCGCCATCAACAAATATACGTCCTACCTGTGAGCCTTTAATGACGAGTCGGGTAGATTGTTGCTGCAGATCCACCAGGTCCATCATCAGTCTATGGTACGCTTCTTCAAATGACTGGTAATCTGAAAGATTACGTTGATTAAAGGCCGACACTTTGCCTCCAATGGACTGAGGGCCTTCAGTCTGCTGCCGCAATTTATGCACTATTCCTGCATTATAAGCCATATTTCTGTAGCGGCTGGTCGGTTGCCCGAAATGTGCTGCAATGCGCTTGACTTGTTGCTCATGCTCATATCCGGCAAAGAGACGCGATGCTTTCACAGGAGCACCTTTGTAGTGCATATAGCAGAGGCAATCGGCGTCCAGTTCGGCCTTGGTAAGTGGCGTATGGTTAAAGGGATTTAATGTAATGCACCAGGTGCCTGTTGAGATAAGCACGAAAGGTTCGTGGAAACTCACCAAGTACGGGATCAACGCGGCAGAGCTGTCGTGTAGTCCCACGCCCACACCGTATCCATTCCCAGGGAAAGAAGCCGGGAACACCTCATCTCCAGGTGCCAACGGCGCCAGTTTTTCGATAATTCCTTCTTGTCGCACCCATTCGTGATAATCGTTTCTCGAAAAGTCCCATAGGTGTGTATGGCAGCCGATGCTGGTCATATCGGAATACATGCCGCCCGATATGAGAAAGCTGAGGTATTGCGGCAGATGCAGGGCATAATGGATGCGCTCGAAAAGCGCAGGCTTTTCGTACTTTATCCGGTATAGCTGTAACCCCGAATTGAGACTACCCAATACGGGGGAAGCTGTCGTGTAAGCCAACTGCTCTTCGCCCCCGTAAGACTCATAAAACTTGCGTTGCAAATTCACCGGATAGGGCTTTAAGTAGTTGTACAATGGAGCCAGTGGTTTACCATCCGCATCCACGTATACCAAACTTGCCCCATATGCTGCAAAATTGATGGCCCTTACCTCAAACTCCGGCTTCCGGAACACCTCGTGCAGCGAATCGAATACTGAAAGCCGGAGGCTTTCCAGATTTTCACATGGATCACCGTCTTCATCTATGGTTTCGGTAAACCGAGCCGAACGCTCAAAGACTATTTGGTACTGTTCATTGAAAAGAAACAGTTTCTTATTGGTCTTGCCTACATCAAATATTGCTATAACTGGTGTCCTCATCACAACCCTGTTGCCACCGTTTTGGTTCCACGTTCACGAATCAACTTTCCCCTGATATCTTGCTGCCTAAACAGTTGAATAGGATTCAATGCTGCCCCTGCACGTAGCCGGGCTTCGGCAACCAATGGCCGCACGTCCGTACGGAAGGCTTCCTGAAGCACTTCTTGGGCACGCACCACATCATTGGCCGCCTGAGCTTGCTGAAGCGCTGCGCGGTCTACCAACAGAGCTTGGGCATAGGCAATGAGAATCGCTTCAACAGATTGCAACAAGTCTTCCAAGGGATCTTTCAGGTTATGGGACGCATCAATCATCCACCCTAAATCCTTGGCATGTTCCATTCCCCGGGCGTCCATGCCTTCCACAAGTTCGCTGAATATCAAGAACAATTGATAAGGTTTGATGCTTCCGGTGGTCAGGTCGTCATCTCCGTACTTTGAATCATTGAAATGGAAGCCTCCAAGCTTGCCTTCCATTAACAGAAGCGCGACGATCTGCTCAATATTGGCGTTGGGTAAGTGGTGCCCAAGGTCCACCAGGGTATACGCTTTTTCGCCCAACTTGCTTGCATACAGCAATGATTGACCCCAATCGCCCACAGTAGTTGAATAAAAATTTGGTTCAAACGCCTTATATTCCACAAACATTTTCCAGTCGTCCGGCAATGCCTCATACACTTCCTGTAAACTTTCTAATGTGTTTTGGAATGCCTTCCGGAAATTGAGTTGACCGGGAAAGCTCGATCCGTCTGCCAGCCAAACCGTCAGCGATTTAGACCCCAGTTCAACACCATGTTTAATCACCTCAATATTATGCTCAACAGCCTGCCTGCGTACCGCCTTATCCACATGCTGCATGGATCCGAACTTATAGCTGAGCGCCTGATCGGGCTGATCCTGGAAGGTGTTTGAATTCATGGCATCGAACGCCAAACCATGCTCTTCAGCCAACGCTCGTATTGCAGCATAGTCTTTCGGAATGTCCCAAGGGATATGCAATGATATCGCTCCGCTGGATCGGTTAAGCGCATGCAAAATACCAATATCGGCAATCTTTTCCTCCAGGTTACGGGGTTCGCCCCCGCCTGAAAAACGTCCGAAGCGCGTACCGCCAGTGCCCAACGCCCAACTGGGAATCGCAACTTGGAAATCGACCAACTTCTGTACAATGTTTACCGCGTTCGGCAGGTAGTCTATCACCTGCGAAAGCCTGCGCTGATGCGCTGCCATTAACTGCTGATTATGCTCAGCTATCTGATTTTTATCAATGTTCATAATAGGTCTATTAATCAAAACTAACAGAGAATTGCCAATCAATAACCGTTAGGGATATTAAATTGACAATTCTGCTAATAAAACATAATTTAACGTACGAATGCCATGGCTACCCCGCCGTCTACATTCAGGACGTTGCCAGTAGACTTGTTCATCAAACCTCCCACGAGTGCGAAACAGGCATTAGCAATGTCTTCCGGAAGGATGACCTCATTGAGCAAAGTACGTTTGGCGTAATAGGCCGGTAGCTCTTCTACCGTGATGCCATAAGCCTTGGCCCGCCCTTCAGCCCAGCCCCCAGACCAAATATTGCTGTCGCTGATGACGGCATCGGGGTTTACCACATTAACCCGGATTTTATCAGCTCCTAACTCCGCGGCGTTTAACCGGCTCAGGTGCAACTGCGCAGCCTTGGCCGAGCCATAGCCAGCATTGTTGGGGCCGCTTACCAACGCATTTTTACTTACAATGTTTACAATATCGCCTCCAATGGCTTGTTTTTTCAGCACGGTAACGGCAGCTTGGGTTACAAAAAACTGTCCCTTTACCAATACGTCATACAGCAAGTTCCAATCCTTTTCCGTGTGGTCTTCAATTGACTTGGAAATGGAAAGTCCCGCATTGTTCACCACAATATCTACACCTCCGAATGCCAGTGCGGCCGTATCAAATGCCTGTTGGATTTGGCGGGCATCGGTAACATCCAGCCGAGCGGTCGCATAAGCATCCTTTCCAAATGCTTGATGGAAGTCACCGGCCGCCCCTTCCAACCGGTCACCATTCAGGTCGTTGAGGAGAACCACCGCCCCTTCCTGAACCAACTTCTTGGCAATGGCCTTTCCGATCCCTCCAGCACTGCCGGTAACCAGGGCAATTTTTCCTGAAAGTGGTTTGGGCTTGGGCATACGCTGCAACTTCGCTTCTTCCAACAGCCAATATTCAATATCAAACGCTTCTTGCCGTGGTAACGATGTGTATTCCGATATGGCCTCGGCACCCTTCATCACATTAATGGCATTGATGTAGAATTCGGCAGCCACCCGCGCTGTTTGCTTATCCTTGGAAAAGGAGAATAGTCCTACACCGGGATAAAGGATAATCACCGGGTTCGGATCGCGCATGGCCGGACTATTGGGATGTTTGCAGGCGTTATAATAGTCCTTATACATTGCCCGGTAAGCCTCAAAAGCCGGAGTCAACGAAGCTTTCAGTGTCTCCAAATCCGTTAAATCGGCATCCGGCGCGATGTCAAGGACCAGCGGACTGATTTTGGTTCGCAGAAAATGGTCGGGACAACTTGTTCCCATCGGCGCCAAGCGATCCAAATCGTTTGAATTGATAAACTCCAACACCCGCTCATCATCAGAAAAATGCCCTACCATGTGGCGTTGCGACGAGCAGAAACCGCGTAGCACCGGTGCCAAAGCAGCGGCCTGTTTTCTTCGGTCTTCAGCCGGAAGGGCGGTCATTCTCTGCCCACCGAATACGGGGCGCCGCTTACCATAATTCGCTTCGAGGTATTCTGCACAACGCTCGATAACGGTGAGCGTATTAACATAGCTCTCATAGGCTGTGTCGCCCCACGTAAACAATCCGTGCGATCCCAGCATAATACCCCGGATGCCTGGATTTTCATCCAGGCACTTCCGTAATTTAAGACCAAGGTCAAATCCTGGTCGCTGCCACTCGACCCAGCCGATTTCACCTCCGAACAGCTCTTGAGTGATGCGTTTGCCATCCTTTGCCGCGGCGATAGCTATCGCCGCATCCGGGTGTAGGTGATCGATGTGCTTAAACGGCAAAAAGCCGTGCAAGGGCGTATCAATGGAAGGCGCTTTGGAATTCAGATCATAGATGCAGTGGTTAAATAGCTCCACCATCTCATCTTCATGTTCGATGCCTTTATATATGTGTTCAAGGCTCCGTAAACGGTCAACATACAATGCTGCCAGACCGCTCCGGGTCAACGTACCGATGTCGCCGCCGGAACCTTTAATCCACATTACTTCGGTATTTTGCCCTGTTAGCGGATCTTTTGCGATGGCTTTGCACGACGTGTTCCCCCCCCCGTAGTTGGTAAGGCGCAAATCTGCACCCAATAAATTGGAACGATAGAGCAACAATGCAACCTCATCGCCTTCCAGTTCGGCAGCTTTAGCTTCATCCCACAGATAACTCACATGCTTAAAAGATGCTTTTCCAATAATCTCAGCCATTTTTATTTTGATTTTTATATGTTATGATTAAACCCATATCCTCATCAAAGCGCCCTAGCCAAACCCACCAAGATGATGGATAAGATGATGACAGCGATACCGCTGATGATAGTGGCATATGTCTTTTTGCTTACGCCCTTCCATTCTTTCAATATCACCCCCCAAGCGTTTGCGATTAAAATAATGAATGCCATATGCAGAATCCATGAACTTGCGCCATTTCCGAGCCGGCTTTCACCCATTCCGTAAAAGAAAAATTGCATGTACCAGGTCGTTCCGGCAAGTGCGCAGAACAGGATATTACGCGTAATAGGAACTTTCGTATTCACGTAGTCACCGAAGGTTCGGTTACGGGCATTTAAAAACATACACCATAAGAAATTGGTAGTAAGTCCTCCCCAGAGCACCACCACATAGGTAACATTATTCTGGAACAAAAACTCACCTTGTCCCGGGTTTTCAGCCTTCCAAAGTGCATTGGCGACGTTGGCCATCGGCTTACCCGCTTCCAGTCCGAAATTGAAACATGCGCTAAGAACACCGGATATTATACCTACCAATAAGCCCAAACCAAACCGGTAGTCCTTATTGCCACTGGCATCAGCGGTCGCCCCTGCAAGTTCCCGCTCCTTCAGCACACCTGCCTTACCACAAAGCCAGATTCCCGATATACACACCACCAGCCCGAGTAACATGGTCAGCCCCGATGCGGTTGTGAAGAACAAGTCAATGGTTTCTTTACCTTCGCTACCATTGAAATAATAGAATATGGACGGTACCAAAGAGCCAAATACCATCGTTAGCCCCAAAATGATGCTGCTTCCCAATGATACGCCAAGATACCGAACCCCCAGTCCATAGGTTAACCCTCCGATACCCCACAACAATCCAAATAGATAGGAATACCCTAACGTGCTGCGATCGGCATTCCTGATAATTTCATCAAACCCCGGAATGGTCAGGTAAGCGGCCAACGGTGGCACAATGAGCCAAGAAAAAAGTCCTCCGATTATCCAGAACGTTTCCCAAGCCCATCCTTTCACACGTTTATAAGGCACATAAAAACTACCTGAAGCAAATCCACCGATGAAGTGGAAAATAACACCTGCTAATACTTGCATAACAATATGGTTAAACTGGTCATAAAAATCGACGCAAGATAGTCAAGCCGAAAAAATGAACTGTTATGAGCTGTCATGTTTGCCTAGTATTTCTAATTTTGTATCACTAATTCCGATTTAAACAATAAATCCTGTAATATCGTGTTGTTATATTTAAAAACTTAACTGAAACGTTGACGAAACATGAAAAACACTACGTGCTTGATTTTACTGGTTGCTTCAATCGCTTTTTTTGCAAACGTCTTTGGCCAAACCTCCAGTCGCCGTGAGCCCCCCAAAGGGTCGCTCACCAGCGGTACGATTGACAGCCAATTCATCTACCTCTATGCAATTTCGAAGACCCAGGATGGCATTGAGCATGTTCGTCAAGCAAACCTCGAGCGCATCCGGAAAAACGTAGCCGATAGCATCCGCGCATTGACCGCGGAAATTGCCAACCTCAAAGCGAAAGACGGAGACCAGCAAGCGGCGGTGGACGCGATGACCGACTCAGTCAACCGACTGAAACAGGAACTTCAAACTGCTAAACAAGAAAAAGACAGCTTTTCTTTTTTGGGCATTCCGTTACAAAAAAACCTGTACCATTTAATCATGTGGGGATTGGTGTTGCTGCTGGCCCTGGCTTTGGCCTTCTACATCTATCGGTATAATCAGAGCCACATCGTAACCCGCAATACCCAAAAAGCCATATCGGAACTCCAAGAGGAGTTCGATCAGCACCGAAAAAAGGCCATGGAAAAAGAGCAGAAGCTTAAACGGCAATTGCAGGATGAGCTCAACAGACGTATGGGTTAGCATAAATCTGATTCTTTGCATTTAAATTTGCTTTTAATTCTTTAAAGCGTATTTTTGCAGTCCGAAATTAAGGCCTGTATTTTGCCTTTATTACATTGGTTTATAAAATTTTAGTTCCTGATAGTATGTCCAATATTGGAAAAATAGCCCAAATCATCGGCCCTGTAGTCGATGTAAGCTTCGCTGAGAATGCCAAACTTCCTAAGATTTATGACGCATTGGAAATCGAAAAAGAAAATGGTCAGCGGATTGTTTTAGAGGTTCAGCAGCACTTGGGCGAAGAGCGTGTCCGCACCATTGCCATGGACGGAACGGAAGGTTTAACGCGAGGCATGAAAGTGGTTGACACGGGAGCGCCGATTAAGATGCCGGTGGGTGATGGAATCAAGGGACGGGTATTCAACGTTGTCGGCGATGCGATTGATGGTATTAAGGACCTTGATAAGTCTAGCGGACGCAGCATCCACAACACTCCCCCGAAATTTGAAGACCTTTCTACCGAAACCGAAGTACTTTATACCGGCATCAAGGTAATCGACTTATTGGAGCCTTATGCCAAAGGTGGAAAAATCGGCCTTTTCGGTGGTGCAGGGGTCGGTAAAACCGTATTGATCCAGGAACTCATCAACAATATCGCCAAGGCCTATTCTGGGCTTTCGGTCTTTGCAGGTGTAGGCGAACGTACCCGTGAAGGTAATGACCTGCTCCGCGAGATGCTGGAATCAGGCATTATTAAATACGGTGAAGAATTCATGGAAGGTATGGAAAAAGGCGAATGGCCTTTGGACAAAGTAGATACCGAGGAGTTAAAAGATTCCAAAGCCACGTTTGTATTCGGGCAGATGAATGAGCCCCCCGGTGCGCGTGCACGCGTAGCCCTGTCAGGGTTAACCATCGCTGAGTACTTCCGCGACGGTGACGGCGAAGGCGCAGGCCGGGATATCCTGTTCTTCATTGACAACATCTTCCGCTTTACCCAAGCGGGCTCAGAGGTATCAGCGTTGTTGGGACGGATGCCTTCAGCCGTGGGCTACCAGCCTACATTGGCCACGGAGATGGGACTTATGCAAGAACGGATTACTTCCACGAAACGCGGATCCATCACTTCCGTACAGGCTGTATACGTGCCGGCTGACGACTTGACGGACCCGGCTCCGGCAACAACGTTTGCCCACTTGGATGCTACTACGGTATTATCACGTAAAATCGCGGAACTGGGTATTTATCCAGCGGTGGATCCGCTGGATTCTACTTCCCGTATCTTGAGCCCCGTTGTTTTGGGTGAAGAGCACTACAATACTGCCCAACGGGTGAAGGAAATCCTCCAACGGTATAAAGAGCTCCAGGATATCATCGCCATTTTGGGCATGGATGAACTTTCCGAAGAAGATAAACTGGTAGTAGCCCGCGCACGGCGCGTACAACGTTTCCTGTCGCAGCCATTCCACGTTGCCGAACAGTTTACAGGCCTTAAAGGTGTGCTGGTAGATATTAAAGACACCATCAAAGGGTTCAATATGATCATTGACGGTGAAGTGGACGAGTACCCCGAAGCTGCTTTTAACTTGGTAGGCACCATTGAAGATGCCATCGAGAAAGGCAAAAAACTATTGGCTGAGGCGGTATAACAACGATTTAAAGATGAAGCTGACGATTATCACACCAGATAAGCCCATTTTCGACGGTGAAGTAACTTCGGTGACCGTGCCGGGTACCGCAGGCTCTTTTGAGGTACTGGAAAACCACGCTCCCATTGTTTCGACGCTGGAAGACGGCAAAGTGATTATCCGCACCGGCAAGGACGAAGATATTATTAACATTATTGGCGGTGTTGTGGAAGTCATTCACAACACCGTAACCGTACTTGCCGAAGGGATTGACGAAAAATAAGGAAAAATAACGCCAAAGAAAGCCCCCCGGTAAGTACATCCGGGGGGCTTTCTTTTTGACAATTTTTTTGGTGATCACCGGCATTTTACGCAGAATTCTGTACCAGTCGCCATCGCGCAGCGAAAAGCATACCGAATACCAGAATTGGTTTTGGTATATACGTTTGAAAATTAAATTTTGCAATTTTATTTATTTAAGACACGATAATCTATAATAATTTAAAATACAAAATAATATGCTGATTGAAAAAATTAACGGATGGGTATTGCTTGTTATCGATAAACACCCTACCTTAATGAAGTCAAAAAAATGACACGTGTCTATGGTGGAAAAAAGAGGGTTATGTATAATCCTCGGCATACCCAATCGGGCTCATTTTAGGTAAGCAATTATGAAGTATTTTGGTAAGAATACATGGGTCTATTTAGACGGGGAATTTGTCAAGGCAGATAACACGCGCATTGACGTATTCGGCCAGTCGCTTCATTATGGGTATGCTGCCATCGAAGGCATCCGTGCCTACAATACGCACAACGGCATCCGGCTGTTCAAAGGAGAACAACACTATGAACGGCTCCGCCTCTCCTGTGATCGCGTCGGCATTCCGTTCCCCTGGGAAACAGACCTACTGATAGAAAAGACTTATCAACTGCTCGAAAAAAATAATCTAAGGAGCGCCTACGTTCGCCCAATGGTGCTTACCGGACATAACATGTATTTAACGCCATCTGAGGATTCCAGCATCGTGATTCTGGCGTGGGAGTGGGGGCCATTTTTAGGCACCGATTTAATCCATGTAACCTGTTCGCCTTACCAAAGACCCAATCCGCATGCTATTCCGCCCGATGCCAAAATCGCTGGGCAGTACGTGGCCTCTATTCTGGCTACGACCGAAGCAACCAAACGCGGGTACGACGAGGCTATCCTCATGGACAGCGAAGGACACGTGGCTCAAGCGTCAAGCAACAACCTATTCATTGAAAAAGACGGCAGACTCTATACTCCCGCCTTGGGACATGTTTTTCCGGGCATAACACGGCAAACGGTACTTGAAATCGCCAAAGCGCTTAACGTCGACGTGATTGAAAAACAGATTTCGCCTGAAGAGCTGAAAAATGCGGATAGCGCATTCCTTACCGGTACAGCAACAGGTATTGTGGGGATAGCCGCGATAGACGGAACACACTTCCCCGAAGAATGGGCCGATACGGTGGGAGCCACCATACAGCGGGCGTACAAAAACCTTACATTGGAAAAAGAAAATTACGAAGTGATTATATAACCATGCTAACTAAACAAACGACAGTACTGAACAAATACAGCCGGGTACTTACCCAAGACAAAACTCAGCCCGCAGCTCAGGCCATGCTATACGGCATTGGCTTAACCGACGATGATATGCAAAAGGCCCAAGTGGGCATCGCCAGCATGGGATATGATGGAAACACCTGCAATATGCACCTGAATGACTTGGCCAAGGTTGTCAAGGAGGGCGTATGGGGCAATGATTTGGTAGGACTTATCTTCAATACCATCGGCGTGAGTGACGGCATGAGTAACGGTACCGATGGCATGCGGTACTCGCTGGTCAGCCGGGATATCATCGCTGATAGTATTGAAGCAATTTGTGGCGGACAGTACTACGACGGCCTTATCGCCATTCCGGGATGCGATAAGAACATGCCCGGATCAGTAATGGCCATGGGCCGTCTTAACCGGCCGTCCATCATGGTGTATGGTGGTACCATTGCTCCCGGCCATTACAAAGGCCAAGATCTCAACATCATTTCATCGTTCGAAGCATTGGGGCAAAAAATTGCGGGAAACCTATCAGAAGAGGATTTTATAGGGATTGTGAAGCACAGCTGCCCGGGAGCCGGAGCATGTGGCGGCATGTATACGGCCAATACCATGGCGGCTGCCATAGAGGCGTTAGGTATGAGCCTTCCCTACTCTTCTTCAAACCCCGCCATGAGCGAAGAAAAAAGGCAGGAATGCCGTGACGCAGGAAAATACATCCGCATATTGCTGGAACGCGATATCAAACCGTCGGATATCATGACCCGCGAAGCATTCGAAAACGCATTGCGTGTCATCATCGTCCTGGGCGGAAGCACAAACGCCGTGCTCCATTTCATTGCCATCGGTAAAAGTGTGGGTATTGATATTACACAGGACGACTTCCAACAGATGAGCGATACTACTCCCGTTCTGGCCGACTTCAAACCGAGTGGTAAGTACCTCATGCAAGACCTGCATCAATACGGCGGTGTGCCCGCAGTGATGAAATACCTGCTTAACGAGGGACTGCTGCATGGCAATTGCCTCACCGTGACGGGAAAAACATTAGCAGAAAACTTGGCCAACGTAACCCCTATCAACGAAATCGAACAACCCATCGTTCAACCTTTAGAAAACCCGATAAAGCCAACCGGGCACCTGCAGATTCTTTACGGTAACCTTGCCGAAAAAGGTAGTGTGGCCAAGATCTCCGGCAAAGAGGGTGAACGTTTTGAAGGGCCTGCACGGGTATTCGATGGCGAAAAAGAACTGATTGCCGGCATCGCATCCGGCCGGGTGAAACCGGGTGATGTAGTGGTCATTAAAAACGAAGGACCCAAAGGCGCTCCCGGCATGCCCGAAATGCTGAAGCCTACTTCTGCTATCATCGGGGCCGGACTTGGCAAACGAGTAGCGTTAATCACCGATGGCCGCTTCAGCGGCGGCACCCATGGTTTTGTGGTCGGACACATCACCCCAGAAGCTTATGAAGGTGGACTCATTGGCCTCGTGGAAGATAACGACACGATTGTTATCGACGCAGTCAATAACACAATTACGCTCCAAGTGCCGGATGACGTCATTGCCGAACGCCGAGCCAAATGGAAAAAACCGGAGTTGAAGGTTACGAAAGGAGTACTTTACAAATACGCAAAAACCGTAGCCGATGCATCGGCCGGCTGCGTTACGGATGAATGCTGAACCGGGATTCTGGATAGGAAACATCAAGAAAATTGAAAAACAAAAAAGCGAACATGATGAATACGCTGGAAATCGCAAAAGACACCACACAGCAAGGAAACAGGCCGACAACACAAATCAGTGGCTCCCAAGCAGTGCTTGAAGCCCTGTTGGGCGAAGGTGTGGATACGGTATTTGGTTATCCGGGCGGCGCTATTATGCCTATATACGATGCGCTGTATGATTATAACGACAAGCTGAGGCATATCCTCGTCCGCCATGAGCAGGGAGGAATCCACGCCGCACAGGGCTATGCCCGTACGTCCGGGCGCGTGGGCGTGGTTTTTGCCACCAGCGGACCCGGAGCGACCAATTTGGTCACCGGTTTGGCCGACGCCATGATTGATAGCAATCCGATTGTCTGCGTAACCGGCCAGGTGTTCGCGCACCTGCTCGGCACCGATGCATTTCAGGAGACTGACGTGATTAACATTACCTCTCCTGTAACAAAGTGGAACTATCAGGTAACCGATGCCTGCGAAATACCCATGGCCCTGGCCAAGGCTTTCCATATTGCGCGGACCGGCAGACCGGGCCCGGTACTGATAGACATCACAAAAAATGCGCAGTTGCAGTTGTTTGCATATGAAGGTTATAAACCTTGCCATCATATCCGCAGCTATCGCCCCAAACCCATTGTGCGCAAGGAATACATCGAACAGGCATCAGCACTAATCAACCAGGCGAAACGCCCCTTTGTATTGTTTGGTCAAGGTGTTATTTTGGGCAAGGCAGAAGCCGAGTTTAAGGCGTTTATAGAAAAAGCCGGCATCCCCGCCGCGGCGACCGTGATGGGCTTAAGCGCCCTCGAAACAGACCACCACCTTCATGTTGGTATGCTGGGCATGCACGGCAATTATGCACCTAACGTGCTGACCAACGAATGCGATGTGCTTATCGCCATTGGCATGCGCTTCGATGACCGTGTAACGGGCCGCCTGGATAAATACGCTAAACAAGCGCAGATTGTTCACCTCGACATCGACCCAGCTGAAATAGATAAAAACGTGAAAACCGCCGTACCGGTATGGGGCGACTGCAAAGAAACGCTGCCCCTGCTTACCGAATTGGTCGAATCCCGGGAACATACAGAATGGTTAGCACATTTCCGTAAGCTGGAGCAGGAAGAAATCAAAGAAGTCATCCAAGAAGAGCTTAATCCTACGACAGACATCATGACCATGGGCGAAGTGGTCAAGATCCTTAACGACCTCACCGGTGGAGAGGCTGTTGTTGTAACAGATGTAGGCCAGCACCAGATGGTTGCCTGCCGCTATGCGAAATTCAACCGGTCCAAAAGCAACGTGACTTCCGGTGGGTTGGGCACCATGGGTTTCGGCTTGCCCGCAGCCATAGGGGCATGGTACGGTGCTCCGGACAGGACCGTGGTCGCCATCATCGGCGATGGTGGCATCCAGATGACCATCCAAGAACTGGGAACCATTATGCAATTTGGTGCCAAGGTGAAGATTTTGATTCTTAACAATGAGTTCCTCGGTATGGTGCGCCAATGGCAGCAGCTCTTCCACGACAAGCGGTATTCATTTGTTAATATTACCAGTCCCGATTTTGTCACCGTTGCCCAAGGATATGGCATACCGGGCAGAAGTATCCGTGAGCGCAAAGACCTCAAACAAGCGCTCAGCGATATGCTCGCCCACGACGGCGCTTACCTTCTGGAAGTGATGGTAGGCAAGGAAAACAACGTATTTCCCATGGTTCCTCAAGGAAGCAGTGTAGCGGAAATCCGGCTGAAATAAAATATGGAGGATTATAGCATGGAAAAGCAAGAATATACCATCACCCTTTATACGGAGAATTCCATCGGAATGATCGGACGCATCTCTACAATTTTCTCGCGACGCAAAATCAATATCGAAAGTCTCAACACGTCGCCGTCAGAGGCCGAAGGCATTCACAGGTTTACCATTGTCATTCAGGAAACGGAAGATGTGGTGCGCAAACTCTGCCGGCAAATCGAGAAACAGGTAGAAGTGCTGAAGGCTTATTATAACACCAATGATGAGGTCATCTGGCAAGAGCAGGCTCTATATAAGGTGCCGACCAGTGTCGTTACCGAAAAAGCTCCGGTAGAACGCCTGCTCCGGCAATACGGTGCCAGTGCCGTGGTAATCCGCAATGACTATACGGTATTTGAAACGGCCGGTCACCGCGAAGAAATCGATGCACTTACGGAGGCGCTCGCCGAATATAACCTGATTGAGTTTGTGCGCAGTGCCCGGATAGCGATCATCAAACATAGTGAGGGATTCCACAAAAAGCTAAAAGAGTTTGAAGAAGCCGAGCCTGCCGCTGAAGTAGTGGAAAACCGGTATCTTGATAAACAAGACAAAGTGTTTACCATGTAATGATGAGGTAACGGACATCGTGGATTTAATCTTTACATACATTAAACGTACGCGCGAGGTATTTGCAGAATTGGTCGATAGACTGGATATTGAGGCCATTAATACCGTGCCATCCGGTTTCCGGAATAACATCGGTTGGAATTTTGGGCATATCGTGGTCAGTACGCAGGGATTATGTTACCGGCGTACGGGCGTGCAGCCCAATAGGGAAATCCCCTTTTTAGACGGTTATACCAAAGGCACAATACCTGAGAAATGGATTAACCGGGAGGAAATCGACATCCTGAAGACACAGGCTACGGCGAGCATCGACCAACTGATACAGGATTACCGGAATGGGCTGTTCGCAAACATCAGCCCGTTTGCTACGTCGACTTACAGTCTGACGATGAATACCATTGAAGAAGTTCTTACTGCATCGCTGGCGCACGATAATCTCCATTTCGGGTATGCCCAAGGCATCCGAAAAGCATTGGAAGGAAACAAATTAAAATCGTAACTTAGCGGTAGCTTTTTAGCTGCATTAACCGCTAACTACAAACCAATAAGTTAATTTTACACGTTTAAAAAACAAAAGCAGAAAATGGCAAAAATCAATTTTGGGGGAGTCGAGGAAGACGTAGTGACCCGCGAAGAGTTTCCTTTGGAAAAAGCTCAGGAAGTACTGAAGCATGAAACAGTCGCTGTGATCGGATATGGCGTTCAGGGTCCCGGACAAGCATTAAACCAAAAAGACAACGGCATCAACGTTATCGTGGGCCAACGCAAGGATTCAAAAACCTGGGATAAAGCTATCGCAGATGGCTGGGTACCCGGCGAAACGTTGTTTGAAATCGAGGAAGCGCTTGAGCGGGGTACGATTATCTGCTATTTGCTCAGCGATGCGGCGCAGATAGCGTTGTGGCCTACCGTGAAGAAACACCTTACTCCAGGTAAGGCATTATATTTCTCGCATGGCTTCGGCATTACATTCAACGAACAAACCGGCATTATCCCTCCGGAAGACGTTGACGTATTCCTTGTGGCACCGAAAGGATCAGGCACATCACTGCGCCGGATGTTTCTGGAAGGACGCGGACTTAACTCCAGCTTTGCTATTTACCAGAATGCAACCGGCAAGGCGCGCGACCGCGTAATTGCACTGGGCATCGCGGTGGGCAGTGGTTACCTGTTTGAAACGGATTTTAAGAAAGAAGTTTATTCCGACCTGACTGGCGAGCGGGGCACATTGATGGGAGCCATTCAGGGGATCTTTGCTGCCCAATACCAAGTGTTGCGCGACAATGGCCATTCGCCTTCCGAAGCCTTCAATGAAACGGTAGAAGAACTCACCCAATCACTCATGCCGTTGGTTGCCGAAAATGGCATGGACTGGATGTATGCCAACTGCTCAACCACTGCACAGCGCGGTGCACTGGACTGGTGGAAGAAATTCCGGGATGCAACTGCTCCCGTATTCAAAGAACTGTACGAAAGCGTGGCTACCGGCAAGGAATCGCAGCGCTCCATTGACAGCAATAGCCAACCTGACTACCGGGTGAAACTGGAGGAGGAACTGAAAGAACTGCGTGAAAGTGAAATGTGGCAGGCTGGTGCAGCTGTAAGAAGCCTGCGCCCAGAAAATCAGCCGACAGAGGTTTAATCACGTTCTCATATCATTCAATGGCGGTGCCTTCCGTTCGGACGGCACCGCTCATTAAAAAACATTGGAAAACATGTTACACGATCCAAACCGCATTTATGTATTTGACACGACGCTTCGCGATGGCGAACAGGTGCCCGGCTCACAGCTGACCACGCCGGAGAAACTCATTATCGCCGAAGCGTTGGAAGCGCTGGGCGTAGACATCATCGAAGCAGGCTTCCCGATATCCAGCCCGGGCGACTTCAACAGTGTCGTAGAGATATCCAAACTCGTCAAACACCCTACCGTGTGTGCACTTACCCGGGCCAATAAAGGCGACATAGACCGTGCGGCTGAAGCGCTGAAATACGCCAAAAGGCCCCGTATACATACCGGTATCGGTGCATCCGACACCCATATACAGTATAAATTCAATAGCACACGCGAGGCTATCCTCGAACGGGCCGTTGAAGCAGTGAAATATGCCAAGTCTTTTGTAGAAGACATCGAATTCTATGCGGAGGATGCCGGAAGGGCTGACAATGAGTACTTAGCTAAGATGATTGAAGCTGTTATTGCAGCCGGAGCAACGGTAGTAAACATTCCAGACACCAACGGTTACTGTTTGCCTGAGCAGTATGGTGCTAAAATTAGGTTCCTGAAAGAAAACGTTAAAAACATCGATAAAGCCATCATCTCTGTACATTGTCACAATGACCTTGGTTTGGCTACTGCAAACAGTATTGCTGGATTGCAGAACGGTGCGAGACAGGTAGAATGCACCATTAACGGCATTGGTGAGCGTGCCGGCAACACCTCACTGGAGGAGGTGGTCATGATCCTCAAGACACACCAATCGCTCAACCTCCATACCGACATCAATACCAAGCAATTGTATCCGCTTAGCGGGATGGTAAGCCGCATGATGCGTATGCCTGTGCAACCCAACAAAGCTATCGTTGGCAGAAACGCCTTCGCACACAGCTCTGGCATTCATCAGGACGGCGTACTTAAACACCGCGAGAATTATGAAATCATCAATCCCGAAGATGTAGGGATTGACCAATCGGAAATCATATTGACTGCCCGTAGCGGCCGTCATGCGTTGAAACACCACTTGGAGCGGTTAGGCTATACCATAGACCGCATCGATCTTGACCAGGTATACCAACGTTTCCTCGAAATGGCCGATGAAAAAAAGGAACTGAAGGATGACGACCTCCTGCAACTGATGGGAGACAAAACCGAGGAAAGCTTCAAAAACGGACTGGCCATTAATGCACTCCAGGTAAAAACAGGCGATCAGGAGGTTCCGGAAGCAACCATCAGGCTCAGCTACAAAGGCGTTGAACATGAAGCTACAGCCTCGGGTAATGGCCCCGTGAGCGCAACTATCAAAGCCATTGAAGATATTATCGGAAAACACATTGAAATCAAAGAGTTTAACATACACTCCATCCACGGTGGCAGCGATGATGTAAGCAAGGTGGACATGCGGGTGATATACGATGATAAATCTTATATGGGATATGGTTTTAGCACCGATATCGTGCGTGCATCTGCCAATGCCTACCTGGATGCACTGAATAAATTTATTTAGCTGCGGGCATTATAGCATAACGCTTAAACGTATATAAAGCTAAAAAAACGAAAACAACAACTATACAAAATGAGTAAGACATTATTTGATAAGGTATGGGATGCACATGTGGTGCGCAAGATCGAAGGGGGGCCAGATGTATTGTTCATTGACCGTCACTTGATTCATGAAGTGACCAGCCCCGTGGCGTTCCTTGGACTAAAAAAACGCGGCATTAAGGTGCTGTACCCCGAACGTACCTTCGCCACAGCCGACCACAATACACCAACGCTCAATCAACACCTGCCAGTGCAGGACCCCTTATCTGCTAATCAACTGAAAGCGCTCGAAGAAAACACGCGCGAACACGGAATCAGGCATTGGGGATTAGGCCACTATAAAAATGGCATTGTACACGTGATAGGGCCGGAAAATGGCATTACCCAACCGGGAGCCACCATTGTGTGCGGCGATTCCCATACGTCTACGCACGGTGCTTTCGGCGCCATAGCCTTTGGTATCGGCACATCGGAAGTGGAAATGGTGCTTGCAACTCAATGCATCATGCAGCCTAAACCCAAGAAAATGCGTATCACCATCAACGGAACGCTAGGCAAAGGAGTATTGCCTAAAGATGTAGCGCTGTTTATCATCGCTAAACTGACCACCTCGGGGGCTACCGGGCATTTCGTGGAATATGCGGGCGACGTATTTGAACAGATGAGCATGGAGGGCCGGATGACAGTCTGCAACCTAAGCATCGAGATGGGCGCCCGTGGTGGAATGATTGCTCCGGATGAGACCACGTTCAATTACATCAAAGACAGGGAGTTCAGCCCGAAAGGTGCCGACTGGGACAAAGCCATGGAATATTGGAAAACCCTGAAAACGGACAACGACGCCACATTTGATAAAGAATTCACCTTTGACGCATCAGAAATCGAGCCCATGATCACCTACGGCACTAATCCGGGTATGGGCATTGGTATTACACGGGAAATTCCAAAAGCTGAACAAGTAACAGAAGCAAAAGCGACCTTTGAAAAGTCGTTGGGCTACATGGGCTTTCATGAAGGTGAACCGATGATGGGCAAGAAAGTAGATTACGTGTTCGTGGGAAGCTGCACCAATGGCCGCATAGAAGATTTCCGTGCATTCGCTTCACTCGTAAAGGGCAAGCGCAAGGCTGATGATGTCACCGTATGGCTTGTGCCGGGTTCACACGTGGTGGAAGAACAAATTAAGAAAGAGGGTATCCTTGAGGTTCTGACCGAGGCGGGTTTTACGCTACGCCAACCCGGATGTTCGGCCTGCCTGGCAATGAACGAAGATAAAATTCCCGCCGGGAAATACGCTGTAAGCACCTCAAACCGCAACTTTGAAGGCCGCCAAGGGCCGGGAGCACGCACATTGCTGGCCAGCCCGCTGGTAGCCGCTGCGGCAGCCGTAACTGGAAAAGTAACCGATCCGAGAACCCTTTTACAACAATAGAAAATGGCATACGATAGTTTCACCATATTGAAAAGCACGGCGGTACCGCTTCCTATAGAGAACGTAGATACTGACCAAATCATCCCAGCACGTTTCCTGAAAGCCACCGAACGCAAAGGCTTTGGCGACAACCTCTTCCGCGATTGGAGGTATAATCCCGACAATACCCCTAAGCAGGATTTTGTATTGAATGATCCCACATTCAAGGGAAAAATCCTTGTCGGCGGAAAAAATTTCGGCTCGGGTTCCTCCCGTGAACACGCTGCATGGGCTATTTATGACTATGGCTTCCGGTGCGTGATATCCAGCTTTTTCGCCGACATTTTCCGTGGCAACTGCCTCAACATCGGTGTGCTGCCTGTGCAGATAAGCCCTGAATTCCTTGAAAGGATATTCGCGGCAATTTATGCCAATCCGGATACCGAATTGGAGGTAAACCTGCCCGAACAGACCGTTACCCTGTTGGCTACCGGTGAAAAAGAATCGTTTGATATCAACAGCTACAAAAAGGGTAACATGATGAATGGATTCGATGATATCGACTACTTGCTTAACATCAAATCCGATATACAGCGCTTTGCGGAAACCCTTCCCTTATAACACATGGAAAGCAGGAAAATCGAAATCATGGATACGACACTGCGCGACGGTGAACAAACCTCGGGCGTGTCGTTCTCGGTTTCTGAAAAACTCACAATAGCCCAGTTACTGCTGGAAGAACTCCGGGTCGACCGCGTAGAGGTGGCCTCCGCCCGCGTGTCACAGGGGGAATTTGAGGCCGTAAAGCTCATCGCCCAATGGGCGGCCCGAAACGGCTGTTTGGATCGCATCGAGGTCCTTTCCTTTGTGGATGGTGGAATATCCATCGAGTGGATGCAACAAACAGGAGTAAAGGTACAGAATCTGCTGACCAAAGGATCGCTGAACCACCTAAAGTACCAGCTACGGAAAACGCCTCAGCAACATTTCGAGGAGGTAGCAGACGTCATCGAGCAGGCGGTGAAACACGGAATGGCCACCAACGTATACCTGGAGGATTGGAGCAACGGGATGCGTCATTCTCCAGATTATGTATTACAGTACCTGGATTTCCTTGTAACACAACCCGTTAAACGCATTATGCTACCCGACACGCTTGGCGTACTTACCCCTGCCCAAACGTTCGAGTATATTACAGACTTACGGGCTCGCTATCCGCAGGTGCACTTCGATTTCCATGCGCACAACGACTACGATCTCGGTACTGCGAATGTGCTTGAAGCAGTCAAAGCCGGTGTCAACGGCCTGCACCTTACCGTCAACGGCATGGGCGAACGGGCCGGCAACGCTCCTTTAGCCAGCACAGTAGCTGTTATCAATGATTTTCTCGCCAGCACTGTCATCGGCGTGAATGAATCGGCCATCTATACCGTTAGCAAATTGGTGGAAAACTTTTCCGGTGTAAGGATACCTGCAAACAAGCCCATCGTTGGCGATAACGTATTTACCCAAACGGCGGGTATCCATGCCGATGGCGACAATAAAAAGAACCTGTACTTCAATGACCTATTGCCCGAGCGATTTGGCCGCAAACGCAAATATGCGCTGGGGAAGACTTCCGGAAAGGCCAACATAGAAAAAAACTTGCAGGAACTCGGCCTTAAGCTGAATGAAGACGATCTGAAGAAAGTAACGCAACGGGTCATCGAACTCGGTGACAAAAAGGAAACGGTCACTACGGAAGATTTGCCTTATATTATTTCCGACGTATTGGCTACAAAGGCGCATGAAGAAAAAATTCTGATAGAGTCCTATGTGTTGACTCACGCCAAAGGCCTCCGCCCTTCAGCAACCATTGCCGTGCGCATCAATGACCAGCTTTTTGAAGAACATGCCCAAGGCGACGGACAGTTCGACGCCTTCATGAACGCGCTGACGATGGCATATTCAAAAAACAACATCCGGCTGCCCAGCTTGGTGGATTATAACGTACGCATTGCCCCCGGAAGTAGCTCGGACGCGCTCTGCGAAACGACTATCACCTGGGAGGCGGGCGACCGGACATTTTCAACACGGGGATTGGATTCCGATCAAACTGTGTCGGCCATAAAGGCCACCCAGAAAATGCTTAACATCATCCTGCACGTAGAGCAACTGGAAGCTACGCATGCATAAACAAAGATACTTTTGTTTTTTTTTACATTGACTTTTAACTTTACACAATGAAATTGAATATAGCGCTGTTGCCTGGCGATGGAATCGGACCGGAAGTGGTTGAACAGGCGGTAAAAGTAGTGGATGCAGTGGCCGTCAAGTTCGGCCACCAAGTAAACTGGACCTTCGGATTAACAGGAGCTGCGGCCATAGATGAAGTTGGTGATCCGTACCCCGAATCGACACACGAAATATGTATGGCTGCGGATGCGGTATTGTTTGGTGCAATCGGCCATCCCCGTTACGACAACGACCCTAAAGCTCCCGTGCGCCCCGAGCAGGGACTGCTGAAAATGCGCAAAAAACTTGGCTTGTTTGCCAACGTACGACCTACCTTCACGTTCCCTTCCCTAATCGATAATTCGCCTTTGAAACGCGAGCGTATCGAAGGAACAGATTTGATTATCCTCCGTGAACTGACCGGCGGTATTTACTTCGGTGAACGCGGCCGTAAAGATGGCGGCGAAACCGCCTTCGACACGTGTACTTATACGCGCGATGAGGTACGGCGATTGGCCAAACTGGGCTTTGAAATGGCAATGAACAGGCGCAAAAAGCTATGCTGTGTAGATAAAGCAAACGTGCTGGAGAGTTCACGCCTATGGCGGGAAACAGTGCAGGATATGGAAAGAGAATTCCCCGAAGTAACGGTCAGCTACGAATTTGTCGATGCGGTGGCTATGCGTCTTGTACAATGGCCGTCATCGTATGATGTGTTGATTACCGAAAACCTGTTCGGCGATATTCTCACAGATGAAGCGTCGGTAATTTCTGGTTCCATGGGTTTAATGCCTTCGGCCTCTATCGGCATCCATACTTCCCTATTTGAACCCATCCATGGCTCTTACCCGCAAGCCGCTGGTAAAGACATTGCCAATCCGCTGGCCACCGTGCTTTCTGCAGCCATGATGTTTGAAGATGCGTTCGGGCTTAAAAAAGAGGCCGCACTCATCCGCGACGTGGTCAACCAATCACTGGCTGAAGGACTAGTTACCGAGGATCTGGCTGGCAATAATAAAGCCTATAAAACCAGCGAAGTCGGTGATTGGCTGGCTGCACAAGTAAGCCTCGCTACAGGAATTGCAGCATCCGTGCAATGAACCAAGCCATCGAATCGGCAGCTGACCGCTTAAAAGGGGTAATTAATCCTACCCCTTTGCAATTCAGCCAGCGGCTATCGGAAAAGTATAGTGCATCGGTATACATCAAGCGAGAGGATCTCCAACTCGTACGTTCATATAAACTGCGGGGTGCTTACAACAAAATCAGTAAACTGACCGATGCCGAACGTTCCAAGGGAGTAGTTTGCGCCAGCGCTGGAAATCACGCCCAAGGCGTGGCTTTCTCATGCAAAAAACTGGGTATCAAAGGCGTTATCTTTATGCCGAGCCCTACCCCAAAGCAGAAAATCAATCAAACCGAAATGTTTGGCAATGGCTATATTGAAATTGTACTTACAGGCGATACGTTTGACGACTGCCAGCAAACAGCCTTGGCATATTGCGCCAAACATGAACTGACTTTCATCCACCCGTTTGATGACCTGGACATCATTGAAGGACAGGGCACGGTAGGGGTAGAAATCCTGCGTGACCAACCGGATACCGACATCGTAATTATCCCTATTGGGGGTGGCGGACTGGCCTCCGGAACCGGCACCTATCTGCGCAATGCAAAGTCCCGCATCCGATTGTTCGGAGTGGAACCCGAGGGCGCCCCATCGTTAAAGGCCGCGTTGGCACACGGCGGCCCGATAACACTCGATGAAATCAACCGTTTCGTTGATGGCGCCGCAGTAAAACGTATCGGTAACCTCACTTATCAATACTGCAGTCAATTGTTAGATGGTGTCCATCTCGTCCCGGAAGGGAAAATATGCACAACTATTCTCGAACTATATAATAAAGACGCCATCGTAGCCGAACCAGCAGGTGCACTCGCCATCGCTGCGTTGGATGGCTACCAAGATGAAATCAGGGGCAAAACAGTGGTATGTATCTTGAGCGGCGGCAACAACGACATTGATAGGATGGGCGAAATCAAGGAACTTTCGCTGCTCTATGAAGGGTTAAAGCATTATTTTATTGTCCGCTTTCCACAGCGTCCTGGTGCGCTCAAGCTGTTTGTTAATGAAGTGCTCGGACCACATGACGACATCACCCGATTCGAGTTCATCAAGAAAACCCAGCGTGAGCGCGGACCGGCTTTAGTGGGTGTTGAACTGCAAAAGGCTGAAGACTATCCTCAATTAGTTGAACGGATGCGTGAACACCGTTTTGATTTCAAGGAAGTGAACAAAGATCCAACGTTATTTGAATATCTTATTTAAGCCAAAATCGACTCCTTAGCATAACCTGTAATTGATGCAATAAATATACCGAAATAGCCGGACAGTTATCCACGTCACGCGACAAAAGAAATCAAAGCATCAAAACAAACGACTCATTACCAAAAACTTAACGAAAATCAACCTCACAAAAATTATCCACAATGTGAATAATTCAACATCTGTTGATAACAATTGCTACCGCGCCCGATTTAAATAGCTGATATTTGTTCAAGGCTTCAACTTACCAACCACTACGGGTAAAATTACCGGCTGTCCGAAAGACTCTCGGAAACCGGTTTGGTGTTGAATATAAAACTTATCGCTATGACACGGATTATTAAATTTGAAAAAAACGACTGTGCACCTTGCAATCAAGTGTCCGAATTTCTTGACCGCAAGGGTATCACTTACGAAAAAGTAAATCCGTTTGACAAACCGGAATTGGCCATTCAATACAAGGTACGCACCGTACCTACGGTTATTGTGCTGGACCAAGGTCAAGAAACCCAGCGAATCATCGGGTTCAAGCCGGAGGAACTATCTGCTATCATGATGCAGTAAACAGCCCAATCCCAGTAGTTGCGGCCTGCTATGCAGGCCGTTGTCAGCAATAGGCTGTTTTACAGCAACAAAAGCCCCCTCGACACGTGGGGGTTTACCATCTAAAAGGTTTGCAACATGGAGTGGATATATTACGATAGCAAAACGGGCAACGTGGAGCGGTTCATGCAAAAAGTGGCTGAATTGACGGGCTGGATGATCCAAAAAATCCATCCGGATATAGAAGTAACGCATGAAGGGCATTTGGTAACGTTCACCACACGGTTCGGGGAAGTGCCGGAAACTACCAAAGCGTTCCTGCAGTATGCAAGCCCGTATCTACGCTCCGTATCCTCAAGCGGAAACCGGAACTGGGGAAGCAACTTTGCACTGGCGGGGGACAAGATTGCAAACGAATACGGTATACCGCTGGCGTTTAAATTCGAGCTATCGGGAACCAACGAAGACGTTAACGAATTTATCGGTATTATTAAAGCAAGGAAACATTATGGTAACAAACGAGGTAGCCAAGAGCTGGATTTTGCTCAATAACGAAATCATGGTCAAGCATGATGACGAGTTCAGCCTGCATAAGGACAAGGAAGCCGTACGCGCTTACTTTCTGGAATACGTCAATAAAAATACGGTATTCTTTTATACGCTAAAGGAAAAGATAGATTACCTCATCGAACATAATTACTACATCAATTTCTATGAGTGGTTTACCTTCGAAGAGATGGAGCGGGTGTACAACTTCATAAACGCCAAGAAGTTCCGGTTTCCTTCGTTCATGAGTGCATTCAAGTTCTTCCAGAGCTATGCCTTGCGTGACGACTCCGGCGAGAAGTTTTTGGAGCGCTACGAGGATCGCGTGGCGGCCGTTTCCCTCTTCCTCGCACGCCACGAAGGCGTAGACCGTGCCTTGCAATATGCCGAACTGCTCATCAACCAAGAATACCAGCCCGCTACACCTACCTTTCTCAATGCGGGAAAAAAGCGTTCCGGCGAATTGGTCTCATGTTTCCTTGACGAAATTGGAGACAACCTCAATGGCATCGGTTATGCTGTGGATTCTGCGATGAAACTGTCGTCCATTGGAGGCGGGGTATCGTTTAACATTTCCAAAATCAGGGCCCGGGGCGAAGCCATCAAAGGGGTTGAAGGGCGTGCCGGCGGGGTACTGCCCATCATGAAGATCCTGGAAGACACTTTTTCTTACGCCAACCAGCTTGGCCAACGCCCGGGTGCGGGGGCTGTATACCTCAACATCTTCCACTCTGATATCGAGGAATTCCTGGATTGCAAAAAAATCAATGTGGATGAAAAAGTCCGCATCAAGTCGCTTTCCATCGGTGTTATCGTGCCAGATAAGTTCATGGAACTGGCCGCCAAAGACGAACCATGTTACCTCATCTCCCCGCACACGGTAATGCAGGAATATGGCCAGTATCTTGATGAACTGGATATGGATAAAATGTATGACGAACTTATCACCAACCCGAAAATCAAGAAACGGAAGGTAAATGCCCGGCACTTACTGGTTAAAATCGCTCAGATCCAAAAGGAAAGCGGCTATCCTTATATCTTTTTTAAGGAAAACGCCAACCGCCAGCATGCACTGAATGGCATCGGAAAAGTGAAATTTTCCAACCTATGCACAGAAATCATGCAAGTTTCAGAGGTGTCAGATATTAACATATATGGACAGGAAGACACCATCCGTTATGGCATCTCGTGTAACTTAGGATCGCTCAACATTGCAACAGTAATGGACAACAAGCGCATTGAACAGGCAGTCAAAACCGCCATGCGCGCACTCACCATGGTATCTGACGTAACAGACATTGCCATGGTGCCGTCTATCCAAAAGGCCAACCGCGAATTGCACAGCGTGGGCTTGGGCGCGATGAACCTGCACGGATACCTTGCGAAGAACTTCATCATGTACGAGAGCGAAGAAGCCATGGACTTTGCCAACGTCTTTTTCATGATGGTCAACTACTATTCGCTTCAAGCTTCCATGGAAATAGCCCGCGAACGCAAAACCACATTCAAAGGCTTTGAAAAGACAGCTTACGCGGACGGCTCCTACTTCGATAAGTATGCTAAACAAGATTACTTCCCTACCACCATCAAAGTAAGCGAGCTCTTCGCCGGCATTGACATTCCTACCAAAGAAGACTGGAAGGTATTGAAACAACAGGTCATGGAACACGGCGTCTACCACGCCTACCGCATCGCCATTGCACCCAACCAGTCGACCTCGTACATTATGAATGCCACCGCATCGGTAATGCCTATCGTAGATACTATCGAAGTACGCGAATATGGCGACAGCACCACGTATTACCCCATGCCGTACCTAACAAATGAAAACTACTTCTATTATAAATCGGCGTACGATATGGATCAGATGAAAGTGCTGCGACTCATATCGGTGATCCAGCGGCATGTCGACCAAGGCATCTCTACTATTTTACATACCAATTCAAAAGATACGACACGCGACTTGGCAAGGTACTACATTTATGCCCACAAAATTGGATTGAAATCACTGTACTATACCCGTACACGCAAATCGACCATTGACGAATGCGTGTCGTGTTCAGCATAGGAACGGAATCAAACATATACCACTTAACCAAAACGGAATATGAAACAATATAAAGCCGTCAATTGGAACGCGCCTGAAAATGATTATGCACTGATGTTTTGGGAGCAGAACATCAAGCAATTCTGGATAGACACGGAATATATCCCCTCCAAAGATATCGACAGTTGGAAGGCATTATCACCTGAAATGCGTGAATGTTACAAAAAGGCCCTGGGTGGTCTCACCCTGCTTGACACGCTTCAAAGCCATACCGGCATGCCCAAAATCATCGATCACGTAGAGTCATTACAGAACAAGGCCGTACTGGCTTACATGGGTATGATGGAAGCGATTCACGCCAAATCGTATTCTACCATTTTTACAACAGTAGCCACTTCTCAAGATATCGAGGACATCTTCAATTGGGTACAGAACAACAAATATCTCCAATTCAAGGCAGCTACCATCGACAAGTATTACCGCAAACTGGCCGAAACGGATATCAGCAAAGAAGACTTATTTATGGGGCTGTGCGCCTCTGTACTGCTGGAATCATTTTTATTCTACAGCGGTTTCTTTATCCCCTTATGGTTATGCGGACAGGGCCATATGGTGGCAAGCGCTGATATCATTAAGAAAATCGTTGCTGATGAGTCCATTCATGGCGTATTTGTGGGGCTGCTGGCACAAGACGTCTATAAAAAATTACCCGACCCACAGAAATCCAAGGAAAAGCTTCTGGCTTTGCTCAACGACCTCTATGAGAATGAACTGAAATATACCGAAGAAATTTATACGGATGTGGGCCTTACAGCGGAAGTAAAGGAATATGTCCGTTACAATGCCAATAAGGCGCTGATGAACTTAGGCTTCGAACCAGTTTTTGAAGTCAAGCGGGTAAACCCTATCGTGTTGAACGGTCTCAACGTAGAAACCACCCAACATGATTTCTTTTCCAAAAAGTCCACCAACTACGAAAAGGCCATGGAAATCGTGCACCTGCGTGACGAGGATTTCGCGTTGGATACTTCTATCGCTATCTAAACAGCCAAAAGAAGACTATTGCCCCTGAGGGGACTGCCCATACAGTCAGCGACATATCTCGCGCCTGTATGGGCTTTTTGCTAAAAAGCAGGAGACTACTGATGCAAAAAATAAGCAGGATTCCCATAGAGAATCCTGCTTATTAACCTTCCCGGTAAAGCCCGGCCAAGAAAAAAGTTATACCGTCGGCAACTCCCAGCCTTGGCGATATTCTCGTTTAACGAATTGGTTTACTTCATCAAAGTTAACCACTTTCATATTTTGGTTATCCCAGATGAGCTTGAGGTTCCTGCCGGGATAGCGGTTGTCTATACGCAAATCAGATCCGCGGATAGCCAAGTTTGCCATCAATAGCGCCTCGGTCAACGGTCCTGCAATGGAGAACGGTGAGCTAACCTCCTTCTTGCCATGCCCCGCGATACAGGCTTCCACCCATTGTGCATAATGCCCGGAAGCACCGCCCGGTACCCTTTCGTATTTCACAGGCAATTTATGCTGTTCAGTTAGCGAAGTGGGTAGCAACCTAGGGTTTTCCGCATAGCATCCAGCCATCATTTTTCCTTTGGTGCCGACAAACAGAATACCGTTGCCCCCATCACCGAACACCTCATTCGGCCCTAGTTCCTCCGGCCGCTCCGGTTGGATACCTCCATCCATCCAATGGATTTTCACGTCGCCCGGAGTTTTGTCCGTTTTGGGAAAAGTCAACACCGCATAGCTCGAAGGCGGGCAGCTTTCAGGGAAGTAGCCCCTTTTAAATTCATCAACGTATACCGTGCCAACGCTGGCCTGCACATCTTTCACATACTGAAGCCCCAATATACTAAAAGGGGCTTCCATGATATGGCAGCCCATATCACCCAATGCACCCGTGCCGTAATCCCACCATCCGCGCCAATTGAACGGCACAAGTTTATCTACGTAATCTTTATAGGGTGCCGTACCCAACCAAAGGTCCCAATCCAGTTCTTTGGGAACTTCTGCCTTTTGGGCAGGCCACTGTATACCTTGCGGCCATACCGGCCTGTCTGTCCAAGTATAAATGGTGTGCACATCACCAATCAGCCCGGCATCAAACCACTCACGCATAATCCGTACACCATCGCCGGATGCCCCTTGGTTCCCCATTTGGGTAACCACCTTATATTTCTTCGCTGCCTCTGTCAGCACACGCGCTTCGTAAACATCATGGGTTAATGGTTTTTGCACATATACATGCTTGCCCAACTGCATGGCGGGCAGTGCGTGAATAGCATGGTTGTGGTCAGGGCCCGACACTGAAACCGCGTCAATGTGCTTGTGTTCTTTATCCAGCATTTCCCGGAAATCCTTATAGTACTTAGCTTTCGGAAAACGCTGTACCGAACCTGCCGCCCGGCGGTCATCCACATCGCATAGGTATGCAATCTCAGCCTTTCCGCTATCATGAAAACTTTTCAGATCCGATTCGCCTTTGCCACCTACGCCGATGCCTGCTATCACCAATTTGTCACTGGGGGCCACAAAACCTGCGCCTCCCAACACATGCCGTGGTACAACCATGAAACCCGCCGCAGCCGCAGTGCCCGCCTTAATGAAGTCCCTGCGGGATGTGCCTGCTTTTGATTCGCTGTTCTTTTTCATTTAAATAAATTGTTTTAGCGTATGTTATGTTTATTCTAGTTGGCCAGCAAAATTACCGTACTCCGCTGTACGGTGCTAATATAATAAAAATGCCGGTAAGTGGTTAACACTTACCGGCTAAAATCATCAGAAATCTAATAACCCGGGTTCTGCTCAAGATTAGGGTTCATAGCAATCTGGGTATGCGGAATCGGGTAGATTTCTTTATTCGGATCATTTGTTGGTTCATGATCCCACCACGAGCCATCTGTAAACCGGCCGAAACGGATAATATCCGTACGACGCTTGCCTTCAAAGATAAACTCCCTTCCGCGCTCCGCCAGCAATTCGTCCATGGTCAGCGTAGCCGTCGTATATTGGGCCTCAGGCCAGTCTTCAGGGACAAATGCTCGCTCCCGGCAAGCATTGACCAAATCAACCGCTTCCTGCGTTGCCGTACCACCATTCCTACGCATGATGGCTTCTGCCTTATTGAAATAGATTTCCGTGAGACGATAGATAATGTAGTGGTTCTCTCGGTAATTGGGATCACTCAGCCGTCCGCTTTTATATTTATGAAATCGCGCACCGCTATTCTCTTCGCCTTCGGCCATACTGCCGTCGCTGGTTAAATCGCCCTCGCTCTCACGCCGTATGGAATTGACAAATACAATTGGTTGATCCGCCCATTCTTCGGTTCCCAGCACCGGTTCGTTTGTCCCGTACTTATACTGCGGTCCGAACAGAAACCATTCCGCCTTCCGCAGGTCATTGTCGGCATAAGCGTCAAACGCCGTCGGGATAACTACAAAGGCGTTCCACCCGCCATATCCCACGTCCAGTACCTCGCGCATATAGTCATAGCCCATGAAAAAGCCCCCCCAATCGAACACAAACCCACCTTGGCGGCTGTAGGCAAACTGAAAAAGCGATTCGGACGCTTGCTGATTCGTATTGCTGAACGTTTCCGTCAGGTTATCGGCTAACCGTGGCGTCCCGCCCAGCCCGCCGGCTTCTCCGTTGATGATTTTATCGCAAGCCGCTATACACTCATCCCACATTGGCCTACCCACAAAGTACTCGGCATTAAGATACAGCTCAGCCAACATGGCATAACCTGCCGCAGCCGATACGCGACCGGTTAATTCCGTTGAATACGGCAAAAGCTGGGGCACATACGTTTCCAATTCCGTTTGAATAAACTCAAACACTTCTTCCCGGGGTCGTGTCGGTAAATTGTGAGGTTCATCGGCCACCTCTGTAGCGATCGGTACATTGCCCCAAAGCTCCATGATTTTCATATAATGGAAGGCGCGCAACACGTGCAGTTCCGCTAAAATAGCCGCCATCTCCTCATCACTGATACCCAAGGCCGCATAATCCACATCATTAAGATCTGCCAACGCTGAATTAACATAACCCACGCCGGTCCACATTAATACCCAAGCCGTCCGCATGCGCCCTTCATTGGATGTCCAAGTATGGTAATGCTGCCTGAAATGGTCACCACCGTCATACCCGTGACGCCCTTTCTGGGGCCATGCTAACTGATCGGCCGATAATTCGGCGTGGTAATAGTACCCGTTCCCCCCCGTTGGCGCCAACCAAGCTTGCATATGGGTAAACGGCCTAAGGGCCGCTTGCATGACCTCAAGCCGTGAACTATAAAAGCTCTCCTTATTCAGTTCACTATATAAGGTCTCATCTAAATTCGTACAGGCATTCGTTACTGCTATCAGGCCTGCCATGATTGTGTATCGCGTGTTTTTAAAATAACTTTTCATTTCCGTATCCTTTTAAAATCCAACAATTAGCCCAAGTGCCCACGACTGCGTACGGGGATAAAAACCCCTGGTATCTATCCCTGTTTCGAAACCGGTATCCTGTAACTCCGGGTCAATACCACTGTATCCGGTAATCGTAGCGATATTTCTTCCGGTAATGTAAATCCGCATATTCCTGACGTAAGAAGAGTTAAATGGGAATGTATAGCCCAACGTGAGGTTATCCAACTTCACAAAATCGCCCCGTTCTATATAATAGTCCGAGTACTGTGGGTCGTCATTCAGTTGGTTATGCGTGGTAATGGCACTACGCAGCAGATTATTCGGCAACCACCGCTTATTTCCGAAATACAGATCCTGCGTATTGAGGATGTCAAACCCAAATTTTCCCCTGAAGAATATTGTTAGATCAAAGTTTTTGTATACAAACGTATTGCTCAGCGAAGCATTGTACTTAGGCACACCGTTGCCGATAACGGTGAGGTCGTTTTCGTTCATATCACTCGCGGACCCGGTGCTCCCATCAGCCTTGAAAAACAGCCATTCTCCATCATCGGTGAATCCCGCAAACCGTTTGCCGTAAAAGTTCCCAATGGCGCCGCCTTCCTCCAACCGGATAGCGTTACCTAAGTTTCCCGGCGAAGGCAATCCTCCAAACTCCAACCAATTAGCTTGGAAAAGCTCGCTGGACAACTTGGTTAGTTTATTGGCATTCGTGTTTCCTGCAAAATCTATATTCCACCTGAAATCGTCTCGTTGAATTGCTACTGCCGACAGCTGCAACTCCACGCCATAATTACGGATAGAGCCCACGTTGGTATAAATGAGATCCCTTACAAACGCAGGTTGCTGAGCGTTATAGTTGTATAAGAGATCCTTCGTTTCCCGATCATAGACATCCAGCGCACCGCTAATCCGGTTATTGAACAATGCAAAGTCCAACCCGAAATTCCATTCAGCCTTTTGTTCCCACCGCAAATTGGGGTTAGGGTTACGCGATGGACCGTAAGTTTGGTAATAAACGCCTTCCTGTGGATAAACACCTCCGGTGCCCAGCGTTAGAAGCGATTGGTAATTGGGTATTCCCTGATTACCCGTAACACCATAACCTACCCGTAATTTGAGTTCGTTGATTTGCGGAACATCCTGCAGGAAGGGTTCTTCGCTTAACGTCCAACCTGCCGAAACCGATGGAAAATTCCCCCACTTATGGTTAGCACCGAAACGGGAAGACCCTTCCCGCCTAAGAATGGCCTGTACCATATATTTTCCCTGATAGGCATAGTTTACACGGCCAAAAAAAGCAACCAATGTATTATCGTCTTTAAAACTTCCCATTCCGGGCCTCGGTAAGGCCGTGTTTTGTATTGCGCTGCCCGCGCCCAAGTTCCAATCCAGAAAACCGTCGGTAGTAAAGCCATTGTTATTCACGTTAAACCGTTCAGTGGTTCCATATTGATAACTGTAGCCAAGCAAAGCGGTAAATGAATGATCGCTGGCGAATGTGGTATTGTAATCGATGGTCGACTCGAATGTTTGGATCCAGGAAAGGTCATTCCACTTGGCAGCATAGGCCATGCCCTGCCATTCAGACGCTTCGCGTTGTTCCCAGTCGTTTGTCGATCGATAGAAGCGATCATTGAAATTATTGCGCACGTAAGAGCCAAAGGCCGTGGCAGATAATCCCTCGACGATATCGAGTGTCAACCTTGCGTCACCTGAAAAAACTTGCTGGTTACGTTCAGCGATCCGGTTTGCCAACCGCGATACCGGATTATAGTTGTTATACCCTTGCGTTTCTAGGAATGTGCCGTCCTCATTATAGATGGGAGCCGTCGGATTCCGCTGCACCGCCTGTTCGAAGTCAGCACCCGTGCTGGTGATGCGCGCATTGGGGTCATCTGAATTATTGAACCCGCCACCCAACAAGTTGGATTTACTAAGGTTTGCTGCGAGGTTTACCTGCAGACTCAACCGATCCTGCAGCCCGCGTTGGTTGATGTTTATCCGCCCTCCCCATTGCTCCCGATTACTCTGCTTTGCAATGCCTTTTGCGTCATTGAAGAAGATAGACGCCCGATAATTTGTGTTAGCCGACCCGCCTGAAGCAGCAAAGTTATGATAGTGGCTCATATTTTGCCTGTCGATCAATTCTTCGTATAGATCAGTAGAAGCACCAAAGTCTTGATCACTATTGATCAACCCCTGTGCAATGAGGTCCCGGAAATCAGCGGCAGTCAGGAAATCGGGCTTGCGGTCTACCACTTCCCGTTGCATGTATGTCGAGTAATCGAAACGAGGAGGTCCCTCTCTCCCTTTCTTGGTCGTGATAAGAATAACGCCAGCATTTGCCCGCGTTCCATAAATGGCCGCTGCAGATCCATCTTTCAGGACGTCAAATGATTCGATGTCGTCTTGCTGTAAAAGATCCAGGCTTCCTCCCGGGATGCCATCAATGACGATGAGCGGCGCGCGGGAACCAGTAATCGATGTGATCCCTCGAAGTTGGATAGCCGCACTGGAATTGGGATTATTCCCTTGTGTGCGGGTGATGCTTAATCCGGCTACTTTTCCTTGAATAAGATCAAGCGGCGACCGTGCACCGCCGGCATTGAAATCCTCAGCACGTACGGTGGCAACGGCAGAGGTCACCTCCTTTCGCCGCTGCGTGCCATACCCAACCACCACTACTTCATCCAACGTTTCAGCGTCATCAGACGCGAGGACTACATCAAGTACGGGTTGGTTACCAACATTAATTTCTTGGCGCTTATAGCCTAAATAGGAGAAAACGAGTACTTCACCTTCCGAGGCTTCAATTGAGAAGTGGCCGTTTTCGTCGGTGGTTGTCCCCCTCGATGTCTCCTTCACCGCTACGCTCACCCCCGTGAGCGGTAAACTGTCTGTCGCACCGACAACTTTTCCTGTAATGGTTCTTTGGATAGCAGATACAGTAAGGCCACTATATGACAAGCCCTCCGCTTTTGTAGTCGCAACGGCCCCAAGAATGAAAACTGCCGCGGAAATTGCAGCCAGTAAGGTCGGCGCAAAGCGCCCCAATGGGATATAAAATAGGTAGTTCATGGTAATGTGTGTTTTTAATATTTCTATTGTGATCTGTTCTTCGAAGCCACGGCAATAACCAGCAATTCCGGTCCATTTAAAGACCAGCCTATCGGTATAACAATGGCAATCAAAAGCCAAATAGCTATTACTAAAACGTTTTAACGTTCAAGCAATGGCGGAGGACGCTTGTAACGCTTCATTTATGAATAATTAATTAGCTGTGTGTTTTAGTAGTATGAGGTAAACAACGCTTGTGCAGAAATGTTTTACCACATACCCTGGTTTGCACAAAAAAGCCACTATCAGTGATAATGGCCTATTGTGCATAGAAAAGCCCGTCTAAAAGGAAACGCGTTATTCAATCAGCTCAATACTGAAATCGTTCTAACCAGCGCTTTCTTCGCCAGGGGCAGCAGCGTATTCTCCACCGGAAACGTAATGTCACTTTCTACGTGATACACAGCCGGATTGGGCAACTCCCGGCGCGTGTGAATCAAGTCTTTTCGGATGAACTCCGGTGTGTTGTATATGAAATGCCGCTCGTATCGGGTAATGTAAGTAGTATGGATTCCCCTGTACTTTTCATGTTGGTTTTCAAAGAGGGTCACCTGGTATTCATATACCCCTATACCTTTCTCATCGCCGTTACGCAATAACAGGTAACCATGGAATGGATACAATGGCCGAACCCCTACTTCAGAAATGGCGAGGTGGCTCTCCACAAAGTCGTGTATCTCCTGCCCTTCTTTTATGGCCGGTTTAATTTTATTGGCCGCATATGCGATGATCTGTTCAATCTCTTGCATCATCGCATCGTCGTTGACTATCTTTTCATACGTCATCTTCACGGCCGCCACATCGATGCTGCTCAGCCGTACAGGGAAACCTGCCTCCAACGTGGTCTTGTCTTTCTTGAATTTTTTCAGGTTATTGTAATGGAAAATCAGGTCGTTCAGGTTCGGATAAAGCTGTGTCTTGTTAAAGTGCGCGTTAATCTGCTGCAAGTACGCCAGTAACTGATATTGCTTATGTTCGAAATCAATGGGCACTTCGATAAACCAGTTGGCATTTAACGTTTGCATAGTTTACCTCCTTCTCTATCGGTGAATATACAAAAACAATCACCAATTAAGCCAATATGTTTGTAAAAAAAAGCTTAAACAATACGAAAAAATCAAGCAATCCCCTTAATCTTTGTATTTTCGCTTCGCGTTAAATACCTTGTCTCTATGAAAATTATCGCCATCGGCCGCAATTATATCGAACATGCCAAGGAGCTAAACAACCCCATACCAGAAAAGCCGGTGATATTCCTCAAGCCAGACACGGCCCTGCTGAAGGACAACCGTGATTTCTATTACCCTGATTTTTCGAAAAACATCCACTATGAAGTGGAAATCGTGTTACGGGTGTGTAAGGAAGGGAAACATATCGGCGCGAAATTTGCACATAACTATTACGATGCCATTGGCTTAGGCATTGATTTTACGGCGCGGGATATCCAGCAGCACCACAAAGAGAAAGGGTTACCCTGGGAACTGGCAAAGGCATTTGACGGTTCAGCATCGGTAAGCGACCTTTTGCCGAAAACGGCCTATAACGATTTGTATGCGTTGGACTTCCGGTTAGATAAAAATGGGGAAACCGTGCAGCGCGGCAACACGGGGGATTTAATATTTTCATTTGAAGACATCCTTGTATTTGTTTCCCAATACATCACGCTGCGCAAAGGCGACCTTATTTTTACCGGAACGCCTGCAGGCGTGGGCCCCGTGGCCATAGGCGATTACCTGGAAGGGTTTATCGGCGACCAACGGATGTTTCATTTTCACGTGAAGTAGTACCATACATGAAGATTAACCATATTGTTTTTCTCACTTTTTTTGTTTTTTTCACGCAGTTTTACGTAAAGGCGCAAAGTCCAATCATTAAAACAAGGGATTATCCGCAGGGGTATTTCAGAAACCCATTAGCCATTCCTCCGCAAGCCTCGGGCACATTCGGCGAACTGCGTGCTACCCATTTCCATGCCGGCGATGACTACCGCACGCAACAACGGATCGGGCTGCCACTTTTTGCGGTGGCCGAAGGGTATGTGTCTCGCGTACGTGTTCAGATTGGCGGCGGAGGAAACTCAGTTTACATCAACCACCCCAATGGATTCACCAGTGTATACCTGCATATGCACGAATTCAGTCCGGCGCTGGCGGCTATTGTCAAGGCCAAGCAATACGAGCTACAACGTTTTGATATCGATCTTCCGCTTGATGAAAAAGCCGTCCCCGTGAATAAAGGCGATCAGATAGGGCTTTCGGGCAATACGGGCAGCTCACAGGGGCCACATTTACATTTCGAAATCCGCGACACCAAAACCGAAGCACCATTGAATCCACAGCTGTTCGGGTTGAAATTTCCCGATAATTTGCCGCCGCTTATCCGGGGTATCACGCTCTATGATTTGGCAGACGAACCATTCAGTGAGCACACCCCAAGAAGGCACCTGTCCCTGCAAGGCAGCCAGGTGCTTCCCGTTAATGGCCGCTTTGGCGTGGGTATTAATACCGTAGACCGCCACAACGGCACATCCTTCAACAATGGTGTCTATTCCATCGAATTGCTGCTCGATGGCAAACCCATCAGTACCGTCCTGTTTGAAGAACTCTCTTTTGCCACGTCGCGCAGCATCCACGCTTACATCGATTATCCCTATTATATATTAAAAAAAAACCGGATACAGAAAAGCTTTAAGGATCCCAACAATCCCATCAATATCTATCATTTTCTGGAAGGTGATGGAAGCATTACCTTAACAGACAACAGGGAACACACACTTACTTACCGGGTACGCGATGTGCATGGCAACACCAGCACGCATTCTTTCAAGGTACGTAACGACCCTTCCTATACACCGCCTTGGCCGCGCACCACGGGTACGGCTATGTTCCATTACGGCACGGAAAACCGTTTTACCGCAGAAAATATCGAGATTATCATGCCGCCGGATGCCCTCTATGACCGGCTGCATTTCAACTATCACCAAGGTACGCGGCCAAAAGGCGGCTTTTCTCTGGTTCAGCACGTACACAACCGGTTCACACCGCTATTTCAAAGCTATGAATTGAAAATTAAACCCGACGAAACGCTGACAGAAGCCCTAAAACCAAAAGCCATTATCGTTGATATGGAAGGGCGATCCCACGGCGGTAATTTCGATAATGGCTGGGTACGCACCAAAACCCGCGAATTCGGCAGTTTTTTCATCGCTGTGGATACCCTGCCTCCAACCATCCAGCCTCAAAACATCAGTGAGGGCAGAGATTTAGGCAGTACCAGCCGGATCAATTTCAGGATTTCCGACGATCGATCGGGCATACAGTCGTTCAACGGCTATATCAACGGTAACTGGGTACTCATGGAATATGACCCCAAAACGCGGTCGCTATGGCACAACTTTGAACATGACCTGCCAAAAGGCCGCCATCAATTCCGGCTGGAGGTTATTGACTGGAAAGACAACAAACAGGTTTTTGAAGCTAATTTTATCCGATAATTATATGTCAGCATTAAAAGTAGGTGATCAGGCCCCGGCCTTTACGGCCAAAAACCAACATGGAGAAACCATATCCCTGCATGATTTCAGGGGAAAAAAGGTGATTCTTTACTTCTATCCCAAAGACAACACTCCGGGATGCACGGCGGAAGCCTGCAGTTTCCGCGATCATTACCAATCCTTGCAAGCCGATGGATTTGAGGTTATCGGCGTGAGTATCAATACCGAACGTTCGCACCGCAATTTTGCTCAAAAATTTGCCCTCCCGTTTCACCTGCTGGTCGACGCCGATCATCACATTGCTTCAACATACGGTGTATGGGGAGAGAAAACGCTGTTCGGCCGCAAATATATGGGTACCCTGCGCACCACTTTCGTAATCGACGAGCATGGAAAAATTATGCACGTTATCGACAGGGTAGACAATGAGAATGCCGCTCAACAGGTCAGGGCATTATTATAGCGCGTTTTCCACTACATATCCCAGCATGTAGTCCTGAAACCGTTCATAATAGACCTTGAACTGCTCACTCCGGTTGGGGGCTTTCAGGTCCAAGTGTAGCACTCCCTGTTCTTGATAATCAAACGGCAACACAGTCATGTTATCTTTGAACGACACACCTTTGTTGCCTTGCAATTTATATACGGCTTCCTTGGCACACCAGCAAGCGTATAGCTTTTCGACATGATCGTTACCGATAGCGTCCAATTCGCCTGGTTTCATGAATTTATCCGCTATGCGGAGAATCTTCGGTTTCACCAATTCGAGGTCGATACCCACTTCCCCATTATTGCTCATCATCACCGCAGCGTAGTCAAAAGAATGGGTTAACGAGATGCGCTGCGGAAAGTTAGCCAGATACGGCTTGCCGTTTTCATCAGAGGGGCAATCGATATAACCTGTGGTGTCCAGCATTTCGCGCAGCAAAACCCGCGTTGCCAACCAGTGCAACGTACGCTTGCCTTTATTCAAACGGCTTAAAGTAGTCCGTTCACGGACATTCAATTGCAGCCTGCCAATCAGTTCGTCGGCGGTTTCCTCAATGCGCCAGATGGCAAACCGTACGTTACTGTCTAACTCCCGTAAATATACCAACGCCATGCACTCAAAATTAGCTATTTATTGCGAATTAGTCCTTAAAATCTGATTCATTAATGTATTTTTGCCCACTGGCCAATGATTGGGCGGTTTTTAAAGAAGAAAGATGATCTTATCCGACAAACGCATATTGGAAGAAATTGAGCGAGGATCCATTATAATCGAACCGTTCCGCCGTGAATGCTTAGGTACCAACTCATATGATGTGCATCTGGGCAAGTACCTGGCTACCTACAAAGACCGGGTATTGGATGCCAAGAAACATAATGAGATTGTACATTTCGAGATCCCGAAAACAGGTTATGTACTGGAGCCCAATACGCTGTACCTCGGCGTTACCTTGGAATATACCGAAACTCACAACCATGTACCATTCCTCGAAGGGAAGTCAAGTACCGGGCGCCTCGGCATCGATATTCACGCTACGGCCGGCAAAGGCGACGTGGGCTTCTGTAACACATGGACGCTGGAGATATCCGTTGCACAGCCCGTCCGCGTTTATGTGGGCATGCCCATAGGCCAGCTTATCTACTTTGCCGTTGAAGGGGATATCGAAACGTTTTATAACAGCAAATCGAACGCCAAATACAATAACAAAACCACCCGCCCGGTTGAAAGCATGATGTGGAAAAACGAATTTTAGGATTGATTAATTTCCGCCGCCGAACTCCATCAGGTAAGCTTTTAAAAATTCGTCTATTTCCCCATCGAGCACGGCTTGGGTGTTTGAAGTCTCCACGTTGGTACGCAAGTCTTTGACTAGTTTATAGGGGTGTAGCACATAATTCCGAATCTGCGAACCCCACTCTATTTTCTTCTTGCTTCCTTCGATAGCCGCCGCGGCTTCCTGCCGCTTACGCATTTCGATTTCATAAAGCTGCGATTTCAAAAGGCGCAGCGCATTCTCCTTGTTTTGCAGTTGCGAACGCGATTCCTGGTTCTTAATGATGATGCCTGTCGGTTTGTGGTGCAAACGTACGGCAGTTTCCACCTTGTTGACGTTCTGTCCGCCTGCCCCTCCCGAACGGAAAGTATCCCACTCAATATCCGACTCTTTAACCGCAATCTCAATATTATCGTCGACCAACGGATAAACATACACAGAAGCAAATGAGGTATGCCGCTTAGCATTTGAATCAAAAGGCGAAATACGCACCAATCGGTGCACACCATTCTCTCCCTTTAGATAGCCGTAAGCAAAATCGCCAGAGAACTGCAGGGTTACGGTTTTAATGCCTGCCACATCACCTTCCTGGTAATCCTGCTCGGTCACCTTATAACCGTTACTCTCCCCCCACATGATATACATCCGCATCAACATGCTTGCCCAGTCGCAGCTTTCCGTACCTCCTGCACCGGCAGTGATTTGCAGCACTGCATCCAGTTGGTCTTCCTCGGCGCTCAGCATGTTTTTGAACTCCAGTTCTTCCACCTTGGCCAGGGCCGTGTCGTACTGCTCCTTCAAATCCGATTCTGTAGCATCACCAGCTTGGAAAAAATCAAACATAACCAGGGCATCATCCACGGCAGCGGCCACTTCATCGAAGTGGTCGGTCCATATCTTCTTGCTCTTGATGGATTGCAGCGTCTTTTCAGCCTCCTTAGGATGATCCCAAAAACCCGGCTGCAGCGTAATTTCCTGTTCTTTGGTTATCTCTTCTTTCCTCGCATCGATGTCAAAGATGCCTCCTCAGGGAAGCTGTTCTATCCCTCAAGTCCTGTATTTGTTCTTTGGTCATGCGGACAAAGGTACGGTTTTCGTCGTTTTATTTTCGCTTAAACGCCGAAAACCTTAAATTCGCACAAACAAAATAGAGACATGCTACCCCGTATCAATTTCACTGAAACGCAAGCGTACAAATACCTCAGCAATCACTATATCGACGTCGCTCCCCGTCATCTTAAAGAGATGTTCCGGGACGACCCCGATCGGTTCTCGAAATTTTCAATTACGTTCGGCGATATCCTGTTTGATTACAGCAAAAACCGCATCAATGATACCACCAAAGCCTTATTGGTACAGCTAGCACGGGAGTGTCAGTTGAATGATGCTATCAAGGCAATGTTTACGGGTGAGGCCATCAATGAAACCGAAGGCCGCGCTGTACTGCATACTGCCCTGCGCAATCAAGGCGGCGAGCCCATCACTGTGGGAGGGAAAGATGTAATGACTGAAGTCAAAGCCGTCTTGGCCAAGATGCAGGCATTTTCCCGAAAGGTCATCGGCGGTGAATGGAAAGGTTACACCGGAAAAGCCATCAGCGACGTGGTGAATATCGGTATCGGAGGGTCAGACCTTGGCCCGGTGATGGTTACCGAGGCCCTCAGGCCCTACAAGAACCACCTCAATGTACACTTTGTATCCAATGTAGACGGCACTCATATCACCGAAACGCTAAAACGGGTGAATCCTGAAACCACATTGTTCCTGGTGGCGTCAAAAACGTTTACCACGCAGGAAACCATGGCTAACGCGCATACGGCCCGGCAATGGCTGCTGGATAGCGGCGCTTCACCCGCCGATATTGCCAAGCACTTCGTGGCCCTCTCCACCAACGGCAAAGCTGTAGCCGAATTCGGTATCGACACCCAGAATATGTTTGAGTTTTGGGATTGGGTGGGTGGCCGTTACTCCCTGTGGAGTGCTATTGGCCTATCCATTGTATTAAGTATCGGTTTTGACCATTTTGAACAACTGCTCAAGGGTGCACACGCCGCGGATGACCATTTCCGGAACACCCCATTCGAAGAAAACATACCCGTCATCATGGCACTGATGGGTATCTGGTACAACAATTTCTTCGAAGCCGAAACCCACGCCATTCTTCCGTATGACCAGTACCTGCACCGGTTTGCCGCATATTTCCAGCAAGGCGACATGGAAAGTAACGGCAAGTATGTCGACCGCAACGGGATGCCCGTAGATTACCAAACCGGTCCCATCATCTGGGGTGAACCCGGAACCAATGGTCAGCATGCCTTCTACCAGCTTATTCACCAGGGCACCAAGTTGATACCATGCGATTTCATTGCGCCCGCACAAACCCATAATGCAGTCGGCGAGCACCACACCCTGTTGTTATCCAACTTTTTTGCACAAACGGAAGCCCTGATGAACGGAAAGGACGAGGATGAAGTGACAGCAGAATTGGAAGCGGCAAACGTGCCGGCAGAAAAAATCAAACACCTGGCGCCATTTAAGGTGTTTGAAGGTAATCGCCCCAGTAATTCGTTTCTACTTAAGAAAGTAACCCCTTATACGTTAGGATCGCTGATTGCGTTATACGAGCATAAGATATTTGTGCAGGGCATTATCTGGAACATCTTCAGCTTCGATCAATGGGGTGTAGAACTGGGTAAACAACTTGCCGGAAAAATATTGCCAGAACTAAGACACGATGACGAAGTTCAGTCGCACGACGCATCCACAAACGGCTTGATCAACCAATTCAAACGCTGGCGTTGACGGAAAAATCCTGTCGACGCCAGCGCATAATAACTGTACGGGGGCAGCAGCCTACAGAGCAGCCAATGCTTGATCATAGTCAGGCTCATTGGCTATCTCTGTAACCTGTTCAGTATATTTAACAGTGCCGTCTTCACCGATCACGACCACTGCACGGCTGAGCAGGCCTGCCAATGGGCCATCGACAATCCGCAACCGATAGGCATCCGAGAAATTGCTGTCTTTATATTCCGATAGGGTTTCCACGTTGCTGATGCCCTCTGCCGCACAAAACCGCCCCTGCGCAAACGGCAAATCCCGTGAGACGCAAAGAACTACGGTGTCATTCAAGCCTGCAGCTTTTTCGTTGAAAGCCCTTACCGATGCTGCACATGTGCCGGTATCTATGCTCGGAAAAATATTGAGAATGATTCTTTTCCCGGCATAATCAGCCAGTGTTTTGTCGGCAAGGTTGCCAGCTGTCAGCTTGAAATCGGGAGCCGGGCTCCCCACGGCAGGAAGATCTCCCGCTGTATGTACTTCTGTTCCTTTGAAAGTGATTGTTGCCATAGTTTCTTATTTTGGAGGTAATAATAACAAATTAACACAACATATGGAAAAGTGCATGCCACAGGTATTGCTTAAATAAACGGGCGGACAATTTCTTGCTTTACTAATTACCGTTAAATTCGTACCTTCGCACTTTGATTGAAGTCATGATTTATTTTTTCGGGAAAAACCAATCGGTTTTCGCTGTACAGGCCACCAAACATCTTCCAGACAACGATATTGACAAATTGAGTTGGCTATTTGGCGGGGCAGCTTTGATAGCAGAACAGACCATCCAACAGGCATTTATCGGCCCTAGGGCCGCCATGATTACGCCATGGAGCACCAATGCGGTTGAAATGACGCAGAACATGGGCGTCGATGGCATTACGCGCATCGAGGAGTTCCAAGAGGTAGCCGCTGCGGGCAATGCCTTTGACCCAATGCTGTTCCAACGCTTCAGCAAACTCGGCCAGGACCTGTTTACCGTTGATGTCTCACCGGAACCGGTATTGGAGGTTGATGATATCGCTGCATACAACGCGAAAGAAGGACTCGCCCTGAGCGACGAGGAAGTCGCATACCTCAATGAGCTGTCACAGCGGCTTGGCCGTAAACTGACCGACTCAGAAGTGTTCGGTTTTTCACAGGTTAATTCCGAACATTGCCGTCACAAGATATTTAATGGCACATTTGTTATTGATGGCGAGGAAAAGCCTGAGTCGCTTTTTAAACTGATTAAAAAAACGTCCAGCGAGCATCCCAATCACATTGTATCAGCATACAAAGACAACGTGGCATTCCTGGAAGGGCCAAAACTGACCCAGTTTGCCCCACGGATGGCCGCCAAACCTTCTTATTACGAAGAAAAAGAATTTGAATCGGTCATTTCCCTCAAGGCCGAAACCCACAATTTCCCAACCACCGTAGAACCTTTTAACGGTGCCGCGACCGGATCCGGCGGCGAAATCCGGGACCGCCTCGCCGGCGGACAGGGCTCATTGCCCTTGGCGGGCACAGCCGTCTACATGACCGCCTACTCCCGTCTGGAACCTACAAGAACTTGGGAAAACGGTATGCCCGAGCGCAATTGGCTTTACCAGACCCCGAAAGACATTCTCATCAAAGCGTCCAACGGAGCTTCCGATTTTGGCAATAAATTTGGCCAACCGCTTATTGCCGGCTCAGTACTTACCTTTGAACATGAAGAGCAACGCCGGAAGCTGGCTTATGACAAGGTAATTATGCTGGCAGGGGGGGTTGGTTACGGCAAGCGCGACCAATCCAAGAAACTTACCCCGCAGCCCGGAGACAAAATCGTGGTCATGGGGGGCGACAATTACCGCATCGGGATGGGCGGCGCAGCGGTCTCTTCCGCGGACACGGGTGAGTTCGGCTCGGGCATTGAGCTCAATGCTGTACAGCGTTCCAATCCCGAAATGCAGAAGCGCGTGGCCAACGCCATCCGTAGCGTAGTGGAAAGTGACGACAACTTCATTACATCTATTCACGACCACGGCGCCGGAGGCCACTTGAATTGCCTTTCCGAACTGGTGGAAAGCACCGGCGGGAAAATCGATCTCGATAAACTTCCTGTGGGTGATCCAACATTATCGGCCAAGGAAATCATCGGGAACGAGTCCCAGGAACGCATGGGATTGGTTGTTGCCGATGAACACCTCGACACCCTCCGCGAAATCGCAGAACGTGAACGTGCTCCCATGTTTGTGGTAGGTGAAGTAACGGGCGATTATCGCTTCACCATTGTTTCCGAAACCACGGGCCAGGCTCCCATGGACTTGGCGTTATCCGACATGTTCGGCAGTTCACCCAAGACGGTGATGGAAGACAAAACCGTGGCCTATGAATATACGCCGCTGAGTTATGATACCAACAAGGTGCATGAGTACCTCAACGATGTGCTGCAACTGGAAGCTGTGGCCTGCAAAGACTGGTTAACCAACAAGGTAGACCGGTGTGTAGGCGGCCGCGTAGCCAAACAGCAGTGCGTGGGCCCCCTGCAGCTGCCGTTGAACAATGTAGGCGTGATGGCCCTCGATTATAAAGGAAAATACGGGGTGGCCACTTCCATAGGCCATGCCCCAGGGATCGCACTCATCGACGAACGGGCCGGTAGCCGCCACGCCATCGCCGAAGCGTTGTCTAACATCGTATGGGCGCCCCTTGCCGACAACCTGAAAAGCGTCTCCCTTTCAGCCAACTGGATGTGGGCGTGCAAAAACGAGGGTGAAGATGCCCGATTGTACAATGCTGTTAAAGCCTGTTCTGATTTTGCCATCGATCTGGGCATCAACATTCCCACGGGTAAAGATTCCCTTTCCATGAAACAGAAATACCCGGACGGCGAAGTTATCGCTCCCGGCACGGTCATTATCTCGGCCGGCGCGCTGTGCGATGATATCACAGGCGTAGTGGAGCCGCTGCTGCAAAAAGACGGCGGCGCTATCTACTACATCAATCTTTCGAACGACAGCTATAAGCTGGGCGGCTCATCATTAGCCCAGGTCATTAACGGGCTGGGCAGCGAAGCGCCGGACGTCACGGACGCCACGGCGTTCCGTAAGGCATTCGACACCCTACAGACATTAATCAAAGCTGGGAAAATACAGGCAGGCCATGATGTTGGCAGCGGCGGACTCATTACCACACTGCTCGAATTGTGTTTTGCCGACCGCAACCTTGGGGCCGATCTGGATTTAACCGCGTTGGGCGAGGCAGATCCGGTTAAGTTGCTGTTTGCTGAAAATGCCGCCTTGGTTTTCCAAGCAGACGACAGTGCCGCTACAATATTGGCCGATGCAGACGTGGCATTCACCAAAATCGGTAGCGTAAGCAACAAACCCCTGGTCACTATCAAAAACGGCAGCGATTCTTTCGCGTTCGACGTAGATGCATTGCGCGACACCTGGTACAGGACATCCTATCTGCTGGATCAGCACCAAAGCGGCCGCCAAAAAGCTAAAGAGCGTTTTGAAAATTACAAAAATCAGCCCTTGGTTTTTGATTTTCCCAAACAGTTCGACGGTAAAAAGCCAAACATCGATTCCGCGGCTCCGCGACCAAAAGCGGCTATCCTGCGCGAAAAAGGAAGCAACTCAGAACGGGAACTGGCACAGGCACTATACCTGGCCGGGTTTGAAGTTAAAGACATCCATATGACCGATTTGGTCTCCGGGCGGGAAAACCTTGAAGATATCCAGTTCCTTGGAGCCGTCGGCGGTTTTTCCAACTCTGACGTTCTGGGATCGGCAAAAGGCTGGGCCGGCGCGTTCAGATACAACGAAAAAGCAAAAACAGCCATCGACAATTTTTTTAAACGGGAAGACACACTCTCGATAGGTATATGCAACGGCTGCCAGCTGTTCGTCGAACTGGGCTTAATGTATCCCCAACACGAACAACAGCCCAAAATGTTGCACAACGACAGCCATAAGCATGAAAGCGGCTTCACGTCGATGCGGGTACAGGAAAATAATACAGTCATGTTCGGTTCACTTGCAGGCAGCACCATAGGCGTCTGGATATCACATGGCGAAGGGAAGTTCTACCTGCCTTACGAAGAAAGCGCTTATCATATCGTGGCCAAATATGGCTATGAACATTACCCCGCCAATCCAAACGGATCAGGCTTCAACACGGCGGTGTTAAGCGATATAACGGGGCGACATGTAGTGACGATGCCACATATCGAACGTTCGGTTTTCCAATGGCAATGGGCGTATTATCCCGCAGGACGGCGGGACGAAGTTTCGCCGTGGATGGAAGCCTTTGTAAATGCACGGAAGTGGTTAACTGGGAAGCGCTGATCGGCAGCGCTTCCCTGCTTTTTTCACCGCTGTTCTATTTCTTGTTCAATAACGCAACATAATCGGCCATCACGGCTAAGCTCTCTTCCTGAATAAAATCGAGCCCTTCTTCCACGTTTGTAGCAGCACCGCCACCTCCGGGAAGATTAATACGCATCTGCTCCAGTGCGTCGGTACGGGTCTTGCTTTTCAAACGATTGGCTTCCCGTTCTTTCTTCAGCTTATCTTCATGGAGTGTAACTGACGTTTCCGATTCTTGTTTAGCCACCAACTCGATGTCTTCCAGCAAGAATTTATAGGCCGGCGATTTTTCCATCCGCACCTCATGCTTCTTTGCCAGCTCTGCGATCAATGGCTTCAGGTCAGCAACGGGTGCATAATCCGTGGCGCTTATCTGATCCCAGGGAAGAGCAGACGGCTCGGAACTTTCGCCATACTTCTCTGCGGAATACATTGAAGGGAATACAATATCGGGCTCTACCCCTCGGTGTTGGGTACTACTACCCGTCACCCTGTAAAACTTCGCTAACGTAATGTTAATTTGGCCAAATTGAGGAGCACCTACAGGAACAGCACCATCTTTATTGGCCGACTGTGCCTTCAGCAACAGGCGATCGGTAGGGCTGATAACACGGCTCATGTCAATAGCGGATTGCACCGTGCCTTTACCGTAAGACTGGGATCCCAAAACAACACCCCGTCCGTAATCCTGTATAGCCCCTGCGAAAATCTCCGACGCAGAAGCGCTGAACCGGTTGATAATAACGCCAAGGGGGCCGTCCCAAGCTACGCCTCCGTCTTCATCACTATTCACTTCAACGCGGTTGCGCGTATCCCGCACCTGCACAACCGGCCCTTTATCGATAAACAAACCGGTAAGCTCAATTGATTCCTGCAATGAGCCCCCGCCATTGAAACGGAGATCCATCACCACAGCGTCCACCTCCTCTTGCTTCAAACTGTCGAGCAGCAGGCGTACATCCCTTGTCGTACTCTTGTAATTGGGGTCATTCCGGCGGTACGCCTCAAAATCGATATAAAACTTCGGAAGGCTGATAATACCCACCCGGTAGGTCTTACCGTCATCACCGATAACCTCTTTGACTTCACGCTTAGCCGATTCTTCTTCAATGACCACTTTGTCACGCGTCAGCGACACGATTTTCGGCTCAGCGGTCAGTTCCTGTCCTACCGGAATCACTTTCAGCCTGACCACCGTGCCCTTTGGCCCCTTTATCTTGGCAACAGCGTGGTCAAGCTTCCAACCAATAATATCTTCGAACTCACCGTCTTCACCTTGGGCCACGCCAATGATGCGATCGTCGATATTAAGCGCCTTTTCCCGGTATACGGGTCCGCCCACAATGATATCGGCTACCTTCACCACCTCATTCTCCATGGTGAGCCTCGCCCCGATACCTTCAAATGTATTGGCCATCTCCTCATTAAACCGTTGGGCAAAGTAAGGGTTAAAATAGCTCGTATGCGGATCGATGGCGTCAGTCAATGCAGCCATGATAACCTGAAACGCCTCATTACTGTCGGTTTTTTTGGCCATCGAAATCAAATTTTTATAGCGGTTCCGTAATGTTTCCCGCTGCTTTACCGCAGCAGAGTCGCTGCCATCTCCACTGAGTTTTAGGTTCAGCAGATCATATTTCACACGCTTGCGCCACTGTTCGTTGGCCTCCGCTTCAGACACAAACCAACCTGCTTTTTCACGGTTGTACACATAGACCTCGTCTATCGTGAAATCATGCGGCGCATCAACCTGATCCAAGGCATAATCCAACCTATCCAGATAGCGCTTCATATACACATTAAAGATATGATACGCTGCACTGAGATCCCCGTTGCGGAAATCCCCTGCCAAGGTATTCCGGTATTGTTCAAACCCGTCAATGTCGGCTTGCATCAGGTAATTCTTCCCTTTGTCTATCGATGCTATCAGGTTATCAAAGATAATCGATGAAATGGAATCGTTCAGCGGCACCTTTTTATAGCTTACCGATTCAAACAACCCAACCACATCCTTGGCAATTACCGCATGATGCGGTGTTGGTTGCAATGCCCCTGCTTCAGCGTCCAGATTCACCCGGGGTGTCGAACCGCAGGCCGCGATGGCTACCACAAACAACCCAAAAAACACTTTCTTCAACATATTCTCCATACTACTGTTATTCCTCTTCTTAGTTCGATTGTGATCAGCCCACAATCCTTCCGTTTAAGCCGATAAATTTAATCAAAAAACCGCTATTTTTTATACACAAATGAAATGCCGTTTGTTTGGTATTAATTGGCTACAGCACCTGTCCCCCTGAACAGGATATTCTTCAGCGTATCATATCGGTTCAGGGCCAAAGCCGCCCCCTCGTAATCGCCAGCCTGGTGGTACAGATTCCCCAGTGCATCCTGAATAGCCAATTGCATGCCTATCATGTTATCTTTCCGCGCCAGATCATCGGCTACTTTATATTCTTCAATAGCCACGCGCGGATTACCGGAATGTTTTTTAGTTTCCGCAAGATTAAAAATAATCTCGGGCAGAAGTTCGCTTAATCCTTCCTTATCGACGATAGACTTGGCTTGTACCAAAAACCACTGTGCCTCAGGATACCTGCGCTGCAGCGTATAAATATCCGCCAACGTCCGGTATGCCGTGGCACGCCCTACCTCATCCCGTGCCCGGCGAAACAGGGGAACCACCTTGCGGATAATGTCGCGCTCTGCTTCTAATGAAAACCCTTCCTTGGCCTTCACTAAGGCCAGCTCCATCAGGGCATAAGCCTGCTGAGCATTATTGCCTGACCTCATTGCCCGATCATACATTTCCTGCCGCAGGTTACGGGCTTTGGCCAGCTCCCCCGTATATTCATATATAACAGCAAGATTATGCGCTATTGCATCACGGTCGGCCACGCGATTTACCTGTGCCTTGGTCGCCATAGCCTTATTGAAAAATTCCATGGCAAAGTCACATGCTCCCACGGCCACGTACTCCATAGCTAGGCGGTTCTGCAGGTCCGCAAGTGCGTCCGTTCCACCCCGCCGTTCCATCTGTCCTATTTCTGTGAGCAGCCTGCCTTCCACGCTCGATGCTTGTGACACCGTTACCGGAAGGTATTTCGCCATGACAGCTCGGTCGCCCGTTATCTTAAGGCGATGGTAGTACTTCATACGGTCTACATATTCCTCCACCACGGCTGAATCCACTTCCTTTGCGGCATACCGGTCGTCCAGCAACTCCTCCTCCGATTTCGGCGGTGGCAAGAAATACACCGGAGGGCCTATTCCCGCAAAGGTACTATCAAATTTGGTGATTTGGCCGGAGAAATCCGCATTCGGTTGCGCTACAAGACCTAACGAACTACCGCAAAAAAAGAAGCAAAGCCATACTGCATAACTATGCAGCCCTTGTTTCACCTTCATACAATTATCCAATCTGCCACTAAGGTACGAAAAATGTTTAGGAACCGCAACGAATACCGGTGCAGCGCCACCATGCATCAAGCGGTGCGCCTGAATAATTATACAAAATGAACCATGGATTTCGGGTTATCCGTTATTCCATGTATTTTTGCTAAAAAACATGGCAACACGTATTCCATTGGCAGAACGGATGCGGCCCGCATCCATAGACGGCTATGTCGGCCAGCAGCATATCATCGGCAAAGGCGCGGTTTTACGCAATGCTATCCAACAGGAAAGCATCCCCTCAATGATCCTGTGGGGACCGCCCGGTGTGGGCAAAACCACGCTGGCATTTATCATTTCCAAACAGCTTAACCGGCCTTTTTTCAGCCTCAGTGCTATCAATTCAGGCGTAAAAGACGTACGGGAAGTTATTGATAAAGCAGAAAAACTGCGGAACTTCCAGCAAGAGCAGCCCATCCTTTTTATCGATGAAATCCACCGGTTTTCCAAATCACAGCAAGACTCATTGCTCGGGGCCGTTGAGCGGGGTTTGGTTACGCTAATCGGGGCAACCACAGAAAACCCCTCTTTTGAGGTAATATCAGCGTTGCTGTCGCGTTGTCAAGTATACGTACTGGAGCCCCTTTCTGAAGAGGAACTGATCGGCCTCGTTGACAAAGCACTCAGCGAGGATGACTACCTCCGCGCTCAACAGGTCACGGTAAAGGAGTACGACGCATTGCTGCGACTTTCGGGCGGCGACGCCCGGAAGCTGCTTAATGTTCTGGAACTGGTGGTAAATGCAGCCGGAGGGAAGCCGCTGGACATCACCAATGATTTCGTCCTCCACCAGGTACAGCAAAACATGGCACGCTACGATAAAACGGGTGACCAGCATTACGACATCATATCCGCATTCATAAAATCCATCCGGGGCAGCGATCCCAACGCAGCGGTGTACTGGCTCGCCCGGATGATCGAAGGCGGGGAAGATCCACTCTTCATTGCTCGGCGGCTGCTCATTCTCGCCTCGGAAGACATTGGCAATGCCAATCCTAACGCCCTGTTGCTGGCCAACAGCTGCTTTCAGGCCGTCAATGTCATCGGTTGGCCGGAAGCCCGCATTATCCTGTCCCAAACGGTTACTTACCTTGCGTCATCCGCCAAAAGCAATGCGTCCTACGATGCCATCAACAAGGCGCAAGCACTGGTCCGCCAAACCGGTGATCTATCCGTACCCTTACACATCCGAAACGCGCCCACCAAGCTGATGAAGCAACTGAATTACGGTCAGGATTATCGGTACGCACACGCTTATGAAGGTAACTTTGTGGAGCAGGAGTTCATGCCCGACGCCTTGGTTGGCACCAAACTGTATGATCCGGGAAAGAATCCAGCCGAAGAGAAAATGCGCGAGAAACTGCGGCAAAACTGGAAAGACAAATATGGCTATTGAATGGCGCGATTAGGGTGCCAACCATTGCATCAGTATCCCACAGAGATAACCCGCGTAAGTACCTATGGCATAACTGAACACCGACAGGAATACCCCTACCGGTACCAATGACGGATGGAACGTCCCGGCGGTAACCGATGCTGAAGCCACCCCCCCGATGTTACTCATGCTACCGATGGCCAAGTAGAAAAACGGTGCTTTAATGAGCTTTGCCACCGCAAAAAGCAATAATGCATGGAACAACAGCCAGATGAACCCGACCAAAAATAAAGCAGGGTTATCAAGAATAGCAAAAATATCCATCTGCATTCCGATGGTTGCAACCAAAACATACAGGAACACCGTTGCCAACCGTGAAGCGCCCAATGCCTCCAACCGCTTGGCCTTAGTGAATGACAATCCGATGCCCATGAAGGTCGCCAATACAATTAGCCAGAAAAAACCGGAAGTCAGGCTGAATTTATCCAGTTGCGGCGCATGAGTACCGATATAATCCGCAATGGCGCCGGAGAGCAGATGGGCCACTCCCGTAACACCAAAGGCAATGCCCAGCATCACGAAATAATCCTTGGCTTCAGCCGCCTTGGTCCCTTCGCCGTGGTAGGCTTCCATCCGTTGCATCAGTGCTTTTACCTCCGTTGTGTCAGCTTTGAAGAAACGATCGAGCCGCTCCTGCTTGCCCGCTCCGTATAACAACAGGGCCATCCAGCCGTATGCCACAAATACGTCAACAGCGACAGTCGCCGCAAATATCTGCGGCGAAGGTTCGAAAATCCGGTAAAGAGCCGCTTGGTTAGCCCCTCCACCAATCCATGATCCCGCCAATGTAGCCAGCCCTTTCCATACTTCACCCCCCACTACATCCGGTGCAACCAGCGAAAACAGCCATACCGCCAGCGGGCCACCCAACACAATACCGGCCATACCCGTAAAGAAAAGCAAACCCGCTTTCTTGCGCAGCCCCCATACTTCCCTGAAGTTGACGTTCAGGATAAACAACACCAAGCAGGCGGGAAGCAAATAATTAGAACTCATCTTGTATAGCCCAGAATTTTCGCCCGATATAACTCCGAATGAATTGAATAACCCCGGTACGAAATAACAAAGCAACAACGGGGGTAATACCGCATAAAATTTCCGGAAGAAACGATGCTTGATGTTCGACGTGTAAAAAACCACGGCCAGGATGACCATCAACAATCCGAATACCACGGCATCGTTTGTAACCCAAGCCTCCGTTTGCGCAGTTTTATCCATAGTTGGCGGTTAGAAAGCTACCATTATTGGCGGCTCCGCCAAAGGTAATAAAAGGAAGACTACCTTACCAATTTTTTTACGTTCAGATGAATCAGCCGAAAAGAAATTTATCCGTACTTTGCAAGCAACATAAATTGAAGGGAGCGCATGAAAATAGGCATCGTTTGTTATCCCACCTTCGGTGGAAGTGGCGTGGTGGCGACCGAACTGGGTAAGGCCCTTGCGGCGAATGGCCACCAAATCCATTTTATTACCTATAGCCAGCCGGCCCGTCTGGACTTTTTTTCGGAAAACCTGTATTACCATGAGGTTACGATCTCCAAATATCCATTGTTCGACTTCCCCCCTTACGAATTGGCTTTGGCCAGCAAGTTGGTGGATGTCGTCCGCTTCGAAAAGTTGGATATCTTACACGTACATTACGCCATTCCTCATGCATCCGCAGCATTTATGGCCAAGCAGATCCTGGCCACCTATGATATCCGCATTCCGATAGTAACCACCTTGCACGGCACAGACATCACGCTGGTTGGCAAGGATGCCAGCTATAGTCCCGTGGTTACGTTTTCCATTAACCAATCAGACGGGGTAACGGCCGTCTCGAACAACCTGAAAGAAGAAACGTTGAACTATTTCGACGTCAAACAAGAAATCCGTGTCATTCCCAATTTTATCGATTTAAGCCGCTTCAGCCTTAAACCCCGGCAACATTTCAAACAGGCAATTGCTCCGGGAGACGAACGCATCTTGGTGCACACATCAAACTTCCGCAAGGTAAAACGCACCACAGACGTTATCCGCATTTTTAAAAAAGTACAAGAAAAAGTACCCAGCAAACTGCTTATGGTGGGCGACGGACCTGAACGGACCGCTGCCGAGCAGCTGTCGCGCGAGTTGGGGGTAGCCAACGACATCCGCTTTCTCGGCAAGCAGGATGCCATTGAAGAAATCCTTTCGGTGTCAGACCTATTCCTCATCCCTTCCGGATCAGAAAGTTTCGGTCTGGCAGCACTGGAAGCGATGGCCTGCAAGGTACCCGTCATATCCTCCAATACGGGCGGACTGCCCGAACTGAATGTAAACGGGGTGACGGGGTTTCTCAGCGACGTCGGCGACGTCGATGCGATGGCCGCCAACGCTATCCATATCCTCGAAGACGGCGAGCGGTTGGCACAGTTCAAAGAAGCTGCTCTGGCACGGGCCAAGGATTTTCAATTGGCCAACATCATGCCTCTGTATGAGCAGTACTACCGGGAAGTTGCCGCACATGTAAATGCCTGACGGTAGTTCTTAAAAAAAACTTTTATCTTTGGCGGCTGGAAGTCCCCAGTCCAGGACAATGATTTTATGAAATATAAACGCATCCTACTCAAGCTCAGCGGAGAAGCCCTTATGGGCGATCAGCAATACGGCATCGATATCAACCGCGTAGTACAATACGCAAAAGACATTAAGGAAATCCATGACAAAGGCATGCAAGTAGCCCTCGTCATCGGCGGTGGTAATATCTACCGTGGCCTGAGTGCAGAAAAAGCCGGCATGGATCGTGTGCAGGCCGATTACATGGGCATGTTGGCAACCGTTATCAACAGCATGGCGTTACAGGATGCACTGGAAAAGCTGGGTATCAAAACACGGTTGCTCACCGCCATCAAGATGGAACAGATCTGTGAGCCGTTTATCCGCCGTCGTGCCGTGCGCCACCTGGAAAAAGGCCGTGTGGTAATCTTCGGCGCCGGAACGGGGAACCCTTATTTCACCACCGATACCGCCGCTTCATTGCGGGCTATTGAAATAAACGCAGATGTTGTGCTTAAGGGTACACGTGTAGACGGCATCTACACGGCAGACCCGCTCAAGGATCCCACCGCTACGCGGTTTGACGAAATTACCTTTCAGGATGTATATAACCGTGGCCTCAGCGTAATGGACATGACCGCCTTCACGTTATGCCAAGAAAACAAATTGCCCATCATTGTGTTCGACATGAATAAACCCGGAAATCTTACCCGGCTCGCAAATGGGGAACGCATTGGAACTTTAGTACGAGAATGATTATTTTTGACCAAACCATAAATGCATAGCCATGGACGAACTTATAACCTTACAATTGGACGATAGCGCTGAACAGATGCAAAAAGCCGTAGCACATACCGCATCTGAACTCACCAAAATCCGCGCAGGCAAGGCCATGCCTTCCATGCTTGACGGCATCCATGTTGATTATTATGGATCCTCAACACCGCTTTCACAAGTCAGCAACATCAATACTCCCGATGCCCGGACGTTGGTGATACAGCCCTGGGAGAAGAACATGTTAACTACCATCGAAAAGGCCATTCTTGATGCCAACATCGGCCTTACCCCCCAAAACGACGGAAGCGTTATCCGGCTTAACATTCCCCCGCTTACCGAAGAACGCCGCCGCGATTTGGTAAAGAAGGTAAAAGAGGAAGCTGAACGAGGCCGTGTGGCTATCCGGAACATCCGTAAAGACGCCAACGACGGCATCAAAAAATTGAAAAACGAAGGCGTATCAGAAGACGAAATTAAAGTGGGTGAGGGTGAGGTACAAAAGCTGACCGACAAATATATTGCCGAAGTAGACAAGCTGGCTGAAGCCAAGGAAAAAGACATCATGACGGTCTAACCGTTCTTAACAACGAGTTAAAGGTAAAGCCACTTGTCTGAACAGGTGGCTTTTTTGTTTGTCTGGATATGTTACTTTGTCATTATATGCCTAATTTTTCGTATCTTCGTGAGCAGCTGCAAGCCATATCGTCAGCAAAGATTTGCGCGGTATGTTCTTTGCTGATTACTTTTTGGAAGTAAGAAAAACATAAAAATTAAATTGATATATGATGATCTATTGGATTCTTTTCGGCGGTATAATGATTGCGAGCCTCATCGTGCAGTGGCGCTTCAAGAGTAAATTCAAAAAATATTCGGAAATGCCACTCAGCACCGGAATGACCGGGCGCGACGTGGCTGAAAAGATGTTGCATGACAACGGCATCTACGATGTACAGATTGTTTCATCCCAGGGCCAATTGAGCGACCATTATAACCCCGCCAACCGCACAGTAAATCTCAGTCCTGAGGTTTACAGCGGGCGCAGTGTCGCTGCCGCCGCTGTTGCTGCGCACGAGTGCGGCCACGCGGTGCAACATGCCAAAGCTTACTCTTGGCTGCAATTCCGCTCGGCTATGGTGCCCATCGTCAGCATAGCATCCAACTTAGTGCAATGGGTGCTGATGATCGGTGTGCTGCTATTCGCCTTCTCCGGCAACCCGTATATACTTGCAATCGGCGTTGCCGCTTTGGCTATTACCACACTGTTTGCTTTCGTGACATTACCCGTGGAATTCGACGCCTCGAAACGTGCATTGGCTTGGCTAGACAACAAGGGTATCACCCACAGCACGGTGGAGCATGAAGGCGCCAAAGATGCACTCTGGTGGGCCGCAATGACCTATGTGGTTGCAGCGTTATCGTCCTTAGCCATGCTGCTTTATTATGCCAGCATGTTGCTCGGCAGAAGGGAATGACGATCTTTTCATAGTTTAAGTTTAGGTGGGTCCCCGCCCCGAGAAATCGGGGCGGGCTTTTTTAATGCAGAGATTTTGTACCTTTGCAATTCGTTCATTTATTATAGCAACTGACGATGTTTCAGAACCTACAAGATAAATTAGACAGAGCCTTCAAGGTATTAAAAGGCCAGGGAAATATTACCGAAATCAACGTAGCGGAGACCATGAAGGAAATCCGCAAAGCGTTGCTCGATGCCGACGTGAATTACAAAACGGCCAAAGCGTTCACTGATGAAGTGAAGCAAAAAGCGCTGGGCCAGAACGTACTTACGAGCATTTCTCCGGGGCAGTTGCTCACCAAAATCATGAACGATGAGCTCACTGCCCTCATGGGTGGAACAGCCTCAGAACTTGATCTTACAAAAAGCCCGACGGTTATCCTCATCGCCGGACTCAACGGTGCCGGCAAAACAACGTTCACCGGTAAACTGGCCAAATACCTCAAGGAAAAAAAAGGACGCAAGCCCCTGCTCGTAGCGGGTGACGTATACCGCCCCGCGGCTATCGATCAGCTTGAGGTGTTGGGGCAACAGGTGGATGTACCTGTGTATGCCAACCGGGAATCCAACGATCCCATCGGTATTGCCCAGGCCGGCGTTGCCGAAGCCAAGCGGAATGGTCACAACGTGGTTATCGTGGATACCGCCGGCCGCCTGGCCATCGACGAGGCGCTGATGAACGAAATCGCTGCCGTAAAGGACGCCACCCAGCCGCATGAGATTCTGTTCGTGGTGGATGCCATGACTGGTCAGGACGCGGTGAATACCGCCAAAGCCTTTAACGATCGGCTCGATTTTACGGGTGTTGTACTCACCAAGCTGGATGGCGATACCCGTGGCGGTGCGGCCCTTTCCATCAAGTCGGTGGTCAACAAGCCCATCAAATTTATCGGTACCGGTGAAAAGATGGATGCCCTTGACGTGTTCCATCCCGACCGGATGGCTTCGCGTATCCTCGGCATGGGCGACGTGGTGTCACTTGTCGAGCGGGCGCAGCAACAGTTCGATGAGAAACAAGCGGCCGAATTGCACCGCAAAATCCGCAAGAACAAATTTGATTTCAACGATTTCCGCAGCCAGATCCAGCAAATCAAGAAGATGGGCAACATGAAAGACCTCATGGGTATGATTCCAGGGGTAGGCAAAGCCCTTAAAGACGTAGATATCGATGACGATGCGTTCAAACCCATCGAGGCTATCATCAATTCCATGACGCCCTATGAACGGGAAAACCCGGATATAATTGACCAAAAGCGGCGTGCACGCATTGCCAAGGGGTCCGGCACCGACCTGGTGGAGGTCAATAAGCTGATGAAGCAATTCAACGACATGCGTAAAGTGATGAAGCAAATGTCTAATCCTGCTGCCATGGCCAAGATGATGCGTGGTATGCCTAAGATGCCCATGGGCCGGTAGTCTTACCGCGACGTAGATTACTTAACTTCTGCGCTGTTTTGACAAAGAGCCATGAAAAAACATCCGATAAACCAAGTAAAATAATTTCTTTATCTTTGTAGGGTATGGACGACCCGGCGCAACTTACCGAATTCGGCAAAATACTCCTCATCGGGGTGTCGGGCGTGGTACTGGTGTTGCTCACCTTAATGCTGGGCAAGCTTTTATCACCCAAAAAACCAACCGCCGAAAAACTTACTACCTACGAATGCGGCGAAGAGCCCATGGGAAGTTCTTGGGTTTCGTTCAATTCCCGCTTTTATGTCATCGCGCTGGTATTTTTATTGTTTGATGTCGAGTTGGTGTTCATCTTTCCTTGGGCAACAGTGTTCGGCAATACGGCCTTAATGGCGGCCGATGCACGCTGGGGGTGGTTTACGTTGGCAGAGATGGCTTTATTCGTGGGTATACTCATCGTCGGACTGGTATATGTATGGAAAAAGGGCGATCTTGACTGGGTCAAGCCGCGGGCGGTGCTTCCGCACGTGTCCATAAACATCCCGCCGTCTGCCTATGATCGGCTGAACCGCGAACAATATGCTGTTCGGAAATTCGATCCACAGCCCCAGCCGGAGGCGGATCCGAAAGTGTCCGGTGCCGTTAGTGGCAATAAGAAACCAGCATTTAAACCCGTATTCAGAAAACCCGGAAAGACAACGTCATGAGCATGGATAAAGCGATGGAAAGCAATGGTGTGGTGATCGCCAAACTTGACGACCTACTGAACTGGGCCCGGCTGTCATCCATGTGGCCTATGAGCTTCGGCATTGCCTGTTGCGCAATAGAGATGATGGGAGCCATGGCTGCCACGTATGATCTCGATCGCTTCGGCGTGTTCCCCCGCCCCTCACCACGGCAATCGGACGTGATGATCATTGCCGGCACGGTCACTTTTAAGATGGCTGATCGCATCCGGCGGCTGTATGAGCAAATGCCAGCGCCGAAATATGTGATCTCCATGGGCTCATGCGCCAATTGCGGCGGGCCCTACTGGCAGCATGGCTACCATGTGGTCAAAGGCGTGGACCGCATCATTCCGGTAGACATCTATGTGCAGGGCTGCCCCCCGCGGCCGGAGGCCCTGATAGGGGCGTTCCTTGAATTGCAGAAAAAAATAGAAACTGAACATATCGCAGCCGATAAGCTGCAATCGGCACGCGTATAACTCAAACGTTAACCAACCTTTGTATATGGCAAAAGATTTTTATGGCGAATTGCAATTGGGTATCCTGGGGGGCGGACAACTGGGCCGCATGCTTATCCAGGAAGCCATCAATCTCAACGTAAATGTCCACGTTCTTGACCCCGACAAAAACGCCCCGTGTCGCAACTTGTGTAATAGTTTTGTATGCGGACCCCTGAATGATTTCGATACCGTATATACCTTCGGCAAAGGGCTCGACATGATCACCATTGAAATCGAAAAAGTCAATGTAGACGCGCTTGAAAAGCTGGAAGAAGAAGGTGTAGTGGTCTATCCGCAATCGCGCATCATCCGCTTGATACAGGATAAAGGCCTCCAGAAGCAGTTCTTCAAGCAAAATGATATTCCCACGGCCCCGTTTCAGCTCATATCATCAAAAGAAAACCTCCGGCAGGCTACCATCAGCCTACCCTATATCCAGAAGTTGCGTAAAGACGGGTACGACGGCCGGGGTGTAAAGAAAATCATTAGCGAAACCGATATCGATGACGCTTTCGAGGCGCCCAGCCTCATCGAGCAGTGGATAGATTTTGACAAAGAGCTGGCTGTAATCGTTTCCCGCAACGACGACGGCGATGTGGCCACGTTCCCTTGCGTGGAGATGGAGTTTAACCCCGAAGCGAATCTCGTGGAGTTTCTCATATCACCCTCCAACCTGCCGCTTGAGATTCAGCAACGTGCAGAACAGTTAGCCAAAAAAATCGCAGAAGACCTGCAGATTGTGGGGCTGCTGGCTGTTGAGCTCTTCCTCACCAAAGATGGCCAATTGTTGGTCAATGAGCTGGCTCCACGTCCACACAATAGTGGGCACCAGAGTATCGAAGGCAATTTCACCTCACAGTTTGCCCAGCACCTGCGGGCCATTTTCAATCTGCCTCCGGGCAACACCGCCGCCCGCACCAATGCCGTGATGGTAAACTTACTGGGCGAAGCGGGTTATGATGGGTTGGCCCGTTACGAGGGTATCGAAGAAATATTGGCGCTGGAAGGCGTATATTTGCACCTGTACGGAAAGAAGTTCACCAAGCCGTTCCGAAAGATGGGCCATGTGTGTATCATTAATGAAGACCGTGAGCAGGCTATCAGTACAGCAAGGAAAGTGCAGCAGACCCTTCGGGTGATTACGTGATGGGGGTAGTGGGTGGTCGGTGGTCGGTGGTCGGTGATGGGTGGTCGGTGGTCGGTGGTCGGTAATGGGTGGTCGGTGGTCGGTAATGGGTGATCGGTGATAATAATAATAACGATAATAGATAAATGACAGCAAAACCAGCTATACCGGAAGTAGGCGTCATCATGGGCAGTAAGTCTGACCTGCCCGTAATGCAGGATGCCGTTGAAATACTGAAATCATTAGGGGCCCGGGTTGAAGTAACCATCGTATCGGCACACCGTACGCCGGAACGCATGTTCGACTATGCCAAAAATGCCGCTTCCCGGGGTCTTAAGGTTATCGTCGCCGGCGCCGGTGGCGCAGCTCACCTGCCGGGCATGGTAGCGTCCATTACGCACCTTCCGGTTATCGGTGTTCCTGTAAAGTCGTCCAACTCCATTGACGGGTGGGACTCCGTGCTTTCCATCCTGCAGATGCCCAACGGCATCCCGGTGGCCACCGTGGCACTCAATGCCGCTAAGAATGCCGGTATCCTTGCGGCTCAGATTCTGGCAGTTTCTGATGAGCAGATTGCGGCAAACCTGCTTAATTACAAGGCTGAACTGGCCAGAAAGGTGGAGGAAAGCGCCAAAGAAATGGAAGAAGGGCTGGGATAACTAATTCAGTGTTCCAGCAGCCTTTCTAGTTCTTCCTTGCTGATTTTGAAAACGGTACCGTGCCGGATACCGTTGGGCATCCGCAAATGATGCGATACTTCCCGCCAGGTTCTCAAGTCTTTGGAAACAACCGCTCCATACTTGTGCTCAATATATTTGTCGAAATACACGACCCATTCCCCGTTGATTTGCATGGCCGTGGGGCCTTCCGCCCAGTACGCTCCGGTGATGGGCTCGCTAGCCGCGCTGTAAGGCCCTTCCATGTGGTCGGCATAGGCCACCTTTATGTTCTTCTGCGCCGGTTCGCGCGTTTCATCTTTCAGGAACATCACCCATCGGCCGTTATCCTTCACAATCGTTGCATCAATCACATTGAATCCGGGTTCATACAGCAACCTGGTATCACTGAACGTCTTGAAGTCTTTGGTCGTCACATAATACATCCGGTGGTTATAACCATCGTCTGCATCGATCTGTGTCTCGGGGAAACGGCCACGGATGGTGGTTGCCCAATAAATGAGGTATACCCGATGTGCCGCGTCGTAAGTGATTTCAGGTGCCCAGCAATTGCGGGCTTCCGGCTCATGTGCCATCACAGGAATATACTGTTGCGCTGACCAGTGAATCAAGTCGTCCGATGACGCATAGCCAATGCCCTGGTCGGTCCAGCTGACTGTCCACACCATGTGGAAGCGGCCGTCGCCCCCGCGGATGATACACGGATCGCGCATCAGCCTGTCCTTACTGAGTTCAGGCATCAAAAACGAACTATCACCCTTCAGGGCCGTCCACGTAAAACCGTCGTAGCTATAAGCCAGATGTAAACCATCTTCGCCGTTCCCTTTGAAATAAGAAAATGCATATACACTATCCTGCTGCCGATCCGCATACCGTACCAGCTCCGTTGCCGCCAACAGGAACGCCCCCACCCCGAAATTGGAAGTCGATTGTGCATCCACCGTCTGGCCGGGAATGGCCCGTTCACCGATAGGCTGTACGTACCCTACCCTTCCATCGGGCTGCAGGGCGGATTGCGAAAGGTATTGCCATCCCTTCAATGCGGCTTCGACGTATTCCGGCTCTACAAAATATCCTTGATTGATGCCCCACAGGAGGCCATAGGTAAAGAACGCCGTTCCGCTAGTCTCCGGCCCCGGTGCATGTGCCGGATCCAGCAGGCTACGCGTCCAATAGCCCTCCGGTTGCTGGCAGCGGACGATGGCTCCGGCCATATCCCGGTAAACGCGCTCAAACGCTTCCCGTTGGGACGCATCCTCCGGCAGGTCGCCCAGCACCTTGGCCAGCCCCGCAAACACCCATCCATCGCCCCGCGCCCAGAAATCTTTCTTGCCATTGACACTTTTATGCTTAGGATACACATATTTCGCGTCGCGATAAAACAGGTGTTCCTGCTCATCATACATCAAATCCTTTGCGTAACTGAAATATGCATACAATTTTTCGAGGTACTGCGGATTGCCCGTTACCTGATACAGCTTGGTCATCACCGGCATCACCATGTACAAACCATCGGCCCACCACCAATAGTCATTATTGGGTGTGCTCATCTGATATTCCATCACCTCGACGGCCCGTCGTATCTTCACACTGTCGGGTTCCAGCGCAAACAGGTCAATATACGTCTGGAAGCAAATCTGCCAGTCGCCAAAAAGCACGTGTTCATCCGTTTCGCCATAATGGTATTTCCATCGGGAGCGGTCGTCAGACTTTGCCCCTTTCCATTGGTTGTGCTCAGCCCACGCCTCGGAATAGCGGCGGTAGTCCTCCCGGCGCGTTACCGAATAAGCCGCCATATTGCCCGTATGGTAGGCAGCCACATCCCAGAATGCCCATTGCTGCGGCGGATGACCCGCTTGCCAGTGTTCATTAACCCGATGGATTATTTGCAGGATACTATCTCTTGGCGGCACTGCATGGGCTACAGCAAGCCCTGCCATTAAGCTAAGCAAAGCCACACTTGTCAGACGACTAACAAAACGTATCATATCATGTTCAGTATTGGTTAACGGATATCCAGCGCATGGTCAGCCTCCACATTATCACCCCTCCATACCATCACCGCCGTCCAGGGCCTGCTTTCCCCGCGCCAGAACACATCCGTTTCGGGCAAGCCGAGCGGCAAGAGGATGGTCGTACACAAATAAAGGCTGCCCGTGGTAATGTAAAAATCGCTCATGGCCGGCTGGCGCCCATACAGGCCGATGGTAAGCCAGCCACCCTCATTAAACGTCTGCGGCGATTCGAGTGTCTTATTCAACACAGCCGTAAGCGCTCCCCGCACTTGCGCGGGATGCAGCGACTCCGGCAGCTTGCCCCGCAACGCCATATCAGCCAGGTGCTGGAAAGCCCCGCCGCGGTATACCACAGAACGGCCGACCACTGGGAATGTGCCATCCGCGTTTATCATACGTTCCTGCAGCTCCGCATAGCGTCTACTGATGCGGTCAAAGCTCCGCGATGCATAGTCATATCTTTTACCTTTCCCCTCCATCACGGCCAATATGGCGTGGATATATGGCTGGATTACGTAACTATTGTAGTAATCCATGCGGAAGTCCATACCATCTGCATACATGCCGTCCCCTGTGTACCAATGCTGGGAAAATGTGCGCAGCGCATATTCAATCCGAACCGGATCGTACGGCAGGTCGAAGCGGCAGAAGAAAGCCTCTATCATCGCCGAAAACAGTATCCAGTTGCTGTATACCGGCACCACGTCACGGGTTTGCAGCAGCACCTCTACCACGCGCTGCCGGTCGCTTTCCGGAAGGTGTTCCCAAACCCATGGTGCGCGGATGAGGCCCAGTGCAAAGAACGAAGCATCTACCAGCGGCTGCCCCCCTTTCCACAGCAGATAGTCCGCTGCTTGCGGATTCACCGCATTGCGCACCGCCCGAAGCACCCATGTGCGGTACTGCCTGCGCAGTTCAACCTCAGCGTCGGTACCGCCTTCCAGTTGAAGCCAGGGCGCAATGCCGCAGAGCGTACGTCCAAACGCTTCGAGGTAGGCCACGTTGGTACGGTGTGAAGAATTATCAATACGGGGGGCCAAATCCACCGTCATGCGCTCCTTCAGCCGGTCTTCAGCCAAATGCTGGATGACCGGCCGAGCCAGCCTATCCAAGTGAGCCAGCCATTGCACACGGTCGGGCAACTGCCCCTGAGCCGGGAAACAAACCGCCCCCAGCGCCACTATTATGAGGTATACACTACTATACGTCCATCTGATCATGGTCAATTATTCTTTAAGATGCTACCGTTCACCGGCAAAATTAATACAACCATCACCGCCCATACGGGGGCAAATCGGTACATTAAAGGGGCGGAATTTTATAGCCGTTATGGTATTCGGCTGCCAGCAGCCTGTTGGCCGCCCTGCTGGTAAACCGTCCTCGCTGTTCATTCCAGAAGATTTTTTCCCCCGTGCGGTACGCGATGTTTCCCATCTGCGCGAACACAGCAATATGTGCTCCGGCCGTTACCGGTGCATGCAATGCTTCCAGCTTCCGTGAACGCACAACATCGATAAAGTTGGCGGTATGTTTGTCCAGTCCGTTATCCTCGCTTTTGCGGAACGGTACGGCCTGCATCCGGTCACCTTCAGGAATCACCTCCCAGCCACGCCTGTCCAATACCAAAGTACCGTAGTTGCCGATAAAAGCTACGCCGTGGTTGCGTCCATACGGGCCTCCATCTATGCCGTTGGCATGTTCCCACTGCACGGTAAAATCGTCAAATTCATAGACCGTGGTCAAGGTATCCGGCGTCTCAGCCGCGTCGTCCGGATAAGCAAATTTGCCCCCGATGGCCATCACCGATTTCGGCGTAGTGGCCTTCATACCCATCAGTGCAAAGTCGAGCATGTGCACGCCCCAGTCGGTCATCAAGCCGCCGGCATAATCCCAGAACCAGCGGAACTCAAAATGGAACCGGTTGGGATTGAAGGGACGCGTGCGCGCAGGGCCAAGCCAACGCATATAATCTACGCCATCAGGGGCCGGTCCGTCCGGTTTCACTGGGATGCTCTTCATCCATCCCTGATAGGCCCATGCCTTGACCAGCCTTATCTTACCCAGTTTTCCGGAGTGCACGAAATCCATCGCGTCGCGGAAATGCTGCTGGCTGCGCTGCCACTGCCCTACCTGCACCGCTCTGCCGTATCGGGCAGCTGCCGTCACCATGGCGTTGCATTCGGCAATGGAATTGCCAAGTGGCTTTTCCACATACACATCTTTCCCCGCCGCACAGGCATCGATCATGTGCAGGCAATGCCAATGATCGGGCGTAGCAACGATAACCGCGTCTACCTCCGCATCGGCCAGCAAATCTTCATGCCGGCTGTACAACTTTGGGGTAATACCACGCCTCCGCAGCTCCTCCGCCCGGTTATTCAGCACATTGGCATCCACGTCGCACAGCGCCGTGCACCGCACGCCCGGTACTTTCAGCATGGAATTGAGGTTGGCCCACCCCATGCCGTTCACGCCGATCACCCCAACCCGTACAGCGTCCTGTTTGCGACTGCCAATGGTAAAGGCTCCTGGGAATGCTGAGGCGGCGCTCACACTCGCTGCCAACGTTGTCATTGTGCCTAGAAATTTTCTTCTGGTGGTTTTCATTGTACTACAGTTTTCGATAATCGGTATTTCCCGCCCAAGATACTAAAATTCACGTAGTATCCGCACCTCTGTGAGCCGTGCGGTATACGAGCCATCATGGGCGCGGAACTCAACCGTCAGCTGGCCATTATCGGTAAGCTCATCTGGCAAGGGATATGTCGCGCAGAGCGGATCGTTGCCGCCGTCCCGCCCGTCCAGGCGGATTGTTGTCAGCACCTGTCCGTTGACCAGCACATCAAAGGCGCTGGGACGATCCATGTTCAGGTAACGGATAAAAAGCGCCCTGGCCGTCCCTTCCGGGTTGATGAACCGGTAACTGAACCAACCCTTTGCCTCCCGCCACTGCATACCCTCATACTGGCCGGTGACGGATGCTTCAAAAGCGACTGCATGGTCCGACTCCGTTTGTTGCTGCCCGGCGTATACATGATCCACGGTCCTTTCCTCCAGTACACGGCTTTCCCTTTCTTCCGCTTCCATGCGCCGCTGCAGCGCGGTCACCTCCTCCCGCGTGGCTTGCGGCCAATACAGGATATATCGCGAATCATGCAACCGGAAGAACGGCATCAACTCCATTTTACCGCGGAACGAGGGTGCGTATACGCGGTTCATCGTAAAATGTAACGGTTTCCCCTTAACCGGACGCAGGGAAGCGGTCAGCGTCTCCGGTCGCCCAACAACCACCGGAATGTCCCGCAGCGGCACCTGGGGGCCGTGGGCGATATGGCCTCCGCGGCTATCATCAGCAAACAAGCCGTCCATCGAAGTTGTATCTGTCCTGGCCGCCAGTACGATCGGTCCATACCGGAACGCATAGTAATTGGACGAATCCGGCAGCTGCTCCACGGCTGTATGCATCGCGAAGGACACCTCAACCCGGTCTCCGGTCTGCCATTCCCGCCGGATGGGCACAAACGTGCCGGGGCGCTGTGATACCGGATAAGGCTTGCCGTTGACCGAAATTTCCAACTCACCTTCCGGCACCCAGCCGGGGTAACGCAGCTGCAGCGTAAATGTGGTCGATTGCTCCGGAGTGACGGTTATCACCGTTCCGGCCTGGTCCGGGAAGCGTGTCTGCTGCACCAGCTCCACTCTTTTTTCCTTCCAGTCCAGGCGGGAGGCAATAAACAGGTTCACGTACAGGTTCTCGTCCTTATGGGCGTAAATGAACTGCCCATACTTACCATGGTTTTCCATGCCCGATCCCACGCAGCACCAGAAGCTGGTATGGGGCTGGGAATAGACGCGGTAATGACCGGGGCGCATGGGCGTGAAATAAACCAATCCGCCGGTTTCAGGATGCTGCGTAGAAAGGATATGGTTATACAGTGCGCGCTCATAGTAATCGGCATACCGGACATCCGGCGCGGACTGGAAGAGTTGTTCGGTCAGTTTCAGCATATTGTAAGTGTTGCAGGTTTCCGGCCCTTCCACACTCCGGATCATCCGCGAGAAGTCGTTGGCCGGATGGAAGTGTTCGTGTGCGCTGTTGCCGCCGATCACTACGGAACGGTTTCCCACCACGGTTTCCCAGAAAAACCTGGCCGCATCGTGCCAGCCGGGATTCCCCTCTATATCGGCTATCCGATTATAGCCGATCACCTTCGGGATTTGCGTGTTTGCATGCAAGCCCGTCAACCGGTCCTGTCCTTTCAGCAAAGGATCCAGGATAGTCCTATGCGAGAAACGCTTCGCCAATTGCAGGTAACGGTCATCGCCGGTAATGGCCGCAACGTCAGCAAACACCTCATTCAACCCGCCGTGCTCACTGCGGAGCATATCCTGCACCTGGGCGTCTGAAAGCCCCCCGGTCAGCTCCAGCATCCAGTCGCTCAGCCCGACCAGCATGCTCCTGGCCTCGGCACAGCCACCGATGAGGTAGGCGTCCCGGAGTCCGGCAAAGGTCTTATGGATGTTGTATAAGGGAACCCACTTTTTATTCAGGTCAAACGCGCCGGCCTCGATCTTCCCGCCGCGGATCTCCTCCCAAAGGGCCGCGCCTCCCGGCACGCCGCCTATGTAGCCCGTTCCCGCGTGATCCTGGCAGCGCTTCAGTTCGGCAATCATATAGTCCAGCCTCCGTTTGACCGTGCTGTCCCCGCTTGCAGCATACATCAATGACAGCGCTGTGAGGTAATGGCCCCCGATATGCCCATCGAGGCCACTGTTTTCCCAGTTCCCGTAGCTTGCCGCCTTTGGTTGAAGCCCCGCTTCCCGCAGGAAGGGTGCCAGCAGGCGATCCATATCCAACGCCATCAGGTATTCCCGGTTGCGGTCCTGCGCCTGCTTGAACGGTCCGTCCAGCAAACGCACATCCCTCAGCGGGAAAAGACGGGCTGCATTTCCGTCCATATTGTGTGGCAGCTGTACGCCTTCATGCGAGGGGTTGACCGGCAGAATACGCCCTTCCGCGTCAAAAGCCAATCTGTCCATGCATACCTCGCGATTGTAACCCGCAGCATCCCCCATGTGAATGCCGTCAGGATAACGGAATCGGTGATACACGATATACCACTCATCGATTCCCGGGAGCTGGAGCACCGAGTTGTGTCCAGTGCCGTAGATGCCGCGCGCGGTATCCTTGGCCAATATGAGGTTGTCCGCAGGTACCTGGATCGGCCCAAGCGGTGAATCGGAAGTCCCATACCGTACCCGGTAATCAGGACTGCGGGTATCATCTTCCGACCAAAGGAAATAATAAGTCCCGTTCCGGAAAATTACATACGCGCCTTCGCGGTATGTGCGGTCAGGGGTAATCACCCGGATGGTTTCCCGCTTGATGGAAACCATATCTTCATTGAGCTCCGCCACCGCCAGGTACCCATTACCCCAATAAAGGAAGCTTTTTCCACTTACAGGATCCGTAAATACATCCGGGTCAATTTCCTGGCCGCCCTCTACCCCTGCGGGTTTGAAATCGATCAACGGCTTGCCCGTGTCCCGGAAGGGGCCGGTAGGACTATCCGCCACAGCCACGCCGATTTTCTGGGCACCCGTGAAGTAATAGAAATAGCGGTAAACGCCGTCAATCTCCTTTTCTTCAATGCATGGCGCCCACGCATTCCGTCCCGCCCATGGCACATCCTTTTTCAGATCGAGGATGACTCCCTCGTCCTTCCAGTTGACCAGGTCGGTTGATGAAAATGCCTTGAAGTAGTAACCGCCCCAATGATCAAAACCGTCACTGGTGGGATAGATATAGAACTTTTCCGTTTTGCGGGAATAGAGGATTTCAGGGTCGGCGTAGCTGCCCTTGAGCACGGGATTGCGCCGGGTCGTTGGTGTTCCCCATCGCTCCATGAGCCGCTGAAGCTCTTCCTCAGTAATGGGAATCACCGTACCGTGACGCGGCTTGAAATCCATGGATACCTGCTGGTCAATAACCTCAAAGTGTTGCAGGTCCGTGCTCTTTGTAAACTGATACCGGCCTTTCATGTACACATCGTACATTAGAATATAAGTATCACTGTCAATCAGCCTGAACGTGCAGGATCCTTCAACCGCCTCGGTGGTCTGTTGCTTGTAATCCGGTTGCTCCGTCCAGTTACCGGACGTCAAGGAGGTGGTCGTGGCCACCTTGATGCCATTTCCATGGCCCTCTGTCTTATAGAACAGGTGGTACACGCCATCCTTGATCACAATATCCCCGTCAATGCACGAGCGCCGATTCTCCGGCAGGAATAATGGCTTGGGAGTGTCCTCAAAGCCTGTAAAATCCGCATTTGCATACGCATAATAGATGATATCCGGCCCGTCCCCATGTTTCATCGACCAATATACCATGTACTTTCCCGCCTCCGCTTCAAAAATCGTCTGGGGCGCCCAGACCCGCAGCAGGTCTTCCTGCCCCGGATAGGTTTCCTGGATGTTCACTACGGTAGATTCCCAATCAATCAGGTTACCGGACTTCAGCAATACCAGCGCACGGTTGGAACTCCACCCTCTGGCAGACACCATATCAGTCAACACCATGTAAAACGTCTTGCCATCCTCACCCCGGAGAATATGGGGATCGCGCACGCCTCCGGTACTGCTGATGGCCTTGGGGTCCAGCACCGGCTGGTTCGCATTCAGCGCACGGTAATTGAAACCATCGCGGCTGATCGCAAAGCGCACGGCTTCTTCATCTCCGCTATTGCCGGTAAAGTAAGCAAAAAGGTAAGCGGAATAGTGTGGTTGCCCAGTCTGCGTCACACCACGCGTAAAAACCAACGACAGGAACAGAAGACATAAAAAGAATATCTTAATAAGTAGTTTCATAGCCGGTCATTTCGCAGATCGTCTTACAAAGATAATGAACAGGACTCAAGCCAGGGTGATTTGAAACGCACACGCACAGGTTCATCCGTCCCGGTCATCTGAATATAAGCGATCAGCTTCCCACGATATACACGGTGCCTGTTGTCCGTGTAATCGGACATATCAGTATTGTTGCCCGCTTCCAGCCCCAGCAACCGTGCGGGGCCGGCCACTTCACAGGTTACCTCATCGTCTGCCAGCATTACCGGAACCCCCTCTTCATCGACCACTTGCACGGTAACCTGCGCGACGCCCGTACTATCCTCACTCCTTTCCGCTGAGACAATGCGCAGCGCATGCGGACGCCTGGATGTCTGGATACTGTAGCGGCACGTTTCCCTGCCGTCGGTGTCCATGCCGATGACTTCAAGTTTTCCGGGACGATAAGGGATGTCCCAGTGGATAATGCCGTGTTCATCGTTATAGGACTTGACCTCCCCGACCGGATTTCCGTTCAGCTCCAGCCGGGCCTGGGCCACATTGGTATAACAGACCACGCGGATGGACTGCTCTTCCTGATAGTTCCAGACCGGCCAGGCATCCATTGAAGGCACGCGCTCCTCGCGGCGGCCGCGCTGTTCAGCCTCAAGGGCGGACCAGACGTCCTGATTGCCCGCTGCACTTCCTTTGCCGGGCGTGGGATAGGTGCCCAGATAAGCCACAGGTCTGTCAGACCATAGGGCCTGACGAAAACGGCCCCGTGGCTTGACAAAGCCACCGAAATCCAGCAGGCCGGAGTAAAAACCACGGGATGGCCATCTGCCCGATTCGCCGAGATAGTCGATGCCGGTCCAAAGAAACTGCCCGAAGATATGCTCATTATCACGGACCGCCTTCCACGCGGCCAGGTCATGCCGGTTTTCGCTGCCGTAAATGACCCGGTCCGGGTACCGTTCATGATCTTGCTGGTAGCGGCTTTCGGTATAATTATATCCTGTGATGTCCAGCGCAGCGGGATACTCCGTCTCGTTAGACATAGCCACGCCGGCCAGTCCGGCGGTAACGGGACGGCTTTTGTCATACTGCTTCACGACCGCGGCCAGCCGCTTGGCGATGCCTCCCAAGCGCATGGCATCCGGCGCATCCGGTTTATAGCCGCCGAAGATCGGCTGGGTAAAGCCGCCTTCACGGCTTCCGTCCAGTACCGGGTGCGAATACGGGTCGTTGGGGTAATCAACCTCATTGCCGATGCTCCACGCAAATATGGAGAGGTGATTGCGGTCACGCCTGACCATATCGGCCAGATCCCGCTCTCCCCATTCCTCAAAAAAGTCAAAGCTTCCCTGAAACCCCGGCGTACCGACATTCCAGCCTTCCAGCCATTTGCGCTTCGGGAACTCCCACTCATCAAAGGCCTCGTTGAGCACCAACAGGCCCAGTTCGTCACAGAGCGCGTAAAGCCCGGGAGCCTGAGGGTTATGGCTCGTGCGGATGGCATTACATCCCAGTTCCTTTAACGTCAGCAGCCGGCGCCGCCAGACTTCCGGATAGACCTCCGCTCCCAGCACCCCGGAGTCATGGTGAAGGCACACTCCCTTTACCTTCATCCATTCCCCGTTAAGGGCGAACCCTTTATCCGGATCAAAGGTGAAGGTCCGGAAGCCCGTCCGGATGAGGTTGCGGTCAATCTCCCTGCCATCCTGCAGGACAGTAGTCCGAAGCTGATAGAGCACCGGATGGTCAAGGCCCCACAACTGCGGGTTCTTTACATGCAGTGCCAATTGTAATTTGTCTCCACCACCCGCACGTATACGGGCATGGTTGGTTTTTTTAGCCACTACCTGGCCATCCGGCCCTACCAGCTCGTTGATGACCGAAACCGCTGCAGCATTATCCGTATGGTTTTCCAGGTTTACTTCCACATGCAAGACACCGCGGTCTTTCGACAGCTCAGGATAGGCATACACGCCCCACTGCGCTAAGTGCACTTGAGGAGCCGTTACCAGCCACACGTCTCGGTAAATGCCCGACCCAGTATACCAGCGCGAATCGGCGTGCTGGCTATGGTCTACCCGCACAGCTATCGTGTTTTCCGTTCCATACCGGATATAAGGCGTAGCGTCATACATAAAGGAGATATAGCCGTTGGGCCGGTAACCCAACGAATGACCGTTAATAAACACTTCGCTGCGGTTGTACACCCCTTCAAAGTACAGGTATACCCGATCGCCCTGTTTTTCCAACGGAACAATAACCTTTTTCCGGTACCAGCCAATCCCGCCCGGCAGATAGCCTGTTGCGCTGGCCAACGTTGGGCTCAGGTGCCCTTTGACGCTCCAGTCGTGGGGCAGTTGTATCCGTTGCCATGACCGATCGTCCAAATCGGCTGCCGGACCGTTGGCGACATCACCCAAGGTAAACAGCCAATCGCCGTTGATACGTCCGGCTTGGCCAAACCCTGGCTGGGCGAAAGATACTTCACAACATGTCCATACGAAGCACAATAAACAAACTACACGCATGATTATTTTCTCTGGTAAACCCTTACGTAATCGATTTCGTATTTCGCGGGCAGGAGGCTGTCGTCTATCTTACCTCCGTTCATACCGCCCAGCGCAAAATTCAACAGGATATAATGTGGTTGTTTGAACGGGTTGAATCCTGTACCATCCTTGTTGACCAATTGGTCCAGGGGCACACGATTCATCAGCATATCATCCACGTACAAGGCAATTTCCGTTTCATCCCAATCCATCCGCCAAACATGGAACTCATCCGCCCAGGCCTCGCCACCGAGCGAGTCCACCGGCATTGTTTTGCTGTACCATTCTGCCTTCCACCGCTCCCTCGTGCCGCAGGCGATATTGGCCAGGATCATCCCCCGGTAGTATTCCATGATATCAATTTCGCCGTTGGAAGGCCATTCACCTTTAACACCGAGCGTCCAGAATGCAGGCCATAGCCCACCGCCAATGGGAATGCGAGCCCGCATTTCGAACCGGCCGTATTGCCAGCTATGTTTGCCGCGCGTATTGATGGAAGCCCCGGTATACGCAATCGTCTTGCGCGCCTGGCCCCAGTGCGTACTGCCGGCTTTGTATGTGGGATTAGGCTTGCTTTCCTTGCGTGCTTCGATAATGAGCAGGCCATCTTTACGATATGCGTTTTCTTCCTGATACCATTGATCTTCCTGGTTCCTGACAAAACCTTTCTCAAAGCGCCAATGGGAAGTATCTACCGGACCATCGCCATCAAACTCATCTGACCAGACAAGTTGATAGCCATCGTTGTGTTGCTTGGTCAAGGCCCCAGCTCCGTAGCTGGCCGCCAAGAATAAGCCTGCCACTACAGTGTATATAACATTATTCATTTTTATAATCTGCAAAGTAAATACTTGAGAACTTCATCAAGGCAGATATGTACCGCTATGGGTCAACCCGTCTTTACGCATAGCTTCTATAATCAAACAATTGTACACATAGTCCCAACTGGAGGTGACCTCTGAATTTTGGTTCAGCCCGTAAGGCCACCAATGCTGGTTGTCTGCATTAAGCTGGGCATCTTCGTTGCCCGTAATAAGTTTCAGCACGGCATTGGCGTGTGGGAGTTGGTACTTCCCTCCCGAAATAGCCGTATTTCGCCACCAGTTGGTAGTACCCGTTCCAAAAGTATGGTTCATCTCATGCAGCATAGTCCGCAGGTTCTGGAAACCCGCGTTGGCGCCGAAGCGCATCCATCCTTCGTTATTAGCGTCAGCCGTTGGCACATTGGGATCGTAGTTAACCCAAACATGCTTCGTGGCCGATGTGTAGTTGTTTGCATACCATACTGCACTGTCTATGGCTACCTGCAACCGCTCATAAGCTGCCACCTGCTCTGCCGTCGGGTTGGCAGCTTTATTGAACGTGTAAGTAATGTTACCCCTGGCAATGGTCCGGAACGGGATATTCTCCCCATAACTTACCCCGTCTTCATTGACCGCGTAGGCACGGAGGTAATAGTCGGTGCGCTCAGTTAGGCCGGTAATGACACATCGGTACCGGCCTTCGCCCGTACTGCTGTGAACTACCTTATGGCCATCTACCGTTGGATCTGGATTTGCCGCCCAACAAATGCCCCGCTCAGTGATCGTTCCCCCGCCGTTGCTGATGATTTCGGCATCATAAGCAGCACGTGACGAGCCAATAATGAACATCGGGTTATTCTTGAAGGAAACTGATTGCACCGCTTCCGTAGTAAACGTAGCTTCTTCGCTGTACCCCACACCAGCGGAATTTACGGCGTAAGCCCTGACGTAATAGGTTGTTGCCTGCGTAAGCCCTTCCAGATGCACCGTGAATGCGCCTGACCCCGAAACCGTAACAGCTTCGGCCTTGGCGTCATCCGTGGTCGGATCAGGATGGGAGGCCCAGCAAACGCCCCTTGCTGTAACCCCACTCCCTCCAGACGCTGTTACGTTTGATGTAACTCGGGCAGATGTTGTTGTAATATTCGTGAAACCAAGATTCGCCAATGTCGGTACAGCTACCACTGTACCTGGCGCTTCCCCATCATCCGTCGGGCTTTGGGATACTTTATTGGTGCAGCCGACGATATACGTTCCCAACGACAGTAGCAGTAACGCACAACGATTAACCAGATAGAAAGAACAAACTCTTATCATTTTCTAACTACGGTATTTTATAGTACTTCAAAAACCACATTGCCCGCTACCTTAAACCAAGAACCGGTATCAGGCATGTTGCCTATGAAGCCAACGGTGACCTGAGTGATTTCCGTAAGTGAAAAATCCACACTGTACGTTCCACTGGCGGCACAGTTAACATAGGTAATAGCTTGGGTGGCTAAGTTTTGCTCATTGGGCAGTTCGGTACCTTCTGCCACAGCAAAATGGACACTTCCGGCAGCACCGCGTTCAATACCGTATATGGTAATGCGATAATCACCCGGGGGCAGATTGGATGTCTGCATAATCTTTCCGTCAACTACCGCACGAAGCCCCCAGCCACCTTCCAAGGAGAGTACACCATTGCCGTTCCGCAATTCATACCCACCATAGGTGTTATTTCCGGCATTCCGAACCTGTGCGTTGGTTACCCAATCGGCCGGAACCCCCCAGCGGCTGCCATCCCATGCGCCGCGCTGATAGGGAAAAGTCATGTTTTTAAAATACACCACATTCGGTGCTATTTCAGTAAATGCCGTATAAAAGGTATCCAGACATAACGTATCCGGCAAAAACTTAGTTCGGTAGCGGAAACTGCTGCCCACCTGATAGTTTTCCAATATCAAATCGTTTTCATCAATTGAAAGCATGTATTCGTGACTTAAGCCCTGCTGATCCTCATACTGGATCTCTGTGGCAAAGGCGCCACTGGTTAAATCCATCCTACCGTAATTAAGCGTTAAGGAAAGATCTCCTGCAAACAGCTCGTAGAAATTGATGGGTCTATTGAGCAGGGAGTTTTGGAAACGCGCTCCGTATACAATACCCGTTCCAAATACGGTAATTGACTTATTACCCACATCATCAAAAGTAACCACCTCAAAATTATGCACGTTTTCCTCCATGTTTTCAATAAGCACACGCAAGGTGTCGACGCTTTGCGTCCGGGTTATCGGTACAGATACCGAATCATTGCGCCCGTTCCAATAGATACGACATTCCTTTACTTTGGGGTCTGAGCGTAGCACGCCCTGCACCAATACACGGTTTCTACCCGAATAGATTTTCAGGGAATCCAGTTTGCCCGTATAGGAGATCTCTCCATCCGCTACGTATTTTTTATATTCGTCCATCTTGGAGCAGGCCAAGGTACCTGCAGCCACCAGCAACAAAACTGTTAGTTGTTTTATGCGGTCAATCATCGTTATGTTCTTCATGATTTTGCCATGCTAACTGTAAAACTTATCTTGGATCACCGTAGACCTGTATCTCGGCAATCGCCATGTAGGAGGTTCCGCCCCAATTCCGTGTACTGCGGATTCGTAAATACCGCACTTTGGGGGCCGCTACATCAAAATCCCAACTGAACCCGGCATTTGCCGTCTGGTAATCTTCGTTGTTCTGTTGCCCGAAAGGTAATCCAGACGGCTTTACTGCATTGTAACGACCCAGCAAGTGCCAATTGTCAAAACTGCCGTCTGACGGTGGACTATCCGAACCCCAGATCTCAAATTCTTTAAGGTTTCCAAGATAGTAGTACGTCCGCCCGAAGCCGCCACTACTGAAATACTCCGGATAATCCCAAATGACGATCCGGCTCAGTTTAGCCAAACGCCCGATATCAAAGGTAATGACATGGATACCGGGGTGCGCGTTCTGCGTCATGTATATGCTCGGCCAGTCGATGATATTACCATCCCACATGCCTTGCATGGAAGTAGATGGATGGTGCGGCGCATCTCCGGGCAAGTTCATCCCAGCATATCCCGATTTGGGGATCGCCACCTCATAAAGCGGCTTTATGGTCGCATACAACGTATCCGTATAGTTGAGCCACCTATCGCGGATGGTGAAGGCGAAGGCCTGATCCACGGTATCGAGCGCTGCATCCCGCAATGTATGGGCAATGGAATCGGTCGCCGTGTAAATACTGTTGGGGTGGATATCCCATTCCCCGTACTCATTTTTCTGCATCACTAAAATAGCCAAGTCACTCCGCTCGGGATTGTCTGCCGTGACACGTATTCCGCCGAAAGCCGGACCAACCTCCATGCTGCGGTACACCTCCCAAATAGGTGCTTCCAAGGGCCGGATAGTGACCGGCACTGGAGCTGATGCTTTTTCGCTCCGGTTTACAGCATAAAGGGTCACTTCGTGTTCCCCCTCATCAGCAAACCCCTCCACCAGCAGGGAATTTTCATAATAAGATGCCTTAACCTCCATAGCCCTGCCCGTTGCCAGCTTATACACGGCCTTAACATACAACAGGTCTTGCTGTACAGGCACGGTATACGATATGCGAGCCTTGCCTGGTAAATTTTCCACATGCACGTTTGTGACCGGATCCGGCGCTTGGCTGTTCTTTTCCAGCGGCGTGCGTAGGCCATCTTCGCCGCAGCTTATCATACCAGCCGCCAAAGTACTGCAGAGAAATAGGATATATAGCTTTTTCATTGCGTTAACATTTATAGTTTACCTTGATTACCATCCCGGCGATTGTACCAACTTTGCATTTTGGATAACCGCGGTTTCAGAAAGTGGCCAAAAATAGTCGCGTGGCGCGATGAAACGCTGCTGCCATACCGTGTTAACTTGATAATACGAATTGGCGTTCTCGCCCTGCATGTTCCATCCCGTAATGGGCGCATTTAAGTAGGCCGCAGCCTTTTTCCAGCGCCGCAAATCCCAGAAACGGTGCCCTTCAAAAGCTAACTCGATAAGTCTTTCCTGATGAATGATTTCGCGCAACCCGTCGCGCGTGGTAAATTTCGAGGGATTATTGGAGTAATCAGTCCACGATTCTTTCACACCTTTTAAGCCTGCCCGTTCGCGCACCTTATCTAAGTATACAAACACATCCGTATGGTCTGGCCCATAGGCTTCATTGAGCGCCTCGGCATACATCAGATACAGATCAGCCAGGCGGATCTGCGGCCAGGGATAACCCCGGTAGGATGCGCCTGAACTACTCATCGTTTGGTTCCAGTCAACTAACTTCTTAATGAAATAGCCAGTCATGTTAAAATGAAATGCATGCGTACTTCCTGCATAGTCCGTACGTTTACTCCGTACCACAAACGTATTTTCATCCGAATTGCTGGGACTGTCGTATTTATACCACACTGCACCGTCAAAAGCCAGACTAGCATAAAACCGGGGTTCGCGGTCGAAGTGCAGACGCGACGTCTGAAAACCTTCGGCAATATAGAAACGCTCTTCGTGCGTTGCCGTTCGTAATTCCGTATCATCAAGGAAGCTCAATGTTTTATCTTCATTGATAGGCACACCATTGTGGGTATAAAACTGCCTGGCTATCTTCAGTGGTGGCGATAGAATTTTGCGCGCATTGTTGTGGTTATGATTCACATTCAATGGCGGCATAGCCTGCATCTGCAGATTAGCTGTCTGCGAGTTGGGATTAGCCCATACATGTTCAACACTCCACCGTTCGCTTACGGCTTGCCGGAGGTCAAGTTGCAGCATGGTGGTATCAGACAAGCTGAACGAAGTAGGAGGCATTTTAAATAGTAAATGGCCTGCCTGTTCGGCCGCATCAATGGCTTCCTTGGCAGCTACTGCCGCACGCTCCCATTTGCTGCCGTCTACCGCCGGATTGAACAGTTGGGTACCATCGTGATTGCGATAATTGCTATAATCAGGATTGCCGTTGAACAAGGGGCTGGCCGCCATGAGTAATACCTTTGCTTTTACCGCCAGAGCTATCGGGCTTGTGAGGCGACCCAATTCCAGGGTACGATCTGTAATGATATTGGGCAGTTTTTCTACTGACGCATCCAACAGCTCAACGATATAGTCTACGCACTCATCCACCGGATTACGGGGCACGGCCACTTGTTCTTTACTGGCATCAATATCCAGGTTCTGCCGGATAATCGGCACAGGACCATACATCCGCAGCAACAGGTAATGGTAATAGGCTTTCAGAAACTCCGCTTCGCCCAACCAACGTTGCCGTTCAGCATCGCGGATGTCGCGCACCTTAGTCAGATCGCTTACATTTTCTAAAAAGATATTACAATGCCGGATCGCCTCATACAGCCTCGCCCACATAGACACATAAGGTCCGGAGACCTGTTGGTTACCTCTCGCGATTTCAAAAGCGTCGCTCATCAGGCTGGTCTGATAAGGTATCCAGATCTCATCGCCTGCCAGCATTGCCACATTGCTGGTCCACCCTTCTACGCTGCCGTCACTGGGAAGGTAGCTATACAGCGTGAACAGGTATTTTTCCGCCTCGTTACGCAGTTTGAAGGCATGATCAATAGTCGATACATTGTCAGGCACAACGTCAAGGAAACTATCGCAGGATTGCCCCAGTACGAGGGTAGCGGCCATTGCAAGAGCCATGAATTTTAGTCTGATATATCTCGTTGGTCTCATCTTGTATTCTCCTTATATTTTAATTAGGATAGCCATGCATCAAAAATCAACACGTAATCCAATATTATACACCTGCTGTATGGGATACCCCAGCCCTTTGCCCCCCATCTCCGGATCCCACATCTTGAATTTGCTCCACACCCACAGGTTGGTACCGCTCAAGTACACACGGAGTACACCCAGCCGCCACCGCGAGAGTGTTTCCTGGGGCACATTATAGCCAAACTCAGCGTTCTTAAGCCGCAGGAATGTACCATCACGCATCCACCAAGTAGAAGTGACGTTATTATTGGGCACAAATTGCTCGCTTAACCGTGGCCAAAACGCATATAGATCGCGATTTTCCTCAGACCAATGGCTGTCAGCAATGACCTTAAGTAGTCCGTTCTGGGCGCTGCCATTGATGACAAAAGGCGAAAGATTTTCAGCATTAATAAAAAATGACGAACGGGCAGACCCCTGAAACATCAGGCTTAAATCAAAGTTTTTCCAGCCTACCGTACCCCCGAATCCATAGATGATTTCGGGTACAGTGGGATGCCCAATAGGCACCATATCGGTCGATGTGATTTGGCCGTCCCCATTCATATCGCGATATTTGATATCGCCGCCCATATATGTCCCGAACTGCCGCGGGGCGTTGGCCACTTCGGTATCGTCCACAAACAAGCGCTCGGCGATGTATCCCCATGTTTGATTAATAGGATGTCCCACGCGGTAGAGGTAGCTCATGTGCTCTGGATAGTCCAATTCATCACGTTTCACCACATTGCTGGTGGCATAGGTAAAATTGCCACGTAAACTCGCCCACCAGTTCGGAGAAAAACTCTTATTGTAATTGATCAACGCATCAAACCCGCGGCTCTCGGCCTCTCCGGTATTGGCTTGGGGATATTCGCCCATAAGCCCCATGGTGGCACTGAGATAAGAGCGCGTTTCAAGGATGTTGTAGCGACGCTGATGGAACGCATCCAACACGATTTCCGTAGAACGGTTAAACAGCGTCAAATCCAACCCTAAGTTGATCTGCCGCGACTTTTCCCACGTGATTCGTTCATTGGCATAACGGGAAATGGAAATGCCGGGGCGATAATATAGCCCATTCTCGCCGAATGCAGCACCATAAGACCCATTGTTGAGATTCACATTAGAAAGGTAGAAAAAGCGGTCCTCTCTGCGGCCGATTTGATCATTGCCCACCCAACCGAACGTGGCCCTCAGCTTGAAATCATCTACCACGCTGCGCAGGGGTTCAAAGTATTTCTCGTTGACAATGCGATATGCCAAACCGAACGAAGGGAAGAAGCCGAACCGGTAGCCACTGGCGAAACGCTCTGAACCATTGTAGCCGAAGTTGAACTCCGCCAGATAGCGGTCGTCATACCCATAGGTAAAACGCCCTGACAACCCTTGGTTACGTTGTTCCAACGACGATTGAACGCTTCCTGCGTTGCCCGTCTGGTAGGACGAGAGGATCGTGATGAGCATTCCGGACACATCGTGTTTGTCGCCAAACCGCTGGGAATAGTTGACCGCCGCCTCCATATACATACGCGAATCAAGTGTCTTATCACCCTCGCCATAGTTCAGGTATTCCGATCCGGGTGTACCAATAGAGGTTGGCCCCCCGTCATTCAGCACCCTTAGCTCAATCTCTCCGGTCACCGGATTGAGATATGAGGAGTAGTAGAAGGGGTTGTATTGCCGCGCTACATTGAAATGCGAGTACCGTCGCAGATAAGCCATTGCCCGCGCCGAAAGCCCTTCAAGTAGCGATCCCAAATCTTGCTTGATTTCAAGCTGAGGCTGTATCGTGGATGTTTTATAAACCTCATAGCCCCGCACCATCTCGGCATAGGGATTGGAGAGTAGCGTAGTACTTCCGAAACCGGTTTCCGCGCCACCGAACAACGGATGCTCCGTATAGGGCGAAAAAGAAGCCGGATAAACAGCAGGGAACTTCACCGGATTGGACCAGATAGCCCGCTGGAAAATAAACTGCCCGCCGTGCAGGCGGTTGCCATCGCCATCTACGCCACCCACCGGGCCGTTGTAGTCGTCAAACTGGCCATATACGTTTACGGTGACGTCCGTACTGGGCGTAAGTTTAATGTCAAACTTGGTCCTTAGCGAATAGTTGAGGAGCTTTATATTGTTGTTGAAATTATTTAATCCGTCTACTTTCAGCACACCATTGTCTACGTTATAAGTACCCGCCACATAATAGCGTGCCCGTTCTCCGCCACCGCTGGCACTGATGTTGTATCCCTGATTGAACGTATAGTCTTTAATCAATTGATCTATCCAGTTATTGTTCGGATAAAGTAAGGGATTTTCGCCCGCCGCGGTGCGGTCGATTTTCGTCTGCGTATAAGGCAGCAAAGCATGCGGATTACGCGTAAGAGCAGCCTCATTGGCCAATTTCATATAGGTAATATTATCTGCAAATTGAAAATTACGCGTATTGGAAGACATCCTGTTTTCAGCACGGAACCTGAATACAGTCTTGCCTATCGCACCCGACTTGGTATTTACCAAAATAACCCCGTTGGCGCCGCGGGCGCCGTATACCGCTGCAGCCGTCGCATCTTTCAGTACCGAAAACGCAGCAATATCATCGGGTTGAAGCCGGGCGAGATCGGTAGGTGAAGACTCCGCTCCGTCAATCAAAATCAGGGGGTCTACCTTGCCCGCACCGAACGATCCTAACCCTCGGATAAAAAATTCGGCATTATCGGCGCCAGGTTCGCCGCTTTGCTGGTAAGCGATGACCCCCGCAATACGTCCGGCAATCATCTGCGTTAAGTTATTCGTTGGTCCTCTCAATTCCCCGGGATTTACCGTGGTGATGGAACTTACCAAACTGGCTTTCTTCTGTGTACCGAAACCCACAACCACCGCTTCATCCAATACGCTCTCATCTTGTGTCAGGTCAATATCAATCACATATATACCTGCCGTATTGGGTTTCCTACCTAACAATGGCACTTCTTGCGGCTTATAGCCAATAGAAGAAAATACCAGTATGGCGTTGGGAGAAACATTTACCCGATAACGGCCATTCTCATCCGTCAGCAATTGGGAGCCGCCACCTTTAACAGACACAGTAACGCCAGATACCGGTCCGCTTTGATCTTTCACCACACCCTGCACCTGTATATCCTGGGCATGCGCCGCGGAGACCATCAATAGAAGCAGCATACACGCAGTCGCTGCTGCGCTGAACAAAACATTACTTCTCATTTTACTAATGTTGATTTTAGTTAATCTTGGTTAAGGAGTTTAAGCTTAATCAGCCTACTCGCCTGAGTGGCCTTCATCGGTCAATTCGTACATGTCAAATCATAGTCTATCATTATTCGGTTATCAATTTGGTTATGCATCACTCCGCCACCGTGGCCGACGGGCCGTTGTAGCGTATTTTAGTCTACACAAAAATGCATAAACAGACGTATCGAAACAGGGTGGTTTCTTTCAAATAGTAGGGGGAAATCGGTAATTTTTGGGTGCCATCGTAGCTTGGAACTTCTTTTTATAGGCTGACGGTTTAATCCCAAACAGCTTATGAAACTGCTCCCTGAAATACTTCATATCGTTGAATCCGGCAGTAAATGCGGCTTCACTGACGTTATAGTCAGTACTGATGAGCAATTGGGCTACCTTACGTAACCGGATGAAACGGATAAACTCGTTGGTAGATCGGCCAGATATGGATTTCACACGCTTATATAGATTGGATTGGCTCATCCCCATTTCATCGGCTAATGTTCCCACGTTGAATTCGGGATTATCAAGGTGCTGTTCTACCACGGTTATGCAACGATCCAGGAAATCCCGGTATTCCGTTGCTACTTTGAAATCGCTGGACCGCAACGTCACCTCGTTATAAAAATATTGCTGAAGCTGGTTCCTGCTTTTGAGTATGTTATGTACCCTGGCCTGCAAAATACCTTTGTCAAACGGTTTGGTAATATAGTCGTCGGCACCGCTTTCTATGCCTTTCAGCTTGATTTCTGCCGTTGAACTTGCCGTAAGCAGGATAATGGGGATATGGCTGATGCTGGGGTCTTGCTTAACAGCGCTACAAAGCTCGATGCCACTGCATCCGGACATGATCACGTCGCTGATGACGATATCGGGCTGCATTGTTTTTATCAACTGTAGTCCGGCCTCGCCGGAGGCGGCTTCTTGCACTTCGCAGTCGGATTCAAAAAGTTGCCGTACATAATGACGGATCTGCTCGTTGTCGTCTATAACGAGCAACAGTGGCCGTTGCGACATCACCTGCGTTACCTTTTCAAGCGCTTGGGTTGGTTCAGGCACTGAAGGTATATATTCCGCTTCGGTGCCCAAAAGTTCTTCCAGAAAAACAGAATGCTCGCCGATATCTTCAAAAATATAGCTGTTGCCCAAATGCTGTTTGCCTTTCAGCAGTTTGACGGTAAAGCAAGTACCCGAGCCCTCTTTACTGGTATAAGAAACCGAACCGTGGTGCGATTCAACAATTTTTTTGACCAGGAACAGCCCGATACCAAATCCAGATATGGTGTTGCCGGGGTTAGAGAAGTCCCGATAAAACCGGTTGAATACCGCATCGCCTACGTGATCCGGAATACCCGCACCGGTGTCAGCCACCTGAATAGCAACGCAGCCTGTCTCATCGCGTGCTTCGATGGTAACCCGTCCTCCCTTCGGCGTGAATTTAAGGGCGTTGCTGATCAAATTAAAGAGCACGATTTCAATTTTCTCCCGGTCAGCATAAATCTCAATCTGCTCAACGCCGCATGAGAAGCTGTAATCAATGCCTTTAGAAGCGGCATATTGGCGGAAGCAGAGGAAAACTTCCCGGCAAAGCGCCACCATGTCCAGCCTAGCCAGTTTAAGGCTGCCGGTTTCCTTATCCGCCTGACGGAAAAGCAGTAATTGGTCTACCAAGCTCAATAACCGTCGGGAATTGTTGTAAACTGTAACCAGCTCCCGGCTATCCACGACATTGTCTTTATTGTACAACATCTCCTTGACGGGATTGATGATGAGCGTGAGCGGCGCCCTGAGCTCGTGTGAAATATGGGTAAAGAAGGCCAGCTTTTTCTCATTGAGTTCCTTTTCCTTTTCGATTTCTAACCGCGCAATTTTTATGTCGTAACGCAAGGCAGTCTGCCGGCGGACGTAATAGAGATAGGTGTAGCCCATCCCCAGCACAATCAATAAATACAATCCGTAAGCCCAGGTAGTACGCCACCACGGAGGCAACACCTCGATGGCTACCATCCGCCCCTCGGTATTCCATTCGCCATCGGCATTGGTCGATCGGATATGCAGGGTATAACCGCCGGGCTCGAGCCGGGAATAATGCGCTGTGCGTTGGGTGCCCACCTCGTTCCAGCTCTTATCCCATCCTTCCAGGAAATATGCATACCTAATTTTATCAGGCGATGAGTATTCCAAGGCCGAAAAACCGATGGAAATAACGGCTTCATCGTACGGGAGCACCAGCCTTTCCAGGTTGCGCAGACTTATCGTATCGGCTATGCGCGATGAAAGGTTATACGGTTGGTTATTGATGCGAAGGTCCGTAAGCACCAGGCGGGGCATGGCACTCGCTGCGTTAATGCTATCTGGAAAGAAGCGGTTGAAGCCGTGGATCCCGCCAAAGAGAAATTCTCCGGTTTGTAAACGCAGTGCGGCATTGTAATTGAATTGATTGCTTTGCAGGCCGTCAGACTGATAAAAATTGCGCACGGCTTTGGTTTGCGGGTTAAATTTGGCGATACCGTTGAATGTAGCTATCCAAAAATTGCCGCTGTCGTCTTCAAGAACATTCAACATCACATTGTCGGGCAGCCCGTTCCCCACGGTATAACTGGTATACACGCCGGTTTCCTTGGCGAAATGCAGCAGCCCTCCCCCTTCCGTGCCAATCCATAGGCTGTCCTGCCCACCTTGCCGGATAAACCGGATGGAATGCCCGATGTTAAAGCGGGCTACATGCTGGGTTTTACGGTCAAGCCGGATGAGATCAGTGAATGTACCGAACCACAGGTCACTGTTGCTGTCTTCCCAGATGGTCAACACATTTTGAATAGCCGGATCATACAAGTCAAACCGATTGGCGACGCGGTTGAACTGATATAACCCTCCTCCGGCCAATGTGCCTGCCCAAATAATGCCTTCCCGATCTTCATACAACCGCCATACCCTTCCATTTTCGTAATGCTGCTGGGTGTTGTAACAAGGATACCGCGCGAATGTACCCGAACGCTCATCAAATTTATTTATGCCCCCGCCGTAGGTGGCCACCCACAGCCATCCCTGGCGATCAACCAATAGGTTGGTGATAAAATCATTGCTTAACGATGCGGGTGCACCGCCGACATGCTGGTAGTGGGTAAAAGTGTGCTGCCGCCTGTTCCAATAGGTCAAGCCCGCACCGTCAGTGCCTATCCATACATTGCCGGATCGGTCCTCGGCAAAGGAAAGAATAAAATCCCGGGCAGAAGAACTGTATTCCGCCTGACTATGCCGCACAACCTGAAAATGACTGCCTTTTGGATCCAACACATTGATGCCGCCGCGCAAGGTACCAATCCAATAGCGCGACGCCGCATCGCGAAACACGGAAAAAACAGCGCCGCTGGTTAACTGCCCGCCATGATTGCCTGCCGTGAGATAAGTGCACTTGTCGGTCGGCGTATCGATGATGGTTATCCCCCCGCCATCGGTACCTACCCACAGCTCTCTTGCACCGTCGTGGTAGAGTGTAGCGATATTTACGCTGGACAATCCGTCTTTCAAACCATAGAAACGTGTTTCGCGGGTTGCAATCCGATACCTGAACAGGCCATTGTCCGTTCCCATCCAAATATCGCCGTCGTCGGTGGCCACCATACAGGTGGCCGTATGAACGGTATTCGAAACGGGGTGCACCTGCTGTGTCTCCGGCATATAGCGGCACAGCCCGATACCATGAACAACCAGCCATACATTCCCATTCCTGTCCAAATCAAGGGTATGTACATAGTACTCGAAGCGCACTTCGCCATCAACCTGGAGTGGCACCTGCAGCGCCTCCGTAAATGGATGGGCTGGAGCATCCACACGGAGTAAACCCGCCCGCTCGCTCGCCGCGAAAATGGTCCCTTTGGCGTCCACAGCCAATCCATAGACGGCAAAGTCAATCACCTTGGAAGCGTCTCCCCGCTGACGGCTGTAGGCTAAATGTCCGCATACGTTGCCCCTCCCGTCCAATATCGACACGCCCTTTTTAAGGGCCACCCAGATGCGGCCTGCGCTGTCGGAAATAATCTCGGTAATCCGGTTATCAGCCAGCGAGAAGCGGTTCCCCGGCTGGTGATTGTATACCTTGAATTGATAACCGTCATAACGGTTTAATCCGTTTTGTGTGCCAAACCACATAAAACCCTGATTATCCTGGAAAATAGCCGTCACATAATTATTGGAGAGCCCCTGCTCAATACCCAGATACTTCACTTTTTCTTTAGGTGTTGAAACGACATTTATTTTGAAGCTCAAAAAAACTATCAGCCAGAATATCAGTAGCTTCGCGTTCATTGGCATTAGGTATTTAGTTTTATAATTATAACAAAGATAATCATTATCCCGTATACACGACGGCTTATGTCACTTTCTATAAGCATCCGGAACAAGTCATGAGTGGCCGAGGCCAGGAACATTGGCCGGTTAATTATCGCCTGCTCCCAACACGTAAGGCCAATGCTGTTCATCCCACGCCAACTTCTCTACTCGCAGCTTTGCAACGCCGCCGTCATGTCCATCGTATCCGTGGAAAATCAGGTAATCCACATCGTCCACAGTATATACGGCATTATGCCCTACGCCGTGCCAACGGTCGTCGCCGGCAAGCAGTAGCTTACCGCCCCCCTGGGCAAGACATTGCCCTGATCATCGACATATGGCCCCGTCAACTGCAACGATCGTCCCACTATCATCTTATAAGTGCTCGCCACGCCTTTGCAGCAGTAATCGATGGAAGCGAACAGGTAGTAATAACGGTCTTTTCTGAAAATGAACGGTGCCTCCACGGCATTCGGATGGGTCATCCGGCTGGCAATCGTGGGCAGGTGCAATGTATCGCCAATCACTGATTCCCGGTCTGTTGAGAGTCTGGCCAGCTTAAGACCTTCCCAAAACGAACCAAACGCCATGTACGCCTGCCCATCGGCGTCTTCCACAATATTCGGATCAATGGCATTCCAGTTGGTGACACCCGGATAAGACTGGATGATCTTGCCGTGATCTACCCATGCGAAGCGAGGATCTTCCGGATCGAGGGTCTCATTGGTGGCCAAACCGATACAGGAGGTGTTTTTTCCAAATGCAGATACGGAATAGTAGAGGTAATACCGGCCATTATGGTAACTGATATCCGGTGCCCAGAAATGCCCCTTAAAGCTCGGCACAGCCGCCGCGGTCCACGCGGGCGGAACAGCAAATACCGGCTGTTCCCTTTTCCAATACCGCATATCGGCTGACGACCATACGGCTATGCCCCTGCCTGTCGCAAATAGATAGTAAATCCCGTTATGGTGCGCCATAACGGGGTCATGTACCCGTATACTGGTATCCCGCCCTTGGGCATTTAAGTGGCTACACCATCCGACGAACAGCACGAAAATCAGCCGCTTCATGATATTACCGCTTGATTTTTATCACCGTAAACGAATAAGGCTTCAACTCAAACTGCGGACGTTTCCCGTTGATCTCCACGGTCTCCGTTTTCGGGCTTACCGCCAGAGGCTGGTCAATGGTATTCATCCGGTCAAGGTTGTCACTTTGCAGCACAATGCACGTTGCTGTAGCGGGCATGCGCCGTATCCCTGGCACATCCAACACGACCGTCTCCGAATCTCCGTTGCGGTTAACAACTTTGACGATCACTTCGCCGGCATTTCCGTCCACCACGGCCGAAGCGTACAGCCCCTGATGGCCCGTAAGTGGCTTCCCGCCGGCAGTAACGGGCACGATGTGGGTTCCCTTATTTGTAGCATACAACTTTTGGACGTAATAATTCGGTGTGCCGTACGCCTGCAAGTTATCCACCCAGATCAGGTCAGGGGTCCATTGCCACCCGTCTATATGACCGAACAGGGGCGCATAAGATGCCAGCGTCACCACGTCGGCATTCCGTTCAACGCCGGTAAGGAAGGCCGCTTCGGCAAGTGCCGTCAACCAGTTGTTTTTGTTATCGGGGCTGGCTATCCGAACGCTCTGCGCGGCATATTCCCCCGCGAATATCTTCGGGCCGTTGCGGTCATAATCATCATACCGCGATGCGTTTTCAAAGAACCAGTCGGGATGGCGGTAATAATGTTCATCAATGATGTCTACCTGCATTTTTCGCAGTTCGCTATTCAGATAATCGAAACGCTCGCCACTGGGATCGGTACCCGAACTGGCCACAATAGCAATCTCCGGATACTGTTCGTTGATGGCTTTTTGGAATACCGCCAGCCGTTCGATGTACTGCGGTCCCCAGTTTTCATTGCCCACGCCAAGCATTTTCAGGTTGAACGGCTCGGGGTGGCCCATCTCCGCCCTTAGCTTACCCCATGGGGAGCTGATGTCACCATTGGCAAACGCGATAAGATCCAGCGCGTCCTGCACATATTCATCCAGCCGATCCATAGGCACCACTTCGGCCGAATTAAACTGGCAGGCCATGCCGCAGTTGAGAATGGGAAGTGGTTCAGCACCGATATCTTCGGCCAGTTGGAAATACTCGAAGAAACCGAGCCCGAACGTCTGGAAATAGTCCGGCGTGGGCCGGTGGCGGAATTCAAAATTCCAGCGGTTGATAAGCTGCTGCCTATCTTCAATGGGCCCTACGGTTTTTTTCCATTGGAAACGCTGGGAAAGGTCGAAGCCCTCAACAATGCAGCCACCCGGAAACCGGAGAAATCCCGGCTGCATGTCAGCCAGCAACTGTACCATATCCGCCCGCAAACCACCAGGGCGGCCTTTCCACGTATCTGCAGGAAAGAGCGAAATCATATCCAGATCAATTTCGCCTGCTCCTTCAAACCAGATGTTCAGCCGTGCACGCGGATGGGTTGCGGTTGCCTGAAAACTGGCTGATTGCTTCTGCCACCCTTGGCCATCGCCTCGGGGCTGCCATCTCCCTTGGCCGATGACACGGCCCGCACTATCGACCAACTCCAGTTTCAGGGTGATGCCCGGTTTCCGCTGCCGGTACATCACGGAAAAATCATACCGCAGTCCCTCCTTGATACCCATTCCACGGAAGCCTTCATTACTTAGTCCCATGCCCTCTGCACCGGATCTTTCTGTATTCACCCTGAGGAAGCGTGGATTTGCCGCCTGCTGTTCTTGCCGGTTGAGTACCAATAACGCGCCTTCTTGAGCCTTGCCCAGTACATTCCAGCCCATGAGTGGCCGGAAAAATTCAAACGAACGGTTCTTTATAAGTTCGGCATAAAGCCCGCCATCGGCTCCCATGTTGATGTCTTCAAAAAAAAGCCCCCACATCGCCGGGTTTACCTTCCCCTTGATCTGGTTGATGTCTACCCTGAGCACGGTGGGTTGTCCTGCAGCCATGGCCACGCATAACACGATCAAACTCGCCAAGACCGCCGTCTTCCGTATATTCATCATCAGTAAATAAATTAATATCCAACCATTACTCTGCCAAGCGCAATACGACCACCGAAAAAGGAGGCAAGGTTACCGTCAGCTTATCGCCATTCACACGGGCGCCGTCAAACACCGTCGGCGCGATAACATCCGGATTGTCAAACGTATTATGATCACGCAAATCGCGGCTCGTCAGCATACGCCCCTCCACCTTGTTGTATATCCGGTCCAGGCTAACGGTAACCCGCTGTGTTTCCCTGGGGTGGACATTTACCAGCGACAGGTGCGTGTTGCCGAGGCTATCTGCCGAGGCAGACGCCGAAATCGCCGGCAGTTCCTCCCCGTCCATCGTCAATGTCACCGATTCCACTGTAACCGGAATCAGTGTGGCCTCCTGATGTATCTTATACATCTCCATAACATGATAAGTGGGCGTCAGAATCATCCTATCGCCTTCCGTCAGGATAACGGCCTGCAGTACGTTAATGGTTTGAGCCAGATTGGCCATACGCACCCGTTCAGCATGGTTATTGAAAATATTGAGCGTTACGCCGGCAATCATGGCATCACGCATGGTATTCTGCTGGTACAGAAATCCCGGATTGGTACCCGGCTCCACCTCATACCAGCCTCCCCATTCGTCCACCACCAGGGCAACCCTTTTCTTCGGGTCGTATTTATCCATGATGGCTGCATGTTTGCTCACCAGTTCCTCCATTTTCCAAGCCGATTGCATGGTCTGGAAATATTGCTTATCCGAATAGGCGGTAGACGGCCCTTTGTTGCTCCAGTCGATGACGGCGTAATGGTGCAGCGCTACCCCTTCCAGCAGGTGGTGCGGAATGTTCTTCATCAGTGTTTCCGTCCAGTGGTAATCCGCACTGTTGGCACCCGAAGCGATACGGAATACCCCGCCGGAGTTGTTCCAGTCGCTCATGAATGTGGCATAACGGCGATAGACATCGGCATAGTATTCCGGCCTCATGTTGCCGCCGCATCCCCAGGCCTCATTACCCACGCCCCAATACTTGACCCCCCAAGGCTTTTCACGACCGTTTTTCCGGCGCAGGTCGGCCATCGGGCTCTTACCGTCGTGATTAACATACTGTACCCAGTCGGCCAGCTCCTGCACCTCGCCGCTGGCTACATTACCTGCAAGGTAAGGTTCCGTGCCCAGCAGCTCGCACATGTTAAGAAAATCATGGGTACCGAAGCTGTTATCTTCCGTTACGCCCCCCCACCAGGTATTCACGATGGTGGGCCGGCTTTCTTTTGGTCCGATACCGTCTTTCCAATGGTAAGTATCCGCGAAACAGCCGCCCGGCCATCGCAGGTTGGGAATGTTAAGCCGTCTCAGTGCATCCACCACATCATTGCGCACGCCGTTGGTATGGGATACCGTGGTATTCCCTTCGCCTACATAAAAACCATCGTAAATACACCGGCCCAGGTGTTCAGCAAAATGCCCGTAAATATGCCGGCTGATGCGTGTTGCCGACCGTTCCGGCGAAAGCCGTACCGTATTAGCCTCTTGAGCATTTGCTGAAAAACCGGCCGCCAAGAGCATGGCTGCGATACATCCGGTCCGTTTCCGTGCGTGTTTCCGAAATAAATACATTATCATATAGTTGTATTATTGGTTCAATACCATCACAAAGCCGCCATTGGATTTCATGGTTACCCTATAATTATTTGCTGGACCTAACTCCTGGTGCAGAAGGCCCCCCGGGCTTACTCCATCGGTGATTAAACTGACGTTTTCCACCTCGCCAAACAACGTCAAATCCAAATGGATGTCCTTCTCTTGCTGCTCACCGTTAATACCTGCGACATACCATCGGTGTCCTGCACGGCGGGCGATTACCACATCCTTGCCGGGAAAACCGCCGATGAACTTCACGTCATCCCACGAATCGGGCAGCTCCCGCAGGAAATCCCGCACCAGCCCGGGTACTGTTGCCATGCCTTCAGGCGATTCCGCATAGTGCTGGATACCCGAGACGAACAGTATACTGGTAGCCAGCTCAAACGCCGCCGTAGTGCGCCGCTGCACCGGAGTTTGCACCTTATGCAGGTTCATCGGTGTATAATCCATTGGGTCAAACGCATTGCGCGTAAATGGCAAAATCGTGCAATGCGTAGCTTGCTTATCGGCGTCTTCCTGGGAAAATGTAACCATTTCAAATCCGCGCACCGCCTCCACGGTCATCAGGTTCGGGTATGTCCGCGACCATCCACGTGGTAATGTTGCCCCGTGGAAATTAACCAGCAATCCATGTCTGGCGGCATCTTTTAGGATATCAATATAATAACGGACAACAGATTGCCCGTCTCCGCCGAAGAAATCGATTTTAATCCCTTTGATACCCATGGCATTGAGCCGTGCAAATTCGCTTTCCCTGCTTTCGGGGGTGAGCAGCTTATCCTTGGGCGTATATTCCACGGTATTCCAGCTTCCTGCCGAGTTATACCACAGCAACAGGCCAACGCCTTTCGCTGCGGCATATGATGCCAGTTCAGCAATTCGCTCATAACCGATTTTCCGGTCCCAATTGACATCCACCAGACAATATTGCCATTGCATGTCGGCCGCAAAGTCGATATACTTTTTCTGCTCCTCATACGTGATGAAATCGTCTTTCGAGTTAATCCAGCTCCATGACGATTTACCGGGCCTTATCGTCCCTTCCCACAGCGGGATCGCCGGATCGGCAACATTGATACCTAAATTGGATTCCACGAGGGTCGCCAACGACCCAATGGTCATTACACGCCAAGGCGAGTAGAAGGGCTGGTCTGACGCCGGCAGCAGTTCGCCACCTGGCATTACCTCACGCGGATCGGGGAAACCGATACGATATTCGCCCTGCGGCGATTCGGGTCCGAGGCGGGTAGCACAGTAACGACCATCTAAGCCGGCTTCGGTAATCAATACCCAAAGGCTATCAACCTGAAATAACGCGGGATACACCCAACCCGTCCCCGTGGATTCCGGTGTTCCCACCGGCAGACCCTGCTGATAATGCTCTTCGTATGACGGATTGGTCTGTTCCCAGCCCGACTTGGCTACCGCCATGGGCTGCAGCCATCCCTTTGCGTGGCCGGGAAAACGGAAAGAGGTATGTTCCTCAACAATCCGGACCGTATCCGGCCCGGCATATGGAAAGTAATAACGGAACGCCACTCCATCATCCGAAACCCGGAAAACCACATCAAATCCTTTGCCTTGTCTGTCCCGGAACTTAAATTGGCATTGATGAGCAAGGTAATGATTCCACTTTCGCTTGCCGGTCTTTAGCTCATAACGATCGTTTATAGTTGTTTTGGCCGCCTCCCCTGCAAAATAAAGCCCTGACTTGAAATTGACATCCTGCATCTCAACGCCCAATGATGCACTATCAATCAGTTGGTTACCGTCAACCAATACCGAATATAGGGCACTTCCGTTGTCATCCACCCATACCTGAACGGTGATATGGCCGTCAGGACTGGATATCGTTGCGTCATGCGCGTTAGCCATCGTTGCAGCGCCTAAAGCCACCAGCATATGGAATAACCGATAATGATAACCCCTGTTCATTGTGTAACTTTTTGTATCAGTGAAGCATTAAGGTACGATCTGCATGGCCGCAGTTATCTCATGAGCTTGCGTTCGTCGCCGGCATTATATTTTTCGACATGACAGTGTACGATTTAATTAACTGGTTAGTACAAAGTAAAGCTAATTATTATTAAATGTCAAAAAAACGATAAATAAACAGACCATTAACTTGTTCGCGTGTGAACATAACGATCAAACCGTGGTGAATATATAAGGGTTAAAATTGTAAAATTTGCATTTATCCACTATCATTGTATTGTATGACGAGATATGCCAAACAAAACCGTATCCTGGTAGCCGTAGACTGTATCATTTTTGGATTTGATGGCTATGAACTGAAATTGCTGCTGATAAAGCGCGGGTTCGAGCCTGAAAAAAACAAGTGGAGCCTAATGGGCGGATTTGTCCAGTCGGACGAAAAGCCAGAAGACGCGGCATCGCGTGTTCTTAGGCAGCTTACCGGGCTGGAAAATGTTTATATGGAGCAGTTATTGGTGTTCGGAGCGCCCAACCGCGATCCCATCGAGCGAACTATCAGTATCACCTATTTTGCGCTTATTGATATCAAGAAATACGAAAAGCAAATTAGCGATGATTATCATGCGGAATGGTTTGCTTTGGACCGCGTGCCTAAACTAATTTTCGACCACGACCAGATGGTGGATCATGCCAGGAAAAAACTGCGCTACAAGGCTGCCCTGCACCCCATCCTGTTTGAACTGTTGCCCGAAAAATTCACCATCCCGCAAATTATTTCGCTTTACGAACAGGTATATGAGGAAGAACTGGACAAACGTAATTTCACGCGTAAATTGCGCTCAACCGGCCTGCTCATCAAACAACTGGATAAAGACAAAGAAAATTCCAAAAAGGGCGCCTTCTATTATAAGTTAGACAAGGCTACCTATAAGGAGAAATTTACCAAGTTCCTGAATTTTGTATCTAACCCGGCTTTTTAAACGGATAGCATAATCCGCAAATAAAAAATTGTTCAGACTTTGCTTTGCAATTTTGATAAATTAAATGTTATTTTGACACGACTAATCAATTATAGCGTTATTTGATGGACAACAGATATGTTATAGGTGTAGATTTCGGAACAGACTCAGTTCGCTCGGTGTTGGTGAGCACCGCCACCGGCGAAGAACTGGCTACATCCGTTTTCGAATATCCGCGATGGAAAGCAGGCTTGTACTGCCACCCTGCATCCAGCCAGTTCAGGCAGCATCCGCTGGATTATATAGAAGGGCTGGAGCACACGGTGCGTTCGTGTGTGGAACAGGCGGGTGGCACCGTTGCAAAGCAGGTGGTAGGCATTGCTGTGGATACCACCGGTTCTACACCGGTGGCTGTCAATCAGCATGGCACGCCGCTGGCGTTGCTTCCCGATTTTGCCGACAATCCCAATGCCATGTTCGTGCTGTGGAAAGACCATACCGCGGTAAATGAAGCCGCGGAAATCAATGCCCACGCCCGCCGATTTGACACCGATTACCTCCAATATGTCGGTGGAGTCTATTCTGCTGAATGGTTCTGGGCAAAACTATTGCACATTTTCCGCACCGATGATGGCGTGCGCCGGGCTACGTATTCCTGGGTAGAGCACTGCGACTGGATACCGTTTCTGTTGTGTGGCGGAGAACACGCGTCCGGCATTAAGCGCGGGGTATGCGCTGCCGGCCATAAATCCCTCTGGGCCGAAGCCTTTGGTGGGTTCCCGCCAAATGACTTCTTCGCTACGCTTGACCCGCTGCTGGACGGATTTACTGCTAGACTGCCCCAGGAAACGTATACGGCCGACCAAGCGGCGGGCACCCTGAGCCCGTTATGGGCAGAGCGATTGGGACTGTCTACCCGCGTGGTAGTGGGTATCGGTGCTTTCGATTGCCACATGGGCGCTGTGGGCGGTCAGATTGAGCCTTATCACCTGAGCAAAATCATCGGCACATCCACGTGCGATATCTTGGTGGCCCCTAAACAGGAAATGGACGGGAAATTGGTCAAAGGGATATGCGGACAGGTGGATGGCTCCGTCATTCCGGGCATGGTTGGCCTCGAAGCCGGCCAGTCGGCTTTTGGCGATGTGTATGCCTGGTTCAAAGCCCTGCTGGCATGGCCGCTACAAATGCTATCGGCCGGCACGACCGATGAAACGGCCCGCTACCAAATTCAACTGCTGGAATCGCAGTTACTTGCCGAATTAAGTAAACAGGCCGCCCTGCTGCCGCCAACGGAAAACAGCGAGCTGGCCGTTGATTGGCTTAACGGCCGACGTACACCCGACGCCAATCAGTTGCTTACGGGGGCAATCGTGGGGCTCAACCTGGCCTCTGACGCCCCCCGGCTTTTCCGCGCGCTTGCTGAAGCTACGGTATTCGGTGCCAAAAGCATTGTTGACCGATTTATCGATCAAGGTATTCCGGTGAAAGGACTGATAGCGTTGGGGGGCATACCCCGCAAATCGCCCTTCGTCATGCAACTCATGGCCGACATTATCGGCATGCCTATCAAAGTTCATCGATCCGAACAGACCTGCGCAATCGGTGCCGCCATGTTTGCTGCCACTGCGGCCGGAGTGTTCAGCAAGGTGGAAGACGCCATGCAACAGATGGGACAGGGTTTTGATATGGAATACCTGCCTAATCCCACGAATACCGCCCGTTATGCTAAACGATTTGAACGGTACCGACAACTGGGAAATTTTATAGAAACACCTATCAAACACCATGAATAAATTCAAAGCTATCAAAGAGGCTGCCTACCGTGCTAATATGCAGTTGCCCGATCTGGGCTTAGTGCTCTTTACCTTCGGAAACGCCAGCGCCGCAGATCATGCGTCTGGCGTATTCGCCATCAAACCGAGCGGCGTAGCTTATCCTGAACTTACTCCGGAGATGATGGTTGTCGTTGATTTTGACGGAAATGTGGTGGACGGTAACCTGCGACCTTCTTCTGATACGAAAACCCATGCTGTGTTATATAAACATTGGCCTGGAATCGGCGGCATCGTGCATACCCACGCTACTTATGCCACCGCTTGGGCGCAAAGCCAACGTGACATCCCGATATATGGCACTACACACGCCGATCACCTGACTATTGATATTCCCTGTGCGCCACCGATGGCCGACGAACGGATTGCCGGTAACTACGAATACGAGACCGGACTCCAGATACTCGACTATTTTAAACAACATAACTTGGATTACGAAGAGGTAGAGATGATACTGATTGGAAACCATGCTCCTTTTACCTGGGGAAAAACAGTTGACAAAGCGGTGTATAATAGTGCGGTACTGGAATATGTGGCTAAGATGGCGACGCTGACCGAGCAAATTAACCCGGAAGCGCCACGACTGAAAGATTCACTCATTAAAAAGCATTTCGAACGGAAGCACGGACCAGGCTCATACTACGGGCAGGCAGCGCGGTAACCGATAACCAGAACAAAAAACGCAACAAACACAACATGATTGATATCAAGGATTTAGAAATATGGTTTCTTACGGGGAGCCAGCACCTTTATGGCGAAGAAACACTGAAACAGGTAACCGTCCACGCGACGGAAATTGCGCGCTTCTTAACTCAGTCGGATCACATCCCCACGCAGGTTATATTCAAGCCAATTGTCACCACGCCGGAAGAGATCTATACGACCATTGCAGATGCCAACCATGCTTCCAACTGCATCGGCATCATCACGTGGATGCATACGTTCTCTCCCGCCAAAATGTGGATACGTGGGCTTAATATCCTCAACAAACCGCTATTGCACCTCCACACGCAGTACAACCGGGACATCCCTTGGGACACCATAGACATGGACTTCATGAACCTCAACCAAAGTGCGCATGGCGATAGAGAATTTGGCCATATCGTCTCCAAATTGCGAATCAACCGTAAGGTGGTCACCGGCTATTGGCGGGATGAAGAGGTCGCCCGCGAGGTTGGCACCTGGATCCGGGCAGCCGCGGCGTGGCACGATTGGCAGGGCGCCCGGTTTGCACGATTTGGCGATAACATGCGCTATGTTGCGGTTACCGATGGAGACAAGGTGGCTGCCGAAGCCTGCTTCGGCTTTTCGGTGAACACGTTTGCCGTGGGCGACCTGGTTACCGTGGTCAATGCCGTGACTGCATCGCAGATCGATGCGCTGGTGGCGGAGTATGAACAGGCCTACACGCTGGATCCCGGCGTACAGCCTGATGGCGACCGCAGGCAAAACCTGCGCGATGCTGCCCAAATAGAAATCGGCCTCCGCCAATTTCTGGTTGATGGAAAGTTCAAGGGCTTTTCAAACACATTTGAAGACTTACACGGCCTAAAGCAATTGCCAGGCGTCGCTACCCAACGGCTTATGCAACAGGGCTTCGGTTATGCGGGCGAGGGCGACTGGAAAACCGCGGCGTTGGTCCGCGCGGCCAAGGTGATGGCTGCAGGTTTGCCCGGAGGCAATGCGTTCATGGAGGACTACACTTACCATTTGTCTGCTGCCAACCCGATGGTACTCGGTGCGCACATGCTGGAGGTAGATCCTTCCCTGGCGATGGCTAAACCGGCGTTGGAGGTGCATCCCCTGGGCATCGGCGGTAAAGACGATCCCGCCCGGCTGGTATTCGATGTAGCTGGTGGCCGGAGCCTCAATGCGAGCCTCGTGGATATGGGCGACCGGTTCCGGCTGGTGGTCAACGATGTGGAAGCTCAGGAGCCCCAACATCAATTGCCCCGACTGCCCGTGGCACGGGTACTGTGGAAACCGCTGCCCGACATGAAAACCGCATGTTCAGCGTGGATTTATGCTGGCGGCGCACACCATACTGTCTACAGCCAGAACCTGACCATCGAACACTTCAGGGATTTCGCCACCATAGCCGGCATCGAATTGCTCCATATCGGCCAGGATACCCGGCTCGAAGATTTCCGGAAGGAAATCCTGTGGAACGAAGGATATTATCGAAATAAATATTAACTTTACCCAATTGTAAACCCTGTTATGCAACTTTTAGAAACCTTTGACTGGCTGGTTATTGCCGTCTACTTTATGATAATCGCGGGGATTGCTGCGTGGACTATGCGCAAAAAAAGCGGTTCTGCCCAGGATTACTTTTTAGCCGGTAAAAGTTTGGGATGGTTTGTCATCGGCGCTTCCATTTTTGCCTCCAATATTGGATCAGAGCACCTGGTGGGCCTGGCAGGGTCGGGAGCAACTGATGGCGTAGCGATGGCTCATTACGAACTTCACGCATGGTGCCTGCTCGTGCTGGCTTGGATACTGGTGCCATTTTACATGCGATCTAAAGTGTTCACCATGCCTGAATTTCTGGAAAAACGCTTTTCGCCCCGTGCCCGAACGCTGCTTTCCGCCATATCGCTGGTGGCTTATGTACTCACCAAACTTGCGGTAGGCGTCTACGCCGGTGGGATGGTCTTTTCGGCATTAATCCCCGAAATCAGTGTTATGGGCCTCGACTCCTTTTGGGTGGGCTCTGTCCTAACCATCGTGCTGACGGGCATTTATACCGCATTGGGAGGCATGAAAGCGGTGGCGTATACGGAAGCGTTCCAAACCGTCGTACTGGTGATTGGATCGGCATTGGTGACGATTTTAGGCCTCCAAGCAATTGGTGGCTGGTCTGAATTGCGTGCAACGGTCGGCGACGATATGTTTAACCTCTGGAAACCCTTGGTTCCTGAAGGAGTAGAAGGCACGTGGAGCCCCGTTAAAGAGCCGGGGAGGATGGCGTGGTATTTCAACGACAACTATCCGTGGGTGGGTATGCTCTTCTGTGCTCCCATCATCGGGCTCTGGTATTGGACAACCGACCAATACATCGTACAGCGTGTACTTGGGGCGCCCAACGAGACGGAAGCCCGGCGCGGTGCCATTGCGGCAGCCTTCTTCAAACTGTTTCCGGTATTCATCTTCATCATCCCGGGAATCATCTGCTACGCCCTGGCCAGCAGCGGAAAGATACCCGCACTGACGGAGCAGCTCATTGGACCCGATGGCGAAATCATCCGAAACAATGCCCAACAGGCCTTCCCCTTGATGGTGGCCAACATCCTTCCGGTGGGCATCCGCGGATTGGTCGTTTCCGGACTGTTGGCGGCACTGATGAGCTCCCTGGCCGGTGCGTTCAACGCGTCTTCGACGTTATTTACCATGGACTTCTATTCGAAAATCCGGCCGAATGTAAGCCAGCAGACACTGGTTTGGGTGGGCAGGATTGCTACCGTAACGATGATCGTCATCGGCCTGCTGTGGATTCCCGTCATCCGTGGCGGCAGGGGGTTGTATGATTACCTGCAAGGTGTTCAGGCCTATCTCGCCCCGCCCATTGCGGTGGTGTTTTTTGCCGGGATATTCCATAAACGGCTGAACGCCCAAGGATGCCTGGCAGCCCTTTATACCGGGTTCTTTTTGGGCCTGCTGCGCCTCGCTGTGGATACCCCTGTTAAATTAACCGAGGGGTTCGCTTATCCGGAGGGATCTTTTCTCTGGATCTTGAACAATATGTTTTTCCAGTACTACAGCCTGGTCATCTTCTTGATCAGCTTGGCTGTCATGTTCATTGTCAGTTATGCCACAGCGGCACCGTCTTACGACAAAATAGAGGGGCTTACCTTTGGCACGGTTACCGATGAACATAAAAAAGCAAGCCGGACAAGCTGGAATAAGTGGGATGTCATTACCTCGGCAGGGATTATCGTGCTCATTGTAGCTGCGTATGTTTATTTCAGCGGTTAGCGCAAGGATGGTGCTATCTTCGGTTAAGTAGTAGTGGTATGAACACAAATAGACGAGCTTTTTTGAAACAAACGGGCGTAGGAATGGCGGCCGCTTACCTTGCGCCCTCGCTGTTTTCCTGTGCTCCGCGGCGAACCTCTTCGCAGGCAGGCACAGGAATCGGCTTGCAGCTTTATACCTTGCGTGACCAACTGGCAGCGCACGTACAGCAAACCATCACGCGCGTCGCTGAGATTGGCTATAACCACGTGGAAACCTTCGGCCCCGAATTTGATGCCAAGGGCAAGGCTTCTTTTTGGGGGATGAATGTGGCCGACTTAACAGCGTTGTTGGACAAAAGTGGGCTGAATACCCATAGCGGTCATTATGATCTCACGGAATTCCTTGCACCGGGTAACGGCGACGAATCCGTGCTCAAGAACGCCATCGACGTGGCCGCACAGCTGGGGCAACAGTACCTGATTGCTCCCGTACCCCCCATGCAACTGGTAGACCAACTCACGGCCGATGATTACTTGTTTATAGCCGAACAACTGAACAGGGGCGGCGAGCTGGCCGCCAAATCGGGCGTTAAAATCGGTTACCACAATCATTTCTGGGAGTTCCGCATGCTGGAAGACGGTCGCAAAGGGCTGGATATACTCATTGAACACACGGATAAGGATCTGGTGGTATTCGAGCTGGACCTGTTCTGGAGCGAAAAATCAGGTTCGGACAGTACCGCTTATTTCGGACGGTATCCTGGTCGCTTCCCGCTCTGGCATATCAAGGATATGGACACGGATAATACCGAACCCGTTACCGGCCCGGGTTATGACGACAAACCGGTGATGGACATCGTTACGTCCATCAGTTATGCCGAAGTAGGCACCGGAAGCATAGACTTCAAAAAACTGATGGCGGAGTCCGGTACTGCCGGACTGCGCTACGCATTCGTTGAACAGGACGTCATCACCATCGATCCGTTTGACAGCGTGGCCAAAAGTTACGGGTATGTAAAACAGGAATTGCTACCTTAACAGGCTTGGTGAAATCGACCATTGTCCGATACCTTCCTTGTTACCGAAAAAATAACTGCATTAGGGAGAGTGAAGCATTACCTGAACCGGTACACCGTTCGCGTACGGTACTCGGCTCCCGGTTCCAATACGGTAGAAGGGAAATCCGGTTTGTTCGGCGAATCGGGGAAATGCTGGGTCTCCAGACAGAACGCCGAACGATATCCGTAGGTTTTCCCACCCTTAGCATTCTGCACATTATCCATGAAATTGCCGCTATAGAACTGCAGTCCGGGTTCTTCGGTTAAGATATCCATCACAATACCGGTTTTAGGGCTTTCTACTGTCGCTACCAGTTGCAGGCCTTCTTCTTTCTTCAACACAAAATTATGATCGTATCCCTTTCCCAGTACCAGTTGGGCATCCACTGTATCGATACGTGCACCGATAGCTGTAGGCTGACGGAAATCAAACGGTGTATTGTCCACCGGAGTGATTTCCCCGGTGGGAATAAGCGTTTCATCCACAGGCGTATAGCCGTCGGCACGGATAGTCAGCAGGTGATCGAGGATGGTGCTATCGCCCTCTCCGCTAAGGTTAAAATAAGCGTGGTTTGTCAAATTCACCACAGTAGCTTTATCCGTGGCGGCACGGTAAGTAATATCCAGTGCATGGTCTGCGGTAAGCGTGTATACCACGGTAGCCTCCAGCTTGCCCGGATAGCCAGCATCGCCATCCGGCGATATGTATTGCAGCTCCAGGCTGCTGTCCGTCACATGTTTCACTTCCCAAACTTTGGCGAAAAACCCGTTGGTTCCGCCGTGCAGGGTATTCGGCCCATCGTTCAGTTCCAGCTGATATTGCTGTCCATTAAGCTCAAACTGACCGTTCGCAATACGGTTGCCGAAGCGGCCCACTACGGCACCATAAAACCCCTCTCCCGGCTTCCGATATGACGCCAAATCATTGTAACCCAAAACCACATCCACCAGTTCACCAGCTTTATCCGGTACATGAAGGCTTACCACGCGAGCCCCGTAATTGGTGATAGCAGCCACTGCCGTTCCGTTAGTAAGCGTATATAGCTTAACGGAGTCTCCGTTTATTTCGGCCTCGAAATCAGCAGGCGATACGGTTAACACGGCAATGGCGTCGTTGCCGCGGGATGACTGTTCTGAAGGGTTACAGGCTGCCGCGCAGGTTACGGCCAGCACAAAGGTGAGTGATTTGCTTATTTTGTTCTTCATTGTTCTAAAATAGGTCCATCAATTGGCAACAACGGATGCCGTATGTTCGCATACATGCTATTTTGGCAAAGATAATAGTTAAATCCACAAATCGTCATGCAGGTGACACAAAATCCAAGCAAAATCGGGGCAACTGGTCTATCCGCTACCTCGCTACCCGCATCACACCGTGCATAATACGCCAATGCCCCGGGAATGTGCACACATACGGATAATCACCCGGTGTGGCTGGCACCTTGATGCTGAGCTCATAACGCCCTTCCGGATCAACCAGCGGCGTGCTGAACAGCACATCCGGCGTATTGGGAATGTATTGCATCTCCACGCCGTTGGGCTGTTTGGCCAATTCGTCTGCGGCCTGCCCAACTTTGTCCAACGTGCCGGGTTTCAGTATAAGCAGATTGTGCTGCATATGGTCCGGGTTTTCAAACACGATTTTCAGTGTCTGCCCCGCCTTGGCCGTAAAATTGGTTATGTCGTACTTCATCTCGCCGACGATGGCTTTTATGGTAATGGATTCATCTGCCACCGCCGTGGTCTCCGCTTCCGCTCCACGGGTATCAACCACCACCAAGCGGGCATTTTCCAGCCGCCCTGTAAAATGAAAATCATCCGGATAATCGCCTACATTGGGTATACGGGGGCTATCATCTCCCCAACGGCGCTGCCGGTTGTGCCCAATGCGGATGATACCATCAGGTACCTCGGTAAACAAGCCGGAAGCCTTTCCTGCCGCCACCTGTTGCCCGTCTACAGCCAATGTCATTTTTCCGTCGGTGAGCAAGGATGCTTTCACTTGAAATGCCTGTGGCAATTCGGCTGTCGAGTTGATCGTCGCCCGGCGCCCTTTTTGGTTCACCTGGAAATACACGTTGCCATCTTTCAGGTATACCGCATAGCCGTCGCGGTTATCGCCGTGCGAGATTAACACGCCTTCAAGCAACAGGCGGCGCATCTCAGGTGGCCGCACATCGGCGACGAAGCTAACCTCGCGTCCGGAAAAATCCGGCACCTGCCTTCCGCCAACCGTGCCGCCTCTTTCGGTACTTAACGGAAGTACGGTCATCCGTTTACCCGCAACGATGCGCTCAGCCAGCGAGCCATCGGTATCAGACAGATCGGGATGCCCTATCCGTTGATGATATTGCGCCAAAAACGGCTGTCTATGTACAGTGCCTGCTATTAACAAGGCATGCGACACCCACTTATCCGCGACATTATCGGCCTGCTGCACCGCATCAAAAATGGCTTGCCCCACAGCATCAGACGGAGACGCATCCGCGAGCGCCAGAAAGGCAGCAAGCCGCACGCGCAGATCGGGATCTTGCAGCACACCTGAAGCAAGTAACTGCTGCACCACCGTTGGGTCATGCACAGGCAACGCTTGGGTTGCCGCACGTCGCACGCCAGGGGCCGGATGCTTGAGTGCCCCGATTACTGCAGACAGGCTCTTTTCGTTTTTACCGTCCAGCAATCGCAACCCATGCAACGTCCAGATAGCATGCATAGCCGGGCCATTTACGTTCGCCTCATCCAGCGAGGTATCCTTTATCAGTTTGTGTAAATCATCTGCTACATCCGGGTTTCCCCGTTCTACCAGCAGACGCTGGGCAGTAAGCCTCCAGAACATATTGTCACTTTCCAATGCAGCTATCAAACTACCCGGACGCCTGGGATTCAGCCGGTAGTATTTTGAGGGCTTCGCATCTTCATGCACCAACCGGTAAATGCGGCCGCGGGTGTTATCACGGAGAGGGTCGATATACGCGTTACCTTTCCCGTTTTCAAATCCCTCAGGTGTAGGATTGTGCTGGATAACGAAGTTATACCAATCCAATACCCATAAAGCCCCGTCGGGGCCGACCTTAGCTTCCACCGGACCGAACCAGTTGTCCGAACTGGCCACCATGTTCCAGCCATCACCTTTCTCCACGAACCCAGATCCCTGCTGTTGCAGGATATGCCGGTGCACCAGCCGTCCCGTTGGCTCGGCAATGAATGCGACCCTGTTCCAATATTCCTTCGGAAATGCCCTTGCCGTATACAAGCTATGGCCGGCCGCTGCGGTAAAGCCGCCATGCACATCCACCTGGCGCAGCTCTTTCGTGAGCACGTGCATGTGATAATGCCCATCAATTTTTTCAATGCCCCGCTCCCGCAGATCGGCACTTTCGTAGTAACGTGAGGGGATGGCAAAGAAATCGCTATGCTCATTGTTTGCCGTAGAAATGAACACGTCGAACTCCTCCGAAAAACCGAGCCCCCAGGTATTGTTGGATGTATTACCCAGCACCTCAAAGTCCTTCGCCCCGGCATCAAACCGATAGATTCCTTGGCCGAACTTGAACGGTTTACCCGCAATGGTACCTTCAAAGCCCGAATATCCCACCGTGCCCCAGATTTTATTGTCCATGCCATACCGGAGGTTTGACGGTCCTGCATGCGTGTCATAGGTGCCCCAACCGTCGATAAGCACTTCACGGACATCCGCTCTATCGTCGCCATCGGTATCCTTGAGAAAGAGGAAATGTGGTGCCTGAGCCACGATAATGCCGCCGTTGGCAAACGTAAATGCCGTCGGGATATTCAACCCTTCAGCAAAAACGGTAAACTTGTCCGCTTTGCCATCGCCGTCGGTGTCCTCACAGATAATGATCCGGTCGTCGCCCTCGCTTTTATCGTCGCGCACGGTGTTGGGATAATCCACGGTCTCTACGATCCATAGCCTCCCCTTTTCATCCCAGTCCATGGCAATAGGCTTTTTGATGTCCGGTTCGCTGGCAAACAGTTCCAGCCGGAAACCGACGGGCACCTGGATCAGCGTCTGCGATTCTTCAGGACTGAGGGGAAGTTGGTAACGTGGTGGAGGGTTACGCCGTTCATAGTTGGGCATACGGCCCGTTTCATATTGGGGCTGAGCGATGCTGAACGCCCTCATCCGGTTCACCGCATCGCCGCCCACGGCCCATAGGATACCACTTTTGACCAGTTGTAGAAAACCGGGATTGCGGAAAGTCCGCTCGTCATGTCCGAACGCGGTATAGAACACCCTTCCCTTACCGTACTCTTTTACCCAGGTATAGGGTTCACGGTGAGTACTGTCTACGCGCTCCATCAAGACCACGATATCATCGGCTATTTTATCATGCACATAGGTTTCATCCCATTCCGTTTCAAACGGTTCCACCCCGGCCATAGCCGGGTGGTCGGGCTTGACAATTTCTGCTGAAAAAGCGCCGCCGCCATGGCTTTTGAATTGCCCCCCGATGAGTGCCACCACCTCGGGCGAGTTACGGAAACAGAAAGACGCCGAATGAAGCGGGATAAACCCCTTGCCAGAGGCTACGTAAGCCAGCAAGGCCTGCTCCTGCGCGGGCGTGATAGAGTCATGGTTGGCATACACAATCAGCCCATCGTACCGGTGAAGATCGTCACGCGTCAGGTCTTCCGGGTCAGTGGAATACGTGATATTTATTCCTTCCGGAAAATACTCCTGCGCCAGTATATCGGCTAACAATTCCGAGTCGTGATGCTTGCTCGCATGACCGAGGAAAAACAGTTCCAGCCGCCTTGGCCCGTTGTCTTCGCCGCGCTGTGTGTTGCAACCTAAAAAGAACAGCGTGCCCAATAGCAGCGGAATTATTCTGAATAATGTATTCATTTTATTGTTTAATTGACATTTATTCGACTTCTATAACGTGATGTATGGGAGCGTATACCATCATCGCACTATTGCATCATTCAGGATGACCATGTAAATTCCGGAAGCCGGATGATTTCGCCCCCCTTCATGGCCGACTCGTGTGCAAGAATACCCACGGCGGTGATGTTGGCCGATTGCCTGACATTCGGGAACGGCTGGCGGCCTTCAACCAACGCGCTGATAAACTCATGCACCAGGTGCGGATGTGAGCCGCCATGGCCGGCACCCTGGGTGAACGATAGGTGCTGATTTTCGTCCTCGTCATATACACCGCCGGTGGTAAAGCGTTGTATGGATGCAGGCAGCAGGTGGGCATAGTCCGGACACTCCACCTCTTCCGCAATTTCGGGCTCCGGCCGCTTAGCGGTATGCAGCACCAACGGTCGGCCCTCAATCAATGGCCATTCCACAGCCTTCTTTGATCCGTACACTTCAAAACTCTCCCGGTACTGCCGCGCCGTATCGAAGAGCGACCGGTAAACGTGGGCGCTCAAATCCGAATCCCGGAATTTAATATGGGCACTCTCTACGGCAAACGGCGAGTGGTAATGGCGGTGCAGCGATTCCCGGATGGTACCCGACCCGAAACACGACACGTATTCCGCCTCGCTGCGGGTAAGCCCCAGCACCGGTCCGACACAATGGGTGGCGTAATGCATGGGCGGCAATCCGGGCCAGTAATCGGGCCATCCGTCCATATCCTGTTGGTGACTGGCCTTCAGGAACTGGATTTTTCCCAGTTCTCCCTTTTCATACAATTCTTTCATAAACAGAAATTCCCGGGCATACACCACCGTTTCCATCATCATATAAGTGAGCCCGGTTTCCTCTGCTGCTTCCACTAACTGCCGGCATTCCTCCACCGTAGTAGCCATCGGCACGGTACAGGCCACATGCTTGCCCGCCCGGAGCGCTTTCAGCGACTGCTCTGCATGGTTAGGTATCGGCGTATTAATGTGTACAGCATCCACCTCCTCATCTTTCAGCAGCTCATCATAATCCCGATACCGCTTTTCAATACCGAACGTATCGCCTATTTTATTCAGGTTCTCCTCATTGCGCTGGCAGATAGCATACATATGGGCATGGGGATGCCTTTGGTATATGGGAATAAACTCTGCCCCGAACCCCAGCCCGATAATTGCCACATTGATTGGTTTCTTGTTCATGGTATATTACTTCTGTTGTTAGTTATCGTGTATATCGCTATTTGTTCATCCAATCCACTCACGCAAAAATCGATGCCCCTCACGGGCGAAAGCATCCTGGCTTTCCGCCAAGTTGCGCCAGATGCATACCGCGCCTGCCAGTTCCTTGTTTTCCGGTGTGAAGCTTTCTATTGACACTACGCCGCTGTACCCGATTGCAGCAAGCCCGCGGCGATAGGCATCCCAATTGGCATTTCCCGTACCTGGCGTGCCACGGTAGTTTTCGGACACCTGCATGTGGATGAGCTTATCGCCTGCCTTGTAGATAGCCTCTTCGGGATCTGGTTCCTCAATATTCATATGGAACATATCCAGGCATACTTTCGCGGCGGGATGGTCGATAGCAGCTATCAACCGGAGTACATCGTCTACATTGTTAATCAGATCCGACTCAAACCGGTTCAACGGCTCCAGCGCGATATCCAGCCCCAGGGATGCCGCCATCGCGCAGACCTTACGAAGGTTCGCTACGGCCCGCTCCCATTCTACAGCCCGCTGTTCGGGTGGTACCATCCGCGCTTTGCCGACGGCCGAGTACATCGGTCCTGCAAAAAACCCGGCTCCCAGCGCCTTGGCAATCGCCAGACACTGCTCAATGTATTCCAGCGCATTGGCCTGAAGGCGTTCATCATCACTGGTCAGGTCTCTCGTACTACCAAATGCCCCGCATACCACAACCCCCAGGTTATTGCCGGCCAGTGCATCGCCAATCCGGGCGACATCAATCAGCGCCGGATCTTCCACGGCAATCTCCACCGTATCATAGCCGAGCGACGAAACCCGTTTAAATAATGCCTCCGCTTCTTCCGTACGGAACGGAGATACCCATAGCCAGGTGCTCACCCCCAGTTTAACGTTCAGTGCCATATGGAAATCTTTTAATTGCTTATGCCGTTGATGCCCCAGTGTCCAGCACCTTCACTTTATATCCGCCCCTCCGTCTGAAATACAACATCAGCAGCAGGTAAGATACCAGCATGATAACCGGAAACACCACGATGTCGCGCAGGGCAACTTTCTTCGCGTCCTCCTGCAGGGCCGAAATTGTCTCCTTGTCTTCCTGCGGCGCACGCTGGAACTTTTCAAAGTCAAGTGCCTGGTATTCGCCGAACAAACTGGTCTTTTCTTCCGTGAGGTACGTGTTATAGAGTGAAGTATTATTTTCCGCGTCGTATTTCGCAATATTGCCGTCAGCACGTTTATCCTGCAGGAACCCCAGCACTCCCGCTCCGATGACGCCCGCACTGATCATGCCGAGCCCGGCAATCACATTCAGTGTCAGTGCGCCGCCTTTCGGGAATTGCTCGGATACCACCCCCAGCATCAGCGGCCATAGGTACGACTTGCCGAACGCATAGATGGTCGCCGCTATCAGGATGGTAACACCAACGGAATAGGATAAATAGTACAGGCCGATGGCAGCTATAAACGAGCTGACCGCCAGTAACCCCAGCGGCGACATCCGATGAATGATGGACCCGGCAAACAACCTCAGCACCAGCATTATGGCCGATGTATAAACCAATACCCAGCCTCCCTGAAGACCGAGCTTTTCCATTTCGGTCTCCATCAGGCTACTGATCCAGCTATCCGTACCCAATTCTGTGATAGCCAAGGGTACCATCACTAATAGCAGCACGATAAACAAGGGTCGCCCCCAACTTTTTACATATAGTCCGAAACCGAGCGCAATCACCAGCGTGACCGCTACGCTCACCCAAGTGCCCCAGCCGAATACCTGTCCCAACTGGAATACGATCAACGCAGTAATCAGCAATGCACCCACGCCTCCCAGTTCCTTCAACATCTCCAGATAAGATACGCCCGCCTGCACTCGCTCATTGGCGGCAAACCTACGGGTGGCCATCATTATGCCATACAGTAGCGTAGGGATCAGTATCAGCGCAATCTTTAGTTTCCAGGAGGTTTCCGGTCCCCAGGCAAGTGCCAATAGGCCGCCAAGCACCAGGCCTCCCGGCCAACCTGCATGCAGAATGGCCAACCATTTGGTCTTTTGCTTGGGAAACATGGTGGCTACCACAGGATTTACCACTGCTTCTACGATTCCGTTACCTAATGCCATCATAAATGTACCCACATACAGCATCCAATAGCCCGTGGCGAAGATCGTGACCACCGCTGAGGCAACGTGAAAAAGGAAGGCAAACACCATGGACGTTTTATACCCCACTTTGTCGACAATCAGGCTGAACAACACGATGCTAATGGCAAACGGCCAAAGCCCAACCCCGGATATTTCACCCAGTTGAGTTTGGGTCAACTGAAATTCCGCACCCCAGTCATTGAGCACAAAAGCCCGCAAGACAAAACCGAAAGAAGTAGCCACCAGGGAGATAACGCATGCATAAAACAATAGCATATCCGGCTTGCCGACGGGCACATCTCCGGTTGTTTTCGTTTCTTCTGTCATAATTCCGTTATAATAGTTTAATAATTTGGTTGTTATAGCAGCTAAGATAATTGCTTTATCCTTTTGTACACACCTTTTAATTAACAAATGCTGACTGTATTTTATCCACTTACTATCAAACATCTATCATAAATGGATAATCGGATAACATTTTCATTACAATAAACAGCGCTGCATACCGTTTATTTACATGTGGATAACGGTTATTGTCCGGAAACCAGTCATAAACAACCATGCAAGTCAGCTTAAAGAAAAAGGCCATTCAAAAAACCCGGATTCCGGAAGGCAACATTTTTGCAATCCGCGAACTACAAGACAAGCACTTTGATACGACATGGCACGCGCATCTGGAATATCAGCTTTTTCTGGTGATGGAAGGCACCGGAACCAAATTCATCGGCAATACCGTTAAACCCTTCGACAAAGGCGACCTGACGTTCCTCGGCCCCAACATTCCCCACCTTTGGCGGAGCGACGAAAGCTATTTTGAACAGCAATCAGCGAAAACCAGCCGGGGACTGGTTATCTATTTCAATGGTGCAGCCCTTGGCCAGCTGATGGAAAAAGAAGAGTTTACACAGCTTAGGACGTTGCTGGAAAAAGTGCGCCATGGGATGGAAATTTACGGCAAAAGTGCAAAGGAAACCGCGTTGTTAATGCATGAATTGCTGTACCTGCACGGCATGGAACGTGTCATTCACTTGCTGCGGATATTTGACCTGTTGGCTAAAAGCAAAGAATATCATTTATTGCATGACGACGTGGTGTTTTATCAGCCTAAAGACATGGAAACCAATCGGATAAATACGGTATATAATTATGCTGCGCAACGATTTAGGCATAAAATCACGTTGGAAGAGGTATCAACTTTGCTCAATATGACCCCTACATCGTTCAGTCGGTACTTCACTATGAAAACCAGCAAATCATTTTCCTATTTCCTCACCGAGCTCCGTATCCGCAACGCATGCAAGCTTCTGTCTACCGATGAGGCCAAAAATATAGCCCAAATCTGCTACGAATCGGGATTCAACACCTTATCGAATTTCAACAAGCAATTCAAGACGTTCATCGGGATGACCCCGACAGAATACCGGCAGAAGTTTTTGCTGACACTATAGCTCGAACCGTTTCCGGACGGTTAAACCGAAAGTGAGGGGCCTTCCAAGATGCGCTGCGGCGAAACCGAAATCATAGGCGTAATCGACATAACGCGTATCCGCCAAGTTCTGCCCCCACAGCATCAATTCATATCCCTGTACGGTATAACCGATATTGGCATTCAGTAAACTGTAGGCCTCCTGACCGATGGTATTTTCCACCACAAAATATTGATGCCCGATGAACTTCCCATATACGCCCAGTTGCAACTGCTGGTCTCCCCACAGCGGAATAGCATACTGCGCGCCCAGGAAACCCGTCCACTCCGGCGTAAACACCGGACGGTTGCCTCGGAGCTGCACATTGCCGTCCTGCCCCGCTGTATGCAGATTTAGATAACGGGCATGGGTAAAGGCAGCGCTTCCCCGGAGACTCAGGTTAGGCGCTACACGAGCTTCAGTTTCCAGCTCCACGCCCATGCTTTCCATCCGACCGGTATTCTGCGTTACGGTAATGGCATCGGGAAGCAGCAAAACCGGCACCTGTGCGTCATGCACGCGCGAATAGAATGCCGCTACATTGAGCAGTAAACGCTGATTCCAAGACATCAGTTTACTGCCGAGCTCGATATTGTCACTGTATTCCGGCTTGAACGGCCGCAGCGGGGCTTCCCCGTCGCCCAGCGATAGCTGGGAGATGCCGCCCGCACGGAATCCCCGGGTATAGCTTCCGTACATGTGGTACCCCTCGTTAAATGCATATTTCGCAGTCAAGCTTGGCGTGAATGCGTGGAAATCAGCCGAAGCCGAAGTGTCGGGCTGGGTAACCATGACGTCGCCCCCATCCGGCTTGAATTCCCCGCGGGCATTCAGCCGGGCCTGCTCATAATCATACCGCAGCCCTGCCTGGACTTCCCATCCATTGCCAAACCGCAGCCCCAGTTGGCCAAAGGCAGCTGCCCCCTGGTTAACAGCGGCATTGGTCAGTATACCCGTAGCGTTGGCCGGATACCCGTCGCCCAACATCGCAGCATCCGCGCCGAAGTGCGTACCTTGCTTGGTCGGCGCATCCTGATGGAATAAAAACGCGCCGGCCGTCCAATGCACCGGTGCATCTTTAGCGGGGGCGGACGAAAACTTAAGCTCTTGGGTGAATACTTTCACATGATTCCAGTCGTTGCCGTAGTTGTTGACAATCGACATACCGTCCAGCGGCATAAAATCCGCATCAATAGGATCACGGTAATACCGGTAGTTGGATTGAAACGCGGTCTGCGAACTGAAATGGATGGCGTTGCCGAAATGATTGACCGATAGCGATGCATTGCGCGACTCATCCACCATCGTCGTTTTCGCATTCTGGTTCAGGTGAAACGGATTAGCGAATGCGTCGTCGAGTCCCATAATCAGTGCAAACGCGCCATTGTTACGGTTTGATACATGCTTCGCATTCAGTGTTACCGCCCACTGCGCACCGGGCAGGTATTTCAGGAAATAATTACCGAATACCGTGTGCTGCCTGTCGTAAGGTGAGCCATCGAAGTCGTTGGTATAAAAGCCCTCCAGTCCATTGAACATACCCGACACCCCGAAAAACAATCTGTCCTTTACAATCGGTGCGCGGAGCCCCAGCAAGTAACGTTGCTGCCTGTGGCTTCCCCAATTGGCTTCCACTAATCCGCTAACGTTATTGGTGGGTTGTTTAGTCACCACGTTAATCACGCCGGCCATAGCATTGCGACCGTAAAGGGTGCCCTGCGGCCCGCGGAGCACTTCTATACGCTCCACATCCAGCAAATAAGGGATATATGTATCCAGCCCGAACTGGTTAACCCCGTCTACGTATGTAGCCACAGCCTGGTTATAGGATGTGGTGGTAATGCCACGGATAGACGTGACGTTACGGTTATCGCCCGGATTGGCCATATTCAGGTTAGGCACCACCGCAGTGATGTCCATCACATTCCAGATATATTGCTGTTCCACCGCTCTGGCGGTAACCACCGACAAGCTGGCCGGCACATCATGCGGATCGTTTTCCATTTTCCGAGCCGTCACGACCGCCTCATCCAGCCGGGTACTGACGGGGGCCAGCGAAACGGTTATTGTAGTATCGCCCTGCACAGACAATTTGCGGTTTTCCGTGGCATATCCCAGGGCGCTTATCCGGATGGTGTGGATACCATTGGGAATTCCTTGAATGATAAAATAGCCTCCCTCATCGGTATTCGCTACCCGATTGGAGTTTAACACCTGTATCGTAGCACTTTGAACTGCGGTAGCGTTTTCAGTTTGTATGTTACCGCGCACCACCGATTGCGCCAACGCCGCGGTTGACCCAACGGCCAATAAAATGGTCAGTAGAGATTTCATAAACGGCGGTTAAATTAGCTATTTTTCGCTAAGATACGGGCAATATCCAGCAAATATTGATAAAGACGTTATACCCTGTATCCTTACATTTGTTCCTGATGAACTGAATGATGAATATACGTTACCTTATACCCCTGCTGCTCTCCATGATTTACGCCGGATATGTCCCCACGCGTGCGCAATCGCCGTGGGATCGGATAACGGCCCGTCCGGCTACGCTTGGATTGGAACATGGAATCACGGAATTCACTGTTGCGCCTTTCAAACTAAAATTGGTTAATGCATCCCAAACGGTGGCACGCTTAACCCTTCTTGCCGATACCGTGTTTGACTATACGCCGGATGAACGGCTCGAAGCCCGCGCCAAAGATGGACTCTATCACTTAGGCGACATCAATTTCCGCATCCGCACCGGTGCCAGTGGCGATTGGCGATCATTTTCGAGCGCTGCTAAACGAGCGCCCGTCATCCCCCTGCCTGTACGTGGCAGCACGCTGGCTGCCGCCGATCTGGCTCCTACACTCCCAAACGATGTGCCCTTAACCGTAAAACGTTTTTGGCAAAACGATGATGGCCATTTGATATTGCGTTTCGAACTGACCAACAAGACGACACATGACATTGAAATCGGCGCATTGGGTATACCCTTGATTTTTAATAATATCCTGGAAGGAAAGCACCTCGATGAAGCGCATGCAGACAATGTGTTTTTTGATCCTTACATCGGTATGGATGCGGGCTATCTACAAGTAAACAGGCTTCATGGCAAAGGACCTGTATTGCTTGTTCTTCCCCATGAAAATGCACCATTTGAAGCGTACCACCCGCTGAATGACGATCCAACACCGCGCGGCATCGTTTTCGAGGGCTTCCACGAATGGATGATCCACAGTAAAGCGTATGCAGACGACGAATGGAAAGGCGTAGCGCAGTGGAACGAGCCGACTTCTACGCTGCTCAAGGCGGGACAAAGCAAATCATTCGCACTGAAATTCGCCACGGCGCCAAGTATCCGCCAAATCGAAGACGAGCTGATTAGTCAAAAGCGCCCCGTCGCTGTCGGCGTGCCTGGCTATGTCGTCCCGAAAGATATAACGGCCAAGCTATTCCTGAATTACGGCAGCAGGGTAAAATCGGTTGCAGCCTATCCTGCCGGCTCCCTAACCATCAAACGCGGCAAGAAAACCAAACATGGATGGGAAACCTATGAGATTGCGGGCAATACCTGGGGCCGTTCCCGGCTCACGGTCACGTATGCCGATGGGTTGACGCAAACCATCAACTACAAGGTCATTAGCCCCGAAAAGGAAACGGTAGATAAGCTCGGACATTTCCTTACCACTGAGCAATGGTTTGACGACCAACGCGACCCCTTTGGACGCGCCCCTTCGATCATCAACTACGACTATGACGTCAAACGGAAGCTTACGCAGGAAAATCGCGCCTGGTTTGTCGGACTGAGCGACGAGGCCGGTGCAGGCAGCTGGCTGGCTGCGATGATGAAGCAAGTGTTGCGGCCGAACAAGGCGGAAGTCGAAAAACTGAAGCGCTTTGTTAATGAGACGCTTTGGGGCGGCATCCAGTACAAGGATGGGCCACTAAAATATGCGGTAAAGAAAAGCATGTTCTATTATGAGCCCGACTCCATGCCGAAAGGCACCTACGTAGACAGCATCCCCTTCCGTGGGTGGTCGGCCTGGAAGAAAAAGGAAGCCGACGATCCGGGCCGCTCGTATAACTATCCGCACGTGGTTGCGGCTTACTGGACGATGTATCGCCTGGGCAGATACCATGTGGGCTACGCCGATGATATCCCCTGGAAGCAATCGCTTGAATACGCGTTCCACACCACTATGGCGATGATGAAGCATGCGCCCTATTACACGCGGTTTGGTCTCATGGAAGGCTCGGTCTTTTTACTGGTACTCAACGACCTGAAGGCCGAAGGGCTTACCGAAATGGCCAGTGAAATGGAAGCAGCCATGCGCAAGCGGGCCGATCATTGGAAGCAGCAGGCGTACCCTTTCGGCAGCGAGATGCCATGGGACTCCACCGGCCAGGAAGAAGTATACCTATGGTCGCGCTACTTCGGCATGGATGAAAAAGCGATGGTCACGCTTAATGCCATCCTGGCCTATATGCCCACTGTGCCGCATTGGGGCTATAACGGCAGTGCCCGCCGGTATTGGGATTTCGTATATGGCGGGAAGCTTTCCCGCATTGAGCGTCAGCTGCACCACTATGGATCTGGACTGAACGCCATCCCCGTGCTTACCCATTACCGCGATAACCCGGACGACTTTTACCTGCTTCGCGTAGGTCACGCCGGTGCCATGGGGGCGTTAGCCAATATTACCGAAGACGGTTTTGGACCGGCTGCCTTTCACTCCTATCCCTCCACGCTCGCTATTGATGGCTATGCCGGCGATTATGGATGTGGGTTTTATGGCTATGCAATCAACTCGGGCACATACATCGTAAATCACCCCGAATTCGGCTGGCTGGCATTCAGTGGAAGCCTCTCCGAAAAAGGCGATTTGGTCAACACAAAAATTACCTCGGCTGCACGGTCGCGGGTCTATCTGGCTCCCATTGGCCTTTGGATAATTGCCGATGCGGGCAAAATTGACGAAGTGTCCTATAACATCAAGACCGGCGAGGTCACACTCACGCTGGCCGGAGCAGATGAGCATACGCCGAATACACTGCTGCGTCTTGAACGGCAAGGCACCAAGGACGGTGGCGACGTTGCGCTTGCCGGGTTTGAAAAGAACGGGCAGGGCCAATACGTGGTACCGAACGGATCCGGTGCCCGTGCCATCCGTGTACGAAGCAAATAGGTTTCTTCTTACTATTTGCAACACGATGGTTAATCGTACCGCTGCACATCCCACCAAGGCCGTTCAGGGGTGTTGCTTCCGCGAAGGGTATCCGCCCGCGAAAACCGTTCCTGCCTGGTCACCAAATCCTGAGCTGCGGCATCTTCCACAATCCAATTAAGCTGCCACCTATAGAATCGGTTCCTGCCGATTATCAAAGAAAACGATAAGCTGAACCTCATCACCCACGACACGGAACAAAACGAAATGGTGCGATGCACGATAGCGCGCCTTACATGCACATCCTCTTATAGTCTGAAAAGCAAATGGGTATTTGGCAACGACACCCAGTACCCGCCGGGTATCTTTCTGAAACTGTTTGGCAGTTTTAACGCCCTGACGTTTCTTCACTTGCTCCAACAAGGCTTCAAAACTGTCTTTCGCTTCTTGGGAGAAGTACAGGTTATAGTCCGCCATTACGGAATTAGGGGTTGCGGGTCAGTAATTCTTCAAACTCGCTAAATGGGATTTTCCGCCCATTGTCCAAGTCCTCGATTCCGTGTTTCATTCCTTTGATGGCATGGTGGGGCAGGGGAGCGGACACCTGCGGCTCAAAGTTGATCTTAAGCGCCTTCAACACAGCCTTCAATGCGGAGAGTTGTTCTTTATTTTCAGGATATACTACGTACGCTTCCATGAAAACAAATATAGCGTATTTCTTTTTTCATTTCAATTTTCACGGCTATTAAATCTTATATTCTTACCTAAATGTTGATCTCAAGACCTATTTCAACGTCACATCCAAGTACACAGAATGACGTCCGTATGTTTCATAGAACGGTTTAAAAACCACCCCGTCAATCTCAAATTGCAACTGCTGCGGGTTCCCTTTGATTGATCTGCTGATATCGTTCGCATCCAGGGTTACCTTACGCCACTCATTTCTTGCTTCAGGTTCCTGGGCAGCCAGCAATATCGGTCCGTAAAACAGGCTGGCGATGTTCTGCTGATCCATGACCGGATCCAGGCGAAATTGAAAAGGCATTTTCAATTCGATGACATCGCCATCTTTCCAGTTGCGGCGTAATGGCAGATAGCTGCCCGGCTTCGCCTCCACCTTTTGTGCTTTACCATTGATCGTCACAAAGAACCCTTTGGTTGCCCACCCGGGTACACGTACGTGCATAGCAAACTTCCCACTACCCTTAATTGTCAGCCGGGTATGGTCTTCCCTGGGAAAATTTGTTGCCTGTTCCACCGTTATTCCGCGCTCAGTCCAATTTAATGTTGAGGGGATGTATAGGTTGACATAAAGCGCCTGATCATCCTTGCTTTTAAAGTAGATGGAATTCTGCAGCTTGGTACTGCTCTCTATTGCGGTGCCGTTGCAGCACGTAAAGCCTGTCATATTCGGATTACCGAATCGCTTGATAGCCCCTGGCCGAAGCGGCACATGATAGGTGTTGGCCGGGCTATCCTCGGCTACCGAAGCCAGGATGTGGTTGTACAGCCCACGCTCATAATAGTCCATCAACTCCGCCCGCTGATCGAAGAGGAACAAATTGCCTGTCAGCTTTAGCATATTGTAGGTGGCGCAGGTTTCATTTTGCCCTCCCGCAGCAAAGCCGTTTTCGTACAATGTTGCCGGCTGGGCAATAAAACACTCCGCATTGGCCGGGTTACGTGCACCGGCAACGCCACCAATGCTATACATATAATCATTAACCGCCTTATACCAGAAGTTATCAGCCACTTTGTAATATTCCGGATTATTGGAAACCCGGTACATTTCGATACTTCCCACGATTTGCGGAATATGCTGGTTGGCATGCAATCCGCGGAAGGTATCGACATTTTTAGCGAGCCCATGCGAGCGTTTGGCATCGCCAAAAAACATGTCGATATTGTCAAACAACTGTGCGGTCTTCAGGTAATTCGCCTCCCCTGTGATCCGGTACAGGCGCGCCATTGCCTCATTCATGCCCCCAAATTCACCGGCAATGTATGTATTCCACATTTTTATAAGTGTCTCCGTCGGCAGCTTGCTCAAACGAGCATATACCCAATCGCTCATGCCCTTCGCTATTTCCAGCGCTTTTTCATTGCCACTCACCTCATACACATCCATTAAGCCGGCCAGAATTTTATGCAACGTGTAATAAGGCGCCCAAACCTGATTTTTCTGGCCTCCGTACGTCGCTCCGTTTTCCAGCATGATAAATTGATCCGGGGGATAAGCACTGATGAAACCTTCTCCCCAGTTCCAATAATCCGTACGGATGCCCGTCTCGCTAAGATCGGAATCATAGTCTGACTTTCCCGGGCCTGGCGGTACCGCCGTGGGGTCGGACACAGCGGTACCCCCTGCTTCTTTCGGTCTTCCGGATAATTGGGATAAGTCATATAGGGTATTGACCATATATGCCATTTTTTCGGCGAAATTGGCCTGAAGTGCTTTGTCATATCCCGTACTGGCGTAGGCCTGCGCAATGGCCGTGAGGTAATGTCCCGTGGCATGCCCCCTTAATTTGGTATCCTGGCTGTCCCAGACCCCCAGGGGTTTTGCTCCTTCGGGCTGCGGTTGGCCGAACGCATGGCGGAACATATAAAGAAAGGAGTTCGGATCAGTCTTGGCCAACGTGGTGATAAACTTATCACGATTTTCAATAAATTTAGTTTCGTGCTCATACGTATCGGTTTCCAACGAAACCCGATCCAAATCAAACGCTTCCAGCTTTAGATCCGGTGCAGTTGATTTTTTATCCCCGCTGATGGTAACGAAAGCCCTGGGCTGAAAATCCGTTCCGGGTACGCGCCCCGTAACGGTATAGCGGCCGGCACTCATCACGTCGCTGTTGTCTGTCGGAGCAGGCCACAGCACGCGTACTTTCGGGCCGTTCATCCCGTCCTTGTAAGTTCCCTGTACATAACTCGGCAATCGGGGCAAATGCCCTACTTCCGTCTCCACTTCTACATCGGAGACATCCACCAGATACGCATGATAAAGCTGTGACTGGGACAACAGGAAAGTCGGCAGATCTTCCTCCGGCTTACCCTCGTTTACCGCACGCCGATTGGCTCCCCGCTGTGAATTGTTATAGATTCTATTAACCTGACTTCCACTTAAGGGAATACGGTAAATACGAAAATCATGTATCATGGCATCAAGATAAGGATCCTCAGGCAGCAGCGATTTTCCGATATAAAGCTGATTCTTCCCGCCAGATTGCGGATCGAATACTGCTGTCAACTCCAGTGGAACCTCCTTGGCTTCGCCCACCGGCATGCCATCAACGTAAGTCATGACAGATTTGGAGGGAACATCAATTACGACGGCAAGATGAATCCACTTATCCGTTTCTATAGCCGGAGAAACCGCCCCCTTGGCATTGTTTCCTTCCGCCGTTATCAGCGCCTGGAAGCCCGCCTGGGCTTTTGTCCCTACCGGGGCTGCAAAGAAATGCTTGGCGGTATCCTTTCCAAAATCAAAAAAACGCTGGCCGGGCTGGGCCGAACGCAGGTATATCCATCCGGATATACTAAGCGACTCCAGGTCGGCCAATGCCTCTTCGGGTATCGCAACAAACGCGCTGCTATCGCCAGTGAGCGACAAGACCTTCCCAAACCGGTTGTCATTGACAAATTTGACCCCAGCGCCTTGAATTTGGGCGTGCAAATTATTCCGGGACCAGTCTTTGGTGTCGCCATCAAACACATAACGGGCAATCATTCCGGTTTCACCAATCCCATCCAGTATCTGGTCCCCGTTTTGTGCGTGAGCGGTGTTAACACCCTGAACAAAAACAGCAACGAAAAAGACGGCATACAAGAATACGTTATACATGTTCATTCGAATATTGTTTAAAGATTGCAGCTTGCGTTACGCTACTATTCTATTTCTTTTTAAAGACAGCCTATGCAGGATTTTCAATAAACCCTGTTAATTTAATACATTAAACAAGCGATACACGATGGATAATTCTGTCTAAAACTATAAAGAATCCGTGTTAAGCGATAATTCTATTTTAGTTAATCATAACCTGATATTAACAGGTATCCAAAAACTGTAACCCGTAATCAAGTTCAGCGCCGGTCGGTGCCCGGTAGCACCCTCACCTGTGCTTCTCCCGTGCTTCTCCCGTGTGATATCCTATAGATATCCAATAATACTTCGGTAAAAAGGCCATTTGACCGTATTTCATCGGATACCTATCGGGATCGTATAGGGAAAAGGGATGGGTAGAAAGAGGTCGGGCAGACAAAAATTAGACCGATATTGCAAAAATGCGGCAACAGGCCGGAGCAAAAAAAAGCCGCACCACAAATGATGCGGCCCTGACTGCCTATTGGATGTTCACGTTAAAGACAAAAGTCGCCTGAACGGTTCGCCCCGGCTCGTACTCATATACCAGGGCCTGTCTGATGGTATACGTGGCACCTGCCGTCGTCTGCCCGGGATACTGTCCGATCGTAAACACCAAATTCGACGCGTTAAACTCCGAGAAAATACGGGCGTCAGCACCCCATGGAACCACATTTCCACTGGCGCCAAACCAATGTCCATAACCATTTGCCGTGGTAGTTCCATTTAAGGTGCCCGTCGGTTCAACCGCATAGAACGAGACCGTTCCGCTGGACAGCCGGGCAGCAATGTCACTGGGCTGGAAGACAAATGCAGAGCCAAGCTGCCCTTGGTCAACGCTCACAGTTGTTCCCGAATAATTTTGGGCGTCATAAGGAAAACTGATATTATAGGTAAAGGTGATATCTTCCGGTTCATCGTCGTCATCGAACGTCAGGTATCCGATGACATTGGTATTCGTAACCTTTATCTCGTAGGGCCACTGTTCGTCGTTGGACTCATCGTCATCCCAGGCATGTGGCGCATATGAGGCAGGGGCGCCGGTAACAACGAAAAACAGCCGCTCTGTTCCGGGCGGAACCGTAAAGGTGGCTGTACCGCTTGTACCACTTTGCATATCCCCATATACGCGGTTGCCATTTCCAAGCAGTGCAACATAGCCATACCGCCAGCCGGCACGGGAAGGAACAGCAATGGGGTTGTACCCCGCCTTATTAATTAAGCCAGTAAAGGCAATGGAAACCTCGGTGCCGGCATCCGGTACTTCCAGGGGGATGACGTTATATCCTGTCGTGCCGGGGGTACGATCGTACGCAACACGCAGGGTTCCGTCTGCAAGCATGGTAAACTTATAGGTCAACGCCCCAATATGATTTGCACCCAAATCGCGTAGTGCCCCAATATCCCAAGTGGCAAACTTGGTAGCCATATCGTAGATCTCGTCATTCAATTGTGCGTCAGTGATGCCCGTTATACGTTTGTACGCTTGAATGGGGTCTTCAGGCTGGATCGCTTCCCGCCAAATCCTGCCGATGATATCCAACCCATGCTTATCCGCCCAATAGTGGTGAATAAAATAGTTGGCATAACGGTACCATTCGTGAATTTGATGTCGATGATAGTTTTCGGCGTATACCGAAAAATGATGTGATCCAAAATTCTCGCCAGGATAACTCTGGTGAGCCTGCCATTGAGCGGTCTGTTCCCAGAAGCCGTTTCCACCATTGCCGCCGAAGCCGTACCGAAAGCCGTGGGCGGCCCCCAAATCACAACGCACCTGGTATTGGAAGCTGTGTCCGATTTCATGTGCAATGGTCGCCCCCACGGGTTGCGCTGTGCTTGGACTGATCCATAAGGCACCGATGACATCGTCATACCCACCACCGTAGGCCATCCATTCGGTAGTATAGTGAAGGAAAATCATCATTTTATACCGATCCAGATTGGATTGGCCGATGCCCCGTTCGGCGAATTTCAGCGTATTGATATTCAGCTCATAAAATTCTTCGGCCTTATCCAGCAGGTCATCGATGTCTACACGATAAGCCTGCGGAACGTCAGGCGAGTTAGGATCATGACTTCCATAGCCAAACCCCCAGAAGACGATAAAATGTTCAGACTGCCGGCTTCTGGCGTAAGACCATGTGCTTAAGCTGCTGTTCAGATCCATCTGCGCAAACTCCTTGGGGATATAGACACCCAGCGTACCGGCCTGCGGCCCCTCTTCCTCCTCGGGCAATATTTCCGGCGCGATGCCTTTCTTTTTGCAGGCGCCTGCCAGCAACAGCACGGCTATGACAAGGTAAATCCACCTAAGCAAACTCAAACTGATATTCATCGGACTGTTCGGACTACGTTTTTCAAATGATAAATTACCGTGTAGGTACCGTTCAGGTGATAGTTGATGGTACTCACCGGGTTGATGTTCCTGTTGATGTCTGTAGCTGATCCAACCACCCGGTAGTAGACAATGCCGTCATTCCAGGCAGATCCCGCCAAATTGATTTGCCGAATAAGCGGATAGTTCAGGCCCGTATTCGGGAATTTATAGCTGATGCCCGTGTCGGTCACCTCCTCGGGGAAATAAGGAGACCAATCTGAAAACGTCGGCCGATCTCCCCGTTTGATGATTTCGCCCGCCTTGGGGTTGAATGGGGTACCGTTTCGGTCTACCCACTGCAGAATGATTTTATTCTCTTCGGTCGGCTCGCGCCGCACTTCAATCTCAAGATGCTGGCTCGCATCAATAAAATTATCTTCTATCCCGAAGTCCGACGTTGTCATGGCCTGATAGGAAATATTATGAGACACGGCCGGCAGCAGTCGGATATCGAGCGCCTCATTGAGTACCTTTGTTCCCCTGACGTTGGTGACCTCCACATCAATCGTATACAACCCGGTATTTACGTTGGTGGTCGATCGGGTAAGCCCCACTCGGCCACCTGTTTCATTGATCATAATAGCCGGCACCTTAGCGATGGCTATCTTGGTCATCAGCTTCTCCAATGTATTGTCTTCAGCTGTAATCTCCCCCTGAAACGTCGCGATATCGTATGTTTCAAGGAATTCGGTTGCCTCCCGCCCTGTTTCCTTATCCCGGATGCTCAGCAACCGCACGTTTACAGGTGATGTGCTCCCATCCAACACCAGTGAACCGGTATAAGCCACCTGACCCTGAACGGCTTCCAGTGTCTGTATATTGTAGGTAATGTAATCGCTGATGTACCCGTTTTCTACTTTGGTACAGCTTCCTATGGCCACGGCCGTTCCCACAAGGGCCGACACCGTCGATAATCTCACATTCATCCTTGATATTTTTTGTTTACACCTATTATGCGCATTCACTTATTCAATGGTCACGTTAAAAATAAAGGTAACCTGTATGGGCTCTCCAACCCCATCGTTATAGACCATGGCTTGCCGGATGGTATACGTCGTTCCCCTATTGGTCTGGCCTGGATACTGGCCGATAGTGAAGCTGAAGCCTGCCACGTTGTACTCCGAAAACAACCGGGCGGTGGCTCCCCAATTGGTTACATTGCCTTCCTCGTCAAACCAATGCCCCGGGGCATTTGCCGTACTGTTAGGGTTAAGCTCACCGGTACTTTCTGCGCCGTAGAAGATTATTGTGCTGCCGAATAGGCTGACGATTTCAGCCGTTGAAAGCCCTAATGCATCGGCTAACTGGCTTTGGTTTACGGATACCGTAGTACCGGAATAATTTGCTGCGTCATAGGGGAACGCCAAATCATATTCAAACACAATCCCCCAATCGGGCTCCACTTCCTCCTGCGGCGGATTAAAATCCGATATAAACGTGTGGTTGTTAGCCAACACATTGATGATAGTTCCAGTAGCGGTTTCAATACCTTGGGTCTGACACCGTATCCGCAGGTCGGCCAAATCGCCCTCCGGGGTGGTCACCGTTCCGTCGTCGGCCACCCCATCCTGCTCTCCCCGCACTTTGACGTAAAACAGATAGTAGACCGGCTGGAACGACCACTGCCCCGGCGGCTGCAACTGCTTATGATACCTAAAACCTTCTATTCCCGAAGCATTAGCAATCGGTGTATACTGCGTGGATGCGCTGGCCAGGCTAAAGTGGCCATCGGGATAGATATAGGCCCTCAGCGAGTCAACTACGATATCCTGCAGCATCTGATCCAGTGAATATGTTGCGTTCTCATCTATGGCGCGGAGTTCGTTCCACTTGTGTTGGTAAAAACGCCGGATGGAGTAGTTAGTTGGCGCAAAGAACGTGGCCGCATTATTGATTTCCTCCCGCAAACCGAAATGATCGATAACGGTAATCAGCGTATCAAATAACCCTGCCGGATGTTGCGCTAAGTAATCGTAAGTGCTCAGGTTTACCCGGGCCTCATGCCGCCCACCGTCAACCAAATAATCCTGTTTGCCACAGGCGGCTAACAACGCCGCTACGGAAAGCGGGATAAACAATAACCTCGAAATATTAACTGTTTTCATTATTCGTGTCGTGTTGTTGTGGCAATTGATGCCGGTTACATAACCTTTTTAATATGGCTCCTTACATATTTATCCTGCTCCAAAACGGCGTTTGCCGTAGCTGTTTATTTACATTCAGCAAGGTTGGGTCAAACGGCCAGTAGTACTTCCCGGCGTTGAATTCGGCGGACGTCATCTTCGGACCAAACCGTAGGGTTCCGTTATAACGAGCCAGACGGATCAGGTCATAATAACGGTGTCCTTCAAGAAACAATTCGCGTCCCCTTTCTTCAATGATTTCGGAAAACAAGTCACCGCTCTGATCCCAATGTCCCAACCCGGCTTGTGCTCGCACTTCATTGAGGATAGCCAGCGCCGCACCGCTGTTGCCCGTAGCCGCGAGCGCTTCTGCCTGCAGCAGCCTGACGTCCGAATACCGAAACACGATGATGTTGTTTTTGAACACCGCCACTGCATTAGCCGTTTCATTTGTATAGGCAACATTTGAATACTTGATGCAGACGGCAGATACCTCATTCGTGGTAATATCAAAGGCACTCCCCAGGCGCAGATCGTTGCTCGCATAAAGCTCACCAATCCGGCTATGCGAAATCATCAGCCGCGGATTGCCCGCTTGGCCCCTCAGGTAGGGTTCAACCAGTGTATAATAGCCTACGCCCAGTCTGGTACCCTCGTTTGCCGCATTTTGTGAAATCTCGAATATCCCTTCTTCCGACTGCCCCTCAAATATGGTAAGGTAGGAACTACGCGCACGCCCCACATAAGCCAGTCCGCCGCGTTGTATGACCGAGTCTGCAGCTACCGCACATTGGGCATAATTTCCCTGCCAAGCATACACATGTGCCGCTAACGCAAACAACGCTGCCTTATTAGCCCGTACAGCCCTGTTGGTTGATGAGCCCCGCTCCCAGCTGAGCAACCCTTTTGCTATTTCGATATCGGCCAAGCACTGGGCCAGCACGGCATCCGCCGGAGAGGCGGGGAGATCTTCCGCCTCATCTACCGGTACGGTGGCCGTTACAATCGGCACACCGCCCCAAACCCGGCTCATGTAAAAATAGGTGAAGGCACGCAGATAATACGCCTCGCCCAGGAGCCGGTTGCGGACTGCCTCGCTTGGAAATGCCGAGGCTGGCATTTCCGGCACATATTTTAGCACACGGTTGGCCTGGTCAATGGTCCGGTAAAACAGGTCATATCGCCGAAGGCGCATCATGACATGCCAGGTCTCTGAAGAAGGAACCGCCATCGACCAGTTCATGTTAATCACTTCAGGAAAAGGCCATACGCCGCCGTTTGCCGTGCTGAACTCGTCAGACGGCAGATCGCCATACGCGTAGAAGCTCATCCCTTCGGCATAATTGAACGCTTGCCGCAGCAGTGCATATATAGAAGCCACGCCCGAATTGGCGTCCTCTTCGGTCTTCCAAAAGTTTAAATCGGTCGGGTTGCTCTGGGGTTCCAGGTCGAGGAAACTGCTGCAGGCGCTTATGCCGAACAGCAGCATACAGATTGGCACGATAACTATTTTCCTTATCATGGTCTATCGGATTAAAATGATACATCAATTCCAAACGTGAACTTCTTAGGAATAGGATATCCATTCCCGGTGGAGTAACCATTCGGCTCAACGGCTTCGGGGTCTGGGGTGTCTGACCATGAGCGGATATACAGGTTATCGACCACACTGAACAGCCGGATAGACCTGAACCTCAGCTTGTCGACGATTTTCTGCGGCAAGTTATACCCCAGCTGGATGTTCTTAAGCCTCACAAAACTGGCATTCTCTACGAAATAATTCTGAGCAATGTGCCAGTTGTCCACCGTATTGGAAAACAGGTTCGGAAAACGCGATCGATCACCCGGCCGCAGCCAGAAGTCAGACAGGTTGAAGTCGCCCGCAATCGCTGAATTGGTTCCCCAGGTGGTAAACAAGGTAGGCGACCCAGCATCCTGCAGCCGGTCGGACAAGTAACCGTTCCACAAGCTCCGCCCCTCTACGAAGGTGACAAGCACCTGCAAAGTGAACCCCTTGTAGGCAAAGCTATTAGTTAACCCCCCAACAACCCGCGGGTTGGGATCACCTAAAGAAATCTTGTCGAGGTAATCGATAATGTAGTCGCCATTAACATCAACAGGTGCCGGGTCGCCTGCTTTATAGTATTGTCCGGTGAGACCGTTGCGTAACCTGTTGCCGGTGAGCGGATCGATGGGCACGTCGGCGTCCGTGGCGAAAACCCCATTAACCCGCCATACCTGAAAGGGGAACAACGGTTGCCCGATATTCAATGTACGTTCCATCCAGGGCGGCCCCGTACGGAACTCACGCCCTCCGTTGGGCAGTCCGGTAACCATATTCTTGTTAAAGGCGATGTTGAAATTGGTACTCCAATGGAAGGCAGCCCCGGCGCGCGTATTTACCGAATTGATCGTCAGTTCTACCCCCGAATTGCGGATATCAACAAAGTTGCCGGTCAGCTGAGAAAAGCCCGTGGTCAAGGGTGCGGGCGACTGGAATACCAAGGATTGGGAATTACGGATATAGTAGTCGGCCGTTACCGATATCCGGTCCTCGATGAAATTGGCGTCGACCCCCACGTTAAACTGCGGCGTGCGTTCCCAGCGGATACCGGGTGAGGAGGCTGCGTTCTGATAATTCGGGTAGGTTACGGTGGTGCCGTTATACGTATTGGGGGCCACTTCATTGCCGTTATCCAACACCGCTCCTACGTATCCAGCGTTGAAGCCAAGCGTCATGTATTGCGCATAGTAACTGCCTGGATCCAAGCCGGTAAGCCCATAACTTCCCCGGAATTTGAAGAAAGACACCGCATGCTTAAGCGGCTCAAAGAATGGTTCCTCCGATACGGCCCATCCTGCCGACACGGCTGGGAACACACCCCAGCGATTGTCTCGGCTGTACCGTGACGAAGCATCCTGACGGTAACTACCGGATAAGAGGTAGCGTCCCTTGTAGTCGTAACTTAGGCGCCCGAACACCGACACCCGCGAGCGTTCTGCGAGGTCGGTCCAGGCATACAGATCCGGCCCGGAGGGTATGCCAGACACGGATTTGACCACTGTGCTGTTGTCATTCCAGCCGGACGCGAAGCGGTTGTTTTGCGTATTCTTTTCCATACCGTAGCCCAGCACGCCGGACAACGTGTGGTCATCTTTAATGGTCTTGATATAATTAAAAAAACTTTCCACTTCCCAGCGCTGGTTCTGGTACACCCAGCTCCGCGCATAGTTCCTGCGGTTCGGCGTAATCAGGCCCGGCTGGAAGAGATCACGCGTATTGTTGTTGATGTTATAAGAGAATTGCGTACGAAAAGACAGTCCCGGAACAACAACCTTTTTGACGGTAAAAGCCGTATTGCCATTAATGCTGGTCGTCCTGTCATTGTCCATCAAGTCGTCGTACCTGCCGGTATACACCGCCTCTTCCTCATCGGTAATCTGCCAGAACGACGACGGGAACCCCCAAGTGTTAAAAGGATACTTGGATCCGTACACACCATCTCCCGAGCCATGCTTGGCCCTTGTGAGACCGGCAAACAGGTTAGTTTCGAACTGGAGATTCGGTGTGGGATTGGCCTGCAGGAAGATGCGAGGTGTGACGTTGTCATTTTCATAGCCGATCATCACGCCTTCCTCGTAATACCGCTGCACAGAAAAACGATAAGTGAAATTTTCAGTACTCGCCCCCACGCTGGCATTGACGTTATTCAGGGCGGCAGCCCGCAGGAACAGCCCTTGCCAGTCGGTATTGTTGTTAAATGCCGGATTCAGGCTATCGGTCAGCATCATGCTCAGCTGATTATTATAAAACCAGTTGTCATTGCCGCCGATATAGAGCATATCCATTTTGAGACGCCGTTCCGCGGTTCCCACTTGTATGGGCTTCATCGCCGGGCGATCAGCAATACCGTAAAACGCCGATACGCGGATTTCCGGTTTACCGGCCATCGGCCGCTTGGTTTTAACAATGATTACCCCATTCGCAGCCCGGGCCCCATAGATGGCTGATGCCGAAGCATCTTTCAGGATATCGACAGATTCGATGTCGTTGGGGTTGATAGACTGCAACGGGTTTGCCCCATAGGCCGAACCGAAGTCATTTACATCATAGATGATGTTGTCTATCACGTATAAAGGCGCGGAAATGGAATTATTGGCCAACTCAAGGTTGCTGCTCCCACGGATATTGACAATATTATTTGTGCCCGGCTCTCCGGACGGGCTCAATACCGTCATACCCGCTACCCGGCCCTGTAACATGGCATCGAATGTCGTATAAGGCGTGTTCTCGAACTCTTTTCCTTTTACCGAGGCAATAGCACCCGTTGTCTTCCGGCGGGTTACATCCTGATAGCCGATGATGACCACCTCATCCAAGCTGGATAAGTCTTCTTCCAACGTAATGTCGAAGCTCCCAGCCGCTGCCCGGATCACATGTTGCTGCGCATGGAAACCTACCGATGAAAAAATCAGCGTTCGTCCGGCGGACGTTATGCTAATCTCATAAAAACCGTTTTCATCGGTTTTCACTCCTTTGCCGGTACCCCGTTCAACGACGCTGACTCCGGGCAGCGGATTCCCCTGTTGATCGCGCACCACACCGGCCACCGGTATCTCCTGCGCATACAATTGCTGCATGGCGAACAGCAGAAAACAACACACGAAGCTATTTAGCCATGTTGATAGTTGCACTTTTTTCATTTTTCGACCATTTGGTTAAATTTGGTAACACCATAGTAAACTCATTTCTATATAAACCCGCGATGCCGTAAGCTCGTTCCGGAATGCCAATTATCCTAACGCTGATTATCTTAACATGTCTATATAACACTTATTGAGACATGCCGTAGATCCCTCTGCAATCGATGAATAACTTCTAATTGGTTAGCGTATTATATGACAAATATACTTTACTACTTCACCGGATTATAGTCGGATTTTCGCAACTTCAACTTGGAATTTAATGTATTATTCTCCGATCCGGCACAAGGGCTACCGACGTGCCGGGGGACACGTAGAACCCTCGCTTACATTCAAGGCCGCTTATCTATTTTAACAAGCTCCCGCTGCCCATCCCAAACCGGCGGCTCTACCCCAAGCAGGTGTTTCACAAAGAAATCGCGGCGTTTGCGTTCACCATATTCTCCGCCCGAGCTATGTCCTAATCCTGGCACGACCACCAGCTCATGATCTTTATTCGCCTTAATGAGCGCATCCACCACCTGCATGGTGGACGCCGGGTCTACATTGTCATCTACTTCGCCGACGATAAGCATCAACCGGCCCTGCAACCGGTGCGCATTAACCACGTTGGAACATTCGGCGTAATGCGGCCCGATTGGATAGCCCATCCACTGCTCGTTCCACCACATCTTATCCATCCGGTTGTCGTGGCACCCGCATGACGACACAGCTACCTTGTAAAATTCGGGATGGAACAACACCGCGCCTGCCGCGTTCTGCCCACCGGCTGAGGTACCATAGATACCCACGCGGCTGAGGTCCATGTACGAATACTTGGCGGCTGCGGCCTTCATCCACAGGATGCGGTCGGGAAACCCCGCATCCTTTAGGTTCTTCCAGCAGACATCGTGAAAGGCTTTGGAACGGTTAGACGTACCCATCCCATCGATCTGCACCACAATGAAACCCAACTCGGCCAAGGCAGCCATCCCCTGCTGTGTGCCGAAGTTCTTGGGTACGAACGATCCCTGTGGCCCAGCATAGATATTTTCGATGACGGGATAAGACTTAGAAGGGTCAAAATTCGAAGGCCGGATGATAACGCCCCAGATGTCTGTAACGCCGTCGCGGCCCGTGGCGTGGAACACCTCGGGATACTTCCAGCCCGTGGCGAGCAGCTCGCTGACGTCGGCTTTTTCCAGTTCAAGCAATACCTTGCCATCCGCTGCGCTGCGCAGCACCGACACCGGCGCGGCGTCAACCCGCGAATACGTGTCAACAAACATGGAATGGTCCGAAGAAAATGTAGCTCGGTGGTTGCCATTTTCGCTGGTCAGGGCGGTCAAGCCCGACCCGTCGAAATTTACGCGGTAATACTGGATAAAATAAGGATCCTGTCCAGCTTCGCGTCCGCTGCCGGCAAAGATGAGATACCGCTTTTCTTCATCTACATGCACAACTTCACGCACCACCCACTCCCCTTTGGTAATCTGGTTTTTCACTTTCCCTGTGCTACCGTCATATAAGTAAAGGTGGTTCCAGCCATCGCGCTCCGAAGCCCAGATCATTTCCCGTCCGTCGTTAATATCCTTCCGGTACTTTTTGCCGCTGTAGTCGATAAACGTACTGCTGGTTTCGGTGATTAATGAGGAAACCTGACCTGTTGACGCATCCATCGAAAACACTTCATAACGCTGGTGGCCCCGCTGGTTGTATTCAAAGGTAAAGGCACGGCTGTCCTTACGCCACTCGAGGCGCGACAAGCCATACTGATTGGGAATCAGTTCTGGCTGGACCGCGTAAGATTGCCTGCTTTCCAGCAGGAACAATACCGGTTGACTTTGCGGCAGCGCATCACCGGGCTTCAGGTAATTCCGCTCCTGGAGGATAGGCTGCAACTGCGTGCTGGGCGATGACTCGACGAAATAAATCTTCCGTTGGGTGTTGGGCCTTACCTTGTTGACGGCCAGTTTCCTGGAATCCGGCGACCAGGCAATGTACGGCGAATAAGCATTTCCTAACGCCCCGTCATAACTCAACTGCAGCTCACCCTCGCGCTTGCCTCTCGGGCGGACGTAGACGTTATAATTCTTAATGTAAGCCACCCAGTTGCTGTCGGGCGAGGGGATCTCGCGAATGCCGTCCTCATCCGGGTCGCCCCAATAACGGCCGCCCCCACGGCCCCAACGCGGAGGTTCGGGCTTCCTTCCCGTGTCGGTCGCCCGGTAATCGGCTAAGCTGACACTCCACACTTTATTAAAAGCGTCAAATTCGATTTGGCTAGCCGTTATATACCTTATAGCGTTAAACGGAAGGCTATCAGCATCTACGCTTTCCCCGCTTGCGGAAGCCAGTGAAGCGGCGAGTTTACCATGATCGAAGGCCTGTACCTTGCTGCGCGCAACAGCATCTACCAGCATAAAACGCTTGCCTTCCGGCGTCTGGTTTACGTACCAGCATTTCAACTCGTTTTCCAGCCAGGTGAAGCTGCTGGGGGAATAATACACCTTATTTCGGGTGGTCTCGCCAAATGCAGCCGCCCGCTGATAGTCTTCCGCGGTGCCCTGGGCGCCGGCCACGTTTATAGTAATCAATCCGCATACACACAGTTGAGCCAGGTAACGGCATATTTTTTCCTTGCAGTTCATAGTTACAGCATTATTATTTACTTGGAGTTGCCGACATCGGAGTTCGGCGGAAGCGAGCTCCGCCTACGTATCAGGTAATAAACGGGAATACCCAGCAACGCAATGATAACCCCCGGCCAGGTATAATCCGGTTTGTAGATGATCATCAGTACAATGAAGGCTGTTCCCATCAGAATGTACATCAGCGGCAACGCCGGGTAGCCGAAAGCTTTGTATGGCCGCGGCGCCCCGGGTCTCGACCTACGCAATTTGAAGATACCGATAATACATAGCACATAGAACATGACCACCACGATGGAAATCATATCCAGCAGGTCGCCGTACTTGCCGCTGAGGCACCATAGCGAAGCGATGATACATTGCAGCCAAAGCGCCACACCCGGAACCGAAAACCTATTCAATTTTCCCACCTTCCGGAAGAAGAGTCCATCCTGTGCCATGGAGTAGTATACCCGGGCTCCTGCCATGATCAGACCGTTGTTGCAGCCAAAAGTAGAGACCATGATCATGATGGCAATGATGGTGATGCCCAAGGGCCCGAAAATCTCCCGGGCCGCGGTCATCGCCACCCGATCTTTATCCGATGCGGCCATCTGTTCCATCGTGAGTACGCCGGTATACATCAGGTTGGTCAGCAGGTAAACCACCGTGACGATAATGGTGCCCAATGCCAAGCTCAACCCCACGTTACGCCCCGGGTTTTTGATTTCGCCGGCAACCGATGAAGAGGCATGCCATGAATCGCTGCTGAATATTGCGCCCACCATGCCTGCGGCAACGGCACCCAGCGCGGCGAATGCCGTATATTCCGCCAACGAGCCGTCTGTGTTGAGCCGGTGCAGATGCCATGCATTGCCTGACAACCAATTGGCCCGCCATACGTCCAGGTTAAAAGCAAAAAACCCGAAAAGCACCAAGCCGAGCAAGCTGACAATTTTGATAACGGTGATGCCGGTTTGTACGGCCTTCCCACTGTTGACGCCCCGGGTATTGACGATGGTGAGCAATAGGATAACGGCAATAGAAACCAGCTGGGCTGCCGATAGCTGCAGAAATCCCCAATCCATTACTGTCACGTCTTCATCCAACGCCGGCAGCAGATAGGCTGTGAATTTAGCAAAAGCCACCCCCACCGCGGCGATGGTGGCTGTTTGGATAACCGTAAAAAACGTCCAACCGAACACGAAGCTGACCAGGGGGTTATAAGCTTCCCGCAGGTAAATATATTGCCCACCCGCTTTTGGAAACATCGCACTGAGCTCCCCGTAACTCAGTGCGGCCGTGAGTGTCATGAAACCGGTAATCAGCCATACCATCATGAGCCAACCCGCACTGCCGGTATTCCGTGCGATATCCGCACTGACAATGAATATGCCCGATCCGATCATGCTTCCGGCTACCAGCATGGTAGCGTCCATCAATCCCAAAGATGATTTAAATCCCTTATCCGTTATTGTAGTCATCTGTTGAAATCGTAGAACTTCCAGTTTGTTTCATAATCCTTCTCCAACTTTTGGTTGGTTAACGTGGCACGTACCATTTCCATCGGCAGGTAGTTCTGTTTGATAACGGCGTCGTGAAACTGCTTAAACGTCATCTTTCCGCTATCTACCAGTTCTTTCTTGATGCTGAAAAGCTGCAAACCGCCCACCAGGTACGCCAGTTGGTACAAGGGCCCGTAGTTACCCTCAAAAGAACGTTTCACCTCACCGTGGGCATTGGCCGGCTCATGTCCCACCTTGTCTACGAGGTAATCGATGCATTGCTGCGGTGTCCATTCACCAAGGTGAAATTTGATCGAAAAGGTGATGCGCGCACAGCGGTGCATCCGCCAAAAGAGCATGCCGATACGTTCCTCCGGCGTTTGTGCAAATCCCTTGTCATACAGCAGCAACTCCCAGTACAACGTCCATCCCTCGGTCCAGAACGGCGTATTGAACGCTTCCCTCCGGTAAGGTTTATAGCGGCTGTTCATGAAGTATTGCAGGTGATGCCCGGGTACCAGTTCATGCTGCACCGTACCGCGTGAAAAATAGGGGTTATTGCCCCGCATACTCATCAGCTTCTGTTCGTGCGACATGGTATTGGTTGGATACGATACACTGATTTCCCGGCCGCCGGTAAAAAACGGGTTCACCAGTTGTCGTTCTGGCGTCATCATGATCATGCCCCATGTTTCTTCTGCCAGCGGAGGCAAATCCATCAGTTCATGCTGCCTAATGAACTGAATGGCATCGTCATTCAGCTTGATAATCAATTCCGGCTGCTTGCCCGGCGGCACATAGCTATTTTTCACCTTTTCCTGCGCAGCCCGCCAGTCGTCTCCAAAACCCATTTCACGTGAAGCCTTCAATAGTTCCGCTTCACACCAAGCAAATTCTTTATCGGCAAGTTTCAACAGCTCATCCGCTGTGTAAGCAATCATTTCTTCTTGCAGTTGCCGATTCAGTTCCTCGCGCCCGATGGGCTGCCCCCCAATATGGCTGCCATCGTCAAAAACGCGGGCATCGCTTTTTGAGCGAATGAGCTTGGCATATTCATCCAGTGCTTGGTCAAGTGCGTTATAGGGTTCAGGTACCCACCAGGTAAACAGCGGATCATATCCATTGTAGAAATCGTACGTACTTTTCAGGCGCGCTTTGAGCCCGTCTACCACAGCTGCCGCAAAAGCCGCTTCGTTTTGGTCAAGTTCACTGCGCCCCTCCATGCTTTTTTTGGCAGCTTCCAATTCAGTAAGCGCATTATGTAGTTGCTGGGCAACCACCTGGCCTTCTACGCTAGTGCCCCGCCGGCGCTTCGCTTCAAAAGCATAGATGGTTCCGGCGAACGGAATATAAGGCTCGATGCGCCTATACCGCTCAGCCTCTTCCTTCAAGCGCATCATATTGGCCTCAATCTTCCGTTTGAGTAGCACGTAATCTACCCGCCCGTGTATGCTCATCGCATCAAAATCCAACCGGGCAAGTTTGGTCAGGTACTCGTTGTCCAGTTGCAGCAAGCGCTCCCGCTGTTCAGGCGAGTTGGCGGAAGCCATCCCCCACCGGCCGAAGCCGGCGGACGCCATCGGGCCATAAAAGTAATCGATTGCCCGCACATCGTTTCCGTATTGGACGACCAATCCTGAGGCCTCGCTTGCCTGTTCGTAAAGTGCTTCGGCAAACCCCGGTTGCTGGGTCTGCCCTGCCATCGGCAGCAGCATGCCCAATAGCAAGACTGCCATCCTTTTCTGTAGTCGAATAATGCTCATTGCCATAAACGTAGCTGATCTTGACATTCGTCCCACGCAACAATTTACGTATGGGTTTGGAATATGGTTAGTCTTCATGCGCCAACGGAGCACAAACAGGGCAAATATAGGGCAAACTTATCCCCTGCTATAGCCACATATTAACTTTTATTTCACCGATTTAATCCACTATGCCGGTAACTGGCCCAGCCTTCCCGATTTTTAGCCCAGCATCACCATATTTTAACCAATATTGCCAAAGATTTGCATAAATACTATCAAGATCTGTACATTTATACAACAATTTAACTAACCCCATAATAACATGAAGGCATTGCAGTTTACGATTCCGGTTGTACCCGATAAAACCGTAATGGTTCAGGAAGATATTATCCCGCAGTTCTATCCGCATCTGCACCGCCATAAGGAAGCCCAATTGATTTGGATAATTAAAGGAGAGGGTACCCTGATTGTCGAAAACACCATGCATGGTTTCGGCCCCGACGATATCTTCATGATTGCCCCCAATCAATCGCACGTGTTCAAAGGGCAGAAATTCGGAAACGGGACGTCCGCCGATGTGCATACCATTTCCGTTTTCTATGACCCTAACAACGGCCGTTTGGCAGATTTTTTTCAACTGCCGGAGCTAAGCCAATTGAATTCCTTCCTAAAGGAATACGGCAACGGTTTCCGGCTTCCGCCGCAGCATTTTCATACCGTTTCCAAACGTATCCTCCGACTCAAGAATTCCGGAAGCATGGACCAGATGCTGCACTTTCTCCACCTGCTGAGGGCTTTCTGCAAGCTAAATCCGAGACCAGAACACCTCTACACCTTTGCCAGGGAACCCATTACCGATTCAGAAGGCCTTCGTATGGCTAATATTTACAACTATATCCTCCAACATTACCACACCGCGCTAACCTTGGAGGACGTTGCCGCTGAAGCGTACCTTACCCCTCAAGCATTCTGCCGCTACTTTAAAAAGCGCACGGGCGTCACCTTTGTGACGTTTCTTAATGAAATCCGCGTCAACCAAGCTTGCCGAAAGCTCACCGGCGGTGGCTATGACAGCATCGCAGGTGTAGCGTATACGTGTGGTTTCAACAGTATCACCAACTTCAACCGGGTATTCAAAACCGTAATCGGCACCTCTCCTAAAGAATACATTTCCAAGTACCTCAACACCGTCCAATAAAACCGTCCGATAAATAGGCAACTTGTCAATATTTGCATACGAATGATTAATTGACGGGTTGTCCACCGCTGTCCAAAGCCGTTATCTTTGAACCGACTGCCGCATGCATCACGCTAAACGGATAGATGCGTATAGAAAACGAGACTTACTATATTTAATAAAGAAGACATGAGCAAAACAGAACTATGGCATGGGGTTTATCCGGCATTGCTGACACCTTTTACCGCAGACGGCGCTATTGATTATGGCATGTTTGAAAAAAATTTCCGTGCACAAATCGACGCCGGGATTTCGGGACTTATCATCGCCGGCACGTTGGGCGAAGCCAGTACGCTGAGCACCAAAGAGAAATTCGAACTATTGACCTTTACCAGGCAACATGTGCCATCAAACCTACCCGTTGTACTGAATATTGCCGAACAAACGACCGATGATGCCGTACTTTTTGCTCGGGAAGCGGAAAAACGCAGCGCGGACGCGCTGATGGTGCTACCACCCATGAGGTACCGAGCTTCCGACCGGGAGGTAGTGACTTATTTCAGAACCATAGCAACCGCCACGTCCCTGCCCATCATGATTTACAATAACCCGGTTGACTATGGTATATACGTCACGCTGGACATGTTTGAACAGCTGGCGGAAAGCCCCAATATACAGGCGGTAAAAGAATCTACCCGCGATATTACCAACGTAACCCGCATGCTCAACCGGTTCGGCGAGCGCTTCAAGATCATGGGCGGCGTGGATACTCTGGCACTGGAAAGCCAGGTGGCTGGTGCGCACGGTTCGGTAGCCGGCTTGGTGGATGCATTTCCCCGTGAAACGGTGGCAATTTTCAGGCTCGTCCAGGCTGGTCTGCTCAGCGAGGCCTTGGAGATTTACCGGTGGTTCATGCCATTGCTCGAGCTGGATATCCATCCCCGCCTGGTGCAGTACATTAAACTTGCGGCCACGGCCGAAAAGTTGAGCAACGAACATGTACGTGCGCCGAGGCTGCCGTTGGAAGGTGAAGAAAGAGCACGCGTGCAAAAAATCATCGATGATGCCCTTGCGACGCGCCCGGTATTGCCGGATTATTTAAATTTGCCGTTGGCTGCCCTAACGGACAAGGTATCATGAATAATAAGACATCACTGAACGCAATAGACCATGCGGTAACCCAAGCACGGAATGCCTATCTGTCGTTCAAACGCTGGAACGTCAGGCAGCGCGCTGCGCTGATGCATCAGGTAGCCGATGAAATCGAGGCATTGGGGCCAGAGCTGATTACCACCGCCCGGGCCGAAACGCACCTGCCAGAAGCCCGGTTGACCGGTGAAAAGGCACGTACGGTTTTCCAGTGGCGGAGCTATGCGGATGCACTTGCCCTTGTGCTTGATGCCCGGATAGACACGGCAGATTCGATGCGGACCCCGCCGAAGCCCGACCTCCGCAAGACCAGCCAGGGACTGGGTGTAGTTGCCGTATTCGGGGCCAGCAATTTTCCTTTCGCCTTTTCTACCGCCGGGGGCGACACGGCGTCTGCCATTGCAGCAGGCTGCGCGGTTATCGCTAAGACCCACCCGGGCCATCCCGAAACATCGGCCATCATGGCCGCGGCCATTACGGAAGGGATACGCAAGGCCGGTGGCCCTGAAGGCTTGTTTGCTGCAGTTGCCAGTGAAGGCCCTGAGGGTGGGCAGTACCTGGTAGTGCACCCCGCTGTCAAAGCCGTGGCATTTACTGGGTCGTTCTCTGGTGGCAAGGCGTTGTCCGATTTGGCTGCAAAACGCCCTGAACCCATTCCCGTCTTTGCGGAAATGGGCAGCGTAAACCCCGTGTTCCTGCTTCCGGGCATGCTGGAAAACGCCGCTGCGGATGTTGCCAAACAGTATGCAGCTTCCCTGACGCTGGGCGTCGGCCAGTTCTGTACCAATCCGGGCCTGCTGTTTGCACCAGACCACCCTTCATTGCCTGCTTTCCTGGAAGCCCTCCGCGCCGAAATCAGCGGAATTCCGGCTGCGCCGATGCTCCACGGCGGCATTGCCGTTGCTTACCATCGCAATAAAACGGCAATACTCGCCCATGAAGATGTTTCCGTGCTGGCCGAGGTGGTAGAACAATTGCCCGACTCGCACGGGAACCCTGTAGTCGCCACAACAACCGCACGGGCTTTCGCTGCTAATCCGGGCCTCTCGCATGAGGTATTCGGCCCTTTTGGCCTCGTCATCACCTATAAACATGCCGAAGAACTGCTGAGCATTATCCAGCAACTGGATGGTCAGCTGACCGCTACCCTGCTCGCCAAACCCGAAGAACTGGAAGCCGCTCAAGCGTTGGTGGACGTACTGACGGAAAAATGCGGACGGCTGCTGCTCAATGGTTTCCCTACCGGCGTGGAAGTGTGCTACGCCATGCAGCACGGTGGTCCGTTCCCGGCTACAACGGACAGTCGGTTTACTTCGGTGGGCCCAGATGCCATCAAGCGGTTCCTACGGCCGGTGAGCTACCAGAACTGGCCAGATGAACTGTTGCCGGATGAGCTGAAAAACGCCAACCCACTGGGGGTCTGGCGTACAGTGAACGGTATATTGAACAATGCAGCGGTTTCCGTATGAGAAAGACGTTTTTTTGCATCGATGCCCACACCTGCGGCAATCCGGTACGGTTAGTGGCTGGTGGTGGCCCCGTGCTGTCGGGCAACAGCATGATGGAGCGCAGGCTCCATTTTTTGGCTGAATATGATTGGATTCGGAAAGGCCTGATGTTTGAACCCCGTGGCCACGACATGATGAGCGGCAGCATCCTGTATCCGCCATCTGACCCTGCGAATGATACGGGTGTACTGTATATCGAAACCAGCGGCTGCCTGCCCATGTGTGGACACGGCACCATCGGCACAGTCACCATCGCCATCGAAGAGGGGCTGCTGACCCCCAAAATACCGGGGAAACTGCGACTGGAAACCCCTGCCGGACTCGTGCTTATCGACTATGTACAGGAGGGAAAAAAAGTAACGGCGGTAAAACTGACTAATGTCAAATCCTTTCTGGCAGCCGAAGGACTTACCGTGGAATGCCCTGGTTTGGGCTTATTGCAGGTAGACGTAGCTTATGGTGGCAACTTTTACGCCATCATAGACCCACAGGATAACTTCAACGGACTGGAACATTACTCAGCCGAACAACTCATCAGTTGGAGCCGAGTGTTGCGCCAACGGCTCAACGACCAATATACCTTCGTGCATCCGGAAGATCCCCATATCCATGGCCTTAGCCATATCCAGTGGACGGGAGCAGTGCTTGACTCGGCTTCCACCGCACGGAATGCGGTCTTTTACGGCGAAAAGGCTATTGACCGATCGCCCTGCGGCACCGGCACATCGGCCCGCATGGCGCAATGGCATGCCAAAGGCAAACTCCGCCCTGGCGACCGTTTTATCCATGAAAGCGTCATCGGCTCCAAATTCACGGGAACGATAGAAGCAGAAATCCCCAATGCCTTCGGCGACGGCAAACCGGCTATCGTGCCCGGCATAGCAGGATGGGCAATGGTTACGGGATATAACACGATTATGATGGATGACGACGACCCTTATGCACATGGTTTTCAGGTTATCTAATTATCAGGGGTTGGCAAAATGAAAGGTTCTGTACTCATCATCGGCGGTGGAATCACCGGACTGTCTTCCGGTTATTACCTTGCCAAAGACGGCTGGGACGTGCGCATTGTGGATAAAGGTGATTTCTCCGATAACTGCTCTTATGGCAATGCCGGAATGATCGTACCCAGCCATTTCACACCACTGGCCGCGCCCGGCATCGTCACCCAGGGCATCAAATGGCTGCTTGACAGCCGAAGCCCGTTCTATGTCAAACCAACCCTTAGCCTTTCGGCACTTTCCTGGGGGTTCAAATTTCTCCAGCACACCAATGCCGGCCATGTTAACCGCAGTGCACCGCATATCCTTGCGCTGAACAACTTAAGTAAAGCGCTTTACGATGAACTGGCAGACGATCTGCACGGCGGGTTCGGACTGGAGCGCCGCGGCATCCTGATGCTCTACAAAACACCTAAAACGGAAGAAGAAGAAATCCACCTGGCAGAAAAAGCCCGATCACTGGGATTGGATGTAGAGGTGTTGAACCGTAGCCAAGTGCAGCAGTTGGAACCGGACGTCCGACTCGACGTCAGGGGTGCTGTCCATTACCGATGCGACAGCCACCTTTACCCGCCGGCGTTGATGAGCGGCTTAACTGACAAACTTAGACAACTTGGGGCAGCGCTTATTCCGAAGGCTGAAGTCACCCGCTTCACCCTCAAACAGGGCCGGATCGCCTCCGTGGAAACCCGCACCGACAGCTATTCCCCCGATGTGGTCGTGCTCACGGGAGGAGCTTGGTTGCAACAGCTCGCGAAAAAGGCAAGGCTGAATATTCCGCTGATGCCCGGCAAGGGCTATTCATTCATGACGGACGCCTACGCCGGAAAGCTGAGGTATCCGGCGTTGTTGCTGGAAGCCCGCGTAGCCGTCACGCCCATGAACGGCAAGGTCCGCATCGGCGGCACCATGGAGCTGGCCCCCATCAACCGGGGCATTAATATAAAACGTGTAGAAGGCATTGTCCAATCGATACCGGAATATTATCCGGAGTACCGGCTCCCACTGCCAGCAGACGAGGCAATATGGCTTGGATTCAGACCCTGCTCACCCGATGGACTGCCCTATCTTGGGCGGGCGGCATCTATTGATAACCTGATTGTGGCGGGCGGCATGGGCATGATGGGACTCAGCATGGGGCCAGCAACCGGTAAAATCGTCGCTGAACTCGCCAACGGAACACCGCCCTCCTCCGATATCACACTTTTTACGCCCGACCGTTTTCAATAATTCTCTCCAAAACATGTTCGACACAAAAACGTACGTTACCCGCAGGAATGAACTGAAAGCCCGTCTAACATCGGGGATGGTGCTGCTGTCGGGCAACGGGGAGTCGCCCATCAATTACCCGGACAACCCATATCCCTTCCGGCAAGACAGCACGTTCCTTTACTATTTTGGCATAGCGACCCCTGATTTGACGGCCGTTATCGATATCGATGAAAACCGTACCCTCCTGTTTGGCGATGAGCAGAGCATAGACGATGTAATCTGGATGGGCAAACAGGAAACGCTGCAAGCGAAAGCTGCAGCATCCGGCGTGACGGAAACACGCCCAACCGGTGCCCTCACCGGCGTCATCACCGAAGCCCTGCAGAAGGGCAGGCCTATCCATTTCCTGCCCCCTTACCGGCCCGCCAACCGCATCAGGCTGTCGCAAGTGCTGGGTATACCGGTAGAGCGGCTTTCCTTGGCTGCGTCTGTGGAACTCATCAAAGCCGTTGTGGCTCAGCGGTCGGTGAAATCGCCGGAAGAAATTGCCGAAATCGAAAAAGCGGTTAATGTGACGGTTGACATGCACCTGGCCGTCATGCGGTCGGCAAAGACCGGCATGCGCGAACAGGAACTGGCTGCAACCGTACAATACACGGCGCAGCGGCAGGGCTATGCATTGGCCTACCCCACTATCTTGACCACTCGCGGACAAGTGCTGCATAACCACTACCATGGCAACACACTTCGGGAAGGCCAGCTCGTGCTGAACGATTCGGGCGCGGAAACCCCGCTCGGGTATGCGGCCGACCTGACCCGCACGTTTCCCGCGGGGCGGCGGTTTACGCCGTTGCAGAAGGATGCTTACGAAGTGGTCCTTCATGCGCTGGAAACGGCCACGGGTACCATTGCCCCCCGCGTCCGTTACCTGGACATCCATTTCACGGCCTGCCGTGCATTGGTGGATGGTTTAAAGGATCTGGGGTTGATGAAAGGCGACACCGATGCGGCCGTCGATGCCGGTGCGCATACGCTGTTCTTCCAGTGCGGCACGGGGCACATGATGGGGCTTGACGTGCATGATATGGAAGACTTAGGTGAACAATATGTGGGCTATACCGACGCGCTCCGGAAAGATACGCAAACCTTCGGACTCAAGTCTCTCCGTCTGGCACGTGAGCTACAGCCAGGATTTGTCGTGACCGTGGAACCCGGACTGTATTTTATCCCGGAACTAATTGACCGCTGGCGGGCGGAAAAGAAGCTGGCTGCCTTCATTAATTATGACAATGTGGAAAAATTCCGTAGCTTCGGTGGAATCCGTATCGAAGACGATGTGCTCGTAACGGCTGATGGTTACCGCATACTGGGCAAGCCACTGGCTAAGTCTGTTACAGCCATCGAAGCGCTGCGGGATGGATAATGCAAACGTATGATGAACCGGATATTCTTACCATTAAAACATTGTCGATTCGCACTGTTGTTCATCGCGGCAATGAGTCTGTATGTGGCGAAAGCCCAGGTGCGGCAGCAGCCGCTGTGGACAGCCGATGGCAAGTCTATCATTAACAGCGTACAGGGAGAAATTGTGGCCGTGGAGGTGTCCGACCCACAACAGCGCACGGTACTGGCCTCACGGACCGACCTGACGCCCGCTGGCCGGAACACGCCGTTGCCTGTTGTCCGGTTTTCCCTATCGGAAGATGGAAAGCTGATACTGATCAACACCAACACTAAACGGGTATGGCGCTATGATACCCGCGGCGACTACTGGGTGTATAACCGGAACGACCGCTCGCTCCGACAACTGGGCGCGTCTTTCCCGGAGTCTTCCCTGCAATACGCCAAGCTGTCGCCCGACGGGAAGAAGGCCGCCTACGTGAGCGGCCACAACCTATATGTCGAAGACTTGGCGACACACACCATAAGCGCGCTGACGGACGATGGTACGGATCGCATCATCCACGGCACATTCGACTGGGCGTATGAGGAAGAATTCGGCTGCCGCGACGGGTTCCGCTGGTCGCCCGACAGCCGGAAAATTGCTTTCTGGACCATCGACGCCCGCACGATACGGAATTTCCTGATGATTAACAATACGGATTCCACCTATTCTTACACGATTCCCGTGGAATACCCCAAAGTGGGCGAGGCACCCAGTGGCGCATCAATTTCCGTGGTGGATGTCCAACAGGGCAATACGGTTGAGATGGCCGTTCCGGGCGACCCGGTGGAGCACTACCTGCCGCGCATGGAATGGGCCGCCAACAGCGATGAACTCATTATCCAGCAGCTGGACCGCAGGCAACAGCGAAGCACACTTTACCTGGCCAATGCCTCAACGGGCAGTTGCCAGCCCATCTACCGGGAAACCGACGACGCTTGGATAGACATCAAATCCCGCTGGAACGACGACGACCCCTCCGGCTGGGAGTGGATAAACAACGGGAAAGAATTTATTTGGGTTAGCGAGAAAGACGGCTGGCGCCATTTGTACCGGGTAGACCGTAAGGGAAACGAAAAACTCATCACACCGGGCGATTATGACGTCATCGGTATCAACCGGATTGACGAGGCCCGTGGCTATATTTATTTTTCGGCATCGCCGGAAAATGCCACACAACGTTACCTCTACCGCGTGAAGCTGACCGGCGGTCAACCTGAACGCCTAACACCGGCTGATCAAGCCGGCACGCATCATTATAACGTGTCGCCAAACGGCACCGTTGCGTTCCATACATTCAGCAGCCACGAGCTGTTCAACGGAGGGGAAGTGGTGAGCCTGCCAGACCACAACGTGCTGGTGAAAGGTCAAACCACCAGACCTCCGGCCACTGCGTCCAAAGCTGAATTTTTTACGGTGACAACAGCCGATGGCGTTAACCTGGACGGTTGGATGGTCAAACCCAAAGACTTCGACTCCACCAAAAGGTATCCCGTTGTATTCTACGTGTATGGGGAGCCAGCCGGACAAACCGTTACTGATACGTACGGCATCGGCCATAACCGGCTGTACCGTGGAGATATGGCAGCTGACGGCTATATTTATATTTCCGTTGAAAACCGCGGCACACCTGCACCCAAGGGCCGTACGTGGCGGAAGTCTATTTACAAAAACATCGGCACACTGAACATCCGCGACCAAGCCATGGCCGCAAAGGAAATCCTTAAATGGCCGTTCATAGACTCCTCACGCGTAGCGGTATGGGGATGGAGCGGCGGCGGCTCATCCACGCTGAACCTGCTCTTCCAATATCCGGAAATCTATAAAACCGGCATAGCGGTTGCAGCGGTTGCCGACCAACTGATGTATGACAACATTTATCAAGAACGCTATATGGGGCTACCGCAGGAAGACCGGACACCGTTTGTCCAGGGTTCGCCCGTTACGCATGCCAAAAATCTGGTTGGCAATCTGCTGTATATCCACGGTACGGCCGATGACAATGTGCATTACCAGCATGCCGAACTACTTATCAACGAATTGATTAAGCACAACCGGCAGTTCGCTTTCATGGCCTATCCAAACCGGAGCCACAGCATCAACGAGGAAGAGGGCACCGCCGAACATCTGGCTACGCTATATACGAACTTCCTGCGCCAGCATTGCCCGCCCGGAGGGAAATAACTGGTACGGGCTACCCGCTCAACAAATCCCTTGCAATGACCATCCGTTGGATTTCCGAGGTACCTTCATAGATTTGGGTAATCTTGGCGTCGCGCATCAGGCGTTCGACGTGGTATTCTTTTACGTAGCCGTAGCCGCCATGAATCTGCACCGCTTCGACGGTAGTTTTCATCGCCACCTCGGAGGCGTACAGTTTGGCCATGGAAGCAGCCTGCGCATAGGGCTGGCCCTGATCTTTCAACCAGGCAGCCTTTAGGCAAAGCAACCTTGCCGCTTCTATCTGAGTGGCCATATCAGCCAACTTGAACTGGATAGCTTGGTGCTGGGCGATGGGTTTGCCAAAGGTCTGACGCTCCTTGGCATAGTTCAGTGCCAGCTCATACGCGCCCGAAGCAATACCCAGTGCCTGCGCCGCAATGCCGATACGCCCGCCTTCGAGTGTCTTCATGGCAAACTTAAATCCGAAACCGTCCTCTCCGATGCGGTTTTCCTTGGGCACTTTTACATCGCTGAAATGGAGCGAGTGCGTATCTGACCCGCGGATGCCCAGCTTATTTTCCTTGGACCCAACCGTGAATCCCTCCATTCCTTTTTCCACGATGAACGCGTTGATGCCCCGGTGCCCCTTTTCGGGATGGGTTTGGGCCATCACCAGGTACGTGGAGGCGGTGCCGCCGTTGGTAATCCAGTTTTTGGTGCCATTAAGCAGGTAATAATCGCCCATATCCGCAGCCATGGTACGCTGTGAGGTGGCGTCTGACCCCGCTTCGGGTTCCGAGAGGCAGAATGCGCCGATGTGCTCCCCGACAGCCAATGGCTTTAGGTACTTCTCTTTCTGCTCCTCTGTGCCGTATTGTTCGAGGCCGTAGCACACCAATGAATTGTTGACCGACACCACCACCGATGCAGACGCGTCAATCTTGGAAAGCTCTTCCATCACCAATACGTACGATACCGCATCAAGCCCTGCGCCGTTGTATTTGGAGGCGACCATCATCCCTAAAAAGCCCAGTTCGCCCAGCTTCTTGACCTGTTCGGCAGGAAAGCGCTGTTGCTCATCGCGCTCGATGACGCCGGGTTTCAACTCATTTTGTGCAAAGTCCCGAGCGATATCCCGGATCATTCGTTGTTCTTCGGTGAGTTCGAAAATCATAATTGACAGGCTCCTTACGAAGCAAATATAACAAAAATGCTATGCTTGCATAGTAAAACCATGTTGGATTTTCGGGCCCGGCACCGGGAGTATACCCATTTTGCAGCCGAATAACGCATGCTCCGATGTCCGCGGGACAAAAAAGGGTTTATTCCGTTGCCGAATACGTAACAATATCGACCCCGACGCCGTTGGGATCGACAATGGCGAAATGCCTGTCACCCCACGGTTCGTCCCTGAGGTCAATTGCTACCGGGACCCCTTTCGCTTTTACCGCTTCGTATAATTCATCCACATCCTCCACTTCGATGGTAAGATAGATTCCCTGTCCGCCAAATGCAGGCTGGAATAAGGGTTGCTGCGAAGGGTGATCAGGCAACAGAAAGCTGATTTCGGCGGTGTGGCCCGGGGTGTGCAACAGGAGATAAAACTCGTTTTCGAATGTTACCCCAAACCCCAGTGTTTCGGTGTAAAAGGCCTTGCTTTCGGCCAGTTTTTCGGTGATGATTCCTGCATTTAATTTCATTTTGTCTGGATTTTTGTGTTGCCTGCTACTTGCGTGCACGCAATAATTCTTTTGTCTTGCCTATGCAAAAATGCACCGAGATGGCGACCTAAAATTGTAAAAATCGGACGAGTTACCTTCCAAATGCGCGACTCGGTGTCACGCCATACAAGCTTTTGAACTCTTTGATAAAGTGAGCTTGATCGTAATAGCCTGCATCATAAAACAGCTTATTTTCCCGAAGATTTTGGGTTGAAGGTTTAGCGCGGAGGATATTTTGGAAACGCACCACTTTGGAAAACGTCTTTGCCGTGTCGCCAATATAGTATTCGAAAAGCCTCCGCAGCTGTCTCGGGCTGATACCGCTATCGATGTCTTTTTCCAGGTTCAGCACACCCGATTTCTTCATGATCGTGGCAATGGCGCCATATAAGCGCGGGTCCTGATTAAAATCGATACCGGCCAGATGCTGAAGAAAATAATCATCCAGCCGTTGCCAGACAGCACGGGTGGGCAGGTCCGGGGCAAACCGATCCGCAACGAAACGGGCCATGGACGGTATGACAGCGCCCAAGTCCTCGGTACGATTGCTCAACGAGGATGCGTCGACGTTGAACAACTGCGGAAACATCGTAGGCAGAAACCGGACACCGACGTAGTTAAATGCATTATCCAGTTCAAATTCCGTATACCGCTTACAAAAGCCCATCACGAAGCTCGCCTCAGGTCGGCCCAACTCGAAGAAGACATCGATGCAGCCATCCGCCACCACACGGTAAGTAAACGGCGCCTGTAGGGGAGCCTTCGTTTTGAGCTGCCAATAACAATAAATATACGGGCGCAGCCTATGATCCGGCAATATTTCTTCGTATGTCACCGACTCGCCCGCCGGGGTTATGGTAGGTTGTACCGGCTTATATCCCGCCCGTATGATCGCTAACATGTCTAAAGCCATCGGTTGCCGTGATGCTATAGGTGAATTATTGCTTTAACGTATACTCCATGTGGTATAAATCAAATCCTTTTGCCCAATAGCTTTCCCGGATCTCCGTCAATTTAAACCCGTTCTTTTCGTAGAATTTATGGGCAAACTGGGAAGTCCTGACGGTGATAGACCGGCTATTCGGCAGTGATTGTATCCGCGCTATCCGGTGATTCAGCAACCATGTCCCGATTCCTTGGCCCTGATACATCGGATGCACGATGTCCCAACTGATTGTCGCCGTTGTTCGATCATTGGAAAAGTTAATGCCTCCGCATCCGATGAGCTGGCATTCGTGTTCGACGATGAAATACGCTTCAAGCTCATGCGCTAAGTAATAGCGCAGGTCGGGTTCCTCTTCCGGAGCGAAATACATCGGTGTATTCAGCCGCAGTAACTCCAGAATGAACGGTTGATCGTCAAAACGATAATCTCGGATAAGCATGTGATAATATATAACGCCTCGACCAGTATATTCAGCCAACCAGCAAGGAAGCAAACCAAAGACAAATATTGAGAAAAATATCGCCCAAAACAAGCTTATTTCTTTTCCAGCAACCGCATCCGGTAGCAATTCATCACCGTGGCTCCCAACTGCTGCACCAGCCGGTAGTTCACTACCGCGCCGACGGCAGCACCGATTACCGGGATTAATTGCGCCATTTTCGCGAGATCGATATAATCGCGGTATTCCAATTGGAACGTCCGCCAGTCGAAGCTGTCAACGTCGTCGGGCAATTCCGCTGCGTAAGCTTCCCAACGGAGCAGACGGTTATATATTTCGCCGCGGTGCTTATGGCTCGAAAAAGCCAGCTGAAACACCGTGAGCAGGAAAAGCCGTTCTTTATACGTCTTTACATCAAAACCATATATCACTGCGATATCGAACAGCATTTTCATTTTAATGGCCAGCAGGGCCGGAAAATCAGCAATCCCCATTAAGATGCCGCCAGCTCCGGTAACCGCACCTTCTACGGAGGCCGTCTTTTTATACGTGTCAATAACCTTCAGTACATAGGCTTCGCGGAGTTGGAAACTGCTATATGCCTTCGGCGGTGCCGTAGTGTATTGTGCGCCGAACAACACCCCTTTGACCATTTTTTCAATTGTAAAGGTGATGGCTTGATGTACCTTCTCCGGAATAAGATCATTGAGCTTCGATTGGACGTTTTTAGCCAATACACTACCCAATGGCTGCTTCCGCGTCATTTTATGCTTCCAGAAAGCCAATTCAAGCATAATCTTTTTACGGTAAACTGGCGACATCTCTGGGATCGAATCATTTTCCATCTTTTTTATGACATAATGAAAACGAATTTGTTACATGGTTTGTTATCCTTGCAAAATCTACTAACTTTGTAGACTAATGACTTATAAAAAGGAGGAACCAACTATGAGTTTACGATTGGGTGATACCGCGCCGAATTTCAAAGCGGTAACGACAATAGGAGAAATCGATTTTTACGATTACACCGAAGGCAGCTGGGTGGTGTTATTTTCGCATCCGGCGGATTATACCCCCGTATGTACAACGGAATTGGGCCGGACGGCACAACTGAAGGAAGAGTTCGAGAAACGCAATGTAAAAGTATTGGCCGTAAGTGTGGACCCACTGGAAAAACACACCGGTTGGATTAACGATATCAACGAGACACAGAACTGTGAGGTAGATTTTCCGTTGATTGCTGATGAAGACCGTAAAGTATCCGAGCTTTATGATATGATCCATCCCAACGCATCGGCTACGGCCACGGTGCGCTCGGTGTTTATCATCGGGCCGGACCGGAAGATTAAGCTCACCCTTACCTATCCGGCGTCTACAGGCCGGAATTTCCTGGAAATCCTCCGGGTTATCGATTCGCTGCAGCTGACCGACAACTATAGCGTGGCCACTCCGGCCGACTGGAAGCATGGGGAAGACGTCATTGTCGTACCGGCTATCCCAACGGAAGAAATCCCGGCTAAATTCCCTAAAGGGCATAAGGTTATCAAACCCTACCTGCGTACGACCCCGCAACCGAATATTTAAAAAAGAAAGCGGCTGTCTTTGATGAGATAGCCGCTTTCCATTTGCTTCACAGTGTCCTGCCGTTAAAATACCTTAACCATGTATACATAGTCCTGAATCCTCTTCACCTGTTCAGTACGCCTTAATCCGTTCAGCGAATTTTTCTTATTGATAACCAATTTGCTTTCCAAGGAATCCACCGCAATGGCCGATATGGATTTCAGCATAGCTTCGCTCTTTATTGCAAATGAGGCACCATCAATACCCGTTTGTTTACCGCTGATGATACCGATTACATTGCCGCGGCTATCCAGCACCGGACCGCCGCTGTTGCCCGGGTTAACCGGAATCGAAATCTGATAGGCTGTGGTATCGCCGGCATACCCGGTCTGCGAGCTTAGGTAACCCTGTCCATACACCACCTCATCGCGCGGAAACCCGATGGTATACACATCTTCTCCGAGCTCCGAAGGCGACGACTTGAAGGTATAAGGGACGCTTTTCAATGCTTTAAACGTACTATCGCTGATATACAGCATCGCTAAATCGTGCGCCGGGTCGGTATAAACAACGTCGGCCCTGAACGACTCTCCTTTGTTATTCTGTAGGTGTACCGAGTCTGCGTCCTTTACCACATGATAATTGGTAACGACATAGCCATTGCCGGAAAGAAGGAATCCCGTAGCTCCGAAATGCCCTACCGGGTCGCCTTTCTGGCCGCTATTAATATTCCGTATCACGGCGTTCTGGGCATTCACGTTTTTCTTCACCGTATTCATGTCCCGCCGCAACGCACTGAAATTCGACGTGGTTGTCTGGATGGTTTTATAATATCCCGACAACCAAAGCGTGGAAAAAACAGCCACCACCGCAACGCTCGCCGCTACCAGCGCGTTCACTTTAAACCTATTCCAGAGGGTCAGCACCACCGGCTCCCGGTCAGCATCGGTATTCGTCGCCACAGGCGCATGGTAATCAGCCGCCACCTTAGTCAGGGTTTCCCGGAATGCCGCCCGCGCGGCCTGCTCCTTCAACTGTCGCAGGAACAGCCGATGCTGAGCCAGTTGTTCGGCCACCTCGGGGTGCTCATGGCAGTATTGCTCAAAAGCGACCCGTTCTGTACTGTCCATTTCACCATTAAGGTACCTATCAGCTTGCTGGGTAAATGCATGTTCGTTCATCATATCCTTTTCACTTATCGTATTGCTGCAAAAAACAATTTCTTAAGACGTTGCAAGCACTTGTACTTCTGCGTCTTGGCATTGTCCGCATTGGTATATCCAAATTTTTCACAGATTTCTTGCATAGACAATCCTAATATGTAGAAATCCTTAATAATGGTCCTGCAAGGCTCGCCCAATTCACCTAATGCGCGTTCCATTCTGGACAGCTCCCTGTCTTTTTCACGATGCCGGGCCAAATCGTCCTCCACCGGAATCAACTCAGCATAGCTCTCCACATCGTAAAACACACGCTCCTGAGCCCCCAGTTGTTTAAGCCAAAGCCGCCTACATACAGCGTAAATATACGTTTTCAGCTTACAGCTCAATTCAAAATCACCCTGTCTTACGCGGTCGTAGAGTACAATAACTGCTTCCTGGAAAATATCTTTGGCCGAATCTTCGGTGCCGCTGTTCTGGACAATCATCTTCAACACCATGGGATAATAGTCTTGATACAATTGCTCCAAAACCTCAGCATCGCCAGCCGCGACGCCATCAATGGTTTTCAAGTCCGCTTCCGATGCGACAGCCTTACTTAACTTACTCACTAATTAATACCCTTAAGCTTCCAAAAGTAACCCATATATTTTCAATAGACAACAGGTATTGATAACAGCCTTTCGCCATCGGATAATAGGCATTATCCACCGCCCCCAGACAACCGACCACCAATCACCAAAATAATCCTATCTTAGCGGCAAATTTACGCAATGTTATGCACAGCATCAACGTACTGCAACAGCACATTAACCACGGTCTGAATAACCTCAACATTCCCGAACACCCTGAAAACCTGTACGGTTCAATCCGCTATATGCTTCAAATCGGGGGCAAACGGGTTCGTCCGTTATTGACGCTGATGGCAGCTGATCTGTTTTCAATAACGGATATCACGAAGGCCCTTCCGGCCGCGCTGGCGGTAGAACTGTTCCACAATTTCTCGTTGATGCATGACGATATCATGGATAATGCCCCGTTGCGGCGGGGGCAGCAAACTGTCCATGAAAAATGGAATCCCAACGTGGCCATTCTTTCGGGCGACAACCTGCTTATCATGGCTTACCGGCAACTGGCAAAATGCCCACCTGAAAAATTGCCGCAGCTTTTGGAGGCGTTCAACACCATGGCAACCGAAGTGTGTGAAGGGCAGCAACTGGATATGGATTTCGAAAACATGGCATCGGTGGGTATTGATGACTACCTCCGGATGATCCGGCTAAAAACCTCTGTCTTGCTTGGCACCGCCCTGAAGATGGGAGCCATCCTGGCAGACGCAACTGAGGTAGACGTAAACCTGATATACGATTTCGGTGTTGCGGTAGGTATTGCATTCCAATTGCAAGACGACATCCTCGATGTATATGGCGACCCCGCACAGTTCGGCAAGCAAAGGGGGGGCGACATCCTGGCCAATAAGAAGACGTACCTGTTGATTAAGGCTCTTGAAACGGCAGGCACGGACATCCGGCCGGAACTGGACCGGTGGCTGGCCACCGATGGTCCGGCGGAAGCGAAGGTAAACGCCGTAACGGTGCTATACGACCGCCTCGGTGTCAGGCAGGCGGCTGAACTGGCCAAACAGCGATACATCGAGCAGGCTTATGCGGCATTGGATGCCATCGGCGTTCATACAACCCGTAAAACGCCTTTGCGGACATTGGCACAGACTTTACTCAACCGGACGAGCTGACGTTCCCGGAGCAGCGGCTCAACGCGCCGTTTTCACCCGTAACACCAGCGCTGCGGCAACAAGCAGCAATACGCCTGCCATCATAATCGAATAAATTGGCTGCCCACCGAAAGCGTATTTCACGAGGTAGCCGCCGAAGAAGCCATTCACGATCTGCGGAAAGGTGATAAAGAAATTGAAAATCCCCATATACACCCCCATCTTGCGCGCCGGGATGCTGCCGGACAGGATGGCGTAAGGCATGGCCAGTATACTGCCCCAAGCCATCCCGACCCCAACCATCGGCAACAAAAGAAACCGGGGGTCCTGAATGAAGTAAATAGCAATTAGGGCGATACCGCCGGCTACCAAGGACACGGCGTGCGCTCCTTTTGTGCCCATCCGCCGGGCAATCAGCGGCAGCGCCAGGGCGTAAACCGCAGCGACCCCGTTGTACACACCGAATAAAATGCCCACCCAGTTTCCGGCGTCTGCGTATCGCAGGGAGAACGTATCGCCCGCACGCACGCCGTATACATGCTGCGCGATAGCCGGCGTCGTGAACACCCACATGGAAAACAAGGCAAACCACGAAAAAAACTGAACCCATCCCAGCTGCTTCATCACTGGCGGCATCTCACGGAAATCCCGCCATATCGCCCATAACCCGCTGCGCTTGCCGGTCGGCTGCTCAACTCCGCTTGCCGCCTCAAAACGTTCCAGCGCTTCGGGTGGATATTCCCGCGTGGTCACCACCGTCCACAGTACTGCGCCCAGCAGCACTGCGCCGCCGATATAGAACGAAAACAGCACGTTGTCCGGTATATATCCCGTCTCCGCGGTTTTGGGTACCCCCACCCATTCCGCCAGGATATAGGGCAACCAAGAGCCGGCCACCGCCCCTAACCCGATGAGAAAAGACTGTACCGAATACCCTACACTCCGTTGCTCATCGGGCAGCTTATCGGCCACCAGCGCCCGGAACGGCTCCATCGCGACATTGAATGACGCGTCCATAATCATCAGCATACCCGCCCCAATCCACAACGATGGCAGCAGTGCGGTCAGCGCGGCCGCATTAGGCATCAGCACGAGCGCGACGGCAGAGCACAACGCACCTGCCAGGAAATAGGGCCGCCTGCGCCCCAGCCGCGTCCACGTCCGATCACTATAGTGCCCCACAATGGGCTGGATGACCATGCCCGTGAGCGGTGCTGCGAGCCAAAACAGCGACAACTGCTCAATATCGGCCCCGAACGTCTGCAAGATACGGGAGGCGTTGCCGTTCTGCAATGCAAAGCCGAACTGGATACCCAAAAACCCAACGCTCATACTTACAATCTGGCCAAGGCGCAGGCGCGGCTTTTTCACAACATTCATATCCGCTGCCCTCCCGCCAGTTCAACGCTCGCTTCACGTGGCACACGGTACGGATGACCAAAGACAAAAACCGTGAGCGGATCGCTGCCACTATGAGCCAATAACACTCCTGAACGGCTTACCTTAACCGTCAGCACCGTACCGCGGAAACGGATACTGAATTCGTACGATTGCCACTTCACAGGCAACATGGGGCTGAAATGCAGCCGTCCATCCCGAACGCGCATACCCGCAAAGCCTTCCACGATGCTCATCCATGTGCCCGCCATGGATGTGATGTGAAGCCCATCTTCCGTATCGTTGTTATAATCGTCAAGGTCAAGCCTTGCCGTGCGCAGATAAAATTGGTAAGCCCGCTCTTCATCGCCCAGCTTGGCCGCCAGGATAGCATGCACGCACGGTGACAGCGAGCTTTCATGTACGGTAAGCGGCTCGTAAAAGTCAACATTCCGCCGTATGGTCTCCAGATCAAAGCGATCTTCAAGCAAATATATGCCCTGCAGTACGTCGGCTTGCTTGATGTAGCACGATCGCAGAATGCGATCCCAGCTCCAATGCTGGTTCAGCGGCCGCTGTTCAGCCGGCAGTGATTCGGCCGGCACCAGTTCTTTATCCAGAAAACCGTCTTGTTGCAGGAAAATACCCCTCTCGCCATCTACCGGATAGTACATTTTTTCGACAATCGTTTCCCATGTGCCGGTTTCATGCCGCTCGTCGAAAGCCGTCCTGGTGATAACAGCCTCATACTTGGCAGGCCAAGCATGCCGGACGGCAGTAAGGGCCTCGAGCGCATACGTTAAGCACCATACCGCCATCGTATTGGTATACCAGTTGTTGTTGACGTTGTTTTCATACTCATTCGGCCCCGTTACACCCAGTATCACATAGCGCTGCCGGTATTCGCTCCAGTTGACGCGCTGTGCCCAGAAACGCGCAATACCGATGAGCACCTCCAGCCCATAGTCTGCGAGGTACTCATCGTCCCCTGTGTACCGGACATAATTGTAGATGGCAAATGCGATGGCGCCGTTGCGGTGGATCTCTTCAAACGTGATTTCCCATTCGTTATGACACTCTTCGCCATTCATCGTAACCATCGGGAAAAGCGCCGCTCCGCCATCAAAGCCCAGTTTGCGGGCGTTTTCAATCGCCTTGGGCAAATGCCTGTAGCGATACAGCAGCAGGTTTTTAGCCACGGCCGGCGGCGCCGTGGCCAGGTAAAACGGCAGGCAATACGCTTCGGTATCCCAGTAGGTAGCCCCACCGTACTTTTCGCCGGTAAAGCCCTTGGGGCCGATATTAAGCCGCTCATCTTCACCGGAGTAGGTCTGATGCAGCTGGAAGATGTTGAACCGTATGGCCTGCTGGGCAGCAATGTCTCCCCTGATGCGGATATCACTTTCTTCCCATTTTTGACCCCAAGCTTCAGATTGTTCAACCATCATGCGATCAAAACCTTTGGCCACCACCCGGTCCAGCATGGCCGATGCCCGTGCCTCCATGTCCGCTTTGGGATGGTTTTCAGACGAAAGGACGACGGCATATTTCCGTACGGCGATGCTCTGGCCGGCAGCCAGATCGAATGTTACGGACTTGCCGATGTAATCATCCCGTCTGACATCCTGTTCACTGCACTGGATGCGCCCTTCATCAGCCAGCAGCTCATAGTGCATGCCCGTGGTCACCCAAAAGTCCGTTTTTTTGGTGCGCATGGTCAATACCGACCGGTTCGGGGCGGTGCTGGCAGCGACGTACTCCCAGAACGTCTCATCATAATTCGAATCCATATTGCGGACACCACCGTCAAGATAAGGAATCACGACAAAGCGCCCCTCGAAATTCCGGGCACTTATCCGGTAGCTAAGGGCCCCGCATTCGTCATCCACCAAGCTGCAAAACCGGGTGGCTTCCACGGCTACTTCCCTGCCGTCCTCGAAACGCGCAGTAAAACTCCGGCTCAGGTAGCCATCCCTCATGCAAAGCTGCCGCCTGAAACGGAGGATTTCCAACCGATGAAGATCCAACGGTTCACCGTCAACGAAAACGTCGATACCGATCCAGCTGGGGGCGTTCAGCACCTTGGCGAAATACTCCGGGTATCCGTTTTTCCACCACCCCACGCGGGTTTTGTCGGGATAATAAACCCCGGCAACATATGACCCTTGGAGGCTTTCGCCGCCGTAACGCTCTTCAAAGTTGGCCCGCTGTCCCATACGTCCGTTGCCGATGCTGAAAATACTTTCCGAAACTTTGTTCAGCGCAGGATTAAATCCTTCTTCGATAATGTTCCATTCGTCATGTTTGATATAGTTCTTCATCCAACGTTCATTTTATGTGCTTTCGTCAATCTATCTTCAAGTCCGCCAACCCTGCAACCACAAGGTCTGCCCGTTGCAGCGCTGTCCCGCTGCCAATGCCCACCGCGGACATGCCGGCAGCCTTTGCCGCATCGATGCCCGCCTGGGCATCTTCAAAAACCAGGCACGCATCCGGCGCAGCGCCCAGCGCTTCGGCCGCACGGAGAAACACTTCGGGGTGCGGCTTGGACATCACTACCGCGTTGCCGTCAATAACCGCGTCGAAATACCCTTGCAGGCCCGTGCGATCCAGGATGAGCCGGGCATTTTTGCTGGCCGACCCCAACGCCGTGCGGATGCCAGTTGCCTTCGCCGCACGCAGAAAGGCCAGCACACCGGGCAGCACATCGTCGGGCCCCATACGTTCCACAAGTTCCAGATACCATGCATTCTTCTTTTCGGCGAGGTGCTCCTTGTCCAAACCGGCCTGCTGCATCCGTCCCCAGGTGAGCACTTGCTCCAGCGACTGCATGCGGCTTACGCCTTTGAGCAGTTCATTCTGCTGCATGGAAAAGTCAAAGCCCAGCTCATTGGCCAGCCGCCTCCACGCCCGGTAGTGAAACGTAGCTGTGTCTACCAGCACTCCATCCAAATCAAAGATGAAAGCTTCTTTGCCGGCAGCGAGCTGTTTCCAGTTGTTCCTGTCGCCTGTCATAGTAATTCCAGCACCGCCGTGGATTTGGCGTTCAACCTGAGAGGAGCGGTAAGGTCTACAGTATTCCCGTTGATGATATCCTTGGCACGCGTGGCTGATCGGATGCGCTCTTCAAAGCGGGAGACATCGATTTCAGCTTCATCCTCTCCGGTATTCATCACCACCATCACCGTCTTTTCATCGTTGTAACGGAAATAAACGTACACGGCATCTTCCGGCACATACTGCATCATCCGGCCCGTTTGCAGCACCGGATTGCTTTTGCGGTAGTTAGCCAGCGTGCGGATGTACTGGAAAATGTCATTTTCCAGTACCGAGCGTCCGGCCTCGGTAAACTTATCCACGGTATCCGTCGGCCAGCCGCCGGGGAAGTCCTCCCGTACCATGCCATCCGGATTGGCAAAATTCTTCATGGCTATTTCCGCACCATAATAAAGCTGCGGGATGCCTCTTGTCGTCATCAGCCAAGCCAGGCCGGACTTATACTTATCCACATTTTCGCCCACTTCTGAAAAGAAGCGGCTCTTATCATGATTATCCAGGAACACCACGTTGCGGTACGCATCTTCATAGACGAAGTCGTTGGCCAGGACGCTGTACAGCCTATTCACACCGTCGGTCCAGCCGAACGACCCATTGAGCGCTTCGATGATGGCAAAGTGCGTCTGAAAGTCCGTCACCCCGGGCATATGCGTATCAAACCGCTGGTTAATGGTGCTGCCCTGGGTATATACCGCCTGGTTGGGCACACCATGCACCCAGGTTTCGCCGAAGAACGTCAGCTCCGGATATTCCGCCTTGATGAGCCTACCCCAATCGGCCATGAAATCCAGATCGTTATACGGATACGTATCCAGGCGGAAGCCATCAACTCCGGCATACTCCACCCACCAGATGTGGCTTTGCGTAATGTATTTGCGCACATACGGATTACGGTGATTCATGTCTGGCATGGTGGGTACAAACCACCCATCGGTCATCCGTTTCCGGTCAGCCTCGGCGGCATAGGGATCAAAAATCACCTGATCTTTATACGTCGTATTGGTATAGGTGGGCCATTGGTTCAGCCAGTCCGGAGCAGGCGGGTCAAGAACGGTCCAGTGCCGCAGCCCGACGTGGTTGTGCACTAAATCTTTTATCAGCTTCATACCCCTTCGGTGGAGTTCATCTGCCAGTTTCCGGTACAGCTCATTGTCACCGAATCTGGGGTCCACTTGATAGTTTTCTGTCGCCGCATAGCCGTGGTAAGAAGCCTGTTCCATATCATTCGTCAACACCGGATTAAGCCAAAGGGCCGTCACCCCAAGGTCATGGAGGTAGTCCAGCTTGTTGATAATGCCCTGAAGGTCGCCTCCGTGGCGGTAATACATCGAGTCGCGGTTTAATGCCGTTTCACGCATGCCCGGCACGATGTCATTGCTCGTGTCGCCGTTGGCAAAGCGATCCGGCATGATCAGGTAAATCACATCGTCGCTACGGACACCCTGTGCCTTAGTCCTGTCGGCTTCGCGGGCCTTCAGTTCATACTCCCAACTGAAGGTCCGGCCATCGGATCCATTGAACACAATGGGCACATTACCCGGTGTGGTACTGGGCGCAATATGCAGGTCCAGAAACAGGTAATTCGGGTTTTCCACCCGGTGCACCTGGGTGAGCTGTACGCCCGGAAACACGATTTCCGGCTCATAAGCCGCAATATTTTCGCCATATACCAGCAATTGCAATTCAGGGTTGTGCATGCCTACCCACCAGTGGAGCGGCTCTACGCGCGCTACGGACTGGCCGGACGCGCCTGCCGGCATCCCCAGGCTCAGCGCCAGGAGACATGCCGGTATCCATCTGAAAAACACGTTCATTCTGAGCAATACGTTCATCTCGTAAAACTGATTTTTATTGTTTCACCATGGTGTACACTTTGGCTACCGGATCAAACGTAATTACATACGTACCGCTTTCTGTATGCGCGATATCCGGCCCACCTTCCACCAGTTCACCGTCCTGCACGCCGAAGTTGACCGACCAGTCGTGGTTTTTCCTGAACTTAAATTCTCCCGGATTCAACGTTACGGTCACCTTCCACACGGCATTGGCGTTGTCATACACCATGTCCGTATCGGTATCCCATCCGCCGGGTGTAGCACTGCCGATTAGCCCCCACGAATGGTCGGTATACTTAATGGTATTATCGTTGGTATTGACGGTGAGTTCAAGGTTTCCAGCTCGCGGCGCTTTGATATTGATGCCTCCATTCAGCACAATGGAGCCAGGTTCATCCTCACCGTAGGAATCATCCCAATTGCGGGCCGGGGTGAGTTTAAACTCCGAACCTGCCTCGGGGAACCGGATAATACCCGTATAAATGCCGTTGCTCGTTGGCGACACCAGGCTTTCGGCCGTAGCCGGATCCCAGCCCTGGTAAGCCCCGGGGACATACAGGTAACTGATAGCAGCATAAGGCGTCACCGTCAGTTGCACCACGTTTGAGTAAAGCGGTTCCACCGCTTCGTTTATCCTCGCGCGTATCCGCACTTCCACTTCACTCGCCTCCCCCACCGGGAGTTCAAGGGCCAGCAGGAGGCTGTTGAAGTCGTAGGTCGTGAAGCCTGCACTGTTTTCACCAGCCGTAACAATGCGTTCCCTTGGTTGTTCGAAGTTCGTCCCCTTGTGGGCCACCTGGAGGGTGTTGGTCACTGCCGCAGCATAGCCGAAGTCAGCAGGCGTCCAGGAAAAACGGATAGCCTCCTCATCGGCATGCTCGCGTTCCAGAACAAGTGTGTTTTCAGATGCCTGCAATACCGGACCATCGCCCGGTTGCAGCACCAGCCGTGATTCGTCTTTATCGCAGGCGGTAATCATCAACATTCCGATAGCCGCAAAAAACAAGCTGCTTAAATATGATCTGTTCATGGCAATAGTCTAATTGTTAATAACCGGTATTTTGTGTCAGATTCGGGTTGGCAATCAAATCAGCCGCCGGAATAGGGAAAAGCGTCCGGTAACTTTCAACGCCCGCGCCATTAGCCACGCCCCCCTTAAACGGCCAAAGATAATCACCGGATGTAAACCTGCCGTAACGGATCAGGTCGGTGCGTCTGAAAGCCTCCCAATACAGTTCGCGGCTCCGCTCATTTAAAATGCCATCCAGCGAGATGCTGGTTACATTACCGGAAGTATTGCCATAAGCCCTTTCACGGAGCCTGTTGATGTAGGCTATCGCCTGGGCAGTACTGCCGCCATTGCCCCCACGCAGCACGGCTTCCGCATAAATCAGGTATTGCTCAGCAAGCCGGAACAGGGGGAAGTCCGTGGAACAGAACACCCCGTTGACCGACCGGCCATTTTCGCCCGAAGACGTGACGTTCCTGAACTTGGCCACCGCCAATCCCTGGGTAAACAAACTGGGGTCTTCAATATCCAATTGATCCCCCATAAACATGGCCCGTGTATCTGTAGCACCACTATGGTCGTCGAATGCCAGCGGCAGTGTGCTCCGGCTGCGGTTACCGCCCCATCCACCGTTCGGTATGCCAAAAGACGCAGGCCCCATTGACGAATGCACCGACGAATTGATCAGGAAGGTCGTTCCCCCATTGTTCTGGGTCTGAATGCCATCGTAATTGATGGATAGGATGACCTCCGGATTGTTCTGGTCATTATCTGCCAGAAACAGGTGCCGGTAGTTTTCCATCAACGCATATCCGGCATCGATCACCTTCGTTGCATAGGTGATGGCTTCGGTGTACTTTCCATTGCCTGTGCCCAGATAGGTTTCGGCATTCAAGTACATGCGGGCCAGCAGGGCCCATGCAGCCGCCTTATCTGCCCGTCCGTACTCATTCTGGTGGGCATCGTTCAGCTGTGTCTCCAGATCCAGCAATTCTGATTCTACATATCCAAACAGCTCCGCCCGAGTTATCTGCCGCGGGGGAACCTTGCCTATCCCATCCGTCTCGGTGATAAACGGCGGATTCCCGAAAAGATCCATCAGCACCCAATACTGGAATGCCCGAAGAAAACGAGCTTCCAGACGGTAATGGGCAATTTCCTGTGCTTCTGGGCCGGAAATCCCCCGTTGGTTCAGCTTTTCGTCCGTGCTTTCCCGTAGGAACTCATTCGCTACGGTAATCTGGTAAATGCTCCGCGTATAAAGCCCCCGCAGCATAATATGGCTGGAATTCCAGCTCATGTAATTCAGGTCGGGAATCCCGGGGTCACCAAGCCATGCACATATAGCCTCATCCGTTGTCAGCTCCTGCGCATTCCAGTACAGCCGCAAAAAGTCAGACGTACCAGCGTCGATCCCGCCGAGGTCACTTTCTCCAGGCCCTCTGCCGCTGGTTGTAGCAAAACTGCCATAGACTTTAGCCAGCGCGCTTTTATACCCCTCAGGTGTACTAAAAGCCATGTCTGCTGTGATATCGTTAGTCGGCACCAGGTCCAGATTCTGGCTACACGCGGCAAACATCCAAGCTGCCAGCAAGCCCGTTTTCATTAATATCGTTGTTCTCTTCATCGCCGTTGATTTTTAGAAGCCCAGATTAAGCCCAAGGGTGAAGGTCCTGGGCCGCGGGTAAAACTGATTGTCTATTCCGTTGCTTATTTCAGGGTCTACCCCCTTATATTTTGTCACCGTGAACACATTCTGCACATTGGCGGAAACCGTCAGACTGGATCCACTGCCCCGCAGCAGGTTGTCTATCCTGTAGCTCAACGAAAGGTTGTCCATCTTCAGGAACGACGCATTGTGGATATAATAATCGCTGGTGTACTGTTTTTGCACAAAGCCCGTGTTCAGGAAATCCACGGGAGCATTGTTGATGGGCCCATTGGGGTCCAGCACGTTGTACCGGCTTCCGAAGTTGGACGACACGTTGTCATACACGTAATTCCCGATATTGGCACGGAGTACCGTGGTGAGCGTAAACTGCCTGTATTCGAGCTGAGAGGTAAAACCCAGCAGATACCGCGGTAGTGGCGACTTATAGAAATAACGATCGTCATCGTTGATCGTACCGTCGCCGTTCAGGTCGGCGTACACGCCCTCCAATGGTCTGCCGTTCTGATCGTACACCTGCTTATGCACACGGAAGCTATAAGGCGCATAGTTGACGACGTGCGCCTGAATGTGGTTGCCAGTGCTTCCGGTGATCCCGCCTTGTTCAATCAGGTAATTCGGGTCATCCACGTTGGTCAGGTTGGTTACTTTGTTGGTATTGAAGGTAAAGTTGAACCCCACGTCCCAGGTAAACGCTTCGCCCCTTACCGGCGTGGTGTTGATACTCCACTCGACGCCGCTGTTTTCCATATTCCCTACGTTAGTGAGCAGCAGGTTACTGAAGTTGGTACCTACGGGGATGGGGATTACGCTCAGGAGGTCTTTCGTTTTCTTGAAATAAACGTCTACGCTGCCATGTATACGGCCGTCCAAGAAACCATAGTCGATCCCGGCATTGTAGGTGGCCGTGCTTTCCCACCGGATGTCACGGTCATAGGCCAAAGGGGTATGCATGTAATAGAAGGTATCGCCGAACTGGTACATGGACTCATTGGCACTGCTGACATAGTTGGGGAGGTACGAGTAGTTGGCAATACCGTCCTGTTGGCCGGTAACCCCGTAACTCAGCCGCAGTTTCAGATCCGAAAACACCCGGTTATCCCGCAGGAAGGGTTCATCCCTGATGCGCCAGGTAAGGCCCACAGAGGGGAACACCCCCCAGCGGTTTTCGCTGGCAAACCGCGAGGAACCATCGGTACGGATCGTCCCCGAGAGGATATAACGGTCTGCATGCGTATAGATCAGGCGCCCATAATATGAGATCAGGCGGTTCTGCGGTTCATCAAACGGAAACGCAGGCTCGCTCAATACGGTGCCGTCCTCGCTGGTACGGTTATAGTTATTTATCCTTGATTTGTTGTCGTAATAACCGTAACCCGCCGTGGCATTGATATGGCCGTTTATTCCGGCGAGCTGCCTGGTGTAATTGAGGTAAAACTCACCTACCCGGTTGAATATATCTGTCTGATAGCGGGTGACTTCGCCGGCGGTGCTGAACCGCTGCGCCGCAATAGCCGGAATGAAAACACCGCCCTTTCCCCTGGACACATCGTAGCCGAGGTTCAGGTTGGCATGCAGCCCTTCCACAAACGGCAGGGCATAATCGAGCTGTATGTTCCCGAAGCTGCGGTACGCATCGCCTTGATCGTCCTTAAGCTCAATGAGGCCAACCGGGTTTCGGGGCGCATTCGGATTAGGCACATGCCGGTCGTTGTCCGCATCGTATTGCAGCCACTCCCAGTAACCGCCGAACGCATTGTCGGTGCGTACCGGCTGGGTGGGGTCAAACTGGATTGAGGCCCCGATGCCGTCCTGGTTGGCAAACCTGGAACGGGTGTGCGAGCCTTTGAGGTTTATATCTACCTTCAGCGTATTGTTGAATAACATCGGGCTGGCGCTGATAGCCGCAGACGTACGCTGCAGGCGGTCGCTCATAAGCACGCCATCCTGATTCAGGAAACCGGCCGAAACACGGTAGGGCAGATCTCCAGCCCTTCCGGCAATGCTGAGGTTGTTATCGGTCGTGTACGCCGGCCGGTAGATTTCGTTTTGCCAGTCGGTATTCGCGCTGCCCAGTAGCTGCTTTTGCGCCTCGCTGCCATTCGCATTCACATAGTCGCGAATCTGATCCGCCGAAAGCACATCGACCTTCCGGTCCACCGTCGCCAGCGCATGCTGCGTACTGAAGTTGATGGCTGTCCGGCTGCCCGTTCCCTTTTTCGTCGTAATGAGGATTACGCCGTTAGACGCCCGCGAACCGTAAATCGCGGTCGCATTGGCGTCCTTGAGCACGGTAAATGTTTCAATGTCATTTGGATTGATGAGGCTCAGCGGGTTGCTAACCCCCGGCACTTCGCCCACGGCAAGAGGCACCCCGTCCACGACGATGAGCGGGTCGTTGCTGGCATTCAATGACGCCCCGGCGCGCACGCGGATGGTGCTGCCCGCACCCGGCCGACCACCGGACGACGTTATCTGCACGCCGGCTACCTTGCCCGCTATCAGCTGCTCCGGCGTGGTAATCGTGCCCGACTGAAACTCGCGTGAACTTACGGTAGCCACTGACCCCGTTAAATCACGCCGTTGCTGTGTGCCGTAGCCGATCACCACCACTTCGCTCAGGAACTGTTCATCCGGTTTCAATTCGAAGTCTGCCACCTGCTCTGCACCGCTCACCGGCACACGCTTTTCCGCAGGCAGGTATCCCACATACGTTACCGCTACCGTATACGTGCCATTGGCAATATCCGGAAGCGCAAACCGCCCGTCTTCATCGGTCGATGCCGTTCGGCGCAGTTCTTTCACCTGCACCGAAGCGCCCAGCAGTGGCTGGCCCTGTTCATCAACCACCCGGCCGGTGATGGCCCCGCCTTGTCCGTGGGCCAGGAATGTTGTGCCCGCCAGCAGCAGGCACAACATCAGCATTCGCTTTGTGTGTTTGATTATCATATTCAGTCATTTTGGTTTCCATGCTTTTGTTTCGTCCCGCAACGCTCTTTTTTATCGGCTTGCCAATGCCGTTTTGCTGTACACATAATATTCACCGGGGGCGAGCGACTTGGCGTACCCCTCGTCCAGCCGTATCACCTGCCTGCCCATATTATCGTACCAATCTCCTGCTGAAATCTCTTCGACATCAGCCCTGCGCGGCACCACGTCAAAATTGCCCACCACAACCACCTGCTGGCCTGCATGCATCAGACTGATATATTTGACGGCTCCGGCCAGTTGGTAAGTAAATGTGCCGTGACGGAAAATCTCATTGTGTGTTTTAAACCCGATTAAACGGCCGAAAGCCTCGTAAAGTTCACGGCGCGGCCCCTTGTTGTATTCCCATAGCACCGGCTTCTCTCCGGTGCGCCCATTCTCCTCAATGGAGACATCATACCCAAGCTCCCCAAACTGCCACATCATTTTCGGCCCCGGTGCCGCCAGCAGAAAGGCCGCGGCCATTTCTACGCGCTTCAATGCCGTATTGAGTTGACGTACGTCATACCCCCCCGATCGGTTGCCATACGCCAGGTTTTTGAACATGATACGCTCCTCATCATGGCTTTCCATATAGCTCACCAAATTAGGCGCGGAAAAACCATGTTCGGTATGAAACAACCTTTTGAAATCCGACTGCTCCAGCCAGCCCATTGTAGCCTCGTTGAACGGGTGGTTCAGGTTATTCCACAGTAGCATACCCTCGGCTGCCAGCTCGCTTTCCTCGCTATCGTCGGCAAAATGCTCCAATATGACGAAAAAGTCCGCATCAATGGATCGGATAAACGCATGGTATGCTTTCCAGATAGCAACGCGCGATGCATCATACGCGCTCCAGGCGGCGACCCCACTTTCAGACGTGCCTGTATTTTTTTGCGTAAAACCTTTAGACAAGTCAAAGCGGAAGCCATCCACCCGGTATTCTTCCATCCAAAACCGCAACACATCGCTCACAAAAGCTTTCGTGTATTCACTTTCGTGGTTGAAGTCGTATCCCACGTTGAACGGATGGCGGGCTTCTGTGTTGAGCCAAGGATTGTCTGCCGAAGGCCTTCCGTTCTCGGCGTAAAGCCGCACCAAGGGCGACTGGCCGAACGTATGGTTCAGCACCACATCAAGGATGACAGCAATCCCCCTTGCATGGCATTCATCGATTAATTGCTTGAGATCGTTTTTAGTGCCATAGTATTTATCCGGCGCGAAGTAAAACGACGGATTATACCCCCAGCTGGAATTACCCTCGAATTCGTTGACAGGCATCAGCTGTAACGCGTTGACTCCCAAGTTAGTCAAATAGTTAAGCGTGTCAACCAGCGTCTTATAGTTTCTGGCCGCGATAAAATCCCTTACATGCAATTCATAAATCACCAAATCGTGCGGATGCGGCCGCCGGAACCCTTGCGTACGCCACGCATACCGATGCTCGTTGGCCGTCGTCACAGCGACTATCCCGCTGGTTTTTCCGTGCGGGTAGGATTTCAGGTTGGGGTAGGTATGCCCCGGAATGTACTGGTCGTGGTCAGGGTCAAGCACCAGCTCCGCATACGGGTCAGCCACACGGATAGTGCCATCTATCACAAACTGGTACGCATAGGCGGCCTGCGGGTCCAAGCCGTCTACGGCCGCCCACCAATGCTTGCCGTCAGGCGTGCGCTTCATCAGGCTTTCCGGCTGAAATGACCAGTCATTGAAGTCGCCCAGCAAATAGGCCGACGTTTTGCCCGGCGCGGTCAGCGCGAATACCGCTGCGGATCCGCCGCTCATGAAGGTGACACCGTTGGGCGCAGCCCCGGCGGGAAGCTCCGCTATTTCCGGATCGCCCAGCACCAACACGGAAAAGCCAGCTTCACCGGATTTTCCGCTTTCCGTAGCCACTGCTGTAAAGGTGTGCTCGCCCGACTGGGTAAAGGTATAGGTAGCGCGCAACGTCGTCCCGCGGTCCGTCCCGATGAGATTTCCGTTGACATGAATCGCCAGCTCGACGGACGTGGAAGCCAGCGCCGTCAGCTCAATGGTCTCACCGGGCGCATAAACAAGTTTTGAAGGCTGCGGGGAAAACAGCGGCTGCATTTCAGGACCAGAAAAACGGACATGCAAGCCACCCTGTTCAAACAACGGCACGTACAGATCGCTGCCATCGCTGTTTCTGCCCACTTTCGAACCGTCCGCACTGCGCAAAACCAACGCAATTTTAAGCAGTTTTTCGCCCGTAGGCACCCCAAAATACACACGCGGCTTCAATTTAAGCTCGTATACCCCGTTTCCAATATCCACCAACCGCGTGGCGGCGGTGTTTTCCCCCCATTCCGTCTTGACGTACCGCCAATCCGTTGCACCGCCGCTCAAGGACGTAATCACGCCGATATGTGCATACACATCGCCGGCATATCCATGTAGTTCCCGGTTACCTCTGCCGCTGTCGAACCGCAGCGTTATCTCCTCATTGGCTGTGGGAAAAGCGGGCATAAATGTGAGTAGGCCCGTTTCGGCTTCCGGGACCACCGGATCAGGCCCGGGCGAATCGTCTCCTGACGGCTTCTTACAGCCTGTCAATACGGCCAGCCCCCATAAGAAACAAAAAAGAATACCTTTCATGACCTCAATTTTGGCTATATAATCGGGTGCAAAAGATCACTTTTGCTGGTCAGCATTTTCGGGAACGTTCCCGAAACTTAAACAAATGTATACAACATCCGTTGAATTCAAAGAAAAAAAGATTTTTTTTTGAAGCTATCCGGCGCTCGACTTCCGCTCCATCAGTACCGATGGCAGAATAATACTTTCATTGCCAGTTCGCTTTTCGCCGGCCTTGAGTGCGCGAAATAACACGGCGGCCGCAGTGGCCCCCATCTCATAAGCAGGTTGAGTAACCGTACTGAGCGCAGGATTAAGCAAGTCTGCGATTTCCAGGCTTGAGAATCCGATAACTTTCAGATTCTCGGGGATCGCGATACCTTCTTCGCTACAGAACCGGTACGTTGCTATCGCCAGCCGCTCGACGGCGGCAAAAATACCGTCAGGCTGCAGCCGCCCGAACGATTCGGCCAGTCGCCTGCGGATTTCGTACCGGTCATTGGTACATTCCACGATGAGGTCGTCATCCGCTGCCATACCGTAGTCGCGCAGCGCATCGACATAGCCCTGTAGGCGAATTTTGCCGATAGACACATGTTTGTTGACGACCAAATAAGCCACCCTGGAACAACCTTTGTCAAGCAAGTGCTTTGTGGCGGCATAGCTGCTCTCATAGTCATTTGCCGTGACCTTGGTCGCCGCCACATCATCATAATACCGATCAAAAAAAACCAAGGGAATGCCCCGCTTTGCCAGCAACTCCAGGTATTGATGCCGGTGCCCTTCGCCGGACACTGACATGATCACCCCTTCCACACGGCCGTTGCAAATCTGGGTCACGAAAGAAGCCTCCTTCTCGTAATCATCGTCGGTCACATAAATCAAGGTGTGGTAGCCATTCATGCGCGCCTCCCGCTCAATGCCATGAATCGCCTGCGAAAAGAAATTATTCGCAAATTCGGGCACTACGATGGCAATGGTCTTACTCTTTTGGTCACGCAGGCTGCTGGCATACATGTTGGGCTGATACCCCAATGTTTCGGCCGTTTCGAGAATACGCTGCTTGGTTTTCGCATTGATATCGCTGTTACCACGGAAAGCCCGTGACACCGTTGAGGTAGAGAGCCCGAGCTTCTCTGCCAGCACCTTTATGTTTATGGCATCCATACAACCAACGTCTAATCCTTTTTTCCGTACAATAATACATATATACCTGTTAATTGTTTATACCCCCGCGAGCAAATGCTTTTCAATACCAAACTGGGTATACCCCGTCCGGCCACTGACTGCCAACCTTTCCCCCTATTTATTAGGTCTTTATAGGGATATTATAGGGATGTTATAGGGACTTCATAGGGGAAAACACCTATTGCTAACCTTTTAAAACCCTGTTACATTCCACTTGATGTACATTAATTAGGGGTATTGGTCAGCCGTCATTTTAGAACAAGTGGCCAACCAGAAACTGGCAGCATAATTGCGACCTGCACTTGATCATTCGCTTTTTGTATTTTTTTTACTAACTTGTGGCGAATCGCACGCCATACAATTACAAATAAACGGACACCATAGCTTATGGATATGGATGCATTAAAAATCACGACGTTTCAGGCTTATCTTTTTTGGGAGAATATTGACAAAAATCTGGATAACCTGTCACGTCGGCTATCGGCCATCCGTGAAAAAACGGATCTGATTATATTACCCGAAATGTTCAATACTGGTTTTACGATGAACGTGGAGAAGTGCGCCGAAAAATCCGATGGAAAAACCATGCATTGGATGCTCAAAATAGCCCAACAATATGATTGTGTAGTAGCGGGAAGCCTCATCATTGAAGAAGGGGGCAACTATTATAACCGGTTTGTATGGATGACCAAAGATGGCGACTATGTTAAGTACGACAAACGCCACCTATTTGGTCTTGCAAAGGAAGATACCGTCTTCACACCTGGCAACAAGCGGGTCATCGTAGAACTCAACGGTTGGAAGATCTGTCCGATGATCTGCTATGACCTCCGCTTTCCGGTATGGTCGCGTAATCTCAACGGTGCCTATGATGTTTTGCTTTATGTGGCCAACTGGCCAGACAAACGCTCTGCACACTGGCGGAGCCTGATTCCGGCCAGGGCTATTGAAAACCAAGCATTTGTCATCGGCGTAAACCGCGTGGGGCACGACGGCAACGAGATTTATTACTCCGGAGGTTCGATGTGTATATCGCCGATAGGCGACGTGGTATACTACAAACCAGAATATGAAGATCTATATACGTTTACGATCTACCGAAGGGATTTGGATGACACACGCACGAGTTTACCCTTCTTGAAAGATATGGATGATTTTAACTTGAAGATAAGTCCGTAAGCCCCTAAGTGTTTATTTATAGGGCCGCTCGAGGATTGCCGATTTAATCACGGCATCTCGGAGATCGAACACCGGTTCATCCCATTTCGCTAATGGAGCTGTCCCTTCTTCCACTTCTAACCGCTGAGGTGTTTGCCGCCCATCGCGGGCCTGGCGGATCCGCCTTATCTTTCTGGCATCTACAACGCCTGAATAATCCTCAAACGCCGGTTTTACTTGTGGCCGGGGATCGGGGGTCGGTGATCGGTGACCGGGGGTCGGGGATCGGGGATCGGGGACCCGTGATCGGTGATCGGGGCCATGGGGCAGGTGATCGGCATTATCTTCCGGCAGCGGGGGCCGGCCTAAGTTCCTTTTCCGTGCCTTCTCTTGCTCCTTTTGGTAATTGGCATAGGCCTGGAGTGCAAAAACAGTGATAGCGATGAGTATGGGAATAATGGTTTCCATAGGCATAAAGGTAATGAATTATTGTAACATCTTGGCATCAAGCACGTCAAATTAACGTAACGGCATAGATGAATAACCAGCGACAACTGTTCCAGCAACTATTTGAAGATAATTCAAAGAAAGTGTATCACCTGTGTTATGGCTATACGGGCGATAGGGATTCCGCCAATGATCTGATGCAGGAAACCTTTATCAAGGTATGGCAGAACCTTGATAAATTCCGCAATCAATCACAGCTATCCACGTGGATTTACCGGATAGCGGTAAACACCTGTCTTTCGTATCTGCGCACCGCTAAGCGCCGGGCGACCGACGAACTTAACGACAACATCATTGAGAACTATGCAGAGGAAGCTTCCGAAAAACAGGAACAGATTGCGCTTTTATACAAATCTATCGCCCAGCTGGAAGAAAACGAACGGATTATCATTACGATGGTATTAGACGAGGTCCCTTATACCGAAATTGCGGAAGTAGCCGGCATATCCGAAGGCAACCTTCGCGTAAAGATACATCGAATAAAGCATAAGCTAACTGAAATATATAACAGCAATGAAAGGGTTTGACGAGATACAGCAGCTATGGCAGGGCCAAAAGCCGGAGCCGAATGTTAGCTTTGAAACGGTACTGAATCGCATCAAAAGCGGCAAAAACGCACTTGCCCAAAAGTTGCTCTGGCAGAGTGTAGCCGTAGCCATTGCGGTAATCATTTTGGTATGGATAGGTATTGCCGTTAGCTTTTCGACCTGGACTACATACCTTGCACTGGCTATCATGGCGGGCTGCATCTGCTATTATTTATTCAATCAGTTGGACGATTACCGGCAGATCAACAACAGCGCCTGCCTTTTATCCAAACCGCAGGATTACATCAATTACCTCAAGGCCTTTCAACAGAAGCGTAACCGTTTCAATACCCGTAATTATACGATATATGAGGCCTGTATCGCTATTGCTTTCGTCTTATACGGCATCGAAATGTATTTCGTGTTGCCTTTTTGGATGTTTCTTAGCACAGTCATGTTTATGATATGCTGGTTCCTGATTTGCCATTTTGTTTTCATGAAGCAATACATCCGTAATGAGAATGCGCGAATCCAAGAAATGATCACTAATCTGGAGCGGATAAACGGCCAATTCAGGGAAGAGTAGCCCACAGTTACTTCCGGCCGATTTGTTTGCTCAGGCTTTGATATAAATCCGACAACTCAGACTGGCCTTTCAATAGTTCCAAATGCCTTTGCATGGTGCGGATGTCGCCCCGTACCGCTGGGCCCGTCTGTACCTCATGCGGTAAATGCACCATCACCTTTTCGGCCGTTTCCAAAATGAGCGGCCGTATCAAATCGAAGTCCAGTTCATGACCTCGAAGGATATCCGCGCCGATGGCGTAGAGGTGGTTGGTAAAATTACAGGCAAACACCGCCGCCACATGGAGAGACAAGCGTTGTTTGGAGTTGCAGGGGAACACCCGCGCCGATATACTATCGGCTAAGCCTTTAAGTATGGCATAGGCATGCTCGTCAGACGCTTCCACCGCTATCGGTATAACCGAGAAATCAACTGGTTTAACTTTAGAAAAGGTCTGCACCGGATACAGCACACCAAACCGGCCCGCGTACGGCGAAAGCGAACCGATATCCACGCTCCCTGCGGTATGTACCGTCACACCACGTCTGTTCTGCGGTAGCTCTGCGGCCACCGCGCCGATGGCCTCGTCTTTCACCGCGATGAGGTAAACATCAGCGTCAGTCTGTACCGCGGAGAGTTCACTTATGGCTTGGGCTTCAAGCGGCTTGGCCAACGATGCGGCATGGTGTTCCGTGCGGCTATATACCTGCACTATGCGATGCCCGGCGTCTACCAACGCTTGCCCCAGATGCGTGGCCACATTACCGCTGCCAAGCAATACAATGTTCATCAGTCACTCGTGGTTCTAACCTCTTTGTTACGGCGCAGGATGGAAAGGAAAAACCCGATGGTCATCACAATAGCTCCGCACCAGAAGAAATTGATATACGGAAACTTGATAGCCTTGAATACCACCCACCGCTTTTCCGGGAGGGGTTTCTGGTATACCATGAGTTCAAGTTTATCCTTTTGCGGCATGATATTGCTAAAACGGAACCGGAGACCCTGCTCTGCCACATCTTTAAACAAATCGAACGTATTTCCTCCGCGGATAAGAAATACGGGTTCTACGTCATACGTCTCTCCGGTCGCCGCATAAACCTTCAGTTTCAATCCTACGATAACATCATCGTCCCTACGCGGGATGTTCTGTACCGTGGCATCGCGGTTAATACCCTCCACCACGATATATCCGTTCCGGTATCGAAGCGTATCCCCGATATTGGTCTCGTATACCGCCGGTTCTTCATAATCGTCGAATCCAGTCTGGCCATCCTCACCCTGGGCCTGTTGCTGCGTATCAGACATCGCTGCCGTGATGAGCGTGTAAATATCATGCGTCAGGTAGTGCCGGGTATCCGGGGTACCTATCAAGCCACCCATCTGTGGATTGTTCTGTGCAAAAGGCTGTAACTGGAAGCGCTCGATAACCCGGCCCGTTTCTTCGTCTATCTTTTCATAATTGATCTTATAGTAAACGTTGGGAGGCGCTACGCTATCCCCCACGTACGTGATGCGGTAATCGCCCATCTGAACAGGTTCCCCTTCGGTGAGGAATAAATTTTCGCCGGGCTTCTCCACTTGGTCAAACCCAGCCACAGCAATGTAACCGCTGCTGTTTACCGAAATCACTTCATTGGTCGCCGCGGCTACCAGTCCACCGATGAGCAACAGGCCGAAACCGATATGCGCCACGGCAGCCCCCGCCAGCTTCCACTTGCCCTTAAAGGCATCGCCCAATATTTTTCCGTTCGCCACAATAGTATAAGCCGCAGAAAACACCAGTAGTACATACATGAAGTTGGTATATACCTTGGTAACGTAAACCACTATCGCCGCTACCAACACCGCGATAATCAACGAAGCGATAGCCGCCGCGTAAAATTTACGGATATCTGTACGCTTGTATTTCATGAATTGCGTGAATGCCGACAATAATCCCACCACCACGGCGAATCCTGCCTGCCATTTGTTATAGTGCTGCACGGGATCAATCGGGGGTGCCACATTCGTTCCAAACAGCTGATTAAATACCGGGATGGACGTCGAAGCGATTATCTGTACACAAGCCACGGTAAGCACCAACGCACCAATAAACAACCAAAACTCGCGCGAATAACTTTCTTCCTCTTTGGGATGGGACGGCATTTCCTTTTTACGTTTCACCAGCAGGTACACCATGATAACGAGGAACACCAAGTTAAACGCAACCAATTGCCAATACAGCCCCAAGTCTGTAAAGGAGTGCACCGAGGTTTCGCCCAGCACGCCGCTCCGCGTCAGGAACGAAGCATAAATAACCAACACGAAACTCACCATAGCCAGCAACGTGGCGGCGAAATAAGAATGTCCGGAATTTTTATAGGCAATCATCACATGCACGGCGGCAATGAGCGTAAACCAGGGGATGATGGAAGCGTTTTCTACCGGATCCCACGCCCAGAACCCCCCGAAGTTAAGCGCCTCATACGCCCAGAACGATCCCATGATGATACCTGCACCCAAAGTCATCACCGCAAAAAGCGCCCACGGAATACCAGGTGTTATCCATTCGCGGTAACGCCGCTGCCAAAGACCAGCAGTGGCATAAGCAAAAGGCACAATCATGGCCCCGAAGCCAAGGAAAAGTGTTGGCGGATGGATAACCATCCAATAATTCTGCAACAGGGGATTCAATCCCCTGCCGTCGGGAATCATACCCAGGTAATCCGGGTTTGAAAAAATAGGTGCCTGCATGGCTTCCCTCAGCAGGATAAACGGCGAACTGCCTACCCGCACTCCGAAGATTTCTACACCAATAAGCATGGATGCCAAAATGGCCTGGCAAAGCATTACCACCGCCATCACCGGGCGCTCCCAGCTTCCGGCTTTGAAAAGCAGCACCATGCCCAGCAGCGACTGCCAAAACATCCAGAGCCAAAAGCTGCCTTCCTGCCCTTCCCAGAAACTGGAAATGATATAGTGCGTGGGCAGTGACCGGGATGAATGTGCCCAAGCATAATGATATTCAAACAAGTGGTTGTATATGATATAATACAGACAGCTACCGATGCCCACTATTGCCAGTACGTTCAACCAAAACGCACTGCGGGCTATCCGCAGCCAGGAACGGTCATCCTTATATTGCGCAGCAAAGTAATAACTTACACATGACAACAGCGCTGCGCCAAATGAAAGAATAACAAAAAACTGCCCGATTTTGCCGGGCAGCAGGTTTTCACCTACATATTGTATATCCATGCTATCGATTATCGGTTGGTGTTTCAACAAACCCCAAGGTGCGGGCCGTTGACGCTTCAATCACTTCCACTTCGTCCTGCTCATACTTCGATGGACATTTCATCAGAATCTTGCTTGCATGAAATTCATCGCCCACCATCTTGCCTGTCAGCACAATCTGTTCGGACCGCTCGATGTCTTGTGGCTTGGCGCCCCGGAAAACAACTTTGCATTCGGTGCTATCATTATCATACATGTAAAACGAAAAATGATTAGCATCTTGGGTCGGGTCATAATACAACGCTTTCTCTTTGTTAAGTATCCCAACCACATACAATTCGGTTTGCTTCTCCTTTGCTTCCGTGAATGTCGAATACGTGCTTGAATCCGTATATATTACAATAATCATTGCAATAGCTATCGCAATAATAATAATACCTATTACCGAACTCTTCTTCATTTCATTATCCCTCAACGAATTAAAACCAGTGTACAAAATTACGAAACGAAACAGCAAGCCCAGCATCCTGCAAGTATTTGCTGATTTTTAGAATCATTCTAAACAATAGCGAGGAACCGCTGTGATTAGGGGGGCGGTTCCGGATGCGTGGCGGGGCAGACTACTTGCCCTTTCTAAAAAGCCAAAAAATCACTATGTTTGCCTACGAGCGCGCAACAGCATATCCTGATGGCCAAAAACCTATATCGTACCCACAGGTTATACCTAACCCTGGCTTTACTACTATCGTTTAGCCTTTTCAGTTTCGCCCAACAATCTGAACTGAATTTCCAGAACGACAACGACCTTTACTTACTAAACAAACAAGACCAGTATTATACCAATGGCATCTTCTTCAGCATCCGGAAAACGGCGGATAGCGCATTGCTCACCAGCACTGAAGCCAACCGGTTATGGGGGATTACCGTGGCACAGCAGATGTACAACGCATACACGGCCCAGATCCACTATATAGAAGAAGTAGACCGCCCCATCACGGCCTATCTGTTTCTTCGTTTCAACATGGATCGTTTTTTTGCCAACGAGACATTCGTCTCCTTGATAGGCGAGTTAGGAACCATTGGGCGGCGGGCGTTGGGACGCCAGTTTCAGGAAGGCGTGCACCGGGCATTGAATCTTTATGAAATTGCCGGATGGGAATACCAATTGAACAACGCTGTTGGGGTAAATGCCGCCGTCCAATACGGCGGCCTATTATTCCGTAATGATGCGCAATGGTTTGATTTATCGGCACAGGGCCGGGTAACCTTGGGGCTTAACCACACGGATGCATCCATAGCATCTGTCTTTCGGTTCGGCCGGATCAATCCGCTCCACCAATCGGCTTACACCTCCAGCCGCCTGCAAGCCCGGGGCGAGGCCGTAGACAATGAATTTTTCTTTTTCTACCAGCCCCAGTTGAAACTTGTCGGTTACGATGCCACGCTCCAGGGCGGAATATTCCTTCGCGACAAAGGCCCCGTTACCCATACACCTTCCCGTTGGATGTCCTATCATCAGTTTGGCTTCGTGTATGCCAAACAGGCGTTAACCCTGCGCATGCAATACATGTTCTATTCCAAGGAAGTGCCGGGCATGTTTTTCCGCCACCGCTATGGTTCCATCGGGGCAGGTTACCGGTTTTAAAGCCAATCTTTCCGGCGGTTGATTTTCCGCAGTGCCTGCTGCCGTTTGGCATCGAGCCGTCTCTGCACGGCCGCTTTGGAGGGTTTGGTGGCCTTACGGGGCTTTTCGGTTTTGAGCGCTCCGGCCAGAAGTGTCAACAGCTTTTCAAGCGCCGCCTCCTTATTCTGCAGCTGACTCCGGTGCTGTTGGCTACTCACCTGCACGTTGCCATCGGCTTGCAGGCGGTTCCGCAGCCGTTCCCTGATGCGCGCCTTTTCCTCGTGAGAAAAGACCGTGGCAGCCTCCAGGTCAAACACCAATGTCACCTTGGTTTCCACTTTATTGACGTGCTGTCCGCCGCTGCCCCCGCTACGTGAGGTCTGGAATTGCACAAAAGGCCGCAACGCATCCAAATCAATCCGTTCCATTAATGCCATCCCTGTTTCGTTTGTTACGCCCCAGCGCAAACCGGCTTACCAGCATCGCGGCCACGGTATCGCCGGTGGCATTCAGCACCGTCGCAATCGGGTCGACCAACGTACCGATAATCAAGACTGCCGGTATGGCTTCCGTAGGCAGGCCATACACAGAAATCATCAACATCTCGCCGATATACCCACCATTGGGAATACCCCCTGCCACAATGCTCACCAATACGGTGATGCCGACCGCAGTGAGCAACGTCATCGGCTCAAAAAAATCACGGCCAATCAGCACAAAAGCCACGTATATCTTAACAATGCTGGACATGGAAGACCCGTTTTTGTGCAACGTCATGCCCAGCGGAATCACCACATTGGCCACGGCCGCCGGAATTCCCATTCGCTGCGCCGCCACCAGATTTACGGGCATGGTTGCAATACTGCTGCAGGTACTGATGGCCGTTGCCGAGGGCAGGATATTGTTTCTCCAATACCGGGATACCCCTTGCCGGCCACCGGCCATGTAGGCATATAACGAGAAAAATACGGCGAAATAGCATACGCCCAACACATAGTACAAGCCAAGGGGCTTAGCATAAAACCCGAACAGTTCCGGCCCGATAGTGCCTACCTGATAAGCAAAATACGCACCCAGTCCAATGGGGGCCACTTTCATAATCAGTATCAGCAAGTGCTTCATCACCTCGTTGCCTGACGCGAGGAATCCCCTGAAGGCTGCGCCCGGCCCACCGGAGCGCATGGCGGCAATTCCCACCAGAAAAGAAAAAATCACAAAGGCCAGCATGTTCTCGCGTGAGAGCAGCCGATAAAATTCGTCAACCGTTACGAAGCGCACCAGCTTAGCGCCCCAGGTATCATTGGGATCGCCTTGCAACAACTCGCGGGTCGTACCCGGTCCGCCAACGGTTGACGGCGCTTCCACCGGGAACAGCCACAATGCCACGATGGTACACACTGCCGCAATGACGACGGTACCGAGGAAAACCGCCACCATGACCGAGATGATACGCCCCAGCCGCTGCGACCCATCAATATTGGCCACGGCCGATGCTATGGCAAAAAACAACAAGGGAACCACCGAGGCAAACAGCAGGTTAAGAAAAACATCGCCTACGGGCTTCAGCCACTCCACGGTGCCGGGAAAAAACATCCCCACAACACTGCCAACAGCAATACCCAACAGCAGGAGCAGGATATCCCCATAGTTCTTCAAAAAGCCAGTCGCTCGCCTTTCCATACGTTACAAAACACGAAAGTAGCGGAAATATTTTAAGTTTGCACAACATGATAACATTTGTTACCACGGCAGACGGCTCCAGAACACTCTATCATCCCGGAGTGGGCGAGCACTACCACTCCCGCCACGGCGCGGTGCAGGAAAGCCGGCACGTATTCCTGGGCATGGGCCTGCAGCACCGGCTCGCCATACAACCATCCTCCACCGTATCCATCTTGGAAATCGGGTTCGGCACGGGTCTGAACTTCGTGCTAAGTGCCGACCATTGCTTCAGGCAAGACGTTTCACTGCACTATACAGGCGTAGAAGCCTGTCCCCTGCCCGAAGAAACCCTTGCCCAAACCGGATATGGCGCATACGTGGCCACCGAGGTCTGGGAGCCTTTTCTCCGGCAATATGCCCTCAGTCAGCACGCACCACAGCCCATTATCCGCGGCGGTACACTTGAAATCGTGCCGACGGAGGCAATGCGGTTTACTACAGAAAAACGGTTTGATGTATTATATTTCGATGCCTTTGCGGCAGTGCACCAACCAGAGATGTGGACGGCAGAAACGTTGGAACATGTATGCCGCTTTCTGAAGCCCGGCGGCGTGTTTGTAACCTACGCCATCACAGGCCAACTCAAACGTGTGATGCGTTCCTTGGGGTTCCGTATCGAAAAAGTACCCGGAGCACCTGGCAAACGGGAGATGCTCCGGGCAGTAAACGCTTAATGTTGGTGCGTTCCATCCGGCCCATGTGAATGCCCATGAGCCAGTTCTTCCGGGGTTGCTTCCCTAACAGAAAGTACTTCGATGGAAAAATGCAAATCCTGCCCGGCCATGGGATGATTGAGGTCAACCACCACCACCTCAGGACTCACTTCCGTTACCTTACCGCGGAACTGATTGCCCTGGTTATCCTGTAACGGCAACACTTGCCCCACTGCGGGGATGCCACTCTCAGCAAACATATCAATGGGGAGCGATGCGATAGCCTGTTCATTTACCTCGCCATAAGCATCTTCAGCAGCAAGCAGGAAATCGGTGGTATCGCCGGCTTTCAGCCCCGCGATGTTTTCCTCAAACTTAGGAAGCATCATGCCCACTCCGTATAGAAAATCCAAAGGATTGTTCTTATCGGCTTCTTCAACAAAGGTTTTGGTTCCATTCTCCACGGTGTGGAGCTTGTAGGTCAGCGTTACCACGCTGTTGGGTACTATAGTCATTGGATTGGAATTATGGATGTCAAGCATCCGGGTTAATTAATAAGTTTATCAGTTCCGTTTTATCGGTTACGGGCAGGCTGCATGTCTTATTCCTGCACACGTATGCCCTTGTCTGCCGGTTATCTATCCTCTTGGCTAACAATGGGAGCGTGCCATTTGTTCCGCCCAAAATGATTTTATTGGGAACGTACTGCCCGTCTACCACCTTGCGGAAGGCCTGCCATTCGGGGCCTGTAAGGATGACTTCGTGGCAACCGTGTACCACCTCCAGCAGCAAAATTGCCCAGTTGGAATAAGCAGAGCCGTATCGCGCCATTTGCGGCACCACGTTGGCGAGCGACTGCGCCACAATATCAAAGTACTGCTGTCGGTCGAAATAACGTCCCAGCCTATGGAACTGCCGCACAACGGCAGACGTCGATGATGGGATAACATTGTCCATCACCTCCTGCTTACGGGCGATGAGCGGCTCGGCCGTGTCTGCTGTATAAAAAAACGCATGCTGTTCATTATCGTAAAAATGGTGCAGCACATACGCTGCCAGCCGCTCCGCCTCCTGCAACCACGCCTCATCGAATGTGGCTTCGTACAGTGCCGTATAAGCCTCAATACAAAAGGCATAGTCATCAAGGAAACCCGGAATGGCTTTACCCCCCCCTTCAGGTTGATGCAGCAGTCCGCCATCTCCGGCGTATAGCTTCTGCCGGATAAACCCGGCATTGTCCAACGCCGCTTGCAGGTACTCCGGCTCATCAAATATCCGGTAAGCGTCCAGAAACCCTTTAAGCATCATGGCATTCCACGAAGTAAGCTGTTTATCATCCAGTCCCGGCCGTACGCGCTGCTCCCGGTAGTCCAATAGTTTTTGCTTGGCATCAGCCAGGTACAGCTCCCACTCCGCTGCCGAAAACCCGGCCTCCCGCGCAAGCGGGTCGGCATCAGCATCCACATACAAAACATTGGTTTGCTCTTCTTCCCAGTTGCCTTCAGCGGTAACGCCAAAATATTGGATAAACAATGCCGCATCATCGCCGAGCACCTGTTCAATTTCTGACCGGTGAAATGTATAGAACTTACCTTCTACGCCTTCACTGTCGGCATCCAACGCACAATAAAATCCCCCTTCGGGGCTTGTCATCTCACGGCGCACCCACGCCAATGTTTCCGTCACCACCCGTTTATACTGTTCAGTGGGGCGTTGCTGCCAAGCCTCGGCATACAGGCTCACCAGTTGGGCGTTATCATACAGCATTTTTTCAAAATGCGGAATATGCCACCTACCGTCTACCGAATAGCGGGCAAAACCTCCGCCTACATGGTCATAGATCCCTCCGGACGCTATTTTCCGAAGCGTGAAATGTACATGCTCCAGTACCGCGGTATCATCCGCCAGCACCGCATAACGGAGCAGAAACAACCAATTGTTCGGCAGCGGAAACTTAGGTGCCCGCGTATAGCCCCCCTCTTGCTTATCAAATAAGCGTTTCCAAGGTTCCACAATGGCGGTGATATCTTTATCTGTATAAGTTTCCGGTATCCGGTTGACAGGCAGTTGTTCACTCTGTTGAATACCGGCGGTAAGCCGTTCGGCATAGTCAAGCGCCACCTCCGGCGTATTGCTCCACATCTCGGCCAGTTGCAGCAGCACATTTTTCCAGTCGGCAGGCCGGAAATATGTGCCCCCATATATGGGCCGGCCATCGGGCAGGCAGATGCAGTTGAGCGGCCATCCCCCCTGCCCGGTCATCAGCTGCACAGCAATCATATAAATCTGGTCGATGTCAGGCCGCTCTTCACGGTCTACCTTGATGGATATAAAATGCTGGTTCATCACGGCGGCCACATCTTCATTCTCAAAACTCTCGCGTTCCATCACGTGGCACCAATGGCATGCGGAATAACCGATACTGACGACGATGAGCTTATTTTCGGCCTGCGCTTTGTTCAACGCTTCCGCTCCCCAAGGGTACCATTCAACCGGGTTGTGCTGGTGCTGCCGTAGGTAGGGCGATGTTTCGCTATGGAGCTTATTAGGCATCTGCCGTAAAGATAAGTAAATTATGCCCAATCCCCACCCTTAGGATAAACAAACCAACGGTTTACGCCGGATCCGCCGCTTACGGCCGCCCATTGGTCTGTATCGTCAAACCCAATGTGCATGATCGCACAGGTGGGGAAATGATCACACTGCTGGCCTGTAAGGTAGCTGGCAAACAACGCCATGCCGGGGTTGTGCCCAAAAAGAGCTATGCTTTGGTAATGATCGTCCAGACCGTTTACCACCTGCAGCAACACATCGGGATGCGCTTCGTAAATCCGGTCGTCTACCACAATCGCTTGATTAGCCATTTCCAGTCCCTGCGCGAAGATTTCAGCGGTGGCAAAGGCGCGTTTGGCCGGACTACTGACAAGCTGCCCCGGCTGTATAACATAAGCAGCCAGGCGTCGCGCCATTTCGGGCGCATTACTCAAGCCGCGCGTATTGAGCGGTCTGTCGATGTCGTCTACGTTAAACGACCAATCCGATTTGGCATGTCTGATGATGAATAAATGCTTAGCCATATTGTTGAGCAGCAAGAATCATGCCCTACCAACGGCACGATTAGCCTGTATCAATGAGCACGTTCAATCCCCATCATCTGCTTCAGTTTCCGTTTAAAAGATCTGCGTAAGTGCCTAAAGGATGTACGCAACCGTGTTAGACGGTCTCTTACAATACGGTATCGCTTTTTACGCCGCGTCTCAGGCGAAATGCAACGAACAGTGTCCAACAATGCCTCCGCCGTATTCACTACATTCAACTGCTTTTCCGCAATTTGTCGCAACCGGGCTCCGTCGGCAGCATTATATTTTTGTATCTCCAGTACCAACTCCTCTTCTGTATAGGCACGGTTACGGAATCGGCCGGAGCAATTATTCCGCACGAATGTGTCAAATAATTCAGGATGCAAGTACCCATCCCCTTTATTGCCGTTGTAGCCCCGGCTATCAAACACCACACACGGCCGCCCACACGCCATAGCGTCATAAATAGAGCGGCCTATCCCAACCACCAAGTCGGCCTTATTAATTTCCTGTTCGATGTTAAAAACCGGATTTTCATGTTTATTGAACGACACGAATTCGACTTCCAGCCGATTGCATGCGTTTTGGAGCATGGCATTTGCTTCTTCGCTCTGGCATAGCGAAAGCACCCTTTTCAATGTTTCATTTGGAGGACGGATGGGATACTTTTGGTTTAGGTCAAGCCCGTTAAGTACCAAGCAGTTCGGAAACCCCTTGCTGTCCAAGCTGTCACATATTTCTTTTGAAATCCCTACGTGGTAGTCCGCATATACCGATGGGAACTCCAGATCAAGGATCGCACCGTGACAGATTTGGATAATAGGCCCCTTTCCATATAGTGCCTCCACAGCAGCATTGTGGGTCACCAAAATCAAATCATAACGTTCTTTGCTCATGTAGCGCACCTGAAGTTCTTCGCTGACATAGTCAGCTAACTTGCCCTGCACCATGGCATAGAACTCAACGGCTATATTATCTTTCTGCTTTAGCTGCCTGATGAGATCACAGGTATACAACTCGGCACCACCAACACGGTCTAATGAGTAGATACCCACCAATATTGATTTTTCATCGTTCAATATACGTCCTCACAAAACAATCTGGTGAATTCGGCCAAATATAGGAATATCAGGCTTAAGGAGCAAACCAAGCGGCTTACAAACCCCTCAATGGTGACCAAAAAGAGGCTTTGCATGCCTCCAATTTTTGTACGGAGCGTTCAAATCATTACCTTTGTAAAACTATGCGACCGATTGTTTCCATTATTATTCCTACCTTCAATTACGGAAGCTATATCGGTGACACATTGGAGAACGTGCGGAAACAAACATTCCATAACTGGGAATGCGTTGTGTTGGACGATGGTTCGACGGATAGCACGGCCGATATCGTCCATCAGTTCATCAAAAAAGATCCGCGTATCCGGTATCACAGGCAAGAGAATAAGGGGTTATCGGCAGCGCGGAATAGTGCCATCCGCATAGCTAACGGAATTTTTATACAGTTATTAGATGCCGATGACCTTCTTTCACCTTTTAAGCTGGAGCGGCAGGTACCCTATATGGAATCCCGACCGGAGATTGGCATTTCATATACCGAAGCTTTTTACTTCCGACACGGTAACCCAGACGAAAAGATCAGAAATTTTGAGTACATAGACGTAGGCGAATTCAAACTGAACGACACGCAATGGATTCCGCAAGTCGATTGGACTGACAGGTGTAAACTTCTCGCACACCTGTATCATCGGAACCTAGCCCCGGTCAACAGCATGTTGATACGAAAAGATGTGTTTGAGGCTGTTGGCTTATTTGACGAATCATTTTCTCTATTAGAAGACTGGCACTTTTTCTCGCGGGCGGCTTTACATGGCACCCGTTTCACCTATTTTAGGGATAACCACGCTTACGCAAAAGTGCGTATCCATAAAGATAGCATGAGCTATCAGGGCAAAGAAATGGCTTTCCATTATATGAAGATGATGCTTGAAATCGAACGTGGTATACGCTCACGAAACCTGCCTTGTCCTTTACCCACCGAACAAATCAACTACAACGGGCGGCATTTTTTGAGACGGCACGGGCTATCCAACGCTGAGAAAACCCTATCATTAGCCAAACTGTTGGGATGGCGGCGCACCCTGAGGCTTTACCTAAAAGAACTTAACGTGGCACGCAAACGGATTTTCAGCTTCAATCCTTGAACTTCTTGACGCCCAAAGTACGCAACCAACGGTATGCTTTCGATGACTTGATACGGGATAGTTCGTCTTGAATCCGTTTATACGCCCGATAATCGACCATAAACACTGAAAATTCAGCTGACAAAAACCGATTGCGTTCGTCAGCTATCCGCTGCTTATTTGAGGGATCATTGCTCATCCCCTTCATATCAAATATGGAAATCGCCACCGGAACATGCTTCGTTGTGACATTGTACTTGCAAATGACGCGACTAAAAAACACCCAATCGGCAGCGATAGGGTAACTTAAGTCGTACAACCCATATTTGAAGAACAGCTCCCGCCGGATAAAGGTTGCTGGATGCCCTAACGATTTTTCGCAAAAAAATTGAAAGGAAAGCTCGCGGGGATAATAATAGCGCTCTTGATATGTTCCATAATTAAAATAAATATCACCGTAAACGACATCAGTACCATCAAGTTTCTTGAACACATCTCCAAGCACCGTCGTATCCGTCAATATGTCGCCGCTGTTCAAAAACAACAAGTAATCTCCCGACGCTGCGCGAATACCTTTATTCATAGCATCATACACCCCCTCATCCGACTCACTCACCCAATACGTAAGCCGATCGCTATATTTCTTGATGACGGCCAAACTACCGTCATCAGATTGACCGTCAATAACAATATATTCGTAATCAACATTGGTATTCTGCGATACAACGGATGCTATCGTCCGTTCAAGCCCTTCCCGGTTGTTGAGGTTGACAGTTATAATCGAGAGTATATATCTTTTCATACACTATCCCCCCCCAATCCGGCCTTAAACGCCTCAAGGTATCCCAACCCAAAGCGCTGATCAGGCTCCAAATGACACCCTTCTCCCCATTCATTCCATGCATTAATAAAGAATATCTGCTCGTCCCCGTCAAAGCTTCTTTCTGTATACTTCGCGATATCGCTTACCCAGCTCTTGAATTTCTCAGGTGTTGATTTATGGAAAACAACAGCGTTGGATGCCCTCCTTGCCGAATTGTCCCATGAAGGGCATACAGTTCTGAATCGTTTATACCCAGCCGGAGGTTTGCGCAGCATATTCTCGACCAGTTCATCGTACTGAAACACCTGATTATCAAAATAACCACTTTTTTGAATATTCAACCTGTGCATCCACTTAGTCGCCGCATACTTTACTGGGTATTGTTTAAGATATTTCCTGCCGGCACAGTTGAAGTCAGGAGCGAACTCCATTCCCGCGTCAAATCCATACACCGCCGGGTCCACGTCCCGCAGGAAATTCTCTACCCGAACCAAATATAAATCCGGGAATCCCTCCTTCCGAGCCTCCTCTCTCCAGCGTTCTGATGTTTCATTCATTCGCGGATGTAACTCCGTGCGATACATCAATAACACCGGCTTACCAGCAATTTTGATATACCGATCATCTTTGAAAAACCGGATCAAATAACGGATGTGCGCTAAGTCGTCTTCTGGAGAGTATCGTTGTTCCATCAAAATATCCATTTCCGATCCATCCCATCTTCTGGACCAATTTTCATTTGCCCAGCAGAGGCAATACGGCATCGCTGGACGCCCCGATTCAAGCATTTGATGTAACGGACGTTCGAGCAGAAGCCGCCCCCCAAACCAATAATGATAATAACAAAAACCATAAACACCGAAGCGTTTGGCTAAATCGGCCTGAGCCTCCATCACCTCCAAAAGGCGAAGATCATAGAAACCGAGGTCTTTAGGAAGATGAGGTTGGTAATGTCCCGGAAACTTCGGTTTAGCTTTGGCCACATTTGTCCATTCCGTAAACCCTTTACCCCACCACATGTCGTTCTCCGGAATAGGATGGTATTGTGGCAAATAAATCGCCAATGGCTTCACATTTGATTGCATACGTTCCAAAGATACATTTTCCGATTCAAACGACGACAACATCAATATGCCCAGCGAGATCATGTTTAGTGCGGCCCGATTGCCCTGTAGCTATATTTAAATTTTTTACGGAAATCGAAAATTGCTATATTGTGACGGTCTAACCAAGTAGCTATCCATGATCAAATGGGTAAACCTTTTAATAATTAGTGTAAATGGATTTTCGACGTATACTTTGCCATGCGATAAGCTTTTTTATTTTTTGCATTGGATTTACGGTAACGCTATGTGGGCAACAATTCGATCCGCGTCCACTCTTTATCGAACTTAATGAACTCTCGGGCGTCGAGTTTTCGATGCCCGAAGGGTAGAAGAAGTTGAAACCTTGTATGATAAGCGGTATTCGCCTTCCAAAGGGGTAGACCTTAACAGCTATCCTTATACCGTTGTCAATCCGGAGAACGACATCATGATCGGTATGTATAGCCTCCGGATTAAAGGGTCCGAGTATAGCAAGAAAGAAAAGGATTTTTTATTGGCCTTCGCCAAGGCGGCAGATCCGAATACGACGGTTACCGGGGAATTTTCTCCTAACAACTCTTGGAAAGACTCGACCAAGCCGCTGGTGGATACAACGGCCAGTCCGGTTTACCTGCCTGTTACCGATGGCCAAATCGAGGCATTAAATGCTGATACCGTTGTCATTTTCCATGTTAAAATAGATGAGGATCGCGCTTTCCAGGGAAAATACACTCACTGCAAGTCCGTTGTCATGCACAAGGATTATACGGGATTCAGCGTTATATTATATTTCCATCACGAAGGGAATAAACATTTAGTGGATGACGAGATCGCACGAACTTGGGGGGTATTAAAGTTTATGATGCGAGAAAGCCAACAAACCGGTTAGCCCTTCCAAACTCGCCAAAACAAAGAAAATCATCAAGAGACTGATAATTATTATATTTTTGCTACGGAAAATAAACCTGCATGAATTGCCGTATCCGCAAGGATATGAACGGAGCGAAGCCGGCTCTTGAACGCCGAAGAAGCAGACAATAAGTGAATAGTTCATGCAAGCTTCATAGCCACTTAAAAGCAATTGCGCTAATGAAAAAAATCTGTGCCTTAACAATGGCCCGCAATGATGATTTTTTCTTAACCCGCTGGATTGATTATTACGGCAAACAACTGGGTGAAGAAAACCTTTTTATATTTCTCGACGGCGAGGACCAACCCATTCCCAAGAACGCCGGGAAGGCTAACGTGCAGCACCGGAAACGCGTGGTGGAGCACGTCGTCGCCGCGGAGAAACGCCGATTAGGCTTTCTGTCGGACGTAGCTGCCGAACTACTTCAGCGGTATGATATCGTAATTGGCGTAGACGCGGATGAATTTTTGGTTGCCGACCCCCGTTGCGGCAAATCGTTGGCAGCCTACCTCAGCGAAATTACTATCAGCCCCTCGGTTTCTGGTTTAGGGATGGATGTAGGCCAGCACCTACAAACGGAAGCTAAGCTCGATGGTTCACAGCCTTTCCTTTCGCAACGGGAATATGCGCTGCTGTCGTCAAGGTATACTAAACCATCCGTGATATCGCGGCCAGTACGGTGGGGTTCCGGATTTCACCGAATCAGGGGGCACAATTTCCGCATCGATTCCAATTTATTTCTATTTCATTTCGGATCGGTGGATTACGACATGATTCAAGCACGTTTCCTTGACAAAGACCGCATGGCTACCGGCCGTGAAAGGCACATCAGAAAACGCGCAAGAACAATTGATATCATCACAAATAAAAGAGCCCGTACCGGCGACAAATGGCTCTCCTTGGCCCGCTTCATACAAACCTGGATAAGACCCATTTACGCGTTGAACAAACCCGCTATGGCCGACTGGAAACTGGTAGTAAAAATCCCCGATCGTTTCAAAAGTATCGTCTAACATGCCAAGCAGTGAACAAGCACCGATAGACGTCGTTATCTCCTGGGTAGACGGGAACGACCCCGCGCACCAGCAAAAAATTGCCCCTTACCTGAGCAGGAGAGCCCGCCAATCCAATGACATCGCCGGCCCTACCCGTTACCGCTCCTCGGGTGAAATTTTCTATTGCGTGGCCTCTATCTTTAGGTTCGCGCCGTTCGTGAGGAAAATATTCATCATTACCGATAATCAAAACCCGAACTTAGACGCCTTCATCCGCCACAATTTCCCAGACAGCCCCATCCAGTTAGAAATCGTGGATCATAGTGTGCTGTTCAGCGGTTACGAGGCTTACCTTCCGGTATTCAACAGCCGGGCGATCGAAACCTGCCACCACCGTATACCAGGGCTAAGTGAGCGTTATGTATATTTTAATGACGATTTTTTCTTGGTGCGTCCGGTTCAGTACAGCGACTGGTACCGGGATGACAACATCGTCGCATACGGGCACTGGCGTAATATGCCGTTGGACAGACTGTTGTGGTTGATAAAACCGCTCAAAAATGGACATAAACCAATCGGGTTCAAGGACGGGATGATCGCCGCCGCACGCCGGCTGGGTTACCGATGGCGATATTTCCACCTGGAACACATGCCGCATCCTTTAAATAGAAGCGTTTTGGCGCGGCATTTTGCCAGCCATCCGGAATTTCTGCGTTCGAACATTTCGCACAAATTCCGGAGCGCCAAACAGTTTAACACCCAGGAGATGTACTACCTGCTGATGTTCAGGGCGGGCAAAGCAATCCTGGAATCGCCCAAAGACAAGTTTTTATACCTTAAACCGGTAAAACGGGGCAAACAGTATGTTAAACGAAAAATTGCGACCTACACGGCCAACCCGGATATCCGGTTCTGCTGCATTGGATCGCTGGATCTGGCTACGGAAACGGACCGCTCGGTATTATTAAACTGGCTGAAAACCATCCTGGACGTCAACCTGGATGCGCAATAAATCAAACACCGGCTCCCTGTTTGGTATTCCTACGAATCCGTATCGCTTCGCCTATACGACTGAAAAACCATTTCCGTTGTTCGGCATATAACGGTTCGTACCGGTTACCTGCTCTTTTACGTAGTTTGTTCCGAAAGCGATACAGCTTATTCAGGCCTAACAAATAGGCGATGGGAAAGGGCTTTCTGACATCCAACAAGGTATACAACGGCACCACCCGTAGCGCGCGCACGAGGTCTTTCTCGGTCATCCCTCTCTGCTCCCGGTCGTGCATCACCACCACATCCGTGAGCACCCCGATTTGATAACCGAAATACTGCACCCTCGCGGCGTAGTGGTTGTCTTCGCCATAGTGGTAAAAAACGGGATGAAAAAAACCAACCCGCTTCACCACGCCGACCGGCATGAACCAAGACGCCGCATTGGTAAATCTCACGTTAGCCGGACAACGTACCGGACCGGGCGCCTCTGTCGGCTCAAATGAAACTTCCGGCAACATTTTTAATGTTCGCTGCAACGTCTTACGGAATGCTGCATCCAACTCGCTGCCGGAGCTATTGACCTGTACCGGACTGAGTATGCCGTAGCGGGGAAATGCCTTAGCAGCCTGAAGCAAGGCGCCGATACAATGGCTTCCTACATACACGTCCTGGTTAAGCAAAAACACGTAATCCGCCCCAAGCTCGATAGCCGCCTTTATGCCGATATTGTTTGCTGCCCCAAACCCCAGATTATCGCTGTTCTGGATAAGAACAATGCTGTCCGTGAATGCGCGAAGCACCTCCAGCGTGTTATCGGTAGATTGATTGTCTACCACGATTACAGTTGACGGATAATCGCTGCTGAGCAGATGGGTTAAACACTTTCTGATCCAACGGCTGCCGTTATACGTGGCGATTATCGTGGCAACTTTATCGTGATGTGGTCTATCCATGCGATTTACTTTTTGCCAAAAATACCACAAGCTAAAAGAAATACACAAATATCTATTAGCTTTGCGAAGCTATGAATCGCCCGTTCATGTTGAAAACGCTGTTGCCGACCTTTAGGTAGCCTTATGACGGATAATGCAAAAAAAAATAAGGCAAGAATATTGTTGCTCATGCCCAAGGATTACCAGCTATACACCCTGGTTGTAAAAAACCTGGAATACCTGGGATATGAGGTTACACTTGTACTGACACCTTTTGACCGGTTCAGGTATGCGAATTTCTGGGAGCCCATCCACCATTTTATCCGCAAGGTATGCTTCAATGACAGGGAGGTCAAAGCGCACTTAATGAGGCGTTTCAATAAAGATAGGCAGCTTACGGCAATACAAGCCCATGCCCCGTATGACTACGGGTTGGTTTTCCGGTGCGACTTTTTTGACCCAGACGTACTTCAACAGGCCCGTAAAAGCGTTGAAACATTGGTGGCCTATCATTACGACGGCTTAGGTGTTAGCCCGGGAGTGTTTGAACGGATTCCTTTTTTTGACCGCTTTTTTGTATTTGACCCATCAGATGCCCGTCAATATGACCTGGGGTATGCGACAAATTTCTATTTTGATTATCCCGAGCCGGCCGCTGCTCCGTCCCCAGACGGCAAATCAACAATCTATTACCTTGCCTCTTTCCATGAATCCAGGAATGAGCAGGTCGTCGCCTTCCATCGATACGCCAAAGAAGTCTTTGATCTGGTGACGTTCGAAATGGTCGTGAGCAGGAAAGACCGGAAGAAAATCCCCCGTTACATTAAGGAGAATATGATTATCCATCGGGACCAAATTCCGTTTGAACAACATTTGGAACGCATCAAACACTCGTCCGTCATCCTTGATTTCAGTATATCGGCGCACCGGGGCTACTCATTCAGGGTATTTGAAGCATTGAAATATAAAAAGAAGCTCATCACTACCAACCCCCACATCATTCGGGCGGAGTTTTATCATCCCCATAATATCTATTTGTTGGACCAGGGCACAGCGGGTATACCGGAGTTTCTGCGCAAGCCCTATGTAGATTTGCCCCAAGAATTAGTGGCAAAGTATAGTTTCTCACAATGGGTTAACCGCATGTTCGCTATCTAATTTATGATTACCACACCGTTAGTTTCAATCGTCATCCCGTGCTATAATTGTGCGAGCACCATCATCGAAGCCGTTGAATCCGCACGCAATCAAAGCTATGGATATATTGAGATCATTGTGGTAGATGACGGGTCAACGGACAGTTCCTTCCATACAATAAACATGTATGTAAGTGAGCAGGCAAACATCAAAATTATCCAGCAGGAAAATTCCGGCCCGGCCAAAGCGCGCAACACAGGGTTCATGCATGCGAAAGGTCAGTTTCTGCTTTTTCTGGACGGTGATGACAAATTACATCCGGATTTCGTGCAAGAATGTTTAGCGGCATACATCAACGCGCCTGACCTTCAAATCGTCTACACCCGGGCGCGCTTTTTCGGCTCCACGCGTGGAGAATGGAAAATTAAACCGTTCGAACAAGACACATTACTATTCAAGAACGCCATCCCAATATTCGCCATGATTCGTGCCAGCACCTTTAAAGCAGTTGGCATGTTTGATGAAAATATGCGTTTAGCGGAAGATTGGGAACTTTGGATAAGGATTGTAGACAAATATGGCCCGAAAGTGCACCGGATAGATCGCGAGCTGTACTATTACCGGAAAAGCGGCACCGGGCAATCGCTTACCGACCTGCGGTATAGTAGCAACGCGTGGGACGATGCTGTTATCTACATGTATCAAAAGCACTACCCGCTTTATAAGGCAAGCCGGGGGTCTATCTATGATTTGTTTGAAGCAAAAAAATATAAAGACGATTACGAACAAAAATGGTACAGAAAGCTATTTTACCGGATATTCAAGCCGACAAAATACAAGAGAAAATACCAAAGATAACCATCATCTCAGCTACAATGCGCCCTACGGTTCATTTGTTGTACGCTATCCAATACATCGCTAAGCTTATGCATGACTGTGTCAGGCAAGTAAGGCTCCAATGCTTCCGCTCCACCTTTAGCGAGCTCAACCCATAACGCTTCATTTTCATAAAGCGCCAATATCGCATTGGCAAAATCGGGAGCTGTCTCAGCAAGCAAGTAGTTTTTCCCGACCTTGAGCCCCATTCCTTCAGCCCCAATATTAGTTGTCACAACGGGCAACCGATATTCAAAACTTTGACCGATCTTCCCTTTCATCCCCGCTCCGAAACGTAACGGTGCCGCAAACACCTTGCTTGACAGAAAGTAAGGAGATACGTCATCCAAATACCCAGGAACAAATACGTTCTTGGACTGCAACTTTAGAATTTCGGGCGGCGGTGCACTTCCCAATAAATACACGTTTATATCCGGCCGCTTCTGCCATACCAAAGGCATGATATCGTTGACCAGCCAACGTGCTGCGTCAATATTGGGTATATGGCGATACCCACCTATAAAGCAAATACCGCGCCTGTCGTGGAAGCCAGGGATCACCGTTTCGGAAAGACGATGAATATTTGGAATTACTGAAATATGTTTAATCCCATATTCATTCAGCAATCCTGCTTCTGTGGGCGTAATCGCTATAGCAGTGTCCGCAGATCGGATTAAGGATAACTCTTCCTGTTTGGCACGCAGCATTTTCTTCTCATCCGCTTTGCCTCCACCAACAACACGTAAGGCCCTTTCCTCCCGTAAAAAATGTAAATCTATCGTATCATTAATCCATGCAATACCGAGACGCTTGATTAATTTTCCGTATTTTCTGTTCATACTCGGCCGGCATATCCATGCAAGATCTATCATCGGAGCCAGCAAACGAAGTTCGTCGTCAAATGACTTTTTGAACGCAGGCCTGTGAAGCACCCAGACACCCATATTTATTAATACAGTACGGTAAGGCTCTTGCTCGAATTTTGAGTCAGCCAAAAAGATTACTTCATAGTTTAAGCGAAAGAACAGTTTGATTAATTCGAACATCCTTCTTGACCCCGAGTCCTGATCATAGGTAGGCAATGTTTCCTCAATGACGAGAATGGTTTTCCGGTTGCGTAACCATTTTCTGGCATTAACCAACAAGTTGTTGGAAGACGGAAACGTCCTGAAAACTGCGCCCCATTTTTCCAAAAACAGTGCCGCGTTACTAGACTGATAACGCTTTACATTATTACCGTTAGGCGTCTTGCCCGAACTGACCCCTTCAAAATGGATGACTTCGGCCAACGGTTGATACACGACTTTTTTGTTCAGTTGATATCGCACACGAAACGCGAGATCAGTATCTTCGTAGTAAGCCGGAGAGAACTTCTCGTCGAAACCATGCAAAGTTTCTAAATCCGCCCTGGGCAAGACGATACAGGCGCCGGAACAATAGTCCGTTTCGCGTAGATAAATATAGTAAGGGTGATTCGGGTCGCTAAACCTACCGAAATTTGCCGGCTGCCCTTCGTAATCCACAATACCCCCAGCCTCTTGCAGAAGTCCATAAGGATAAACTAATCTGGCCCCTACTAAACCCGTTCCCTCCACAGTTCGAAACGGAACCAGCAAGTTATACAGCCAGCCGGGCCGCACTTGCACATCATTATTAAGAAAGCAAACATATGCGCCCTTCGCATAACGCAACGCCTTATTGCATGATCTGAGAAAGCCTATATTAGTTTCATTGTTCAAAACCCTCAAATTTTTGATGGACGCTAATATTTCAGAAGTGTCATCGGTCGAGCAATCGTTAACGACCAACACTTCATAGCTTACGTTTTGAGTATGATGATATACCGTTTGTATACAGTTATACGTATAGGCGATGTGATTATATGCACAGACAATAATACTCACGTGTGGATCATCCCATACCGGAAGAGAAAAAGATCGGTAGTTAGTAGTCAACGGAAGCAATTCGCGTATCTCAAATTTGTTGACACCTATTAATCGCATCCAAAACTCATATAATGTTCTGTTCCGATAATTAAGGTAGAAACTTTTATTAAAGCGAAACAGACAAAGGATCACCAGAAAAAGTCTCGCCGCAACAAGAAACGAAATCTTAAAAATGGGAACCGGTTGTCCTCGTTCTTTGTGGCTATAATAAATACGTGAAATAATAAGACAGACACTATGACTTTTATTGTCAATCCATCGGGTCAATTTATTACCCATCTTACTTACGTACCGCGGTGATTAACATGGTATAGAAAGCCGGGCATACTCGCCTTCATCCAATGCATATTGAAGCCAGTTCCGGAAACTGTATTTTTCCTTAATTTCTGATGAAAGCGGCACCTGAGGCCGTTGCACAAAGTCGTAAAACTCGTTAGGGTTTCGGTTTTCGTCCCACACAAAAATATTATCCGGGTGATAAAAGTCATACCCTGTAACTCGTGGATTGGTCGTTACCACCTTTTTATCAAAGCGCATCGCTTCAAAAAAACGGAACGAAAGGCCATCGTGGTCCGGATTGACCAAATCCAAAACAATTTTCGTATTATAAGTATACCGGATGTTTAAGCCGTAGTCTATCGGGCTATTTGTAGTGCGTAAATCATACGACGGCAGGTAGCGTGCCTTTCTATGATACAGCATATACTTGGTATCGAGTCCAAACGATCTGAAATCCAAGATAATCTGCCCTAATTTATCGATACGGGACTTTGAATAAGAACCCGCATAAAACACATCGGACTGTAATTTTTCGTCATACAAATCTTCTCCCAGTGTCAATGGGTAATAATTGGTGATTGGCAGCACCGATGGCACGGTAAGGTCATTCCCGTCGAAAACAAAGAAGCGATCAAACAAACTAATGTAATCATACACCCTTGGGAAACGGCTTAAGCCGTCCCATTGATAGGCAATTAATTTTCGGGTCTTCCCCCGTAATGTCTTAATAAAACTTATCGGGTAAACGTCCGGCCTGATGATTAATGCGTAATCAGCAGCCTGCACTTGTTCCAATGCCGTCTCAAGGCCTTGCTTACTCGCATCAAAATTTATCTTTGTTTTATAATCTCTTATCCCTAAGAAATCCCTGCACAAGAAACATTCTATCCGTTGGATCATGTGCTTGTAACGAAATTGGTTATTATGAAACGATATATTGATCGTATTTAACCCTAAATTTCTCAATTCAGTTTCAATTACCCGATCTAAATTATAGTGCTTGGGAGCTCCTAAAATAATAGTTTTCCCGCTAAATAAAGTCATTCAGTTAATGTTATGTCACTACTTGCTGCACCACCCATCAATTCGCGTGCCTGCTTTTTAACTTTTTCTTAACATGAAACGAAAATCGCCGAGACAACGCTACTCTTCCTGAAAAATTTCATAGGTGCACTGCACAAAAGTAACGAATTCAGGTTGATATTTCGCGGCCCGGCATTTTTTGGTTTATTATCGGTGGGGAATCTGCACAACTCGTTACACAACTTGTGGCTACGGATTGCCAAACTGTTCCGCATAAGCCTTCTCCAGTGCAAACATCTCGTCGCGCAGTTTGGCGGCCTGCAGGAAATCCATCTCCTTGGCCGCCTTCTCCATGTCTTTGCGCACCTTGTCAATCGCCTGCTTCAACTGCGGCTTGCTCATGTAAGGCAACAAGGGGTCTGCCGCTACGCTATTGGACAGCTCAGGTTCAACATATACCTTCGCCTCGCCACGTTTGCCGTCCACACCGCGGAAATCAGCCACGGAGGTCTGTTCCAGGATGGCCTCGCGCGACTTGCCCACCGTACGCGGCACAATACCATGTTCCTCGTTATAACGGATTTGCTTTTCCCTGCGGCGGTTGGTTTCATCAATTGTAACCCGCATGCTTTCCGTAATGGTGTCGGCATACATAATCACCCGCCCCCTGTCGTTCCGCGCAGCACGGCCGATGGTCTGGATAAGTGACCGCTCCGAGCGGAGGAATCCTTCTTTATCCGCATCGAGGATGGCAACCAGCGTCACCTCCGGCAGGTCCAGCCCCTCGCGAAGCAGGTTGATGCCCACCAGCACATCAAACTCGCCCAGGCGCAGGCCGCGGAGAATTTCTACCCGTTCCAAGGTCTTGATTTCTGAATGGATATACCGCACGCGGATGCCCAATTTGGCCATGTATTTCGTCAGCTCCTCGGCCATCCGTTTGGTAAGCGTGGTCACAAGCACCCTGCCCCCTTCCTTGGTTACGCGATCCACCTCATCCAACAGGTCGTCCACCTGGTTGATTACCGGGCGTATTTCAATCATCGGATCCAGCAGTCCGGTGGGCCGTATCACCTGCTCCACCACCACACCACCGGTCTGCTGCAATTCATAATCGCCCGGTGTGGCACTCACATAGATGGTTTGTCCCACCAGCGATTCAAACTCAGGAAAATTCAACGGGCGGTTGTCCAGTGCCGCAGGTAGTCGGAACCCATACTCCACCAACGACAGTTTACGCGATCGGTCGCCCCCGTACATCGCCCGTATCTGGGGGATGGTCACGTGGCTTTCATCAATAACCATCAGGTAGTCGTCCGGAAAATAGTCCAGCAAACAGAACGGACGCATGCCGGGCTGGCGACCGTCAAAAAACCGCGAATAGTTTTCAATGCCGCTGCAATACCCCAGCTCCCGCATCATTTCCAAATCATAGTTTACCCGCTCTTCCAGCCGTTTCGCTTCCAGCGGCTTGCCTTCGCCGAGCAATTGTTCTTTGCGGAGTTCCAGTTCTTCGCCGATGGCCCATAACGACTGCGTGAATTTTTCACGGGGAGTCACAAACAGGTTGGCCGGATACAATGCCAGGGTTTCCATCTTTTCCAGCGTTTTCCCCGAAATCGGATCAATAACACTAAGCTCGTCAATTTCATCACCAAAGAACGAAATACGGTAAGCTTCGTCCATATATGCGGGGAATATATCCACCGTATCGCCTTTTACGCGGAATGTACCGCGTTTGAAATCTGCCGTGGTACGAGCATACAGAATTTCCACCAACCGGTGCAGGAAAGCATTACGGCTAATTACCGTGCCCACCCCGAAGCGGAATACCGAACGTGAAAAATCCTCCGGATTGCCCATACCGTAAATACACGACACCGAAGATACCACGATAACATCGCGACGGCCCGACATCAATGCCGAAGTTGTCCGCAAACGCAGCTTTTCGATTTCATCATTGATGGCCAAATCCTTCTCGATATAGGTATTTGTCGTCGCGATATAGGCTTCCGGCTGGTAATAGTCGTAATACGAGACAAAATAATTGACCGCATTCTCGGGGAAAAACTGCTTGAACTCACCGTAAAGCTGGGCCGCCAAGGTTTTATTATGGCTCAGGACCAAGGTGGGGCGCTGCGTCTGTTCAATGACGTTGGCGATGGTAAACGTCTTTCCCGATCCGGTAACGCCCAACAAGGTCTGGTACTTTTCGCCTGTATTAACCCCCTCAACCAATTGACGGATAGCCTCCGGCTGATCGCCTGTAGGTGTATATGCCGACGTGAGTTTAAACTTCATGAGATGACTTTAAAACCAAGGAAAACCCCGATTGTTTTAGCGCAAGAGGGCAAAGATACGAAAAACCCCGGACGGCAGGAAGGATGGTTGAATATCCCGCGGAATTTGCTTATGTTTGAATGATGGTGAACGTATTGACCAAACAAAACAGTGTGGCCAACCACTTCCTTGCCGAATTGCGCAACGTGGAAGTACAGCAGGATCGCATGCGCTTCCGCCGCAACATGGAGCGTTTGGGCGAAATCTTCGCCTATGAAATCAGTAAGACGTTAACCTACGAGCCCCTGGAAGTTGAAACGCCCTTGGGCATTGCCGAAACCGAGCTTATCACTGAGCAACCCGTATTGGCGGTCGTCCTCCGGGCCGGTATCCCAATGCATCAGGGCATGCTCAATGTGTTTGACCAGGCAGAATGTGCATTCATCGGTGCATACCGCAAGACCAAGAAAAGCGGGGTGTTTGAGATCCGCAAGGAATATGTAAGCACCGTTAACCTTGACGGCCGGACCGTGATTCTGATTGACCCGATGCTGGCCACCGGACGTACGGTCGTACTCACCTGCAAGGAACTGCTGGACGATTTCCAGATTAAACACTTGCATATTGTGTCTGCTATCGCCAGTGAAGAAGGCATCGCACACGTTCGGGCGTTCCTTCCACAGGCAACGTTATGGACGGGCGCCATAGACAGCGAACTTACCAGCAAAGCGTTTATTGTACCCGGATTGGGCGATGCCGGGGATTTGGCTTACGGAACGAAGGATTAGCCCGCGTGTTGAAAACGATGTGAATGTTAATAAAAACTTCACAATAAGTTATTGGTAATAAGCCGCTTTTATCGATAACTTTATATCGCATTCAATTGTGTTCTTTTCCGTATCTGTTAATCCCATCCTTATGACTTGGAAAAAATTCAGTGGCGAGCCCATCCGCCAACCCATTCTGGACGAAGTATCCTCCACCATTGCCCGTGAAGACGCCTTGGGCAATAAACTTAAAGTCTGCATCGGCACTGACTCGCAGGTGAAAGGCGCTGTTACCGAATTCGCCACGGTCATCGTATTCGTCCGTGAGAAAAAAGGCGGCTTCATGTATATCCATCAAGACCGCACCGTCCAGAAGATGAGCATCAAGGAACGCATGCTTGCAGAAGTGCAGCGCTCCATTGAAACAGCTTACTCCCTCTGCGACCTGTTGGATCGCTATGACGTGGACCTCGAGGTGCACGCGGACATTAACACCAACCCGATGTTTAAATCCAACCAAGCGTTGCACGATGCTATGGGTTACATTCTCAGCATGGGGTTTGTGTTCAAGGCTAAACCCGAAGCGTTTGCCAGTTCCGCCTGCGCCAACAAAGTGGTACAGTAAATTGCTTTGCTAACCTGTTAATATACCACTAACTCATCGGCAAGCAGCCGTTCACCGTGAACACGGGTGGCTACAATGCGGATATATCTTGCCGTTTGAGGCTTATCAAAGCGGAACTCATAGGCCTTAACTTCGCTGTAGCCTGTTGATGGCTGGGCTCCGCCTTTTACTACCCCCACCTCCCGGAAATTCTTGCCATTATCTGAAACCAAGACCGTCACTTCGCCGGGCAGACAGGCTTCCGCCGACGGAGCATGCAAAAAATTGATGGCGATGGAGGTCACCGGCTCCCTACGTTCAAAATCCAAAACAACATCCACATTACCCTTAAAGCCTTGCCATTGTCCATCATCCGGATACTGGCTACCCTTCCGTCCATTAACCAGCGCGTCCGACTTTGTTGCCGCGTAGGCGGTATCCCAAGGGGTTTGGTAAGTGAGGGTCTTTCCTATGGCTTTATGGATGTCGGCTTTAGCCATGGCCACCGGGCCGGCACGGCCCGAATCGACAAAGTAGGCCGCCTTGACCGTGGCCGGCACCGCCAATTCAATGGGCTTGGTATACAGTGCCGACTGTGCGTTGGGCTCTTCCCCATCCGTGGTATAGCGGATGCCCGGCTCAAACTGTTCAGTCGTCATCGAAATGGTGTTGGTAAGCGTATCGGCATTGAAATCAACAGCAATATTTACAGCATAAGACGGACGGCAGTAATTTACCTTCCAGCGTTGCAGCAAACGGTAATGGCGCCGTAGCCGCTCCGAAAAACTTTTCCAGTCGCGCTGCGATGGATCGGACCACACCACTTCCGCCAACGCCAACGCCCGGGGAAACGTCATATATTCCACGTGTTCCGTCGTAGGCATGTATTCCGTCCAAACATTGCCCTGCGCACCCAGCACATGTTTGGCTTTATCCTTTTCAATCCCCTCAGAAACGGGTTCGTATGCATACACCTGTTGTAACGGGATATATCCGCCTATAGCTTCCGGCTGCGAACGCGGGTCTTGCTGGTAGTAGTCAAAATAAAGGTGGGTATTCGGTGTCATAATGATATCGTGGCCCGCGTTGGCGGCGTTTATACCGCCTTCTTCACCGCGCCAGCTCATCACGGTGGCCCCTTTAGGCAATCCGCCCGCCATGATTTCATCCCAACCGATAAGTTTGCGCCCGCGCGATGTTAGGTAGCCATTGATACGCTCAACTGCGTAGCGTTGCAATTCATCCACATCTTTCAATCCCTCTTTTTCCATTAATGCCTTGCATTTAGGGCAAGCTGCCCAGGCTGCTTTATTTACTTCGTCGCCGCCGATATGAATGTATTCCGAGGGAAAGATATCCAATACTTCGTCCAATACGTGGGTGAGAAACGCAAAGGTCTCCTCGTTGCCCACACAAAACTCAGCATGGCGGTATGGCTGTCCGGTGCAGGAAAGCTGCGGATAAACGGCCAACACGGCGTCAGAGTGCCCCGGCATTTCGATTTCAGGGATGACAGTGACACCTTTCCGTGCAGCGTAAGCAACCAGCTCTCGCGCCTCTTCCTGCGTATAATATCCGCCGCTGGCGTTCGGGTGGCCGGCTTGCAGGTAACGCCTGCCATACTGGTTCCAATCTTTCCAATTAGCGTGGGTACGCCAGGCGGCCTTCTCCGTGAGTTCAGGATAACGTTTGATTTCCAGCCGCCACCCTGGTCCGTCCGTAAGGTGCCAATGGAACCTGTTGAATTTATACAGCGCCATGAGGTCGACAAACTTCTTAAGGAAAGGCAGCGGATAATAGTGCCGGGCCACATCAAGGTGCAGCCCCCGGTACCCGAAGCGGGGTCTATCCTCTATATGCATGGCGGGCAATTCGCGATCGTTTGGCAGCGTGTAGGCCAATTGCAACAGGGTTAATATCCCGTTGACCATCGCCGGTGCATGATGGGCGGTCAATACAATGCCGCTGGTGTCAACCACCAGACGGTAGCCATCGGCCGGTAATTTATCCGCGTCACGGGCCTGTACAAGGCGCACTCCGGTTTCCGGTAGCCGCCTGTGCGATCGTATCCGCTGTACTTCCAGGAAGTGTGCCGATGGGTGATCGGTTAGGAGTGACGCCGCTTCCACAAACGGCTCGAATGCATAGACGGGAGTAGCTGCAGGAAACACATATTTCCCTTCGCGAAGCTCCAATACGTTGGGTTGGGGAATGATGGCTACCTCATCCTGGGCAAAAGCGGGTACTACCCAGACGGACGGCATGACCAAGAAACCCAACATGAGCCGGAGAGCATATTGAGCCATATCACTGTTTGTTTTATGATGTATCTGTTACAAACCTACTCAAAATGCTTAAATTATACAATTATCGTTACATTTGCTTGCAGTGAGATGACCAATTGCCGCCAGTTCATGATCCTGCATAAAAATCCTACCCGCCCCTTACTCCTGCTGTATTGCTGTATGCTGCTGGGGGCAACGTCCCTCGCTCAACATCGGGTGGCCATTCCCCAAATTATTAATTATAATAACGACCAGTACAGGGGTGGGTTGCAGAATTGGGAAGCCGCTCAAGATACCCACGGTATCATGTATTTCGGCAACAACGAAGGGTTGCTTACCTTCAATGGCCGGTATTGGAATATTTACCCCTTACCAAACGCCACTGTAGTGCGCTCCATTGCCATAGACGCACATAACCGTGTGTATGTCGGCGGGCAGGATGAACTGGGATATTTTGAGACGGACAGTATTGGCATACTCCGTTATCATTCGCTGGTTCATTTAATTCCGCCACAAGAGCGGCAGTTTGCGGATGTCTGGGATATCGCCATTATGGATAGCCACATTTTTTTCAGAACCAACACCAAATTACTGCATTATAAAGATGGACAAATCAAGGTTGACAAACCTATTGTTGAATGGAAATTCATGGGTGCAGCTGAAGGATACGTGTATGCCCAAGCACAGCAACAAGGCATCCTGCGATATGAAAACGGCTTTTGGAAACCTGTAGCCCGGCATCCTGACCTTGACCATGCCACGATAACCGCCATAATGCCCTACGGCAAGGACACCCTGTTGGTGGCTACGCTGAAGCATGGCCTGTTTTTCCTTACGGACCACAGGCTCATCGCCAAGCGTACTCCACTGGATGAAGTTTTCGCCATCGATCGGATTTATGCCGGCCGGCCTTTGAATGCCGATTGGTTCGTATTCGGCACCACCTCAGCGGGCATACTGATTGTGGATAAACAGGGCAACCTGGTGCAGCAATATGTATATGGCGAAGGGCTTCAGAATAACAACATCCGTAATGTCTTCATCGACCGGAATCAAAATCTGTGGTTAGCACTGGACGACGGCATTGATTTCATCGGCATTAACCGCGCCATCAAATACATCCAGCCCAACAAGACCAATCCGGTAAGTACCTACGCCATCCAGTTGCATGGCGGGCGCTTGTATATCGGCACATCTAACGGTCTATACACCACGCCCATTGATGCGAAATGGCGCGACTTGAGCCTTTCAACCGCCGCTTTTTCAGAAGTACCCCACACCGAAGGCCAAGTTTGGAACCTCACGGAAATCAACGGGCGGCTCTTGATGGGGCATGAAGACGGTGCATTTGACGTAGCGGGCACCACCGCGCGCCGGATTTACGCCGTTCCGGGCACCTGGATGTTCCAGCCGGTATCGCGCGTGTTTCCTTCGCAAAAAATCATTGCAGGCACTTACCTCGGTTTGCAACACCTGACGTTCAGCAATGGAACGTTTTATGACGGTGGGCGAACAGACGGCCCCTATGAGTCGCTGCGTTTTATCCATTACGATGATAATGAGCACGCCATATGGGCATCCCATCCCTATCGCGGTGTGTTCAAACTTTTCCTTTCTGATGACATGGGCAGCGTAACCGACCAAAAAATATATACGGATAAAGACGGCTTGCCCTCGGCCCTATATAACCACCTATTCCTGATTAAAAACAAAATCAGCGTGGCCACCATTGACGGCATTTATGAATACGATGCAGCAGCAAACCGCTTTGTGCCTTCTTCCTTGTTCCACCAGCAACTCCAAGGTGTTCCCATCCAGTACCTCAAAGAAGACCAGGAGGGCAATGTATGGTTTACCAGCCATAAGAAATTGGGCGTAATCGATTTCGGGCAATCAAATACCAAAACCCCGTTTACCGTTACATATTTTCCTGAACTGAACGGCAAACTGCTCGGCGGGTTCGAAAGCATCTATCCGTTGAATGACGAAAACATTCTCATTGGGGCTAATAAAGGCGCTATACACCTCAACTATAAGCGATATAAGGAAGACATCAGCAAACCCGATGTATTGCTCAATCTCGTTAAGGTAATAGACCGTGAAAAAAAAGAGCACATACTGTTCGGCGGCCATCTTCCTCCTGAAATTAAATCACAACGGCTCCATTATCAATCTAATTCGTTCCATTTTTCTTTTTCCAGCACGTTATACGATCAACAAAGCAATGTAGAATTCAGTTACTTGTTGGACGGGATAGATAAAGCTTGGTCAGGTTGGAGCAACCGGAGCGAAAAAGAGTATACCAACCTCCCTCCCGGCCAATACGTCTTCAACGTAAAATCCAGAAACAGTAACGGCAACGAGTCTACTGTACGCAAATACCCTTTTTTCATCGCTCCGCCCTGGTACGCCAATCCGGTGAGTTATACGGTTTATGTTATCCTAACCGCAGTGCTTATTTACCTGTTATTCAAGTGGCAGAAAAAGAAGCTCCAACGGAAGCATCAACATCAGTTGTATCTGAGCCAACTGGAACTTGACCGGAGCGAGAAGGAAGTCGTCCGGCTGCGGAATGAAAAACTGGAGGCAGAAATAGCATTCAAAAATAAAGAATTGGCTAATATGACCATGCACCTCATTCAACGAGGCGAAGCATTGGCTAAAATCAAAGAAACCATATTGGCAGTCATCAAGAAACACCATTTCAACGACAGCACCATTAATTTCCGGCAGCTAATCCGGCTTATCCGATCTGCAGAGCGCGCCGATGAAGACTGGGAGCAGTTCAGCAAACATTTTAACCACGTCAACGAGGGCTTCTTTACCACGCTTAAGGAAGAATATCCCGAGCTTACGCCGAATGAACTGAAACTATGTGCCTTCCTGCACATGAACCTATCTTCTAAAGAAATTGCGCAATTAATGAATATTACCATCAAAGCGGTAGAGGTGGGTCGCTATCGGCTTCGCAAAAAATTGAAGCTCAATCCCGAGCAAAACCTCTATGAATTCCTATTGCAATTCACCAAAAAACAATAAAATCGTTATCCATTTAAAACCAATATGTTATAACTTACGTGTAGTGGTCATGTAGGTGTATTATAGGTGCATTACCATTATCCCTTTGGTTTTGTAGGGGAGATGTAGATGGCCTGAAAACACGTTTTTCCGACCAATCCTTATAGCTTTGTTCAATGCTTCATCGCGTCTTGATGCGTTAAAAGCGTAGAACCAATTTTTTTAACCCTATTAATAAATTGCCATTATGAAAAAAGGAGCTTTACATGCATTCGTGATGCTGTGTATGTACCTCTCGCCGTTTACACTTGCTGCCCAGTCGTTGCAGGTAACGGGAAAGGTCACCGCAGCAAAGGATGGCAGTAGTCTGCCGGGCGTTACGGTGACGGTAGAGGGCACAACCATTGCGACCAGCACCAACGACTTAGGACATTACACCATCACGGTACCCGGTGCCGGATCGGTATTGGTCTTTACACAGTTGGGCATGGCTACCCAACACCGGGTGATCAATGAAAGTGGCACCATCAATGTAGCGTTGGACGAAGACACAGGCACACTCGATGAAGTCGTCGTTGTGGGTTACGGCACGCAAAAGAAAAGCGTGGTCACCGGTGCTATCAGCAGCGTGAAGGCGGCCGACCTGGAAACCATGCCGGTATACCGGGTTGAGCAGGCGCTACAAGGCAGAACTTCCGGCCTCACCATTGCTTCTAACTCAGGACAGCCGGGATCAGCCGCCACCGTCCGCGTCCGCGGCATCACCACGTTCGGCAACAACAACCCCCTCTGGGTGGTAGACGGTGTGGTGGTTGACGCAGGTGGCATCGGCTACCTCAACCAGTCGGACATCGAATCCATTGAAGTGCTCAAAGATGCCGCTTCGCAAGCCATCTACGGCGCCCGCGCGGCCGCGGGCGTTATTCTGATCACCACTAAAAAAGGCCAGGCAGGCGCAATACGGATGAACTACAACGCGTTCTACGGCACATCTGCCCCAGCGAGAAAACTGAGCCTGCTCAACGCCACCGAATACGCCACGTTGCGTAACGAGGCGTCCCTGGCCGCCGGAAACGGCATCGTATTCAACGACCCCCAAGCGCTGGGTGAAGGAACCGACTGGCAGTCGCACCTGTTTAACAACAATGCGCAGCGCCATAACCATGAGTTCAGCGTCAGCGGTGGCAATGAGCGTTCAACGTTTTACGCCTCTTTCGGTTATTGGGATCAAGAAGGCATTGTGGCCACGGATATTTCGCGGTACAACCGCACGAACATCCGGCTCAACTCCGAGCATCGCATCGCCAAATGGCTCACGATCGGACAGAACCTGGGATACGCAAGGGACAAGTCAGTGGGTATCGGCAACACGAACAGCGAATACGGTGGCCCGCTCAGCTCAGCGATTCACCTCGATCCCCTAACTCCCGCCATCGTTACCGATCCGGAAGCAGCCGCGGATGGCCTCTATACCGACAATCCTGTGGTCCGCGATGCCAACGGCCGTCCCTATGGCATATCGCGCCGCGTCACCCAAGAAATGGTGAACCCATTGGCCTATATCGCCACCCGGCTCGGAAATCACGGATGGTCTGATAACATCATCGGAAACGTCTATACCGAAATCAAACCCATTGAAGGGCTGACCATCCGGTCAACCTTCGGCGCAAAACTATCATATTGGGGTTCGGAGACCTTCCGCCCGATTTATTATGTAAGCACCAACACCGCCCAAAACAGCACGCAGACCAACTTTACCCGCGGCATGAACAGTGGGTTCGACTGGAACCTGGAAAACACCATCGCTTATACGAAAAACCTCAGCGACCACAACTTTACCGTACTGTTGGGGCAAGGGGCTTATCTGGATAACCGGGCCAGAGGCCTCAGCGTGGGGTATGACAACATTCCTGCCACGAACTTTGAAGACGCATCGCTCAATTTCAATGTGCCGCCCGACCAACGGATAGCGTCCGGCTCTGAAGCACCGGGCCATGCGGTCAGTTCACTGTTTGCGCGTATAAACTACAACTACCAAGAACGTTATATTGTAGAGGCTTTAGTAAGAAGAGACGGTTCATCCCGGTTTGGCACGAACAATCGCTACGGTGTCTTCCCCTCGTTCTCCCTGGGGTGGAATGTCACTAACGAGACCTTTTTTCCGAAGAACGACATTGTCAATCTGCTGAAAATCCGCGGTGGGTACGGCGTTGTAGGGAATGACAACATCGGCGATTTCGCCTACATGTCTACCATCGGCAGCGGCCGGAATTACGCCATCGGCACATCGGGCAGCTACTTCGTGGGGTACAGTCCCAATGCGCCGGCGAACCCCGACCTCCGCTGGGAGGAAACCAGCCAAACCAATATCGGTTTCGATGCTGTTTTCCTCGGTAACTTCACCGCCACGTTCGACTGGTACCAGAAAATTACCACCGGGATTCTGCAAAACCCGCGCATTCCCGGCTATGTAGGCGCCATTTCCAATCCGGCAGCCAACGTCGCCGACATGAAGAACAGCGGGGTGGAACTGGAGCTCGGGTATTCCAACAAACTGGGGCAGGTAGATTTCTCCCTCGCGGGCAATGCGTCTTACATGCAGAACGAGGTTACAAACTTAGGGCCGAATATCGGTTTCCTATCCGGAGGTGAAGGATTCCAGGCGTCTACCTATCCCATCACCCGTACCACCATCGGGCAACCCTTTAATTCCTTCTTCGGCTTCAGAACACTCGGCGTGTTCCAGACGGAAGAAGAAGTGAACCAATACCGCAACAGCGAAGGAACCATTATCCAGCCTAACGCCCGGCCGGGAGATTTCAAATGGGCCGATATAGACGACGATGGGCAAATCACGGAAAACGACCGGATGGTCATCGGCAATCCTACGCCAAGCTGGTCGTTCGGCTTCACGCTGAATGTTGCCTGGAATGGCTTTGACGCGGTCGTTTTTGGCCAGGGTGTCGCAGGCAATAAAATATTCCAGGGATTGAGGCGGCTGGAAATCGCAGCAGCCAATTACCAACGGGCGGCGCTGGGCCGATGGACCGGGCCGGGATCGACCAATTCCTACCCACGGCTTACCGACGACGATACCAACCGGAATTTCGGCAATCCTTCGAATTTCTATCTGGAAGACGGATCCTACTTCCGGTTTAAAACCGTACAGTTAGGCTATTCCCTCCCCAATGACATGACCCAGCGGATCGGACTCCAAAAAATCCGGATCTACCTGATGAGCGAAAACCTGCTGACGTTCACCCGGTATACGGGATACGACCCCGAAATCGGTGGAGGTGTGATGAGCATCGACCGCGGAATCTACCCGCAGGCGCGTTCTTTTATGATCGGACTGAATGTTGGATTTTAAGTTGAAAACAACCATGAAAAAATATAGCAATCATCTTTTTCTGCTCGCCGTGACCGTGGCAGCCGGTGCGTGCAGCGATTCGTTCCTGGACATTAAACCCCGGGGCACGGATTTGGAAGCCAATTACTACCAGAACCAGCAAGAGGCCTTTAACGGGTTAGTAGCCATCTATGACGTGGTCGGCTGGCAAAGCGCCAACTATGTCTCCAAACTCACCTTTCTGATGCCTGCTTCTGACGACCATTATGCCGGTGGCGGTCCCGGCGGAACCGACCAGCCACAGCTTCAAGTGGTCTCGGACTATACACTCACACCAGACCTGGGGCCACAGGAAGAGTTATGGCGAAAAGGCTATTCCGGCATTTTCCGGGCTAACATCCTGTTGCAGAAATTGCCTGACATCCCTATGGATGAGGGCCTGAAAAGGAGATATACCGCAGAAGCAAAGGCATTGAGGGCCTATTTTTACTTTGATTTGGTGCGCTTCTTTAAAAACATTCCGCTGTTGACCGAACCCGTGCCTGCCGATCAAATGTACAACGTGCTGCAAGCGCCACCCGAAGACGTCTATGCCCGGATTGAGCAAGACCTTACCGAAGCCATTCCGGACCTCCCTCCCACCATTCCGGTGGCAACTGAAGGCGGGCGCCTCACACAGGGTGCAGCAAGGGCATTGCTGGGCCGCGTATACCTCCAACTGGAACGGTTTGAGCCGGCCGCGCAGCAACTGGCCGAAGTCAACGGCGAACCCGGCGGCACCAGTCAATACGGATACCGCCTGCTGGATAATTTCGGCGACCTCTTTGAAGTTGACAACAAATTCAACAGCGAGTCCATCTTTGAAATTTCACATACCAACACGTCCATCGGCGATTGGGCCTGCATTCCCTGTACCGAGGGCAACATCCTGAACATCATGTCGGGCCCACGGGGATATACCCCTAATCCCGGTGCGCCCGACTATGTTTCAGGCTGGGGCTTTTTCCCACTGACAACCAACCTGGTGGATCTTATGCGTGACGACCCGCGCTATCCGCACACGGTGGCCGACATGAACAGCCTGCTGGAAAACGGCATCATCGCCAATTACGAAAGCGGGCACATGAATACGGGCTATTTTATCGAAAAATATGCCGGGCGCGAAAAAGACCGGTGGACCGGAGCCGGAAGCCCGGAATTGAACTTTCCGCAGAACACCTACGAGATAAGGCTCGCCGACACCTATTTGATGGAAGCAGAAGCCTTGGTGCGCGGCGGCGGCAACATCACCCGCGCCGCGAATCTGCTGAATGCTGTGCGCGATCGGGTCGGCCTGGGTCCCGTGGCGGCAACCATGGACAACATCAAGCGCGAGCGTCGCATAGAGCTGGTGGGCGAAGGGCAACGCTGGTTTGACCTTATCCGTTGGGGCGACGCGCCCGCGGCTTTGGGATGGAAAGGATTTGTGGACGGCAAACACGAAATCTTACCCATACCGCTGTTGGAATTGGAAAACACTGCGCTTGAGCAAAGCCGCGAATGGGGAGGTACAAAATGATATTCATTGGCTTCAAACTTTTCAACAACATGAAAACCATAACATTGAAAAACGTCCATTATGGAATCAAGCTATTGGCCCTGCTGATAACTACCCATGCCTGCACCACTTCGGATAACGACCTTACATTGGGTGCGCTTCCTGCGGCTGACTTTGAGATCCAAGAAGGCAATGATGCCAATACGGTAATTTTAGTGAACCGGACATCAGAACCCTCTATTGCCTATTGGGAAGTGGAAACCACAGGGCAAAAACTGGAAGGCAACACCGCCACCCTTCGGCTCACCTTTGCCGGCACCTACAATATCACATTATTGGCGGTGGCCAAAGGAGGCACAGCTACGGTCACTAAACAGGTCACCATCGCCCAGAACGATCCAACCGCCTGTAATCCTGATCGGCTATTGGGCTTTATTGCAGGATGTACGCAAAAAGTATGGCGCATCAACCCAGAAGCCGGTGCATTTAAAGTAGGTGAAGGGCCTGACAATGGCAACTGGTGGTCGCTTGGCGCAGCCGATTTAACGCTCCGCGCCTGTGAATTCAATGACGAATTCACCTTTGTCTTTAACCCCGAAGGCACTTTTATCTATGATAACAAAGGTGATTTCTACGCAGACGGTTACCTGGGCAACGGTTCCAGCGGCTGCGAGCCGGCAAGTAACCTCACAGGCGACCAAGCCGCGTGGAACTCCGGAACGTTCAGCTTCACCGTCATAGAAGGCGGGGGTGTCAATGGCCTCGGCCAGCTGCGGCTAAACGGACGGGGCGCCCATATCGGCGTCAAAAAGGCGCACAATGGCGGCGAAACGAACACAGGCCCCGTAGGCAACACCATCACATATGATATCATAGCGATGGAACAGAACGTCAATGGCCAAGGGTACGATATCCTGAAAATCGGTGTAAACATCGGCGGCCCGGGCTGGTGGACGTATACGCTGCGTTCCGTCAATTAGGTTAATCAACGCTGAAAAAATAACGATTAAACATACTCATGAACATCAATCACATGTCGAACTTCATCTTCATTCCCCTGCTGCTCCTTGCTTGCAGCAAAGAGCCCAAGAAACCCAACATCCCCATGCCCCAGCCGCCCCAGCCCAAAGAATACACGTTTGCGGCCACACCTTCATGGGCAGACGAATTTGACTACGATGGGCTTCCCGATGAGTCGAAGTGGGGCTACGATGTGGGGTCGCAAAACAACGGCTGGGGCAATAACGAGCTGCAATATTACACAGAAAAACGACTGAATAATGCGCAGGTGGCTAACGGTGTACTGACCGTCACGGCCATCAAGGAAGAATACGAAGGCTTTGATTACACCTCTGCCCGCCTGGTAAGCCGCGGCAAGGCCGACTTTCTCTACGGCCGGTTCGAGGTAAGGGCCAAAGTGCCACCCGGCCGGGGCACATGGCCTGCCGTATGGATGCTTCCCACCGACTGGGCTTATGGTGGATGGCCCGCCTCCGGCGAAATAGATATCCTTGAACACGTAGGGCATGACCAAGACGTTGTGCACATCAGCGTACATACGCAGGCCTACAACCACGCCATCAATACGCACAAAACCGGTACCAGGAAAATCGAAAACGCTACTACCGAATTTCATCTTTACCGGGTGGATTGGACGCCCGACTATATCCGCGGGTTTGTAGATAACGTCAAAATATTTGACTTTCCCAACGAGCGCACCGGCTTCCAGGCCTGGCCCTTTGACAAACGGTTCCATTGGCTCATCAATATCGCTGTGGGTGGTAACTGGGGTGGTCAGCAAGGAGTAGATGAAGAAGCCTTCCCGGCCAGCATGGAGATCGACTACGTACGTGTGTATGACCTCATTGAAAATTAGTCACGCCACAAAATTCAATATTAATCGCTAACTTTGTGCCTATGATTGAACTCCCCGTCATCCCGGCACATCAATTGCAGCGCAAGCCCGATTGGCTGCGCGTAAAATTGCCCGTAGGCAAAGAATATCGGCACGTGCGCGGATTGGTTGATGAACACAAGCTTCATACCATCTGCGAGAGCGGCAATTGCCCGAACATGGGCGAGTGTTGGGGGGCCGGCACGGCCACCTTCATGATACTGGGCAACATCTGCACGCGCTCCTGTTCTTTCTGCGCGGTAGCCACGGGACGACCTTTGGCAGTCGACTGGGACGAGCCCAACCGGGTGGCCCAGTCGGTCAAGCTCATGGAGGTAAAGCATTGCGTAATCACTTCCGTAGATCGCGACGACCTCAAAGACGGAGGCTCCATCATCTGGGCCGAAACGGTCAACGCTATCCGCCGCGAAAGCCCCGGCACTACGCTGGAAACCCTGATTCCAGACTTCAAAGGCAACTGGGAAAACCTGGAACGCGTGCTCGCCGTACGCCCTGAAGTGGTATCGCACAATCTGGAAACCGTGCGCCGCCTCACGCGCGAAGTGCGGATACAAGCTAAATACGACCGCAGCCTGGAATGCCTGCGCCGTATCTCGGCAGCAGGACTGCGTACAAAATCCGGCATCATGCTCGGCTTTGGCGAAACCGAGGCTGATGTCATTGAAGCAATGACCGATCTTTACGAAGCCGGCGTGCACATCCTCACCCTCGGCCAATACCTGCAGCCCACCAAGGCGCACCATCCCGTGGTGGAGTGGATCACCCCCGATCAGTTCAAGTATTACCAAGAAATCGGGTTACGGATGGGCTTCAAATATGTCGAGAGTGGTCCGCTCGTCCGCTCGTCCTACCATGCCGAGAAGCATTTGTTTGATATGCAGTAGTACGTACTTCAGATCGTCCGGCTGGAACAAACATAGCGAACCGGCAGAAATCACGGGGTGATAACTTCCGTTCTGCTGTTATCTTTCCGGTATCGCCAAACGTATAACCACGCCATCACAGCCATACCCGCAGTACCGTACAAGATAAACGGTATGCGCGTCATCACATCGTGGTATATCCAACCCCCCATCAGTGCTCCGAGACCAATACCCGCCTCCAGCGCGATGTACATCGTAGCCATGGCCTTGCCGCGGTGCTGGGGATGGCTCAGATCTATCGTCCACGCATTAACCGCCGGCGACAAGATCCCCGTGGCAAATCCGTAAACCACCGCCCCCACCATCAATCCAACTACGGTATCTCCCCAGCCCAGCAGGCATAGCGACAGGACCAGCATCGCCAAACCGCATTTGATTACCACCACCCGTCCATATCGGTCAGATAATCGCCCCGCCACAAAGCGGACCAACAGCGATGCTGCGGTAAAAGCCACGAAAAACAGTCCCCGGTTCGATACGCCCAGGTGCCCCGTCCAATCCGGTATCAGCGTCAGGATAACCCCATATGCCATGTAGGATAACAGTGTCACCAGGGCAGCCGGCATCACCCGGCCATCAATGATGTCGGTGCGCGCAATGCGGAACGACGACCACCGCAGCCCTTGCCGCCGCTCACGGGGCAACGTTTCCTTCATGTTCATCAAAATGACGATAGAAAGCAGCGCGAACGCCGAAGAACAGTAAAACAGCGCATCCATGGAATACCGCTGGCTGATGGCACTACCCACCGCCGGACCAATCGCCATGCCCATACTAAAGCTGAGCCCATGTATGCCCGCCGCTTCGCCCCACCGCTCGCGGGGCACCACATCTGCCACGTAGGCGGCCGTAGCCGTGGGTTTGAACCCGGTAGAAAAACCGTGGATGAGCCGGAGGAGCAAAAATCCCGCTACACTGCCCAGCACCGGATACAGGAACCCGCACACAAAGCACACGATGGAACCCACGGCCATCACCGGCACACGGCCCACCGTGTCCGTCAGTTTGCCACTGAACGGCCGGGAAATGCCGGCCGTAAGTGTAAACAGTGCAATGATAAGTCCCTTGTATTCCCCACCGCCCAGGCTGCTTAAATATGCCGACAATTCCGGAATCAGCATGTTAAAACTGGCTGAAAACAACAGGGAGCTTAGGCAAAGCAAGGCAAACGGGACATTGTAGATGGGGTGCGGGGAGCGCTGCATGGTGGCGGCAAAGGTACGGAAATCTTCCATAAGCGCTAAAAAATCCGTATCATTGCCTATGGATTACCAAGAAGCTTTCCTTCAAACACCCCTTGGCACGGCCGCCATCAAAGGCCATGCCCGTGGCTTGGTTTCCATTACCGTCGTTGATGCCGATGCTGCGGCGGCACCTTCGGCAACGATTCCAGCGGCGCTGGCTGTGGCGGCGGAGCAACTACAGGAATATTTCGCCGGTGAACGCACAACCTTCCAACTGCGACTGGATTTCCGGGGCACGGCTTTCCAGCAGCGGGTCTGGCAGGCGTTGCTTGACATTCCCTTCGGAAAAACCTGCTCTTACCTGGAGCTGGCGAGGAAGCTGGGCGATGTAAAGGCCATCCGGGCGGTGGCCGCAGCCAATGGGCAAAACCCGTTTTGGATTGTGGTGCCCTGCCACCGCATCGTGGGCAGCGACGGTTCCCTCACCGGCTACGCCGGAGGCCTTTGGCGCAAAAAGTGGCTGCTCGAACACGAAAACCCCTATAAGCAGCAGCTGCTATTTTAGCAGCTATCCGTTGAAGAAGTGGAGAAGTTGTAGCGTAGGCGGGATAACGACGAAAGCTAACAGATTTACTACCGATCCTTTGTCGGCATGGCTTTCCACTACTTCCTCTCCTTCTCTGCCGCGATATTAATACTACTGTCCGGGTTTCCATAACCGGTTTGATCTGCTGCCTTCACCACGAACCTTACGGTGGTACTCTTCTCCTTCGGTTCCAGCTTATCCAGCAACTTGGCAAACTTACCCTTACTAAGCGTACCGGTGATTTTGGTCAGCTCTTCGGTGTAGTTCCCAAAAGCAGATTCGGGGATGCCTGGGTTCAGTCTAGCAAAGGCTTGCCTGGCTGTTTTCGGTTTCTTGAAAAGGCCGTTACTAATCAATGCATGTAATTGAGCCGCCCTGCCCGGTAATCCTTTTTCCTTTTGCTCAGCTTTTGCTTTAAGCATTTTGGCTGTTGCGGCTTGCTTAGCTTTTTCAAGTTGGGCGATTTTCCGACAGTTGGAGGCGAGGAGCTCGTCAAATTTAGGAGGATTGAATTCCGGGTTTACAAATTGGTAATATAGCACACCAAAGAAGTGGGCATGTTTTTCTATGTTTTCGAACGGTTTATCAATGATTTAAGGTACCGCAAAGCAGCAAGTGCGTCGATCAGAAATTGCATGTGTAGAACGTAAAGATTAATTAAAGAAAAAGCTACATTCAGTTAAGCTTGATTTAATAGCCGTAAAAATAAAGGCCCTTCTGCGTCCAGTTGGCCTTTTTTTAAAATAATTTGGGTCAGGTGAGCGAAGGGCCCGGGTAGGGGGGGTGGTATAACCTCGTCCGTTAACTCACGGACAAGGAAACCTAATGGGCATATAGGTACTGGGCGATGTCGACAGCCATCTTTTCATTTTCATGGGCTACGCCTGGCACCAGCCGCACGTTCCACTTAAAATCTATGTTGAGTCGTTTGGCTAATTCCTTAGCGCTTGAGAAAAAGGTCATACCCCGCTCCAGCCGGTGTCTTCCCTGGCGCATGGCTTCCGCAGAAACATTTAAATGACGGTGTGCCGGGTCTATATCCTCCTCACCAAGCTGTATTATCAGCTCACGACCCAGCACATGGCTCAGCCGCTCTTTATCAAATCCCATCCCTTTCAACCCGTATGGGAAATCGACGTCCAAATCGAGCATGGTATAGCCACCGGCATTGGCAGCGACGACACGGTTTGCTTTGGAGTGTCTTTTAAACAGAAAGAAACGGTGTACGAACTGGGATCCCGCCGAATGTCCAAACAAGTCGTAACGCTGTTGCTTACTGCCGCTGCGGCTCACCACATCATCGAAAATCGGATCGAGCAGTGAGAATGACCAATGCTGCTCATCGTTCAATGTTCCGGATGAGGACCGTAAGTTACCGTAATTATAAGACCGACTGCCCGGGAATAGCTCATTCGAAAACTCCGGCACAATAACCAACACCTTATACGTATCAGATAGTTCTACCCAGTTATCGCGATAGGTTTCTGCGTTGCGTAGCACACCGTGCATGACAAACAATATAGGCATGTCTCCGACCTCACCTGTGGGTTTGTGGTAAAATATACGCATGGTTTTTCCCGCTAAACCGGGATACGCTGAAAACTCAAACATTCCGCTTCCTTCGGTTAGTTGCGCCCAAACGGGAAAAGTATATATCAGCAACAGCGCACTCAAACATGCGTTTCTTTTTTTACTGCGATTCATAACGTTGTCTTATCGGCCGTTTTTATCATTGATTTACTGGCGTCTGCTCATAAATGCCGGGGATATGCTCGGGCTTGTTGGGGTTGCGATCCAATTCGGTCTGCGGATAAATGAAACGTTGCGGCACCCGGCTACCTGTATTAGGGGGTATGGGCAGCGCAACTGTCTCATTAAATGTACGGCGGTAATCGTTGTAGCTTTCAAGCTGCGAATACAACACCACAAATTTTTCTTCCAAGATGTTCATCAACAACGATTCATCACGATTGAGTCCTTGGACATTGGCCATACCGCCTAACTCGAAATCTGCGGCCACATAATTGTCATATTGGAAGCCAGCGGCATGATGTGCGGCCCCGATGTGGGCGCCGGTTCGGTAATACGTCCGCAATTCATTAAGGTGGGCAAGGCCATCTGCAAACCCGGTGGTGCGGAACGCAGACTCCGCCAGAATCAACATATTTTCCTCATAAGACATCAGCGGATAGGGCGCCGTTACGCTAAATGCGCCGTTGGCCATCGTGTTGTTTACAAACTGTCCGGGATTCCGTTGCCTAACGAGGTAGTTGAAACGGGCGGTTTCATTGGTTTTGGCATTGCCCCGGTACGATACACCGGTTGGCGACATGATATCGAAGAAATAGCTTCCGTTGGTCTGCAAATCGTCTGCCCGATTACCATTGTAAAACTGGAAGTAGAGATTCTGCGCACCGTTGGCATCCATAAACTTGGCCACCCATGCATGTGCGGGCGAAGTGATGCCCAACAAGGCATGGTCGTAAGCCTTATCATATTCCTTCGTATGCAGGTAAAACCTTGCTTTCAATGCGTGTGCTACCCTGGTCCAGGCATCCGGATCGCCGTTAAAAAAGATATCAGCTCCGGCTACAGGCCGCCCTATCGGGCTTGCCAACTCCGCAATGGCTTCATCCAGTAAGGTTTGGACGCCTGCATACACGTTGAGCTGACTTTCGTAGCTCGGATTATTGTATACCGCGTAGCGACCTGCTTCACGAAAAGGAATGTCGCCCCACAGTGAAGCCGCCATGCCAAACGTATGTGCGCGCATTACCTTACCGATTCCGAGGATAATTCCCGCTCTGTTTTCTTCCTGCAACGTTTCCTCCAGTACCACCGTATTGCGAATCACCCTGAACGCGTTGGCCCAATGTGTATTGAAATCGCTGTTCAAAACCAGGTAATTGTAAAATCCGAAATACTGCCTGTCAACGCCTGTGAAATAGCCGCTCCATAAGCCGGCATCACGCGTCAATTCGCCAGAATGTAGCGTGATGGCACCAACCTGAAGACCGGTCAAGATCAAATCGGAAGAAGCGCTTGAGGGAAGATTAGGGTTTTCGTTGAGCCCTTCCACAATTTTGCTGCATGCCGCCATATAACCGAAGATTATCGTCAATAGCGGAACATAGAGTATTCTTTTCATACTTTTCATTAATAATTAACCTTAAGTGTGAGCACATATGAACGAGTTCCCGGCGTATTGAAGTAGTCAATTCCTCTGACCGAAGAAACGCCCATCAGGTTGGTATTCGGGTCATTTCCCCTGAATTCCTTGGCCCAAACGAAAAGGTTACGTCCAGTGAGCGAAAGTTCGATTCCTTGCAACCTCGTTTTGGTTCTAAACCTTTCGGAGTTCAACGCGTAGGAAAAGGTCAGCTGCTGGATACGTATCCATGACCCGTCCTGGATAAAGCTCTCGGCAGCACCACTGGCATATCCGCCTCCTGTACGGTACCAGCTCTGATCCAGGGCTACATCTCCGGCTCCAAAATCTGCGATATTTCCCCTGAATTCCGTGCCTTGCGGGATAACTTGTCCATTATAGGTCAGCAAGTCCCGGGGGGCTACCGAAATATGCGCAGACTCAGGTGCCAAACCATAGTCTAAAAGCGAGGCATAAGTACCGGCGAAGATGTGGTTGCCTTGCATGGTCTCTATCACCACATCCAGTGCAATGTTTTTGTATCGCAACGTTGTCAGTGCACTACCCCGCCACGTTGGGTTGGGGTCTCCGATCACCCCTTGGCTCTCATCCAACTGCGGGAACCCATTTTCGTTCAACACCAGCGAATTTGCCGCGTCGCGAAGCCATCGGCTTCCCCACAGGGCGCCCAGTTGGTACCCTTGCACGGCGCGTCCCGAAATACCGGATAATCCTCCCAGGTCCAACGACTCTGCATCAGGCAGCTTCGAGATGACATTCCGGTTACGATCCCACAGCACGCCCACTGTCCACGTAAAATCGCGCTTGGCAAATACGTCGTAATTTACATCCACCTCTACCCCCCAATTCTTAATTTCACCGGCATTATCCTGCATGTTCGTATATCCTGTTGACGAAGGAATCGGCACATCGAACAACACATCCGTTGTCTGATTGTTATAATAAGTAAATGAGGTCCGCAGGCGATCCGAATGAAACCGCATGTCAAGACCTGTTTCAAACTCGGTTTTGATCTCAGGCCGCAAGTAGGGGTTCCCTACGCGGTTTGCCGGTACAAATGCCCCATTCCCAAACCTGGAGCCATCGAGCGATCCGCCGTTAGCGTCCGAATAGCTGGCCGCGACATATTGGCTAATCGTACGATACATTGCCGGCTCCACACCGACCATGGCGAACGATGCCCTCAGTTTACCAAAACTGATTGCTTCAGGCAGTGCCACATTACGATGAAACTGCCAAGCGACCGTGGCCGAGGGGAAAAAGAAACTGCTCTTGGATAATTCGCCAAATGTAGAGGCACTTTCAAAGCGTCCGGTTAACACAAGGAACAGGTAGTTGTTGTAAGACAGATCGACCGAACCGTATAGCGCCGCATTGCGGCGTAACGTCCTGCTGTTTGACATGTCGAAGTTACCGCGCGGACCGTTGATAAAATTACGGATGTCAGCCGCCGGATCGATAAAACCCTGTATCTGTCCCCAAACGTCTTGATTACTGCGTTGGTTGAAGTTGAAACCAACCAGCATTTCAGCATTCAATAACTCGTGGAATTTGGGGCGGAAAACAGACATCAGGTCCGTATTGAACTCGAAATCCGTTTCCTTAGCGTCTTCGTAAACGCCTGTTGACTGTATGGCCCCGGCGCTCCCTGTAGCAAAATAGGCATTCCGCTCATCCGTATACGTGTCTATTCCGGAACGCAGCACCAGTTCCATCCAGTCGCTGGGCTTGGCATTCAGCTGCATGCTGGTGATGAAACGGTTCACCTTACTGAAGTTTTCCTGATTGTTAATTGTCCACAACGGATTGTTAAAACCCGGATTCGCATTGGCACCCAGTGGATTCCGGTAAACACGGTGGCGATGGCGCAAAGGCGCCGCCCCGGCCGAGCTGTAGTACTCACCTTCGTAATCCAGGATGTTAAAATCCGGTGGTGTCCGCAGCAGCCCTAAATAAAGACCTGAACTGGCATTTCCTTTGCGAATCCTGTTATTGCTCGAAAGCGCATAGGTTGTATTCGTACTTAAGGTAATCTTATCTCCGAATTTCCGGCTGCTGTTTACGCGGAATGTGGTCCGTCTGTAATCGCTGCTGTTCTGGATAATGCCATCTTGTTTAAAATCGCTCAAACTCACGAAATAGGTAGACCGGCTGTCTCCGCCGCTCAAGCTTAGCGAATTATCCAAAAAATATCCGTTACGGATAACTTGATCAAAATTGGAGTCGTGGTAAATGGTCTGGTTGCGTTTTTCTAAGATTGGATAATAAATATTACCGTTTACCGCACGGAAGAAAGGCCCCGTATCATCGATGACGTCGGGCCCACCAAAACGATCGGCGATCAGGTCGCCCCAAGAGCGCAGGGAGGTCTGCGAATAAATGCCATTATCCCCCTGGCCAAAGGCGCTTTGCAGCGGATGCCTGTTCAAAATCTGATCATAGGAATAAGATGATTTGAACGATATGTTGAGCTTCTCATTCGCTTTACCTTTCTTTGTCGTGACCACAATCACCCCGTTTGACGCCCTGGAACCCCACAATGCCGCGGCGGCAGCTCCTTTCAAAATGTCCATGGATTCAATATCATCTGGATTAATATCGTTCAAACGCGACTGCTGATATACACCACCGTTGGAATTTCCCGACGAAGAGTTGTCTATCGGGATACCATCCAGAACAATCAGGGGCTGAATACCGCCGATGGTACTGGCACCCCGGATCTGGATATGCGATCCGGCTCCCGGGTCTCCGGATGACCGGGTTATCCTGACGCCCGATGCTTTGCCGGCCATGCCGTTGATGACAGCGCCTTCCACAGCATTAGACAACTGATTGCCGCCTATCTGGGAAGTGCTGTAACCCAGTGCATCTGCTTTACGTTCGAATCCCAACGCGTTGACAACCACTTCCTCCAAGTGAGCCGTCACTGCCACCAGCTCCACATTGATAACCCTGCGATTGCCGATAACTTCTTCTTGCCGTTCAAATCCCATTGCGTTAAACATCAACCTATCGCCACCGTGGGGAATCGCTATTCTGTACCCTCCTGAGGCATCGGTTACTGCACCACCGTCATTGCCCGGCACCGTTATCGAAACACCAGAAATTGCCTTGCCATCCTCGGAAGAAGTGACACGGCCGGTCACCACCCTTTCTTGAGAGACAAGCAACGGAGACACAGGCTTTAGATCAGGGCTGCGGCCTGCCCGGGCCTCACCTGTTTCCACATCCTGCTCCAGAACGGAAGGTATTTCGTGCTGTTCAGCCTTACGCATGATGATGTAATTTTGACTATTTGGCAGCTTACTGAACGTCAATGGACTATCTTTCAGCCATACATGCAGGACCTCTTGCAGCGAATAGTTATGGGCGGCAATTGCTGCTTCATTTACCCGGATACCTTTAATAATTTCCGGTTCATAAATAATCCCCATATCGGTTTCTTTCATCAGCAGCTCCAACCCTTCTTTCAACGAAATGAATTTGCTTGCGTTCTTCTTCTGGGTGGGATGGCTGGCAAAAATTCCGCGTGTAGGCATGGGCTGGGCCTGGGTCGCGCTGAACCCGATTAGCACGATGGCCAGCCCTATCTGCTTAAACGAAAGGCTGATTCCTATAAATTGTGTAAATTTATCCATGAAACTATTATTTAATTGCGAATATTTTAACGTTTCCGTGATCCTTTACGATGACCAAATCGAGCACCTTTTCAAGCACTGCCAGCAGGTCATCGAGATTATCAATCCTCATTTGGCCACTCAGCTTCCGCCCTAACAGGTCTTTTTCATCGCAATGCACCGTCAACCCATAGCTGTGCTCGATAAATGTGATAACCTCGCCGAGCGAATTGTCATTGAGTGTGATTTTCCCATCGACCCAAGATATGTGAGGCCCAACTTTCAACTCGCTCATTTCGATATGGCCTGCATCGTTCACTTTGGCCATTTGGCCGGGAAACAAGGTATACACGTCGTCCATCCCCTTTAATCGCAGATCGACACGTCCAGACTCCAATGATACATAGTCGCCTCCAAACGTGTTAACACTGAACGCGGTACCCACCACATCGATGATCAATTGATCGGTATGAACCTCAAATCGTTTGTATCCACCGTCTGCCCCTTTCTCCCTATTCACCTTGAAATACGCTTCGCCTTGCAGCCATACTTGTCTAACGGTATCTTTTTCCCACGATTTCAGGAATTGGATGGCGCTATTCCGGTTCAGGGTCACTTCAGAATCGTCCGGAAGTTTGAGCGTAGCTTTTTGGGCGATGCCCGTCTCATAAATTATCTTAGGGTTATACCAGAAAAGGTAATACGCTCCCACCAAGGCCAACAGCCCCATACAAGCCGCCGCAAAGCGATAGAACTGTTTTCTGCCGGAATTGGTCGTATTGTTGACAGCATACGCTTCTTTGCGTATCCTGGCTTGCAGTTTATACCATTGCTCGGCAGTAACCCGTTCATCCAATACCCCGGGGTTGAAACGCAGGCTATATACCACAAGCGTCGCCCGCTCCACCAATTCTTCATGTTGCGGGTTTTCCTTTATCCATTGTTCCCACCACGTAATATCCGCTTGGTTTCGGCGATGCACATAATTGACAAAAGACTCACTTGCCAATAACTTCTCTAATTTTTTCATTAGCATAAATCACTAATACCATGTACCGGCTCAAAGATTTTAAGCCGTTACCGTATGGCGTCTTCCGACACTACCCGTAATAATGCGTCGTTCGTACGTAAGATCTGTAATGCTTTTTGGCAATAATTCAGGACCGATTGATAGTTGATTCCCATAATCTTTGCCACTTCCTTATAAGGGATATCCTGATAAAATCTCAGATAGATTACCTCCTTTTGCCGTTTGCTTAACTGGTTTAATGCTTCCTTCACGATTGAACGCCTGAAATAGTTCCCTTCTTCCCTAATCAGGACCATCTCCGGTGAAAACTCGATATCGGGGTTGAACGTAAACAATTCCAAAGCGAGCACCTGTTTGCGTCGAATTTGTTTCATTTTCAGCAAAATACGTCGCCTGAGCGAGCTAAATAGATAGGCTTTGATGGAAACAGCTACCCCCAGATTCCTGCGGGAATGCCACAGGTCTGAAAACATGTCCTGGATAACATCGTCACTTACGTGTTCGTCTTTGCAAATATTTCGAGCATATTGATGCAGCATTGGATAATTCCTGAAGTAAATGCGTTTGAATGCTGCTTCATCTCCCTTTTTGAACAGCTCCCATAGCTCGGCATCCATCATGGGGGATTCTTCCGATAATTCGGTATTCAGGTTCTGCCCTATACGATTCAAGAATTTCATTTTTCTGGGTTTCTCTTATGGCGTCAGCAATGCCATAGCCGCAGGAGCTATTAACCGATTGCTATGCCCCACGCCCGGCACCGTAGCCAATTGCCAAGCAAGTGGCAAGTTCCTGCCTGCGGCCACTTCCTGGAGGTGATTATAAAAGAACTGCCCTCTGGCAAAACGGTGTGGCCCCTGTGCGTTGGCTTGGGGTGAAGTATCCAGATTGCTATCAACCACCGTATCCGCTTCGCCTAACAGGATAACCACATCTCGCGACAGCACCCGGTCTATCTGTTCATCCGTCAGGCCAGTATTGCTTAGCCCGTATGGAAATCCAATTTCCCTATCCAACAGGGTGTATGTTCCGGCATTCGCACAAATAGCCCTGTTCACGCGCAAATCAGATTTGAACGTAAGAAAGCGGGAAACAAACTGCGAGCCTGCTGAATGCCCAAAAATATGGTATTGCGTTTGATTACCTCCGATTTCCGACACAACGTGGTCAAACAAAGGCTCGATAACCGAGAATGACCACTCTTCTTCCGGTATCGGTGTACCACCGCTGGTAAACATATTTCCCTGATTGTACATCCGGCTTCCGGGGTAATGGGCTGTCGAAAATTCAGGCACAATCAGCAAGACATTATGCTGGCGAGCAAGATTCACCCAATTATTTCGGTAAGTCTGCCCGTTCCGATCTACGCCATGCATCACGAAAAGGATAGGCGCATCTTTGGGATTGTCATGGGGCGTAAAGTACCAAACCTTCAATGGCCTGTTTGCCAAAGGAGCATAGTCTGCATAGTCAAAAACACCGCCCCCTGCAACATTCAGGTCATTAACCGCCACCATGCCCAAATCTGGCAAAATAGTCCGATCCTCTTGACAGGCAGTCATCATTGTGCCGGCCACCATTAATACGACAACTAATCGTTTACACATCATCTTGGTTTAAAAAGTTACGTTAATCCATCCGGCAGTCCAGTTATTGTCCGGATCTACAGCCCCGATATATGCGGCATTGTTGAACCAAGGATCCAAAGCCGTTGGATCCAGCGGTGTGCTATCCGTAGCGGTAAATATCCCCACATAGCCAGCCCACGGAGCGGCCGGCGCCACTTCACTGTTATGGAAAGAAGCCGCTGCAAAAGCGGGGTTAGCATCATTAATATAATTATTGTTGCTATTACCCCACTGCCTGCTGTTAGCAAACACCATACGCCCACTATTAATCAACGGTAAATTTCCAGCATCGGCACGTACACCGTCTCGCACATTGGTAATCCAACAGTTGTAAATTTTACCTACGGCATTTTCCCTGAAGCGGATCCCCCGGGTATTGCCAAATGTTGTTCCCCCCAGGCTTCGGATACTCACGTTACTGATGATAGGGCCTGACGCCGTACCGGTTTCGCCAAACCCATCGATAGCTGTAAAAGCATTGGTAGGATTGGAGGTATACGTTGCCACCAGAAACTGAATAAAGCCGGCATACCCATTTTTCCATACGAACGCTCTTCCATTTGGATTATTGATAAACAGGTATTTGATACCAACCGTTCCGCCGGCCGCCAAAACACCGGTTCGGCTTAGTCCCGCTTCGTTAACATAAATGTACTCGAGCCGCGTTGCATTGCCTACACCGTTCAAGTTAAGTGCTGCGTTCAGTTCTTGCCCACCGCCTGATACCGCAAGCGCTCCGGCATAAGATATTTCCACATAACTCAACGTACCTGAATCATCCGCATTATTACTTCCTCCGTATGCGCCTATGTTATCGGCAACAACACGATTGACAGTCGTGACCGGAGCAAGACCGTGAATAAATATCCCAACCCAATCACCGCTGTTAGGGCTTCCTAAACGTTCGGCCAAGCTGGTAAACCGGATCGGCTCCTGCGGTGTTCCCGTTGCCATCAATTTGGTCCCTGTAGACACGATTAAAGCGGCTTCGGATTCGGCATAGATGTGTGTGCCGGCCTCGATAGTCAGTGTAGCACCCTGAGTGAGGGCAACCCTGCCGCGCAACAGGTAATCATAATCACTTGATAGTGTAACGTCAACGTTGATATCCTGCTGGATAAGCTTGTAAGGGTGCCCCCCAATCGTAACATCCTCGAACTCAAAATCAGGAATGGGAGGTGCCTCGATGACGCTTATTGTGAAGTGTTGTTCTACCAGTCTGTGCTGCCTGTCTTCCAATACCAAATGGTAGACAATGGTGCTGCCTACCTCGGCATCTTCAGCAATGGACTGTTCAATCCGGTATTCCCTGCTGACCTGTCCGGATATTCCCTCGATGGTTTCAATAAGCTCGCCATTTCTTGCTACGCGGATCTGGGCAATACCCGCCTGCGCTTCCAGCAGAAGCACGGCATTTACCGTCATACCCGCATACGCCTCCATACCGTCTCCAGTGGCCGGCAAGGTAATAAACGGAGCAGGCCGCTCTTCATTTACGGTATTAAAAGTCTCCTTCTGGCAGCCGCAAATCAGCCAACAAAAAAAGATTGCCAAAAAACATCGGGTTGGTTTTGTATAATAACGCTTCATATACATGTTTTTTTGAAAAACTGTGTTACCCAGCTCACCAAGAGGGTGCGCAGGGATTATCCGCCCATCAAGATAATACAGATACAAATTGGCTTATATTCGTTATAGAGTGCAAACATGCTGTTTGATACTCATGAAAATGTATTTTTTTTAATAATAGTTATAAATTGCTCCACACCCGCCTTGCTTCCGGCAAACATCGCCGATTTCTGTTTGTTATTGACATAGCGGAATACCCCGCAAAGCAAACAAGTAATAGCCATGAACAACAACAAGAAACCGACACCTCCGGAAAATAAGGAGGAAGCTGAAAAAAAGAGAAAGGATGACAAGGAAAAACGGGATCGCCGGATGGACGAAGAGGTGGAGCAGACCTTCCCGGCCAGCGATCCTCCTTCCTATTCACAGCCAGGACACGGCGAGCGTGATGAATAGCAGGCCGGGTGCCCAGCTATCGGTTGGCTGGACACCTGGAAAAGCGCCATAGCATGCTGTAAACTAATCGATATATACTCCGGACGGCGTGCTTACATTAACTGTAATATGGTAACGACTGTCCTTACGGCTTACCAGACGTAACCGTTGCTGAGTGCCGGATCTGCCGTAGGGAACCACCGTGACGCCTTCTGGCGGAAACAGGTTTTCCATAAACCGCAGGGCGTCGGCCAAATATGGTGCCCCGTTGGTGTTTGTAACGCCGGTAGGCGTAACAATGACGTGGCTTTCGTCCAATTTCTCCAACGCATAATAATAAGGCAGCCATACATTGCTGTCACTGCCCGGCAAACGGGTCAGCAGTTGAAGGGAGTTGCTGCCACTGCCTGCCGGATTATTGTTGTAGAGCTGAACACGCAGTAATTCAGCCCCCAAAGCTGCTTTAAGAACCGCGTAATCATCAATAAGCGAGGCGCTGTAATGGTTTTCAACATCGTCTGAGGTATAGGCAAAGAAGCGAACGGTGACATCACTACCCGCCCATATAAACAGGTCAGCCGCTCCGTTATATGGAAAGGCCGGTACATGGGACACTGCTATCTGCCCGCTACCGGCTTCTCCGGCGTCCACCACTTCCAACTCGTTTGCCGTGGCGGTCCCGAAATGCAGCTCATTTATGGAAACATTGCCCGCACGCCAGGTTCCAGCCAACTTGATACCATTGGCCAAGTTGGTGTATGAAAAAGCTTGGGTGACGACTTCTTGCTGATCATTTGCCCAAGTAAACGTGATCACTTGGGCGGCGACATCGATTTCACAGAATGCCGATATCTGCTCCAGAATCAGATTTTTAAAGTAAGCTGAAGCGTTTTCGTTAAAGGCCGACAGCAACTGGGACGTCTGGGTTTTAGCCGCTATTAACTCCTTATCGGTAGGCAGGGCCGGACGCAGTGTATATTCGTGTTCTGCGTTTGCAACAATTGGCTTCAGGGCCATGGTGCCGTCTTCCCGGGGCTGCAGATAAAACTCGAAGGCGCCCCCCATGCGCTCTGCCATCACGCTCAGCACAGAATAGGTATCAAAAACCAGTTCTGGATGGTTTATGCCGCCTACCCGGAAAGTGGACGTACGTTCCTCCGTAAAATTGTATAAATCGGACTGCATGGTCACTTTGCCATCCTCAAAAAAGCGCAGCCATATCGATATTGCTCCATTCTCTTCTGTGGCAGCGTATTCCATGTACCACCCTGCTTCTGAAGCGATCAACAGGTCCGCATACTGCTGTTGCAGTTCGGACAGTCGGGCCGCATCAGGTGGTATCAGGTTGTCTTGTGTCGTTTTTTCGCAGGAAGCGAGAAGCAGTGCCAGTAAGGCTATTATTACATTATGTTTCATCTTGGTCTTATTAATCTACCGGATACGTTTCCCTTAATCGAACCGCAACGATCGGTGCGCCGCGGTCTGTAAGATATACTCCACCCAAATGCGGCTATCTTTTACACTGACCAGCCTGAGCCGCAGCGTGGTGCCCACGATGACAGGAACCACCGTAACGCCCTCTTCAGGAAACACATGAGAGAAGTATTCGTCAAAACCGGCTTTTAAGGGCACTGTAGCACCCGCTGGCTCGGTAAAGGTGATCGTCAGCGCGCTGGCGGCTGCCTCAGACTTCTCCATTGCAAAGCGGTAGAGGAAAAAAAGATTTCCGGAAGCCGACTGCCGATGTGTGGATATTTGCAGGTTGGTCGGTGACGTTGCCGGGAAGTAAAGCTGGTGCACCAGCCGGGTGTCTGTTTTGACGTCACTACCATGTTGTTCCAGGTAGGTGCCAAACACCTGCCGGTGCTGGTTGACCACCTCGCTGTAATAGTCTTCCGCATTTTGTGTATAAGCAAAAAGCCCGACCTGTTGCGCTGGTGCCGTCACCCAATCGGTGATACTGGTGCCCCGGTCTGTGGTAAGGGTAAAATCATACGGCGCTTCATGCATATATCCCATGGTTCCGGTGCCCGCATTTCCGGCCTTAACGATTTGCAGGGTTGGCTCCTGCACTTCGCCCAGCTCAATAGAATCTACCACCACGGAACCGTAAGAAATTACCGGACTGATGACTATGCCCTTCGGATAAATGGAATATGTTACCGTGGCGGATGTAGGGACTGACGCAGGGGTCTCCTTATAGGTCAGCGAGATGGTTTTGGCAAGGGTATCCAACGCATCGATACGTGCTGAAAAGCGCTCCGTAATCAGGTTGTAGAAATAGAAATCAGTGGATATTTCGGCAAAGGCTTTGACTTTCAAGCGGGTTTCTTCTGCCAATCGGGCCTGCTCTTCCTCATGAGCTATTTGGGCAAGTACGGCGTCCACTTGGGCATCCAGTTTGGCTTGGTTGGCCGCACCGGCCGGATCCAGACGGAATGCCTCGTTATCATAGCCGTCTGAACGGACCAGGTTAAAGTAACCGCCATTTTCTACATAGGTCATTTTGAATTTCTGCGATCCATTGAACCGAGCGGCCAGCTCACCGAATACACTTTCTCCCGGAAATACGATAATGGGCACATAGTTACCTTCAAAATCGTATGTTACGGCTTCCTGAACGGTATGGAAGCCCCTGTATCCAGACAGAATGCTCATTGTTTGCACGCCCTGGAAACGTAATTGCATATAAACGGTATCGTCGTATTGCTCAGGTTTGTAAGCCAGTATCCATCCGTTGGACGACGAGGCCAGCAGCTCGGTATAACGTGCCGCGATTTGGCTCACTTCTTCGGACACAGGCCTGGGCGGCAGTACCGTAGCTTTTTTCTCGCAGCCCAATACCATAAACGCCAAGAGGGCGATAGCCGGAATTATTTTCTTGTTCATCAGTATACGTTATAAATTAGTTAAGATGTCCTGCAAATACTCCTGCAGCACATGGATGTCAATCCCCTTATCCAGATAGAAGTTATAAACCAGTAGATATTTCTGTTTCAGGTAGTCGTTGGCTTCAACGATTTCCATAACTTCTTCTTTTGGGGTGGTCATCAGGCCGTCTACCCAAGTGGCAAAGTCTTCCGACTCATTAGTCATTCCGTAATTGCGCCAGAATCCGCGAGACCGGGCTTCCGCCTGGCTGAATGCGCCGTATGCCGTGCCACCCGCATACAAGCCTTTTGATACTTCATCGAAGCCTATCGGACGGCCGTAAATCTTGTCCAGCACATGCGCAAATTCATGGTGCAGGGTGGCATATTGGCCGCGCAGCCACGACGCGTTGGCCATATCATAATCATTCACGCCGGTAATGATGACCCGACTCAAGCCATAGGCCAGCCCCGAGGCGCTGAAGTTTCGTTCGCCGCCCTCCACGTAATCCATGCTGGTTCCGAACATTATCATTTCAATGGGCATATGTTCCCGCATGAAATCGGTTCGCTGCCGATCATAAGGAGCGATGAACAGTTTCCGGATTACGTTTTCGATATAGGGAAGCACCAACTCTTGCCGGGGGGGCACGGCGAACGCGTCGGCCGATTTATACCGCCGATCGTAGCGATAAATGATTTTGGTCTGGTACTCCTTCTGTAACTGATAGATGGCCAAATCAGTAGGGTCATCCGGCGGTGGAGTTTCTTCATACGGTTCATAAGGGATGGGGGCTTCGGGCTGGCACCCCCCAGCGAAAAAGAGCAGGCTGGCCAAAACAATGGCTGCAATCTTACTGAAGTCTTGATATGCTGTCATAATTGTTTCATTTTGTGAGTTTTCAACAACGGGAGATATTAAATTGCCCTAACGCGGATTGGGTTCCATTTCTGGATTGGCGTCCAATTCGGCAAAAGGAATCTGTACCACCCGCCGTGGATCGCCCGGCGGAAGGTGGATCTCCCGGGTGCCGTCCCAGTGGGTTACCGGAATATCATACCGCTTTACATCAAACCAACGATGGCCCTCGTAGCAAAGCTCCCAGTTTTTCTCATCCAGTATTTTATCCAGTAAGGCTTGTTCCGTGGGATAATCGGCCAGGTCCAACGCAACGTATGGCCGCCAGCGCCTTTGGAGAATCTGGTTTAACAGGTCTATCGCATATTGAAAGTCGGGGTTTTCTTTCCGAACGGCGGCTTCTGCCGCATTGTACATCACCTCTTCTACCACAAAAAGCGCCACATCAGAATACGATTGCCCGTCCGACGGCAGCTGACCACGGAACTTCCGGGCCATGTAATTGGGGGTTTGATTATTCCAGCGGGTATATATCTTTCCGCGCACGTCATTGGGGTGAAACGTTTCCCTGAATGCATTGGCATACAGGCTACCCCTAAAATAGGAATTCCACTCCAATGTGTAGTTGACCAACAGAATGTTGGTGTTATGCGTTTCGAAGTAACGCCGTGCGAACGTTGTGTAATCCCCTACAGCAAAATATTGGTCGTAATCCGAGAACAAATCCCTGATGCTATTGTTGAGCTTGAAAACCTCCTCACTGTGGAAGAGCGATTGCTCCCAGTCGCCCTTGAACAGGTAAAAGCGGGAAAGAAACGCGTGTATTGATGCTCGTGACCAATGGAACTTGGGCGCCTTCATGAAACCTTCATTGATCAGTTCCAGACCTTTTTTGGCATCCGCTTCAATGTGATCATACACAAATTGCACATTGTCGCGCTTATACGACCGTCCCGGCTCCTTTTCCGTTTCGGCTACATAAGGGATGCCCAAATCGGTCGCTGCCGTGGCCGAATGGTAATGTTTGGCGAAAATGTTAACCAACATGAAGTGGCAGTAGGCGCGGTTCATGTAAGCTTCGCCTTTCACAGACCGCCGCAGGGCATCGTCACCACTGGCTTGGTCAACTCCTTCCAGAACAACATTTGCTTCGTAGATGTTGTTATAATATTTGCGCCACGCCGCCTCCGGCGTGATGGCGTTATTCAGAATATAATTATCTGACCAAAGATAAAGCGGCCTAAGCCACGACGTGATGTTCGCGTGGTTGTAGTCTGGATAATGGTAGTAACGTACATTTTCCGTATACAGTTCGGTAAAGAGGTGATAGGCCTGCGGGTAAGCGCCGGTAATGACGGCTTGATAATCTTCTACGGTGGATAAACGGACGCGGTTGTCCGGATTCACGGCCAGGTATTTTTCGCAACCGGTCAATACGGCCACCAAGGTTGAAAGAAGAATGATGATATGTTTTGTTTGTTTCATAGCCCTTTGCCCTTTAAAAGTTTAAATTAAGCCCCAATGTATAGCTGGTGGCTGCCGGTATGAAAATACCTGACACAATGGCTTCGGGGTCTTGCCCGTTCAGGCTGGGATCGGCCCACAAAGCTAAGTTTTGTGCCTGCGCAGTAATCTTCAAGTTCTTTACCCGCAACCGGTCGGCCAACACATGGGGAATATCATAAGCTATCATGACGTTTTTAAACCGGATAAATGACCCATCGGCCACCCGGATGTCGCTCCTGTTGTAGGCCATGAACGGTTCAGCATTGGCCTGTAGTAGCTGCGCCCGTGTTTCCTCCTCGATAATCCGGGGAACATTGGTATACCGCTCATCGCCGGGGGTGGTCCACCGGTTGGCCAAGGCAGCATCAAGTGCGTCCACGTCTGAAAAATACCGGTTCAGCAGCGGGTTCAAGCGAATCTTGTTACCATAGGAAAAAGTAAATAGGAACGATAGGCTGATGTTTTTGTACTGGAATTGGTTGGTCAGCCCCCCTGAACCGAGCGGCTCGCGACTGCCTTCGTACTTTAGCATATCCAGATTGGTAGTATATCTGGAAAATGAGTTGGACAGGCGGCTATCCGCCGTATAAAACAGGGGCAGTCCGTTTTCATCCAATGTGGCAAAACGGAAGGAATAGAGTCCGGCGACAGGCCTCCCCAGCATGGGCGCGCCACGGTCATGCGTCTGGCGGATAACACCGTTTGACGTTTGCAGGCGAGTCACTTCGTTTTTGTTATAGCCATATGTGAAGATGGTGCTCCATTGAAAGTTATGCCGCTTGATTTGCTGCATGCTCAGCGTTACTTCGAACCCTTCGTTTCTCATGTCTGCCCAGTTCATTGTACGCTGGGTGAAGCCGCTAGCACGCGATACCTGGATTGCCCCAATCAGGTCGTAATTGTCGCGGTGGTACCATTCCAACGTAGCGGAAACCCGGGAGAAGAGGCCGAATTCAATAGCGGCATTGGCCATTTTTTCTTTTTCCCACTGCATGGTAGGGTTATCCGGTGCTTCTATGGAAATAATGTTTTCTACTTCATTGGGGTTGAACCGCGTGGTGGTACCATAATACGCCAGCAGCTCAGGACTGCCCAGCCCGCTGATATTCCCGCGCGTACCATACGACCCTCTCACTTTAAGGAAGTCAAGCCATTGCACATCCTGAAGAAACGCTTCGTTATCAACGTTCCAACTGACGCCGGCTACCCATATCGGCAGAAATCGGAACCGCTCTGAAGCGCCCAGCCGATTGGATCCATCGGCACGGGTAGACAGGGTGACGTTGTACTTGTTATCGTATGAGTATGCGAGGTTAGCAAAGAATGAGGCTTCCCGGTAGGTATTGAGCCCGAGGTTGTAATACGGCGATCCGGTGGCCGACAACTGGTCGCGCTGGATGGCCCGATAATCGGGGCTTGCCGTTAATCCACGGTAGTACTCCAGTCCATAGGCGGTAAAATGATAGTTGTTGTACTTGCGTTGCTTGATTTCGGTACCCGCCATCAAATCCAGTATATGCACATTGTTGAATACCGGTTTGTAGTTCAGCATGTTTCTCACAGTGTAAAATTCACCCTGATTGTTGTCTACCATGGCGATACCGCCCCGTGGCAGCACGGAAATCCGATATTCGCTATCGTCGTAAGGATCGTCATACAACCGGTCGTTTGCGGAACGGATGGCAACAGACTGCATTGCACGATAGCTTTGGGCCACATTGGATAGCTCGGTGGAGATGTGTTCCGACATTGCCGAGGTACCGCGCGCTGACAGGATGAATGAATAGTTCAGGTTACTGGTGATTTTCCACAGCCCGTCTAACTGGAAGCGGATTTCCTTGAGCTTGATGTCCACGAAATTATTGTCCATTTCGTGGAGGATGTTGAAGGGCGCGAAATGAGCTTGGTAAAATTCCAGCTCTCCACTGTCGTTATAAGGACGCATGGCTCGGCTGGTGGTACGGGCATAGGTGTAGGGATTGATGTCATAGTCGCGCTGAGGCAGCCCCCCCGAAACGTGTTCATCAAATGCACCGAACGAACGTTGGTTACGGACGGAACCGTACAATGTGCCGGTGATGGAGAATTTGTCCGACAGGTTGAAATTCCCTTTAAGGTTTCCACTGAAACGGTCGACATATTGATTGCGCGTCTGCCCATCGTCCCGAAAATAGCTCCCGGACATGTAGTACTGTGCTTTTTCTGTGCCCGTACTTAGGCTGACGCTATGCTCCTGATTGATCGAGTTGCGGAACAGCACGTCGAACCAATCTGTATTGTATGTTTTGGCCCGCTGAATCTCGTCATAATATTGTTCCCAAGTGATTTCTTTGCGCGATAGCTGATGCAATAGCTTGCCGAACGCTCCGTATGTACTGTTAAGGTTGGTGAAGTCCATGATGTTCTTCTCATACAATTCTTCCGAGAACTCCATCCGTTGCTTTGAATTCATGACGTTAAAGCTGGTGATAGACGGTTTTAAGGCCATGCTGAAGTTATTCTTATAGCTCACGTTGGTTTGCCCAGCCCTGCCCTTTTTCGTCGTTACCACAATCACGCCATTGACCGCCTGTGTACCGTACATTGCTGTAGCTGACGCGTCTTTCAAAACCTGAATGTCTTCTATGTCATCCGGGTTGATACCACTGATTGCCGAACTGAGCATGGTAGCGGCATCGCCGGAATAGAGTTGATTGGGGTTCACGTTAACAGGATCATCCAGCACCACGCCATCCACTACCCAGAGCGGCTCCTGATTACCACTGATGGATGAGTTGCCACGGATACGGATTTTTGATTTGGTGCCGAACGTGCCACTGGTGTTTTCTACCGCCACGCCGGCTACCATTCCTTGCAGTGCTTTGCCTACATCGGAGATACCGGCCGTAGCCAACCCTTCAGGGTCTACTTTGCCGACTGATCCGGTGAAGGTACGCTTGTCAATCACTTGATAACCGGTAACCACCACATCTTCTAAGGTTTCCATTCTGGGTGTCAGGCGCACGGGGGAAAGGTTATCCACGCCCAGCCGAAGCTCCAAGGGAGCGTATCCCACGTATTGGAACGTCATGCGGGTACCTTTCTTACCTGTGATGCGGAAACGTCCCTCTTCATCGGAGATGGTAGTGCCTGTGCCGTCTGCGAATTGGATGGTCACACCCGCCAGCGGGTTTTCAGCCTCACCCTCGACCACTTTGCCGGATAAGGTTACGATACTGTCTTGCTGGCTCAGGGTACCGTTACTTACTGGCGGTGTACGCGTGGAATCGGCGACCGACCGAGCCAGGATAATGTAGCTGTCGGTGAATCGGAAGGACAATGCCTTTCCGCGAAGCACCGTCTGCATCACGTCTTTAAGCGGAGCCCTCGTGAAAGCAACATCGACTTTTTCCTCATCATCGAGCAGGTCGTTATTGTAAAATACGACCAAATTCGTTTGCTTTTTAATTTCATTAAACAATGCTTTTAATGAAATTTGCTTGGCCGTCATCGAAAATTGCCGCTGCTGTCCTGCACTTACGCTGGCCATCGCATAAAAACAAAAAAATAACAGCCACACCAAGCATTTGGTAATTAATTTTAAACCCATGGACAAGAAATAATTGTTAGTTCAATAAAATAGACTTCCCTTTTCTAAAAAAGGGCGACAAGGAAATCACTTTTTTTTGAAAAAAAAGCTACAACCGACTATTAACGGTCTTTTTCATGTCTTTAACAACTAAAATAACACAACCTTGTTACCTGTAATGCGGTAACGCAGCGTAGAACTGCCGGCCAGGTTGTGCATCAACACGGAAACAGGCTTGGCCGTTTCAAAGGCACCGCTGAACCGCAGTTTGGTTAGTTGGGGATTGGCGATGATAAACTCGGTACCGGAAGCTCGGTTGACCATCGTCATGATATGTTCGAGTGGCTCGTTATGAAAAAAATAGACGCCCTCCTGCCAACCCAATACCGTCTCGGCGTCGAATGGGGTATTTTCGAGGGAGCCATCGGGACGGAGCTGAGCCGCCATGCCGGGTGACAGTTCGGTTTGTGCACCGCTCGCGACTACCTCCAGTCGTACCTTGCCTTTCACCAAAGCTACCTGAGCGGCACCTGCTTCATAAGCCTGCAGGTTAAACGACGTGCCCAGCACCTGCACGGTAATATCCCCAGTAGCCACCGAAAACGGGCGGTCTTCATCCTCCTGCACATCAAAAAACGCTTCCCCTTCCAAGAAGACGACCCGTGTGCTATCACTGAATGCTGACGGGAATTCCAGTCGGCTGCCGGCATTAAGGTGGACAAGTGAGCCGTCCGGCAACTCCAACCGATAGGTTTTCGCCTTAGGTACCCACACGGTCAACCTGCTATCGCCCGGCTCAACGGCCAACCGGGCAGCATCTGCATGACGTTTACCCTCACTGGCTGCGAGCGTAAGCGCGCCCACCTGAATGGGATGGCTGTCGTCCAGTGCTACGTGGCGCCCGTTGTTGAACGTCACATAGACAGAATCCGGCGTCGTTGAATCCCTCACAAGAAGGTCTGGATCTGTCCGTAGGCCAAACCAAAGCGAAAAGGCAATGACCGGCAACAGTACAGCGGCAGCAATCGCCAACCATTGCATCGGCTGTCGCCGTTGCATGCCGTCACCTACTGGCTCGGTGTTCTTCATACGGACCAACAGGTCGTCAAAGCGCCGGTCCACCGGTATGTTATCTGCAAAATTAGCAGCCTGATACAACGATAGCGTTTGCGATGCTTCCTCCCATCGATTACGTATTTCCGGATCTGACGCGATTAACCTATCCAGCATCTTTGCGTCATTGCTTGACAGGTTACCACTTAGCTTATCTGCGATAAGCTGCTCTACGTCCACAGGTTTTGCCATAAGGTTTGTTTTCCCGCTATTAAATTATAAGACGCATTTGCCGCCCAAAGTGGGTGACATCAGCACCTAAATTGTTGCATATATTCTCTTATTTTTATTAAACCGCGTTTTAATTGGGTTTTTACCGTATTAATGCTAACTCCCGTGATGTCCGCCGCTTCTTGGTATTTTTTCTGCTGCAGGTATACCAAATCAAATATTTTTTTGCATTGTTCGGGGAGTCCGTCCAGTGCGTTCCGCAATTGCTTCAGCTTGTCATCAACATCTTCCTGCGCTAACAGGTGTTGGGCTTCTGCCATGTCATCAATAAACGATTCGAAGAATACCGATTCAAGCTGTTTATTCCTTTTGATATAATCAAAGCATGCGTTCTGCACAGCTCGGTAAAGATATGCATCCAGTTGCAAGGCTTTGTCATATCCTTTTGATTGCCATAACTTCAAGAATAGGTCTTGCACGACATCCTCAGCCACCTCCCGATTTTTCAATACCATAAATGCCCTTACAAAAAGGCGCTTATAATAGTTTAGATACATTTCCCGGAATGCATTGATTTCATCGCTATCACGCGGGTAATGCACCCGGGTATTCACGTTCACTTGATTATCTTCCGCCATAGTTCGAGGATGGACAATGGTAATGGTCAGTGTTGAGCGGCTACGCTTATGTGATGTGTCTTTTCATAACATCTATCGCAAATCTACAGTTAGATTTTGATTTTTACCAATGTGATTGTTCAAATTTGCGGAAAGATTTCATGGTAGTACTTGGTTTCCCGGTTCTGATTTTCCTATCTTCATCCCAAAAATACAGGACAATGCCCACCGTACCTCCACTGAAAATACTGAAAGCCTCCGCTGGGTCCGGCAAGACCTTCAGCCTTACGGCGCATTACCTCACATTGCTGTTTTCAGGCGAAAGCAAATATCGGGAGATACTGGCCATCACATTTACCAACAAGGCCACAGCCGAAATGAAAGGCCGCATCCTTGAGGTGCTGGAAGCACTGGCCATCGGGGACGGAAAGCAAACGGATAAAGCCACCGGCTACCGCGAAATCCTGCTGGAAGCTTATCCGCAGTGGGATGCGGCCACGTTGCAGCAACGTGCAGCGGCGGTGTACCGCAAAATCCTGCACGATTACAGCCGCTTCGCCGTGAGCACCATCGATGGATTTACGCAGAAGGTTATCCGCGGCTTCACGTTCGAACTGGGTATCGACGCGGGATATAAACTGGAAATGAACATCCGCAAGGTCAAAGCCGACCTCGTGCTCCGCCTCAACCGCCTGCTGGACGAGCGCCCGGACCTGCTGCAGTGGATCATGGACTACGCACAGGTGCGGATAGACCGGGATGAAAACTGGAACTACCGCTGGGCGCTGAGCGATCTGGCTTCGGAAATCTTTAAGGAAGATTTCCAGGACTTCGACAAGGCGGTAGCGGACATCCCCGAACAGGAGCTGTTTGCCAGCTTGGACAGCTACTGCAAAGCGGCCATCAAGCAGTTTGAGGATGCTTTTGAGCAGCTGCTCAAAATGGCCGCCGATACCTTCGCCGCCTCGGGTGTGGATGTGATGGATATGGCGGGGAAGTCGCGCAACCACCTGGGTAAGCTGGGCAGCCTCTCAGCGCAGAACCCGCACGATACTGTTAAAAAACTGGAGAAATACATCCACAACCCGGATGAATGGCAGAAAGGCGGGTTGACGGGGCAGATGGCTTCGCTGTACGACGAGCTGAACCCGGTATTGGAAAAGTTATACAACCTGTACACGGAGCAAAGCCCGGATTACTACCTGGCCAAAGCCATCGACGAGAACCTCTATTACCTGCGCCTCCTCAAAGAAATGAGTACCCTGCTCGCAGAATGGCGCCGGGATAACGGCGCCCAGCTCATCAGTGATGCGCAGATACTGCTCAATAACATCGGCGTTAATGAGTCGGGCGACCCGACCTTCATCTGGGAAAAGACGGGCAACCGCTTCCGCCATTTTCTCTTCGATGAATTTCAGGACACGTCGCGCAAGCAATGGGACAACCTGCGCCCGCTGCTCATCAACGCCATGGGAAATGCATCGGGCCGACATGCCGAACACCTCATCGTGGGGGATGTCAAGCAAAGTATCTACCGCTGGCGCAATGGCGACTGGCGCATCCTGCTGGACCGTGCGGAGCAGCAGATCGGCACGGCATTCAACGTAACGGATACGGCTGCACTCATCCGCAATGAAACACTGGAGGTCAATTACCGCAGCCATGCCAACATTGTGGCCTTCAACAACCGCATTTTCGAACGTGCCCCCCAGTGGCTGCAGCAACGCCTCAATGACCGTATCCTCACCGAACTGGGCGAAGAGCAATATGCACGCTGGTGGAAACCCTCCGGCAACCACGATACCATCATCCGGGCTTACCGGGATAGCCACCAGCAACTACCGTCCAGCGCAAAGAAGCCAGGCGGTACCGTACAGGTGGAATTCATCGATGTAACGAGCAACAACCACCGCGCCAGCGCAGTGAAGGAAGAAGCACTCACCCGGTTGGCCGGTACGCTCATCGGCTGGCTGTCCGCGGGCACCTACCGGCCGGGGCAAATCGGCATCCTCGTACGCACCAACAACGAAGCCCGGGAAGTCATCCAGTACCTGCTCGATAAACAACGGGAAGCGTCCTTGACATTTGACGTGATATCGGGCGATGCGCTGGCCCTGGCCAATCACCCTGCCATCCGGCTGCTGGTAGACACCCTGCGCGCGTTGGTAGGTAAACTGCCCGACGTGGCGTTGTACACGGCCAACTGTGTGCACCTGTACAGTCAGCTGCTCCGCCCGGGCGAAGCAGTATTGCCGGATGACTGGGCGCGGATAAGCACCTGCAAGCCCACGGAACTGGCGGGACTGCTGCCCGAACCGCTGTGCAGCAATTGGGAGGCATGGTCGCAGTTGCCGCTGGCCGAACTCATCGAGTCGCTTATCGTGGCATATGGGCTGCAGAAAAACGAGGAAAGCCTTCCCTACCTCTTTGCCTTCCGCGACCTCATTGCCGCGTTTACGGCCACTGGCGAGCGCGGAATACCGGCATTCCTCACTTACTGGGAAGAGGATGGCATCGACCGGGCACTACCTGCCGCGGGCGGGGCAGACGCCGTAGAGGTCTTGACCATCCATAAATCCAAGGGACTGGCGTTTGATGTGGTGATGATTCCCTTCTGCAGCTGGCCCATCGACGGGCGTACCAACGGCAATTTCTGGGTAGGTACCGAAGACACGCCCTATGCGTTGCTGCACAAAACCCCCGTCAAGTACAAGAGCGACCTTGGCAAGTCGCGCCTATACCAAGCATATTTCGAAGAGATGCTCTTCAACTACATGGATGCCCTCAACACACTTTACGTGGCCACTACCCGCACGCGCAAACACCTCTATGTTACCGCTCCCGGCAAGAAAGGCGATAGCGAAATCAATACACTGCTTGCCGGTGACCTGCTGCTTGAGGTATTGCCCGGCATTGCGGATGAACTGGAAGTGGCGTTCCGCAGCGGCATCCAGGTGGGTGACGTTCCAGCACCGGATACCCGCGTAACCGAAGCCCCCGCGCCCGACGGCTGGTCTTTTGCCTACTACCCCGCCTCCGCGCGGCTGAAAGAAGAGCTGGCCCGGCCGGAGATACAGGCCGAACTGGACATCGTACGGCTGGATGCCGCCAAACGCCAGGGGCAATTGTTGCATGAGCTGATGGCCGGACTGGTTTCGGCAGCGGATTTGGACGCGCATTTGGACGCATTGCAGACGGAGGGCATGCTCATGGAAGAGGATCGGGCGGACGTACGTACCCTCGCATTGTCGACCTTGAGCCACCCGCAACTGGCCCAGTGGTTCAGCGGTGACTATGAGCACTGGAACGAGCGGAGCATCATCCTGCCGAATGGCCGCACCATGCGCCCTGACAAGGTGCTGGTGAGTCCGGATGAAACCATCGTGGTGGACTTCAAATTTACGCAGCACGAAGACGATGCACACCGCAGGCAAGTATCCGATTACATGCTGACGCTCCGAGAAATGGGCATGCCTGACGTGAAAGGGTATGTGTATTATGGAATGTTAGGCACGTTGGTGGAAGTCTGAATAGCGGGAGGCCAGCACCGCCTTCATTCCCGCCTCATAGGTTGTCGGTGTAAACCCGAATTCGCGGCAAAACCGTTCACTGTCAAAAAAATAATGCTGGTTGTACTGATATTGCATCTCTACCAACTCAGCAATTGTCCGGCTAAAAAGCCCGCCAAACCGCAGCATCCATGGCCGCAGCAGCATACATGCCGGCTTCGTGCCGTACAGGGCAGCCGCTGTTTCGATAAATTGCTGGCCGGTCCACCGCTCGGCCGAGGTAGGCAGGTGCCATACCTGGCCGTATGCACCGGCGGTATTCCCTAAAATCGCCGTAGCTTTTGCCGCATCGGGCGTATAGGTAAACGAATGGATTTTGTGAACGTCGCCTTGCCATTTGGGTTTCTTTCCTTTCGCCATATCCTCCAGCACCAGCAGATTGAGCAACCCGTTACTAGCGTCCGGTCCATAGAAATCGGCACTTCGTGCAATGAGTGCTCGCAACGACTGATCAGCCATAGCTTTATCAATCATACGCACCAATTGCGCGCGCACTTTTCCCTTCCTGGAAGGCGGCTCTATCCGGCTCTTCTCGGTCATATGTGGGATACTGTCTTTATCATACATGTATACATTATCGAAAAACACCAACCGGCTCTGATGCGCTAAGCAGGCATCGATCACATGCTGCATTACCGTCGGCCATTGGCGCTGCCATACCCGGCTGTCATAAGGCAATCCGACTGTCAGATACACCACATCCGAGCCTGCAACGGCTTCCGATACCCGCGAGGCATCCAATAAATCTGCAGGGAATAACTCGTCATTTTCATTTACGCGTGTGGGATTGCGGGCGACCAATCTTACCTTTGAGGTGAACGCCGTCAGTTCCTTCGCCAACAGGTTACCGATTGCTCCCCCAGAACCTAATATCGTTTGCATACCAATTAATTTTATACAAAACTACGGTGCGGTATTTATCTCGGACGATGACTTGGGTTAAGATTTTTGATTGGCAATCATCCGTTTTCTAATTCTGCTGAGGCTTTCGGGTGCCACGCCAAGATATTGGGCGATATACCGCTGCGGCACGCGCCGCAGCATCTCGGGGTTTGTCTTCGTCAGTTCTTCAATCTGCTCTTCGGGCGTTTTGGACAAAAGCGATCGAATCCGCCGGATAGTATCAGTAGCTAAATTTTCGACAATCAGGCCGAACAGCGAGGCTACAGCCGGCGACTCCTTAAGGCAGGTTACGGCATCCTCGCAAGTCAACACCAGACAAGCTGCAGGCTCTAAGGCAATAATATGCGTGGCCGATTTCGCCTGCCTTGAAAAACTCTCCAAATCGGTCACAAATTGATGCTCAAAAGTAAAGTTACATGTTCGTTCATCACCGCGCTCATTGAAGAAATATTGACGCAACGCGCCTTTCATCACAAAAAACACCTCATGAGCCACCTCGCCTTCCTTAAGCAATAATTCTCCGCGTTGATACTGCTTCTTCTTGAAAAAAGAATAGAAATATGCCGCATCCTCTTCGGATATCGGCACATATTTTCGCAAAGCAGCCAAAAAGTTATCCACGGCTTTAAAGGTACAGAAACTTCCTTGCTGCCGCAAATCGGCCTTAAGGGCGACCGCCTGTAACCCGCGTCCGGAGTGGTCGTTGCAATAAGTGGTTGAACGAAGACAATTGCCCGTTAATTTGTAAACGATTTTCATTATGTTTGCTCGGCGAACGTTAAACTCCAGATTCCCGGCATGCCCCCATTCCTCAGACAAGTTGCAGCAGATTTATTATCGCGCTTTGGCGATGACCTGAAAGACGTGGCTGTCGTGCTGACCAACAAGCGTCCCATCGTATTCCTGCGGAAGCACCTGGCCGACCTGTCGGGCAAGCCGCTTTGGAGTCCGTCATTTTTTACCATCCAGGAATTTCTTCGGCAGTCGGCCTCCCTGCCGGAAGCCAGTCCGCTCACCCAATTTTTTGTCCTGCATGGCCTGCATAACGGATTGCTGCGGGAGGAGGGACGGCCCGAGGAGTCGCCGGATGAGTTTTATCCCCTGGCCGAAACCATCCTGAGTGATTTTGCCCAGCTGGACTATGACCTCGTGCAGCCAGAAGAAGTTTACGCCGAGCTGCGCGACATCGCCCTGCTTCAGCAGCGCTTCCCCCACCTCTCGGCCGAACAGCAGCGGTTTATGCGACAGTTTTGGGAATCGTTTTCAGTGGGCAAACAAACGGCCATCCAGCAGAAATTCCTGCAGCTCTGGGGGCGCCTGCCTCGGCTGTACCAACGGTTCAAAGAAGAATTGGCCCGCCAGCGGCTGGCCACAACGGCTGGCATTTACCGCGACCTCGTGGAGGGGCGTGCCGCCAAGCCTAATTTCCTTGCGGCATATAAACAGGCCGCATTTGTAGGCTTCAACGCGCTCAACCGTTGCGAAGCAAGCCTGTTCACCCGGTGGCAAGACGCCGGAAAGGCGTTGTTCTATTTCGACGCAGACAGCTACTACCTCGATGACGAGTTGCAGGAGGCTGGGCTCTTCCTCCGCAAAAATATCCGGCAATACGGCCTTCGGAATGCGCTGGGCGATTTCCCGGCCGTATTGGGCGCAAAAACCGACCGCATTGAGCTGTTGGCTACCGCGGGCAAGGTGGCACAGGCCAAACTCCTGCCGAACTTGTTGGCCGACCGGGCGGCGGACCGTGAGGCGCCCACCAGCACGGCCGTCATCCTCGCTGATGAGAGCCTGTTGATTCCGGTGTTGCAAAGTTTGCCGGATGGCCTGGATTTTAACGTGACCATGGGCTATCCACTCATGCAGTCTACCTTGTTCGGGTACATCGACGGGTGGCTGGCCGTCCAGCAGCAGCTGGCTGCCAATCAAGGCCGTTTCGTACATCACCTGGATGTGGAAGCCATGCTCACCCACCCGCTTAGCGGTATATCGCTTGAAGAGCGGATGGCGCTGCAAGAACAGATAACCGCCAACGAATGGCTTGAAGTGCCCGCCGCTGAACTCCGGCTGAAGTCAGGCAGCTATCCGGCCTTCTTCGTTCTGCATAGCAGCAATGAGGCCGCGCTCCAGGCACTGCACGTCTTATTGGACGGCGTGCTACACCACCGCCAGCGTACCGATACCCTGCGGCATATGGAAGCCGTGCTCATCCTGGCGGTGAAGAAAGCGCTCAATCTGCTGCAGGAAGGGCTGGCCAACCACCCTGAATTGCCGATGCCTTTCCTGTGTGCACTCATCCGGAAGGCGCTCCAAGGCGTGTCGGCTCCCATCGAGGGCGAACCGTTAAAAGGCATCCAGATTATGGGGTTGCTGGAAAGCCGCTGCCTCGACTTTGATGAAGTGTATGTCGTGGGAGCGAACGAGGGGACATTGCCCAACATCACGGCGGCGCCTACTTTTATTCCCGACTCCATCCGACGCGCACATGGGCTGCCGGTGCTGGAAAACCAGGATGCCCTCTCGGCATACCTGTTTTACCGCTTGCTGCACCACCCCAGGCGCATTACCGTGGTATACAATGCCGTGGTGGATGACAGCAACAGCGGCGAGGTGAGCCGGTTTGTACGCCAGCTGGCTTTTGAAAGCCGGTTTGCGTTTACCCACCGCAGCCAGCAGCAACCCATCAAAACGATATCCGCACCGCCTTCGCTCAACCTGCCGAAAACCGGGGCGGCGTGGCACAAGCTGAGCCGCTACCTGGACGATACGGACCCAGACCGGCCGAAGCTCTCGGCCTCAGCGCTGACCACCTACCTGCAATCGCCCTTGCTGTTTTTCCTCAAATATGTAGCAGGCATCAAGGAACCGCCCAGGGTGACGGAGGAGTTTGAGCTAAACCGACTGGGCTCCGTGGTGCACCGGGCGATGGAGGATGCGTATACCCAGCTGAAAGCGGAGAACGACCCCATCACGGCTCAAGGCATCCGCCAGCAAATTAAGGCGTTGCCGCGTACCTGCCTGCAAGCGCTGTCAAAGGAACTATACGGCGAGGCCGGAAGGATACAAACGCCCAACAGCATGCAGCGCATCCTGCTCAAGGTCGCCGAAGAGTATGCCGCGGTGTTCCTGCATTATGATGCCACGCACGTGGCCCCGCTGCGCATCGTGGAGCTGGAAAACGAGCGCGATTATTCCTTTGCCTTTCCCATTACGGTGCAGGGCCAGCCCCGCACGGTGCGGCTATACGGCATTATTGACCGGGTGGATGAAGTGAATGGCAAAACGCGCATCGTAGACTACAAAACGGGGCGCGACGAGGTGAAATACAATGGACTGGACACGCTGTTCGCACCGGCATCGGCCAAGAGCAACAAGGCGATGATCCAGACATTGTTTTATACCTATGTGTATGAGCAGGTAACAGGCAAGCGCGGCGTGGAGCCCAACCTGTACATTGCCCGCAGGCTACGCAAAGAAGGGCCGCTGTTTTACATGAGCGGGCGGGGCGGGCGGTACCTTGCCGAAGGTGCAGCATTGGAAGATATCAAAGCCCAATTCGAGGTATTCCTGCGGCAGACGCTGGAGGAGCTGTTCAACCCGGACATTCCCTTCCGCCATAATCCTGATGCGGTGCATTATCCCAACGACCCGTACCGGGAGTTTATCGGGATGCCCCAAGGCATCGATGAAGAGCCATAACCGATAAATCCTGATTGCTATCGCCGAGCATGGCAATGGCTGTAACAAACGAGACCGCCCAGTAGTTGGACGGTCCCGCTTATTAACAATTAATTAGCCACCTAAAGGTTAATTTGCTGGCAGCGTGCTGGGGCTGGTTTCTACCGCTGTACCATTTTCTACAAATGGGCGGATGGGATCATAAGACTCGATAGGGTTTTCACGCAGATCAAGCGCTTGTTCCTTACCGGGTTTAAGTTCGTCCGGGAAATGGTCATCCACATCATACGGATTGGAGCTCAACAGGGCTTCCCCATTCGCCATCAGCTCGCCCAAGACCGTGATGTCGCTCACGCCAGTATTCCGCATATTCAACCGATACAACTTGGTGAACTTGCCAATCGTTTCCATGCCTTCGTTACCGAAAGGTACATTTCTCAAGATGGCTTCCAACAGGTCCACATTGCCCGCCAACGGACTGATATCGGTGATTTGGGTAGCGCTATTCGCGTTAAAATACACCAATTTGGTGTAATTTGAAATCGGGGTCAAATCGGAGATTTCCGTGTCGTTGATGCGGAAATACCTGATATTCTCCAGTCCGCTGACCGGTGAAAGGTCTGTCACGCCTGTCTCGCCTATCCGCAGATAGATCAGGTTAGTGGCATGTTCCAAACCCGTCAGGTCATCCAACAGCGGGCGATCAACTGTCTCCAGGTCGTTGGCGTTGATGCTGACAAGGTCTTCCATTTTGTCCAGAGGAATATCCACGGTGGTTGCTGGCAGACCAAGGCCAGCAAGGACCAGCGACCGTAATTGTTCATTCGGAATCTGGATGGTTTCTGGTTCCGGTTCTGGCTCGGGTTCCGGATCGTTCTTGCTGCATGATTGGAAAATTACTCCGGTGAACAACAGGGAGAATAGCAGATAAGTGGGAATGGATAGTAATTTTTTCATTAACGTACTGATTTTGTTTATTAAACTATGGGTTATTTACTAAGGGATACTTGAAAATTGGTGGAGGAAGGGTGGTATTGCCCATCTCGCTGGTGGAATAATAATTGCCTGCGGCGTCAAAGCATACCGCTTCGCCCTGCACCTCACCTGCTGCGGTGGTGAGCATGGGTTCCCTGGCCAACATGTCCACCATGCTTTCCCCGCCTTGCCGCGACCAGTAGAAGAATTGTTGGCGGTTTCTGACAATCAGCCGGCTCCCGTCGGCATCCGTACTGCCGGCGGACGCTTCGCGAAAGCCGAACGTACCTGCCAGCACGGTCATTGCATCGCCGTTGTCGTAACGGCTATACGGTAAGACAAATAACATGGAACTCGCATCGCGTTTGGTGGCCAGGTAGATATCAAGCGTGGCCGGGTCGACCCACATGGCCTCCACGTCGTGCGATTTATCGGGGTAGCGAACCGGAATCACCTCCAGTTGGGATGCTGCCTGGTTGTAAGTGATAAATGCATCGCGGTCGCTTTCATTGAAAACCGGCTCTACGATGCGGTACACCACGTAGTTACCACGGGTTTCTCCGTTGTCGCCGGTATCGGCGATGTACAGGTAGTCCTCACCTGCTTCCGGACCTACGGCGATCTCGATATCCTCCCAGTCGATATTGGTGGCCCCGACTATCCGGTACCGCGCGGCCGTCTTCCCATCGGAATCAAGCAGGTAGAGGATGTTGGAGTGGCCACTGTCTTCATGAACCCAGAACATGCCCGGATTCTTCCGGCTGCAGGCAATGCCCGATGCTTCTTCGAGGGCATGGCGACCGATGGCTATACTTTCCTGGTAGTCTGCCGTCCATTGCAGCATGGCAGGCGTATATTCCGCTTCAAAAGGAATGTGATCGGCCCAGCCGTCCTGAACTACAGGTGGCTCCGTTGAACCAGGATCGTCCCCTGTTTTGGAACAGGAGGCGATCCATAGGCAATTGAAGCTTGCGACCAGTGTATATAAAACCAATCGTTTGTGCATTATCCGCTTAATTTACCGGGGCAAAAGCACCGAAGTAAGCTTGCGGCTGCGGCGCGGTGAAGACCTCACCGGTCAGCGTGATATACTCCGCAAACACCGGCTGGAAACCGGTGAACGCACCGGTGGCCGCCGGCGAACCGGCTTGCAACCTGAAATCAGCGTCTGCTGGAATACCGTCTACATTGTCCGCCAGGTTATTGTTGTCGCCTCCGGAAGTGAACTCAACCGCGAAACTGGCGACATCGTAGTTCACGAAAAGGGGATCGTTTTCTTTCGGGCCGCCCAGGACATCCGAGGCCGGGATGGGATAGGCCGGGTCAACACCGATGACGCCGCGCGAAGGGTCGTCTTCTCCGGTGGGGTAGAAGTTGCTGGTCACGGCATCCACCGACCCGTAATACCAATTGTATCCATACAACAGCCGTTCCATATCCGGGCGGTCGTCCAACGGCAGGCGCAAGCCATAACGGTTGTTGACGATCAGGTTATTGTAGGCTTTGCCATAGGCATTGGCCTCATAGTTCAGGCTTCCGCCGCGGGCGCGCTCCACGCGCCGGTATCCGGAGTTCACGATGGTGTTGTTATAGAAATTGGTTTCCAGCAGTCCGCGCTCGCCGGATTGGGTGTCGGCACTTTTCAGGCTATTGGTAGCAATGTTGTAAAAGAGGTTGAAGGCGAAATCGCCGGGGCCGCCCGCCTTGATGTTCACCGCTTCACCACCGGTTCTGCCGATGACTTCAAACGTGTTGTACATCATTAACGTCTTGCCGCCATTTGTGCGGATAGCATCGTCCATCGTATACGCAATATGGCAATGATTCAGGATGAACACCCCATCCTGGCGCTCGCCGGCCGGCCGGCAATAGTAGAGCATGTAGGTATCTTCACCCACGCTGGCACGGCCGCTTCCTCCGGTTAAGGACGTGGTGATGGCATCACCTTCCTTCGCAGGGCCACCGCCATGCATGATGTCTGCATATTCCAATACGATATCTCCGGCCAGAGATGTACCGATGATTCCGCCCCAGAGTCCGCCCGTACCCGTATTAAAGCGGGATGCCAAGGCATCTTCGCTGGCGGTGAAGACCACCCGGTTGTTAGCCGTTCCTTTCACGTAGAGCGAGCCCTTTACGTCCAGGGTCCACCGTTGGTTGTTCGGCCCCAGGTCAAACTCCAATCTTACACCTTCAGGAATCGTAACGCTTTTTCCTTGAGGAATCTCAAGGTTTCCAACCACCAGGTAAGTTTCATTGGCTTGGAAATCGATGGCCGAAAGGTCGCCGGATATCCCTTCAACACCGGGCTTGGGGTCATCATCGCCATTGCCTGGATTCGCGGGTGCCGGGTCATTTTTTGAACATGCGACCACCATGCCCATCAGGGTGGCCAACATCAAATAGTTAAGGATTTTCTTCTTCATCGTTGTTCATCGTTATCGTTAACATTTAGTTCATTACGGGTATACTAAGCCACTACAGCCGGTACCTTACGCCCAAGCGGTACAGCTGGCCATACGTGTCGCGCTGGATGTTGGTATGCTGCGCGGGATCACGTTGGTGCGGGTGCCCCAGCTCGGCCTGGTACACCGGTTTATCGACAAATAGCGCATATGGGGTATTCAGCAGGTTATTCGCCTTGACGAAAAAGACCAGATGGTTGCCCACGCCTTTTTCTACTGACAGGTCCATGATGGTCATCGCGCGCATGCGCTGGTCAGCTTCAAAGAAGGGAGATACCAGGGCAATACGCTCACCGGTGTAGTTGATCACCAGCTGGGCATCCAGCTTCGCCGGTTGATTTTTGTACAACAAACTGAGGTTGGCGATGTGCGGCGACTGGCCCTGGAGCGCCCGGGATTGATCAACGATACTGAACGAAGGTGCGCCCTGGGCAATCTGGTCGTTTGTATTGGCAACTAACTTGTTGGTCACCAGCCGGGAGTGCGTGTACGTGTAATTCGCCCGGATGCCGAACTGGTTAAAATATTTGGTGATATCCAGTTCGATGCCGAAGTTACGGGCAGTGCCGAAGTTCTGCGGCATGATGCGGCTTGCCCGGCCGGCGCTCTCTCGTTCGTTTTCGGGCAGGTTTGGGTCTATTTGCGGAAACCCGTACTCTATCGGGTCCTGAATGCGCTTGAAAAACACGCCGACCAGGATCTGGTCGAGCACCGTGGGGAAATATTCATACCGGATATCAAAGTTATCCGCCAATGAAGGGTTCAGGTCGGGGTTACCCCGTTCGCTGAAGTAGGATTCGCTTCCGCCGCTGGGACGTATCGTCGGGACGATTTCGTAGAAACCCGGCCGGCTGATGCCCCTGAAGTAGGTGGCCCGTAAGTTGGTATGCGCATTGAGCAATTGCTTGAAGCTGAACGCCGGAAACAGGTTGAGGTACGCTTGGCTGGCCGAAGGCTCGAATTCAGCCCCCGGATTGCTGGGAAATGCCCTGGGATCGATGTCGAAGCGCTGGTCGGTATGTTCAGCCCGGACGCCGACCTCTACCTGCGATTGGCCGAAACGCCACGACGTATTGATGTATGCCGCCAATATGCGTTCACTCGCGTCGTAGATCAGGTTGCTACCGCCCCCGCTTCCGAATGGCGTGGCCATGTCTTCATAGGGAATGTCCCCGAAATCGTTCCACCCTTCACCGCGGACGCCGATTACGGAAGGGATGACCCGCACGTAGCTGTAGTAATTGTAATAATTATCCCGCCAGCGGAAGTGTGACACCCCGCCTACCTTGATCCGTGTATGTTCATTCACCCAATCCGGATTGAACGACAGGTTCAGGTAAGCCGATGCGGTCTGGTCGCTATTGCGCTCCCAGATCCGGGTATGCGGTGAATTCTGGAAATAAATGCGTTCGTTCGAGATACTCCCGTCTTCTACCGACAACGTTGCGGACCGGTGATAGGTGCCATCGTCAGGGCGGTCATTAAGCGCATGGGAATAGACGGCGTTCCAATCGAACATCAAGCGATCACCGAATTGGTGATCACCGTTCAGGTCAACCGTGCTGATGGTTTGAAAACTATTCGTAAAGCGAGTACTTGGATAAACCGGCGCATTGGTCGCTGCGGCAAAGTTTTCGCGGAGGACCGTTTCCCTTACCCGGAACTCATTGAGCATGTACTGCCCGGCATAGAGTGAAAATTTGTTCTTCGCATTTACATCATAGGTGAGCCGGCCATGCGCGCCAAGGCGCTGCTGCTGCGCACTGGCATAGCGGGAATCCAGTTGCTCCAGCCGTATCGGATTGCCTTCAACCGGGAATATGCCCGGCCGATATACATAATTATCTGTAGGCCGATTGGTGTTCTGGAAGCTGGCACCGACCATCAGCCCCAACCGGTTGTCCAAAAACCGCTGGCCATAGGTGCCGTTGGCAATGATGTCCGGGAGCGCAGCCACGGGCTTTTCAATCATGTTTTCGACGGGGAAATCACCCGGTACGGCATGGTAATCCGCGCCAAACAATTCTGCTGGCGACCGTTTGTTCAGCCGGGATCGGTCATAGGTCGTAAAATCGCGGTCGAAATTCATCTGGTTATACCCCACCTGTACATCCAGATCGAGGATATGGCCAACCAAGGGGGCGTCTTTCATTTCCATGTTCACGGTTCCCCCGATGGCGTCGGCTTCCATATCCGCGGTCAGTGACTTATAAACCTCCAGGCGGTCAAGGAAGATGGCGGGGAAGATGTCGAGCGGTATGAAACGGTTTTCGTTATCGGGTGAGGGAATCTTGATACCGTTGACCAGCGTATTGTTGTAGCGCTTGTCCATCCCCCGCACGATGGCATATTGCGGGTCTCCATTCGCGTTTCGTTCAATGGACAGGCCGGATACCCGTTGGATGACGTTGGCCACCGAAATATCCGGGGAGAGCTGTATCTGCTTGGCCGAAATGACGTTCAGTACGTTCTGCGCATTCTTCTCCATCCGCCGGGCTTCCGCATCGGTGCCCCGGCCGGTCCGCTCTACCGACACTTCCGATAACGTAAGTGTCTTGTCCTCCAGCTCAAAATGCTGTTCGTGGCTGCCTGCTACCTGCAGTTCGACAGCGATCGGTTCAAAACCCATCAATGATGCCTCCACGCGATAAGCGGCGGGGGGCAGCTTTCCTAACCGGTATGAGCCATCCAGGCCAACCACCGCTTCTTTAGCCACGCCTGAGGCAGTGTTAACCGCGCGTACCACTGCACCGACCAAGGGGTCGCCCAGCGAGCTGGTCACGCTGCCGGTTAATTCGCAATTTTGGGAGAAGACCGTTTGAAAAGAAAAGAGGGAAAAGATAATAAGTACAAGTTTCTGCATCTAATCGGGTTTCGTGAAACAACTATTACGACACCCCGCAAAAATCGTATAGTTATATTAAATGGGTATTAACATAATATTACGATAATATCTCACCCAACCGCTCTGCAAATGCGGCGATGCCATGTTGCTTGGCCACCTCCACGGCCATACGGCTGCGCTTCCCCGTGGTGCAGTAAAAAACAACCGTCCGGTCATTACCGGCCCATTCGGCCGCACGCTGCGGCAATTCATGAAGCGGAATGTTAATGTGGTCATCCGCGTGACCTTCTTCGTACTCCCACGCTTCCCGTACGTCCACCAACAAAGCGCCATCGGGCAGAGCACTCACTTCAACAGGCCTTCCCCCGGACTCCGCTTCCGGGACATAGCTCGTCTGTAATGCCTGGATATGCTTGTTTTCCTCAACGGCTGAAAAGCTGAACTGCTGATAACCGTTGCCGTGGATATCCACCAAAAGCAACCTGCCTGCCAGCACTTCGCCATACCCCCCTAACACTTTAAGGGCTTCATTAACCATCAGGGTACCGATGATGCCCGGCAACACGTTGAGCACCCCATCGATGGCGCATGAGCCGCATTCGGCCGGCGGCTCAGGGTACAGGCAGCGGTAGGTGGGCCCTCCCGCATAATTAAATACCGACACCTGCCCCGTGTAGCGGTCGATAGCGCCCGACACGAACGGCACGCCTTGGATGACGCAGGCATCGTTGACCAAATACCGGGTTTCAAAGTTGTCCGTGCCGTCTATCACCAGGTCATGCGCGCCGACGAGCGACAGTGCATTGCTGGTTGACAGCGCTTCGGCATAGGCAGTGAACCGGACAAGCGGCTGCTGGGCCGCCAACCGCCGCACGGCCGTTTCGGCTTTGTTCTTCCCGACATCGCCTGGCGAAAACAGCACCTGCCGGTGCAGGTTGTGGTAACTTACCGTGTCGGCATCGATGACGCTGACGTGCCCTATGCCGGCCATGGCCAGGTATTGCAACACGGGGCATCCCAGCCCCCCTGCCCCCACAACCAATACACGGGCGGCTTTCAGGCGCTGCTGGGCTTCCCGCCCGAAGCCGGATAATTTCAGGTGGCGGTCGAAATAATGGATTTCCGTTTGCGTCAGTTGCTGTGCCATATTCAAGACAAACTTAACCAATTTCTTCCGGTAACGGGAATTTGCCGTTGGCTTCGCCGCCATGCAACGCGTGATCCCAGTCCTTCCAGACGGGTTCATACCCTGCTTCCCTGATGACCTGTGCGATGATGGCCGGACTGCGCCCGTCGTCAATCTCAAACTGCTCAAGGCTCTGCGGCTCCACAGCATAACCACCGGGATTGGTCTTCGACCCGGCACTGATGGACGTAATCCCCAGCTTGATGATGTTGTCGCGAAACCGCGGGCTTTCGCGGGTAGACATGGACAGTTCCACCTCGCCATTGAACAGCCGCCATGCACAGATCAGCTGCACCAATTCCCGGTCGGTGATGACCGACTTGGGCTGCAGGCCGCCCACATGGGGACGTAGGCGGGGAAAGGACACCGAAAATTTGCTTTGCCAGTACGTCCGCTCAAGGTATTGCAGGTGCAGCGCCGCAAAAAAGCTATCGGTCCGCCAATCATCGAGCCCGAGCAAGGCCCCAATGCCGATTTTATGGATACCGGCCCGGCCAATACGGTCAGGGCATGCTAATCGGTAATCGAAGTTGGACTTTTTGCCCTTGGGGTGGTGCTTCCGGTAATCTTCCCGGTGGTAGGTTTCCTGATAAACGAGGATGGTGCTCACTCCCCGTGCACGCAGCTCGGCATAGTCAGCCTCGTCCAATGGCTGCACTTCCATGGCAATATGCTGGAAATGCTGTTTCACCAAGGGGAGCATCTGGCGGAAATAGGACATCCCCACGAGCTGCTGGGCCTCGCCCGTGACCAACAGGATGTGCTGATACCCCATCGCCTTCACGGCAAGCAATTCCTGCAGCAGTTCTGCAGCTGTTAGCGTTTTGCGGGGGATTTGGTTATCCAGGCTGAATCCGCAGTAGGTGCAGATATTTTGGCATTCGTTGGAGAGGTATAGCGGTGCGTACAGTTGGATGGTCTTACCGAAACGTTTTTGTGTGGCCTGCTGGCTGAGTAGCGCCATATGCTCCAGATAAGGTGCGGCCGCTGGAGAAATCAACGCCTTGAAGTCGTCCAATGTCCGTTGTTTCCTGGCCAACGCCCGCCGGACCTCCGCATCGGTCTTATTGTAAATAGACCGTAGCTCCTCGTTCCAATCGTATTGGTTGAATATCGATGTAAACATACTTTCTAATCCAAAAATGCCGTAAGCGGGCTTGTTGCGGAAGCGACCGATTGCTCGCCGGGCAGCCCGGCGAGAAAAGCCTGCCGCCCCGCACGGACCGCCCATTTGAACGCTTCAGCTATCTGCACCGGGTCGCCCGCCGTAGCCATTGCGGTATTGACCAGCACGGCATCCGCACCCAGTTCCATCGCCTGTGCGGCGTGGCTGGGCGCTCCAATGCCCGCATCTATCACCACCGGTACGTTGGCCTGATCAATAATGATGCGCAGCATATCCAGCATGGCCAGCCCTTTGTTGCTGCCGATGGGTGCGCCCAATGGCATGACGGCTGCCACGCCTACTTCTTCCAGCCGTTTGCACAGCACCGGATCAGCATGGCAATACGGCAGCACCACAAAACCCAGCTTAACCAATTGCTCGGCGGCGGCCAGCGTTTCAATCGGATCGGGCATGAGGTATTTCGGGTCGGGATGAATCTCCAGCTTCAACCAGTTGGTTTCCAGCGCTTCCCGCGCCAATTGCGCAACAAATACCGCCTCCGTGGCATTACGTACGCCGGAGGTGTTCGGCAGTAGTTGGATATGTGCGTGCGCTAAATGCCGCAGCAAGGTATCTTCTTCCTGCCCGGTGTGCTCCACGCGCTTCAATGCGACCGTCACAAGCTCGGTTTCCGAAGCCAGCAGGGCATTTTCCATCAGTTGATGGTCGCCGAATTTCCCTGTACCTGCAAATAAGCGGGAGGAAAATGTCTTGTCAGCTATTTTTAGTATGTCGTTCATTTTTTTGGTGATTGGTGGTCGGTGATGGGTGACCGGTGATGGGTGGTCGGTGATCGGTGATGGGTGATGGGTGGCTGGTGGTCGGTGATCGGTGGCCAGCGAAGGGTGGCCGGTGGTCAGCTGTGCGATAATGGCTTCGCAAGCGGTTACCTTGTCCATGGCGGCGTGTATCGCTCCGGAAACAGCTACACCATGTATACCCGTATTTAGCAGTCCGCCGATATTTTCGGGGGTAATGCCGCCAATAGCTATTATCGGGATGCGGACACCGTGGATCCGCGCAGCGGCTACAATCCGGTGTATACCTTCCCCTCCCAGTACGGGGCTTAGCTTCTCCTTTGTCGATGTAAAACGGAAAGGCCCTACCCCGATGTAGTCGATGTCGTATTGGCTAAGCCGGAGCACATCGTCCAAGGTATTGGCGGTGCAGCCTATTATCTTGCCGGCACCAAGCAGATGCCGTGCCTCCGACGGGTGCATATCGTCTGCACCAAGATGCACACCGTCTGCATCCGCGGCTTTTGCCGCGTAGACATCATCGTTGATGATCAACGTGGCGCCGTAGTGTCTTATTCGCGGAAGTATCCGCAGCGCCTCAGCCAACCGCTCTTCTGTACGGGCCTCTTTCATGCGCAACTGTACCCACGAGCATCCGCCCCGACAGACGTCTTCCACCTGCTGGGCAATAGGATAATCGGGTAATGGGTGCGTGATGTAATGCAATTTATCAATGGTGTTCACGTTTCTCCTCGTTAATCATGGTCAATTCATGGCCGATACCGGTCGCAGGGTCGCAGCCGCCGCTTGGTACGTCTCAAACCGTTGGAGTGGTTGCCCGCCCTTCCAGATATATCCCAGGGCGGCAGCAGCACCAAACCCATGTGACGACACGGCGGGCAGCCGCTCTGGCGTAATTCCGCCCAAAGCGACCCACAACGTATTTCCTTGAGGCCGGTGGCTAGTCAGTAACGGTGCATTGCCCAGATATCCCTTTTTGGAAATACTGTCAAACACCGGACTGATGAACGCACGGTCGGCCACCCGGGCAGCCGCCGAAACCTCGGCAGGTGTGTGCGTCGAACAAGAAACCAACCCCTCAACGGGTGGCACCCCTTTTTCAAGCAGGACACCCAACGGAAGATGCACTCCCAGCAGGCCGAATTCAGCAGACAACGCCATGTGCCCGTGGATAACGATACGTTTATGGAAATCGGCGTGGATTCTTCGCAACAGCGCCCGCATCTCGTATCGGCTCGATTGGGGCTTGCGCAGGTGAAGCCCGGATAACCCCGCTTCAAACATGCTGTTGAGCACATCGGCTTCTCCCGGAAAGAAATCTTCTTGCGTAATCACCAGCAGTTGCATACGGCCATCAAGAATAAAGTTCAAAATTATTTTCCCGAAATTCTTTCGCCTTCTCCTCCATCCCCTTTGCCCGGGCTTCCGCACTGTCTATACCATTCTCCTCGGCATATTTCCGCACATCTTGCGTGATTTTCATGCTACAGAAATGCGGCCCGCACATGCTGCAAAAGTGGGCCGTTTTGGCCCCTTCGGCCGGCAGCGTTTCGTCGTGATATTCGCGGGCCGTATCGGGGTCCAGCGCTAAGTTGAACTGATCCTCCCAGCGGAACTCAAACCGGGCCTTGCTCATGGCATTGTCCCGATGCTGCGCACCCGGGTGCCCCTTGGCCAAGTCTGCGGCATGTGCTGCTATTTTGTAAGTAATAACCCCGTCTTTGACATCCTTCTTATTAGGCAGGCCAAGGTGTTCCTTGGGCGTTACATAGCAAAGCATGGCGGTGCCAAACCAGCCGATCATCGCGGCCCCGATGGCCGAAGTGATATGATCGTAGCCCGGCGCAATATCCGTGGTAAGCGGCCCCAACGTATAGAATGGGGCTTCTTTACATGCGGCCAGCTGCTTATCCATGTTGGCCTTTATCATGTGCATCGGCACATGCCCCGGTCCTTCTATCATCACCTGCACATCGTGCCGCCGGGCGATTTCCGTCAGCTCACCCAAGGTATCCAGTTCGGCAAACTGCGCCTCGTCGTTGGCGTCGGCGATGGAGCCGGGGCGCAGGCCATCACCCAGGGAAAACGCCACATCATACCGCTTCATAATTTCGCAGATATCCTCGAAATGCGTATACAGGAAACTCTCCTGGTGATGGGCCAGGCACCATTTAGCCATAATAGACCCACCACGCGACACGATACCGGTTGTCCGTTTCGCCGTCAACGGCACATAAGGCAACCGCACCCCCGCGTGGATGGTGAAGTAATCCACCCCTTGCTCGGCCTGTTCGATAAGGGTGTCCCTGAATATTTCCCATGTCAATTCCTCCGCTTTACCTCCCACTTTTTCCAACGCCTGGTAGATAGGTACCGTGCCGATGGGCACGGGCGAGTTGCGGATGATCCACTCGCGGGTTTCATGGATGTTTTTACCCGTGGAGAGATCCATCACCGTGTCGGCGCCCCAGCGGATTGCCCACACGAGTTTTTCGACCTCTTCCTCGATGCTGGAGGTCACCGCCGAATTGCCGATGTTGGCATTGATTTTCACGAGAAAATTACGCCCGATAATCATGGGCTCCGTCTCGGGATGGTTGATGTTGGCGGGAAGTATTGCCCTGCCCAGGGCTATTTCCTGCCGGACAAACTCCGGCGTGATGAAGCCATCATGCACATGTGCGCCAAAATTCTGGCCTTTGTGCCGCTGCCACATCGCGTCGTCCTTGCGGTAACATTGCTCCAGCCGCTGGTTTTCGCGGATGGCGACAAACTCCATTTCCGGCGTAATGATACCTTGCCGGGCATAATGCATCTGCGACACGTTTTTTCCCGCTTTGGCCGCACGGGGTGTCGCACTATGCTCGAACCGCAAGTAGTCCAGTGCAGGGTCGGAAAGGCGCGATTGGCCATACGCGGAAGATACCCCCGGCAGCATGTCGGTATCGCCACGTCCGGCAATCCAGCGTTCGCGGATGCGGGGCAACCCGCGCCGCACATCGATATCGACATTAGGGTCGGTATACGGTCCGCTCGTATCATACACGGTTACGGGCGGGTTATCCTCCACCTCATTGCGGAAGCGGTCTGTGGTTTTGGAAAGCGAAATTTCACGCATTGGCACACGGACATCATGGAGCGTTCCTGACACATAGATTTTCTTTGATTGCGGAAATGGTGTCCGTGTGATGGTGGTTTCGTTAGGGAGCTTTTCGGTTTTCATATCGTTCTATTTTGGATGGGTTATCCCCCTTGGGCCGCTTTGATTACCATGATGCGATCCCGGGGTTCAAGGAGTTTGGTATTCCAATGGCTTTGTGGGATAATGGTTTCGTTGACCGCTACAGCCACGCCTTTGGCGTGTACAACGCCATAGGTGCGCAACACTTCCGAAAGTGGCGCCTCCGGTTTTGTAACAACTGTTTGGTGGTTAATAATGACTTCCATAGTGAGCATGTGTTAACATGCTTTAGGAAGCCACCAAAGGTGTGAGGAATCCGTTACTTTTCCCTTCGCAGGCATTATCCTGAGCAGGTTATGAGGGTTATTCTCAGCCTCCCACGTATTACCGCGGGAAACACCCCTAAAGCATTGGTGCCAAAGATAAGGTTTTTTTGGATAATGGCAACTGTTTTTCGGTCCAGGTATATCGTCCCTCATGGTCAGCGCGACAGCATGCTGGGCACTGCTTGGGTTCGGTAGCCGCGCCTGCATAGGTTACCCCTGCTGTACTTCTTCGCTACTTCTTATTTACACATACCTTACCTTTTATTCGATATTTATTCGGTGTTTATTCGGATCATGTTCGGAGCTTGCTCGGTTGTTAACCGAATAAACTAAAAAGAAAATGCAACTGATGTTCATACCATTATCCTGTTTCATGTAAATTTGGGGTAAGGTTGGTTTAAGTCATTAGTATGGAGACCTGCCTGAAGTCAGGCCGCAAACGGGACATCGCATCGGGGCCTTAGGATGGCGAAAAGCGGACAAAACTACACCATTTACACTATTAAGCGTACCGAAGGAGAGTGTTACGGGACAGCTTGTACAATCGCCAGCCGCTGCGCTACCTTACCGGCAATTTCAAGAAAAGCGGCACGTGCTGAACTGTTTTCGTCCAACATTACTGGCAAGCCATTGTCTCCGGAGTCACTGATGCTCTTCACCAACGGGATTTCGCCAAGGAATGGTGCTTCAAATCGTTCAGCCAAGCGTTTACCGCCGTCTTTGCCAAAGATGTAATATTTATTATCAGGCAATTCTGCCGGCGTGAAGTAAGCCATGTTTTCGACAACGCCCAGCAGCGGAATATTGATGGCATCCATCAAGAACATGCCGATGCCACGAACGGCGTCTGCCAAAGCAACATGCTGCGGCGTAGTGACTATCACCGCTCCGGCGATGGGGAAACCCTGGGCTACGGTAATGTGTACGTCGCCCGTGCCCGGAGGAAGATCGACTATCAGATAATCCAACTCGCCCCAGTCTGCATCATTAAACAACTGCTTGACGGCCGTACTGACCATCGGGCCGCGCCACGGAACGGGCTGGTTTGGATCCGTAAAGAATCCGATAGACAGTAATTTCAAGCCGTATTTTTCAATGGGCTCAATCTTCGTCTTGCCATCGGCTGTTTTGGAAGCCTTGGGATGCGCACCCTCCAGCCCGAACATGATGGGCAGCGATGGCCCATATATATCTGCATCCAGGAGTCCCGTGCTGGCGCCGGTAGCTTGCAGGGCCAGCGCCAGATTAGCAGCAACGGTAGATTTACCTACCCCCCCCTTGCCAGATGCGACCAAAATAATATTTTTGATGTTGCCCAACTGGCTGTGCCTGGAGCCAACCACATTGGACGTCATATTGATGTCTACGGCAATATCTTTATCCACGAAGAGCGCGATGGCGTTGCGGCAAGCATGTTCAATATGCCCTTTCATTGGGCATGCCGGGGTGGTAAGCACCACATCGAACCGGATCTTGGACGGCGTGATTTCAATATTTTGAATCATGTTCAGGGTTACCAAGTCCTTCTTGAGATCGGGATCATCCACGTGGCTTAAGGCATGCAATACTTGTTCTTTCGTAATCATCTCGTTCTATCGCTGTTTGCTACCCACAAATTTCGCAAAAAATAACGACTTAACGTGGATTTTTACCATACTGGCGTTGCCATCAGATGAAAAGACATCGGCAAAAAACCGGAAAACCAAGCACACAAACTTGTCGTCTCTTTGTTTTTAAGGATAATTATCCCGTATTTAGTCACGGAATAAGCGACTTTTGCGAATTATATGATTAAAGCGTTATTAAGCAAAATCACCAGAAAACAGCTGATCATCGGTGGTATTGTATTAGGTGTTTTGTTTGTGGGGTTTATCATCGCGTTTGCAATAGTCTATCACAAACGGGAAGCGTTACTGGCGTCTACCATTACCCGCGTGCAAACCAAGCTCGCCAATGACTACCAGATTGACCTCAACATCGGTCGCGCTTACTTTTCCGGATTGGCTACCGTAAGTCTTGAAAACGTGAATGTAACTCCCCGGGGCCGGGAGCAGTTGGCAGGCGTAAAACACGCTTCGGTAAGCGTGAAACTTTTCCCGTTGATTACGGGGGACGTCAGGCTTGGGCAGTTGCGGGCATATGATGCCCATATCCGGCTCATGAAAAAAGACAGCTTAAGCAATTATGATTTTATCTTCCAGGAACCTGATTCAGCAGCCCTGGCAACCGATGACGAGCGCCTGACAGAAGGCGATGATTCGGCCATCAATATGGCCCGGACGATAAACCGTATGCTCAACAATGTGTTGTATAAAATCCCGGAGGATATGGAGTTGCGAAATTTTACAATAACATACCACGATGACAGCACACATCAACGCATTAGCGTGCCGAAAGCCGACATTACCAATGGTAATTTAACGTCTGCGGTTTTCCTCAATGATAACAAAGCGGCCTGGCAGGTTTCGGGGAAGCTACGCCCCGGCAAACGCCAGCTCTATGTAAAAGTACATGCAAACGGGCAACGGATAGCGTTGCCGTTGCTTGAACGGAAATTCGGACTGAAACTGAGTTTCGACACCATAGAAACCCGCCTCAGTGAAGTCTATTGGACCAACAATGAACGGCTCCATATCAAAGGGGAATGGGCTGTCAAAAACCTGCTGATCGATCACTGGCGCATTGCCCAAGAACACGTCGTGGTACCTGATGCCCATATCGATGCGGAGGTCGTTGTTGGCGAAAAGCACATCGAACTGTCCAATTCGTCAACGGTAACTGTGAAAAAGTTAAAAATACATCCCTATTTCCGGTATACCACCTTTCCCACAAAGACTTATGCAGTGGGTGTGGAAACCCCCGAGATGGATGCCCAGGATTTATTTGACGCTTTCCCTAAAGGGCTTTTTGAATCATTAGAAGGGATACGCGTTGCCGGACGCATACGCTATAAAATGGATGCATTCCTGGATACCAGCAATCCGGACAGTGTACGGTTCAATTCGGATATGGAGCAGAAAGGATTCAAGGTGAACGCTTGGGGCAAGGCCAACATCCCGAAAATCAATGGTACTTTCGTGTATACGCCATACGAAGAGGAGCAACCGGTGCGCGATATTATCGTAGGCCCGGAGAATCCGGACTTCATACCGCTGAACGAGATATCATCTAACCTCAAAAATGCCATCCTTACTACCGAAGATCCGTCGTTTTTTACCCATAATGGATTTGTGGAAGAGGCCATCCGATCATCAATCGCCACTAACTATAAAGAAAAGGCATTCAAGCGGGGCGGCAGCACCATCTCCATGCAATTGGTCAAAAACGTTTACCTTAACCGTAACAAGACCATCGTACGAAAACTCGAAGAAATCCTTATCGTATGGTTAATGGAAAGCACGCGGGCAGTAAGCAAAGAGCGGATGTTTGAGGTGTATCTTAACATCATTGAATGGGGCAGGAATGTGTATGGTATCACAGAGGCAGCCCGTTATTACTTCGGGAAGCATCCCTCCGATCTTTCCATCGGAGAGAGTATTTACCTGGCCAGTATTGTGCCACGCCCTAAATCCGGATTGTATTCATTTACCTGGAGCGGCGGCCTTAAACCGTACATCCTGCCTTATTTCCGTTACATCGGAAATATCATGGCGCGGCGGGGCTTAACCCCGTCTGATTCTTCGGGCGATTACGGTTTTTATTCGGTAAGCCTCCGCGAATCGCTCCGTCCGGAAAGGCCTGTTACGATAGATACGCTGCAACTGGACATGCCTCCGACGGATTTCGATGCAGATTTGGAACAAATGCGCGGACTACTGGACCGAATATTCGGAAAAGATAGCAACCAAACGGAAAACCCTTAAAGAGCTATGAACATTACCATTAACCAGAAGACGTTTGAGCGCATCATAGACTATAATCAAATCAAGAAACGAGCCCGCCTTATCGGCATCCAGCTCAATGTAACCTATGAAAACCAACACCCCGTATTTCTTGGCGTGCTCAATGGATGCTTCATGTTCATGGCCGACCTTATGAAGCAGATTCACATTGCCTCGGAGGTTTCATTTGTGAAACTGGCTTCATATAATGGTACCGAACGGCAGAATCAGCCTGATGAGCTCATTGGGTTGGATATTAACCTTGAAGGCCGGGACGTTGTCATCGTGGAAGATATTGTGGATACAGGAAACACACTGAAGCACACACTGGACCTCGTTAATGCCCAACGCCCGGCGTCTGTCGCCGTATGTACGCTACTGCTCAAACCAGAGGCGATGCAATACCAGTTTGACAACATTGCTTACGTGGGATTTGAGATCAGCAACGACTTTGTCGTGGGGTACGGACTGGATTACAAAGGCCTGGGCCGCACCCTGCCTGATATTTATCGGGAAATCACCACTTAATACGTTGAACAGTTCGCCTGTTTTAAAACTTGGAACAGATATTGTAACCGGTTCCCGGTATTCCAAAAAGGAATGTGCTGTTGAATGAGAAAACGTGCGCTAATTGCCGAAATCATTTCCCTAAGCCAGGCTACTGTCCATACATGGGATCCGCTGAGCGGCGTGTATCGGCTGATGAAGGCCAATGAATTAAAACATATGCCAGTATTAGGTACCGATGAGCAGGTCTGTGGAGTTATCAGCCGCAGCGATATCAAGCGGCTGGGATTTGGATACAAATATGAACAGATTGAAGATATTGAGCTTGGCATGTTCGACATGCTGCAAGCCGGGCAGGTGATGGCCACCAATCCGCCAATCGTAAGCAGCCGTACAACCGTTATGGAAGCATCGCAACTGCTGAACGACACGGATTTAGTTGCCCTTCCGGTGGTGGATAACGGCAAGGCCATCGGCGTTATTGACATCCATGAGATCATACGTTTCTTACTGGCAGGCTAATCCCGCTTCCCCCCGGGCTCCCAAAAAAGTTTGTCGAAATCGACTACTTTGTCGTCCATTATCTTAACCCCTTCATTTTCCAGCAATTGCTGCATTAACATAGGGTTGCCAAACGCATGCTTGCCACTCAGCACGCCTGCACGATTAACCACCCGGTGTGCCGGTACGGGCGGATAAGAGGTGTGAGCGGCACGCATAGCCCAACCCACCATACGTGAGGAACCTGCCGTCCCCAAGGCGCGGGCGATAGCGCCGTACGTGGTTACCCTCCCCTCGGGGATTAGTCGCACTAAGTGGTATACCCGTTCAAAAAAACCTGAAACTAACTTGTGCTCCATAGCATTACTACGATATCGTTTTCGTAAAAAAACCTGTTCCAAAAGACCGTCTTCAATTGAAAATCACTATAATTGAATTGAAGAATCAATTATAGGTCAATAACCACAAAACTAACTGTTTTTGGAAAAAAAGCAGCACCTGTGAGTAATATGAACACATTATCTTTCGGTGGGAAACTTAAAATCCTGCTCTTTATCGGGTACACATGCGGCTATATGGGCCTTGCATGGGGCGTTACACAACAAAGCTGGCGCCCGTTATTTGACGGTAAAACCCTGAATGGGTGGAAGCGCGTGGGCGGTGAAGCACCTTTTACGGTTGAGGGTGGTGTTATCGTTGGCACCATGACGGCCGGAACCCCGAATTCTTTTCTCATCACGGAGCAGGAATATGGCGATTTTATTCTGGAACTGGACATAAAACTGGAAGGCGAAACAACCAATTCTGGCATTCAGATCCGCAGCCACTTGGACGAAAACCGGGGCCGGGTTTACGGCCGGCAAGTCGAAATAGATCCCAGTATACGGGCTTGGACCGGCGGCATATATGACGAAGCCCGCCGGGGCTGGCTTTACCCGCTGGATTTAAATGAACAGGCGAAAAACGCCTATAAAAAAGGCGCTTTCAACCGTATCCGTATTGAAGCAATCGGCAACGAAACGACAACCTGGGTAAACGGTATCCCCGCAGCACACGTTGTGGATACACTGGATGCCTCGGGTTTCATCGGACTGCAAGTGCATAGTATTTCCGACCAAGCGTTGGCGGGCAAAAAAGTATACTTCAAAAACATCCGGATACGGACCAAAAATTTACGCCCGCGGAAAATCCCCAAAGGCATCTATACGGTTAACCTAACACCAAACACGCTATCCGCATATGAAAAACGTAATGGTGTTAAACTGCTGTTTGACGGGCACAGCCATAACGGTTGGGTCGGTGCTTATAAAAAGACATTTCCCGAAAAAGGATGGGAAATCAACAATGGAACCATTACCGTGCTGTCTTCCAAAGGCAATAAATCAGCACGTGGCGGTGATATTGTAACAACCAGCAAATACGGTGCATTTGACCTTTCTTTTGAGTTCAGACTAACCAAGGGGGCAAACAGCGGTGTAAAATATTTTGTTACGCTGGCTGAAGAACACAAGGGCGCCTCCATTGGGCTGGAGTATCAGATACTTGATGATGCCGAACATCCGGATGCAAAAATGGGTAAAGGAGGCAACCGTACATTAGCCTCCCTCTATGATCTCATTGCTGCCCAACGACCTAAACGCACATTGCGCAAAATCGGCGAATGGAACAGCGGCCGAATAGTGGTGCAGCCCAATGGCCGGGTGACTCATTACCTCAACGGAGAAAAGGTCTTAGAATACGTGCGCGGTTCCGACGCCTACCGAAATCTGGTCAGCCAAAGTAAATATAACGTGTGGAAGCATTTCGGCGAAGCTGAAACTGGGCATATCCTGCTTCAGGATCATAACGACGAAGTAAGCTTTAGAAACATAAAAATCAAACAGCTTTGACCGTTAAATATTGATAACTTTGTTGCCTGACGAATTTAGTATAGGCGAATGAAGCACGGTCTGCTCCAACTCTTCTTTTTTGCAATAAGCATTGCCATCGCTCCCTGCAAGGGCAGTATCCAGCAGCCGGTTGATTCGCTCAGGCAAGCCCAATTGGCGGAAAAAAAACGCGTTGCCGATTCCATCAAGCGCGTCCAGGATTCGCTGATGTGGCAATACATTGGCCTCCCCGACCCTGACCGACCAAACCGGTTTGCGGACAGTATACGCAAACTTGTGGTGGTAGAAGGGAGCGATTTCATAGGCTGGATAGCGTTTGCACGTTCCTTGGAAGCCCAACTCGAACCAGATAACCTGAAAGCGGTCCGCGAGCGGTGGGTGATGGCCATCATCGGCTTACTCCTGCTGCTGCTTGGCATTGTCAGAGCGGCCTTTCCCAACGAGGTGATTTCCATCTTCCAGGCTTTTTTTAACGACCGCGTATTACTACAGATCAATAAGGAAGCCACCCTTTATAGCTCATGGCCTTTTGTTTTCCTGTATATTCTGTTCGGCTTTGGTGTTGGGTTGTTTATTTACTTGTGCAATTTATATTACCTTCCGGCGGAGAAAAGTGCGGGGTTCGAGGCATTCCTAAGCATGTCGGTCTTTGTGATGGTGCTGTTTATTCTGAAAATTATCATCACCCGCTTCTTGGGGTTTGTATTTGACATACAACGTATCGTCCGGGAATACGTTTCTGTGTTATATTTAAGTTATTTTAATGCGGCTTTGGTGTTTCTTCCAATCGTATTCATATTGAGTTTAGTTCCGCAAGACCAAATGTTATGGGTAATTCCGATGGCATTGTTAACTGTACTTGCGTTGTTTACCTTCCGCTTCATAAAGACAGCCAACAGCCTATTGACCAGCCACCGATTTTCAAAGTTTTATTTATTTATGTATCTTTGCTGCCTCGAAATCGCTCCAGTACTGATTTTAATAAAGGTACTTGATAATTAACGTAAAAAACATGCAAGTGTCAGAAGCAGATAGAGCAAAGAAAGTAAAAAGCATTTTAGTAACGTTGCCTAAGCCTGAGAACGAGAAATCCCCTTACTTCGCTTTGGCACAAAAGTACAACCTAAAACTCGATTTCAGAGCATTTATACATGTGGAAGGGGTGCCCGCGCGCGACGTGCGCAAGGAGCAGCGGGTCAATCTTGCGGATTTCACAGCGGTGATTTTCACCAGTCGAAACGCAGCCGATCATTTTTTTCGTGTATGCGAGGAGATGCGTTACGAAGTGCCGGCAGACATGAAGTATTTCTGCCTTTCCGAAACTATTGCGCTATACTTGCAAAAGTATATACAATACCGTAAGCGCAAAATCTTCTTCGGTAAACAAACCGCCAAAGATCTTGCGGACGTACTGAAAAAACACGCGAAGGAAAAATTCTTATACCCATGTTCTGACGTAGCCAACGAAGAAACGTTTAATTGGCTGAAAGACAACGGATATAATGTGACACCTGCGGTACTTTTCCGTACCGTGGTTAGCGATCTATCTGACCTAAAAGACGTATTTTATGACATTATCGTCTTTTTCAGCCCATCGAGCGTACAATCATTATTTGAAAATTTCCCGGATTTCAAACAGAACAATACCCGGCTGGCTGCTTTTGGTTCAACCACCCACCAGGCCATTTTGGACAGAGGACTGATTTTAGATATTGCTGCCCCCACACCGGAAGCGCCCAGTATGACCATGGCCGTTGAGCAATACATAAAAATGGTCAATAAATGATCCGTTAACCGGCACCTGAAAGACCACATTTTTTAAAATATAGTCTTCTGCTATAAGAAATTGTCATTTCTTTTGATAATTTTATGCCCGTTATCCGGCTAGGATAGTTAGGTACATCTACATATGATTTCATCTGCTGCGAGAAAACACTATTTTGAACATGTTGGAAAGATAACTACATTTGCGAAGCTGAATTAATTGGGCCATAAAGACTTTGGTCTGAAAGTTGTTGTCATAACACGTTATTATCAGCACGCTCATTACAGGAGAGTGAAAAAAAAACGACGGGTATAGTTATTGACCATACGGCATGATCAGAGTATGCTATGCATTTGAGCCTAGAAAGCAACGAACGGACACGGTCGCTATAATGATATCTAAATGAAAAGAACGTTTCTACCCATACTATCAGTCGTCATATTAGCTACCTTAGCTACCGCGTGCAGCCGATCTGGAGGCGGGGAGCTGGTGGGCGTTAAGCGTGATCGGCTGAAGACCAACAAAGTACCACACGGCATGGTCCTGGTGCCAGGCGGCACATTTATTATGGGGCAATCCGATCAGGACATCACGTTTGCACAAATTGCCCAAAACAGGCAGGTAACCATCTCATCTTTTTATATGGATGAAACGGAGATTTCCAATAGCGAATACCGTCAGTTCGTCAATTGGGTACGTGATTCCATACTGATATATAATTACCTGCAGGACGATAGTTATTTCATACAGGCGGACGGTACAGACGAGCGCTATATCGATTGGTCCAAATTGGATGGCAAACGCTCGCCGTGGCGGTCCAAAGATCAGGCCACACGCGAACGGATCCACCAAATGTTTTACCAAGGGGAAGATCGTATCTTTGGCAAAGACGAGCTGGATGTACGCCTTCTTCGGTACCACTATGAATGGTACGACCTCCGTGCGGCTGCTTCGGCTAAAAACGACCCTACGAAAACGCGATCTGACTTTATCCGCAGGGATACTATTCTGGTATACCCGGATACAACGGTGTGGCTGGCTGACTTCAGCTTTGCACAGAATGAACCCATGGTTGAAGGGTACTTTTCACACCCATCGTTTGATGAATATCCCGTGGTAGGGGTTACATGGCGGCAGGCCCACGCATTCAATACCTGGCGCTCTCGCCTCTTTGAAAATTATCAGCGGGCGCGGAAATCGGGCCACCGTGAAATCAGGCAACCCTATATGCTACCCTCTGAGGCGGAATGGGAATATGCCGCCCGAGGAGGCAAAATCGGAGCACCGTATCCTTGGGGCGGTCCTTCGGCCCGCAATGCAAAGGGTTGTTTAATGGCTAATTTTAAACCAGGCCGAGGGAATTATATCGACGATGGTGCCGCTTATACCGCACCTGTGTATTCCTATTTCCCCAATGATTTCGGTCTTTATAATATGGCAGGTAACGTAGCGGAATGGACCTCTTCCACATTTAATGAATCCGCCTCGTCATTTGTCCATGACATGAACCCAACCTATCGGTACGATGCGAAGCCGGATGATCCGGAATCGCTGAAACGAAAAGTTGTGAGGGGCGGATCGTGGAAAGATATCGGGTATTTCCTTCAGAATTCTGTGCGGGCTTATGAATATCAAGATACCGCCAAGTCCTATATTGGCTTTAGAAGCGTATCTGCCTTTCCCGGCGTCGATCCGATGAACAATTAACGGCAAAAAAATATAATCAACACATAAACAGTTACTTAAAATGGCAGAAAAACGCAAATTCAAATTCGGTATTAACACCCTGATCTCCTGGGGGGCTTCTGTGGTTATTGTTGGCTTGATGTTCAAGATATTGCATTTCCAAGGAGGAGAATGGATGATTGCAGTAGGATTAACGGTGGAGGCCATCCTTTTTTTCATTTTAGGATTCCAGGCCGAGACAAAAGAACCCGATTGGACGCGTGTATACCCCGAGTTAGCGGAAGATTACAACGGGGAATTACCCAAAGCCTCTGCCAGGCCGGGAGCGGCTGTAGGTACGACTGCAGCGCTCGACAAAATGTTGCAGGATGCCCAAATCACACCAGATTTGATTGGAACACTCGGTTCAGGCTTGCGCACCTTCGGTGATAAGGTAGCTGCTATAACTCAAGTATCTGATGCATCATTGGCCACCAATCAATTTACCGAAAAGGTAAAGAGCGCCACCAACAACTTTGACAAGCTCAACAGTGCGTTTGAAAGCGCGACACATGATTTGGCTAATATCGGCGCGGCAAGTACAGATGCCCGTACTTATCAGGAACAAGTTGGCAAGTTGGCCGGCAATCTTCAGCAGTTAAACGCCGTTTACGAGCTTGAACTGAAGGAATCAGGCGAAAAGTTGAAGGCCATCACCCAGCATTATGATCATATCGCCGAGACGTTGAAGAACTTCAACGAGTCGGCTTCAAATACCCAGCAACTCAAAGAACATGTTAGCAATTTAAATAAAAACCTGTCATCGTTAAATGCCATATACGGCAATATGTTGGCTGCGATGAACCAGCCCAGGGTGTAATGAATTAAGTGGTAGAACCATAGACCTTATTGTTAGTAAAATTACATCATGGCAGGCGGAAAAGAGACCCCCAGGCAGAAAATGATTGGAATACTGTATTTGGTGCTACTAGGTTTAGTAGCATTAAATGTGAGCGATTCCGTACTTGATGCTTTCAAGAATTTAGCGACAAGTTTGGGTACCTCAACACAGAATACCCAAGCAAGTATAGATAACATGTTCAGTGCGTTCCGGGAAACCAAACTAAAGGACGAGCCTGAACGAGCGAAACCCATTTTGGCCAAGGCGGAACAGGCCAGCCTACTGGCCAATAATCTTGCAGCACATGTGGATTCGCTGCAAGCGTTACTGACAGATGCTGGAGGAGGTGAAAGTACCTCTACGGGCGACTTGAAGAACCGGGGCAGTACTGATATCAGCTTTAGGCTGATGGTTCGTGAAAAACGGGCTGAAAGGCTACGCGAACTAATTAATGAAACCCGGGAAAAGCTACTGGAAATATCGAACAATGAGGTTGGGTTTTCGCTCGACGCTCAGGATCCGCCACCCCGGGCAGGCATACGGAAAAGTTGGGAACAAGCCAATTTCGGTGATGGTATACCGCTGACGGCAGCGATAACCTCACTGGAAAAAATAAAAGCTGATGTGAAAAACGCCGAGGCAGCAGTGGTAAAGCACATTTTTGGCGAGATGGATATGGCTGTGGTGAATCTTGACCGGTTTGCTGCTGTGGCCGTAGCGCCTTCTTCTTATATCATACAAGGACAGCCTTATACGGCAAAAGTATTTTTAACGGCATACGACTCCAAATCCAACCCGGAGATTACGGTAGGCGGCAATGCCTTGCCGGTTGCCGATGGGCAAGGTACCTACTCCGTGAATACATCAAGCGAGGGGGTTTATAATTGGACCGGGGTTATCCGCGTAAAACAGACAGATGGCACCATCAAAGAATATCAGACCGAACCACAAACCTATCAGGTAGCGCGGCCTTCGGCCGTCGTATCGCCAGACGCGATGAATGTATTGTATATTGGCTTGGATAATCCCATTTCGGTTTCTGCGCCGGGCATCCCTAAAGAAAGTCTGGCGGTAAGTGGGCAAGGAGTAAGTGTGTCTGGCTCGGGCGGAAAATATGTGGCACGGGTTACACAGCCCGGCACAGCCCGTATTAACGTTTCGGCCCGGATAGGCGAACAGACACAATCCCTGGGATCCACGGAGTTCCGGGTAAAACGGATCCCTAAACCGCAGGCTAAAGTGGCGGGCCGATCAGGTGGCGCAGTGGCTGCGGCACAGATCAGAGGACAAAACCGGATTTTTGCTGGTTTGGACGACTTTGAGTTTGACGCGAAATTCAACATTTCCCGTTTCTCAATGTTGATACAGAAGCCGCGCGTAGATCCGATGGGTCCCTACCAAGGCACCAACGGCACATTTTCGGAACCCATGCAAAACGCATTAAGTTCCGTTACACCGGGTTCATTTGTGTTTTTTTACAATATCATCGCCGTGGGACCCGATGGCCTACAGCAGGAGTTGGATCCGATTTCGTTTAGGGTCAATTAATGAATAGAAGGAGGTTACATGAAAACGTATGGTCTTTTTGCTTTGTTTTGCCTGATGGGGCTCATTGTTTCGGCTCAGGAAGGCAACCTTTCTACTAGCACAGCACCCACCATTCCGGAAGAAGAACCGCCGGTGGATGGCTATTACGTCAAATCGGACATCCTCAACAGACAGGTAATTCCTTATGCCCCTATACGTCCTACCGATGTAGCTTACGTGAAACGGATATGGCGGGAGTTTGACGTGCGGGAGAAAATGAATAGCCTTTATGCCTCACCGAAAGCCCGACTGATTGACGTTATTATGAAAGCGGTAATGGCAGGTGAGCTTACGGCTTACGACCCTACGCCCACGGAAGACAACCCCACAGGAGATGATTTCAGTACCATGGCGCGCCTGGCTCCCGACCAAGTGCTTACCCGGTTCGGCCTGGATAGTACCCTGGTAGAAGAATACGATGAAAACGGTAACGTCATTGCATCCCATTTTGAAGCAACATCGTTTAACCCTGATGACGTGGTACGTTTCCGTATCAAGGAAGATTGGATATTTGATAAACAACGCTCGGTGTTTGAACCCCGGATTATTGGCATTGCTCCGCTGGTTACGCCCAAAATGGATGAAATCATGGGCGGATCGGCCGACGACTTTGGCGGCGCTGCCGCGGACATTCCGGGGATAAGCGATAACAACGCCAATGCCTTAGCCGCCGACGCCTATCCGGCCTTCTGGATTTATTTTCCCGAAGCAAGGCATATCTTTGTAAATAAAGAAGTGGTATCGCGGCATAACGACGCTACCGGGTTGAGTTATGACGATGTATTTATCAAACGGCTCTTCTCGAGTTATATCGTAAAGCAATCGAACCCTGAGGATTTGCGGATTAGGGACTATATCGACAACGGGGTTGACAGACTCTATGAAGCCGAGCGTATTAAAAAGACGTTGGTAGATTTTGAACAGGACCTGTGGTCTTATTAGGTTATTTATGATCTTCGTCACTTTGGCTTTTTTGGCACGTAAATAGTTGTATGCCTTTTTATAATGCAAATGTAAAATTGGTTTACAGCCTGTTTGGGTGGATAAAGATTTCCTAAGTTTGCATTAACGCGTTAACAATTAGTTTTAAACAGATATTAGTCGTGCAACTAAAAAAAGTAGAAAAAATCTCCGGGATGAGTTCGGCTGATTTCATCAAAAACTACCTGAACAAGGGCATACCCGTGGTCATGGATGATTTTGTCAGCAAAGATAGTCCGGCCTGGACCAAATGGAACTATGACTATTTCAAGGAAATAGCCGGAGATAATGTTATCTCTCTACATGGAAGAGAAGATGCATCCAATGATCGCGCGGCCAGTGCGCCCGTCGCAAAAATGAAATTCAGCGAATACCTGGATTTGATTGAGCGGGAGCCGACTGATTTGCGCATCTTCCTATTCAACCTGATGAAACTGAAGCCGGAACTTAACCACGATCTGATTTACAACGACGTGACGGGCGGCAAGGTATTGAAATGGTTGCCTTATCTGTTTTTCGGAGGCGAAGGCTCCAGCACACGCAACCACTTTGATATAGACATGTCTCACGTGTTCCTCACGCAATACAAAGGCATCAAAAAAATCTGGTTATTCCCGCTGGAGCAGTCGGACTTAATGTACAAATTACCGTACAATTTCCACAGCATTGCCAACCTCAAAAATCCCGATTACGATAAATTCCCGGCATTGAAGTACCTGAACGGTTATGAAGCGGAAATCCACCCGGGCGAGACGTTGTTTATGCCGTCCGGATGGTGGCATTATATCCAGTACGTTACCGAAGGCTATTCCATCAGCGTACGGGCGTTACCGTCAAAAGTATACGATAGGTGGCGCGGGTTCAGGAACTTGATTATCACGCGTAATTTTGACAACACCATGCGTAAGATTTTCAAGGATCGCTGGTTCAATTACAAAATCAGCACCGCTAAACGGCGTGCCGAAAAAGCCTTGAAAAAGGTTCAGTAGCAAAAACAATGCGCATGCAACAGCCGCTCTCGTATCCCGGGAGTGGTTGCCTATTTTTAAGACAGTAGCACGATGTATTTTTTTAGAAAAAAGGATCCGACTCGGCCAACAAGCTTTAACCTCAGGGTAATGCATATTATCAATTGGACAGCCATTATCCTCTTCTTGCTGGCGATCCTTTATAAAGTAGGCGAATATCTTTTTTCGAAATCATAGTTTCTTTTGAACCAATCAGCTGTAAAACGTATGTCAACAAAAGAAGTTATCAACACACAGGCGGCCCCCGCGCCCATAGGACCTTATAATCAAGCCATAAAGGCGGGGGATACGCTTTATGTATCCGGGCAGATTGCGCTATTACCGGAAACAGGAGAGCTGATACAAGGCAGCGTAACCGATGAGGCCCGCCAAGTACTCGACAATATAGGCGCCGTATTGGCCGCTGCCGGTTATTCATTTGCAGATGTGGTAAAAACCACTATTTTCCTGCGCGACATGGGCGACTTTGCCGCGGTCAACGCCGTATATGGTGAATATTTCACCGAACAGCCCCCGGCCCGGGAAACTGTCGCTGTAGCAGGGTTACCCAAAAACGTCCGTGTAGAAATTTCGTTGGTAGCTTGGAAAGCGTAAATGCAGCATCGTCTGAAATACTTTTCGGCGGCTCTTTTTGCCGCCGCGCTTTGGGGGTTCATGGCTATTCCGTTACGCGAAATCAAAGCGTGGCCCGCCGAAGACATCTTGTACTACCGCATTTTTGCATCAGTTACGTTCTGCTGGCTATTCATCGCGATTTTCCGGAAGAAACACCTAAGAGCCGATCTCCAATACGTCCGGACACTGCCTCGCAAAGCCCAGAAACGCCTGGGGTGGCTTACCTTGGCTGCCTCTTTCCTCATTATGGGTAATTGGTTTACGTTTATCTATGCTGTTAACCATGTGAGTATCCAATCTGCCGCCTTTGCGTATTTGGTCTGTCCGTTGTTAACTACCCTGGCCGGATTCCTCATCCTGAAGGAAAACTTATCTACCCTAAAAAAAATCAGTATCGGCATCGCGCTGGTCAGTGTAGTGATGCTGGCCCGCGGCTCCTTCCAGGAAGTGATGTGGTCTGTGGTGATAGCTTCGTTATATGCCTTATACCTGGTTGTGCAACGCATCATCCAGCAGGTAGACAGGCTGAATGTACTGGCTATACAGCTTACAATATGCAGTATAGCCATCCTGCCAATCCTGCTTGGCCAGCATCACCCGTTTCCGGTGGACGCGACATTCTGGCTCAATATCGGTATCATAGCCATCGTTTTCACCATTATTCCCTTATATTTAAGCCTTTATGCACTCAATGGGATATCCTCTTCGAGCGTAGGTATTTTAATCTATATCAATCCCATCATTGCTTTTGCGGTAGCCGTGCTGTATTTCCACGAACACATCTACACCTACCAGTTGCTCGCTTATGCCGTGCTGTTGATAGCCGTATTCTTGTTCAATTGGGAAACACTTCGGAAGGTTTTTCATAAATTCGCGTGAAACCTTGAGAGCAAGTACAATTGGCACCATACAGTACCATAACTCCAATTGAATACCTTAAAGGCGTGGGACCCGGCCGGGCTGACGTGCTCAGAACCGAGTTGGGCATACATACGTTTGGCGATCTGCTGCGGCATTATCCTTTCCGTTATATCGATCGTACCCAGTTCCATAAAATCGCCCAATTGAATCCAGACATGCCAGCCGCCCAAATCATTGGGCGGCTGGTGCACCTCGAAGAAACGGGGGAACGCCGGGGCAAACGCTTAGTGGGGCATTTCCGAGATGACACCGGCACAATGGAACTGGTATGGTTTCAAAGTGTCAGCTGGCTCCGGAAGTCGCTGCAGGTCGGATCGGCTTACGTCATCTATGGCAAACCTACGGTATTTAACAACCAGCTTTCCATGACCCACCCTGAGATGGAACTTTACCAGCCCGGGACGAAACTAAGCGGTAGTATGAGCTTACAGCCGGTATACAGCTCAACAGAAAAACTCAAAAAGTACAATCTGGACAGTAAGGGGATTCAAAAACTGCAAGCCGCTTTGCTGGAAAGTATCCTCACTCAACTTACCGAAGAGCTTCCGGACCATCTCGTCCATAAGCATCAATTGATGCCGCTCCCCCAGGCGCTGGTGGCGATTCACTTTCCACGCAGCCAACAGGAACTTCTCGCTGCTATTCGTCGTCTTAAATTTGACGAGCTGTTCTATATCCAATTGAAGCTCCTGAAAAACAAACTGCTGAACACCCAAAAATACAAAGGGCACCGCTTCGCCGTTGTTGGCGAGCGATTCAACCGGTTCTATCATGAACAGCTGCCTTTTGCACTCACTAACGCACAAAAACGAGTAATTAAGGAAATCCGCAAAGACACTGCCTCAGGAGCACAACTTAATCGCTTGGTACAAGGTGATGTAGGCAGCGGTAAAACCGTGGTAGCCCTCATGAGTATGTTATTAGCCGTAGACAACGGTTTTCAAGCTTGTCTTATGGCTCCTACGGAAATATTAGCACAACAGCACTACCAAAGCATACGGAGACTGCTGGGCAACGGCATCGCGTCTGTACAGTTGCTTACCGGATCCACGCCCAAGAAAGATCGGCAAATCATCCACAGGCAGCTCGAAGATGGAACCTTGGACATCTTAGTAGGCACACATGCGTTGATTGAAGATGCCGTGCGGTTTAAAAACCTTGGCTTCGTGGTCATTGATGAGCAGCACCGCTTTGGCGTGGAACAGCGCGCGAGATTGTGGCGCAAAAACAGTATCCCTCCCCACATGCTGGTGATGACGGCTACCCCCATTCCGCGTACACTGGCCATGACCCTGTACGGCGACCTTGACATCTCGGTCATCGATGAGCTGCCAGCGGGCCGAAAACCCATTAAAACACTGCATTTTTACGAAAGCAGCCGGCTGCGGATGTTTGGCTTTATCAAGGAAGAGATTGCCAAAGGCCGACAAGTTTATATCGTCTACCCGCTCATCAAGGAAAGTGAAAAAATGGATCTGTTATACCTTGAAGCCGGATTGGAATTGCTGATGAAGGAATTTCCATTACCACAATACCACATCAGTATTGTTCATGGCAAAATGGCTGTCAAGGACAAGGAATGGGAAATGCAACGGTTCGTTAAAGGTCAGACGCAAATCATGGTTGCCACTACGGTTATCGAAGTGGGGGTGGATGTACCCAACGCCTCTGTGATGGTCATTGAAAACGCTGAACGCTTTGGGTTGTCGCAGTTACACCAGTTACGGGGACGCGTGGGCCGGGGCGCCGAACAATCGTATTGCATCCTGATGTCGAATCATAAACTAAGTAAGGAAAGTAAGCTTCGACTGGAAACCATGGTACGTACAAACGATGGGTTTGAAATTGCCGAAGCAGACCTGCGGTTGCGCGGCCCGGGCGATATCGCAGGAACACAGCAAAGCGGTGTACTAAACCTTAAACTGGCAGACTTAACTACCGATCAGGCACTGCTGACCGAAGTACGCAACAGCGTTATCGACCTTTTCAAAACCGACCCGCAACTGGCTAACCCGATAAACGCCTTACTGCGCGAATACCTCACCCGCGCTGAGCCGACTATCAGTTGGGAAAAAATTTCCTAGACTGCCGTTGTATTTCGTCTATCAAAATCCGCTTTTCGTCTAATACACCCTCCCTTGGTCGGCGCCAGTAGGCTGTTTGTCTATTACCGCCGACGCTGCGTGCAACGTTTTTACAAGGTCGTCGTCTTATCTACAGAAACGAAAAAAAAAGCAAACAAAACCCCGTAACTATGAAATCATTGGTATTAAGCGCCATCATCTGCGCAACAACAGCAGGAGTAAGTTTAGCCGGAAATGGCGAGCTTCCAAACGACCAGAAAAAAACAGCAACATTCAAATCGGAAATCGCATTCCACCAACGCAATGTGGATATGCTTTGGAACCAGTATGGATTGGCCGAAGCGCGCATCAAGCAAAGCCACGGCAATCATGCTGAACTGGAACGTGATAGGGCTTTCTTTATCGGCGTGTATCAAAAAGACATCGATAACGGCATCCGGATAGCCCAAAGCAAAAAGGCCATTACCGAAATAGAGGAACTGTATGCCAAAAAACGCGCTCAGCGCGACGCATACGAAAAAACAAAACTGGCAAGACTTCAAGAGCAGTTAAGGACAGAATTAAAACGGGAGCAAAAGAGCTTCGAAAAAACGTGCAAAAAAAATGCTCATCTTATCAACAATGAAACATTGCCGCTGCTCCGTGAAGCAGAACACTATCTTGCCAACGCAATTGACCGAGCGAATCACTTTAACGATTCCAAAGCGACCATCGCCGCACGATAGCTATACATCTCCATTTAAAACCCGGCACTTTTCTTTGGACAGCCCCCACTCACCGCGGGGGGCTGCATTGTTTATCAAAATATCCGTAAGTTTGTCATGTAACAATACACATATGCTTGGACTTAAACTACTGACTGATCCGCGTTGGGCTAATATCGCGGAGTCAAACCTTGAGGAGATTTTGACCGACCACGCCTGGTGCGAACAGAAAGCAGCATCCAACGCCATCTCACTGATTACCCAAAACTCCGAACACCAAGGTCTGGTGCACGAATTGACGGCCATCGCCATCGAAGAGATGCAGCATTTCCAACAGGTCATCGAGATCATCAAACGCAGGGGTTATACTTTAGGTCGTGAACGCAAGGATGATTACGTAAATCAGTTGATGAAGTTTATCAAACGGGACGGTAGCCGCAACACCGCCTTCATTGATCGCCTCTTGTTTGCTGCCATGATAGAAGCACGCAGTTGCGAGCGCTTCCGCGTATTATCCAAAAACATCAAGGACAAAGAATTGGCCACATTTTACCATGACCTCATGGTATCAGAAGCTAACCATTATACCACATTCCTGAATTTTGCCCGGCGCTACACCATTGACGTAGATGTCGAAAAGCGTTGGAAGCAGTGGCTCGATTTTGAAGGAGAGCTCATCAAATCATACGGTAAAAAGGAACATATCCATGGCTGAGCAGTTGATTAGCCTTATGGCCGAATATTCATATTGCTCAGCCGCCGGAGAAAGGAGGCAATAGCGCAATCTCCGCCTGCCCTCTCCGCATCCATACTTGCTGCCTGTTAGTTTCAGGTGAATCCGGAGCGTATCCAGCAGCGTGGTATCTGCCGGAACATCAATGTCATAATCCTTGCCATTAATACGTAGATTCATCAGTTCATGAATTTGGTAAACAACCGGACGCCTTGATCGGCAAGCAAGCACCGGGTAATGTTATGGTAAAAAATGAGTGACTTGATTGTTACTATACTGCCAAACGTTTAGTATTTTTACCACTTGGATAACGATTCGCATGACAATGACTTTACTACACCTGCTTACCGTGCTATCCACTGGACTGATAAGCGGATTTTTTTATGCCTACTCATGCTCGGTCAATGCCGGGCTCCGCGGCCTGGCTGATGCCTCCTATATAAAAGCCATGCAATCCATCAACCGAGCGGTGCTGAACCCTTTATTTTTTTTAACGTTCTTCGGCTCATTGATATTGCTTCCGCTCTCGACTTGGCTAGAGTACCGGCTGTTAGGTACCACGACAGCATTTTACTTGCTGTTAAGCAGCAGTATATTGTATTTCTTTGGGGTATTCCTCGTTACAGCAAGGGGCAACGTACCGTTGAATGATGCATTGGAGGAATTTGAAGTTGACGCTGCCGCCGCCGAGGCCATTCAGCGGCGACGGGCCGCCTTTGAGCGTAGTTGGACGCGCTACCATCGCATCCGGACGGTGGCGAACATCCTCGCTTTCATCGGCGCCATAGGGGCTGTTTTACAGTAATTCCTTTTATACAATAAATGAGGAGTAAAGCCGAGGCCATTCATACCGGTGTTACCGGCCAGCATGAGTTCCGCGGTATTGGATGATTCACCTAAAACTTTTATCTTTGCCAACTGTTAACATAACGCATGCCATGTAATACCACTGCAATACCCCTTTGTAGTTTAGTTTGCCGCTTGAGATAAGCGCCGTTGTTTTTTAGTTTTTTATTTTTTTGACATTAATTATCCGCTATTACATGGCCAAACAGAAAATTTTTGATACCGCTATACAACCGGAAACCGCCGTTTTAGTAGGCATTATATTGCCGGGTGAACACGACGAAAAAGAACAAGAATACCTGGAAGAACTGGCTTTCTTGGTGGACACCGCAGGGGGAATTGTAAAGGGAGTTTTTACCCAACGGCTCAACCACCCTGACCGGGCCACGTTTGTAGGCGCCGGGAAACTGGATGAAATAAAAGCATTCGTGAAGGCAGAGGAAATTGATATCGTTGTGTTCGATGATGAGCTATCACCTTCGCAGCTCCGCAATATTGAACGGGAACTTAACGTGAAGATTCTGGACCGCAGCAACCTCATTCTGGATATCTTTGCCCGCCGCGCAAAATCGGCACAGGCCAAAACCCAAGTGGAACTGGCGCAACTGCAGTACCTGTTGCCCAGATTAACCCGGATGTGGACGCACCTGGAGCGCCAACGAGGAGGTATTGGGATGCGTGGACCGGGTGAAAGCCAGATAGAGAGCGACCGCCGGATGATTCTGAATAAAATCGCTTTGCTTAAAGATCGACTTAAGGCCATTGATCGCCAAAGTGAAACACAGCGTAAAAACCGTGGGCAGCTTATCCGCGTGGCACTTGTGGGGTATACCAATGTCGGGAAATCAACTCTCATGAATTTGATTTCCAAATCGGACGTATTTGCTGAAAATAAGCTATTTGCCACGCTGGATACGACAGTGCGCAAGGTTGTGATAGACAATCTGCCGTTTCTGTTGTCTGACACAGTCGGGTTCATCCGCAAGCTGCCTCACCATTTGGTAGAGTGCTTCAAATCCACACTGGACGAAGTCCGTGAAGCGGATTTACTGCTGCATGTAGTGGACATCTCACACTCCAGCTTTGAAGACCATATCCGGGCCGTTAACGAAACGTTAAAAGATCTGGACGCATTGGACAAGCCGACAATCACGGTGTTCAATAAAGTGGATGCCTACAAACCGGAACAAGCAGATGATGACCCATTGTCGGAAACCGAGGAAGCAGCGAAACCGATGACCCTTGAGGACTTCAAGAACAGCTGGATGGCCCGGCACAACAGCCCAGCCGTATTTATTTCGGCCACTGATAAAATCAACATCGATGAGTTCAGGGCATTACTATACGATAAGGTCGTAAAAATGCACACCGAGCGGTATCCATATGATAATCTACTATATTAGAAATAAGGTGTCGGCAACCAAACTACATGAATAAAAAAGTCATTTTCGAGGACTGGGGCTTGGTAGACTATCAGGAAGCGTGGGATCGGCAAGAAACGCTCTTTGCCGAAGTGGTTAAACAGAAGTCTGCCAACCGTTCGGACAGCGCTGCGCAATCAACGCAAAATTACCTGGTGTTTACCGAGCATCCGCATGTCTATACCCTGGGCAAAAGTGGAAAACCAGAAAACCTGCTCCTGGATGAGCATGGACTGAACAGAAAGCAAGCATCGTTTTACAAAATAAACCGGGGCGGCGACATTACGTATCATGGTCCGGGACAGATTGTGGGATATCCCATTCTTGATTTGGATAACTTTTTTACTGACATCCATCGCTACCTCCGTACGCTAGAGGAAGCGGTTATCCGTACACTGGCCGACTACGGGATTGCTGCAGGCCGCTATCCCGGTTATACGGGGGTCTGGCTAGATGCGGACAACGCCCGAGCACGCAAGATATGCGCCATGGGCGTGCGCGCCAGCCGGTGGGTGACCATGCATGGCTTTGCCTTTAATGTTAATACCGACCTCACTTATTTCGGCAATATCGTTCCCTGCGGCATTGACGACAAAGACGTTACCTCTATGCAGCGCGAACTCGGCACCCCGCAGAACATCGACGCGGTGAAACAGCGCTTAAAAACGCATATTGCTGATTTATTCGGAATGGAACTGTTGGACAAACCGCCCGCTGCTTAGTTAAACTGCAGGGCGTTACCCCCCTTTAGTGATTCGGTAACGTCCAAGGGGCGCGGCTTGGCCAGATCCTTATTAGCCGCTTCTAGCAGCCCGGCGCCAATCGACCGCCTTTGGCTTTCGATTCCCATTTGCCTGTTCAAACCCGCCTGCATGCCGGGATCGATGATACTCAGTGCTTTGGCAATCAGGGGATCGATAGGCGATCCGATGGGCGCAAACGGAAGCGTCTCCTGCACTTCATACGTGGGCTGGATCCCCAGTCCGAAATCGCCCACTCCATCTTTATTTTTGTATTTGAGTACAATAGGCTGAATACCCCAAGCGTATTGTCCATCAAAGCGGGGGGAGGAGTTTTCAATGATAATGGATGCCTCGTCTTTCCCATAGGTAGTGCTTCCAATGTGAATCACGCCAGACATTCCCAGAAAGGGCCTAAGGTTATTAATCAGCAATTCGCTGGCCGATGCCGAATTTCTGGTAGCCAAAATAAACACCCGGCTCAATCCCAGGTTCCGGTTGGCAACCAACGGACCATTAACCGCTCCGAACATATCTGCATAGGTGCGCGTCACGTCATTGAAATTTGAATTGAAATCGTACTGGATAAAAGGACTGTTAATAGCAAATCCCTGGTGAATTAATGCAGACAACAGCGCAGCAATCTCTACAGACCCGCCAAGGTTATACCGTTCATCCACGATGAGCTCGGTAACCCCGGCCGCTTTAAACCGTCCGAAAGCGTCAACCAGTTCCTGCGGCTGATTAAGAAACCGGTTATAGAAAAGGTAAGCTACCTTCGTGCCGTTATCGGTGGTGATTACGCTTTCCTTATGAATGGCCTTCTCCTGGAATCCCGCCACTGGCGTAAGCGACACCTCCCCCCCTTCTCTAATGGTTCCGTTTTCTTCAAGGATGCCCTTGGTTAGCCGGAACGTTTCGTTGCCTTGCAACGGTCCATAGTTCTGCACGGCCCCGCCATTATCTACGGTCAGTGCCATACCATTAACCCGCGTAAATATATCGCCGCGCTCGATGCCTGCCTTATCGGCCGGCGACCCTTCAAGTACATACCGCACCACCACTCCTGCCCGCCCGGATCCCATTCCGAAAAATGCAAAACCTAAACCACTCGTCCTAATAATACCCGCGCTTTGGTTTTTGAGATCCTCGGCCTTTGCTATTACTGAAAACCGATCGGTCGGTTTATTCAGAATTCTTGCAAAGAACGTTTCAGGCGACGCATTAAAATCCAATTGATTATTATCGGGAATAGCGGTGCTCCAATAATACCAATACCGCATGGAATCCACTATCCATTGGTTAATTTCTGCATGGGTCACGCGCGGAGTGTCGTCTTTGCATGACGAAACCAAAAGTATAGCGAAAAATACACCCATCGGAACCAACCCAGCCACCGATTGGAGAATGCGGTTACTTGTCATATGCTCATAAGTCTATACTCCAAATGTACGGAAGTATCTGAACACTTCAACAATTGGCCGCCAAGTATTTTTGACCGAGTAAGCACTCATTGCCCTTCGGAGCGCCTAGGCTATAAACCGCCGTCTCAGCATACCTGCCCGCTACGGTAATCTCCGTATCACCGCGATGCCTACTGAACAACTCGGCTACCAAAGCCGGGTCATTATTATCGCGTGAAAGGTGCGACAAAAAAAGAAAAGGTAGTTCAAACGGGAAGAACGGTGATTCACAAACAATTCCAGTGCTTCGGCATTTGACAAATGCCCGTATCCGCCGCGAATGCGATTCTTTAGAAAATAAGGATAACGCCCGCCCATCAGCATATCCACATCATAATTGGCTTCCAGAAACGCCGCATCGCAACGACTGAAATATTCCATCACCCGCTCACACACCCTGCCGATATCAGTAAAGACACCGACTGTTAATTCTCCGTGGCCAATGATGAAACTATGCGGATCAGCGGCATCATGGTATTTCCGGAAAGACGTGATTGCCAAATCCCCAATGCTAATGGTTTGCAAATCAGTAAGCGGATGCAACAGTCGCTCAGGAATGGCCAATTTGCATGCCTTTCGGGTACCTTCGGTAAGGAAAACCGGCAATTGATACTTGTTAGCCAACGTACTTAACCCCCTTACGTGATCTGTATGTTCATGGGAAACAAAGATGGCTTTTACCCGTTGCATGGAAAGCCCCTGCCTGGCCATCCGCTTTTCAACTTCACGGCAAGAGATGCCCGCATCCACCAGTATGGCCTCATCACCATTCCCTATGTAATAGCAATTGCCATTACTACCTGAGGCTATTGAACTAATGAAAAGCGGCATAAGACAAAGTAAGGGAAAAATTAGCACTCCGGCAAACTCAGCGGGATATTAACCGCCAATCCGCCGTCGGCGGTTTCCTTATATTTTATATTCATGTCTTGGGCTGTTTCCCACATGGTTTTGACTACTGCATCCAAACTTACTTTTGCTTTATCCGGATTGGACTGCAATGCCAGTTGCGCCGCCGTGATCGCCTTAATAGCTCCCATCGTGTTACGTTCAATACAAGGCACCTGTACCAATCCGCCGATGGGATCGCATGTCAACCCGAGATGGTGTTCCATGGCGATTTCCGCTGCCATAAGCACTTGCCGCTGCGAACCGCCCAGCCGCTCGGTTAATGCCCCCGCTGCCATGGCTGATGAAACGCCTATCTCGGCCTGGCAGCCGCCCATGGCCGCCGAAATAGTAGCGCCTTTTTTGAAAATACTGCCTATTTCAGATGCCGTGGCAATAAACCGGATGATATGCTCTTCGTCTAAACCATTGTGAAAGACTATAAAATACTGTAACACGGCCGGAATAACTCCCGCAGCCCCATTTGTGGGTGCTGTTACTACGCGGCCAAAAGAAGCGTTCTCTTCATTGACCGCCAACGCAAAACAGCTTACCCAATCCAAGGTATATTGGAAATTATCACCCCCCGCACGGATAGCCGACACCCAACTTTGGTAGTCGTGATAAGGTCGCCCACCGATTAACTTTCTATTGAGCTTGTAAGCCCTGCGGTCGACATGCAGCCCTCCCGGCAGCACGCCAGTGGTATGGCATCCCCGATAAATGCAATCGCGGATCGTTTCAAACAGGCGAAGTACCCCGTCCCTTGTCTCGGCTTCCGAACGCCAAGCCTGCTCGTTTTCCAACACCAATTCAGAAACTTTCAGCCCCGTACGGATACACCAATGCAACAGGTCGTTCGCGTGCTGCACCGGAAAAGGCAGATCTACCTCTTGCTTGGTGCTGCTTTCTTCTCCATCTCGCACGATGAACCCACCGCCAATGGAATAGTAGGTTTCGCTGAGCGCCTTGCCACCCGCCAGTAACGCTTGGAAAGTTACCGCGTTGGGGTGAAAAGGCAGGCTCTCTCCGGCCAAAAACAAGATATCATCTTGATACACGAACGGGATATAATATTTGCCTCCCAACGCCAGCTGCCCTTGCTGTTTGGTTTGGCTTACTTTGGCATTCACTTCGTCTACCGCTATTGTGACAGGATCTTCACCGCCGAGTCCCAATAAAATCGCGACGTCTGTGCCATGTCCAACACCCGTTTTGGCCAACGACCCGTACAGCAAAACTTTAACCGATTCTACCTCAGTCAACAATCCCCGCTCCGCTAAACGTTCAACAAAACGCTGGGCAGCCCGCCAAGGCCCCAATGTATGGGAACTTGACGGGCCGATACCTATCTTGAACATATCGAATATAGAAACCTGTTCTTGGACCATAGCAACAATGGAATTTTCACAAAGTTACCGTTTTAGGTACCGCTATCGGCACGTTACAGCTTCATTTTTCAAATTCAAATTTTCATACAGCTAAAAGTCAGCCAGTTATTTACCATCAACCATTCCCATCCCAACATAAACACTTATTAAAACTATGGCGCCGGATATGCGCATTAAATAACGTATGCTACCTCGATTGCCGATAGCTTTTTTTATATTTACCGCGATTATGGCATTGGAGATGAGTTATATTCGCGTGTATTTAGCGTTCTTTAGTATAGTTATCCTATCGTTCATAGATTTACCGGGGTATGCTCACCCGAAGCCTCCCCTGGATATACTGCCAAAGCGTGAACTGCGCGGGGTATGGATAGCTACAGTGGTGAATATAGACTGGCCCTCCGCCGCGGGGCTCGATGTCGAAACGCAGAAGAAAGAACTTATCCAGCAGCTCGACAACCATCAGCGTGCAGGAATTAATACCATCATCTTGCAGATACGCCCCGCTGCAGATGCATTTTACGCGAAAAGCAGGGAACCCTGGAGCCGCTTCCTTACCGGAAAACCCGGGCAACAGCCTTCTCCATTTTACGACCCGTTGGAATTTGCTATTGAGGAAGCCCACAAGCGGGCAATGGAACTCCACGCTTGGATAAACCCCTATCGGGCTACATTTGATTTGGTTGCCGCCAATACCACAAGTGATCACATTACTCGCAAAAAGCCCCAGTGGTTTTTTACCTATGGCGGCAAAAAGCTATTTAACCCGGGTATTCCTGAAGTGCGGGAGTACATCACCGACGTTGTCATGGACATTGTCCGCAATTACGATATCGATGGCATCCATTTTGACGACTACTTTTATCCCTATCCGGACGGGGGCAAACCCATCCCCGATGCAGAAACGTTCAGGCAATATCCTAATGGTTTTCGTAATGTGGCCGACTGGCGCCGGAACAATGTCAACCTGCTTATTGAACGTATTTCAACCGGTATACGCAATGAAAAAAAGCATGTAAAATTTGGCATCAGCCCGTTTGGTATATGGGACAATAAAAAAGATCATCCGCGAGGCTCGGAGTCAGCCGGACTCAGTGGTTATCGGCAGTTGTATGCCGATGCTCTGACATGGCTTGAAGCAGGCTGGATAGACTACATCAATCCTCAAATCTATTTCCCTTTCGGCCACCCTTCCGCTCCCTATGAAGTACTGGTAGACTGGTGGGGGCGCCATGCGAACGGCCGCCACCTTTATGTAGGCCATGCTGCATACCGAGCTACCGAAAACCGGGATGGATGGCGGAACCGGAACCAGATACCCAACCAAGTACGTTATGCCCGGCGCCAACAGGTACAAGGCAGCATATATTACAGCTCCAAACACCTGAGCAACAACGTAGTCGGCCTACGCGACTCACTGCAGTACAACTTATATCGTTACAAATCACTTCCACCTACCATGCCATGGCTGGATAGCATTGCTCCCGAGCCGCCATTCGGGTTACTCGCCCGTGTCGCCGAAAACCGGTCGTCCATTACCTTGCATTGGCAGGCCCCTCCACAGGCCGAAGACGGTGATGAAGCCTACGGTTATGTGATTTATCGGTTTAATGAAGGGGAAGAAATGGATCTGGATAATCCTCAGTATATACTGCATGTTACCTACGATCGTTCCCAGACCTCGTATACCGACAATTTGATCCGTAAGCACGGGCATTACCGTTATGTGGTCACGTCCATCGATCGGCTAAAAAACGAAAGTCGGCCATCCAATATGCGGGAATTGTATGTAAACTAACACACACTCACGTACCGTCGCCATAGCGGAAATAGGCATTCACCGTCACAGGCAACCGGCCCGTAGGGGTCAGGTTCCGCAGGATGACCTTCGCTGCCGCACGCTGCATAATTGGCTCGTTTTGATAGCAGATAAGCAAAGATTTGGCCTGCTCAATGCCCGGCAGTCCGGCAAGGCTATACGGGTTGGCAAACAAGCAGAATACGCTATTTTTCACGGCCAGTTCATTGATAAATAGCCGCACTGTGGCATTATAATTCAAAGTACTCCTTGGCCGGGAACGGCTATCATGGAGCGCGACGATGATTTGGCTATACTTTGTCAGTTCATCGGCTACCGCCGCTACGTCGTCGGCCGTAGCTTGGGGGGATAACACATAACACATATGGTTATCAAAGCGCCATCCTAACATATTCTGAAACTCCGTTAGACCAGACGTACCAATGGCAATGATCGCAGTGTGTTTCGTATAATCGATAGCCTTGATGAGACTATCTCCCTTTAAAAGGGTCATCGATGCGTCGGCCAAACGCTGGTTAAGCGCTTCGGCCCGGGGCCGATTAAGATCACGATATAAGTTGGTTAACTCCACAGGCCTAACGTCATTTAATCCAAGCCAGTATTTCGTAGCCAGCACCTTCTTTACCCGGCCATCGATATCTTGCTGGGAAAGCCGCCCTTGTTTGATAGCTTGCAGCACCATGTCAATAGCACGCGCACTATTTTCCGAAAGTTCCAGCACATCGTTCCCCGCGATGATGGCACGTACATCCGCTTCACCATTTTTGAAGTGTTTTACTACACCTCGCATATCCATGGCATCGGTAAATGCAAGGCCACGGAATGCTAACTTTCCTTTGAGGATGTCTGTCACGATAGGCTTAGACAAGGAAGACGGCAGATTGCGTGTTTTATCCAAGCTAGGAATATTCATGTGGGCAATCATGACACCTGACGCTCCTGCTTTTATCAATTCACGAAACGGATACATCTCGAGCGAATCCAACCGCCCGGCGGAAAAGTTGAGTTGCGGTAAATCATAGTGTGAGTCGACATCCGTATCGCCATGCCCCGGAAAGTGCTTCAACGATACTACTATCCCCTCGTCCATCATGCCGCGCATATACGCCAAACCCTTCCGCGTCACGTTATATTTATCCTCTCCGAAGGATCGGAAATTGATAACGGGGTTACGTGGATTGTTATTTATATCCACGACAGGCGCAAAATTGATATTCATACCCAGCCGCTTGAAATCCCTGGCAATCTCCCGTCCCATTTGATAAATCAATGCCTCATTCTGAATAGCCCCCAAGGCCATCTGATAGGGGAACGAAATCGTCGAGTCCGCTAAACGCATACCCAGCCCCCACTCGCCATCAAAGGCTACCAGCAATGGCACCTTTGAAAGCCGCTGATAGCGATTGATGAGCTGGGCATGCCGCACGGGGCCGCCCTGAAACAGGACGATACCCCCCAATTGTTCCCGTTCTACCACTCCAGCCACAGAATCGATATACCGTTGGCCCAAATCGGTATGAGCCCGCACCAAAAACAGCTGCGCCACTTTATCCCGATTACTTAATGTATTGAATACGGAATCTACCCAGGCATGCGTGGAGTTAACAAACGGAATAAATGCTTCACGCTGCTGCCCGTTCGCTGTTAATCCCAGTAAAAGGACCAAACTGAATACCGTAGTAACCTTTCTCTGCATAATTTGCTAAACTTACAAAAACAATACCGATGGTTTAATGGAATTGCGCTCAATATTAAGCATTATTTTTGCTTGTTTATGCATGTTTCCCGTCAATCAACGCGGTTTTATGCAGCAACATCATTAAAGCCCATATTTAGCTTCCAATAATTTGGCTAATTCAATGGAATGTTCGAGCTCACCGTTGGCTTCCTTTTTCCAAAGGATTTCAATAATTAGAAGAAGGAGCTGCGTTTCCAATTCAGGATTTTGGTATCCCAACTCGGAAAACGCCCGTTTAATAATCGGATAGACAGGTTTCATGAAAAGTTCATGTTGCTGCCTGGAGAATTCATGATGCGACAGACGTTCCTGCAACTTCCAGAAAAGCGGCTCTTCATTGACTAACTCTTTGGGCAGATTAATCATGTTGCGGAGAAAACTCTTGGCATCCCGGTAAGTCATCATGCCCCGGTGATGCTGCAGCACCCGTCTGTATCCTGATTTTATTAAATGAAACAGAAGGTTATCCTTATTTCCGAAATGTTTGAAAATAAGTGCTTCGGAAACGCCTGCCTGTTGGGCAATCATTTTAGTTGAAGTATCTATATACCCTTTCTCAGCAAACAACAGGAGTGCTTCTTTCATAATTTTTTCCTTTCTGCTCTCTGTTTTTTGCTTCATGGCGCTTCTTATACGATTTTTTTGCAAACTTAGCCAACTTGCTACTTGTATGCAAGTAACTGCCATCCGGTCTTTACTCCGTTATTTTGACCGGCACATGCGTTTATTGAGCGTAACAATCCGTTTACGATTAAACCGAGCTCCTTTATTTCTATCTTAAAACAGTAAATTGTTCGCAGATACTAAAACATGGATTACCGTTACAAATATCCGCTTTTATCCTTAGCGTTTATGCTTCTTTCTTCCATAATGATGGCCCAAACTGTTATTAAGGGAGAAGTGCTGGATAATATTGACAGCGTTGGCTTGCAAGGAGCCGATATCCGGCTTTTTACTGCCAAAGACTCGTTAATTGATCAACGGGCCTCACTATCCGGTGGAAAATTCCAGTTGAAACAAGTGCCTCCCGGCAGCTATCGCCTTCGGGTAAATTTTCTCGGGTACCGCCCCACAACGGTAGACATCGTCATTAAACCGGACACCCCTCCCCAGCCGATTGCCATCCGACTGTTTCCGGAATACCAAGCGCTTGACGAAGTAACTATTGTGGCGCCGCCACCTGCGGTAGTGCTAAAGGGTGACACCACCGAATTTGATGCTTCGGCATTTAGTACAGAACCCTACGCGGATGCCGACGCCTTGGTGATGCAAATACCGGGGGTAGAAATAGACGAAGAGGGTAAAGTGAAGGCTCAAGGCGAGGATGTACAACGCATTATTGTGGACGGAAAAGAATTTTTCAGCACCGATCCCAGAATAGCCCTCAAAACACTGCCGGCGGATATCATTTCCAAAATTCAAATTATTGATGAGAAGAGTGAACAAGCTCAGTTTACAGGTTTCGACGATGGACAGCGCCGCAAAATCATCAACATTGTAACTCGTCCGGACCGACGCCGGGGATATTTCGGAAGAGCAGCAGGAGGATATGGTGCCAGTGAACGTTATAATACCGGAGGCAATTTAAGCCTGTTTAACGGCAGCCGGCGAATTTCCATTTTTGCGATAGCCAACAACATTAATCAATCCGACTTTTCGATGGCCGCAATAGCAGGAGGAGAAGAGTCCGGCGGGCGTAATAACCGGGGCAGAAGCCGGGGGCCATCCGGCCCCGGCCGGGGAATAAACAATACCGGCAATGCTTCAATCAATTACAATGACGAGTGGTTGGATGACCGGATCGACCTGAACGCCAATTACGCATTCTCATCCACGGACAACGTCACCAATAGCCTTACTAACCGCGAATACCTTATTGGCGCAAACGCCAATCAGTTTAACAGACAGAACCAGGAATCTGGCAGCTTAAACAGCAGTCACCGTGCCAACATACGCGTGCGGTTCGACGTGGATTCCAACCAACGAATCGATTTCAGACCTAGCCTATCATTTCAGCAATACAACCGCAATTCAATAGTTACCAGCAACACGTCAACAGTAGACAACAACCCCGTAAATGCATCCGTACGCAACAACAACAATGAGAATTCGAACTTCAACTTCAGCGGAAGCCTTGACTATCGTTTACGGCTGGGAAAACCGGGAAGAACTGTTACACTGAGCGCAAACGGCTCTGCCAATAGCAATAAGGGGCTTGCACATACCTATTCGCTCAACGAATTTTTTGAAAGGCAAAGCTTGAACCGCTTGGATACAATAAGCAATGAAAGCCATATGGACGGTTACGGCAACGGCATTACCGGCCGCTTGGCTTATACCGAACCTCTTGGAAAAAACAGTCGTATGCAGGCCAACTACAGCCTGCGGAACACAGCGAATTACTCGAACAGGGAAACATTCGAATTCTTGGCCGAAACAGGACAGTTGGGAGAACTCAACAGACAGCTGTCTAATGAATTCCGCAACGACTATACCTATCAAAGTGGCGGACTCTCCTATCAGATCAGCAAGCGGGATTCGTTCCGTGTTGAACTTGGCCTGGATTTTCAGGATGCCCGTATCAATAACAACCGTACGTTTCCCGATATCATCACCACAGGCAGCCGGTTTACGAGCTATCTACCAAATGTGAGTTTAGCTTACAATTTTTCCCGGGATAAAGAAGTGAACCTCAATTATAGCACCGCAACGAACGCACCTTCTATTAATCAGTTGCAAGACGTTATTAATAACCAAAACCCACTAAACATACGTACAGGGAATGCAGATCTTAAGCAGGAATATGGTCATCGCTTCAATCTTCGTTTTAACAGCGTAAACCGCGAGTCGGGAAGTAATTTCGCGGCCAACGTCAATGCGGAATTTTCAAATAACCGTATTGTGAATTCTACGTTCATCGCCACCACCGATACCCTTATTGCTCCAGATGTGCTCTTGGGGGCCGGCGGGCAATTTACCCGACCGGAGAATATCAACGGATATTACAGTATCCGTGCTAACACCACATACGGAACACCTATTAAATCTTTGAAAATTAACCTTAACCTGAGCACGAGTCTTTACCATAATCATGATATCGGGCTGGTAAATCGCGAAAAGACGTTCTCCAACTCATATGGTATTAACCAACGCATCGGTGTAAACAGCCGCTTCGGGCAACACCTGGTAGTCGGGCTGAGCTATGTCGGAACATACAGTGTTGTCCGGAATAATTCCAATACAGATCTAAGTTACAATTACTATAATCAGATCATACGTAATGATGTTGCCTACACCTTTTGGAAAGGTGTACGGGTTGCATCTTCCTTCTATTATAATTTTAACCAAGGATTAGCAGAGGAATACAATCGGCATTTCAGCTTATGGAATGCTTCTATTGGCAAAAAGCTATTTAAACGGGAAGAGGCCGAAATCACACTATCTGCCTTCGACATACTGAAAAAGAACACGAATATCGATCGCAGTGTGAGTGAACGCTATATCCAAGACACACAGGATAACGCTTTACAGCGCTATTTTTTACTCAGCTTCACCTATAACCTCCGGCACTTCGGGGGCGGGGGAGCATCCGGCAGAGCACCGGGTGGGCGGCCATCCGGGCCAATGGGCAGGCAACGCTATTGACCCTGCAGCCCGTTAAACAAGCCTGCCTCCATGCCGGAGAAAAATGGCTTTCTTGGTTGCATATGCTGTTGCGTCAATCGGTCGCACCGCATCTTCCAAAATGCAGGCATCAAATCCTTCTGCCAATGCATCCATCGCCGTAAAATAGACGCAGTAATCGGCGGCCAAGCCACATACGGAAACCGCTTTGACCTCCCTTTCCCTTAAATAGCCTGCCAACCCTGTGGTTTTACGCCTGCCATTATCATAAAATCCACTGTAGCTGTCGATATCCGGGTCGGTACCTTTACGGAAGATGGCTTCAATACGGCGGGAATCTAATGCATGGCTCAATCTCGCGCCATCACTGCCTTGTATGCAATGATCCGGCCACAGCACTTGCTCCAATCCTGAAACAGTAATCTGTTCAAACGGCTTTTTCCCCGCATGGACGGAGGCAAAGCTTTTGTGGCCGGCGGGGTGCCAATCTTGTGTAGCCACCACCAAGTTGAAATCCTGCTGAATCCGGTTCACAACCGGAATAATCATATCCCCCTGAGGAACGGGCAACGCGCCCCCGGGCAGAAAATCATACTGGATATCTACGATAATCAGCGCGTGCATGAATTACTTCTCAAGCAAGCCTTTTTCCAGAAGCTTTTCAGCAATCTGAACGGCATTGGTAGCCGCCCCCTTGCGGAGATTATCTGCCACAATCCAAAGGTTCAACGACTTTGGCTGGCTCTCATCTCTACGTATGCGACCTACAAATACTTCGTCGCGTCCTTGGGCGTCTTTCGGCATAGGGTATTCGAGATTTGCAGGATTATCCACAACCACAACACCGGGCTGCTTTGTCAACAAGGCACGCACTTCTTCAATATCGAAATCATTTGCAAACTCGATATTCACTGACTCAGAGTGTCCGCCAACAACAGGAATGCGTACTGTGGTAGCCGTTACGCGGATACTGTCGTCCGCCATGATCTTGTTAGTTTCCTTGATCATTTTCATTTCCTCTTTGGTGTATCCATTATCCTGGAACACATCAATCTGCGGGATGACATTCAAGTCTATCGGGTAAGGATAGGCCTTCTCGCCGGTTACGCCAGACCGCTCATCGAAAAGTTGTTTCACGGCTTTTACGCCCGTACCGGTAACTGACTGGTATGTCGATACAACTACCCGCTTAATGGTATATTCGTCGTGCAGGGGTCTCAAAACCACAACCATCTGTATGGTTGAACAATTCGGATTAGCGATAATTTTATCTTCTGCAGTCAATAAATGGCCGTTCACTTCCGGCACGACCAATTTCTTGGCCGGATCCATGCGCCAAGCTGATGAGTTGTCGATAACGGTAATACCGGCTTCAGCAAATTTAGGCGCATACGCCAAAGAAGTACTTCCACCGGCGGAAAACAGGGCCACGTCAGGTTTGAGGGCTATGGCTTCATCGGGCGTCACCACCTTATACTTTTTCCCTTTGAATTCGATTTCCTTGCCCTTGCTCCGTTCCGAAGCTGCTGGAATCAATTCTGTTACTGGGAAATTACGCGCCGCTAACACGGTTAGCATCTCCGAACCTACCAGTCCGGTTGCGCCGACTACTGCCACTTTCATCTTTGTTTGTTAGATTTAATGAACTAATTTTTAATTATTAATTTTATTTTTTTAAAGCTGTCAAACATACGAAATTTGACTCAACTTAACCAACCTCATGCCATGAAAAACCATCTATACATGTTATGCGGTTTGCTACCATTAGTATTGGGAATCCGAAGCCGCGAACATATTGCCACCGACACCCTGTGGGAAACCAAGTTACTGCCCGACGATACTGCCGGCGCCGTTGTTTTTGATGATTTCACAAGCGGATGGCACAACGGCTGGCTGGGCAATACGACGGCTTTTGAGATCGCTGAACACCGACTTACCCTCCTTGCTGAGGCGACCAGCCCCGCCTATCTCGCCCGGCCTGTCACCCGTTTACGCAATACGATATGGGAAATGGGTATACATGTGAACAGTGCCTTAGCCGTGAATAACTATGTTAGGCTCTATCTCATCTCCACAAACCCATCTTTACACGGTTCCCAGCAAGGCTACCATTTACAAATCGACGGTGCCAACGGTAAACATGTATATCATCTGTGGCGGCAAGACGGCAATACACGCCAAGTCATTTTCCGTAGTGATTCGATTGAGAGCCAGTCGGCCGCGTTCAGGGCTCGTGTACGGGTGGTATGCAATCGAGATGGTCATTGGCAAATATTTGCGGATGAAAATGATTCCGGCAGTTTCGAGCGGGTATCTGGTAAAGCGTCAACTCTTCCGCACGTCAACGACATTTACGTAACCGATTACTATACTGGGTATGCTGTTAATTTTTCGCCTATTCGCTATGCAGACTTCCGGCTTCATTACATACTCATTCGGCCTTTTGATTTGATGGATGATCCCGTTTCACACAACACCGTTTTACCTCAAGACATATTGATTAATGAACTTCTTTCCTATCCGAAAACTAACGGTGCAGACTTTGTCGAAATCTATAACTATTCGGACAAAATTATCGATCTGCGTAAAATCCATATTGCCAATGTAAGTTCATCCGGAAGCGCAGGCACCAAACGTGCTATTACGAACCAGCAGTCCTTTATATATCCCAACGAATACAAAGTACTTACATCACAACCCGCCATCATACAGCAACATTATCCGAACAGTGTGCCTCATACTTTCATCACCGTTCCTGCTTTACCTAATTTCAATAATGAAATAGGTGGGGTCGTACTTTACAGTGACAGCTTAACAATAGACAGTCTCTTTTACACCAAAAATATGCAATCGCCCTTTATTGTCGATCATCGCGGGGTATCCCTTGAGCGCAGGCACTTTTCGATGCCCACCCTGGCACCCGGAAATTTCCAGTCTGCCGCAACTGCCGTTGGGGGTGCCACGCCGGGATATGCAAACTCTCAGGGAGTGATTGACGGTTCGCAGGAAAACGTCCGCCTGGTTTCCAAAACATTCTCGCCGGACGGTGATGGTTTTGAAGATTACTTGGAAATCAGTTACCGTCTGCCCGAAAGTGGTTATATGGCTAATATCTCCATTTACAATGATAACGGAAGGTTGGTCAAGCAGCTACAGCGCAACCAAAGTTTGGGCACTCATGGCTCTATTCTGTGGGATGGAATGGCTGATAATGGTCGGCGCCAACCCGTTGGGGTTTATATAGCCGTTATTGAACTGTATCATGCTTCTGGACGCAGGCGGACCTACCGGTTAAGCTTTGCGCTGGCTGCCAAGCTGTGAATACGGTGGAATTTTGCTAAGTTTGCATCCAATGAAAGAACAAGTCATCATCCTTGGTTCAAACGGCCAGATAGGCACTGAATTGGCTACCGTGTTACGATCAAAATATGGGCAAACCCAGGTCGTGACGTCCGATATACGCCAACCACAATTGCCGGATGCAGCAGGCCTGTTTGAAACCATCGATGTGCTCGATCGGCGAGCTCTTCATGCGCTATTTTCCAAATATCGCCCTACACAGGTATACCTATTGGCCGCTATCCTTTCGGCCACCGGAGAAAAGCTCCCACGGCAAGCTTGGGATCTAAATATCAACGGCTTATTAAATGTACTCGACCTATCACTTGAATACGGTGTCAGCAAAGTATTCTGGCCGAGCTCCATTGCCGTATTCGGCCCTAATTCGCCGAAAACCAACACGCCACAGTATGCCGTAATGGATCCTAATACGGTATATGGCATAAGCAAACTTGCCGGCGAACGGATTTGCGAGTACTACCATCTCCGTTTCGGACTTGATGTGCGGAGTATCAGGTATCCCGGCATCATCAGCTGGAAAGCCGCTCCCGGCGGAGGCACCACTGACTATGCCGTTCATATTTTCCATGAAGCGTTAAAACATAGTACGTACAACTGTTTCTTATCAGCTAATACGGCGTTACCCATGCTCTATATGGATGATGCCATCCGAGGCACCCTTTCTTTGATGGACGCACCGGCAGAAGCCATCCGTATCCGCTCAAGCTATAACCTTACAGGAGTAAGTTTTACGCCGGATATGTTAGCCCGGGAAATCCGGAAGATTATACCGGAATTTGTGATCACTTATACGGAAAACGATCCCCGGCAGGCCATTGCGGATACATGGCCCAATAGTATTGATGACGCCGACGCGCGACGCGACTGGGGGTGGCAACCACAATATGATTTAACGGATATTACTCAACTGATGATTAAAAATCTTAAAGACAATATACATATATAAAGATGGGAAGAGCATTTGAATTCCGGAAAGAACGCAAATTCAAACGTTGGGCAAAAATGGCCGTCCAGTTCACACGGTTAGGTAAAGAAATCGCTATTGCCGTAAAGGAAGGCGGCGCCAATCCTGAGGGAAATTCACGGCTACGTACCGCAATTCAGAATGCCAAAGCAGTGAACATGCCCAAAGATCGCATAGAAGCAGCTATTAAAAGAGCTTCGGACAAAGACGCTAAGGGATATGAAGAACATGTATATGAGGGTTATGGACCTCACGGGGTTCCCATACTAATCGAAACAGCCACCGACAATACTAACCGGACGGTGGCTAATATCCGTAGTTATTTCAGCAAATTTGGAGGCACCTTAGGCAAGACAGGTTCTCTTGATTTCATTTTTCAGCGGAAATCCATCTTCCGGTTTACCATACCGGAAGATACTGATTTGGAGGAATTGGAACTTGAGCTTATCGATGGTGGGTTGGAAGAGTTATACGTAGAAGCCGATGAAGAGGGAAACGATGTAGTTGTTGCTCAAACTTCTTTTGAAGATTTCGGTAACATGCAAAGACTATTGGAAGAAAAAGGTGTGGAAGTAAAAAGCGCTAAACTGGAACGCATCGCGTTGTCAAATTCGGACGTTTCTGAAGAAAATGCTGCTGATGTGTTGAAACTTATTGATAGAATTGAGGAGGACGATGACGTCCAAGCGGTCTACCACAATATGGCCTGATGACGTTTGAAGATTTTTTTGCAAAGAAAAAGATTGATTTGGCGCAATTTCAGCGTGCCAGGCCGGATCTATATCAAGAATTCCGGCAACACTACGCGCTGATGGGGGAAAAGAGCTTTGATCACACAAAAAAATACTGGTTCAACCGTCTTCGTAAAGAATTCCAATTAACTACTGAAGAAGTTACGGACGGAAAAACGGACGAGCCAAATCCCAACAAGTCTGTAAGAACCGACAAAGTAGACGCAAAAGCGATACCAGCGGGTTTCAAACCACGGTTCAAGGCCGGAACTGCCCGTGCCAAAACAGATGAAGAGCCTACCCAACCCCAGGAGAAAAACGATAATGTGGAGTCAACAAGTACATCAGCGGCAGAACAACCCCAGCCCCCCGCTAAACCCTTAGGTTTCAAACCACGATTCAAGGCCGGAACCACTGCCCCTGCCAAGACGGATGAAGAGCCCGCCCAACCCCGGGAAAAAAACGACACTGCGGAGCCAACAAGTACGCCAGCGGCAGAACAATCCCAGCCCCCCGCTAAACCCTTAGGTTTCAAACCACGATATAAGCCCGGAATCACAGGATTTAAAAAAGGCGATTCCTCTTCGTCTTAATTTTCTGTAGAATACCGCTCCTTGCGGAACAGCTAATCTAAAGCAATGACCTAGTTATTAGCACGGTACGCCTAACAAAAAAGCCCCGCTGCGTTCTACGCAGCGGGGCATTGAATGAAATCCGGCACCGACCTACTCTCACGCCTGTTACGGCAATACCATCGGCTCTGGCGGGCTTAACTGC